>NZ_SPQL01000039.1 GCF_004570385.1 Blastococcus sp. CT_GayMR19 | reverse complement strand
GGACAAGGACCCGAACAAGTCGCTGCACATCCAGGACGTGCCGACCCCGGAGCTGGGCCCGGGTGAGGCGATCGTGGCGGTGATGGCCTCGTCGGTGAACTACAACACCGTCTGGACGTCGATCTTCGAGCCCGTCTCCACCTTCGGCTTCCTGGAGCGCTACGGCCGGCTGCACGACCTGGCCAAGCGGCACGACCTGCCCTACCACGTCGTCGGGTCCGACCTGGCCGGCGTCGTGCTGCGGGTCGGCCCCGGGGTGCACAAGTGGCAGCCGGGCGACGAGGTGGTCGCCCACTGCCTCTCCGTCGAGCTCGAGGACCCGGCCGGCCACGACGACACGATGATGGACCCGCAGCAGCGGATCTGGGGCTTCGAGACCAACTTCGGCGGCCTGGCCGAGCTCGCGCTGGTCAAGAGCAACCAGCTGATGCCCAAGCCCGGCCACCTCACCTGGGAGGAGGCCGCCGCCCCCGGGCTGGTCAACTCCACCGCCTACCGGCAGCTGGTCTCCCACAACGGCGCCAACATGAAGCAGGGCGACGTCGTGCTGATCTGGGGCGCCTCGGGCGGGCTGGGGTCCTACGCCACCCAGATGGCGCTGGGCGGCGGCGCGATCCCGGTGTGCGTCGTCAGCAGCCCCGAGAAGGCCGCCATCGTGCACTCGATGGGCGCGGAACTGGTCATCGACCGCTCCGCCGAGGGCTACACGTTCTGGAAGGACGAGGACACCCAGGACCCCCGGGAATGGCAGCGCCTGGGCAAGAAGATCCGCCAGCTCACCGGCGGCGACGACCCCGACATCGTCTTCGAACACCCCGGCCGGGACACCTTCGGCGCCAGCGTCTACGTCGCCAAGAAGGGCGGCACGATCGTCACCTGCGCCTCCACCACCGGCTATCTGCACCAGTTCGACAACCGCTACCTCTGGATGAACCTCAAACGGATCATCGGCAGCCACTTCGCCAACTACAAGGAGGCGTGGGAAGCCAACCGGCTCATCGACCGCGGCCTGATCCACCCCACCCTGTCCAAGGTCTACCCCATGGACCAGGTCGGACAGGCCGCCTGCGACGTCAAGGGCAACCTGCACCAGGGCAAGGTCGGCGTGCTGACCCTCGCCCCCACCGACGGCCTCGGCGTCCGCAACACCGAGAAACGCGAACGACACCTCGAGGCGATCAACCG
>NZ_SPQL01000018.1 GCF_004570385.1 Blastococcus sp. CT_GayMR19 | reverse complement strand
CTGCGGGCGGTCGCCCTCGCCGCGCTGCTCGCCCTCGGTGCGCTGCTCGCCCTCGGTCGGTGCGGCGTCGCTGCCGTCGCCGGTGGCGGGGGCGGTCGTGGTCTCGGCGGGAGCGGAGTCGACGACCGGGGAGCCGGCCGGCCGGCTGGCGCCGCGGCGCGACCGGACGGCGGGGCGTCCGGAGGCCGGCCGCTCGGTTCCGTCGGCGGCGTCCTGGGCGGGCTCGGTCACGGGGCCTCCGCCGGCGCCGCCGCTGATCGGGGCCTCGAGGGGCGCGGCCGTCGCGGCGATCCCGCCGGACACCGGGGCGTCCTGCACGGGGCGCTCGTTCGCCGAGCCGCCGACCTGGCGGTCGGAGATGGCGGCGACGAGGTCGCCCTTGCGCATCTTGCCGGTGCCGGAGATGCCCAGTTCGGCCGCCAGTCGCTGCAGCTCGGGGAGCAGCATCCCGGACAGACCGTTGCCGCGGCGGCGGGAGCTGCCCGCCGTCCCAGAAGCGGCAGGTGCCTCGCCCGGGCCGGCTGCGTCCTGCGCGCCGCTCGTGACGAGGTCGGTGGATTCACTCACGTACAGGTCCTTCCCTGCGGTGACCTGCGCCTCTATTAGCGCAGGGGGTGCCCGGTCCCTGTCGGACCCGGCCCGGAGGCGGGGCGCAAAAGGAAACGGGGTGGAGAATTTGCGAGGCGGATCAGCGGCGAAGAGAGATCGTCTGCTTCGGCCCCGCGCGAGGCTCGCCCGAGTGGGCGGCTACGCCGTGAGCCTAGACGCGACCCATGCCCTGGACAACACCGGTCTGTTCCAGCGTGTTCCTCGTTACGAAGACGATACCTGCTGGACAGGCCGGGAAACCGTGGCACCGCGCAGGTCCACCTCGAGTGGGAGGACCGACCACCCCGTCGGGGTGAGATCCGCCACCTCCCGCACGCGGACGGCGCCTGCGGGGTCGACCGCCCGGTCCTCCGGATGCCGCCGCGTCAGCACCAGCACGCTCGGCCCGGCCCCGGAGACGACGGCGGCATGCCCCTCGGCGCGCAACCGGTCGATCAGCGCCAGCGTCTCGGGCATCGCGGCGGTGCGCTGGCGCTGGTGCAGCCGGTCCTCGGTCGCCTCCAGCAGCATCCCGGGCTCGCCGATGAGGGCGTGCACGAGCAGCGCGGCCCGGCTGGCGTTGAAGGCGGCATCGGCGTGCGGGACGACGTCGGGCAGCAGGCGACGGGCGGCGTGCGTCGAGAGCGTTCCTTGGGGCACGAGCACCACCGGCAGCACCTCCGGAGAGACCGGCAGCGTGTCGGCGAACGTGCCGCGCTCGCTCGTCCAGCTCAGCGTCGCTCCGCCGAAGAGGCACGCCGCCACGTTGTCCGGGTGTCCCTCCAGCGCGGTGACCAGCTGCAGGACGGCGTTGCCGTCGACGGACTCGACGCCCGGGCAGAGCGACCAGGCACCGACCACACCGGCGACGACGGCGGCCGCCGAGGAGCCCATCCCCCGCCCCTGCGGGATCCCGTTGTCCGCGACGACGCGCAGGCCGGACGGCGTCCAGCCGAGCTCGTCGCACGCGGCCCGGAAGGCGCGGACGACGAGGTGCGTCTCGTCGGTGGGGAGGTCACCGGCGCCGACACCCCGCACCTCGACGGACAGCCCCTCGGGGACGACGGCGAACTCGACGACGTCGTGGCAGGTCAGGGCCAGGCCCGCGCAGTCGAAGGCCGGACCGAGGTTGGCGCTGGTCGCGGGCACGCGGACGCTGGCGACCGTCCGGGACAGCACGCTCACGCCGTCAGAGGCCCAGCTGCGCGGCGGCCGCGGCGGCGTCCACCGGGATTGTCCTCGGCGCCGGCGCACCCGAGATGGCCCACTCCGGGTCCTTCAGCCCGTTGCCGGTGACGGTGCAGACGACCCGCTGCCCTGGCTCCAGCTCGCCGGCCGCGGCGACCTGGAGCAGGCCGGCGACGGAGGCCGCCGACGCCGGCTCGACGAAGACCGCCTCGCTGCGGGCCAGGAGGCGGTAGGCGGTAAGGATGGCCCGGTCGGTGACGGCGTCGATGCGGCCGCCCGACTCGTCGCGCGCGGCGAGCGCCTTCGTCCACGAGGCGGGGTTGCCGATGCGGATGGCGGTGGCGATGGTGCTCGGGTTCTCGACCACCTGCCCGGTCACGATCGGCGCGGCGCCGGCCGCCTGGAAGCCCCACATCCGCGGGGTCCGCGTGGCGAGCCCGTCGCCGGAGTACTCGCGGTAGCCCTGCCAGTAGGCGGTGATGTTGCCGGCGTTTCCGACCGGCAGGCAGTGGATGTCCGGGGCGTCGCCGAGGACGTCGACGATCTCGAACGACGCCGTCTTCTGTCCCTCGATGCGGAACTGGTTGACGCTGTTGACCAGGCTCACCGGGTAGTCGATCGCCAGCTTGCTGGCCAGCGCCAGGCAGTCGTCGAAGTTGCCGTCGACCTGCAGCAGCTGCGCCCCGTGCACCAGCGCCTGGGCGAGCTTGCCCATCGCGATCTTGCCCTGCGGGACGAGCACCGCACAGGTGAGCCCCGCGCGGGCGGCGTAGGCCGCGGCGCTCGCGCTCGTGTTCCCGGTCGAGGCGCAGATGACGGCCTTCGAGCCCTCCTCGACCGCCTTGCTGATCGCCATCGTCATCCCGCGGTCCTTGAACGACCCGGTCGGGTTGGCGCCCTCGACCTTGAGGTAGACCTCGCAGCCGGTGCGGCGGGACAGCTCCGGAGCGGGCAGCAGCGGCGTCGCGCCCTCCTGCAGCGTGACGACCGGGGTGCTGTCGCTCACCGGCAGCCGCGACCGGTAGGCCTCGATCAGCCCCGGCCAGACCGGCGACACACTCATGAGAGTCCCTCCACGCGCAGCACGCTGGTCACGGCCCGGACGGCCGCCATGTCGCGCAGCGCCGCGATCGTCGCCGACAGCGCCGCGTCGGGCGCGCTGTGGGTGACGATCACCAGCGTGGCGGCGTCGCCGTGCCCGTCCTGGCGGACGGTCGAGATGCTCACCTCGTGCCGCGCGAACTCCTGCGCGACCGTGGCCAGCACGCCCGGCTTGTCGGCGACGTCGAGGCTCACGTGGTAGCGGGTCGGCGTCTCGGCGATCGGCCGGACGGCGAGCTTGGCGTACCCGGTCGGGCCCTGGCCGGACGCGCCCGCGAGCCGGTTCCGGGCCACGGCGACCAGGTCGCCCAGGACGGCGCTGGCGGTCGGCTCCCCGCCCGCGCCCTGGCCGTAGAACATCAGCTGACCGGCCGCCTCGGCCTCGACGAAGACGGCGTTGAAGGCACCGCCGACCGCGGCGAGGGGATGCGTGGTCGGGATCATCGCCGGGTGCACACGGACCGCGACGGTGTCGGTGGTGCCGTTCCCCACGCGCTCGCAGATCGCCAGCAGTTTGACGGTGCAGCCGATCTCGGCCGCCCGCGCGACGTCGGTCGCCGTGATCGAGGAGATGCCCTCGCGGTGCACGTCGGCGGCGGTGACCGGGGTGTGGAAGGCCAGCGACGCGAGGATCGCCGCCTTCGCCGCGGCGTCGAACCCGTCGACGTCGGCCGTCGGGTCGGCCTCGGCGTAGCCGAGGTCGGTCGCCTCCGCCAGCGCCTCGGCGAACCCGGCGCCGGTCTCGGCCATGCGGGACAGGATGTAGTTGGTCGTGCCGTTCACGATGCCGACGACGCGGCGGATCTGGTCGCCGGCCAGCGACTCGCGCAGCGGCCGGAGCAAGGGGATCGCCCCGGCGACGGCGGCCTCGTAGTACAGGTCCACCCCGGCCTCGGCGGCGGCGGCGTGCAGCGCGACGCCGTCGTCGGCCAGCAGCGCCTTGTTCGCGCTGACCACCGACTTGCCCGCGCCGATGGCGGCGAGCAGCAGCGTGCGGGCCGGCTCGATCCCGCCGATCACCTCGACGACGAGGTCCACGTCCTCCCGCGTCACCAGCGCCTGGGCGTCGGTGGTGAGCAGGTGCGCCGGGACGTCGGGGTGGTGGTCGGGGCGGCGGACGGCGACCCCGGCCACCTCGACCGGTCGGCCGATCCGGGCGGTCAGGTCGTCGGCCTGCTCGGCGATCAGGCGGAGCACCTGGCTGCCGACGGTGCCGCAGCCCAGCAGGGCGACCCGCAGGGGCTTCGTCATGAGCGGGCTCCCACCGGGTGCTCCGGTGCCGGCTGGGACGGCGCCGGCGAGGGGGCGGGCACGTCGGCGAGCACGGCGTCCAGGGCGAAGACGTCGGACAGCGTCTGCCGCCGCACGATCTCGGTCGCCGCGCCGTCCTTCACGGCGACGACCGGCGGCTTGAGCAGGTAGTTGTAGTTGCTGGCCATCGACCAGCAGTAGGCGCCGGTGGCGGCGACGGCGAGCAGGTCACCCGGTGCGACGTCGGCGGGCAGCCAGAGGTCGCGCACGAGGATGTCGCCGCTCTCGCAGTGCTTGCCGACCACGCGGCACAGGGCCGGCGGGGCGTCGGAGCCGCGGTTGGCCAGCACGCAGGTGTAGTTCGCGTCGTAGAGGGCGGTGCGGATGTTGTCGCTCATCCCGCCGTCGACCGAGACGTAGTTGCGCACCAGCGGGGTGCCGGGCGCGCCGCTGGCGCCCAGGCGGACCGGCTTGATGGTGCCGATCTCGTAGAGGGTGATCGTCCCGGGGCCGGCGATCGCGCGGCCGGGCTCCACCGCCAGCCGGGGCACGGGCAGGTCGAGCTCGGCGCACTCCGCGGCGACGACCTTCTGCAGCCGCGCCGCCACGTCGGCCGGGCTCACGGGGTCGTCCTCGGACAGGTAGGCGATACCGAACCCGCCGCCCAGGTTCAGCTCGGGAAGCACCTCGCCGGTCGCCTGCCGGAGCTGGCCCAGCAGCCCGACGACCCGGTGCGCCGCGGCCTCGAAGCCGGCCGTGTCGAAGATCTGGGAGCCGATGTGGCTGTGCAGCCCGGTGAGCTCGAGGTGCGGCTCACGGGTGATCCGGACGGCCGCGGTCAGCGCGTCGCCGGTGGCCAGCGAGAACCCGAACTTCTGGTCCTCGTGGGCGGTGGCGATGAACTCGTGGGTGTGCGCCTCGATCCCGACGGTCGCCCGGATGAGCACCGGGACGGGCGAGCCGCCCGCCGTCACCCGGGCTTCCGCCAGGGGTAGCAGGCGGTCGATCTCGTCGAACGAGTCGACGACGATGTGCCCGATCCCGGCGTCGACCGCCAGCTTCAGTTCCACGACCGACTTGTTGTTGCCGTGCAGCGCGATCCGCTCGGCGGGGAACCCGGCGGCCAGCGCCAGGCTGAGCTCGTTGCCGCTGCAGGCATCGAGGTGCAGGCCGTCCTCGGCCATCCACCGGGCGACCTGCCCGCAGAGGAACGCCTTCGAGGCGTAGTGCACGTCGGCGCCGTCGAAGGCGGCGGTGAAGTCCGCGGCCCGGCCACGCAGGTCGTCCTCGTCCAGGACGAACAGCGGCGTGCCGTGGGCGCGGGCCAGCTCGGTGACCGACCGGCCGCCGAGGTGCAGCTCGCCGTCGATCCGCTCCGCCGACCGCGGCCAGACGTGCGGGTCGAGCGCGCCGAGGTCGGCCGGAGGCGCGCCCGCTGCCGTCGGCTGGGAGATGTTCCCGTGCAGCGGCCCCGCCGGGTGCGCCCTCACATCCGCTCCGGGGCGTGCACACCGAGGACGGTCAGCCCGTTGTGCAGGACCGTGGCGGTGGCCGCGCACACCCACAGCCGGGCCGTGGTCTGCGGGCCGGCCACCTCGTCGCCGCGTGGGAGGACGCGGCAGGAGTCGTAGAAGCGGTGGTACGTGCCGGCCAGCTCCTCCAGGTAGCGGGCGACCCGATGGGGCGCGCGCAGCTCGGCGGCGGCGGTGAGCACGCGGGGGAACTCCCCGATCGCCCGCAGCAGGTCGTTCTCCCGCTCGTGCCCCAGCTGGCTGACGTCGACGTCGCCCGCCTCGCCGAGGGACAGCCCCAGCTCGGCCGCGTTGCGCAGCACGGAAGAGATGCGGGCGTGGGCGTACTGCACGTAGAAGACCGGGTTGTCGTTGGTCTTCCGGCTCCACAGCTCGGCATCGATGTCGATCTGCTGGTCGACCGACGCACGGGCAAGGGCGTACCGGGCCGCGTCGATGCCCACCGCCTCGACCAGGTCGGTGAGCAGCACGAAGTTGCCGGCCCGCTTGCTCATCCGCACCGGCTCGCCGTTGCGCACCAGGTTGACCAGCTGACCGATCTGGATCTCCAGGTGGGTCGCGGGGTCGTCCCCGGCCGCCGCCACCAGCGCCTTGTACCGCCCGACGTAGCCGGAGTGGTCGGCGCCCAGCAGGATCACGACCTTGTCGAAGCCGCGGCGCCGCTTGTCGAGGTAGTAGGCGCAGTCGGCGGCGAAGTAGGTCGGCTCGCCGTCCGCCTTCACCAGCACGCGGTCCTTGTCGTCGCCGAAGTCGGTCGTCCGCAGCCAGACGGCGCCGTCGCGCTCGAACACGTGCCCCTGCTCGCGCAGCGTCGCGAGCGCCTTCTCCAGGGCACCGGACTCGTGCAGGCTCCGCTCGGAGAAGAAGGTGTCGAAGTGCGCTCCGAAGCCCTCGAGCGTGGCGCGGATGTCGGCGACCATCGCCGCGACGCCCTTCTCGGCGAAGACGGCGACCTGCTCCTGCTCGGGCATGTCGAGCAGCCCCGGCGTGTCGGCGAGCACCCGCTGCGCCACCGGCTCGATGTAGTCGCCCTGGTAGCCGTCCTCCGGGATCGGCCGGCCGAGCGCGGCCGCCTGGAGACTGCGGGCGAACCGCTCGATCTGCGCCCCCGCGTCGTTGACGTAGTACTCGCGGCTCACGTCGGCGCCGCTGGCCTCCAGCAGCCGGGCGATCGCGTCCCCGACCGCGGCCCACCGGGTCGACCCGAGGGTCACCGGCCCGGTCGGGTTGGCCGACACGAACTCGAGGTTGATCCGCTGCCCGGCCAGCGCGTCGGTGCGGCCGTAGTCCTCGCCGGCGGACACCGCCTGGACCGCGATCCTCCCCAGCGCACCCTCGGCGAGGGTGATGTTCAGGAAGCCCGGCCCGGCGACGTCGACGGCGGCGATCGAGGGCTGCGCACGCAGTTCCTCGGCCAGGGCCTCGGCCACGGCACGCGGCGGGATGCCCGCCGTCTTCGCCAGCCGCATCGCGATGTTGGTGGCGTAGTCGCCGTGGGCGCGGTTCTTGGGCCGCTCGACGACGACGTCCTCGGGCACCTCGACGGCAAGGGTCCCGCGTGCGACGGCGCCGCTCACAGCGGTCCGGACGACGTCGCGCAACTGCTCGGGTGTCACCGGGGAAGCGTACTGACCGCCCTGCGCCCGCCCGGCGGCCCGCCCCGGCGGTCGGCCCTGCGTCCGGGATCCGCACAGGGAGCCGACCTAGACTCGGCGGCCAGCAGCACCGCACCGGGCACCCCTGTACCGAGGGAGCCCGCCAGCAAGAGGAGAGGCCTTGGCCAAGGACCGGACGTCCGACGTGACCCGCCCGAAGAGCGGCGGCAAGGGCGGGCGCACCCGGCCACCGGCCAACGTGGTCGCACCGCAGCGGCCGTGGGGGCTCATCGCGGCCGCGGTGGCCGTCGTCGTCTTCGCCGTCGCGGTCATCGGCTACGCGGTGGTCAAGGTCAACGAGGCCAACGCGAACCGGATCGAGTCGGTCGACGAGATCGCCGGCATCACGTCGAAGGAGTACGAGGCGGGCCAGCACGTGGCCACCACGGTGGCCTACGCCGAGTCGCCCCCGATCGGCGGGGAGCACGACCCCGTCTGGGCCGACTGCACCGGCACCGTCTACGACGTCGACATCCGGCACGAGAACGCCGTCCACAGCCTCGAGCACGGCGCCGTCTGGATCACCTACAACCCCGACGAGGTCTCGGCCGCCGACATCGAGAAGCTGGCCGCGCTCGTCGACGGCGAGACGGGCCGCATGCTCTCGCCCTACGTCGGCCTGGACTCCCCCGTGAGCCTCCAGTCGTGGGGCCACCAGCTGAAGGTGGACTCGGTCGACGACCCGAGGATCGAGCAGTTCGCGGACTTCCTGACCCGCAACCCCGACGAGCACCCCGAGGTCGGCGCCAGCTGCGAGCGGCCCGACTTCATCGCCGACCCGCCGCTCGCGGGCGAGCCCGGGACCCCGGCGCCCTGATCGCCGCGCAACCTCCGGGGGACGACGTGCCCGCAGCGACCGGGAGCCGGGGCCCCCTCCGGACCGTCCTGCTCGCGGTCATCGCCGTCGGGCTGGTGCTGCTCGGCGGCGGGCTGGCGGTGGCGTTCGGCATCGGCCGGGAGACCGTCCCGGGCGCGGACTCGGTCGACGCCGGCTTCGCCCGGGACATGTCGCGGCACCACCTGCAGGGCGTCGAGATGGCCAACGTCGCCCTGGAGCGCAGCGAGGACCCGGAGATCCGGCCGCTCGCGTTCGACATCTCCTCGATCCAGACCAACCAGGCCGGCCGCATGGAGGGCTGGCTCTCCCTCTGGGACCTGCCGCAGTCCGGCGGCGAGGTCATGGCCTGGATGACCGACGACGGCGGGCACGCCGGCCACTCGATGGACATGGGCGGCATGGACATGGGCGAGGGCACGCTGATGCCGGGGATGGCGACCGAGGAGGAGCTCGCCGGGCTGCGCGAGCTGTCCGGGACGGCCTTCGACGTGGAGTTCCTGCGGCTGATGATCCGGCACCACCAGGGCGGCCTGGAGATGGCCGAGTACGCGGCGGAGCACGCCGACGTTGCGGCGGTCCGCAGGCTGGCCGCCACGATCGCGGACACCCAGACGGCCGAGACCACGACCATGACCGACCTGCTCACCGAGCGGGGCGGCACCCCCCTGCCCGCGCCCTGACGCACCGCCGTCGGGCCGGGGTCCGCTGACTGATAACCTGCCTGAGCACGACCGGGAAGCCCCCGTAGCTCAGGGGATAGAGCACTGCCCTCCGGAGGCAGGGGCGCAGGTTCGAATCCTGCCGGGGGCACCCTTCCGGACCACACCGACCGCGATCAGCTGGTCAGCATCCCGCCTTCGACGGGCAGGGTCGTGCCGGTCACGTACCCGCCGGCGTCGCTGACGAGGAACAGCAGCGCAGCCGCCAGTTCCATCGGGTCGCCCTTCCGGCCGACGAGGACGCGGGGCATCTGCGAGTCCAGGTAGCCCTCCGGGTAGGTGTCGGTCATCTCGGATTCGAAGAAGCCCGGCGCCAGCGCGTTCACCCGGATGCCCTTGCGGCCGGTCCACTGCTGAGCCAGGTCGCGGGTCAGCCCGATCAAGCCGGCCTTGCTCGCCGCGTACGCCGCCTGCGGGAGTCCCGCCGTCGTCAGCCCCAGCACGCTGGAGATGTTCACGATCGAACTGCCCGGCTGCATGACCCGCCCGCACGCCTGGGCCATCCAGTAGCAGCCGTTGAGGTTGATGTCGATGACCTGCCGGAACTGCTCGGGGGTCTCCCGGGTCGCCGGGGCCGCCGTCCCGACACCCGCGTTGTTCACCAGGATGTCGACCCGGCCGAACTCCGCCATCGCCGCGTCGACGAGCGCCTGGCAGTCCTCGGGCAGCGCCACGTCCGTGCGCACCGACAGCGCCCGGCGGCCGGCGGTCTCCACCGCCTTCTCCGTGTCGGCGAGCCGCTCCACGCGCCGGGCGCCGAGCACGACGTCGGCCCCGGCCTCGGCGAGGGCGCGAGCGAACACGACCCCCAGCCCCGAGGACGCCCCGGTCACCACCGCCACGCGTCCGTCCAGCCGGAACATGTCCAGGATCGTGCTGTCACTCACCGGTGGCTCCCCTTCGTCGGTTCATCAATGGCCGGTCGTTCCGAGGACCGTAGCCAAGACGTGGGGTAGGTCACCGTCCGGGCGGGTAGGCCCGCCTGACCAGCGCCGACGGTGAGGACCCGATCGTGAGCAACCTCGGAAAGAACCTGCTCGACACCGCCGCGCGGGACGAGTCCCATCCCGCGATACGGATGGACGACGCCGTCCTCACCTTCGGCGAGTTCCGCGACGCGGCACTGAAGGTGGCCGCCGGCCTGGGGGCGCGCGGCGTGCAGCCGGGTGACCGCGTCGGCATGGTGCTGCCCAACGTCCCGTCGTTCCCGGTCGTCTTCTACGGGGCACTGCTGGCCGGTGCCGCGGTGGTCCCGATGAACCCGCTGCTCAAGGCCCGCGAGGTGGAGTACTACCTGCGCGACTCCGGGGCCCGCATCGTCGTCGCGCTGGCGTCCTCGGCCGACGCCGTGGTGGAGGCGGCGGGCACCGTCGGGATCGACGCGGTGACCGTGTCCCCGGCGCTGCCGGAGGAGCTGATGGGCGGCGAGGCCCTGGACGGTGCGGTGGAGCGGGCCGACGACGACCTGGCGGTCATCCTCTACACGTCCGGGACGACGGGGCAGCCGAAGGGCGCCGAGCTGACCCACGCGAACCTGGCCGGCAACGCGCGCACCACCGCCGAGACCCTGCTGGAGAACTCGCCCGACGACGTGATCATGGGCTGCCTCCCGCTGTTCCACGTGTTCGGGCTCACCTGCGGCCTCAACACCACGGTCCTCCGCGGGTCCACGCTGACGCTGATCCCCCGCTTCGACGGCACGAAGGCGCTGTCGGTCATCGAGCGCGACAAGGTCACGATCTTCGAGGGCGTCCCCACGATGTTCTCCGCGATGCTGCACTCCCCCGACGCCGGCCGGCCGGACGTCTCGAGCCTGCGGCTGTGCGTCTCCGGCGGCTCGGCGATGCCCGTGGAGGTCATGCGGTCGTTCGAGGAGAAGTTCGGCTGCATCATCCTCGAGGGGTACGGGCTCAGCGAGACCTCCCCGGTGGCCTCGTTCAACCACCCGCACGCCGAGCGCAAGCCCGGTTCCATCGGCACGCCGATCGCCGGCGTGGAGATGCGCCTGGTCGACGACGACGGCAAGGACGTCCGGCCCGGCGACGTCGGCGAGATCGCTATCCGCGGCGCGAACGTCATGCAGGGGTACTGGCAGAAGCCGGAGGACACGGAGAAAGCCATCCCGGACGGCTGGTTCCGGACCGGGGACCTTGCCCGCCAGGACGACGACGGCTACTTCTTCATCGTGGACCGCAAGAAGGAGATGATCATCCGCGGCGGCTACAACGTCTACCCGCGGGAGATCGAGGAGGCGCTCTACGAGCACCCGGCCGTCGCCGAGGCCGCGTGCATCGGGATCGCCCACCCCGAGCTCGGCGAGGAGGTCGCGGCGGCGGTGGCGCTCAAGCCGGGGGCGAGCGCCGAGGTGGACGAGCTGCGCGACTTCGTGAAGGAGCGGGTGGCTGCCTACAAATACCCCCGGCAGCTCTGGCTGGTCGACGCCCTGCCCAAGGGCCCCACCGGCAAGATCCTGCGCCGCGCCGTCGAGGTGCCGGAGGAGGTGGGCAGGCGATGAGCGAATCCACACCGGAGAAGCCCAAGCCGGACAAGCCGAAGCCGCCGGACCCGCCGCTGTGGCGGCAGGCCTTCGACGCGGCGGAGCGGGCCGTCACGCCGCGGGCGGAGAACCTGGTGCGGACGGAGGGATTCCACGTCGGCGCCGCGCTGGTGCGCCGCGCCCAGACGCTCGCGAAGGAATCGGCCCGTGGCCTCACCGCGCGGGCGTGGCACCTGATCAACCTGCCGGCCGGGAGCGACGTCAGCCGGCTCCGCGCCCAGATCGGGTCGCTGGACCGCGAGGTCCGGCGGCTGAGCCTGCAACTGGAGGCCGAGCAGCGCCGCGCCGCCCGCCCGGCCCGCCCCACTTCGACGGAGGATCCCGATGCCGACGGTGCCCAGCCCGCAGGCGGTCCTGGACCGCGTCCGGCGCGACGTCGAACGCAACGCCCTCCGCGCCCGTAACGGCATCAAGCTGGTCAGCGGGCTCGACCGGCCGGGGGTGGGGCTCTCGCCGAAGGACGTCGTCTGGGAGCGCGGCCGGTGCCAGCTCTGGCACTACCGCAGCGAGAAGGTGCGGTACGGTCCACCGCTGCTCATCGTCTTCAGCCTGGTCAGCCGCAGCTACATCCTCGACCTCCGGCCCGGCAGCAGCTTCATCGAGGCGCTGGTCGAGGCGGGCTTCGACGTCTACATGCTCGACTGGGGCGAGCCCGACGAGCGGGACGCCGGCAACCGCCTCGAGGACTACGTCGACGACTACATCCCCGCGGCGGTGGACCGCATCCTCGAGCTCTCCGGCGCCGAGGAGGTCAACCTGTTCGGCTACTGCTTCGGCGGGAACCTCACGCTGCTCTACGCGGCGCACCATCCCGACGCCCCGCTGCGCAGCCTGACCGTCCTGGCCACCCCCGTGGACTTCCGGCACATGGGGCCGCTGGCCGACATCTTCACGGTGGGCGGCATGACGGTCGACGCCGTGCTCGGGTCCGACGGGAACGTGCCCCCGTCGTTCGTCGTCCAGGGGTTCCGGACGCTCACCCCCACCGGCGAGGTGACCCGGTACGTCAACCTGTGGGAGCGGCTCTGGAACGACGAGTACGTGGCCTCCTACCAGGCGATGACCGGCTGGTCGGACGACCACGTGCCCTTCCCCGGCGCGGCCGCGCGCGAGACGGTGCAGATGCTGGTCCACGACAACGGGATGATGACCGACCGGCTGACCGTCGCCGGCGACGTCGTCCACCTGAGCGACATCACCGTCCCGTTCCTGACCGTCCGGGGCGGACGCGACCACATCGTGCCGGCGGAGGCCACCGCTCCCCTGATCGACCTGGTCGGGTCCGAGGACAAGCACGAGCTGGTCCTGGACGCCGGGCACATGGGGCTGGTCGTCGGGCGCACCGCGGCGAAGACCACGGTGCCGAAGATCATCGACTTCGTCCGCCGCCGCAGCGACGCCCTCGGGGCCGACGACACCACCGCCACCACCGTGAGCCAGGGAGCCTGAGATGTCCGTGGTCGAACTCGCTCCCGAACACTGCGACGCCGTCGTCCGGTTCTTCTCGAACCTGCCCGAGGGCGACCTGACCTTCATCAAGGAGGACGTGACCGACCCGGAGACGGTGCGGTCGTGGACCACCGCGGGCGGGCGCTGGGTGGCGGTGGACGACGACGGCGAGGTGACCGGCTACGTTGCCGTCCGGCCGCTGCCCGGCTGGTCCGACCACGTCGGCGAGGTGCGGCTGGCGGTCTCGCCGTCCCGGCGGGGTCAGGGGCTCGGCCGGGAGCTGGCGCGCCGCGCGCTCGTGGAGGCCGTCGTCACGGGCCTGACCAAGCTCGTGGTGGAGGTCGTCGCCGAGCAGACCGCCGTGCTCGCCCTGTTCACCGACCTCGGCTTCAGCGGCGAGGCGCTCCTCGTCGACCACATCCGCGACCGCAGCGGCCAGCTGCGCGACCTGATGGTGCTCGCCCACCACGTGGGGCAGACGTGGTCGGGCATGGACACGGTCGGGATCGCGGACGAGCTCGCCTCCCAGTGAGCCGGCTCAGCGCTCGGTGACCTGCCCCTCGGACACCTCCAGCCGGCGGGTGGTCGCGACCGCCTCGAGCATCCGGCGGTCGTGGGTGACCAGCAGGAGCGTGCCGGCGTAGCCGTCGAGGGCCTCCTCGAGCTGCTCGATGGCCGCCAGGTCGAGGTGGTTGGTGGGCTCGTCGAGGACCAGCACGTTGACCCCCCGCGCCTGCAGGAGCGCCAGGGCCGCCCGGGTGCGCTCACCGGGCGAGAGCGTCTCGGCCGGTCGCAGCACGTGGTCGGCGGTGAGCCCGAACTTGGCGAGCAGGGTCCGCACCTCCGCCGTCGGCCAGTCGGGCACCTCGGTCCCGAACGCGTCCAGGAGCTGCTCCGGGCCGAAGAACCGGCCTCGGGCCTGGTCGATCTCGCCGATCCGCACCGACGGACCGAGGGACGCCGCCCCCTCGTCGACCGGCAGCCGCCCGAGCAGCGCGGCCAGCAGCGTCGACTTGCCGGACCCGTTGGCGCCGGTGATGGCGATCCGGTCCCCCCAGTCGACCTGCAGGTCTACCGGCCCCAGCCGGAACTCGCCGCGGCGGACGACCGCGCCGCGCAGCGTCCCCACCACCGCGCCGGCGCGGGGGGCGGCGGCGATCTCCATGCGCAGCTCCCACTCCTTGCGGGGCTCCTCGACCACCTCCAGCCGCTCGATCCGGCGGTCGGTCTGCCGGGCCTTCGCGGCCTGCTTCTCCGAGGACGCCCGGTTCTTCGCCTTGATGTGCTTGTCACCGTCGCTGGACTTCTTGATCGAGTCGCGGACGCCCTTGGCCATCCAGTTGCGCTGCATGCGGGCCCGGCCCTCGAGGTCCGCCTTCGTCTCCGCGAACTCCTCGTACTCCTCGCGGGCGTGCCGCCGGGCGACCTCGCGCTCGACGAGATAGGCGTCGTAGCCGCCGTCGTGCACCCGGACCAGCTGCTGGGGGAGGTCCAGCTCCACGACGCGGCTCACCGTCCGGGCGAGGAACTCGCGGTCGTGGCTGACGACGACGATGCCCGCCCGCGATCCGGCCACGAAGCGCTCGAGCTGCTCCAGCCCCTCGAGGTCCAGGTCGTTGGTCGGCTCGTCGAGCAGGAGGACGTCGTAGCGGGACAGCAGCAGCCTGGCGAGCCCGACCCGGGCGGCCTGGCCGCCGGAGAGCCCGGTCATCGGGGTGTCGAGCGGTACCCCGGGAGCGATCCCGGCGACGACCTCCGCCGCCCGCTCCTCGAGGTCGGCGCCCCCGAGCGCCAGCCACCGTTCCAGCGCGTCCCCGTACGCGTCGTCGGCGCCGTCGATGCCGGCGGTGAGCTCCTCGGTCACCCGGTCCAGGCTCGCCTGCGCCGCCGCCACGCCCGTGCGCCTGGCCAGCGCGGCCAGCACCGTCTCCCCCGGCCGTCGTTCGTGCTCCTGCGGCAGGTAGCCCAGCGTCGCGGTCGGCGGGCTGAGGGCGATCGACCCGGCCTCGGCCGGCAGCTCGCCCGCCAGGGTGCGCAGCAGGGTGGACTTGCCCGCGCCGTTGACCCCGACCAGACCAACGACGTCGCCCGGGGCGACGACGAGATCCAGGCCGGAGAAGAGGACACGGGCGCCGTGGCCGGCCGCGAGACCGCGGGCGACGAGGGTTGCGCTCACTGTGCTGAGGGTGCCATCCGCTTGTTGATCATCGTCGTGGTGCCGCGACACGGTGCGACGCGCCGCGAGATCGTGCAGGCGTCCGATGATCAACTCGCGGGGGTGTCCCCGTCCTCGGGCTCGCCCAGGACGTCGTCGGCCAGCTCGTCCAGCATGGCTTCGAAGGCGATGTCGTCCTCGCCGGCCGGCCGGCGACGGACGAGCCACGGCTGCAGGTGGTCGTAGCCGCGCACCGACACACGCCGCAGCGGCCGCACCCGGTAGTCGGACAGGCCGCGCAGCCGCTGGGCCAGCTCACGGTCCACGAGCGTCGTCCCCGGGCGGGCCAGCGACGTCAGCCGGCTGGCCAGGTTGACCACCGGCGAGTACACGTCACCGAGGCGGGTCAGCACCGCACCGTAGGCGGCACCGACCCGCAGCGGCGGACGCTCCTCGGCGTCCCACGCCTCCGGGAGCTGCAACCCGATCTCGACCGCATCCACGGCACCCGCGGCGGTGAAGAGGACGCCGTCCCCGACCGTCTTCACGACGCGACCGTGATGGCGGGCGATGACCTCGGCCGCGATGCTCTCGAAGTCCTCCACCATGGCGCCCAGTTCGCGGCCGCCCATGCCGCGGCTGCGGGACGTGTAGCCGACCAGGTCGGCGAAGCCCACGGCGAGCTCACGGCGGTCGCCCGGGCCGGTCGCGGCCAGCAGCCGGTCCGCGTTCGCCGCGAGGTGGCGACGCCAGACGTAGTTCTGCACGTGCCGCAGGCGGGGCAGGAGGACCCGGGCGGCCTCCACCGCGTCGTCCGCCGAGGCGGGCTTGCGATCCCCCTCCGCGACCCCCCGCGTCAGCACGTCGGCGAGCATGTCGGTCTGCCAGTCGGCGAGCCGGGACAGCGACTGCCCAATCGCCCGCGCGATCGAGGCCTCGGTCTCCGGTCCGACGAAGCCGGAGTCGATGAGCCTCGACAGCACGTCCAGCGCCTCGACGTCGGCGTCGGTGAACGCCGGGTCGTCGTCCGCGGCGTCGGGGAAGCCGAGCGCCCGCCAGAGCCGCTGGGTGCGCTCCGGCAGCATCCCGGCCAGCTCGGCCACCTGCAGGCGGGTGTAGCGCCGGGGACCGCCGAGCAGCAGCCGATCCAGCGCTTCCCGGGCATCCGCTGCCGGGTCGGCTCCCGGTTCGTCCATGCCGGGGGGCGGGCTCAGCCGGTGGTGTGGACGACGAGCACGTCGCACTCGGAGCGACGGGTGGCATCCGCCGGCACCGAGCCGAGCAGCCGGCCCTTGATGCCGGCCAGCCCCCGGTTGCCGACGACGAGCAGGTCGGCCCTCTCGCGGTGCACGACGTCCAGCAGGGTCTCGACCGGGGACCCCAGGACGGCCACGGTGCGGACCGTGCCGGCACCGGACTTCAGCGCGCGCTCGTGCGCCGTGCGCACGGTGTCCTCCGCGGGGTGCGACCCGACCACCTGGTACGCGTCGTCCCGTAGCGCGTCCTGCGCCGCGGCCAGCTCGCGGTCGTCGTCCTCGCCGGGCAGGTAGGCGCAGGCGATGACCAGGGCCGCTCCGCACGCCCCGGCCAGCGCACCCGCGCGCGCGACGGCGCGCAGGGACGACTCCGAGCCGTCGGTCCCGACGACGACCGTCCGATAGGCGCGCGCCGTCTCGTCCACGGCGGGGACTCTATGTGACGGTGTGCCGAGGGTCACGCCGAGATCAACACGCGGGGGCCCGGCTCGTCCGGAGGCGCGAACGCGCAGGTAGCGGCTGGGAAACGGCACCTGCACGACTCCGGAACGTCTCCGTACGGCAACCCCGGTGCGATTGGATGGGGCGTCCGCGACGAGCGAGGAGAACCACCATTTCCACGGGAACCACCGGCAGGGCCATCGGCAACACCGGCCCCGCGCACCCGGTCCGGGTCGAGGTCAGCCGGCTCACCAAGCACTTCGGAGCGGTCCAGGCGGTCAGCGACCTCAGCTTCACCGTGGAGCCCGGCTCGGTCACCGGCTTCCTGGGCCCCAACGGCGCGGGGAAGACGACGACCCTCCGGATGCTCCTCGGCCTGCTGCATCCCGACGTGGGGACGGCGACGTTCGACGGCACGCCGTACGCGGCACTGCCCGACCCCGTGCGGACCGTCGGCGCGGTCCTCGAGACGGCATTCCACCCCGGGCGGTCGGGCCGCAACCACCTCCGCGTCTACTGCCGCGCCGCCGGGCTGCCGGTCTCCCGGGCCGACGAGGTCCTCGTCCAGGTGGGCCTCGCCGACGCCGGGCGCCGCCGCGCCGGGGGTTACTCCCTCGGCATGCGGCAGCGGCTGGCGCTCGCCGGAGCCCTGCTCGGGGATCCCGCCGTCCTCGTGCTGGACGAGCCGGCGAACGGGCTGGACCCCGAGGGGATCCAGTGGCTGCGCGGCTTCCTGCGCCACCTCGCCCACGAACAGGGGCGCACCGTGCTGGTCTCCAGCCACCTCCTCTCGGAGGTCGAGCAGACCGTCGACCGGGTGGTCATCGTCGGGGCCGGGCGACTGGTCCGCGAGGGAACCATCGAGCAGCTGCGCTCCGGCGCCGACGGGGCCGGCATCGTGCTCGTGCGCAGTCCGGAGTCCGTCCGCCTGGCCGACGTGCTGCGCACCGGGGGGATCGCGGTGACGGCCGAGGACGGCGGCGCGCTCAGCATCACCGGGTCCACGCCCGCCGAGGTCGGGCGACGGGCCTTCGCCGCCGGGATCGAGCTGCACGAGCTGCGCTCGAGGACCAGCGGTCTGGAGGAGATCTACTTCCAGCTCACCGCGGGCCAGGAGCAGTTCGCCGCCCCGTCCCCCGGTTCGACCATCCTCGAGGAGACCGCACGATGACCCGGCTGGTACGTGCCGAGTGGACCAAGCTGTTCACCACCCGGGTCTGGATCGGTCTGCTGGCCGGCGCCTGCGTCATGGCCGCCGGGTTCGCGGCACTGCTGACCGCGTTCGCCGGCGAGACCCAGAACGGGCAGCCCGGGCTGCCGCCGGTCGGTGACCCCGTCTTCGAGCAGCTCGCGTTCGCCGTGGCGGCCGACACCGCGGTGCTCTTCCTGATCCTCGGCATCATCGGGATGACCCAGGAGTACCGGCACCGCACGGCGACCCCGACCTTCCTGACGACGCCCCGCCGATGGCGCGTGGTCGTCGCGAAGCTGGTCGCCTACGCGCTCGCCGCGGTACCGCTGGCGCTGGTGGTCATGGCGGTGGCGGTGCTGACGGTGACCGTCTACGCGGGCGCCCGGGGCGCGGCGCCGTCCTTCACCGGCGACAACCTGGAGGTGCTCGGCCGCTCCGGGCTGGTCCTGGTCATCTACGCGGTGATCGGGGTGGGCATCGGCGCCCTGCTGCGCAACCAGGTCGGCGCCATCGTCGGCGCCCTGGTCTACCTGTTCGTCGTCGAGTCGATCGTCGCCTCCATCGGGGCGATCTCGGGCGCGTTCAAGTGGATGCCGGGTGGGGCGGTGGAGGCCCTGACCGCCACGGCCGGGGGAACGCCCGGCTTCCGGGGCCCCGACCTCCTCAGCGCCTGGCAGGGCGGCCTGCTGCTGCTCGGCTACGGTCTGTTCGCCGCCTTCCTCGGCACGGTGCTGGCCGTCCGGCGCGACGTCGTCTGACGACAGCCGCGGGAGCATCGCAGCGAGGAACGAGTGAGGAGCGGACCGGGGCGCGGAGTCAGACTGTGACGTCGTCTGACCCCGGCTCGTCCCTCCCAGCGACCCGAGAGCGGAGACACACGCGTGACCACCCGGATGACAGCCCAGCGCCTTGGCCGGCTCGTCACAGCCGGCGACGCCGACGCCGTGCGCGCGGCCGTGACCGCCTCGCCCGGTCTGCTCGGCCGGACCGTCGAGCGGGCCGACCAGGGCGGCTGGACCCCCTTGCACCTCGCCGTGGCCGAGGGGCACGCCGAGATCGTCGAGATCCTGGTCGAGGCCGGTGCCGACCTCGGCGCCCGGACCGAGCACCACCGGACCCCACTGCACGTCGCACTCCAGTTCCGCCCCGCCCTGGTGCCCCTGCTGCTGCACCTGGGCGCAGCCCTCGACGCCCCCAGCGCGGCCTTTCTCGACGACGTCGACGAGCTCACCCGGCAGCTGGACGACGGCGCGCGGCTGACCGATCCCCTCTCCGGGGTCGACCTGCTCTCCTGGGCAGCCCTCGGGGGCGCGGTGGCGACCGCCCGGCTCCTGCTGGCGCGAGGCGCCGACCCGGACGGCGGAGCACTGCACGCCGCCTCGGGCGGGGCCCGGCTGGAGCTGGTCCGGCTGCTGCTGGCCGCCGGGGCCGACGTGAACCGCCGCGATCCGCACACCGGCCGGACAGCGCTGCACGCCGCCGTGGCGGCCGGCCCGGGCGGCGACGCGCCCGAGATCGTCCGGGTCCTGCTGGAGGCCGGCGCGAACGTGGAGGCCACGACCAGCGACGGCGCGAGCGCGCTCGACATCAGCCGGGTGGCGGCGGCCCGGCACCGGCGCGCCGACGCGGGTCGGGCGACCGCGAACGACGCCCTGGCCGAGCTGCTCGTGGCCCACGGCGCCACCGGATAGCGCCTGGGGTGCCGCGGGGGGCTCGCTCCCTCTCGCGTCCGGTCACACCGCGTCGGCGCAGGAACGTCGGGCGTAGACTCGACACCCGGTCCAGCGATGCCCGTAGGCGTGTTGTCCAGACACTTGCCCAGAGACGAAGAAGGCACTCGACCCCGTGTCAAGCGTGAGCTCCTCCCGGCCCTCCTCCACTTCCGCCTCCCCGGTGGCGGGATTCGGCACCAACGAGTGGCTGGTCGAGGAGATGTACCAGCAGTACGTCGCCGATCCCTCCAGCGTCGACCAGGCCTGGCACGAGTTCTTCGCCGACTACCGGCCGGGCAGCCCGCTGGGCGGCGGGGACGCGGCCGCCAACGGTCAGCAAGCCGCCCCGGCCAAGGCGCCCGAGCAGAAGGCGCCGGCGGCCCCGGCGCAGCAGGCTCCCGAGGCGAAGGCTCCCGAGGCGAAGGCTCCCGAGGCGAAGGCGCCCGAGAAGGCGGCCCCTGCTGCCGCTCCGTCGCCCGCGCCCGCGGCCAAGGCAGTCGAGGCCCCGGCGCCCGAGACGAAGGCGCCCGCGACCGCGACGCCCGACACGAAGGCACCCGCCGCCAAGCCGGCCACCCCGATCGCCGCCGGCAAGCAGTCGCCGCTGCGCGGTGCGGCCGCCAGCGTCGTCAAGAACATGAACGTCTCGCTCACCGTGCCGACGGCCACGAGCGTGCGCGCCGTGCCGGCCAAGCTGCTGGCCGACAACCGCATCGTCATCAACAACCACCTGGCCCGCTCCCGCGGCGGGAAGGTCTCCTTCACCCACCTGATCGGCTACGCGCTGGTCCGGGCGCTGGACGACTTCCCGAACATGAACAGCGCCTACGCGGAGATCGACGGCAAGCCCGTGCTGGTGCAGCCCGAGCACGTCAACTTCGGCCTCGCCATCGACCTGCAGAAGCCCGACGGCTCCCGGTCCCTCGTGGTGGCCAACATCAAGGGCGCCGAGGAGATGGACTTCGCCCGCTTCTGGGCCGCCTACGAGGACGTCATCCGCCGGGCCCGCGTCAACAAGCTCACGATGGAGGACTTCACCGGCACGACGATCAGCCTCACCAACCCGGGCACCATCGGCACCAACCACTCGGTGCCGCGGCTGACCGCCGGCCAGGGCGCGATCATCGGCGTCGGCGCGATGGAGTACCCGGCCGAGTTCCAGGGGATGAACCCCGACGCGCTCACCGAGATGGCCGTCTCGAAGATCATCACGCTGACCTCGACCTACGACCACCGGATCATCCAGGGCGCCGAGTCGGGCGACTTCCTGCGCCGCCTGCACGCCCTGCTGCTCGGCGAGGACGGCTTCTACGACAAGGTCTTCCAGTCGCTGCGGATCCCCTACGAGCCGGTGCGCTGGATGCCGGACGTGCGGATCACGCGCGAGGGGCAGATCGACAAGGAAGCCCGGGTCATCGAGGTCATCGAGTCCTACCGGCGCAACGGCCACCTGATGGCCGACACCGACCCGCTCGAGTTCAAGGTCCGCACCCACCCCGACCTGGACATCCTCCAGCACGGCCTGACGCTGTGGGACCTCGACCGCAAGTTTCCCGTGGGCGGATTCGCCGGCGAGCGGCTCATGGCGCTGCGGGACATCCTCGGCGTCCTGCGCAACTCCTACTGCCGCACCGTCGGCGTGGAGTACATGCACATCACCGATCCCGAGGAGCGCGAGTGGCTCCAGGCGCGGATCGAGGTCAAGCACGAGCAGCCCGACCGTGAGAAGCAGAAGCACGTCCTGGGCCGGCTGAACGCCGCCGAGGCGTTCGAGACCTTCCTGCAGACGAAGTACGTGGGCCAGAAGCGCTTCAGCCTCGAGGGTGGCGAGTCGGTCATCCCGATCCTGGACGAGGTGCTGATCGCCGGCACCGACCACGGCCTCGACGAGGTCGCGATCGGCATGGCCCACCGCGGCCGGCTCAACGTCCTGGCCAACGTGCTGGGCAAGAGCTACGCCAAGATCTTCGGCGAGTTCGAGGGCAACATGGACCCCGGGAGCGTGCAGGGGTCCGGTGACGTCAAGTACCACCTGGGCGCCGAGGGCACGTTCGCGAACCCCTTCAAGCCCGACACCGAGATCGCCGTGTCGCTGGCCAGCAACCCCTCGCACCTGGAGACGGTCAACCCCGTCCTCGAGGGCATCGTCCGCGCGAAGCAGGACATGATCGACAAGGGCGAGCAGGGCTTCACCGTCCTGCCCGTGCTGCTGCACGGCGACTCCGCGTTCGCCGGCCAGGGCGTCGTCGCCGAGACGCTGAACCTCTCCCAGCTGCGCGGCTACCGCACCGGCGGCACGGTGCACGTCGTCATCAACAATCAGGTGGGCTTCACCACCAGCCCGACGGCCGCCCGGTCCAGCCTCTACTCGACCGACGTCGCGCGGATGGTCAACGCCCCGATCTTCCACGTGAACGGCGACGACCCCGAGGCCTGCGTCCGCGTGGCCCGGCTGGCCGTGGAGTACCGGCAGGCGTTCAAGAAGGACGTCGTCGTCGACCTCGTCTGCTACCGCCGCCGCGGGCACAACGAGGGCGACGACCCGTCGATGACCCAGCCGCTGATGTACGACATCATCGACCGCAAGCGCTCGGTCCGGAAGCTGTACACCGAGGCGCTCGTCGGCCGCGGGGACATCACGCTGGAAGAGGCCGAGGAGGCCCTCAAGGACTACCGCGGGCAGCTCGAGCGGGCCTTCGCCGAGACCCACGACGCCCAGGACTCCTCCAAGCCCGAACCGGTCATGGACCCCCGCACGCCGCAGGAGGCCACGGTCGAGACGGCCATCACGCCCGAGGTCCTCAAGGCGATCGGCGACGCGCACGTCTCCTTCCCGACCGACTTCACGCCGCACCCCAAGCTCCAGAAGATGCTCGAGAAGCGCGCCGCGATGGCCCTCGAGGGGAACATCGACTGGGCGATGGGCGAGCTGCTCGCATTCGGGTCGCTGCTCATGGAGGGCGTGCCGGTCCGGCTCGCCGGGCAGGACTCCCGCCGCGGCACCTTCGTGCAGCGGCACTCGGTGCTCATCGACCGGGAGACCGGCGCGGAGTACACGCCGCTGGGCAACCTCACCGACGACCAGGCCAAGTTCTTCGTCTACGACTCGCTGCTCAGCGAGTACGCGGCGCTGGGCTTCGAGTACGGCTACTCGGTGGCCAACCAGAAGGCCCTGGTGCTGTGGGAGGCGCAGTTCGGGGACTTCGTCGACGGCGCGCAGATGGTCATCGACGAGTTCATCAGCTCCGGTGAGGCCAAGTGGGGCCAGCGCTCCGGTGTGGTCATGCTGCTGCCGCACGGGCTCGAGGGACAGGGTCCCGACCACTCCAGCGGCCGGATCGAGCGCTTCCTGCAGCTGTCGGCGGAGAACAACATGACCGTCGCCAACTGCACGACGCCGGCCAACTACTTCCACCTGCTGCGCCGCCAGGCGCTCTCCGACGTGCACCGCCCGCTCGTGGTCTTCACGCCGAAGTCCCTGCTGCGGGCCAAGGCCGCGATCAGCGCCGTCGCGGACTTCACCGAGCAGAACTTCCGGCCGGTGCTGCCCGACACCGGCGTGGGCGGCGAGCCGCTCGACGACGCGGCGGTGCGCCGCGTGCTGCTGTGCAGCGGCAAGGTGGCCTACGACCTGATGGCGCAGCGCGAGTCCGAGGGGATCGCCGACGTCGCCGTCGTCCGGGTCGAGCAGCTCTACCCGTTGCCGGACGCGCAGATCCTGGCCGAGCTGGAGCGCTACCCGAACGCGGACGACGTCGTGTGGGTGCAGGAGGAGCCGATGAACATGGGGGCCTGGCAGTTCATGGCCGTCAACCTCCCCGAGCACCTCCCCGCCGGCCGCACGTTCCGCCGGGTGAGCCGCCGGGCGTCGGCGAGTCCGGCCGTCGGCTCGGCGAAGGTGCACGAGGTGGAGCAGCGTTCGCTGGTCGCCGAGGCCCTCTCCTCCTGAGCGCCGCGAACGAACCGATGTACTTCACCGATCGCGGGCTCGAGGAGCTGGCCGACCGGCGGGGCGAGGAGCAGGTGACCCTCGCCTGGCTGGCGGACCAGATGCAGGCGTTCGTCGACCAGTTCCCCGACTTCGAGGTGCCCGTCGAACGCCTGGCCACCTGGCTGGCGCGCGGCGGCGCCGACCCCGATGAGGAGCTCGACTGATCTGCCGTCCCTGCGCGCCTCCCCCGCGGCGCGCCTAGACGGCGGGACGCTGTGTGCATGCTTGGTCACTCGCATGCGCTCTCCGGTCTCGCCGCCGGGGCTGCCACCCTGCCCTGGGCACCGGTCACCGGCAGCGCCGGCCAGGCGGCTTGGATCGCCGCGGCCGGCGGCTTCGCGATGCTCCCCGACCTCGACCAGCGCGGCTCGACCATCTCCCGGATGTGGGGCCCGCTGACCGACGCCCCCGCCGGTGCCGTCGGCCTGATCGCCCGGGGACACCGGGCCGGAACGCACGACGCCGTCCTCGCCCCCGTCGCCTTCGGACTGCTGGCCTACGCGGCGTCCTGGTACCTCTGGTCGAGCCTCCTCGTGCTCGCCCTGGCCATCGGCCTGGCGCTGCGGGCGCTGCACTTCGTCATTCCTGGCCGGGCCGAGAACACCGTGATCGGGAACGTCATCCTGTCCTGGGGCGGCGCCTGGTGGCTGCTGTCGCACATCCCGAGCCCGGTGTGGCTGCCCTATGCGGTCGCGCTGGGCGTGCTCGTCCACATCGTCGGCGACGCGCTCACCTGCGGCGGCGTGCCCTTCCCGCTGCTGTGGATCCTCCACGGCGGCCGACTGGCCTTCTTCCCGCTGCGCACCGGCGCGACCCTGGAGAAGGCCGTCCTGGCCCCGGCGTTCCTGCTGGCGACGATCGTCTTCATCTACCTCAACACGGCGGCCGGCCCCGCCGTCGAACCGCTCGTCACGGGCCTCCTCGCCCTCGGCTGACCGGAAACCCGGTCGCCGCCGGAGACCTCGCCACGCAGACTCGCGGGGTGGAACGACTCTCCGACAAGCTGCTGAACTGGGCCTCCATCCTCGACGTCGAGACCCTGCGGCAGGCCGAGCGCACCGCGTCGCTGCCGTTCGTCCACCCTCACGTGGCGCTCATGCCGGACGCCCACCTCGGCAAGGGCGCCACCGTCGGTTCCGTGCTGCCGACCCGCGGCGCGATCATCCCGGCGGCGGTCGGCGTGGACATCGGCTGCGGGATGATCGCCGTGCGCACGCCGTGGTCGGTGGCCGAGGTGCGGGCGCGCGGACCCCTGGCGCCGCTGCGGGGCGACATCGAGCGGGCGGTGCCGCTGTCGGCCGGGAAGTACAACAAGCAGCTCACCGAGTCGGCCCTGACCAGGGTCGACGACCTCGAGAAGCTGGCGGCCGAACTCGGCGACCACGTGCTCCCGGCCGTGGTCGGCGCGACCCCGAACTGGACGCTCCAGCTGGGCAGCCTCGGGTCGGGCAACCACTTCATCGAGGTCACCGCCGACGAGCAGGACCGGGTCTGGCTGTTCCTGCACTCCGGCAGCCGCGGCGTCGGCAACAAGATCGCCATGCGGCACATCGCGATCGCCGCCAAGCGGGCCGAGCGCGAGCGCCTCCACCTGCCCGACCGCGACCTGGCCTGGCTCGAGGAGGGGACGCCGGCGTTCGACCGGTACATCGCCGAGCTGCGGTGGGCGCAGCACTTCGCGCTGCTCAACCGCGAGGAGATGATGGACCGGGTCGCCGACTGCCTGGCCCGGCACATGCGCGCCGACGCGACGCCCGAGCTCGAGCGGCTGAACTGCCACCACAACTTCACCCAGCAGGAGCGGCACTTCGGCGTCGACCTGTGGGTGTCCCGCAAGGGCGCCATCCAGGCGACGAAGGGGCAGGCCGGGCTCATACCCGGGTCGATGGGGACGGCGAGCTACGTCGTGAGCGGCCTCGGCAACCCGGACTCCCTCGAGTCGTCCCCGCACGGCGCCGGTCGGGCCTACTCCCGCACGAGGGCCCGGAAGACGTTCACCCGCGCTCAGCTGGAGGAGGCGATGGCCGGCATCGAGTGGCGGCACAGCGACGTCTTCCTCGACGAGATCCCGTCGGCCTACAAGCCGATCGACCGGATCATGGAGGACGCGAAGGACCTGGTCGAGGTCCGGCACACACTCCGGCAACTGGTCAACGTGAAGGGCGACTGACCGTCAGGTCGTGATGCCCTGCTCCCGGGCGCAGGCGGCCACCGCCTCGGCGACGGCGGTGGCCACCCTGCGGTCCAGCGGGCTCGGGACGACGTAGTCGGCGCGGACGTCGTCGCCGACGACGTCGGCGATGGCGGTCGCCGCGGCGAGCTTCATCTCCTCGGTGATGGCGGTCGCGCGCACGTCGATCGCGCCGCGGAAGATGCCCGGGAAGGCCAGCACGTTGTTGATCTGGTTGGGCAGGTCGCTGCGCCCGGTCGCGACCACGGCGGCGTAGCGGGCCGCCATGACCGGGTCCACCTCCGGCGTCGGATTGGCCAGGGAGAACACGATGCAGTTCGGCGCCATCGAGGCGATCGCCTCCTCCGGCACCGACCCTCCCGACAGGCCCACGTAGACGTCGGCGCCCTTCAGCGCGCCCACCATGGTGCCGGCGAACCCCGAACGGTTCGTGTGCTCGACGAGCCACTGCTTCACCGGGTTCAGGTTCTCGCGCCCGGCGTGCAGGACCCCCTGGGAGTCGGCGACCGCGATCTCACCGATCCCCGCCCCGAGCAGGATCTTGGTGGTCGCGACACCCGCCGCCCCGGCTCCGGCGACGACCACGCGCAGATCGCCCAGCTCGCGGCCGACGACCCTCGCCGCGTTGCGCAGCGCGGCGAGCACGACGATCGCCGTCCCGTGCTGGTCGTCGTGCATGACCGGGATGTCGAGCCGCTCCCGGAGCCGCGCCTCGATCTCGAAGCAGCGGGGAGCGCTGATGTCCTCGAGGTTGATGCCGCCGAAGGAGGGCGCGATGGCGGCCACGGTCTCGACGATCGTGTCGACGTCGGTGGTCGACAGCACGATCGGCACGGAGTCGAGCCCGCTGAACTCCTTGAAGAGGCAGGCCTTCCCCTCCATCACCGGGAGGGACGCCGCCGGACCGATGTTGCCCAGGCCCAGCACGGCCGTCCCGTCGGAGACCACCGCGACGACGCGGGGCGCCCAGGTGAACCTGCGGGCCAGCTCCGGCTCGGCGGCGATGGCGCTGGAGACCCGCGCGACCCCCGGTGTGTAGGTGAGCGCGAGGTCGGCGATCGAGTCGATCGACCGCGTCGGCGTCACCGAGATCTTGCCGCCCTCGTGCACCGCGAACGCGGGGTCGTCAGCGAAGCGATCGGTCGTCTCCACGAGCCCGGAAACCTGGTTGCCGTCCATGGACACGGCAGCCTAATCGGGAGGTGGGGGTCCCAGCCTCCCCGGACGCGGCCAGATCCGGCCCACCACCCGGCCGACGACGATCGCGACCCCGTACGACCGGCTGTCGTCGGTGCCGAACGGGTTGTCACCCTCCACCCAGTGCCCGCCCCGGACGGCGCGGCGGACCCGCTTCACCACCAGGAGATCGGGGCGGGACGGGAAGCGCGCGAGGACGACGTCGCCGGCCCGGACGGCGCCCGGCGAGCGGACCCGGCGGACGAGCAACCGGTCGCCCGAGCGCACGGTGGGCGACATCGACGGCCCCGTCACGCGGGCCAGCATCCAGGCCGTGGGCGCCGCAGGGCGAGGATTGCCCGTCCTGTCGCCGTCGATCACCGCGAGTAGGGTCGCAGACGACCCGACAGACTCTCATCCGGAGGCACGTCCATGCGTTTCAGCAGCATGTTCTCCACCGTGGCGGCGACCGCGCACTGCGACCTCCCCTGCGGCGTGTACGACCCGGCTCAGGCCCGCATCGAGGCCGAGTCCGTCAAGGCCATCCAGGAGAAGTACCAGGGCAACGAGGACCCGGTCTTCCGTCAGCGCGCCGTCCTGATCAAGGAGCAGCGTTCGGACCTCGTCAAGCACCACCTGTGGGTGCTGTGGACCGACTACTTCAAGCCCCCGCACTTCGAGAAGTACCCCGAGCTGCACGAGCTGTTCAACAAGGCCACCAAGCAGGCCGGTGCGTCCGGCGGCAAGGGCAGCATGGACCCGGCCGAGGGGCAGAAGCTCCTCGACTACATCGCCCAGATCGACAAGATCTTCTGGGAGACGAAGGCAGCCGCCTGATCTTCCCTTTTCCCCGGTGCTGCCGGGCTGCCCTTCGCGGCGGCCCGGCAGCGCTTCCATGTCCGAGCTCGACGATCCCGGCGATCCGCGCCTGCGCCTAGGGTCTTGCCATGCGCGGGTCGGAGAAGCTTGTGATCGACGTCGGCGCACTTCTGGAGAAGGTCGAAGCCGCGGCACCCATCGATGCGGTGGAGGCGGTCGCGACCGCGCTCCGCGAGATGGTCGACGCGCACGAGGTGACCTTCCTGATCGCCGACTTCAGTGGTCGCGCCGTCGTCCGGCTGACGTCGGCCGGGCGGGTGAACGGAGCGCGGAGCCACGGCGTCGAGCAGGCGGAGACCCTCCAGCTGGAGGGCACGGTCTACGAGCGCGTCCTGCGGACCCAGCAGATCGACGTCGGCCGGGTCGGCGAGGGCGCCCGTCTGACCGTCCCCGTCACCGACCGCGGGGACGCGATCGGGCTGCTCGAGATGACGCTGCCGCGGTATCCCGACGCGACCGAGATCGACGACGTCTCCAGCGCCGCGCACGCCCTGGCCTACGTCGTCATCGCGGCCCGGCGGCACACCGACGTGTTCGAGTGGGGACACCGGAGCACGCCGTTCTCGCTGGCCGCGGAGATCCAGCGGCGGCTGCTCCCGGCGTCCTACACGTGCGAGGCGGGGCAGTTCACCCTGGCCGGCTGGCTGGAGCCGGCCGCCTCCGTCGGTGGCGACACGTTCGACTACACCCTCGACCGGAGCTCTCTCCAGGTGTCGATCACCGACGCCGTCGGTCACCAGGTCGCGGCGGCGCTGCTCGCCACCCTCCTCGTCGGCGGCCTGCGCAACGGGCGGCGGAAGGGCCTCGATCTCGCCGGGCAGGCCGCGTACGCCAACGACTGCCTGGCCGAGAACGCGGCCGCGGGGCAGTTCGTCACCGGCCAGCTCCTGCGGGTCGATCTCGAGACCCGTTCGGCCGGCATCATCAATGCCGGGCACCCGCTCCCCCTGCGCCTGCGCGACGGCCGGGTCGAGGAGCTCGAGCTCCGCGTCGAACCGCCGTTCGGGGTGGTCCCCGGCAAGACCTTCGAGATCCAGCGCTTCCCGCTCGAACCGGGCGACCGGATCATCCTGCTCACCGACGGGATGCAGGAGCGCAACGCCGTCGACCTCGACGTCACGAAGGCACTGGCCGCCAGCGCGGCGCTGCATCCGCGCGAGGTGGTCCAGGAACTGGGCGCCGCGATCCTCAGCGAGACCGGCGGGGACCTGCGGGACGACGCCACGATGGTCTGCCTCGACTGGTACGGGGGCCCGCCCCGCCGCCGGTACAGCGAGCAGGGAGCAGACCCCGGACGGGCCTCGTCGCCCGCTCCTCGCTCTCCTCGGGACTGAGCCGCAGCCGGGCCGGTACGGTCTGCTCACGATGCGCATCGACCCGGCCGGGTGGCCCTTCATCACCGGACCCCTGGCTCCCGCAGCCGTGCTCGCGGCCACCGGCCGAGCCACCGGCCGGCGCTGGCCGGGCCGCGCGATGTGGCCGTTCCTGGGCCTCTCGGCCTACATGGCGCTGTTCTTCCGCGACCCCGACCGCCGCTGCGACGTCATCCCACCCGGACCCGACGAGGTCCTCTCCCCCGCCGACGGCATGGTGATGGTCGCCGGGGAACCACAGCCCGGGGTGGCTCCCGAGGGCGACTGGCAGCAGGTGAGCGTCTTCCTCTCCGTGGTCGACGTGCACGTGAACCGGTCGCCGTACCGCGGGGAGGTCGTCGAGAGCTCCTACCGCAAGGGCAGCTTCCTGGCCGCGTACCGCAGGGAGTCCGCGCACAAGAACGAACGCAGCGAGCTCTGGCTCCGCGACGGCGACCGCACCGTCGTCTTCCGGCAGATCGTCGGTGTCCTCGCGCGGCGCATCGTCACCCGCACCGGTCCCGGTCACGTCCTGGCCACCGGCGAGCGGATGGGGCTGATGAAGTTCGGGTCCCGCATGGACGTCTTCCTCCCCCCGGAGTGCACGGTCACCGTCCGCAGGGGGCAGCGCGTCATCGGCGGCGAGACCGTCATCGCGCGCTGGCCCTCGGCCGGCTGAGGGCCGCGATGCCGCCGACACGTCGCACGGTCACCGTCGAGTTCGTCCGAGGATCCGTCCGCGGCACCCGCCGTCGGGCGCTCGCCACCCTGCCCAGCCTGTTCACCCTCGGCAACATGTTCTGCGGCTTCTTCGCGATCCTCGTGTCGATCCGGGGGGACCACGAGCTCGCCGCCGTGCTCATCGGGCTGTCGGTGGTCTTCGACATCACCGACGGCGCGGTGGCCCGGCTGGTCGGCGCCGTGACGCCCTTCGGCCTCCAGTTCGACTCCCTGGCCGACCTGGTCTCCTTCGGCCTGGCGCCGGCGCTGGTGGCCTTCACCCTCTTCTCGCAGGGCCGCGACGAGTGGGACCCGCTGGGCTGGGTGGTGTGCTTCCTCTGGGTGGCCTGTGCGGCGATCCGGCTGGCCCGCTTCAACACCACGATCGACCCGACCGCCGACAAGAGGTACTTCATCGGGATGCCCAGCCCCGGTGCCGCGGGCGTGGTGCTGGCCTCGGTGTTCGCCTTCGGCGACCAGATGCAGGGGCGCGACCGGCTGTGGGTGGCGCTGATCGTCGCCGTCCCGGCGGTCCTCATGGTCACCAACATCCGCTTCCGGTCGTTCCGCTCCCTGGTCAGCCCCAAGAGCGGCCGGCCCTACGGGCTGATCGCCGCCGCCCTGCTGCTGGTGGTGGGCTTCGCCGTTCTCCCGGTGTGGACCGGCATCCTCCTCGCCTACGGCTACCTGCTCGCGCCGGTGCTGATTCCGATCGTCTCGCCGCTGGGGAAGCTGCTGCCGGCGAAGCTCAAGGAGGTTCTCGAATGACGGTTCGGCCCATCCGGCCGGACGACGTGCCCGCGGTCGTCTCCCTGGTCCGCGAGCTCGCCGAGTACGAGAAGTCGCTGCACGAGGCCCGCCTCACCGAGGAGCAGCTGGCCGGCGTCCTGTTCGGCGACTCCCCCGCCCTCTTCGGCCACGTCGCCGAGCACGACGGCGTCGTCGTGGGCATGGCGCTGTGGTTCCTCAACTTCTCCACCTGGCGCGGCACCCACGGCATCTACCTCGAGGACCTCTACGTCCAGTCCGGGCACCGTGGCCGAGGCCTCGGCAAGGAGCTGCTGCGCACGCTGGCGGGCGTCTGCGTGGAGCGCGGCTACTCCCGGCTGGAGTGGTCGGTGCTCGACTGGAACACCCCGTCGATCGACTTCTACAAGGCCGCGGGAGCCGTCCCCATGGACGGCTGGACGGTCTTCCGCCTCACCGACGACGCCCTGTCCGACTTCGCGGAGAACCGGAGCGAGCGATGACCACCGAGCGCGGGCCGATCGAGTGCTGGCTCACCGACATGGACGGCGTCCTGGTCCACGAGGAGAAGGCGCTGCCCGGCGCGGCCGAGTTCCTCGAGCGCCTGGTCGAGAAGCAGCGCCGGTTCCTCGTGCTGACCAACAACTCCATCTTCACGCCGCGGGACCTCGCCGCGCGGCTGGCCCGCACCGGGCTGCACGTGCCCGAGGAGTCGATCTGGACCTCCGCGCTGGCGACGGCCGACTTCCTGTCGAACCAGCTCCCCGGCGGCTCGGCCTACGTCATCGGCGAGGCGGGCATGACCACCGCGCTGCACGAGGTCGGCTACACCCTCACCGACACCGATCCCGACTACGTCGTCCTCGGGGAGACCCGGACGTACTCCTTCGAGGCGATCACGCGCGCCGTCCGGCTGATCGGGCGCGGTGCGCGCTTCATCGCGACCAACCCCGACGTCACCGGCCCCTCCCCCGAGGGGCCGCTGCCGGCGACGGGGTCGGTGGCCGCGATGATCACCCGCGCGACCGGCGCCGAGCCCTACTTCGTCGGCAAGCCCAACCCGATGATGTTCCGCAGCGCCATGAACCGGATCGAGGCGCACTCGGAATCAACGATCATGGTGGGCGACCGCATGGACACCGACGTCGTCGCCGGGATCGAGGCCGGCCTGGAGACCGTGCTGGTGCTGTCCGGGTCGACCGCCGCCTCCGACGTCGCCCGCTTCCCGTTCCGGCCGAGCCGGATCCTGGACTCGATCGCCGACGTCATCGACCTCGTCTGAGCCCCGCTCAGCTCTCGAGGTAGGCCAGCCGGGCCTCGGGAGTGGCGAGCAGGTAGAGCTCCGTGGCCACGAGCACCAGCACGGGGACGCCGATCAGCGGCTGCCCGGCCTCGAACGCGGTCGTGTAGGCCAGCGCGGCGAGCAGCAGCTGCAGCACGATGACCGGTCCGCGCGCCCACGCCGACACGCGCCACAGCCCGACCGCCGCGACGGCCAGCAGAGCCGCCCCGGCGCCGACCATCACCACCTCGGCCAGCGCGCGGCCCAGGCTGTCGGCGGTGCTGGTGAAAGTCAGCCACAGCAGGACGAGCGCGCCGACGGCGATCGCCGCCGCCTCGATCCCCACGACGACCGCGGCCCAGCGCAGCGACCGCGGCGCCCCCGGCCGCACCCGCGCGGGACGCGGCGCCGACGGCTCCGCCGGGGCGCCGAACAGCCGCTCGGCGCGGCGCTGCCGGGCCGGGCGCGTCCCACTCGGCTCCGTCACGACGGCGAGATTACGCGGGGAACGTCGCCAGGCGTCCGTGCGCGTGCCGAGGCGCCGGATGCGGGCCGGCGGCCCCGTCCGGCGCCACGTGCCGGGTGGGGAGTTGGCCCGCAGTTAACCTGACCGTCATGCGCGCGCTCGTGGTGGTCAATCCGGCGGCCACCAGCACCACTCCCGGGATGCGCGACGTCCTGGTCGGTGCCCTGGGCGGCGAGCTCAAGATCGACGTCGTCGAGACCGCGCACCGCGGCCACGCGCGCGAGCTCGGCGCCGAGGCGGCCGCCGACGGCATGGACGTCGTGATCTCCGTGGGTGGGGACGGCACGGTGAACGAGGTCGTCAACGGGCTGCTGGAGAACGGTCCCGCCCCCCATCTGCCCATGCTCGGCGTCATCCCCGGGGGCTCGACCAACGTCTTCTCCCGCGCCCTGGGCCGGTCCCGCGACCCGGTGGAGGCGACCGCGGAGATCCTCACCTCGCTGCGCGCCGGCCGCACCCGCCTGGTGTCCCTGGGCACCGCGAGCGCGTCCGGGACCAGCACGGCACCCGTCTCCGGCATCGACCCGGCGGCCGCCGAGGACGCCGCGGAGGCCGACGCGGCCGCGCACGTCTCGGACTGGACGCCCCCGCGCTGGTTCGTGTTCGCGGCCGGGCTCGGTTTCGACGCCGACGTCATCGCCCGGGTCGAGGCCCATCGCGCCCGGGGCCGGCGCTCCACGGGCCCCCTCTACGTCCGGCAGGCCGTCAGCACCTTCCTGGTCGGCCCGGGACGTCGCCGGCCGGCCATGACGCTCCACGTGCCCGGCGAGGAGCCCCGCGACGGGCTGTTCCTCTGCCTGGTGTCCAACGTCAGCCCGTGGACCTACCTCGGCGACCGCCCCGTCGTCGTCAGCCCGGAGGCCTCGTTCGACACCGGGCTGGACGTCTTCGCGATGCGCCGGCTCGGCGCGATGCGGATGCTGAACAACCTCCGGCAGACGCTGGCCCGGCGTCCGGACCCGCGCGGCCGGGCCGTCCGCCGGTGGCACGACCTCGAGGAGCTGTCCCTCACCGCGAGCCGCCCGCAGGGCTGGCAGGTCGACGGGGACCACCTGGGCACCGCGACCGGGCTGCGGATCCGTTCCGTGCCCGCCGCGTTGCGCGTCGTCGCCTGACGCGGAGCCCCTGGGCGGCGGCTGTCCCTCACGCAGGTCGGCAGCGCGTTGTCAACGTCCGGGAACGGCGTGTGGTTCGGTCGAGTGGCGCGCCTAGCATGCCCGTGGTGAGCTTGCTCACGAGGGGTTCAACGATGTCCCCGATCTGCTTGACACGCGTCCGTCTCGTGAAAACATCGCGAACGAACGCAACTTGCCGGTAACAATCCCAGCCGGCGAGTGAACGCAGGAAGTCGCTGAGTCAAGGCGCTGGGCAACCGGTGTCGGCCCTGCACTGCGGTCCGAGGCCGGCGACGCACGTACCTACCGACAGACGACACCGAGGAGTACGAAGCCATGGACTGGCGCCACCGCGCGCTCTGCCGGGACGAGGACCCCGAGCTGTTCTTCCCCATCGGGACGACCGGCCCGGCCCTTGTCCAGATCGAGCAGGCGAAGGCCGTGTGCCGCCGCTGCCCCGCAGTTGAGCCGTGCCTGGACTGGGCACTCAGCTCGGGCCAGGATTCCGGTGTCTGGGGTGGTCTCTCCGAGGACGAGCGACGCGCGCTGAAGCGGCGTCAGGCTCGCACCCGGGTGCGCACCGCCTGAGTCACCGCCCAACCTGAACAAGCAGCACGACGTTCGGCCACGAGGCCGGTCCGGGAACTCCCGGGCCGGCCTCGGCCGTGTCACCGGCGGGGTCGGCCCGCCTCGGGGATGGTCAGCACGACCTCGGTCCCGCACCGATCAGGGCCCGGCCCCATGTCCAGGCTCCCACCCAGCTCGCTCGTGACCAGCGTGCGCACGATCTGCAGGCCCAGCCCCTCGCTGGTGGCCGGATCGAAGCCCTCCGGCAGCCCGCGGCCGTTGTCCCGCACCCGGACGACGAGGTCGTCCCCGTCCCGCTCGACGACGAGCTCGATGCTCCCGGGCTCCCCGTCGGGGAAGGCGTGCTCCGCGGCGTTGTGCAGCAGCTCGGTCACCGCCAGGACCAGGGGCGTGGCGGCCGCCGCGGGCAGCTCTCCGAACGATCCGGTCCGGCGGGTGCGGGCGGCGGGGCCGATGGAGGTGAGGTCGCCGAGCATCGGCAGCACCTGGTCCAGGACGTCGTCGACCGCGACGACGTCCTCCCGGCTGCCGGCCAGCGTCTCGTGCACGACCGCGATCGAGGCCACCCGCCGGACGGACTCCTCCAGCGCCGCTCGCGCGGCCGGCTCGGTCATCCGCCGCGCCTGGAGCCGCAGCAGCGCCGCGACGGTCTGCAGGTTGTTCTTCACCCGGTGGTGGATCTCGCGGATGGTGGCGTCCTTGGTCAGCAGGGCGCGGTCGCGACGGCGGACGTCGGTGACGTCCCGGACGAGAACGAGCGCCCCGGCCTCTCCCCCTGGCGCCTGCAGCGGGAGCGCCCGGACGAACATCGTCGCGGACACCCCCTCGACGTCCATCGGATCGGGGAAGCGTCCCGCCAGCGCGGCCGCGATCCCGGCGGCGGCCGCCTCGCCCGCCACGCGCTCGGCCGACGCGCCCCGGGTGAGGTCGGCGAGGTCGGCGCCGACCAGGTCACCCGCGACGCCGATCCGCCGGTAGGCCGACAGCGCGTTGGGGCTGGCGTAGGTGACCCGTCCCCGGCCGTCGAGCCGGGCGAGTCCGTCGCCGACCCGGGGACTCATCTCGGCGTCCTGCAGCTTCTGCGGCGGGAAGGTGCCGGCCGAGACCATGAGGCAGAGGTCGGCGGCGATGTCGAGGTAGGTGAGCTCCAGCGTCGACGGCGACCTGGTGACGGCCAGATTGGTCTCCTTGGCCAGGACCGCGACGACGACGCCGTCGTGCCGCACCGGGATGACCTCCCGCCGCCGCGGGGCCGCCCCCGACCAGTCCGGCTCCCCCTCGGTCACCGGCCGGCCCTCGCGCTGCGCCACGACGAAGGGCCCGGCCACCACGCCGTCGACCTCCGAGCCGACGAGGTCCTCCGGCCGGCTGGTCGGCGCGGTGAGCGGCCGGACCTGCGCCACGCACCACCACGCGCCCGTCGGTAGCGGGACCCAGAGGGTGAGGTCGGCGAAGGCGAGGTCGGCGAGCAGTTGCCAGTCGGCGACCAGCCGGCGGGCGTGGTCGACCTGCGTGGGGCTCGCCGCGCCCCGGCTGAGTCGTTCCGAGAGGCTGCTCATCGTGCCCTGAGCGTAGGTCGGGGCACGATGAGCGTCCGGCTCACCCGCCCGACGGTGCCGCGGTCACGTTCCGTGCGAGGGACCGTGGCCGCCGCTGCGCCACCGCGGCGGCTGTCTCCGCGAGCGCGGCCGGCAGCAGGGCCAGGCCCACTCCGAGGGCGAGCAGCACCGACCACAGGAGCAGGAAGCCCGCTGCCATCGCGGTGACCGCCGGACCGAGCCGCGACCGGGCCGCGAGTAGCGGCGCGAGCGTCATCAGCGCCGGAAGTCCGACCCCCCAGATCGCGAAGGCACCGGAGTCGCTCGCTGCGGCCGGGAAGACGACCGCCGCGCCGACGACCGCCAACAGGACCGCCAGCAGGCGCAGGACCGCAGCAGCATCGCGCCGCTCACGGAGGCGCAGCGTGAGCCCCAGAGCCACCGCGGCGACGGCGAGGAGCGCGAGGACGACGGCCACGGTCATGGGACACCTCGACATCCGGAGGCCGGCGATCCTGACCTACCCTGCGGACGTGGTGCAACCCTCGCCCGTCTCGATCCATTCTGCGGGACCGGAGGACTTCGAGCGGATCGCCGACCTCACGGTTCGGGTCTACGTCGACGGCGGGCTCGCCAACGACGGGTACACGCCGGAGCTGGCCGACGTCTCCGGGCGCGCCTCCCGGGCGGAGCTGCTCGTCGCCCGGGACGACGACCGAGTGGTGGGGAGCGTGGCTCTCGTGCTCTCCGGCGACTTCGGGGAGGTCACCGAGTCCGACGAGGAGGCGGCCTTCCGGATGCTCGTGGTCGACCCCGCGGTGCGCGGGCAGGGCGTGGGGAGGCTGCTCGTGACCACCTGCCTCGAGCGGGCCCGGATGGCCGGCAAGCGGCGCATGGTGCTCTCCACCGGCACCCGGATGCTCGCCGCCCAGCGGCTGTACGAGCGGTTGGGCTTCACCCGGCTGCCGGAGCGGGACTGGTCACCGGTTCCCGACATCGACCTGCTGGTCTACTCCCGCGAGCTCTGACCCGCTCAGCCTGCGGCGACGGTGGCGATGAGGTCGCCCTCCTGGAGCACCTCGCCCTCGACGACGTGCAGCTCCCGCACGGTGCCGGCCCGCTCGGTGAGGACCGGGATCTCCATCTTCATGGACTCGAGGATGACCAGCGTGTCGCCGGCGGCGACCTGCGCGCCAGGCTCGACGAGGACCTTCCACACGCTGGACACCATCTCCGCGTGGATCTCCTCGACCGCCACCGAACCCCTTCCGCCGAACCCGCCCCGGTCGCCTCATCCAAGCACGACGGGCAGGGCTCAGGACGGCGGGACGATCATGAAACGCGGAGCGGGTCAGGCGCCGGAGACCGGGGAACCGCTGGCCAGGCGCTCGAGCACGGCGAGCACGGCGGGTCCGTCGTGCGGCACGCCGGTGTCCGGCATCGCGGCGAGGACCTCGACGGCCAGCCGCGCGGCCGAGGCCGTGTCCGGGGCGCCGGCGCTGACGGTGGCCAGGAGTGCGTCGTACCAGCCGTCGAGGCGGTCGCCGGGCTCGTAGCCGCTGACCGCGACCACGTCCACGCCCGCGTCCCGACGCTGGAGCGGGCCGGTCCCGGGCAGCCGGCCGGCGACGCGGCCGGCCTCGCCCGGCGGCAGGGTGGACCGGAGCTGCACGGTGACGGCGGCCCGGGGCTCCCGTCCGGTGGGCGCGGGCCCACCGGAGGCGGACTGGACGGCGCTCCGCAGGGCGAGCTCGACGGCGTCCACACCGTGCGAGCGCTCGAGGACGGCGATGTCCAGGGAGAACCCGGCGGCGACCTCCGCCAGCTCCCCGTCGGGCGAGATGCCGACGGTGACCAGCCCGCGCCAGCCGATGTCGGCCAGCCGCTGGGCCCGTGTGGGGATGTCCGGCGGCCCGTCCGGGGTCCAGGACACCCGGGCGATGCCTGCGGCCCGGTCACGGGTCACCGGGGTCGGGAAGCGCAGGCCGTCGGCGGTGACCCAGGCGAGCAGCCCGCGTTCACTGGCGGGCTCGACGCCGTCCCCGCCGAGACGCTCCAGGACGTCTGCACCGGGACCGACCCAGATGAGGCCGGCATCGCTCACAGCGGCCGCCAGCCGCGCGTTGCCCGCCAGCGGCGGTGGCACGGGGAGGACGGCCGAGACCCCGCTCCGGGCGGCGGCCTCGACGATGCGGTGCACCGCGAGGTAGGACTCCGCGGCGGGGGCCGGCCCGAGCAGCACGGCGTCGTCAGCCAGGCGTACGTGCCGCGCCGACCGCTCGGCCTCGGAGTGCACGGCGACCGCCTTGACCCCCAGCCGGTTCAAGGCCGTGATGACGGCGCAGGCCGCCGGGCCGCGGCCGGCGACCAGCACGCTCTCGATCCCCAGCTGTGCCACGGCCGTCCTTCCTGCGCTCCCCCGCCCGGCGCCCTACGCGTGTCGGGAGCGGGACCGCCTCGTGAGAGGCTTACCGGGTCAGCTTGGCGGTCCCGGCGACGCCGCGCACGATACGTGCGCCCTGTCCCCGGCCCGCGACACCCGGGTCAGTGCAGGCCCACCGGCACCGCGAGAGGAGGGCAGCGATGTCCAAGCGTGGACGCAAGCGGCGCTCCCGCAAGAAGAACGGCGCCAACCACGGCAAGCGGCCCAACGCCTGACGTGAGCGCGTAAAGAGCGCCCCGCATCCGCTCAGGCGGAGGTGGGGCGCTCTTCTGCGTCGGTGACCAGCTCGCTCGACACCCGCTGCACGCTGACCTGGGTGCCGTCCTCCTCGAAGGAGACGGTGGTCAGCTGGAGCTTGATGCGATCCCGCAGGCCCGACGGCGGCGCGTCCCCGCCGCACCGGCGGCGGACCAGCGCCTTGAACTCGGCCTCGATCCCGAACTCGCGCAGGCACGAGGAACAGTCCTCGAGGTGCTCGGCGATGACGGCACGGCGGGAGTCGTCGGTCTCGTGGTCCAGGAACTCGAACACGTGGGACAGGACGTCGTCACACGAGTTGATCTCGATCGGTTCGCCGGCCCCTGGAGCGTCGTTGCTCATGAGTGGCTGGCCTCCTCACCGGATCCGGCGCGGACGAAGCCGCGCTCACGGGCATAGTCGGCCAAGAGCTTCTGCAGTCCCCGCCGTCCGCGGTGCAACCGGGACATCACCGTGCCGATGGGCGTGCCCATGATCTCGGCGATCTCCTTGTAGGCGAAGCCCTCGACGTCGGCCAGGTAGACGGCCAGGCGGAAGTCCTCGGGCAGTTGCTGCAGGGCCTCCTTGATGTCGGAGTCCGGCAGGTGGTCCAGGGCTTCGATCTCGGCCGACCGCAACCCGCTGGAGGTGTGCTCCTCGGCGGCGTAGAGCTGCCAGTCCTGCACCTGGTCGGTGGGGTACTGCTGCGGCTGGCGCTGCTTCTTGCGGTAGCTGTTGATGTAGGTGTTCGTCAGGATCCGGTACAGCCACGCCTTGAGGTTGGTGCCCTCGGCGAACTGGTGGAAGGCCGAGTAGGCCTTGACGAAGGTCTCCTGGACGAGGTCCTCGGCGTCGGCCGGGTTGCGCGTCATCCGCAGTGCGGCGGGATACAGCTGGTCGAGGAAGGGCAGCGCGTCGCGTTCGAAGCGGGCGTCGCGCTGGGCGCGGGACTCGGCAAGCTCGGCCCGACTGCCGTCCGCTCGGGCCTCCGGGGTCTCCACCGGACCCGCAGGGGCATCCATCGCGGGGGTCTCGTCCGCAGACTGCTCAGGCACCGACCGTCCTCTCCGAGGCCCCCGGACGCGGGGCGCCACATCGGTCGATCCTAGTCGCGGCGCATCGGGGCGGCCCGGGGGCCGGCGGTGCGCGGCCCGCGATCGGGCACTGGAGACGGTGCTGCTCACGGCTCGTCCAACCGCGGCCAGGACGGCCGGCATTCCCGGTCGGGCAGGTCGCCGTTCCGCAGCTAGGCTCCGGCGCCGTGGCGGCCACCCCCGCGGTGCGGGTCCTCGAGCACGCGCGGGTGGCGCACACCCTGCACCCCTACGACCCGGAGCACGCCTCCGACCAGGGCCACGGTGAGGCCGCCGTGGCGGCGCTCGGCGCCGATCCCCGGCAGGTGTTCAAGACCCTGGTGGCGCGCGTGGACGGCGTCCTGACCGTGGCGGTGGTCCCGGTGAGCGGCACCCTCGACCTGAAGGCCCTCGCCTCAGCGGTCGACGGGCGCAAGGCGGTCATGGCCGAACCCGCCGATGCCGAGCGCACGACCGGCTACGTGCTGGGCGGGATCAGCCCGCTGGGGCAGAAGAAGGCGCTGCCCACCGTGGTGGACGACTCCGCGTTGGGCTTTCCCACCGTGCTGGTCAGTGCGGGACGCCGCGGCCTGCAGGTCGAGCTTGCCCCGGCCGAGCTGGTCCGGCTCACCCGCGCCCGCACTGCCCCGATCGGCCGCTGACGAGATCCTGGGCGCTGCGTTCGCCACAACCCATGCCGGCTCTGCCTTAGATCAGCGGCAGACCTCCGGGCCGTCGCTCCCGCGGATGCAGCGACCGTGCGACAGCGCATTGTCGAAGAACACCTCCACGTACTCGATCTGACCGGCTCCCGTCGTGATGACCTTGTCCGGCGTCCACGCCGTGCGGCCCGAGCAGACCGTCCCGATGGTGATGGTGTTCCCGAGCTGCTGGAACTGGGCGTTCAGCAGCTTGGCGTAGCCAGCGGCGCAGTACGCGTCACCCGGACGGTCCGACAAGTACATCCGGACGTCCACGCGCGTCGTGCCGACGTAGTCCACCAGCGCCATGACCGGTTGGGCGGTGTTGTGACGCGCTCGGGTCTCAAAGGCGTCATCGGTGGAGAACGCCTGCGCGGGCGCCGCGAGGGTGATGCCTGCGACAAGCGCGAACAGGAGGGCGGAAAGCACCTTGAGCAGCCGGGTGAACATTTTGTATCCCTTCAGTCGGTGTGCGGCGTCTGCCGTCGGTACCGATCCTGTGGTGATCGCCACGAACTCTGTGTCGGCTGGCTGACGCGTCGGCTGTCGCCTCCCCGACACGCACCGGGCACCTCGGTCCAGATCCCGACGTCGTTCGGAGGAGCGACTTCTCAGCCGTGAAGGGTGACCTGCCGGGGCTCCCAGGGGGTTACCAGCCGACCCTGCTTGCCTCACTCGAGCCGGGGCGGCCCCGATCGGGCGCTGAGCACTCCACGCACCAGTTCGAAGTGGCTCAGAAAGGCGCGACGTCGACGAGGACGGCATCGGGCAGTGGAGCACCCAACTCGAATGGCTGGAGGAGGTAGCTGCCCGGCGGCCGGCTGATCCGGGTGACGCCGCTCGGAGTGGTGACCAGCAGGGCGCCGTCGGCGTCGAGGTCGAAGCTCCAGTCGGGTGCATGGGTCTTGAGCCGGTGGTGCCGGCGGCAGAGGCAGCACAGGTTGTCGCAGTCGGTGGGCCCGCCTTCGGCGTGCGGGACGACGTGGTCGAGATCCGCCCAGCCGGACCGGTTGCGGCAGCCGGGATGACGGCAGCCGTGGTCACGGGCCCTGCCCCAGCGGCGCTGGGCCGCGGTGGGCGAATAGCTCGCGGTCTGTGGGGGCCGCTGCACGACCGGACATCGACAGTCCCCGTCCGGGTGCTGCGGGCAGCCACGGCGCACCGCCTGTTCGAGTTCGCGGCGGGTGAGCGTGGCGAGCAGGCCGCCGCCGGCACCGAGCAGGTCCAGGTGCAGCGAGCCACCGGTCGGCGCCTGCAGGCCGCCGGGGCAGACGGCGTCGAGCGCGGTGAGCAGGGCCCGGAGGTGCGTCGCGGTGACGGGCTCCCCGTCGACCTCCGCGACGCCCGCCGGGCGGCCACCGGTCCCCGGTACGGCTGGATCGGGCAGCAGGGAGTTCAGCGGCGCGAACACCCGGAGTTCGGCGGTGACGGCTGGGCTGTCGTCGTCCCACGGTCGGAGGGCCATCGCGGCCATCGCCTCGGCGCGGATCTGCCCGATCGGCCGGAGGTCGCCGTCGTCCTTGGCCTGCCGGGCGCACGCGTCCACCATGCGGAACATGGCGGCGGCCACCGGCTGGGGCACGACGGTGACGACCTCGGACATGCCCTCGAGTGCGGACCGGCGGAGGAACACGTCGGCGGCTGCCTCGGCCTTCCGACGCCGGCGCTCGGCGGCCTCGGCGTCGTAGCGGACGACCTCGGTGCGGATGAGGGACCTCAGCCGGGTGACCGACAGCTCGGCCGCCTGGGGAAGCACCACCGCCTCGACGGTGCGCACGACATGCGGATCGAGCTCGGGCCCGTACCGGCCGATCTCCTGGGCCATCGCACGGGCCCGGGACCAGCTGAGCTCGCCGTCGGCCAGTGCTGCCCACGTGTCGGGGAGCTGATGGATCAGGGTCCACGCCACCGCGGTCAGCGTGGTCGCCTCACCCCGCGAGAAGTTCATGATCATGGCGACCTCGTCCGGGAAGAACTCGGACACGCCCTCCGGCACCCGACTCGTGCCCGACCAGGAGGGTGACGCCGCGCCGGGCGTACCGGCCGGGCGGTCGCGGTCGTCGCGACGGCGGTAGGCCAGCTGCACGATCATCTCGACGCGATAGGCCCACAGCCGGCTGTCGGCGATGTTCGAGCGCCGCATCTCCTCGGCCAGTGCGGCGTCGTTGCGTGCGGCGACGGGCATGAGCTCCCCGAGGCGCGTGGGATGCCGGTCCGGGTCGGGAGGAACCGGCGCTCCGTCGGGGCAGTCCGGACCGTCGAGCTGGTTCACCGTCAGCCCGACCCCGAAGCCACCGCCTTCGAACATGTGAGCGAAGCTACGGCACGGGTATGACAGTTCTCGCTGGTCACGGCACAGGCCATTCGAACCGGGAGCGATCGGATCAGCGAAGCAGCCGACGTGCGACCGGGGCCGCGACCGCGTCCTGCCCGCCGGACAGGACGCACGGCGGGCCGTCTCCACGCGGCCCACTCGAGGACGCGAGCTGTCCGGGCTGGGTGCTGTGGCCAGGCAGCGCAGGCGGCTGGACGAGTCCCGGGAGCAGATCCGCGATCGTGAGCACGGCCAGGAACACCATCAGTACGACGATGACGAGCGCGGTCATGGGTCGCCTCCTGGTCTGTGCATTCCCGACATTCGTCGCCGTGCCTGATGACCCACTGAGTGCGCGCTCCGAAGACCGTGTGAGTCCGCTGCGGCTTCGGCGCCCTCACCCCCCGCGGACGCGGCATCAGACAGGGACGGACCATGCCTCCGAGCGCGGCAGGTAGCCCTCTGCGGCCGCCAGGACTTCAGCGATCGGGGCTCCGTCCGGCTCCGCGGGGACATGCGGGTGGGTCCCCACGTCCGCCCGGTGCCGGTGGCCGAGGTCGTTCAGGCCCATCACCTGCTCGACATGCTCGAAGTGGTGCAGGTCCGCGAGTGGCAGGCCGTTGAGCTCCCGTCCGGTTCGGCCGTGCTCGTGGAGCATGTGCTCGTGGAGCAGGTGGTCGCGGAGCCGACCGCTGCGCACGGCGAGGTGCTCCTCCGCGTGCGGGAAGGCCCCTGAGGAGCCGTTCTCGATCGGGGATGAACCGCGCGACGCCGGAAGTGCCATCGAGGGTCCTGACAATGCAAGCGACATGTGGGTGGTCCTCTCCGTCAGGCTGCCCGGGCCCGGACGACCCGGAGACGGCCTGCCACCAATGTCGAGGGCCGCTCGCTCCGTCACCAGCCACCCTGGGTGGCGATGACCTCCACCCGGGGGTCGACGGTTTCCACCTGCGGTGCCCCCCGGACGCACGAACGGGCCACCCGGTGCCACTCCGGTCGACTGCCAGGTGTCCCTGCGACCGCCTTCCGGGCGAGGCCCTACGGCGTCCGTCGACAGGTCTGCACCACGCCGCGGCGCGACGCGACGCCGGGATCTGTGAGCCCTCAGCCGTAGGGGGTGAGCAGCTGGTCGACCGGCGCGTAGTCGTCGGTCAGCACCGCGGCGTCGCCGATGAAGGCGTCGAGTTCGGCACCCTCCGCGAGATGCCAGGCCAGGTCGTGGCCGGTCAGGGCGCCGGCGATTCCCTCGACCGGCAGCGGCGAGCGAGACGCCACGGCGACGAGGTTGCCGCCGTCCTCCCCTGCCAGCACCGGCGCCCGGGCGAGCAGGAGCACGTGCGGGAACACCTCGCGCAACGTCGCCAGCTCCGCGCGGACGAAGCCCAGCGGCGGGTGGTCGATGAGGTTGACCGCGTACACACCGGTGTCCGCCAGCGCCGCATCCACCAGCTCGAGGGCCTCCCGGGTGGTGAGCTGCCACGGCACCGACAGTCCCCCGAAGGCGTCGCCCACCACCAGGTCGCGCCGACCCGGGCGCTCCTCGGCCAGCGCGACCCGCCCGTCGGCGACCCGCACCGCCAGCGAATTGGACGTCTCCAGCTCCAGCTGCTCCCGGTCGATCGCGACCACGCCGGGATCGACCTCGATGACCAGGCTGTCGGTGCCCGGACGGACGGCGGCGAGGTAGCGGGGCACGGTCAGCCCTCCGCCGCCGACGTGCAGCGCGGACAGCGCCCGCCCGGCGGGCGCGACGACGTCGGTGACCGCCGCGACCGCCCGCACGTACTCGAACTCCAGATGCGTCGGGTCGGCCAGGTCGACGTAGGAGTGCCGGAGGGTGTCGAGCATGAGCACCCGGCCGGTGTCCCGCGCGGGGTCGGCCACCACGCGTGCGCAGTGGTACGCGGTCTCCTCCTCGCACGGCGTCGGCGCCACGGCCGCCAGACCCGCCCCGGCGACCGCGAGGACGAGCAGCCCCACCGGCACCCGGCCCGCGCCGCCGGCGGTCCGCCGCCGGAGCAGCACGCCGACGACGATCCCGGCGACCACGGTCACCCCGCCCGTGCCGACGAGGATGACGCTGCTCGGCAGGACGGCGATCAGCAGGAAACCCGTGACGAAGGTGGCCGCGATGCCACCGAGCGTGCCGATCCCGGACAGCCGGCCGACCACCGCGCCGGTCTCCGCCAGGCTGGCCAGCTGCAGCTTCACCACCATCGGGGGGACGGCGGACAGCAGCGCCGCGGGCACCACCACGGCGACGGCGGCCAGCAGCAGCACGCCACCCGCGTCGGCGCCGGACAGCAGCGAGCCGGTGAAGCGGACCAGCGGCAGGACGGCCACGACCAGCGCTCCGCCGGCGACCATCAGCGGCGCCAGCAGCCGGCGGGGATCGGTGCGGTCGGCCGTCGCGCCCCCGGTCCAGGCGCCCAGCGCGATCGCCGCGAGCGCGAACCCGATGATCGCGGTGCTGGTCTGCAGCGTCACGCCGACGTACGGCGCGATCAGCCGCAGCCCGACGATCTCCAGCACCAGCACGGCGCCGGAGCACAGGAAGGTGACCGCCGCGGCGACCGGGTTCGGCAGCGGCGTGGGGACGGGTGCGGCCACCGTCAGAAGAGCGCAGGCTGGTCGACGGGCTCGCTGACCGACTCGGCGCGAGCCGTCAGCTCCGGACCGTTGTTGGCCACGTTGTTGACCGCGGTGCTGACCGGCCGGATCTCGAGCGTCTCGACGACCTCCGGCGGGGTGGGCAGGGCCAGCTCCCCGACGTCCTCCCGGGCCGGGTCCAGCCAGGCTGCCCAGCGGTCCCGGGGAAGCACCAGCGGCATCCGCTCGTGGATCTCGGTGAGCGCGCCGGTCGCGGGCGCCGTCACGACCGTGCAGGTGTACAGGCGGTCCTCACCGCGGCCCCACACCTCCCACAGGCCGGCGAAGGCGAGGACGGAGCCGTCCTCCGGGGTGATGAAGTACGGCTGCTTGGTCGGGGAATCCAGCCGCTTGGCCCACTCGTACCAGCCGTCGGCCGGGATCAGGCAGCGGCGGGAGGCGGCGGCCTTCTTGAACGCCGGCTTCTCCGTGAGCGACTCCACGCGGGCGTTGAGCATCCGGTTGCCGACCGAGACGTCCCTGGCCCAGGAGGGCACCAGGCCCCAGCGGACAGTGCGCAGCTCCCGGTGCCCGCCGCCGGTGGGCGCGCCCTCGGCGTCGCGTTCCTTCTTGTGCCGCACGACGTGGACGTCCTTGGTCGGCGCGACGTTGTAGTCGGCGGGCAGCGGCCCCTGGCCCTCGGCGCGCACGGCCTCGAACTCGAGCACGAGGTCCTCCGCGCGACGGCTGGCGGCGTAGCGACCGCACATGGTGCGTCCTCCCTGGCTGGCGTGCCTCGAACTCTAGGTGGGCGGTGTGACAGCCCGGCGCCCGTGCGAGCGTCCGGGGCGATGGGTAGGGGCCCTTGACGGACTCCGATGCCGAGAGACGAGGATCACCCCGTGACCGCGACACAGAACGCACCCACAGAGCACCCGAAGACCGCCAGTGACACCGGCGCCCGCCCGTACCGGACGCTCAACCCGTACAGCGGCGAGGTCGAGAAGGAGTTCCCCTTCCTCGCCACCGACGCCATCGACGGCGTCGTCGAGAAGGCCCACGCCGCGTTCCTCGAGTGGCGCGGCCGACCGGTCGAGGAGCGGGCGCAGATCGTCGGCCGCGCCGCCGAACTGATGCTGGAGCGCGCGGACGAGTTCGCCGCCCTGGTCACCCGCGAGATGGGCAAGCGGATCCAGGAGGCCGGCGGTGAGGTGAAACTGGCCGCCAGCATCCTCGACTACTACGCGAAGAACGGCCCCCGCTTCCTCGAGCCCCGGCAGATCGAGGTGATGCAGGGCGAGGCGGTCGTCGAGAACGAGCCGATCGGCGTCATCCTCGCCATCGAGCCCTGGAACTACCCGCTGTACCAGGTCGTCCGCGTCGCGGGGCCGAACCTCGTCCTCGGCAACGCGATCCTGCTCAAGCACGCCGAGCTCAACCCGCAGACGGCGCTGGCCATCGAGAAGTGCTTCCTCGACGCCGGCGTCCCCGAGGGCGTCTACACCAACGTCTTCCTCGCCATCCCCGACGTCGAGCAGGTGATCGCGCACCCGCTCGTCCAGGGCGTCACCCTCACCGGCAGCGAGCGGGCCGGCAGCGCCGTCGCCTCGCTGGCCGGCAAGCACCTCAAGAAGTCGGTGCTCGAGCTCGGCGGCAGCGACCCGTTCATCGTCCTCGACACCGAGGACCTGGGCCGGACGGTCAAGGCCGCCACGATGGGCCGGATGCAGAACAGCGGCCAGGCCTGCATCGCCGCCAAGCGGATGATCGTCCCCGAGGACATCTACGAGCCGTTCGTCGAGGGCCTGAAGCAGGCGTTCTCCACCTTCTCCCCCGGCGACCCGAGCGACCCGTCGACGACGCTGGCCCCGCTGTCGAGCGAGCAGGCGGCCAAGGACCTGCACGCGCAGATCCAGGACGCGATCGACAAGGGCGCGACCGTCGTCACCGGCGGCGGCCGCCCCGACCACCCCGGCGCGTTCGTGGAGCCGACGATCCTCACCGACGTCACCCCGGAGATGCGGGCCTACTCGGAGGAGCTCTTCGGCCCGGCCGCCGTCGTCTACAAGGTGAGCAACGAGGACGAGGCGATCGAGCTGGCCAACAACACGACGTACGGCCTCGGCGCCGCCGTCTTCTCCAGCGACCTCGACAAGGCCCGGTCGGTGGCCGATCGGCTCGAGGCCGGGATGGTCTTCGTCAACCAGCCCAGTGGCTCGTCCCCCGAGCTGCCCTTCGGCGGGGTGAAGCGCTCGGGCTACGGGCGGGAGCTCTCCGAGCTGGGCATGTTCGAGTTCGCCAACCGCAAGCTGACGCGGGTGCTCCCTGCCAAGAAGGCGCAGAAGCCGCAGGCCGGCTGAGCGGTGCGCGAGCGGTGCGGCAACTCCGACCGGGCAGAATGAGCCCGTGAATCCGGTCTGGACGACGCCGCACCGCTCGGCACCGGTCGATGCCGTCGTCGCGCTGCCCGGCTCGAAATCCCTCACGGCCCGCGCCCTGATCCTGGCGGCGATCGCTGACGGGCCGAGCCGGCTGGTGCGCCCGCTGCGCGCCCGCGACACCGATCTGATGGCCGGCGGCCTCCGGGCCCTCGGCGTCCGCATCGAGGCGATCGGTTCCCCCGCCCACCCGGACTGGCTGGTCACCCCCGGGGAGCTGCGCGGGCCGGCCGAGGTCGACGCCGGGCTGGCCGGCACGGTGCTCCGTTTCCTCCCGCCGGTGGCCGCGCTGGCCACCGGCCCGGTCCGCCTGGACGGCGATGCGCGGTTGCGGGACCGCCCCAACGCCGGCCTGCTCGCCGCGCTGCGGGACCTGGGCGTCGAGGTGGACGACGGCGGCCGCGGCCGGGCGCCCTTCACGGTGCACGGGACCGGGCGGGTGCGCGGGGGCACCGTCGCCGTCGACGCGAGCGAGTCCTCGCAGATCGTCTCGGGCCTGCTGCTGGCGGCGGCCCGCTTCGACGAGGGGATCGACCTCTCGCTCACCGGCGGCGTGCCGTCGATGCCGCACGTGGAGATGACCGTGACCACGCTGCACGAGCACGGCGTCGAGGTCGCGGCCACCGACGGCGGCTGGCGGGTGTCCCCCGGCCCGATCGCCGCACTCGACCGCGTCGTGGAGCCCGACCTGTCCAGTGCCGCTCCCTTCCTCGCCGCGGCGCTGGCCACCGGTGGGCGGGTAACGGTCCGCGACTGGCCGGACGTCACCACCCAGCCCGGCGCCCAGCTGGACCGGCTGCTCGCGGAGATGGGCGCCGACGTCGCCCGCACCGCCAAGGGCCTGCAGGTGACCGGCGCGGGCACCGTGCACCCGCTCGTCGCCGACCTCGGCGAGGTGGGCGAGCTGACCCCCGTCCTCGCCGCGCTCTGCGCGCTGGCCGACGGGCCGTCCCGGCTGACCGGGATCGGCCACCTGCGCGGTCACGAGACCGACCGGCTCCAGGCGCTGGACGAGGTGCTGACGGCGGTCGGCGCCCGGGTGGAGCAGCTGCCGGACGGCCTGGTCATCGAGCCGGGCCCCCACCGCGCCGCCCGGCTGGACTCCTACGCGGACCACCGCATGGTCCACGCCGCCGCGGTTCTCGGGCTCGCGATCGACGGCGTCGAGGTCACCGGCGCCGACGCCGTCACCAAGACCCTCCCGGACTTCGTCGACCGCTGGGCCGGCCTCGTCGGAGACCCGGTCGGAGCCGGCTCCTGAGCGCGCACGCATGAGCGGCCGACGGCACGACAGCCGCTCGGACGAGGACGACGTGCGGGTCCGGCCGAGCCGCCGCGGCTCCCGCCCACGCACCCGCACCCGCCCCGCACATGCCGACGCCGTCCCCGGCCTGGTCGTGGCCGTCGACCGCGGCCGGATGACCGTCCGGGTCGAGGGGCCGGACGGCGGCCACGTCGACGTGACCTCGATGCGCGCGCGGGAGCTGGGCAAGCACGGCGTCGTCGTCGGGGACCAGGTGCGACTCGTCGGGGACACGAGCGGGCGCACCGACTCCCTCGCCCGCATCGTCTCCATCGAGGAGCGGACGACCTCCCTGCGGCGCACCGCCGACGACACCGACCCCACCGAGCGGATCGTCGTCGCCAACGCCGACCAGCTGGTGATCGTCACCGCCGTCGCCGACCCCGAGCCGGCATGGGGCTTCCTCGACCGCTGCCTGGTCGCCGCGTACGCCGGGGGTCTCCAGCCCCTGCTGTGCCTGACGAAGACCGACCTGGCCAGTCCCCAGCCGCTGCTGGACCGCTACGCCGGGCTCAGCATCGATGCGGTGCCGATGTCGCGGGAGGCGCCTCTCGACCCGCTGCTGGACCGGCTCGCCTGGCGGATGAGCGTGTTCGTGGGGCAGTCCGGGGTGGGCAAGTCGACGCTGGTGAACCGGCTGGTCCCCGACGCCTTCCGGGCCACCGCTGACGTGAGCAAGATCGGCAAAGGACGGCACACGTCGTCCTCGGCCGTGCTCTTCGACCTGCCGGCCGGCGGCACGGTGATCGACACCCCGGGGATCCGGTCGTTCGGCCTGGCGCACGTCACCGCGGACGACGTCCTGGCGGCCTTCGAGGAGATCGCCGAGGCCGCCGTCGACTGCCCGCCCGGGTGCGGCCACACCACCGCCGATCCGGAGTGCGCGCTCGACGCCTGGGCGGCGACCGGACCGGCCGCCCGCCAGCAGCAGCTCGCCGGGCTGCGGGTGCTGCTCGGCGCGGTCGGTCAGCTCGGCCCCGGCTACTGACCGCCGCCTCGATCCGAGCGTATTGACGGGCACGACCCGCCTGGGCAGCTACTTGACTTTGCCAGGTACCGGGTCACATACTGCTGCGGTGTCCGGCCACGACCCGCAGATGCTCAAGGGGGTGCTCCCCCTGTTGCTGCTGCGCCTGGTCTCCGACGCCGAGGACTACGGCTACTCGCTGGTCCTCCGGCTGCAGGAGCTCGGCCTGGCCGACCTGAACGAGGGCACGGTCTACCCGGCCCTCAGCCGGCTGGAGAGCCGGGGGCTGCTCGGCTCCCGGCTCGTCCCGTCGACCACCGGGCCGGCACGCAAGTACTACGAGATCACTCCCGCCGGGGCCGCAGAGCTCTCCGGCGGGGTGTCGGCGTGGGAGTCCCTCGCCCGCACCGTGCACTCCGTCCTGTCCCCCGCGACCTCAGCGAGGAACCAACGATGAACGTCCTGGACCGGGTCCGGATCGAGCGGGCCGTGCTCTCCTACGACTGGTGGCTCGACCTGCGGGGCACCCCCGCGCGACGACGCCGGGAGCTGCGCCGCGAACTGCGGGCGAACGTGCGCGAGGCCGCGGCGCACACCGGGGCGAGGGCAGCCGTGGCCGCGCTCGGCAGCACCCGGCAGATGGCCGCCGACGCCGTCCTGGCCGACCCGACCAGGCCACGCTGGGCGGTGGGGATCTACAGCGGACTGACCGCGCTGATGGGAACCCTCGTCGTCGCACTGCTGGCCGGCACCGCCTGGGCGGACGGCGTCATGAGCGCCGACCCGACGGAGCCGGTCCGCGGCTCGGTGACGCTGCTCCCGGGGTCGTCCATGGAGTACGCGCCGCTGGCGGACGGCTTCTCGATCTCCTCGAGCGTGGGCTGGCTCCCCGTCGCCGTCGGTGTTCTCGTGTTCGTCGCGGTCGCGCGACCCTGGCGCGCGGTCCGACGCGACGCGGTGCCCGCGCGCTAGACGTCGACCCAGCCCCCGGTGCGCCAGTACACGCCGGCCTCGCGGGTGAGCAGCCCCTCGTCGACCAGGTAACGGCGCAGCGCCGCGACGTCCGGGTGCCAGACCGCGAGCAGCGCGTTGACCTCCCGTTCGGGGTAGCGGATCCCGGCCTCGAACACCCGCACGAGGTGGTCGAGCACCACCAGCCGCTTGCTGCGCTGCGCCGGGATGGACGTCAGCCGGCCGTTCCGGACGAACGCCGACAGGACGGCGTCCTCCGCCGGGTCGTCGGACAGCGGCTCGGGCGGCGGGGCCGCCGCCGCGGCCGCCCGCGCAGCCACCCCGAACAGCTCGGCGTGCAGCGCCAGGGCGTGGCCGTCGCGGTGCACCAGCCCGGCGCGGCCCAGCCGGCGCGCGGCCAGGGCCACGTCCTTGAGCGGGAGACCCGAGGCCTGTGCGACGTCCTCGATGGTCCCGGCGCCGAGTGCCAGCGCGGCGACGACCTTCAGCCGGGCGGGGTCGGCGAGCAGCCCCACGATCGTCGCGGCGTCCACTCCGCGACGGTATCGGCGCCCGAACGGCTCCGGTTCAGCGGTCCTGGGCGGTTCCCACAGTAGGTTCGGTGTCCATGACATCCGGCCGGGGTTTTTCCGAGGACATGCGGTTGGCCCACGTGCTGGCCGACCAGGCCGACTCGATCAGCCTGGACCGGTTCCGGGCCCAGGATCTGAAGGTCGACACCAAGCCCGACCTGACCCCGGTGACCGACGCCGACCGGGCGGTCGAGGAGATGCTGCGCATCACCCTCAGCCGGGCCCGGACGCGCGACGCCGTCATGGGCGAGGAGTTCGGGACGACCGGCCACGGCCCCCGCCGCTGGGTGCTCGACCCGATCGACGGGACCAAGAACTTCGTCCGCGGCGTGCCCGTGTGGGCCACGCTGATCGCCCTGTTCGACGGGGACGAGCCCGTTGTCGGCCTGGTGTCCGCGCCCGCCCTGAACCGCCGGTGGTGGGCGGCCAAGGACGTCGGCGCGTGGACGGGGCGGCGGCTGGAGAACGCCACCCGCTGCCGGGTCTCCGACGTCAGGGAGCTCTCCGACGCGAGCCTGTCCTACTCGAGCCTCTCGGGCTGGGAGGAGCGGGGCCGCCTCGACGGCTTCCTCGACCTCACCCGCTCGGTGTGGCGTACCCGGGCCTACGGCGACTTCTGGAGCTACGTCCTGGTCGCCGAGGGCGCCGTCGACGTCGCCTGCGAGCCGGAGGTCTCCGTCTGGGACCTCGCCGCCCTCGACGTCATCGTGCGGGAGGCCGGCGGCCGGTTCACCGACCTCTCCGGCAACCCCGGGCCCGGCGGCGGCAGCGCCCTGGCGAGCAACGGCACCCTGCACGAGGCGGCGCTCGGCCACGTCCGCCTGCCCGACGAGGACTGACCTCTAGCGCCAGCGCTCCAAGGCGTCGTCCAGCCCGGCGCCCGGTCGCGGTTCCAGGAGCGGGCCCAGGTCCCGCTGTGGGCGGACGTCGAGACCGATCCCGCGACCGGCCAGCACCGCCGCCCCGACCGCCGAGGCGCTGCGCTGCCGCAGGTGCCGGACGGGTCGCCGCAGCACGTCGGCGAGCAACTGCTGGACGACGGCGGAGCGCGCGCCACCGCCGGTGAGAACCACGGGCCCGCCGTCGTCGGGCGCCTCCAGCAGGCCGACCGCCGCGCCGACGGCGAAGACCACTCCCTCCACGGCGGCGCGGGCGAGGTCGGCGCGGGTGGTCCCGGGCTGCAGGCCGGTCCACCCACCCCGGTCCGCGGGTCCGGCCACGCCGCCGCGCTCCCCGGCGAGGAACGGCCGGAAGGCCACTCCCCCGGCGCCCGGCGGAACCGCCGCAGCCGCCTCGAACAGCTCGCCCCACGACAGGCCGAGCACGCCGCGGACCCACGCCCACGCCGAGCCGCCGTTCTGCAGGGCGGCCATGGCGTACCACCCGTCCTCGACGTCGGCGTAGCAGTGCACGACCGGGTCCTCGACCGGCCGCGGCGGCGCGCCGGGGCGCAGCACCTGGACGCCGGTGCCGACGTTGACGAGCAGGCCGGCCGCCGAGCCCGCCGCGAGCAGCGCCAGCGGGGTGTCGGCGCCGCCGACCACCACGGGGACGTCGCGGCTCGTGCCGACGACCTCGGCAGCGGGCCGGATCTCCGGCAGCAGCTCCGGAGGGATGCCGGCCGCGGCGACCGCGGCCGGCGACCACCCGTCTACGGAGACGTCCCACAGCAGGGTCGCGGACGCGTCGCTCCGGTCGGTGATCCCCGGACCGGAACCCGGCACGAGCGCCGCCCGGAGGGCGTCCTTCGGCAGGAGGACCGCCGCGGCCCGGGCGAGGGTGGCCGGCTCGGAGCGGACCAGCCACGCCAGCATCGGGCCGGTCATCCCCGCGACCAGCGGATTGGCCAGCGCGGCACGGTCGGCGGCCCCGAGCGTCCGCCATCGCGCGAGTTCCCCCGCGGCCCGGCCGTCCGGCCACAGCAGTGCCGGCCGCAGCGCGGCGCCGCGCGCGTCCACGAGGACGGCGCCGTGCATCTGGCCCGACAGCCCCAGCGCCCGCACGCGACGGCCGCTCAGCGCCGGTGCGACCGCGGTGAAGGTCTCCTCGAGCGCCGTCCGCCAGGTACCGACGTCGCTCTCGGCCCACCCCGGTTGCGGTCGGGCCGGCTCGTAGGCCGCCTCCGCCTCGGCGACCGTCGTCCCCGCCTCGTCGAGGGCGACCAGCTTGAGACCGCTGGTGCCCAGGTCGGCGCCGAGCAGCAGATCGGACACCGGCGCCCTGCGTCAGCGCGCGTGCGCGAAGCCGCCGGTGCGGCCGTTGCGGTCGGCCAGCAGCCCGGCGAGCGTGGAGACGGCGATCTCCGCCGGGGCGCGGGAGCCGATGTCCAGACCGATCGGCCGCTGCACCCGGGCGATCTCCTCGGCGGGCACCCCCAGCGCGGTCAGCGCCGCGACGTGCGGTCCCTCGTGCCGCGGGTTGCCCATCACGCCGACCCAGCGGGCGGGGCGGGCCAGCGCGTCCCGCAGCAGCTCGCCCAGCTCGTCGCGGTGGTGGTCGGTGACGACGACGTCCGCGAACCCGCCCGCCAGCTCGTCCGCGAGGTCGTCGAAGCTCCGGACCGCGGCCTGACCGGCGGGCACCCGTGCGGCGTCGGGCTCCACCAGCGCGGTGCGGAAGCCGAGGTCGGCGCCGTAGCGGAGCAGGAACGCCGACACCGGCGAGGCGAAGACGGCGACCAGCAGGCGGTCCGCCGGACCGTCGGCCGGGCCGTCCCCGTGCGCGACGCCGCAGTTCGGATCGGCACTCATGCGACCTTCTCGGGGCTCTCGCCGTAGCCGGGCGTGGAGTTGCGGTAGCGGCCACCGGCGGCGACGCCGGGCGGGGCGATCGCCTCGAGGCGTGCCAGGTCGTCGTCCGAGAGCTCGATCGCGGCCGCCGCGACGTTGTCCTCGAGGTAGGACCGGCGCTTGGTGCCCGGGATCGGGACGACGTCCGGACCCTTGGCGAGCACCCAGGCCAACGCCAGCTGGGCGGCGGTCACACCCTTGTCCTCGGCCATCTCGCGCACGGCCGCCACGAGCCGCAGGTTCGCCGGCAGCGTGTCGGCCTGGAAGCGGGGGTGGGTGTAGCGGAAGTCGTCCTCGGGCAGCTGGTCGCGGCTGGTGATCGAGCCGGTCAGGAAGCCGCGCCCGAGGGGGCTGTAGGGGACGATGCCGATCCCGAGCTCGCGGGCGACCCCTAGCACCTCCTCCTCGAGGTCACGGGTCCACAGCGACCACTCGCTCTGCAGGGCCGTGATCGGGTGCACGGCCGCCGCCCGGCGCAGCGAGCCGGCGCTGGCCTCGGACATGCCGAGGTGGCGCACCTTGCCCTGCTGCACGAGCTCGGCCATCGCACCGATCGTCTCCTCGATCGGCACCGTCGGGTCGACCCGGTGCTGGTAGTACAGGTCGACGTGGTCGACGCGCAGCCGGCGCAGGCTGGCGTCGATGCACTGCCGCACGTACTCGGGCCGGCCGTCGATCTTGTTCGCTCCGCCCTCCGGACGGCGGGACATCGCGAACTTCGTCGCCAGCACGACCTCGTCCCGCCGGCCCGCGATGGCCTCGCCGACGAGTTCCTCGTTGTGCCCGCTGCCGTACAGGTCGGCGGTGTCGAGCAGCGTGACGCCGAGGTCGAGCGCGCGGTGGATCGTCGCGATCGACTCGTCGCGGTCGGCCGGGCCGTAGGACTGGCTCATCCCCATGCAGCCCAGCCCGAGTGCGGAGACGGTCAGACCGTCGCGGCCCAGCGTTCGGGTTCCCACCGGTGAGGTCATGCCCGCATCCTTCCCCGCCGTGATCCGCGGCCGCCAGACGGTCCATCTGATGGGATGGCGGTACGACACCGATGGTCGGTGGCGTGCGAGGAGGCCCCGTGCAGTACGCCGAGTCCGTCGTCGACCTGGTCGGCAACACCCCGCTCGTGCGGCTCACCTCGGTGACCCGCGACCTCGGCCCCGACGCGCCGCTCGTGCTCGCCAAGCTGGAGTACCTCAACCCCGGTGGCTCGGTGAAGGACCGCATCGCCGTGCGCATGGTCGACGCCGCGGAGGCCAGCGGCGCGCTGCAGCCAGGCGGCACCATCGTGGAGCCGACCAGCGGGAACACCGGGATCGGGCTCGCGCTGGTCGCCCAGCAGCGGGGGTACAAGTGCATCTTCGTCTGCCCCGACAAGGTCGGTCTGGAGAAGATCAACGTGCTGCGGGCCTACGGCGCGGAGGTCGCCGTCTGTCCCACCGCCGTCGACCCCGCCGATCCACGCTCCTACTACTCGGTGTCCGACCGCCTGGCGCGGGAGACCCCGGGCGGGTGGAAGCCCGACCAGTACTCGAACCCGGCGAACCCGCAGTCGCACTACGAGACGACCGGCCCGGAGGTGTGGGCCCAGACCGACGGCCGGATCACCACGTTCGTGACCGGCATGGGCACCGGCGGCACGATCAGCGGCATCGGCCGCTACCTGAAGGAGGCCTCCGGGGGGAAGGTCCGCATCGTCGGGGCCGACCCCGAGGGCTCGGTGTACTCCGGTGGCACCGGCCGGCCCTACCTCGTCGAGGGCGTGGGCGAGGACTTCTGGCCGTCCACGTACGACCGCGAGATCGCGGACGAGATCATCCCCGTGTCCGACGGCGACTCCTTCGCCATGACCCGGCGGCTGGCCCGCGAGGAGGGCCTGCTGGTCGGCGGCTCCTGCGGCATGGCGGTGGTCGCGGCGCTGCGGACGGCGGAGGAGCTCACGAAGGACGACGTCGTGGTCGTGCTGCTCCCCGACGGCGGGCGCGGCTACCTGAACAAGATCTTCAGCGACAAGTGGATGGCCGACTACGGCTTCCTCGAGTCGGCGACCGGCGAGACCGTCGGCGAGCTGCTGCACACCAAGAGCGGGGAGACGCCGACGCTCGTGCACACCCACCCGAACGAGACGGTCCGTGAGGCGATCGACATCCTCCGCGAGTACGGCGTCAGCCAGCTGCCGGTCGTCCGGGCCGAGCCGCCGGTGACCGCGGGCGAGGTGGTCGGCGCCGTCGACGAGAAGGTGCTGCTCGATGCGCTGTTCGCGCGCCGCGCCACCCTCGCCGACCGGGTCGAGAAGCACATGTCCGCGCCGCTGCCGATCATCGGCTCGGGCGAGCCGGTGAGCGCCGCCGTCACCGCGCTCGGGGCGGCCGACGCGCTGCTCGTGCACGTCGACGGCAAGCCGGCCGGCGTGGTCACCCGCCAGGACGTGCTGGGCCACCTCGCGGGGGTGACCCGATGAAGGACTCGCTGCCCGGCTTCAACACCCGCGCCATCCACGCGGGGCAGGAGCCCGACGCCGCGACCGGCGCCGTGATCGTGCCGGTGCACCTGACCACCACCTACAAGCAGGACGGCGTCGGCGGGCTGCGCGGCGGCTACGAGTACAGCCGCAGCGCCAACCCGACCCGGACCGCGCTGCAGGAGGCGCTGGCCGCGCTCGAGCAGGGCACCACCGGCATGGCGTTCGCCTCGGGCCTGGCCGCCGAGGACACGCTGCTGCGCACGGTGTGCGAGCCCGGCTCGCACATCGTCCTGGGCGGGGACGCCTACGGCGGGACCTTCCGGCTCATCTCGCGGGTGCTGTCCCGCTGGGGCATCGAGCACACCCCGGCCGACCTCAACGACGCCGACGCCCTGCGGGCCGCCGTCCGGCCGACCACCCGGGTGATCTGGTGCGAGACGCCGACCAACCCGCTGCTGAACATCGCCGACATCGCACTCACCGCCGAGGTGGCGCACGACGCCGGGGCCCTGCTGGTCGTCGACAACACCTTCGCCTCGCCCTACCTGCAGCAGCCGCTGACCCTGGGCGCCGACGTCGTCGTCCACTCGACGACGAAGTACCTCGGCGGACACTCGGACGTCGTCGGCGGCGCACTGGTGGTGGCGGACGCGGAGCTCGGCGAGCGGCTGGCCTACCACCAGAACGCGATGGGCGCCGTCGCCGGCCCGTTCGACGCGTGGCTGGTCCTGCGCGGCCTCAAGACCCTCGGCGTGCGCATGGACCGGCACCAGGACAACGCCGCCCGGATCGTCGACTTCCTGGAGGGGCACCCCGCGGTCGCCCGGGTGCTGTACCCGGGGCTGCCGGACCACCCCGGCCACGGCATCGCCGCCCGCCAGATGTCGGGGTTCGGCGGGATGATCTCGTTCCGCCTCGCCGCTGGCGAGGAGGCCGCCCTCAAGGTCTGCGAGCGGGCGCAGCTGTTCACCCTCGCCGAGTCCCTCGGCGGGGTCGAGTCGCTGATCGAGCACCCCGGCCGGATGACCCACGCCAGCGCCGCCGGCTCGCCGCTCGAGGTGCCCGGCGACCTGGTGCGGCTGTCGGTCGGGATCGAGGACGTCGAGGACCTGCTCGCCGACCTGGACCAGGCAATGACACTGTGATCCTCCGGATCGCACCCCGGTCACGTGCCGTCCCCCTTTTCCCGTTGAGCCGCTGCATCCCGCCTGCGCGGAGCCCACTCTGTGCGACCACCTGCGACAGCACCGACCTCATCGCGACCGGAGCGATGTTGCCGGCCCGGGACGTCGGCGATCTGGTGGTGGCGCCCTTCATGGGGGCCTACACCAGCGTGACGGCCTGCGAGTTCAACGGCCTCCCCAAGGCGACCGTGGTCGTCGTCTGAGCCCCAGAACTCCCGCGGGAAGCATGGGCCGGGCACCAGGGTTGTCGCCAGGAGCCGGACCCAGCGAGAGGATCCCCCCGTGAGCACCACCGAGAGCACGACCGACAGCCCCGACCTCGCCGCGATCGAGGCCGAGCGGGAGCGGATCCGGCAGGCGCACCTCAGGCCCGCGGGCGAGCGCCCCGAGTCCACCGCTCGCGGCCTGCACCACACGGCGCTGATCAGCAGCGACGTCGAGCGGACGGTGCGCTTCTACCAGGATGTCCTGGGCTTCCCGCTCACCGAGCTCATCGAGAACCGCGACTACCCGGGGTCCTCGCATTTCTTCTTCGACATCGGCAACGGCAACCTGCTGGCCTTCTTCGACTTCCCCGGGCTCGACGTCGGCCCGTACGCCGAGGTGCTCGGCGGGCTGCACCACATGGCGATCAGCGTCGCCCCGGACCGCTGGGAGAAGCTGGTCGAGCGGCTGACCGAGGCCGGGGTGGCGCACGAGGTGCACAGCGGCGTCTCGGTCTACTTCACGGACCCCGACGGCGCCCGCATCGAGCTGATCGCCGATCCGCTCGGCGAGATGTACGGCCACCACGTCCTCTGAGGCGCGCCCACACGTGACCCAGCCTCCCCGCCCCGGGCCGGCGCCGCGGGTGTCGATGCCGACGCTCTCGCCGTCCTCCCGGCTCTACATGGGCACCGAGGCGGGCGGCTCGGCGCTGCTCCTGGCCGCTACCCTCCTCGCCCTGGCCTGGGCGAACTCGCCCTGGGCGGACGGCTACGACTCGTTCTGGTCGACTACCGCGTCCATCGGCATCGGCGACCTGGCGCTGTCGCTGGACCTGCGGCACTGGGTGAACGACGCCGCCATGGCGCTGTTCTTCCTGGTGGTGGGGCTGGAGGTCACCCGCGAGGTCACCACCGGCGAGCTGCGCGACCGGCGCAACGTCGCCGCCCCTGCCCTGGGTGCGCTCGGCGGTCTCGTCGTGCCCGCCCTGATCTACCTGGCCGTCAACCCCTCGGGCCCGGCCAGCGCCGGCTGGGGCATCGTCATGTCGACCGACACCGCGTTCGTCCTCGGCGTGCTGGCGCTGTTCGGACCGCGCTGCCCCGACCGGATGCGGCTGTTCCTGCTGACGCTCGCGATCGTCGACGACATCGGCGCGATCTCGGTGATGGCGCTGTTCTACAGCGGCGAGCTGCACGTGCCCGCGCTGCTGGTCTCGGCGGCGCTGATCGCCGTCCTCCTGGGCCTGAGGTGGGCCGGGGTCTGGCGGCTGACGCCCTACGTGCTGACCGGGATCGCACTCTGGCTGGCGGTGCACGAGTCAGGTGTCCACGGCACCCTCGCCGGCGTCGTCCTCGGTCTGCTGCTGCCGGCGCGGCCGGCGGACCCCGAGGACGTCGAGCGCACCCGCACCTACGGGCGGGCGCTGCGCGAGCAGCCGGACGCCGAGCGCGCCCGGCTGGCCGGCCTCGCCGTGGCCGCGACCGTGCCGGCCAACGCCCGGCTGCTGCACGCGCTGCACCGGTGGACCGCCTACGCCGTCGTCCCGGTGTTCGGGCTGGCCAACGCGGGGGTCGCGCTGGGCGCCGAGAGCCTGCGGGCGGCGCTGACCTCCCCGGTCACCATCGGCGTCTGCGTGGCCCTGGTGGTCGGCAACGCGGTCGGGATCACGGCCGGCGCCGCCCTGGCGCTGCGCACCGGATGGGGCGTGCTGCCCGGCGGCGTGCGCTGGTCGCACCTGATGGCCGGCGCCACGCTGGCCGGCATCGGCTTCACGATCTCGCTGTTCATCGCCGACCTCGCGTTCGGCGACGGCGCGCTCAAGGACCAAGCGACGATCGGCATCCTCGCCGGATCAGTGCTCGCGGCGCTCCTCGGCGTCGTCCTCCTCCGGGTGCTCGGCGAGCGGTTCCCGCTCTGCACGCCGGACGCCGAGGGACCACCGACGCTGCCGCCGCTGCCCTGGGTGGACCCCGCCGTCCGCGCCTGAGCCGTTGAGGCCGGCGGCCCGGCGCAGCGCGGCCAGCTCCACGCGACCGGCGAAGAGCTCGCCGTCGACGACGACCGTCGGGGTGCCGGCCACCTCGTCCTCCAGGCCGGCGGCGAAGTCGGCCGCCACCTTGGCGGCGAACTGCTGGGCGGCCTCGCCGACGACCCGGCCGGCGTCCAGACCCAGCTCCTCGGCGTAGGCCCGCAGCGCGACGTCACTGAGCCGGTCCTGCCGGGCGAAGAGCAGGTCGTGCATCGGCCAGAACGCGCCCTGCGCACCGGCTGCCTCGGCGGCCAGCGCGGCGGTGAGCGCGTGCGGATGGTTGTCGGCCAGCGGGAAGTGCCGGAACACCAGCTTCACCCGGCCCTGCGACTCCTCGACGAGCTGGCGCAGCACCGGCGCGGCGGCCGCGCAGTACGGGCACTCGAAGTCGCCGTACTGGAGCACGGTGACCGGTGCGTCGGGGTTGCCCAGCACGTGCTCGACGGGGTCGCTCACCGGTCGGTGGTGACGACGAGGTCGGCGTACTCGGGGTGCCGGTCGATCCAGCCGCGCACGAACGGGCAGCGCGGGACGACCGAGCCCCCACGGGCGCGGACGTCGTCCAGCGCGGCGCGCACCAGGGTGCCGCCCAGGCCGGACCGACCCGCGTCGGGGTCGACCTCGGTGTGGGTGAAGACGACGGTGTCGCCGCGGCGCTCGTACGCGGCGACGCCGAGCACGCGCTCGCCGTCGCGGATCTCGAAGCGGTCGGCTTCCGGGACGTCCCGGACGGTGGGCTCCATGCCGACGCTCAACCCCGTGGGTCCGGCCGCTGTTCCGGGGCACTCCATGGATCGCGACCGGAAACCAGCCCGGGGATCAGTCGGTCGGGAGTGGGTCACCGGAGCGCACGGCGTCGAGGACGTCGGCGATAGCGCGTGCGGAGGCCTCGGCGCCTCGCTCGTCGTCCAGGAGGCCGGCGTGCGTCGCGTCCGCGACCCGGTGGCTGGTGTCGGTGGACAGTGCGGCCATGCGGTCCTGGGCGGCCGACCATCCGTCGAGCGTCTGCATCGACTCGCTGGCGCTGAGGACGACGAGCGGCGTGCTGCCGAGGGTGGTGAGCGCCTGGGCCTGGCTGAACACCGCGGGCATGGCGGCCGCCTCGTCGGCCATGTTCTGGAAGCCGCGGGGGCTGCTGCCGAAGGCCCGGACCTGCCCTCCGGCCGGCTCGGGAAGGCCGGACGTGGACGGGACGAGCTGCCCGATGCCGAGTCGGGCGAGACCGGGCAGCACGGCGAGCTCGGCGGGGGCGCTCGGCTCGGTCTCGCCGTCGGCGGCCGTCGCCCGGTAGGGGTCGGAAGCGTCCAGCAGGACCGCTCCTGCGACCTGCTCGGGATAGCGGGAGGCGTAGGTCATCGCGTAGCTGCCGCCGGACGAGTGTCCGACGAGCACGTACGGGCCGTCCTCACCGGCACGGTCGAGCAGCGTGTGCAGGTCGGCCGCGGCCCGCAGGCCGTCCTGGATCTGCGGTGCGTCCTCGCTCCAGCCCTGCCCGGCACGGTCGTAGGCGCACACCCGGGTGGTGCCTGCGACGGCCGGGACGATGCGAGCCCAGGACGCCGAGAACTCACCGAGCCCGCTCAGCAGCACGACGGTCGGGCCGCCGGAGCCGGTGCAGCTGAGGTGCAGCTCGTAGCCGCCGACGTTCGTAGGACTGCCCGGGCATGGGGTAGCGGCGCTCGTCGGCAGCGAGCGCGACCGTCTCGACCGCGCCGCCCACCGCGGCGGCGGCCATGACGGTCACGACCGGGTACAGCAACCAGCGGCCGCTGCCAGCGGCCAGCGAACGGCGCACGCGGACCCCCATCCAGATCGCGAGCGCGAACAGGGCCGGTGGCCACACCCAGCCGGCGGCGGTCAGCGCACCGTCGTCCGGGGCGAGGGCCAGCAGCCCCAGCCCGGTCGCGGCCAGTCCGGCCGCCGGGACCAGGGCCCAGCGCTGGGGCTGGCCGGTCATCCGGATCGAGAGCACCGCCAGCATCGCCCAGCCGACCGCGAAACCCAGCAGCGCCGACCCGGTGACGGCGTGCTCGCCGGCCCCGGCGAACACGAGGATGAGGACGGCGGCAGCCACCGGCCCCGTCACCAGCGCTCCGGCGATGACGAGGCGGATGGCCCCGATGCGGGATCCGCGCCCGGCGCTGCCGGGGCCGGCGGAGATCTGCGGTCGTTCGGTGGGGTGCGCGGAGGTCGTCATGACGGGCCGGCTTCCGTGAGAGGGGTGGCTCCCGGTGGCGGAGCGTCAGTGGGGGCTGGTCAGCGCACGGGGGCGGCCGGGGTCGGCGGCGCGGTCGGCGTCCCGACCGGCGGCGGTCCGACGGGCCCGACGGGGAACGAGCCGGGGTCGGTGCCGCCCATGTCGAGCCGGAAGGGTGGGTAGCGGTCGGTCATCAGCGCCGTGTAGGCCGCCACCCGCAGTGCCCAGCGGTCCATCCCCAGGACGAAGTCGTACAGCGGGCGGGGATAGCGGCCGGTGAACAGCAGTACGACCGCGGCGATCAGGACGAGCAGGCCGACCAGGCCGCCGCCGGCGCTCCAGCCGTTGTCCCACCCGTTGTCGGTTCCGCCGCGGGTGCCCAGCCACAGTCCGCCACCGACGAAGACCGCCAGCACGAGATAGTGCGGAATCGCCAGGAGCCACTTCACGAAGATCAGTCCGCGGGAGAGCCGTTCCGGGTAGGCGACGTCCAGATGCGCCGGGTAGTCCGGCACCTCGGCGAGGGAGAACGGCGGGTAGCGGTCGGTGCCGTTCGCCCCGTAGCCGTAGTAGTGCACCCGCCAGGACCAGCGGAGCACGCCGACGTTGAAGTCGAACAGTGACCGGGGGTAGCTGCCGGTGAAGAGGATCGCGAAGAACGCGATCAGGCCGACGACCACGAAGGCCACCCACAGGAACACGAGCACGACGAGGTGCGGGATCAGCAGCAGCCACTTGATGAGCCACAGCGCACGGGAAGGGGCGTCCATCGACGCGTCCACGCGGACCGGGTAGGGCGTTCGGTTCTCCGTCACGTCTTCTCCTCACAGGCAGGTGCCGTTCCCCCGTGATGTGCGCGGGCCACCGGGGCTCGCTGACCCCGTGCGACTGGCATTGCTGCGCGGTGCGGCTCCCGAGCGTGTGATCCGGGCCCGAGCCGTTCGGCGCCCGCACCGTCTCAGCGGGAGTGCTCGATATCCGCCGGCTGCCGGATCGTGCTGAGCAGACACCCGCCCGGGTCGGGAGGTCGGCGGTACGCCGGGCGCCCGGGACGCCGCGCCTCCCTGAGTGTCGCGAGCCGGCCCGTGGCTGAGGCGGCTGCGCTGACCGCACCGTAGACCCGCGATCGGTCGTTCCACAACCACCAGTTGCGTAATGCCGTCAACGCGTTGACCCTCTGATGAGGGCGTCGCTGCTTCCTCGCAGCACGTTTCGCGACGAAGGGTTGTCGATCAGCATGAGCGTCGTCCAGGACCCATCGGCGCCCGGCCCCGGACGGCCACGAGACCCCACCCTCGACGCCCGCATCCTCGAGCAGGTCCTCGCCCTGCTCGCCTCGCGCGGCTACGCCGGCCTGACCCTCGACGAGCTGGCCGCACGCAGCGGCGTGGCCAAGACGACGATCCTTCGCCGGTGGCCGTCGAAGGCCGCGGTCGCCGCGGCGGGAGTCGAGCGGCTGGCCCTGCAGAGCGTCGACGTGCCGGACTCCGGCACCTTGCGCGGTGACCTGCACGCGCTGCTGCACGGCGCTGCGGAGACCTTCGCGCGCGGTAGTGGCCAGTTCGTCCCCCGGCTCCTGCGCGAGGCCGGGCACCACCCCGAGATCAACGATCTGCTGTTCACCGTCATCCACACCCGCCGACAGGCCTACCGGAGGGTCCTGGCGCTCGCGATCGCCCGGGGCGAGCTCTCCCCGACGGTCGACCAGGAACTGCTCATCGACCTGCTCATCGGCCCGATCTGGACACGGCTGCTGATCACCCGCGACCCCATCACCCGCGGCTACGTCGACTCCGTCGTCGACGCCACGCTCATCGCCTTCGACGTTCCGTCAGGTACAGCATCCTGACGACGCAGAGCGCAAGAGCCGCATCCGGCGACGCCACCGCCCGATGCTGCGGTCGATCGAACGCAGAACACCGGCGACGGCAGGGACGACGTCGGGCCCGATCGCTCGGGACCTCGCCGCGGCGACGCGGGTGACCGCACACCTGGCCGGCGCCTCCCGGGCCGTGCAGCGGCTCCTCGACGCGCCGGCACGACTGGCGGCACCACAGAAACCCCAGCCGGACACCGTCACCCGACAACGCGGCCTGCCGCTGCCGCGGCGCGTCGGGCCCCCTCGGGTCGATCATGGACGCATGCCCCGCGGGATCCTGCGCATCTATCTCGGCGCCGCCCCTGGTGTCGGGAAGACCTACGCCATGCTGGGTGAGGCGCACCGGCGACTGTCCCGGGGGACCGACGTGGTGGTCGGGCTGGTCGATCCCCACGGCCGTGCCCACACCCTCGAACAGCTGGCTGGCCTGGAGATACTCCCCCGCGATGCGGTCACCCGCGATGGAGCCTCGGTGACGGAGCTTGACGTCGGCGGGGTGCTCGCCCGCCGCCCCGAGGTCGTCGTCATCGACGAGCTCGCCCACGCCAACGCTCCCGGTCGCCGCCACGCCAAGCGGTGGGAGGACATCGCAGAGGTGCTGGACGCCGGCATCAGCGTGCTCACCACGGTGAACGTGCACCAGCTGGAAAGCCTCAGCGACGTCGTCGAACAGATCACCGGTGTACCGCCGCGGGAGACGGTGCCCGACGCGGTCGTTCGCCGGGCCGACCAGATCGAGCTGGTCGACATGTCACCCGAGGCACTGCGCCGCCGCCTGGCCCACGGCAACGTCTACCCCGCCGAGGAGATCGACGCAGCGACGCGGAACTACTTCCGCATCGGCAACCTCACCGCACTGCGTGAGCTGGCCCTGCTGTGGCTGGCCGACCAGGTCGACGAAGGTCTTCGGCGGTACAGGACCGAGCACGCCATCGACCACATCTGGGAGGCGCGGGAGCGCGTGGTGGTGGCCCTGACGGGGGGCGCAGAGAGCGACACCCTGATCCGGCGCGGCGCGAGGATCGCCTCCCGCTCCGCCCGCGGCAGCGAGATCGACCTCCTCGCGGTGCACGTGCTGGCCGCGAACGCGCCGGACGGGGCGTCGACCACCGCGCTGCAGCGGCAGCGGCAGCTGGTGGAGAGCCTGGGGGGCAGCTTCCACCAGGTGGTCGGGACCGACATCCCGCAGGCGTTGTTGGAGTTCGCGCGGACCGTGGCGGCCACGCAGCTGGTGATCGGCACCAGCCGGCGCTCCCGGTTGGCCCGAGCGCTGCGCGCGGGAATCGGCGCGGAAGTGGTGGCGCGCTCAGGTGAGATCGACGTGCACATCGTCACGCATGCAGCCGCAGGCGGGCATGGGCTTCGGCTGCCGCCGCTGACGGGGGCTCTCGATCCCCGCCGCCGGTGGTTGGGGCTGGGCCTGACGGTCGTGGGAATCCCGGCGCTCACAGCGGCGTGCCTGGCCGCCTCCGGCGCTCTCTCGCTGGCCGGGCTGATGCTCGTGTTCCTGCTGCTGGTGCTCGCCGTCGCACTGGTCGGCGGCTTGTGGCCGGCCCTGATTGCCGCAGTTGTCAGCGGGCTGTCGGTGAACTGGTTCTTCACCCCACCCACCGGCCGGCTGCACGTGGACCGCGTCGACAACCTGATCGCGCTCGGCGCCTATCTGCTCACCGCGATCGCGGTGGCCACCGTCGTGGACCGGTCTGCTCGCCGAGCCGCCGACGCCGCCCGGTCCCGCGCAGAGACGGCGATGCTCGCCTCGCTGTCCAGATCGGTGCTCGCGGGCGACCACGGGCTGCCCAGGCTGCTGGAGCAGATCCGGGAGGCGTTCGGCCTGACATCCGTGTCCATGGTGGAGCGCACCGAGACCGGTCAGCGAACAGTCGTCTCGTGCGGCGATCCCACCACCGAGACGACCGACGAGGTCGCCATCACCGACGCCCTGGCGCTGCGACTGTGCGGGCGCCCGCTGTCCGCGAGCGACCGCCGGGTGCTCGTCGCCTTCGCCGAGCAGGCCGCGGTCGCCCTCCAGCAAGGCCGGCTCGCGGCACAGGCCGCCGAGGCCGCGCGGCTGGCCGCCGCCAACAGCATGCGGACCGCGCTGCTCGCGGCGGTCAGTCACGACCTGCGGACACCGCTGGCCGGCATCAAGGCGGCGTCCTCAGCGCTCCGATCATCGGACCTGCAGCTGTCCGAGGCCGACCGGGCGGAACTGGTGGAGACGGTGGACGCCTCGGCCGACCGGCTCGCTGCGCTGGTGGACAACCTGCTGGACATGAGCCGGTTGCAGGCAGGCGCGGTCACTCCCGCGCTGAGCCCGTCGGACCTGCCCGAAGTCGTCGCCCGGGCGCTGACCTGGCTGGATCCCGACGAGCAGGACCGCGTGCACCTGCACTGGTCGGACGACCTGCCCACCGCGACCGCGGACCCCGGTCTGCTCGAGCGCGTGGTCGCCAACCTGGTCTGCAACGCGGCACGGCACGCACCGACCGGGCCGATCTCGCTGTCGGCCGGGCCCGTAGGCGGCCATGTCGAGCTGCGGGTGGCCGACCGGGGACCGGGGATTCCCCTCGCCGACCGCGAGCAGGTGTTCGTCGCCTTCCAGCGGCTGGGTGACTCACCGTCCGGTCAGGGAGTCGGGCTCGGTCTGGCTGTCGCTCGGGGACTGACCGAGGCGATGGGCGGCACCCTTACCGCCGAGGACACCCCGGGCGGCGGGGTCACGATGGTGGTGGCACTCACCGTGGCCGACGCCGCCTCGAGCGCCGTTCCGGCGACGGTCACCGCGGCAGCACGATGAGCCGGGTGCTCGTGATCGACGACGATCCGCAGCTGTTGCGCGCGCTGCGGATCACGCTGCGCGCTGCCGGACACGAGGTGGACACCGCCCCCGATGGGCGGACCGCATTGCACCAGGCCGCCGCGCTGCCCCCAGACCTCATCCTGCTGGACCTCGGACTCCCCGACCTCGACGGCACCGAGGTGCTCGCCGGCCTCCGGCCCTCCTACACCGGTCCCGTGCTGGTGCTCTCCGCCCGCGCTGACAGCCAGGACAAAGTGCGCGCACTGGACGCCGGTGCCGACGACTACGTGACCAAGCCGTGCGACATGAGCGAGCTGCTCGCCCGGCTCCGCGCCGCGCTCCGCCGCGGGCCCAGCGAAGCGACCGACTCGATCGTCACGACGGACCACTTCACCGTCGACCTGACCGCCCGTCAGGTCACCGTCGGCGGTGCCCCGGTCCGCCTGACCCCGACCGAGTGGGCACTTCTGGACGCGCTGGTCCGCCATCCAGGGAGGTTGATCGGCCAGCGACAGTTGCTGCGTTCGGTGTGGGGCCCTGCCTACGAGAAAGAGACCCACTATCTGCGCGTCTACCTCGTCCAACTGCGACGCAAGCTGGAACCGGACCCTGCCCACCCGCGCTACCTACGGACGGAGCCGGGGATGGGATACCGCTTCACCCCCTGAGGCCGACGGGACGAGCGACGGCTGCAGCGCCCAGCCGCGGTGCGGTGAGACCCACGCGAACGGCCGGCCCGGCTCCTCCCGCAAGAACACGATCCGGTGCCGTCGGGGTGACTCACCGGCGCTAAGAAGTCGTCAAGATCCGGCCTGCCCGCAGCTTTCCCGGCCCTCGGGCGCGCATCGTGAGCCGGGTCTGCCTACGACGGCCCGCGTCTGCCGGTGACCGTGCGGACATGCACGGCGGGCCATGTCGGCCAGCGGTGTCGTGGCGATCGACGAGCAGCGGAGGGGTTTGACGGTGGACGCGCCCGGCTCTGCCCCACGCACCGATGACGGTCCTCACGGCCACGGGACCCAGCACACGGCGTCGTCCGAGTTGGCCGTCCCTGCGCGCGTGCCCAGCCCGAGCAGACGTAGCGAACCGTCCGGCCGGTTGGCCCGCTGGCTGTTGGAGCACCGGGTAGCGCCGGAGGGGCCGGCCGCGGCCGCAGGACACGGGAAGGGCCACCCCTGGTGGCAGGTGCTCTGCTTGACCGGCGTCGACTACTTCTCGACGCTGTCCTACCTTCCCGGCATCGCGGCGCTCGCCGCCGGGGCGCTCTCGCCGTTGGCCACACTGCTGATCGTGGCCCTCACCCTGCTCGGCGTGCTGCCGATGTACCGGCGGGTGGCGAAGGAGAGTCCCAACGGGCAGGGCTCGGTGGCGATGCTGGAGCGGCTGCTGCCGTTCTGGAAGGGCAAGATCTTCGTCCTGGTCCTGCTCGGCTTCGTGGCCACCTCGTGGATCATCACGATCACACTCTCGGCGGCCGACGCGTCGGTCCACGTTCTCGAGAACCCGTTCTTCCCGGACTTCCTGGAGGGTCATGCCGTTGCGCTGACCGTCGGGCTGCTGCTGGTCCTGGGCGGCGTGTTCCTGCTCGGCTTCAGCGAGGCCGTGGTCGTCGCCATCCCGCTCGTGGGCGCCTTCCTGGCACTCAACGCGGTGGTCGTCGCTGTCGGGATCGGTGACCTCCTCGCCGACCCGGGCGCGCTGTCGGACTGGACCGACCGGCTCACCTCCGGCGGCGGGCTGGGAGGCGTGATCGGCCCCGCGGTCGCCGCCTTCCCCCTGCTCGTGCTGGGGCTGTCCGGCTTCGAGACCGGCGTCAGCATGATGCCGCTGGTCTCCGCAGACGGCCGCACGCCCGAGGAGCGCCTCGCCGCCCGGATCCGCAACACCCGCGCACTGCTCACCGCCGCGGCGCTGATCATGAGCGTCTACCTGATCGCCACCAGCTTCGTCACCACCGTTCTCATCCCGCCGGCCGAGTTCGAGGAGGGCGGCGCGGCCAACGGCCGGGCGATGGCCTACCTCGCCCACGAACGCATCGGCGAGGGATTCGGCACCGCCTACGACATCAGCAGCGTGCTGATCCTGTGGTTCGCCGGCGCGTCGGCCATGGCCGGCCTGATCAACATCGTGCCGCGGTACCTGCCCGGCTACGGCATGGCTCCGGAATGGAGCCGCGCCGTACGCCCCGTCGTCCTCGTCTACACGGCCGTCAGCATCGTCATCACGATCGCATTCGGCGCCGACGTCAACGCCCAGGCCGGCGCCTACGCCACCGGCATCCTGGCGATGATGGTCTCCGGTGCCGTCGCGGTCACCATCTCCGCCATGCGCCGACGGCGACGGCCCGCCTCGATCGGCTTCGGCGTGCTGACCCTGATACTGCTGTACGCACTGAGCGCCAATGTCATCGAGAAGCCCGACGGCCTCACCATCTCGATGTTCTTCATCCTCGGAATCGTGGTCATCTCCCTGATCTCGCGGGTCACCCGCACCACGGAGCTCCGGGCAGACCACATCGAGTTCGACGACACCGCCCGCCGGTTCGTCACCGACTCCCTCGAGCACGACGGGCAGCTGCACCTGGTCGCCAATCGCCGTCAGGTCGGGGACCGCGCGGAGTACGACGACAAGGAGGCGACCCAGCGCGAGATGAACCCCGTCCCGTGGGCGGCCGACGTCCTCTTCCTGGAGATCGACGTGGTGGACCCGTCGGAGTTCAGTGGGGCGCTGTGCGTCCGCGGTGTCGAGATCGACGGGCACCGGGTGTTGCGCGCGGACGCCCCGGCCGCCCCCAACGCGATCGCGGCAATCCTGCTGGCACTCCAGGAAGCGACGGGGGTGCGACCGCACTGCTACTTCGAGTGGTCTGAAGGCAACCCCGTCGGGCACCTGTTCCGCTATCTGCTGCTGGGCCGCGGCGACACCCCACCGGTCGTGCGCGAGGTCATCCGCGAGGTCGAGCCGGACCCTGCGTGCCGTCCCGGCATTCACGTGGGCGGCTGAGCGTGTTCCGCAGGCCACGCGCGGGACCGCGGTGACCCAGGCGCTGCACCGTCGAGACAGCCGATCCCGCACCGCCAGGGGCTTTCGGCACCCGGGGCGGGTGATCGCCGCCGCGTTCGCCGCGGCGGTCGCGATCGGCACCGGGCTGCTGTCCCTGCCGATCGCCACGGCCGGCCCCGGACGAGCCGACTTCCTGACCGCGTTGTTCCACGCCACGTCGTCGGTCTGCGTCACCGGGCTGGTGACCGTGGACACCGGCACCTACTGGTCGGGGTTCGGGCAGGCCGTGATCCTGCTCTGCATCCAGGTCGGCGGGCTGGGCATCATGACGTTGGCCACCCTGCTGGCGCTGCTGCTCTCGCGGCGGCTGGGTCTGCGGGCGCGCCTGATCGCGCAGGCGGAGACGAAGGCACTGTCCCCCTCGGACGTCCGCCGGGTCGTCGGTCGTGTCGTGATGTTCAGCCTGGCCACCGAAGCGGTGATCGCGACGGTGCTGGCGGTCCGCTTCGCGCTCGCCTACCACGATTCACTGTCGGCCGCGCTCTACGACGGCGTGTTCCACTCCGTCTCGGCCTTCAACAACGCCGGGTTCTCCCCGTACAGGGACAACCTCATCGGGTTCGCCGGCGATCCATGGATCAGCCTGCCGATCGCCGCGGCGGTCATCGTCGGCGGGCTGGGGTTCCCGGTGGTGTTCGAACTGGCCCGCAACTGGCGGCGGCCGAAGACGTGGTCGGTCCTGACCCGCATCACCGTCGTCGTCACCGTCGTCCTGCTCCTGCTCGGCTGGGCCGGGATGCTGGTGTTCGAGGGACGCAACCCCGACACGCTCGGTGGGCTGGGGACTGGGGACCGCCTGCTGGCGGCCTTCGTCGCCGGGGTCATGCCCCGCACCGCCGGCTTCAACAACCTCGACATCGCCGCATTCGCGCCGGAGACGCTGCTGTTCACCGACGCCCTCATGTTCATCGGCGGCGGCTCCGCCGGCACCGCCGGCGGCATCAAGGTCACCACCTTCGGATTGCTGGCCTACGTGCTTTGGGCGGAGATGCGCGGTGACCCCGACGTCGAGGTGGGCCGCCGCCGGGTGCCGGGCACCAACCAGCGTCAGGCGCTGGCCATCGCGCTGCTCGGCATCGGCCTGGTCGCCGTCGCCACGTTCCTGATGGAGGCGCTCAGCGACTTCAGCCTGGACCAGGTGCTGTTCGAGGTGATCTCCGCGTTCGCCACCGTCGGGCTGTCCACCGGCATCACCGCCGACCTGCCGACAACTGCGCAAGTTCTGTTGGTGCTGCTCATGTACATCGGCCGGATCGGGCCGCTCACCCTGGCGTCGGGGCTGGCGCTGCGCGAGCGCGCTCGCCGCCACCAGCTCCCCGAGGAGAGGACCATCGTTGGCTAGCCACAAGGAACCCGTCGCCGTGATCGGCCTCGGCCGGTTCGGCACCGCGCTCGCCCTGGAACTGGCCCGCGGCGGCACCGAGGTGCTCGCCGTCGACAGCCGCCCCGACATCGTTCAGCGGCTCTCCGGACAGCTCGGCCAGATCGTCGTCGCCGACTCCACCGACCCCGACGCGCTGCGCGAAATCGGCATCGGCGACTTCAACCGGGCCGTGGTCGCGATCGGCAACGACCTGGAGGCCAGCATTCTCACCACCGCGCTGCTGGCCGAGCTGGAGATCCGCGACATCTGGGCCAAGGCCGTCAGCCGCCAGCAGGCCAGCATCCTCGAACGCGTGGGCGCTCACCACGTCGTCTTCCCCGAGCAGGACATGGGGGAACGGATCGCCCACCTGGTCTCCGGAAGGCTGCTGGACTGGGTGGAGCTCGATCCGCAGTGGGTGTTCGCGAAGACCAAGCCGCCGAAGGAGCTCGTCGGCGTGCCGCTGGGTGAGTCCGGCCTGCGCAAGAAGCACCACGTCACCGTGGTCTCGGTCAAGCCGGAGAACCAGACGTCGTACTCACATGCCGGGTACGAGACGGTCCTCTCCTACGGGGCCGAGATCGTGATCGCCGGCCGCCCCGCCGACGTCGAACGCTTCGTGGAGCTGCAGTGAACGACGTCCTCGGGCGAGGTCGTCGACGTGGATGAGAGCCTTCGCGCCTTCCTCGCGATCGCGATGATGACGTCCGGTCTGGCGCTCGTGGCCTATGCGGGCTACCTCCACTACGTCGCCCTGCCCGCGGAACACGCCCCGAGACACGTGATCATCCGGACCACCCTGTTCGTCGCCGGGCTCGTCCTGGCCTTGCTGGGAGCTGGGATCCTCCGTTGAGCGAGCCGCGTCCGGCCCGAGAAGGGCGCGGCGGGCACGCAGGGCCGGCCCGGGCTGCTGCCGAAGGCCCGACGCGGGCACCGTGCTCGACGGCCGTCGTGCGCCGAGTTCCGGAGCCGGGTGGAGTCGCATGAACCTCGGCAAGGTCGTCTTCGGCTTCTTCGTACTGCTCGCCGCGACGATGAACTTCGGCTTCTTCGTCGGTGACATCTCCGACCCCGCGGTCCACAACGAGTACGAACTCTTCGCAGCCGTGGTGATCAACCTGATCGCCACGTGTCTCAAGTTCGGCGACCGGACTCATGTCGGTGCAGTGCATCTGGCCACCAGCCTCGTGGCGGACCTGCAGCTGATCGCGGCCACGGTCGTGTGGGTGTACGCCTCGCAGATCTCCTCCGGGGGACTCACCGCAGCGGCCACGGCAACCGTCGTGTCGCTCTCCGGCGGGGCGCCGCTCGCCAACCTCATCTCCGTGGGGATGCTGGTGAGTGAAACCGTGTCGTTCCACGCCTTCCCGCCGGGGGGCGGCCGGGAGTAGAGCGTCAGGACGGATGTCCCGGTACAGGTCGAGGATCGTCGGGGCGCGGCTACCGTGTCTCCACCCCGAACCGCCCAGCAGCCTCAGGCCCACTGCTGACCAGCGGCCGCCGCGAGGTGAGACCTACGGATACCGGCCGCAGAAACGACGAGAACCGGCGCGATTGCGCCGGTTCCCGTCGCTACGGACCGGATCCCGGACCGTGTCGAGTAGCGGGGGCAGGATTCGAACCTGCGACCTCTGGGTTATGAGCCCAGCGAGCTACCGAGCTGCTCCACCCCGCGTCGGTAGCACCAGCCTACACGGCCCCGGACGGGCCTCCGGTGGGGTCGGTGTGACAGCCCCGTCACACGAGTCCCAGGCGCGCGCGCCTTCCCCTGCGGGCGGCGGCGCTCCGCCTAGAGTCCGGCACGTGGCTGGGGACGGTGGAACGAGGGCGTTCGCCGGTGAGCCGCAGCCGGTGGAGATCCACCACCGCGGCATCTGGTACTCCGGCGAACTGCTGGGCTGGCGGCACGACGCCGACGGGCGCGTGGTCGCGCGGGTCCGCTGCGTCGTCGACCGCCTGCGCCACTCGGCCTGGAAGGACCTGGCGGAGCTGCGCCTCCCCGACCCGGCCAACCCGCCCCGTCGCACGGTGGGCGACTCCCTGCCGGCCACGGCCATCCCCGACGAGGCCGACGCCACCCGCCCGCACGTGCTCCTTGCCGGTCTGCGCACCCGCCCGCGGTCGCCGGAGCACGTCCGCACGCCGCCTCCGGGCCGCAGCGAGCAGCCCGAGCGCCCGCGCTGGGAGCCGGCCCGGCGGCCCGCTCCGGAGAGCTCGCCCGAGCGGCGCTTCACCACCGATCACCCCGAACGGCGCAAGGCGTACCTCAGCGCCGTCTGACTGCGGCGGTGACGCCCGCGCGGCGCGGTCAGTTCTGGCCTACCACGTCCCGGGCGCGGGTCCGCCGGCTCGCCCCCGGCGCGGTGATGCCGTCGAGCGTCCGGCGGAGGCCCCAGAGGTACTGCTCGGTGGAGATGTAGCCGGCCATGGTTGCCGCTGCTGCCGCACTGCGGGGATAGGCGTCGGCCGGGATCGCCGCGAACACACCGCGACGGACGGTGATCCGCTCCGCCTCCGGCGGCAGGGGGCCGGGCCCGTGCACGTCGGCGACCTCGAGGGCGATCGACCCGAACACGTAGACGAGGAGCAGGTAGGACGCCCGCGCGGCGTCACCGCCGTCGAGTCCCGCGTCGGACAGCAGCTGCAGGAGCCGCTCGTTGAGCGCGAGCGCGTTCGGCCCGTCCATCGGCCCGCCGATCATCAGGGGGACGGCACCCGGGTGTGCGGACAGTCGTGTCCGCAGCTCGACGGCCAGGGCTTCCACGCGTTCCCGCCACGGCTGCTCGCGGTCGGCGAAGACGTCGTGGTCGACCTCCCCCAGCAGTCGCTCGACGAGCGCCCTGACCACGGCGGCCTTGTCGGGGAAGTAGGTGTAGACGGCGTTCGGGGCGACCCCGACCCGCGCGGCGATACCGCGCACGGACGCCGCATCCGGTCCGCCCTCGTCCAGCAGGCCCAGCGCCGCATCGAGGATCTCGGCCTCGGCGAGGGCCCGTCGCGGACCGGGACGCCGCCGCTCGGCCGGCTCGGGCATGGCTTCGGACATCGGTGAGCGCTCCCCCTTGACGTGGCTCAGCACAGGGTAGACGCTCCCTGTACGCCGTACAAACTCTGTACGCCGTACAGGAGGTCTTCGATGACCACGTCCATCCCCACCGGCGGTCTCCGCCGCACCACCGGCGGACTCTTCGTGGCCGGCGCCCTCGCGTTCGCCGGGGCGGCGACGGTGCTCTCCTCGACCTTCGACTGGCCGGACATCCTCCGCGAACCCGCCGATGTGGTGCTGCCGGCCTTCGTCGCCGGCGGGACGAGCCTCGTCTGGACCTGGTTCGCCACCGCCTGGACCTACGCGATCCTGGTCGTCCCGATCCTGCTGCTGCCCGGGGCCCTGGGCCGGCGCGGCGATCCGGCGCTGCGGGTGGCCACGTACCTGGGCGCCACGTCCGTCGTGCTCAGCCTCATCGGATTCCTGCGCTGGGTGTTCGTCGTGCCGCCGCTGGCCGACTCCTACGTCACCGGAGACGCCGCCACGCGGGCCGCGGTGGATGCCGCCTGGGTCGCGCAGCACCAGTTCGGCGGCGCGCTGCTCGGTGAGCACCTGGGCCAGTTGCTGGTGATCGTCTGGTCGGTCACCGTGAGCGTGATCATCCTGCGCACCGGGGTGCTGCCCCGCTGGCTCGGCGCCGTCGGGCTCGTCGTCAGCGCGCTCTACCTGACCAACCAGGGCGACATCCTCGCCACCGCCGTCCCGGGATTCCCGGTCTGGGACCTGGGCGGCCTGATCGGCAGCACCGGCTGGGGGCTGTGGGTCGCCGCCCTGGGCCTCGTCGTCCTGCTGCGGCCGGTGCGTTCCGGGAGCCCTGCGCCCGAGGACGGCGCCACCGGCGACATTCCGCTCCTGCCGATCCCGCGTACCGCGGCCGGTTCCCGCGTCGGGAGCGGTCGGTCCGGCCGGTGAGGCTGCGGGTGGTCAGGGCGACGCCGACAACGCGTCCGTCAGCAACCCGACGAGCGCCTCGAGCTGCACGTCGGCCGACGAGGACACCTCCTCCTCCGAGCCGTCGAGCGCCCTGGCGGCGAGTCCCGCCTTGCTGTCGATCAGCTCGGTGATCCGGGTGTCGATCGTCTGCGCGGCGATGATGCGCCACGCGGTGACGGGTTCTCCCTGACCGATGCGGTGGCTGCGGTCGATGGCCTGGGTCTGCTCCGCGTGGGTCCAGGAGAGCTCGGCGAGCACGATGTTCGAGGCCACCTGCAGGTTGAGACCCACGCCGGCCGCGGTCAGGGAGCAGACCGCGACGGCGACGTCCGGATCGTTCACGAAGGCGTCGATGTGCTTCTGCCGCGACGTCGACGTCTGGTCCCCACGGATCGACGAGAAGCGGATCCCCTGCCGGGCGAAGCTCTCCTCGGCGGCGTCCATCACGTCGACGTGCTTGGCGAAGAAGACCACCTTGCCCGCGCTCCGGGCCAGCTGGGCCGCGTAGTCGGCGGCGAGCTCGGCCTTCGCCTGGCCGATGCGTCGCATCATGCCGAACACGTTCTCGCCGGTCTTCTTGGTGGTCGTGTCCTTGAGCTCCGACCTGGCCACCCTGCGCACGAGGTCGTGGTCGATGCCTTCGGCCACGGAACCGGACGCGCGCCTCGCGAGTGCGCCCTCGTACCGCGACACCAGACGGCGGACGAGCTCGCGCTCGGCCGCCCGGATCGACCGTCCGGCCTTCTCGTCGAGCTCGACGGGGAGGTCGGCGATGCGCCGGGCGGGGATGTCGGCGGCCACGTCGACCTTGCGGCGTCGGACGATGCCGAGGTCGACCACGCACTGGCGGGCGGCCGGGTAGAACCCCGGGTCGGCGGGCGTCCGGCCGGTCTCCTCGAGCGCGTCCATCAGCTCGGCCAGGGGCTGCGTCTCGTCGATCCAGCCGAGGAACTGCCAGATGGCCCGGAAGTCCTCGATGTCGTTGATCAGCGGGGTGCCGGTGAGCGCCATCAGCAGGGGACGCGCGATGCGGGACCGGATCCGCTCGGAGAGCTCCAGGACGTGCTGCGAGCGCTGCGACGTCTTGTTCTTGATGAAGTGCGCCTCGTCGACGACCATGCCGCGGAAGCCGAAGTCGCCGATCCATCCCACGTGGCGGTCGAGCACCTCGTAGTTGACGACGACGATGTCGGCGAAGCCGTCGATCGTGTCACCGTTGCCGTGGATCACGGTCGCCGCGCGGTGCGGCGTCCAGAGGCCGGCCTCGCGTGCCCAGTTGGTCTTGACGACGTTCGGCACGACCACGAGCAGCGGGTAGGCGGTCGCCGCCTCGGCGGCGAGCAGCGCCTGAGCCGTCTTGCCGAGGCCCGGCTCGTCGGCGAGCAGGAAGGTCCGGTGGCCGGCGGCGGCAGCGGCGACGACCTGTGCCTGGTGCGGCATCAGCTCGAGGCCGGCCGGCGCGTGCAGGGAGGACGGCGTGGGCAGAGCCATGGACGTCGAGGCACCGCTGCCGGCGCGCTCGAAGGAACTGAGGAGCGGGCCGAGCAGCTCCCACCCGGCGAGGCGGCGCGGACGGGTCGTGGTCGGCCGGGCGGACGAGAAGTCGGGGGCGAGGAACGGGTTGGCCAGCTGGCGTGAGACGACCGACTGCGGCACGACCCGGCGCTCGGGGGCGGCGGAGGCGGCAGCGGGCTGTGCCGCCGGAGCCTCGTCGGGGGCCGCCTCGATGCCGACGGCGGTCAGGATGTCCCGCTTGAGAGACCTGGCCGCCTCGGAGACGACGGCGTCCCCGGTGAGGAGCGAGAGGAGGGCGGGATCGCGTACGGCGGTCTTGGCGAGGATCGTCCCGATGCCGTCGAGGCGCTTGAGCTGCTCGGCCCGGTGGCTCTGGCTGCTGGTCCCGTCCGCCCGGACCCGGGCGTGCTCCTCGCGCACCAGCTGGGCGACCACCTGGAACTTGGTGCGCACGGCGGGCGTCACGGGGCCGCGCCGGGCGGCTGCCTCGACCTCACGGACGGTACGGGCGAGCACGGTGATGACGTCGTCGCCCTCGCGGACGCGTCGCTGGTTCCGCGGGGCCGCACGGCGAGCGCCTGCCTGGCGCTGGCCTCGTCGAGCCAAGGACTCCTCCTCTGGCATGCCCGTTCCTGTCGCCGCGGCGGAGTTCCGCCCACGGTCCCGCGGTCGGGTCGATGGATGTCGCGCGGAGACGGCCGCCTGGCTGCTCCGGGACGCGACTCCCTGGACCTGGGAGAGATCGAGGGTCGCCCGAACGGAAACGGCCCTCACAGTGACTGTGAGGGCCGCCCCGTCGTGGTAGCGGGGGCAGGATTCGAACCTGCGACCTCTGGGTTATGAGCCCAGCGAGCTACCGAGCTGCTCCACCCCGCGTCGGTACGGACGACCCTACCAGCCGCGGACCGAGGGAGGGCGCGGGGCTGCCGCGCCCTCCCTCCGGCTCACCCCGTCGGGGTGGCGCCCGCCGGCGTCGCGGACGCCCCGGCGGCCTGCTGAGCGGCCTGGTAGGCCTGGACCGCGGCCTCGAGGTCGGCGAGCGCCTGGCCCTGTCCCTCGAAGTCACCGTTGCGCTGGGCGGCCTTCAGGGCGTCGATCGCGGCACTGATGTCGGCCGCGGCATCGGCCATCTCCGGGCTCGCCGGCGTCCCGCCGCCGACGGGAGGCGTGGTCGGCGGAGCCGGCGACGTGGGCGTCGCCGTCCCGTCGCCGGGAGGCGGCGTGCTGCCGCTGCCGGTCGCCGACTCCCCTGCCCCGGCGCCGAAGACCTGGTCGAGCGCCTCCTCCAGGGTGTCGGCGTAGCCCACGCGGTCGCCGTAGTTGACCAGCACCTTCCGCAGCAGCGGGAAGGAGTTCTGGCCGGTGCCCTCGACGTAGAGCGGCTCGACGTAGAGCAGACCGTCCTCGCCGATCGGCAGGGTCAGCAGGTTGCCGAACACGGGTTGCGAGTCCGAACCCCGGAACAGGTTCAGGTCACGGGCGACGTCGTCGTTCGTGTTGAACGACTGCTGCACCTGCCGTGGCCCGCGGAACGGGGTGTTGCCCGGCAGCCGCAGCACCTGGATGTCCCCGTAGGTCTCGGGATCGCTGGACGCGGAGATGAACGAGGAGAGGTTGTCCCGGTTGAACGCGTTCAGCGCGCTGGTGAGCTGGAACGTCGCCTCGTCGTCCCCCGGCCGCTGGGCCAGGATGTAGTACGGCGGCTGCGCGTCCTCGGTGTCCTGCGTGGGGTCGGCCGGGATCTGCCAGCGGTCGTTCTGGCTGTAGAAGTTGCCCGGGTCGGTCACGTGGTACCGGGTCAGGATGTCCCGCTGCAGCTTGAAGAGGTCCTCCGGGTAGCGGACATGGCTGACCAGTTCCTCGGGGATGTCCTCGCGGTCCTTGATGGTTCCGGGGAACGCCTTCCGGTACGTCTGGAGGACCGGGTCCTCCTGGTCCCACTCGTACAGCGTGACCGTGCCGTCGTAGGCGTCGACCGTCGCCTTCACCGAGTTCCGGATGTAGTTGAACTGGTCGTTCGGCAGTGCCGTCGTCCCGGCGCCGGTGAGCGAGTCCTGCGCCGTCGTCCCCAGGTCTCGGGGCTCGGAGTAGGGGTAGGCGTCCGAGGTCGTGTAGCCGTCGAGGATCCAGGTGACCTTGCCGTCGACGACCGCGGGGTACGGGTCGCCGTCGATCTCGAGGAAGGGGGCGGCCTTCTCGACGCGCTCGCGGGGGTCGCGGACGTAGAGCACCTTCGAGGAGTCGTTGACGGCGCCGGAGAGCAGGAAGTTCCGCTCCCGGTAGTAGATGGCGAAGGTGAGCTGGCGGAAGAAGCTGCCGATCTCGACCCCGCCGTCGCCGTCGTAGACGTTGTTGATCTGTCCCTCGTCCGAGCCGTCCTCGGGCCGGTCGAACTCCCGCGGCGACGCACCCTCGGGCGCGCCGACGACGGAGTAGACGTCCTGACCGCCCTGCTGGATCAGCTCGCCGTAGTAGATGCGCGGCTGCTCGACGTCGATGTTGCCCGTCGTGGGCAGGTCCCGGGTGGTGAACCTCGGCTCGCCGCCCTCCTGGCCCGCGACGACCTCGTTGGCCGGGGCGGCGACGAAGCCGTTGCCGTGGGTGTAGACGGTGTGCCGGTTGATCCAGGTGTCCTGGTTCTCCGACAGCCCGGCGCTGTTGAGCTCGCGGACGGCGACGACGTAGTCGCGGGTCCGCGGCACCCCGTTCTCGTCGGGCAGCGTGTACCGGTCGATGTCGAGCTTCTCGGGGAAGCCGTAGACGTTGCGGATCTGCTGGCGGGCGGTGAACGTGGCGGCGAGGACGTTGGGGTCCAGCAGGCGGGCGTTCGGGATGGTCTCGGTGTCGTTGCGCAGCTCCGCCTGCGCCGCCTCGGTGTCCACCTCGTCGCCCGTGGCGTCCTGGGCGTAGTTGACGTAGTCGACCTCGTCGAGCCCGTAGGCGGCGAGCGTGGAGTTGATGGCCCGCTCGATGTAGGGCGCTTCCTTCTGGTCGGCGCTGGGCTTGACCACGAACTGCTGCACGATCGCGGGGTAGGCCACGCCGATGACCAGGCTGGAGACGAGCAGCAGGACGAGCGCACCGGCCGGCAGCAGGAAGTTGCGGACGAAGATGTTCGCGAAGAACGCCACCGCGCACACGGCCGCGACGAAGACGAGGATCATCTTCGGCACCAGCAGCGCGTTCACGTCGGTGTAGCTGGCTCCGGTGAAGACGTCCCCGCGGTCGGAATAGACGATCCCGTAGCGGTCGAGCCAGTAGGCCACCGACTTGAGCGCCAGGAACAGGCCCAGCAGGACCGAGAGCTGCACGCGGGCCGCGCTCGAGAGCTTCTGTCCCGGCGTCTGAAGCCGGAGCCCGCCGAAGACGTAGTGGGTCAGCAGCGACCCGATGAGCGAGAGCAGGACGACGGCGATGCCGAAGCCCAGCGCCAGCCGGTAGAACGGGTAGTCGAAGACGAAGAAGGACAGGTCGATGCCGAACTGGTCATCGGTCTTCCCGAACTCGGTGCTGTTGCGGAAGCCCAGCCACGTCTCCCAGCTGCTCTGCGCGGTGAAGCCCGCGAAGAGCCCCAGCACCACTCCGATCGCCGTGAGCACCAGACCCCGCCGCGGCTCCAGCGACTGCCGGTAGCGCTCGAGGTTCTGCTGCTCCAGCGACATCGGACGGAACGTCGGCCGGAAGCGGTAGGCGAGGTAGATCGACAGGGCGGTGAGGCCGCCGACGGCGATGCCGGCCACGGCGAACAGCAGCGACCGGGTCTGGAGCTCGGTCCAGAAGACCTCGGTGTAGCCGGTCTCGTCGAACCAGAGGTAGTCGACGTAGACGTTGGTCAGCGTCCCGATGGCCGTGAACAGCACCAGCAGGACGCCGACGGCGCCGAGCACCAGCTTCGCGCGCCGCGACAGGGTCGGCACCGGCATGGGCGGCCGCATCGACACGAACGGTCTCCTTCAGTTACGGGGTGGCACTACAAGACTCGGAGCCACGGGTCGGTCGACCGCGGCGGACGTGCCGGGTGCGACGGACCCGGCGCGAGCCCCGGTTCACTGTGGACAACGCACCGGGGGGCACCGGGTTCCCCGCCGTCCCGCCGGCGACAGCTTCCCCCACCGGCGGGCGGGGACGTCGACCGGGCGCGCCGGAGCGGCCGGGGGGGTCAGCAGCCCGCCGGGTCCCGGCCCGCCCGGACGTCGGCCAGTGCCTGCAGCGCGTCGTCGAGCGTGGCGACCCGGGCGAGGGGGAAGGACGGGTCCGCAGCGGCCAGGGCGGCGGTGCAGTTCCCGGCGGGCACGAGGAACAGGTCGGCCTCGATGTCCTCGGCGGCCGCCATCTTCAGCGCGATCCCGCCGATGGGCCCGACGTTGCCCTCCTGGTCGATGGTCCCGGTTCCCGCCACGACGGCGCCGTCCGTCAGGTCCTCGTCGCCGACCAGGTCGAGGATCCCGAGGGTCAGCATCAGCCCGGCGGACGGGCCGCCCACCTTCCCCACCTGGATGTCGACGTCGAAGGGTGCCGAGGGCTGCTCCAGGATCATCACGCCGAGCAGCGAGCCCTTCCGGTCCTCCGCCTGCCGCGTGGTGATCTCCGTGCTGCCGGGTTCGCCGAGCCGGGTGTAGGACACGGTCACCGTGGAGCCGCCGGGAATCGACCTCAGGACGTCGTCGAGCGTGTCGGCGTCCGGGGTCGGCTGCCCGTCGACCGCCTCGAGCGCATCGCCCTCCTCCAGCTGCCCCTCGGCCGGGGAGTCCTCCGCCAGGCCCTGCACCACGACCTTCACCGGGTAGCCGAGATGGCCCAGTGCGACGGTCTCCGCGGCCCGCTCGGAGCTCAGGAACGCGTCGAGGTTGGCCTGGCGGGTCTCCTCCTCGCTGCGATCGGGCGGGTACACCGACTCCTCGGGGACGACGCTCACCTCGTCGTCGAACCAGCCCCGGATCGCCTGCACGAGGCTCAGCCCGCGACCGCTGATGCCCACCGTGGTCAGGTTGAGCTCGCCGCTCACCTCGTTCGGCGAGCGGCCCTGGACCTCGATGATCTGCTCGCCCTTGATGTCGCCGAGGGTGTCGTAGATGGGGCCCGGCACCTGCGAGACGTACGGAACCGGCACGGTGGCCCCCAGCAACCCGAAGAGCAGCAGGAGGACCGCACCGGCGGTCAGGACGGCGGTCCGACGGGTCACGATGGGCGAGCCTATGTCGCGCGGCCGGATCGGGACGCGGCGCGCGGGCGTCGGGGGCGTCCTGGCCGGTCGGGGCGGTACGCGGAGAGCGAACGCCTCCCGGGCAGGAGCGACCGCAGCACGAAGATCACGCGTCTACCGTGGACGCATGAGTGACGTGCCGCCGTTCGGCTTCGGGCTCCCCGACCGCGATCCCGAGCGCAGGGAGCCGGGCGGGCCGAACCCCGCCGGTGACCCCTTCGGCCTCGGTGCCCTCTTCGGCGGCGTCGCCGGCGGTGGCTCCCCCGAGGACCTGCTCGGGAAGATGCCGCTGTTCGCCGAACTGCAGAAGCTGATGAACTGGTCCGGCGGCCCGGTCAACTGGGACCTCGCCCGCCAGGGCGCCATCAGTGCCCTCGCCACCGGCACCCAGCCGACGTCGGAGGCGGAGCGCACCGCCGTCGCGGAGTCGCTCCGGCTGGCCGACCTGTGGCTCGACCAGGTCACCGAGCTGCCCTCGGGGATCGAGCGGACCGCTGCGTGGTCGCGGGTGGAGTGGGTGGAGCTGACCCTGCCCGCATGGGGCGCGCTGATCGATCCGCTGGCCGAGAAGGTGGTGGCGGCGATGACCAGCGCGCTGCCCCAGGAAGCGGCGATGTCCTTCGGGCCGATCGCCGGGATCATGGGCCGGATGGGCGGGCTGATGTTCGGCGCGCAGGTCGGCCAGGCGCTCGGCAAGCTCGCCGACGAGGTCGTGACCAGCACCGACGTGGGCCTGCCGCTGGCGCCGGCCGGAACCGGCGTCCTCGTGCCGCAGAACGTCGCCGACTTCGCCGCCGGCCTCGATCGGCCGGCCGACGAGGTGCGGCTGTTCCTCGCCCTGCGTGAAGCGGCCTCGCAGCGGCTCTTCGCCCACGTCCCGTGGCTGCGCCAGCAGCTCCAGGACGCGGTGCACGCCTACGCGCGCGGCATCACCATCGACCGTGAGGCGATCGAGCGCGGCATCACCGAGGCCATGTCGGGGATGGAGGGCGGCCTCGATCCGAGCAACCCCGAGAGCATCCAGCAGCTGCTGGGCAGCGGCGTGCTGGAGCCGGAGGAGACCCCCGAGCAGCAGATGGCGCTGCGCCGCCTGGAGACGCTGCTCGCGCTGGTCGAGGGCTGGGTCGACACCGTCGTCGCCGAGGCGGCCAAGGACCGGCTGCCCGGGCACTCGGCGCTGGCCGAGACGATGCGCCGGCGGCGGGCCTCGGGCGGCCCCGCGGAGCAGACCTTCGCGACCCTCGTGGGCCTGCAGCTGCGGCCCCGCCGCCTGCGCGACGCCGCCACGGTGTGGGCGGCGATGGGTCAGCAGCACGGCAGTACCGACCGCGACCGCCTCTGGGGCCACCCGGACCTGCTGCCGACGTCCGACGACCTCGACGAGCCGCTGGACTTCGTCGCCCGTCAGGGGATGGACGACGAGCTCGCCGCACTGACGGCCGACGACGCCGAGCCGCCCGCGCAGCCCGCCGACGAGCCGGAGGACGGCGAGAAGGGCTGAACGGCGGTCAGTCCACGTGGTCGGGCGCGTGGAACCCGCCGGCTTCCCCGGCCGTGTTGGCCAGCTCGACGCCCTCGAGGAATCCCCGGGCCCGTTCCGCCCGCGGGTACCGGGCGACGAGCGCCCAGAACCGCTCGTCGTGGCCGGCCTCGAGCAGGTGGGCCAGCTCGTGCACGAGCACGTAGTCGACGACGTACTCCGGCATCGACCGGAGCCGGCCCGACAGGCGGATGCTGCGGTCGGCCGGGGTGCAGGACCCCCAGCGGCGGTGCTGGTTCTCCACCCACCGGACGCTGGCCGGCTCGGCCGCGCCGTCGAGGTGGGCGGCCGAGAGCGCGCGTGCGCGTGCCATCAGCTCGTCGTCGCCGCCGAGCGACCGCCGACGACGCTCCTCGCGGGTCTGCAGCTTGGCGACCATCTGCGCCACCCAGCGGCGCTCCTCCGCGGGACTGAACGCGGCCGGGATGAGCACCACGGTCCGGCCCAGCTCGCGGTAGGCCGTCACGGTGCGCCGCCGCCGGGCACTGCGGCGGACCTCGACGACGTCGGTGTCCGCGACGTCCCCGGGGCCGGCGTGCGTCCCACGGGCAGCGGTCCGCGCACGCCCGTCCCCGCCGGTTCCCGGCGGAGGGCCGGCCGGCTTCGGGGACGCGTTGGCGTCGGGCGTCGATCCGGGCACGCAGGCACCGTAAGGCACGGCAGCGACCCCGCGCCTCCGAGGAGGCACCCACTCGGGTACAGGTCGCACGGACGGTGGACACGACGGCCGTGTTCCGGCGGGACGCCATGTCGGCGGGAGCGCCGTCCACAGCCCTCCGCCCGGGGATCCGCGCTGCTGGGAGGCCCGCCGGCTCGTTCCTCCGGAGCACTGTCCACGGCTCCTCCCCCGGTCCGCACACAGGGACACGCCACGCCGTCCCCACGTGCTCCACAGGTCTGTCCACAGGCTGTGGGTAGCCGGGGGCGGCGGACGGCCGGAGGGCGGGACGCCCGCGGTTCCGCGGGGTACCGACGGGGGTAGCGTGCCTGCGCAACGGCGACCGGCGTGCGTGCCGCGGCGCCCCGACAACGAGGAGATCCCGTGGCGGAGAGCTACAACGGCTACTGCGTGAAGTGCAAGGAGAAGCGCGACTTCGACGGCGAGGTCAAGGTCAGCGAGTCCGGACGGCGCATGGCCCAGGGCACCTGCCCCGTGTGCGGCACCAAGATGAACCGGATCCTCGGCAAGGCCTGAGCCCCCGAGCGGATCGACGGCGGCGCCCCCGAGTGGGGGCGCCGCCGTCGTCGTTCCGCCCCCTGCCTGCCCTGTGGACGGCGACAGCGCCCCCGGCCTTCGCGCTGCCACCCTGCCCGGGTGAGTGACACCTCCCATCCCCTGCTGCCCGCCGCCACCCCCCTGCTCCGGGACGGCCGAGGCGCGCTCCGTGTCGGCGGCGTGGACTCCACCGACGGCCTGCTCGTGGCCCCGGCCGACGCGGGCCTGCGGGGGCTCCTGCGCGGTCTCGACGGCCGGCGGGCACAGCGGGCGGTGCTGGCGGACGCCGCGCGCGACGGACTGGACCCGGCCGAGGTGGCCGAGGTGCTCGATGGCCTCCGCGCAGCGGGCCTGCTGCTCGATCTCGACGCCGCCGACCTCCTCGTCGCCGACGCGGGGCA
>NZ_SPQL01000041.1 GCF_004570385.1 Blastococcus sp. CT_GayMR19 | reverse complement strand
CGTGGAAGTCGGCGATCCCCGCGTTCCACTTCACCGCCGCCGACAACGTCCAGGTGTAGGACCCCGGCTCCCCCGCCGCATTCGTGACCACCTTGTAGTAGGCGAACAACCGGTTCCCGGTCCCGTTGGACCGCGGCGCGATCACCGTCGACCAGCCCGCCGGCGCCGCCGAGACGTCCGGGTTCAGGTCCGCGTTGATCTGCGCCACCAGCACATCACCGGTCACCACACCCGCCGGCTTGGGCACCGTCACCGCCGTCCCCGCCGTCGCACCCGACGCCGACGTGAACGACCCCGCCGTCACCGCACCCGACCCGCCACCGCCGCCCGGGTTCACTGTGACCGTCTGCGCCGCCGAGGTGCTGGACCCGGCCGCATTCGTCGCCGTCAACGTCACCTGATAGGTGCCGGCCGTGCTGTAGGTGTGCGACGGGTTCTGCGTCGTCGCCGACCCACCGTCCCCGAAGTTCCACGCCCACGACGTCGGCGACCCCGTCGACGTGTCGGTGAAGGCCACCGTCAACGGCACCGTCCCCGACGCCGGCGACCTCGTGAAACTCGCCACCGGAGCGGTCGGCCCCGG
>NZ_SPQL01000017.1 GCF_004570385.1 Blastococcus sp. CT_GayMR19 | reverse complement strand
GGCGGCGGTGGCGGCGCGGGCTCGTTGGTGCCGCCGGTGGGAGCCGGGCCGCCGCTCGTTCCCTGGGACGTGCTCGACCTGGGCGGGGGTGCCGCACCGGCAGTCGGCTGCGCGGCGGCCGCACCGGCCGGCGTACCGGCCGTCGTGCCGGCGGGCTGGCTACCCGGCGGAGGCGAGGCTCCGACGGCCTCGCCGGGCGGCGAGTACGTCTGGTCCCGCGCGCCGATGGCCGGCCCGGGGGCGGCGGGGATCCCGGTCCAGTCGGGTGCCGGGACGGCGCCGGTCGTGTTGCCGATGATCGGCAGGCCGGCCACCGGGATGCCGGAGGCGTAGGCCCGGGCGAGGCCGAGCACCTGGTTCACGTAGCTGTCCGAGTGGTTGTAGGCGAACACCGCCCGGCGCTGCCCGGCGTCGGTCCGCAGGTCGCCGCCGGCCGTGCAGAGGTAGTTGGCGGCCGCGAGCGACACGTCGTCGATGTCGAACGGGTCGGTCGTTCCGTTCCCGTCGGCGTCGACGGCATAGGCGCGCCACGTCGTGGGGATGAACTGCATGGGGCCCATCGCCCGGTCGTACCGGGTGTCGTCGTCCCACTGGCCGCCGTCGCTGTCGGCGATGTAGGCGAACTGCACGCCGTCCAGCGCCGGCCCGAGGACCCTCGGTGTCGCGGTGCCGTCGGGGTTCAGGACGGCCCCGCCGTAGCGGCCGTGGTTGGACTCGACGCGGCCGATCCCGGCCAGCAGTGACCAGTCGATGCCGCAGGACGGCTTCGCGGACGCCATGCGGGCGGCGGCGACGCGGTAGGCGTTGAGGACGACGTTCGGAATGCCGTTGGCGGCGAGCCCGGTGATCTGCGCGGGTGGGGCAGGCTGTCCCTCCGCGGGTCGGGCGGGCAGGCCGGCCAAGGTGATCGCCCCGGGCGGAGCGCCGGCCGACAACCGGTCGAGCGCTGTCGCCGTCGTCTGGGCAGCGGCGCCGGAGAGATCGGCGGCTGCCAGCGCGGGCCGCGGGCCGGGCGGCGGGGCGACGAGCCCGCCCAGCGCGGCAAGGGCCACCGCGACCACGGGCCACCGCCGTCGGTGGATCCGCCGCCGCCTCGGGCGCACCGCGCCCCCTGCGCTACGGATCCGCCGGGCCCCTTCGTCGCCGGTGCCGCTGGGCTCTGCCGGCTCGTCATGGCCGACCCTCGATCTCCGCACCCGTCACTCCCGACGATCTGCCGGCGGCACGTCTTGCCCCCGCAGCCGCCGCGATCTACCCGTGACGCGAGGTTCGCAATCCGGTCCACGCGGACGTCGCCGTTCCGTCGTCACGGGCCGGAGGCGGGTTCGAGGCGCGCCCGGCAGGGATCGAACCTGCGACCAAGTGCTTAGAAGGCACCTGCTCTATCCACTGAGCTACGGGCGCTCGGCTCCAGATCATTCCATCGGCCGTGGCCGACGGGCCGGCAGGCAACGGCGTGGTCATGCCCTGGGGTGAGCCCGTCCACAGGCGGGCCGGTCGTCCACAGATGGTTCGGGCGCCGGTCAGGGCCGACCGGCAGCGGCGAGGGTCGTCTGCACACCGGCACCGCGCCGGCAGCGCGAGTCCGCGCAGCAGCCCGAGGAGCACCATGAACGACACCGAACTGACCGTCGTCGGCAACGTCGTCGACTCGCCCCGGCGCGTCCGGCTGGAGAACAGCGCCGTCACCAACTTCCGGATGGCCTCGACCGCCCGCCGGTACGACACCGGAAAGCAGGAGTTCGTCGACGCCGGCACCCTGTGGGTCGACATCGAGGCGTGGGGCGAGCTCGGCGGCAACGTCGCGCGGAGCATCAGCAAGGGCGACCCGGTGATCGTGCGCGGCACGCTGACCACGCGCAGCTGGGAGTCCGAGGCCGGGCGACGGTCCGCGCCCCAGATCAGGGCGACCGCCGTCGGCCCCAACCTGGCGCGGGGCTGGAGCGACTTCCACCGTCCCGCCCGCGCGGCGCTGGCGAACGGCCAGGAGGCCGGTCGCGAGCCGCAGCCGACGCCGGAGGAGGAGCAGCTGGCCCGCGACCTGGACGAGGCCTCCACCAGCGAGGACTACGGCAGCGGGTCCGGCGCGTTGTACGAGGTGGACTCCGAGAGCTCCTCGCTGGAACCGGCGCGCGTCTAGTTGCCCCGGGCTGGGAGGATCGGAGGCGAGAACGCACGGGGTGGGGCCGCGATCCGGCGGCCCCACCCTCGCTCGCGAGACGACGGAAGGCTTCGAAGCCCAGTGGCTCAGTACATCTACACGATGGTCCGCGCGCGCAAGGCGCACGGCGACAAGGTGATCCTCGACAACGTCACCCTGTCCTTCCTGCCCGGCGCCAAGATCGGCGTGGTCGGCCCCAACGGCGCCGGCAAATCGACCGTGCTCCAGATCATGGCCGGCATGCAGCAGCCGTCCAACGGTGAGGCGGCGCTGGCGCCCGACGCGACGGTCGGCATCCTGCTGCAGGAGCCGCCGCTCAACGAGAACCTCGACGTCCGCGGCAACGTCGAGGAGGCCGTGAAGCCCCTCCGCGACGCGCTGACCCGCTTCGAGGAGGTCAGCGCGGCGATGGGGGAGCCCGACGCCGACTTCGACGCGCTGCTCACCGAGCAGGGCGAGCTCATGGAGGTCATCGAGAACCACGACGGCTGGGAGCTCGACGCCCGCATCGAGCAGGCGATGGACGCCCTGCGCTGCCCGCCCGGCGACGCCGACGTCACCGTCCTGTCCGGTGGTGAGCGCCGCCGTGTCGCCCTGTGCAAGCTGCTGCTCGAGGCGCCCGACCTCCTGCTCCTCGACGAGCCCACCAACCACCTCGACGCCGAGAGCGTCGCGTGGCTGGAGCAGCACCTGGAGAAGTACGCGGGCACCGTCGTCGCCGTCACCCACGACCGGTACTTCCTCGACAACGTCGCCGAGTGGATCCTCGAGCTCGACCGGGGCCGCGCCTACCCCTACGAGGGCAACTACTCCACCTACCTCGAGACCAAGGCCGCCCGCCTGCAGGTCGAGGGCGCCAAGGACGCCAAGCGCGCCAAGCGTCTCAAGGAGGAGCTGGAGTGGGTGCGCTCCGGCGCCAAGGCCCGCCAGGCGAAGAGCAAGGCGCGGCTGGCCCGGTACGAGGAGATGGCCGCCGAGGCCGACAAGTTCCGCAAGCTGGACTTCGAGGAGATCCAGATCCCGCCGGGCCCCCGGCTCGGCAGCGTCGTCGTCGAGACCAGGAAGCTGACCAAGGGTTTCGGCGACCGGGTGCTGATCGACGAGCTGTCCTTCACGCTGCCGCGCAACGGCATCGTCGGTGTCGTCGGCCCCAACGGCGCCGGGAAGACCACGCTGTTCAAGATGCTGGTCGGCGAGGAGAAGCCCGACGACGGCGAGATCAAGGTCGGCGAGACGGTCAAGCTCTCCTACGTCGAGCAGAACCGCGCCGGCATCGACCCGAAGAAGACCCTGTGGCAGGTCGTCTCCGACGGCCTGGACCACATCAAGGTCGGCAACGTCGAGATGCCCTCACGTGCCTACGTCGCCGCCTTCGGGTTCAAGGGCCCCGACCAGCAGAAGCCGGCCGGCGTCCTGTCCGGTGGTGAGCGCAACCGTCTCAACCTCGCCTTGACCCTCAAGCAGGGCGGCAACCTGCTGCTGCTCGACGAGCCGACGAACGACCTGGACGTCGAGACGCTGACCAGCCTCGAGAGCGCCCTGCTGGAGTTCCCCGGCTGCGCCGTCGTGGTCAGCCACGACCGGTGGTTCCTCGACCGCGTCGCGACCCACATCCTCGCCTACGAGGGCGAGTCCAAGTGGTTCTGGTTCGAGGGCAACTTCCAGGACTACGAGAAGAACAAGGTCGACCGGCTCGGCATCGAGGCCACGCGCCCGCACCGCGCGACGTACCGCAAGCTCTCCCGCGACTGACCGGCCGGCTGCCGGGGGTGTTCTGCGCCCCCGGCAGCCGTACGGCAGGGTGTCGCCCGTGAGGCACACCGTGCGGGTTCCCATGCGCTGGTCGGACATGGACGCCTACCAGCACATCAACAACGTGGCCTTCCTCGGCTACTTCGAGATGGCCCGCGTGAGCCTCTTCTTCGAGCACCCCACGCACGACGAGAAGACCGGCATGCGCCGCGGCCTCGTCGTGCACTCGCACGAGATCACCTACAGGCTCCCCGTCGAGTACGACGCCGAGCCGCTGGAGATCCAGATCTGGGTGTCCGGCGTGCGGGCGGCGTCCTTCCTCTGCCACTACGAGGCCTTCGACCACGGCCGGCTCGCCGCCACCGGCCAGACGATGCTCGTGCCGTTCGACTTCGCGCTCAACCGCCCCCGCCGGCTGACCCCGGAGGAGAAGGCCTTCCTCGCCCGCTTCACCGACGAAGCGGCCGCCTGAGCCGGCCGGTCAGACCAGCCGCGGCACCGGGCGGTCGGCACCGGTCGGTGCACCGGCCCGGACGGCCTCCTCCTCGGGCACGGGCCGCACGAGGGAACCCTCGGCGATCGGACCGCCGGCGACCACTGCGGCGTTGATGCCGCCCCGGTGAGCCATCGCCTTCACCAGCCGCACCCCCGTCAGCCGCTCCAGGTGGGTGCAGGGCGGGCATCGCTTCATCCCGAACAGCAGCGCGTCGCCCACCCGGAACCACTGCCCGACGAGCGCGGGCAGGTCGATGCCCGTCGTCACGATGTTGCGGCGGGTGTCCCCGGGGGTGAGCTCGGACGAGGTCTCCGCGGCGACGGCGGCGACGTCGTCCCGGTCGATCAGAGTCACCTGCTTCTCCAGATCCGGGTACTGCGCCCAGGTGCCGCCCCCGAGGGCATAGCGGTCCCCGGCCAGTCCCAGCCCGGCGACGGCGGCGACCGACGAGACCCGGCGCATCGGCTCGGCCGCTGCGCCCGCCAGCCACATCTCGACCACGGAGCCGGCGTCAGGTGGCACGGGGATCCCGTCGCCGCAGGGGCACGTCGTCGGCGCCCCGGGCGTCCAGCGCCTCGCTGACCGTGTGTGCCAGCTGCAGCACCTGGACCAGCAGCGGCACGACCGTCGTCCTCAGGCCCCGCAGGCCCCGCACCGAGCCGCCGCGCGCGGCCTGGGCGTCGCGGATCCGGTCGGCCCGCTCGGCGATCAGCGGGATGAACCGCAGCGCCATGGCGATGACCAGCCCGATGCGAGCCGGGCGGACGCCGACCCACTCCAGCGGCCGGCAGATGCGCTCGACGACGGCCACCATCGCGGTCACCCGCGTGGTCGCGGTGACCACCGCGGCGGCCAGCACCAGCGCCAGCAGCCGCAGGACGGTCAGGGTGCCGGTGAGGACGTCGGTGAGCACCGCGTGCAGGATGAAGATGGCCACCAGCATCCACCGCACCGCGCGGGTCTGGCGGAGGAGCACGGCGGCCGGTAGCCGGGCCACCACCAGCCCGACGACGACGACGGCACCTAGCGCGCCGCACACCACCGGCAGCGTCGGGACGGCGAAGACGAGCACGCTCAGCCCCGCCAGAGCCAGCAGCTTCCAGCCCGCCGGCGTCCGGTGGACGACGGTGCCCCGGGGGACGTACAGCGCCAGCGTCACCGGTGCACCATCAGCGCGCGGTAGGCGGCCACCGAGCTGTCTGGCGGGCCGTCGGCGACCACCCGGCCGGCGTCGAAGACGAGCACCCGGTCGAACCCGTCCAGCAGTTCGAGGTCGTGGGTGACGACGACGACCTGCTGGTCGAGCTCGTCGATGATCTGCGCGACCCGGCGGGTGTTGACCAGATCCAGCAGCGTGGTGGGTTCGTCGAAGACGATCCGGGCCGGGCGCATGACGAGCACGCCGGCGATGGCCAGCAGCTGCTTCTGCCCGCCCGAGAGCAGGTGTGCCGGGTGGTCGGCGTGCCCGGCCAGCCCGTACCGCTCCAGCACCTCCGCGACGCGCGCCGCCCGCTCGGCGGCCGGCACGCCCTGGTTCTCGAGCCCGTAGGCGGCGTCCTCCGCGACCGTCGGGTGCACGATCTGGGCGTCGGGGTCCTGGAAGACGAAGCCCACTCGCCGGCGCACCTCGCGCACGTGGGTGCGGGTGTCGAGGCCGTCGACGAGCACGCTGCCGGTCGCGGGCACCACCAGGCCGTTGAGCAGGCGGGCGAACGTGCTCTTGCCCGAACCGTTGGCGCCGACGATGCCGATCCGGCGCTCGGTCAGGTGCAGATCGACCTCGGAGAGCACCACGCGGTCGCCGTAGACGTGCCGGACCCCGCGCAGCTCGATGCCGCGGGCCGGGTCCGCGACCGGCGCGGTCGTCTCCCGGCGCAGCCTCACTTGAGGGCGACCGCCCGCTGCGGCCGTTCGATGACCGGGTAGCTCCGGCGCACCTGGACCGCGATCACCGCGGCCAGCACCGCCTTGATCCCGTCACCGATCAGGAAGGGCAGCGCGCCGGACACGATCGCCGCCCTCGGCGACAGGTTCGCCATCGCTGCGAGAACCGGAACGCCGATCGCGTAGATGACCAGGATTCCGCCGACGACATTGGCCAGCACGCCCCACGCCAGGTTGTAGCGGGCCCAGAACCGCTCGGTCAGCCACCCGACGACGAACGCCGCGATCGGCCAGCTGATCAGGTAACCCGCGGTCGGCCCGGCGAACACCGCCAGGCCTCCGGTGCCACTGGCGAGCAGCGGCAGGCCGATCGCGACGAGGACCAGGAACAGCAGCTGCGAGAGGAATCCCCGGCGCGCGCCCAGGACGGCCCCGGCCAGCATCACGCCGAGGGTCTGGGCCGTGATCGGGACCGGACCCACCTGGATGGCCGGTACCAGTCCGAGCACCGCGGTGATCGCGGCGAAGAGCGCGATGTAGGCGAGGTCCTTGGTCTTCACAGCAGTCTCCCGGGTGCGGCCGCCGGTGCCGGTCACGCCGGGCGCCGTTGTGGCCCGGAAAGTACCGGAGTGCCGGTAACGGACCCCGCCCGCTCCCGGAACGTGGGCGCCGGTCAGGCGTGCAGCCACACCGCCGCGTCGTCGGGCAGCGTGCCGCCGCCGACGTCGGCACTCGCCAGCAGCACCCGGCCCTCGGGCAGCGGAACGGGCGCGCCGGAGAGGTTCACCAGGCACGCCAGACCGCCGGTCCGGCGGAAGGCCAGGCAGCCCTCGGCCGCCGGCAGCCACTCGAGGTCGCCCGTGAACGCCTGCGACGAGCGCCGCAGCGCCAGGGCCGATCGGTACAGCGACTGCATCGACGCCGGGTTACCCGCCTGCACCTCCGCGGTCAGGCCGGCCCAGCCCTCCGGCATGGGCAGCCAGGTGTCGCGCCGCGACGAGAAGCCGTACGGCGGCTCGCTCCCCGACCACGGCACCGGCACCCGGCAGGCGTCCCGGCCCCGCTGGGTGCGCCCCGACCGTTCCCACACCGGGTCCTGCAGCACCTCGTCGGGCAGGTCGACGTCGGGCAACCCCAGTTCGTCCCCGTTGTAGAGGTACGCCGCGCCGGGCAGGGCCAGCTGCAGCAGCGCCGCCGCCCGCGCGCGGCGGAGTCCGACCGGGCCTCCGCCGTAGCGGGACACGTGCCGCGAGCGGTCGTGGTTGGACAGCACCCAGCAGGCCGGCGCCGGCGTCTCCGCCACGGCGGCCAGCGAGTGGGTCACGGCGTCGCGCAGCGCGTCCGGCTCCCACTCCGCCGACAGCAGCTTGAAGTTGAAGGCGAGCTGCAGCTCGTCTGCCCGGAGATACTGCGCCAGCCGCGCGTCGTCGGACACCCAGACCTCGCCGACGGCCATCGATCTCGGGTACTCGTCGAGCACGGTGCGGATCCTCCGGTGCACGACGTGCACGGCGTCCTGGTCGAAGCGCAGGTCGCCGGGCCCGTGGTCGGCGAGCAGGCCGGTGTCCGAGGTGGGCACCATGTCCGGCAGGCCCTCGGGCTTGGCCATGCCGTGCGCGACGTCGATGCGGAAGCCGTCGACGCCCCGGTCCAGCCAGAACCGCATCGTGGTCTCGAGGTCGGCGAGCACCTCGGGATTGGTGAAGTCCAGGTCCGGCTGCTCCGGCGCGAAGAGGTGCAGGTACCACTGGCCGTCCGGCACACGGGTCCAGGCCGGGCCGCCGAAGACCGACGGCCAGTTGTTCGGCGGCTCGGCCCCGTCCGGCCCGCGGCCGTCGCGGAACAGGTAGCGGGCCCGCTCGGCCGAGCCCGGCGGCGACGCCAGTGCCGCCCGGAACCACTCGTGGTGGTCCGAGGTGTGGTTCGGCACCAGGTCGATCGTCACCCGCAGTCCCAGCAGGTGGGCGTCGGCGAGCAGCGCGTCGAACCCGGCGAGGTCGCCGAACACCGGCTCCACGTCGCGAGGATCGGCGACGTCGTACCCGTGATCGGCCATCGGGGAGGGGTAGAACGGCGTGATCCACACGGCGTCGACACCGAGCTCGGCCAGGTACGGCAGCCGGCTGCGGATGCCGGCCAGGTCGCCGACGCCGTCCCCGTTCCCGTCGGCGAAGCTGCGGATGTAGATCTGGTAGACGACCGCCTCGCGCCACCAGTCGGCGTCCGCGGACAGCGTGGGAGTGCTCGGGTCCGGGTGCACCGGGCTCCTCGGGGGTGTCGTGGCGTGCGGGAGGCGCAGGAACGCCCCGCGGAGGTCAGGCGGGGGAGAGGTCGCTGCCGCCGTCGGGAATGCGGTTCTGCATGCTGCGGGCCGCCATCTCCAGGTAGCCCCAGAGGGTCGCGTCCTGGTCGGGGGAGAGGGCCAGGGAGTCCACGGCGTCCCGCATGTGCCGCAGCCAGGCGTCGCGCTCGGCCGGGCCGATCGCGAACGGGGCGTGCCGCATGCGCAGCCGCGGGTGGCCGCGCTCCTGCGAGTACGTCGTCGGCCCGCCCCAGTACTGCTCGAGGAAGCCGCGGAGCCTCGTCTCGGCGCCGTCCCAGTCGTCCTGGGGGTACAGCGGCGCGAGGACCGGGTCGGTCCGCACACCCGCGTAGAAGCGCGCGACGAGTCGGGTGAAGGTCGGAGCACCGCCGACCTCCTCGTAGAAGGTCCGTGCGGAGGGCAGCGACCGGCTCGACTCGCTCATCCCGACGATGGTCCCCCAGGGGAGCCGGTTGCGGCCATGTGACCCTGCGTACGTCGGAAGGCCACCAGCACCGGGAGTACGGCGATCAGCCCCAGGCCACCCGACAGGGCGACGACGCCGCTCGGTGGCACGCCCTCCGCGGCGAGGCCTGCGGCGAGCGCGCCGATGCCCTGCACGCCGTACAGGCCGCTGACGGCGACGCCGAAGGCCCGCCCCCGGTAGGCGCTCGGCACCGCCTGCACGAAGGTGACGTTCAGCGGGATCACCCACGCCGAGGCCAGGCCGGAGAGGAACTGCAGACCGATCACCGTGGCGAAGGGGATGGTCCCCGGACCGGCGAGCAGCGCCACCAGGCCGGCCACCAGCACGGGGGCCAGCGTCAGCACGACCAGCGGCGCGACCAGCCGCTCGCGGCGGTCCGGCGGGACGAGCCGCCCGATGACCAGCCCGCCGATCGTCGCCCCCAACGGGTTGGCCGCGAGAAGGAGCCCGATGGCCGTCGTCGCCTGCCCGAGCTCGTCCACCAGCGGAGCGGCCACGCCTTCCGAGGCGTAGGCGAACATGGTGCCCAGCCAGAGCACGCCCACGATGGCCAGCAGGCGCGGCGTGCGGCCGATGAACGTCAGCCCGTCCGCCGCGTCCTGCCACAGCGAGCGTTTCCCCCCGCCGCCCTCGGACAGCGGGGCGGGTCTGCGCTTCAGCCGGGCCCAGAGCCACAGGGCGGACAGGGCGAACGTCCCCGCGTCGAGCAGCAGCGCCACGGAGGGGTTGAACACCGCCACCAGGGCCCCGGCGGCGACGAACCCGATGACCTGCGCGAGCTGCAGGCTGATGTTCGACAGCGACGTCGCCACCGCGTACTGGTCGCCCTCGAGGACATCGGCCACGAGCGCCGACCGGGCGGACTCGAACGGGGGCGCGCAGAGCGCGATCAGGAACAAGAGGCCGAGCAGGAGCCAGAGCGGCGCGCCGGGGATCGCCAGCAGCGCGACCAGCACCGCCCGGGCGGCGTCCGTCGCGATGAGGACCCGGTGCCGGGGCAGGCGATCGGCCAGGGTCGAGAGCAGCGGCCCGCCCAGCAGCCAGGGCAGATGGCCGATGGCGAAGGTGATCGCGGACAGCAGCGGGGACCCGGTGCGCTGGTAGACGAGCACCGTGAGCGCCACGCGCGCGAGCTCGTCGCCGATCGTGGAGAGCAGGAAGCTGCCGAACAGCGGCCGGAACTCCCGCACGGCGAAGACCTCGCGGAAGGTCGCCTGCCGTTCCGGTGCGCTGATGGCGGAGCCCTCCTCGGGTGCGGCGCTCAACGGACCCTCGCCGAGGGCGCAGCCGGCGTGCCGACGGCTGCCCGAGCGGCGGTGATCACGACCTGTGAGCGGCTCATCACTTTTAATACTGCCAGGTCCGTTTGCCGATGTGGGGGACGGGGTAACGGTCACACCCCTCGGGGCGACAGGCCGGCGTGCGCGGCCAGGAACGCGAGCTGATCGGCGGCCAGCCCCACCGTCCGGCTCACGGCACGCGCGCCGTGCCCGACCGAGGTCTCCCGCCGGAGCGCGACCGGGGCCTCCGAGGCGGTCGCGTGCTGCAGCGCGGCGGCGAGCTTGCGGCCGTGCAGCGGGTCGACCCGCGTGTCGGACTCGAACGTCGTGAACAGGACCGCCGGATACGCCGTCCCCTCCCGGACGGCGTGGTACGGCGAGTAGCCCAGCAGCCAGCCGAGTTCCGTCGGGTCCTCGGCCGTGCCGTACTCGTCGTTCCAGGTGCGGCCCAGCCCGAAGCGCTCGTACCGGACCATGTCCAGCAGGGGAGCGCTGCAGACGACGGCGGCCGCGAGATCCGGCCGCTGGGTCAGCGTCGCGCCGACCAGCAGGCCCCCGTTCGAGCCGCCCATCACCGCGAGCTGCTGGTGCGTCGTCCAGCCCTGTGCCACCAGGTGCTCCCCGGCGGCGGCGAAGTCGTCGAAGGAGTTCTGCTTGCGCTCCCGCATGCCGGCCCGGTGCCATTCCTCGCCGTGCTCCGACCCGCCGCGCAGGTTGGCCACCGCCCACACGCCCCCGGCCGCCACCCAGGCGAGCGCCTGCGCGGTGTAGGCCGGGGTGAGCGAGACGTTGAAGCCGCCGTAGCCGTAGAGCACGGCCGGCCGCGGCGCGTCGGGGTTGCCCGAACCGGAGAGGACGAAGACGTGGACCGGCGTCCCGTCCGGCGAGGTCGCGTGGGTCTCGATGACGGCCAGCTCCGGGACGTCGCCGGCGACGTCCGCCTCCTCCCAGCTGCTCAGCGCGGTGGGGGAGCCGGCGTCCCAGCGCAGCACCGACGGCGGGGTGGCGTAGTCGGTGTAGCCGATCCACGCCTCGGTCCCGCCCTCCGGCCGGGAGCCGACCCCGGAGACGCTGCCCACGCCCAGCCCGCCGACCTCGGCCACGCGCCCCGAGCCGTTCCCGGCCCAGACCGACAACCGGTCGGTGGCGTCCACGGCATGGACGGCGAGCACCTGGAGCGTTCCGTCCGGCGCGTCGACCAGCGCGACGTCGGAGAGGACGGCGTCCGGCTGCTGCGGGACGACGTCCTGCCAGAACTCGGGCGCCCAGGTGGCCGGATCGGCCGGGTCGGCGACGGCGAGCCGCCAGCGCGGGGTGCCCCGGTCGGACATCAGCCAGAGCCGGCCGTCCCGGGCGACCCACGCGGCGGTCTGCGCGTCGACCCCGACCTGGAACTCGCGCAGCTCGCCGTTCCCGGCCAGATCGGCGATCCAGACGTCGTCCCGCGGCGCGGTTCCCGCCGCGCCGGAGACCACCAGCCAGCGGCCGTCCCGGCTGGTGTGCACGCCGAAGTAGGTGGTGGGGTCGCTGCCCTCGCCGTGCACCAGCACGTCGGTGTCGGCCGGGGCGCCGACCCGGTGACGCCAGACCCGCCGGTGGAACTGCTCCTCGCCGGCGGGCACGTCCTCCGGGGGGAGGCGGCGCACGTAGAACAGCTCCTCGCCGCCGGGCAGCCAGGCGACGGGGGAGTAGCGGCAGCGGTCGACCGGCCCGTCGATCAAGGTCCCGCTCGCGACGTCGAGGACGTGCAGCCGGGACTCCTCGTCCCCGCCGGTGGACACCTGGTACGCCAGCCGGTCGCCCTCCCAGGACGGCGACCACGCGTCGAGCGTCGTCGTCCCGTCGGGGTCGAGGGCCATCGGGTCGAGCAGGACGCGCTCGGTCCCGTCCGCCTCGCGCACCCGCAGGACGGCGTGCTCCTGGCCCGGATCGCGGCGGGTGGAGAAGGCGCGCTCGCCCCGCCACACCGGTACGCCGACCGCGCCCGCGTGCACCAGCTTCTCGAGGCGCGAGGCGAACTCCTCGCGCAGCGGCAGGGCGCCGAGCAGGTCCGCGGTGAGGGCGTCCTGTGCCCGCGACCAGGCCTCGGTGCGGGGGTCCGCGGGGTCCTCGAGCCAGCGGTAGGGGTCGGCGACGCGGTGTCCGTGCAGGTCCTCGACGAGGTCGAGCCGGGGAGCGTCGGGGTAGCGCATCGTGCCCACGGTAGTGCCGGGAGCGCCGTTCCCGGGCCCACCGCAGGAGACGGCGGCGATTTCTGACTGCGCCGATCGTGCCCGGTCGGGTCAGAATGGGGCAGCCCGCGGGTCTCGGAGCCACCGGCGGTCCGCGGCGTCCGGAGGTGATCCGTGCCGCGTGCCGCGTCCGGGTCCGCGTCGGGGGGCCATCCAGGCCTTCGCCGCGACCCGATCCCGTCGATCCTGCCTGCCCCCTCTCCGGGCACCACCGGGGCGACCCTGCTGCTCAACGCCACGTACGAGCCGCTGTGCGTCGTCTCGAGCCGGCGGGCGATCGTGCTGGTCCTCGCTGCGAAGGCCGAGTCGGTCGACGCCACCCAGGACGTGGTGCACGCCGAGACGATCAGCCTCCCGGTGCCCGTCGTGGCGCGGCTGACCCGCTACGTCCGGGTGCCGTTCCCGTCCTCGGTGCCGCTCTCCCGGCGCGCCGTGTTCACCCGGGACGGGCAGACCTGCGTCTACTGCGGGAGCTCGGCCACGAGCATCGACCACGTGGTCCCGCGCAGCCGGGGCGGCACGCACACGTGGGACAACGTCGTGGCCGCCTGCCGCCGGTGCAACCACACCAAGGCCGACCGGTCGCTGGCGGAGATGGGCTGGGCGCTGCCGCATCCACCGCGGACGCCCAGCGGCGCGGCGTGGCGGCTGCTGGGCACCCGATCGGTCGACCCGCGGTGGCGGGAGTGGCTCGGCGTGCCCGAGAGCGTCAGCGCGTGAGCGTGCGAACGCACCGATGAGCAGAGCCATGTCCATGCGGACGACGAGCGCCGGCGAGGAGTGCCCATGAGCTCTCCCGGGACCGCCCGCCGGCTGTGGGCGCTCGGCGAGCCGTTCCACGCGCTCATCTACTTCGCCGACGAGGTCCGGGGGGCGGGCGCGGCGGCGGGGCTGACCGGCTTCTGGCAGACGTACTTCGCCTTCCGGGCCGCCCCGCTCGGCGTCGTCGGGGCCGAGGTGGTGACGGCGACCTTCTACAACTTCGCCCCGTCGTTCGTCGCCGCGCGGGTGCCGGCGGTCTGGGACGCGGTTTCCCCCGCCGGAGCGCTCGGCGCGCGGCTGGCCGGGGTCGACGCCGCCGTCCGCCGGGTCCTGGGCGAGGACTGGCCGGACTCGGCGGAGGCGGCCGAGGCGGCGGACCTGGCCCGCGCCGCGGCCGCCGCGGTGGACCTGCCCGGCCGGCCCCTCGCGGCCGCGAACACGGCCGTCCCGGTGCCGGAGGAACCGCACCTCGCGCTGTGGCAGTGCCTGACCGTGCTGCGCGAACACCGCGGGGACGGGCACAACGCGGCGCTGCTCCAGCGCGAGGTCGACGGCGCCGGCGCGCACGTGCTGGCGGCCGCCGCGGGCCGCAGCCCGCGCGAGTGGCTGCAGCGGGCGCGGGGCTGGGACGACGCCGCCTGGGACGACGCGGTCGAGCGGCTGACCGAGCGGCACTGGCTCGACGGCGACGCCCTGAGCGCCGAGGGACTGACCATGGTCGCCGCGATCGAGGCCGACACCGACCGCCTCGCCCTGGGTCCGTGGCAGGCGCTCGGCGACCCCGGCTGCGACCGGCTCGCGGCGCTCCTCGGCCCGATCCGCCGCGCCGTCGTCGCGGCGGGCGACTGGCCGGTGCACAACCCGATCGGCGTACCGGAGCCGGACTGACGGCCACCATGGCCATTTCGGCCCTGGGTGACGCGGCTCGGCTCTAGGTGACGCGGCTCGGCTCGGCGGGAAACCCCTCGTGGACGCCGTCGGCGAGCACCGTCCGGAGCCGGTCCATCGCGTCCCACACGTCGACGAACCGGGTGTAGAGCGGCGCCGGCCCGAGGCGCAGCCGGTGCGGCGTCCGGAAGTCCGGCACGACCTGGGCCGCGATCAGCGCCTGCGTGAGCTGCCACGCCTGGGGATGGGCCAGGGTGACGTGCGAGCCGCGCCGCTCCGCGTCGCGCGGTGAGGCCAGGAGCACCCCGTGAGGGGCGAGCCAGGCGTCGGCGAGCCCGATCATCAGCGCGGTCATGGTGCGCCCCTTGGCGGCCAGCCGCTCGACCCCCGCCTCCGCCACCAGCCGGGCGCCGACCTCGACGGTGGCCATCCCCAGCACCGGGGGCGTCCCGACGCCGAACCGCTCGATCCCCGGCGCGGGGTCGTACACCGGACCCATCGCGAACTGGTCGCGCTGGCCGAACCACCCCTGGATCGGGGAGCGGAGCTCCTCCTGCAGCTCGCGGCGCACGTAGAGGAAGGCCGGCGCCCCGGGCCCGCCGTTGAGGTACTTGTACGTGCAGCCGACGGCGAGGTCGGCGCCGGAGCCGCTCAGTCCGGCCGGCACGGCGCCGGCCGAGTGCGACAGGTCCCAGAGCACCAGGGCGCCCGCGTCGTGGACCAGCCGGGTGATCGCGGGCAGGTCGGCGAGCGCGCCCGAGCGGTAGGCCACGTGCGAGAGGACGACGACGGCGACCCGCTCGTCGAGCGCCGCGGCCAGCGCCGCCGGGTCGAGACCCTCGTCGAGGTCGGCCGGGACCTCGCGCACGGTCATGCCGCGGTCGCGCGCCACCCCCGCCACGATGTAGCGGTCGGTGGGGAAGTCGTCGGCGCAGGAGACCAGGACGTCGCGTCCGGGCCGCGCCGCCGCACCGGCGACCAGCAGCTTGTAGAGGTTGACGGAGGTCGAGTCGCCGACCAGCACCTCGCCCGGACCGGCTCCCAGCACCCCCTCGGCCAGGATGTCTCCCACCCGCGTGGCCTCGCCGATCCAGGACGCCCACGACCCCACCAGGTCGCGCGCCCACTCCTGCTCGACGACGCGGGCGAGGACGGCCGGGGTGTCCCGCGGCATCCGGCCCAGCGAGTTGCCGTCCAGATAGATCAGCCGGCCGGGGCCGTCGTCCTCGGTTCCGGCGAAGTGTGCGCGGAAGCCGGCCAGGGAGTCGGCCGCGTCGAGAGCCTCGGCGGCGGTGCGGGTCAGGTCCACGGTGTCCTGTCTACGCGATCGGAGGTGAGGGCTAGTTTCCCGTCCATGAACGCTGCTCCGCAGGGGAACGGGAACGCTGCCGCGTGCTCAGGCACCCGGCTGCACGACCTCACCGCGCTGGAGCAGGCCGCCGCCGTCCGGGCCGGCGACGTGAGCCCGACGGAACTCGTGGAGCACTCGCTCGCGCGGATCGAGGCACTGGACGCCGGGCTGGGCGCCTTTCTCACCGTGACGCCGGATCGTGCACTCGCGGCGGCCCGCCGGGCGGAGGCGATTATCCGGCGGGGCGGCGAGCTCCCGCCGCTGCTCGGCGTCCCGACCGCGATCAAGGACCTGAACAACACCGCCGGCGTCCGGACGACGTTCGGGTCACGGGTGATGGCCGATTTCGTCCCGGCCATGGACGACGCCGTCGTGACCAAGCTCGCCGCCGCCGGCACGATCTCGCTCGGCAAATCGAACACCCCTGAGTTCGGATTTCCCTGCTACACCGACAACGACCTGGCCGGCCCCGCCCGCTGCCCGTGGGACCCCTCCCGGCTGGCCGGTGGGTCCAGCGGTGGTGCGGCGGTCGCGGTGGCGGCCGGGATGGTGCCCTTCGCGCAGGGCAGCGACGGCGGCGGATCGATCCGCATCCCGGCGAGCATCAACGGGCTTTTCGGCGTCAAGCCGACCCGCGGCCGGATCAGCAATGCCCCGTACGGCGCCGACGTGACGGGGCTGGGCACCAACGGGCCGCTGGCCAGGACGGTCCGGGACGCCGCCGCGATGCTCGACGCCATGGCCGGACCGGTGCTCGGCGACCCGTTCTGGGCCCCGCCGCTGCCGCCGGGGGAGTCCTTCCTCGGCTGGGCCGACCGCCCGCCGGGACAGCTGCGGATCGGCCGCTGGCTGCAGTCGCCGATGCCGGGGATCGAGCTGGAACCGGAGGTGCTGGCGGCGTTCGAGGACGCGTCGCGGCTGCTCGAGGACCTCGGGCACCGGGTCGACGACGTTCCGGAGGGGTTGCTGGGCCCGGACGTGCTGCCCTCGTTCGAGGGGGTGTGGGCCCTGTCCGGCGCGACCCTGCCCGTCCCGCCCGAACGGGCCGGTGAGCTCCGGCCGCTGACCCGGGAGCTGCGGGGGCGCGGGCTCGCGATGTCCGCGCAGACGGCCATGGAGTCGATGCTGGCCCTGCGGCTGTTCTCCCGGCGGTTCCTGCAGGCGACGGTGGAGTACGACGTCCTCCTGGCCCCGGTGTGCACCATGACGCCCCGGCCGCTGGGCTGGTTCGACGCCGACGGCGACGGCGCGGAGGACTTCGAGCGGCAGAAGCGCTATGCCTCGTTCACCGCGCTGTTCAACGTGACCGGGCAGCCTGCCGTGAGCGTGCCGCTGCACTGGACGCCCGACGGACTGCCCGTCGGCACGATGCTCGTCGGGCGCCCGGCGGACGAGGCGACGCTGTTCGCGCTGTCCGCCCAGCTCGAGGAAGCCAGGCCATGGGCACACCTGCACCCCGCGTCGTGGGAGGACGACCGGTGATCAGCGGCCCGTGCCGGTAGGTTGTCGCCCGTGAACGTGGCCGAGACCATCATCGTCTTCGTCGGCATCCCGCTGGGGTTCGTCGTCCTGCTGGCGCTGCTCATCTTCCTTCCCGGGCGCAAGCGGCCGCGCTACAAGCCCGGGCAGCCGTGGGAGCACGCGCCGGTCTGGTACGAGCCGCATCCCGAGCACGGCCCGGCCGCGGGCGGGCACGGCACCCCCGGGCACGAGGGCCAGACCAAGGCCATCGGGTCGTCGGTCTACGGCGAGCCCAGCCACGACGCACACGGCTCCCAGGAGCACGCGCACGGCGCCGCCACCGCCGCCCCCCGCGCGGTGTCCGCCGGCCCGCTCGGCGGCGCCCGTGGGACCTGGTGAGGAACGCACCATGACCGACGCCCACGCACCCACGACCGACGCACCCACGACCGACGCACCCACGACCGACGCACCCGGAGGCCGGCGATGACCCGCGCGCTCGAGGCCGAGTCCCACGACACGGCGACGGCCCAGACCGCACCCGCCCGCACCGACGAGGCCACCGACGACGGTGCGGACCAGCTCTTCAGCTACCAGGAGCTGGGGCGTCTCGACGAGGCGCTCACCATGTCCTCCCGGGAGACCGGGCTGCGCTTCACGCTGTACATCGGCGACCTGGGCAGGCAGACGCGCGTCACGGCCGAGGACCTGCACGCGCGGTCGGGCCAGAACCCGACCGACGCCGTCCTCATCGCCGTCTCACCCGGCCAGCGGGTCGTCGAGGTGGTCACCGGGGCCGGCGCCGGGCGGCGGCTGCCGGACCGTGCCTGCGCGCTCGCCGTGCTGTCGATGACCGGGTCCTTCGCCGCCGGCGACCTGATCGGCGGGATCATCAACGGCCTGCGCCAGCTGTCCGACCAGGCTGGCCACCCCTCGGCCCTGCGCCACCCCCACCACTGACCTCGGGGTCCGCACCGGGCGCCGCGCCCCCCGAGACGAGGGAGCCCGCGGCTCCGTCAGCGTCCGGGAACCCGGCACGCCTGTCCCGCAGGGAATGCTCGGCCCGGTAGCGGGTCGGCGTGGTACCGAAAGACGCGCGGAACGCGCGGCTGAAGCTGGCCGGATCGGCGAAGCCCCAGCGCCGCGCGATGACGGCAACCGGCACGTCTGTCGCGGCGGAGGACAGGTCGCGGCGGCACCGCTCCAGCCGCTGAGCCCGGATCCGCAGGCCGACCGTCCAGCTCGCCTCGGCGAAGAGCCGGTGCAGATGCCGGGTGGAGAGGAAGTGGCTGCGCGCGATCTGCGCCGGGCCGAGTCCTGGGTCGGCCAGGTGCTCGGCGATGTAGTCGTCGATCCGCCGCAGTAGATCCGATGACCCGGCCTGCCCCGCGGGGAGGCCCGGACTCTCCCCGGCGACCGTCGCGACGAGTTCCGCGACCTCCTCGGCAATCCGTGTGCCGCCGGCGAGACTCAACCGAGGCGGTGCCGAAGCGAGGTCCTGCAACATCCGTCCGACGATGCCGCCGATCCCGGCGACGCCGTCCAGGGAGCGCGCCGTCATCCGGTGCGATGCCGCGGGCGAGAGCGCGACCATCGGACGGCTCCAGGTGAACACCTGGAGCTGCCAGTCGCCGGAGAGGTCCCAGACGAAGGGGCGGTCGGTCTCGTAGACGGCGTACCCGCCGGGTGCGAGCCGTGCCTCCCGGCCGTCCTGGCTCAGCACGGCGGCGCCCCGGGTGAGCAGGCCGACCTGGAACAACGCCTCGGAGTCCCTGCTGGCCAACCCGGCGGTGCGGCGGCAGACCTGGCTCGTGGAGTCGACGGTGGCCACGTCGAGGTGGCCCACCCGCGTGTTGCGCACCGTGCCGGTGAAGCGTTCGGGCTCCGGGGCGGCGATCTCCAGCGCCACGAACCGCTCGCGGACGAGGTCGCGCCAGCCTGCGAGACGGGACGTGGTCGCAGTGGAGCTCTCGGGATCTGCCATGGCGGCTCGCAGGTGGTGGGTGTGGCGCACCGTAGGACGGCTCCGCGGCGAGGGTCAACGGGCCGGCTCGTCACGGGCTGTCAAGGATTCGGCGGCGGAAGTCAAGGCACGGCGCGGAGCCGGCGCGACACTGCGGTTCGACCGCTCGCGAGGAGGACGACGATGCCCGCAATCGAGACCCCTGCCGGTGCCACCGTCGTCCGCGGTGCCTGCCCGCACGACTGCCCGGACACCTGCGCGATGCTGGTGACGGTGGCCGACGGCCGGGCGCTGGAGGTACGCGGCGACCCGGAGCATCCCTTCACCCGTGGCGGGCTCTGCGTCAAGGTCAACAACTACGTGGACAAGGTCTACGAAGCGACCCGGGTGCTGTACCCCCTGCGCCGCTCCGGTCCGAAAGGCAGCGGGCGCTTCGAGCGGATCACCTGGGACGCCGCCCTCGACGAGATCGCCGGGCGGTTCCGCGCGGCCGCCGAAAAGCGCGGACCCGAGGCGATCATGCCGGTCAGCTACCTGGGCACCGAGGGCATCCTCAACGGGCTCAACGTCGGCGACCCCTTCTTCAACCGGCTGGGCGCGACGATCTCTGAGCGCACCTACTGCGACTCCGGCGCCTGTACCGCCTACACGATGACCATCGGGGCGACGGCCGGCGTCGACCCCGAGAGCCTGGTGCACTCCCGCTACATCGTGGTGTGGGCCTGCAACATCATGTCGACCAACCTGCATCTGTGGCCGTTCGTCGCCGAAGCACAGCGGCGCGGGGCCAAGGTCGTGGTCATCGACCCGGTCCGGCACCGGACGGCGAAGGCGGCCGATTGGTACCTCCCGATCCGGCCGGGCACCGACGGGGCGCTCGCGCTGGCGATGATGCACGTGATCATCGGTGAGGGGTTGACCGATGAGGCCTACGTGCGAGATCACTCCGTCGGATTCCACGAGCTCGCCGAGCGTGTGCGGCAGTACACCCCTGAGTGGGCTGCCGAGGAGACCGGAATCGCCGCTGAGGACATCCGCACCCTCGCCCGGGAGTACGCCACCTCGCAGCCGTCGATGATCCGCATCGGCGTGGCCATCGAGCGACAGGCCGGTGGCGGGCAGACCGTGCGGTCCATCGCCTGTCTGCCGGCCCTCGTGGGCGCGTGGCGGCAGGTCGGCGGGGGACTGCTCCAGCTGCCGCTGTGGGCCTTCCCGGTCAACTGGGGTGCACTGATGCACCCGGAGCTGCAAACACCGGGTACCCGGATCGTCAACCAGTTCCTCCTGGGCCGGGCGCTGACCGGCGAGCTGGAGCTGGACCCCCCGATCACCGTGCTGATGGTCTACAACTCCAACCCGATGGTGGTCTGCCCCGAGCAGGCGAAGGTGGCTGCCGGGCTGGCACGCGAGGACCTGTTCACCGTGGTGAGCGACCACTTCCTCACCGACACCGCCCGGTTCGCCGACATCGTCCTGCCGGCCACGACGCAGCTCGAGCAGCAGGACATCATGTTCAGCTGGGGCCACTTCTACGTCTCGCTGAACACCCCTGCGATCGCGCCACTGGGCGAAGCGGTGCCCAACACCGAGCTGTTCCGGCGCCTGGCCGCGCGGATGGGCTTCGACGAGCCCTGCTTCACCCGTACCGACGACGAGATGATCGCGGAGGCTTTCGACTGGTCGGCGCCGGCGATGACCGGCATCACCGTCGACTCGCTGCGCCGGACCGGATGGGCCCGGCTGAACCTGCCCTCGGCCGACGAGTACGCCCCGCACGCAGAGGGCAACTTCCCGACGCCGTCGGGGAAGACCGAGTTCCGGTCGTCGGTCGCCGAACAGGCCGGCAACTTCGTTCTCCCGCTGTTCCGCCAGGGATCGAACGAATATCAGCCCGGTGGCGTCGTCGACCCGTTGCCGCACTACATCCCGCCGCGCGAGACGGCCGACACCGGCTACCGGCTGAACCTGATCTCGCCGAAGTCACACGCGTACCTCAACTCGAGCGCCGGCGACCAGGCACACCAGAAGCGGGTGCAGGGCGAGCCGACCGTGGCCATCCATCCGCGCGACGCCGAGGATCGCGGACTGGTCGACGGTCAGTACGTGCGGGTGCACAACGACCGAGGCGCGTTCGTGGTGCTCGCCCGGGTCACCGACGAGGTGGCGCCGGGGGTGGTGATGTCGCAGATGGGCGCCTGGCCCAAGAACACCAAGGAGAACGCCACGGTCAACGCGGTCACCCCCTTCGTCTTCGCCGACCTCGGCAACGCTCCGACGTTCTCCGACACCCGCGTGGAGGTCAGCCCGGTCTGATCCCCGGCCGCCAGGGACGACCGCCCGGTGCGAGGCGCTCCGACGAGTGGGGGCCGGAGGCTCCCGCGAGGAGGAGCGGGTAGGGCTCATCGTCGGTGGGGGACGGCTGCTGGTCGCGGTGTCGGCCGGTAGGCCGACAGATCACAGAGCGTCCCGCTCGCGGGCGCGCAGCGCCCGGACGATGCCGTCGCGGCCCTCGGAGACCAGCCGGCGCAGGGGTGCCGGGTGCCCGGGGTCGGCGAGCCAGGCGTCGGCAGCGGTGATCGTGCGCGGCTCGACGACCGGCGGGAACAGGTACTGCACGGCATTCTTGGCGATCTCACCCGGGCGCCGGTCCCACAGCGGCCGGATGTCGGTGAAGTAGCGGTCGACGTAGTCGGCGGTGAGCTCGCGCTGAGCCGGGTGCCAGAAGCCCAGCAGGAGCGCCTCGTGCACCGCGTTCGGCACCGAGTCGTCGTGGAAGACCCGGCGCCAGGTCTCCTCCTTCGACGCCGCGGTCGGCCGGAGCGCCCGCGCGGTGGCGGCCCGCCGGATGCCGGTGGCCGTCGCGTCGCGCTCCTCCTCCGCGTCGATGTCCGCGTCGCCGGCCGCCCCGATCGCGACGAGCCCGGAGAGGAAGGCCCAACGTGCGTCCGCGTCGACGGCGAGCCCCTCGAGGACCTTCGAGCCGTCCAGCAGGCTCCGCAGGACGGCGGCGTGGTCCTCGCTGCGGGCGGCGCCGGCGAACGTGCGGGACCACTGCAGCTGCATGTCGCTGCCGGGGGGCGCGGCCTCCAGGGAGGCGAGCGCATGGTCGGCGAGCTGGGTCCAGCCGGTGTCGGCCCACGAGGGGTCGGCGTAGGAGCGCAGCGCCACGTGCACCCGCGTCAGCAGTGACTGGACGACGCTGATCTCGCTCTCGGCGTCCACACCGGCAAGCACCAGCTGCACCCACTCGCGGGCGGGCAGCTCGGCGTCACGCGTCATGTCCCAGGCGGCCGACCAGCACAGCGCCCGGGCCAGCGAGTCGGGCATCGCGCCGATGCGGTCGCGCAGCGTCGCCAGGGACCGCTCGTCGAGGCGCAGCTTGGCGTAGGTGAGGTCGTCGTCGTTGACCAGCACGAGGTCGGCGGCCGGGTGGCCCACCAGGTCGGGCACCTCGGTCCGGGCACCGGCGACGTCCAGCTCCACCCGGGAGCTGCGGGTCAGGCCGTCGGGACCCTCGCTGTAGAGGCCGACCGCCAGCCGGTGGTTGCGCAGGACCGGGTGGTCGGCCACGGCGGTCTGGTCGATGGCGAAGGACGCGTACCGGCCGTCGTCGGTCAGCTCGAACACCGGGCGCAGGGTGTTCACCTGGCTCGTGCGCAGCCACTGGTCGGCCCACTCGGACAGGTCCCGCCCCGAGCTCTCCGACAGGGGCGTCAGCAGGTCGGCCAGCGTGGTGTTGCCGTACTCGTGCCGCCGGAAGTACCGCCGCACGCCGGCGAGGAACTCGTCCTGGCCGACGTAGGCGACCAGCTGCTTGAGCACCGAGGCGCCCTTGGCGTAGGTGATGCCGTCGAAGTTCACCTCGACGGCGGCGACGTCGGGGATGTCCGCGGCGATCGGGTGGGTGGAGGGGAGCTGGTCCTGGGCGTAGGCCCACGCCTTCTCGCTGTTGGCGAAGGTCGTCCAGGCGGTCGTGAACTCGGTCGCCTCGGCCTGGCACAGGGTGCTGATGTAGGTGGCGAACGACTCGTTGAGCCACAGGTCGTCCCACCAGCGCATGGTGACCAGGTCGCCGAACCACATGTGGGCGAGCTCGTGCAGGATCGTCTCCGCACGCCGCTCGTACGTCGCGCGGCTGACCTTCGAGCGGAAGACGTAGTCCTCGAGGAAGGTCACCGCCCCCGCGTTCTCCATGGCGCCGGCGTTGAACTCGGGCACGAAGAGCTGGTCGTACTTGTCGAACGGGTACGGGTAGTCGAAGACCTTGTGGAACCAGTCGAAGCCCTGCTTGGTGACGGCGAAGAGCTCGTCGGCGTCCAGGTACTTCGCCAGGGACGCGCGGCAGTAGAGGCCGAGGGGGATGCCCTCGTGCGCGTCGGTCACCCGGGCGTAGGGGCCGGCGATGAGGGCGACGAGGTAGGTCGAGATCCGCTTGGTCGGCGTGAAGTGGACCAGCTGCGAGCCGGCCGGCCCTGCCTCGATGGTGCGACCGCCGGTGTTGGACACCACCTGCCAGTCGAAGGGCGCGACGACGTGCAGCGTGAACGCGGCCTTCAGGTCGGGCTGGTCGAAGCAGGCGAACATCCGCTTGGCGTCGGCCGGCTCGAACTGGGTGTAGAGGTAGACCTGCCCGTCCTCCGGGTCCTGGAAGCGGTGCAGCCCCTCCCCGGTGTTGGAGTAGCGGCAGTCGGCGGTGACGACCAGCGTGTTCTGCTCGGTCAGCCCGGGGAGCGGCAGTCCGCCGTCCTCGGTGTAGGCGCTGACGTCGAGCTCGGTGCCGTTGAGCGTGGCCGAGTGGACCGTCTCGGCGATCAGGTCGATGAACGTGGCCGCTCCCGGCTCGCGGCAGCTGAACTCGACGGTCGTCGTAGACCGGAAGGTCTCGGCACCCGGGTGCCCGGCGCCGTCGGTGACGTCGAGCTGCAGGTCGTAGCTCTGCAGCGTGAGGAGTTCGGCGCGGGCAGCCGCGTCGGTGCGGGTCAGGTTGGATACGGCCACGCCGCGCAGCTTTCCATGAAGCGACGACACGTTCCCGGGACGCTCAGGTGCAGGTCGGGAACAAGCCGTGCCGGATCCGGATTGGCACCGGTGAGCAGGCCGCCGCGATCGGGTGGCCCCCGGCCCGAGGAGCACCCATGACCGAGGCAGTGCAGACCGCCCCCACGAAGGCCCGCGTCGACTTCTGGTTCGACCCGCTGTGTCCTTGGGCCTGGCTGACCAGCCGATGGGTCCTCGAGGCGGCCAAGGTCCGCGACATCGACCTGCACTGGCACGTCATGTCGCTGGCCGTGCTCAACCGCGGCCGTGACCTGCCGGAGGAGTACCAGGAGATGATGGCCAAGGCCATCGGCCCGGTGCGGGTGGCGATCGCGGCCGCCGAGCAGCACGGGGACGCCGTCCTCGGTGACCTGTACACGGCGATGGGCACGCTGCGGCACCACGAGAAGCTCGAGCTCGAGGACATCATCGCCCCGGCACTGGAGCGGGTCGGCCTCCCCGCGGAGCTCGCCGAGGCGGCGTCGTCCACCGACTACGACGCGGCGCTCGAGAAGAGCCACCACGAGGGCATGGACCCGGTCGGCGAGGACGTCGGCACCCCGGTCATGCACATCGACGGCGTGGCGTTCTTCGGTCCCGTCATCAGCCGGGTCCCGACCGGTGAGGATGCGGGCAAGGCCCTCGACGGCGCCGTACTGCTCGCCAACCTGCCCGACTTCTGGGAGCTCAAGCGCACCCGCACCTCCGGCCCCGACATGCAGTCGGTGCCCGCCGACGCCCTGGAGCTGACCGGCCGCCGCTGACCCGTCCGGCCCGCAGGCGCCGACGTCGGGGAAGGTGGTGCCTGCGGCCGCTTCGAGGGCCCTTCTTCCCCGAAGTTGCGAGGCCACCCGCCCCGGACGGCGCGGTCGAGGCCGCTTGGCATGATCATCCGATGCCGCGTCCCCTCCGTCAGCGCATCCTGATCACCGGCGCCAGCTCCGGCCTCGGCGAGGGCATGGCCCGCCGGTTCGCGGCGATGGGCCGCGACCTGGCGCTCGCCGCCCGTCGCACCGACCGGCTGGACGCGCTGCAGGAGGAACTGCTCGCCGCCCACCCCGGCATCCGGGTGGAGACGGCGGCGATGGACGTCGACGACCCCGAGTCCGTCGCGCGGGTCGTGCCCGAGCTGGTCGCTCGCCTCGGCGGGCTCGACCGGTTCGTCGTCAACGCGGGCATCGGCAAGGGTGCGTCGATCGGCACGGGCAAGGCGTGGGCGAACCGCGCCGTCCTGCACACGAACGTCCTCGGCGCGCACGCCCAGTGCGAGGCGGCGATGGAGGTCTTCCGCGCCCAGGGCGCCGGGCACCTCGTGCTGGTCTCCTCCGTGGCCAGCGTCCGGGGGATGCGGGAGACGCGCACGGCGTACGGCGCGAGCAAGGCCGCGGTGAACGCGCTCGGCGAGGGCATCCGGTCCGACGTCTGGGGCACCGGGATCACCGTGACGACGCTCCTGCCGGGCTACATCGCGACCGACATCAACGTCGGCCGCCGCGGCCCGTTCACCGTCGACCTGGACACCGGCGTCGACGCGCTGATCGCCGCGATCGAGAAGGAGCCGGTGCGGGCGTTCGTCCCCGCCTGGCCGTGGACGCCGATCGCCCGCCTGCTCCGGGTGCTCCCGCTGTCCGTGGTCCGCCGGCTCACTTGATCCGGGACTTTCCGCGCGGAAAGTCCTCAGCCAGGTCGGGACGACGCGATCCGCATCGTCGCCGCGTCGTACGGACCGTCCTCCGGTCGTCCGTTGCGCAGTGCGGCGAGCACCGCCAACAGTTCCTCGCGCTGGTCGGCCACGAAGCCGGCGTCCACCACGTCGCCGTGCCCGGGCACCACCGGACCGCGGGCCATGGCATGCAGCCGCCCGAGGGTCGCCGGCCACTCCGCCGGGAACGCGTCGTCGAACGACGGCGGAGCGCCCTCCTCGACCAGGTCGCCCGCGAAGATCACCGTGTGGTCGCCCGCGTCCTCCACCTCGACGACGAGATCGGAGTCGGTGTGGCCGAGGCCGAGGTAGCGCAGCACCACCTCGCGGCCGCCGACGTCGAGCACGGCGACGTCGTCGACGAGCTGGTCCGGTGGATCGACCGGTGCGGCCTGCACGAGGTCGGCCGCCGGGTCCCCGGCGGCGCGGAGCTGCGCGACGACGTCGGCCCGCTGCCGCTCCCCGGTGGTGAGCAGAGCCGCGGCGCACCCGCGCGAGCCCCATACCGGGGCCGGCCGGAACGCGGCGTTGCCGAAGCAGTGGTCGTAGTGCGCGTGGGTGTTGACGACCGTCCACGGGTGCGGCGTGACGGACCGGACGGCGGTGATCAGGTCGGCCGCCTCGCCGAGGTGGGAGCGGGTGTCGATCACCAGGCACGCACCGTCGCCGACCACCAGGCCGCAGTTGAGGTCCAGCTCCGCGTGCCGCCGCACGAAGACGCCGTCGGCGATCTCCTGCCAGCCGGTCATCGGAGCGCCGCCGGAGGCGTCGGGTCCCCCACTGGCGGTGTCGGGCTCCCCGTTTGAGGCGTCGGGGTTCCCGCCGGAGGTGCGTTCACCAGGAGATCCGCATCGGGCGGCCGCGGGTGTCCGTCCTGCCGTCGCCGACGCACTCGCCGCGCCCGTCGGCCAGCCGCTGCGCCGACCAGGCGGCCGCACACGCGTCCAGGGCGTCGACCATGGGGGTCCCGGCCGGCGCGTCGGCCAGCGCCGCCTCCACCTGCATGACGGCGCGCAGTGCGCGCAGCCGCTGGACCGTGCCGCGGGCGCTGCCTTTCCGGTCGCGCACGCCCGGTTCCAGGGCCCGGAACGCGAGCTCGGGGTGCACCTCGACCACCCGGTCCGTCGGTGGGTCACCCAGCGCATCGTCGAGGGAGCGGATGGCCGGCACCAGGTTCCAGGCCTGCACCGACAGCGCCTTTCCCGACGCGGCCCGGGACACCTCGCACGCCGTCCGGTAGTCCGCGCAGGCCAGCACCGGCCGCAGCGGCGCCGGGAAGACCGAACTACCCGCCCCGACCAGGAGACGCCGCGCCTCGACGTCGCAGGCGCGGACGCCGTCCTCCGAGAGCCCGATCGGCATGTCGATCGCGACGAGGTCGACATCGGGCACGGCCAGGACGGCGGCGGCGTCGGGGAGCGCCAGCAGGCTCACCGAGCGGCCGTCGAGGAGGGCGCCCACCCAGGCCCCGCGCCAGCCGTCCACCCCCAGCACCGGCACGGAGGGAGCCTGTCAGACTCGCCGCCGTGCGCGTCTTCATCGGTACCGATCACGCCGGCCTCGAGTTCAAGGAGCACCTGAAGCGGGCCCTCGCCGACGCCGGCCACGAGCCCGTCGACTGCGGCGCTTTCACCTACGACGCGCAGGACGACTACCCGCCGTTCTGCTTCGAGGTGGGGGAGCGGACCGTCGCCGAGCCCGGCTCGCTCGGCGTCGTCATCGGGGGGTCGGGCAACGGCGAGCAGATCGCCGCCAACAAGGTGCCCGGCGTCCGGGCCGCGCTGGTCTGGAACACCGACACCGCGCAACTGGCCCGCCAGCACAACGACGCGAACGTCGTCTCGATCGGCGCCCGCCAGCACAGCGACGAGGAAGCCACCCGGCTCGTCCTCGAGTTCCTGGGGACGCCGTTCAGCGACGACGAGCGGCACGTCCGCCGCATCGGCCTCATCACCGACTACGAGCGTGACCGGCACCGCCCGGCCGGCGGCCTGCCCACGCGCCCCTAGGAAGGGGAGCGTGGGCAGGGCCGTCACCTGTTCAGGACGGCGCCGAGGTCGGTCACCGCCGCGGCCTCGGCGTCGTGGATCGCGGCCAGGTGCCCGCTCATGCCGGCCAGCACCGCCGCGAGGCGCTCCTCGTCCAGCGGGGGCGCGTCGGCGTGCTCGGCCCGCAGCCGCCACAGCTCCTCGGCGGCCGCCGCCCGCTCCGCCGACCCCGCGTCGCCCTCGGCGACCGCTCCGGTGACCGTGGCGGTGAGGGTCCGCAGCCGGGCGATCGCCGGGACGTCGTCCGGCAGCGCCGTCTCGGCGAGAGCGTGCCAGCGGTCGGCGATCTCTCTCCACCGCGGCGCCTCGGCGGCCAGCCCCGGCTCGTCGAGCAGCACGGCGGCCTGCTCGAGTCCGTCGGCGAACAGCCCGCGCAGGTGCCCGCCGGCCATCCCGGCGGACTCGACGCCCTCCCACACGCTGGCAAGCGCCCGCAACAGCCCGCGCCGGTCGGCGAACACCGTCGGCCACCCCTTCGCGGCCCGGGGGTCGACGAGCAGCCGTGACCACTTCCGCCAGGCGGGCAGCGCGAAGGAGGTCGACGTCCCGCCGAGGTGGTCCTCGCCGGCCTCCAGCCCGGCACGCACCGCGGCGCGCAGCCGGTCGGCCGGCACGGCGGCGTCCGTGGTCCGGACGACGAGCATCGTGTTGCGGTAGCTGCCTACCCGGGCCCGCGCCCGGTCCAGGTCCGTGGCCGGCACGGTCAGCGGCGCCAGCGTGCGGTCGTCGACGTGCACACGACCCCCGGCCGCTGCGTAGGCGACGACCGGATGGCCGCCCTGTCCGTCGAGGAACGGCGGCAGGTTCCAGTAGCCGAGGTGGTAGCGGTCCGGCCAGACGATCGCCGGATCGCCGGCGGCCAGCGTCGAGGACAACGCCTCGGCCGCGCCCGCGGCGCCGCCAGTGCGCGCCCAGGCGACGTCCAGGCCCAGCCGATCGACCGTCGTGGCCAGCCGCCGGTCGAAGTACTGCCAGGAGTGGGTGAACCCGAGGGTGACCACGCGGCCGTCGTCGTGGGCGAACTCCCACAGGATGTAGCCGGCGCCGAGGCCGCCGCCGACGAGGAAGAGCAGCGGCTCGGTCAGCGGCCCGTCGGGGCCGGTGACCCCGCGGTGGGCGAGCACGTTGGTCAGGGCCGCCGTGTCCGGATCGACACCCCCGCGCAGAGCCCATCCGAGGTCTACGACGGGACCGGCGTCGACGGAGCCGACGACGTGGGCGCGGGCGACGGCGTAGCGCTCGCCGGTCCGTGCCATCCGCGCGCGCACGCGGGACTTGAGCTGCTTGGTCGTGGTCATCGTCGGACTCTCCCGGCTGCGCCCGCGGCGACGGCTCCACGCGCCGTGCGCCGCCGCAGCCGTGGCATCCGAACAGGTGAGGACGTCCGGGCCGTGCAGCGCCTCGAGGCTCTCGTAGTCCCCTTTGCCCCGCGTCGCCGGCCCGCGTGGAGGACCGGTCTGGGGTTGGGCGTGAGGCTCGCCGAGAGCACGATAGCCCCGGCGGCGCTGTCGCGCTGATCCGCGCAGCTGCTTCGTCAGATGGACGCCAGCCGCGCCTTCGATCGGCAGCCCCTCGGTCCGGCCGGTCTCCACGAAGCCGTGCCGCGCGTAGAGGCCGGGCGCCTGGAAGGTGAACGAGGAAACCACGATCCGCGTGCAGCCGCGATCACGGGCCACCTGCTCGGCGGCCGCCAGTAGGCGTGCGCCCGCTCCCCGGGCCCGTCGATCCTCCCGGACCAGGCCATCGCACGGCGTCCTCGCCCCGACGGGCAGACGATCGGAGCCGTCGTCCGATGCGATGAGGGCGCATAGGGCGGGGGGACCGGTCAGAACTCGTCGGGGCACCAGGGGGTCACCGGCCAGCCGAACGCGGTCGCCGCCAGGGTGACCGCGCCGGGGCTGACCTCGGTGACCCGGCCCGCCGCCTGCAGGGAGGCCAGCGAGACCCCGCCGAGGTAGGCCGCCGACAGCTCCTCGATGCCGAGGATCAGGTCCGGGTCGCGGTCGGTGCGCCCGCAGTAGGCGCCGGCGGGATGGCCGGACAGCCGCCACCGACCGGCGTTCCAGGGGCAGAACGGGTCGCGCACCTCCAGGACCAGATCGATCGGCGCGGGATAGCGGCGCGCCGCCAGCGCGCGGTCGACGTCGACGAGCCGGACCCACAGCGCGTCGACCGGACTGCGGTGCAGGGCGCGTGCGTCGGCGAGCAGGTGGACCAGTGGGTCGTCGGGTGACGACATCGACGCGCGCAGGGTGCGCACCAGGTCGACGGAGAGCAGGAGCCGCCACAGCGCCGCGTATGCCGGGGTGGTGGCGGCCCGCACCTCCTCGACGGTGATCGTCCCGTCGGGCTCACCGTGGCTGGTCCAGGCGCCCTTCACCCGGTAGGCGGCGTATCCGGTGACCTCGCCGTCGGGCTCGGTGTGCAGGAGGTAGGCCCGGGGAGGCGCGCCCTTGCGCTGGTCCTCGTCGTCCCGGAGCAGGCGGGTCCACCAGCGGTCGTCCCGCGCCAGGTTGCCGGGCACCGTGCGACGCAGCCGGTCGTGCAGCCCGACGACGGCGGACCGGTACTCCTCGACCGACACGAGGTCGACCCGGCCGGCGCCCAGGTCGACGTCCTTGCGCAGCCGCAGCCGTTCGGTGGCCCCGGTGAGCCCGCCGCGGAAGGTGGCGGGGGCGTAGCCGAACCGCCCGTAGATCGGGTGCTCCGCGGCCCACAGCGCGGCGACCGGCTCCCGCTGCTCCTCGTGCAGCTCGGTGAGCTGGCGGCGCATGATCGCCGTCAGGACGCCGCGCCGCCGGTGCGTCGGCGCCACGGTGACCCAGGTGATCCCGGCGCACGGCACCACGGCGCCCGGCACGGTGAGCACCCGCGTGTAGATGCCGGCGGTGGCGACGACGCGGTCGCCCTCCCACAGCCCCAGGGAGCGCTCGAGCTCGGCCACCGGCGGCGGCTCGTCGAGGTAGGGCCCGGTCATCGCGTCGCCGAACGAGGCGCTCATCGCGCCCCGCCAGGCACGCCATTCTTCCGGTCTCGCCGGGCGGAGCTGGGATTCGAGGTCGGCCACACGAGCTGTCTACCGGGCGGGTGCGACACGCGGCCACCGAGTTCGTCGATCGGCGCGGCCGGGGCTGCCGAAGTGTCGGCGTCCTGTGGTGTGCTGGCGCGACGTCGACAAGAGGAGTGGTCTTCGTGACCAGCGTGGTGATCGGACCCGCCGAGCAGCTCGACCCGCGGCTGCTCGAACACCGACGCGAGCTGACCGGCTACTGCTACCGCATGCTCGGCTCCTCCTTCGACGCGGACGACGCCGTGCAGGAGACGATGGTCCGGGCCTGGCGCGGGTTGGCCGACTTCGAGGGCCGGTCGGCGCTGCGCTCCTGGCTGTACCGCATCGCCACGAACGTCTGCCTCGACCAGCTGTCCGGCCGGTCACGGCGCGCGCTGCCGATGGACCTCTCCGGCTCGCCCTGGCAACCGGTCGAGTCCTCCCTCTCGGCGCGCCGTCCGCACACGGCGTGGGTCGAGCCGGTGCTCGACCGCTCGGTCCTGCCCGAGGACGGCGACCCGGCGGAGCGGGCCGTGGCCAAGGAGTCGATCCGGCTGGCGTTCGTCGCCGCCCTGCAGCACCTCCCGCCCCGGCAGCGCGCCGTGCTGATCCTCCGCGAGGTGCTGCGCTGGAAGGCCGACGAGGTGGCGTCGCTGCTCGACACCACCGTGGCGTCGGTCAACAGCGCGCTGCAGCGGGCCCGGGCGACGCTGGCCTCCGTCGGCGGCTCCCCGCCGCCACGGCCGCTGGACGACGACGCCCGCGACCTGCTCGCCCGCTACGTCGACGCGTTCGAGCGCTACGACATCGACGCGTTCGTGCAGTTGCTGCACGACGACGCCACGCAGCACATGCCGCCGTTCGAGATGTGGCTGCGTGGGCGCTCCGACATCGGTGCCTGGATGCTCGGTCCGGGTGCGGGCTGCCGGAACTCCCGGCTGGCGCAGGTGGATGCGAACGGCACCCCCGCGATCGCGCAGTGGCGTCCCCACGAGGGCGGCGGTCACGAGCCGTGGGCGTTGCACGTCCTGGAGATCGAGGACGGCCGCGTCGCCCACATCTCCAGCTTCCTGGACCACGGGACGGGCCTGTTCCGGCGCCTCGGCCTGCCGGAGTCGCCCGATTAGGCCGGCGTCGATGAGTTCGCCGTCGCCCGGGGGTCTGCACTGCAGGACCCAACGAAGGAGACGACCGTGCTCGCAGACAGCTCCGCCTACAGTGGCTTCTCCGTCGACGACCTGGATGCCGCCCGCCGCTTCTACGAGGAGACGCTGGGCCTGCGCACGTCGCCGCTCGGCATGGACGGCCTGATGCGGCTCGAACTGGGCGGCGGTGGGTTCGTGCTCGTGTACGCCAAGGACGACCACAGCCCCGCGACGTTCACGGTGCTCAACTTCCCGGTGCCCGACGTGGAGAAGGCCGTGGACGAGCTCACCGCTCGCGGCGTGCGCTTCGAGCGGTACGAGAACCCGCCCACCGACGAGATGGGCATCATGCGCGCCGGCGGGCCGCTGATCGCCTGGTTCACCGACCCGGCGGGCAACGTCTTCTCGGTGATCGACGAGGACTGAGGGCTGATCATCGCGGTTCCGGAGTCTGTTGACGCCGCTCCGTGGGCCGCGCAACCTGAGGCCATGACGACGGTCGTACGGCTTCCGGTGCGCGGTCAGTGGGCCTGGGACGTGCGCGGGGAGGGCCGCGCGGTCCGGATCTCCACGCACGTCGAGTCGGGGCTGGTGAACCTCAGCGTCTGGCGGCACGACACCTGTGTGGGCACGGTCCGCCTGCTGCCGTCGGAGGTGGCGAACCTGATGACCGGCCTGTCGGAGGGCCTGGCCCAGCTGGCGCGGGAGCCGCGCGAGGACGGTTCGGATTCCGAGGCCCGGCGGCTGCGGGAGATGGAGCAGCGGCTTGCCGTCCTGGAGTCGCTCGTCCAGGCCGGCGACCGACGGAGAGCGGTGCCGGCGTTCGTCGGCCGTGTCAGGGGAGCGGTGCGCGGCCTGCGGAACGGCGGTCCGGAAGCCCGCTGAGAGCGGGTGACCCGGACCGGCCGCGGCCGGACGCGCTACTGGTCCCGCACGTCGTCCGGGGCGGTCTGACTCGTCGATCAGCGAGGACTGGAGTCCTTGTCGCGGGCTCTGCCGGGGCGGACCATTCAGGTGGAGCCCGGACCGGTGAGCCTCGCCGAGGTCGCGGCCGTCTCCGGGGCCGAAGAATGGCGATGGCTCCTGAGGAGGTGGCGTCGTGAACGACGAGGAAGACACCCTGTACGCCGACAGCCCTCACTTCGTGTCGGAGATCATGCGCGGGCCCCGGGTGGTGGCCGCGGTCGACGGCTCGGCGGGCTCCCGGGCCGCCCTGCAGTTCGCCCTGGAGGACGCGGCGCGACGCGGCGTGCCGGTGGAGGCGGTCATCGCCTTCCGGCCGCCGGACTACTGGATGGACTTCAACGGGGTGGGCGCGGCGGAGGAGGAACGACTCATCCGGACGTTGGGGGCTCAGCACGAGGAGAAGGCGCGCGCCGTGCTCGAGGAGGTCACGCGGGCGCTGTCCGGACCGGTGCCCGAGGTGCACGTGCGGGCCGTCATGGGGACGCCGTCGGACGTGCTCATCCGCGAGTCGCAGGGCGCGGACCTGCTCGTTCTCGGCAGCCGCGGGCACGGTGGCTTCCACAACATGCTGCTCGGCTCGACGAGCATGCAGTGCACGATGCACGCCACGTGCCCGGTGACCGTCGTCCAGTCGCCCGAGGCGCATCGTCACCGGCTGAAGCTGCACCGGGAACGGCGCCGCGAGCGGGGGCCCGAGGCGCGAGCTCGTCGGCGCGGCACCGTGGGGGAGCGGTCGGAGGCGGGCGCCCAGAACTGAGTCGTGGCAGCCGCCGGTGCTGGCGTGTGCCTTTGGCATGTGGTCCGGATGGAACAGTGCCGCGCCCGGGAGGTTGCTCTGGCCTGCGCACCTGTGGAGTGAGTGACCGTGAACCGGCATGGCCAGCTTGGAAGGCTATGGCGCGGTGAGTCGTCCCGGACGGGGCGGACAACCCGGACTCGCTCCCCTTCTCCGCCAGCGTGGGCGGGCCGGTCCGGCGGGACGGTGGCCGCCGACGACATGTGCCCTGTATGGGTGGATTCCTTCACCGAGGCAGCGTCAGTCCGCGCAGTCGACCGCGACGGCGAAGGCTCCGCAGATCTGCCGCATGCGCGTGTCGGCCAACCGTCCGAGCCGCTCGACGAGGATCGCGACAGAGACGCTCTCGACCGAGTCCATATTGACCACGCAACGGCGGGGTACCGGGTCCTCGCCGGGCTCGAGCCCGACTTCGCTGACGAGGCCGCGGATCGTGGTGGTGCACGGTGCGACGAGTGCCCGCCGGTGTCGGGTGATCACTGCGTCGCGGGAGAGGACGACGACCGGGCGGCGCCCGATGTCGGACATTTCGCACCACCAGACCTCACCGCGCGTGGGCAGAGGAGTCACGACCGTGCGGCGGCTTCGCGGAACGAGGCCAAGTCTCCCCATTCGTCCGGTTCGTCGAGCGGGTGTTCGTCGTAGGCGGTGTAGCTCGCCTCGATTTCAGCTGAACGGTGGCGCGCCACCAGCGCGCGGAGCGCCTCGTCGATCATGACGGCGTCGGTGTCACCGGCTCGCACACGTCGCGCGGCTTGGAGGAGGTCTGCGTCGACGGTGGTTCCACCGCGACCGGACCACCGTCCGGCACTCGTCGGAGCGTGAGAACCGAGATCAGACCCGGCGCGGGACATGTGCCCGGTGCCGCAGCCAACGTGGCGCCGATGGCGCAACTCGTGCGGCCGGACCGCTAGCAACCCGATGGCTGGCCGTGGCATGGTGTGCGAGCGCTACCGCGTGATCTTCATGTCGGGTCAGGCGCCGACCAGCGACCGCCACTCCCTGTCGGCGAGCCGGTCGGTTCCGGCCCTCGCTGCCAGGCCGGCGGCCGCCGCGAAGGAACGGGACCGGACCTCATCCTGGTCGACCGTGGCGAGCACGCCGCCGTCCACCACCAGCCGACCGTCGACGTAGACCCGATCGACCTCGTCGCCGCGCTGGCTGTAGACCAGCGACGACACGGCCGCGTGTACCGGCGTCACGCAGAGGTTCGACATGTCGAGGACGACGAGGTCGGCGCGCTTGCCCACGTCCAGGGAGCCGATTGATTCCTGCAGACCCAACGCTCGAGCGCCGTCGATGGTGGCCATCTCGAGTGCTTTCTCCGCCGTCATGATCTCCGGGTCGCGATGCACGCCCTTGTGCAGGAGGGCGGCGAACTTCATCGCCTGGAGCATCGAGTGGTTCGACGACGACGCCGGGCCGTCCGAGGCCAGGCCCACGGTGATGCCGCGCCGCTGCATCGCCGGAACGGGCGCGAAGCCCGACCCGAGGTAGAGGTTGGAGCAGGGGTTGTGCGACACCTTCGTGTCCGACTTCTGGATCAGGTCGAGGTCCTGCCCGTCCACCTGCACGCAGTGCACGGCCAGCAGGTCGGGGCCGAGCAACCCCGTGTCGGCTGCAAAGGGGACGTCCCGAACCCCGAACCGACGGACGGACTCCGCGACGTCGAACGGCGACTCCGCCAGGTGCATGGTCACGAGCGCCCCGGTGCGGTCGGCCAGCGCGCGCGTCTCCCGCAGTGTCGCCTCGTCCACCGTCCAGCTCATGCATGGCGCCAGCCCCACGCTGATCCGTGAGCCAGGGACGTTCCATTCGCCGATGAGCCGCTCGGCGTCGGCCATGGCCACGTCCAGCGGCTGGATGAGCTCGGGCGGCGCCCCGACGTCGCTGCCGGCCGTCATGTATCCCCGTGCCATGACCCCGCGGATGCCGACGTCGAACATCGCCGCTGCCACAGCGTCGCCGAGGCCGGCCATCGGGTGCACGTACATGAAGTCGAGCAGCGTCGTCGTCCCCGTGGTCAGTGCCTCGGCGCACCCGTGCAGCGCTCCGGCGTAGCAGTCGTCTGGCGTCAGTCGCACCGCCGACGGGCCGGTCATCGTCAGGAACCAGTCGGAGAGGACCCGGTCGTCGCCCAGCCCCTTGAGCAGGGTCTGGAACAGGTGGGTGTGGGTGTTGACGAACCCGGGCAGCACCACCCGCCCGGAGCAGTCGATGACATCGGCGTCCGGGTGGGCGGCGAGCACCTCGGCCGTGGACCCGACGGCGAGGAGGACGTCGGTGAATGCCACCGCCCCGTCGGTCAGCACCCGCCGAGCGCCGTCCATCGTGATCACGGTGGCCCCGGACAGCACGGTGAGGGGAGGCGAATCGTCCTGGGCCGCGGCGGGGCTCGCGAGGTCGGTCACGCCGTCGGGCCGGCACTGGCCGGCGCCGCAGCTGCCGAACGCATCAGTTCCCAGACAGTCGCGGGCTTGAGCGGCGTACGGGTGACGGTGCAGCCGAGGTGCTCGATGGCGTCGGCGACGGCATTGGCCACCGCGGAGTGCCCGCCGATCGCGCCGCCCTCACCCATGCCCTTGACGCCCAGCGGGTTCAGCGGGGACTTCGTCTCCAGGTGCCCGATCTCCACGTCCGGGACATCGAGGCTGCCCGGGATCAGGTAGTCGAGGAAGGACGTCGACTGCGGCTGGCCGTCCGGGGCATACACGAGCTCCTCCATCAGCGCGCCGCCGAGTCCCTGGGCCACCCCGCCGGCGATCTGTCCCTCGGCGTTGCGGGGGTTGACGATGGTCCCGGCGTCGTTGACGACGACGTACCGGCCGACCGTCGTGACGCCGGTGTTCGGGTCGACCTCCACCTCGGCGATGTGGATCCCGTAGGAGTAGGGGGCCGCCATGTTCTCGAAGTACTGCACCGACTCCAGGTCCGGTTCCATCCCCTCCGGCCGGTTGCCGCCTGGGCTCGCCGCGGCCGCGATCTCGGCCCAGCTGACCCGCGTCGTCGGCACGCCCTTGACGTGCGCGTAGCCGTCCTCGAGCACCATGTCGGATGGGTCCGCCTCGACCAGGTGAGCGGCCAGCGCCAAGGCCTTCTCGCGCACCTTCGTCGACGCCATCACCACCGCGGTACCGGCCATGACCGCGTTCCGGCTGGCGTAGGTGCCCATCCCGTGGGCCAGTCGGCCGGTGTCCCCGAACACGACCTTGATGGTGTCGTGCGGCACCTGCAGCTCGTCGGCGGCGATCTGAGCAAGCATGGTGGCGGTGCCCTGGCCCTGCGGAGCGGCTCCGGAGTTGATCGTCACCTCGCCGGTCGGGTCGACCCGCACGCTGCCTCCCTCGAATGGGCCGGTGCCGGTCAGCTGGTGGTAGACGCAGATGCCCATGCCGATGAGCCGGCTCTCCTCGCGGGCAGCCTGCTGGCGTGCTGCGAAGCCTGCGTAGTCGGCCATGTCCAGCGCCCGCTCGAAGGCGGCCGGGAAGCTCCCGCTGTCCAGGATCACGGCGGCCTCCAGCGAGACCAGGCCGGTGTCGTAGGGCATCTCCTCGGGGGTGAGCAGGTTCTTGCGGCGCAGGTCGGCGCGGTCCACGCCGAGTTCGCGGGCGACGATGTCCAGCAGGCGTTCGCGTGCGAAGGTGGCCTCCGGTGCGCCGGCACCGCGGTAGGCCGACGCGGGGGCCTTGTTCGTGGAGGCGCAGACCGCCTCCACACGAAGCGCGGGCACCCGGTAGATGCCGCCGAGGCTGGTCCCGGCCAGGGATGCGTTCACCAGCCCGAGCGGTCTCTGGTACGCCCCGCAGTCGGTGATGTGCCGGGCTCGCAGGCCGAGGATCGTGCCGTCGTTCCGCAGGGCGATCTCCAGCTCGTGGATCTGCTCCCGGGAGTGGGCGATGGTCAGGAAGTGCTCGTTGCGGTCCTCGATCCACTTCACCGGCCGGCCGATCCGGCCGGCGGAGAAGGGCACCAGAAAGTCCTCGGGGTAGAAGTCGGCCTTGATGCCGAAGCCGCCGCCGATGTCAGGCGTGATGACCCGGATCGAGCGCGCGGGGACGGCGAGCATGCCCGCCAGGACGGTGCGCATGGTGTGCGGCCACTGGGTGGAGGCCCAGATCGTCATCTCGCCCGTGACGGCGTCGCGGTGCCCGACCACGCCGCGGGTCTCCATCGGGATGCCGGTGTAGCGCTGCATGTCCAGCCGCTTGCTGATGATCCGATCCGCACCGGCGAAGGCTGCCTCGACGTCGCCGCTCTCGTAGACCATCGTCGCCGCCACGTTGTCGGGGGCGTTCTCGTGCAGCACCGGTGCTCCGGGCTGGATGGCGGCGTAGGCGTCGACCACCGCCTCAAGGGGCTCGTAGTCGACCTCGATGAGCTCGAGGGCGTCCTCTGCCAGGTGCCGGCTCTCGGCGACGACGACGGCTACGCCCTCGCCGACGTAGCGGACGGTGTCGGTCGCCAGCGGGTACTGCGGCGCCGGGCGGAAGGACTCCGGGTTGTAGAAGAAGGGGATGCCCGGCGGGTCTGCGCCGAGCTCGGCGGCGGAGAACGCGTCGAGGACGCCCGGCAGTTCCCGGGCCGCGCGCACGTCCACCGACAGGATCCGGGCGTGTGCGTGCGGGCTGCGGAGCACCGCCATGTGCAGAAGGCCGGGGAAGCGGATGTCGTCGACGAAGGCGGCCTCGCCCCGCAGCAGCCGAGGGTCTTCCATGCGCCGGACGCTGGCTCCGACCATCTTCACGCCCATGTCAGCGCTCCCACGCCTCGTCAGCGGCCTGGACCGAGCGCACGATCCCCTGGTAGCCGGTGCACCGGCAGAGGTTGCCCGAGAGTGCCTCCCGGATCTCCGGTTCGGTCACTCCGTGCTTCTCGCGGAGGAAGTCGTAGGTGGTGAGCAGGAACCCGGGTGTGCAGAACCCGCATTGCAGGCCGTGATTCTCCCAGAAGGCCTGCTGGATGGGGTGCAACTCGTCGCCGGCCGCCAGCCCCTCTACCGTGGTCAGCTGGCTCCCGTCGGCCTGCACGGCGAACATCAGGCACGCCCGGATCGGCTCGCCGTCCAACAGGACGGTGCACGCGCCGCAGACGCCGTGCTCACAGCCGACGTGGGAACCGGTCAGGCCGAGGTCTTCGCGGAGGAAGTCGACCAGCGAGTGCCGGACGGAGACGGTCCGCTGGTACGAGTCCCCGTTGACCGTCACCGTGATCGTCTTCTCCCGCGTGCCGACGGGGTCGACCGTCGCCCGCTCCTCGACGTCCATCGCATGCTCGCTCTCCCGGCCGGTCGTTCCCGGCCCACTCGTCGGTCCTCGGTGGGTGCCCGAGGTGGACTCTCGTTGGTCAGGGGTCAGGCGGCCGAGGTCGCACGGGGTCCGGCGAGCCCGGTCGCCTCGGCGATCGCCCGCTGCAGCAGGTGCCGGGTCAGGTGGCGCCGGTACTCCGCCGGGCCGTGCGTGTCCGGGGGTGGGTCGAGGTCGGCCGCGAAGTTCCCGGCCAGCTGAGCGATGGCGTCCGTGTCGGGCTCGGAACCGACCAGGCCGTCGACGACGCTGTGCGCCTGCACGGTGCTGGGTGCGGCACCGGCAACGGCGAGCCCGGCCCGGGTGACCAGGCCGTCGGCCACGGTCACCACCGCGGCCACCGCCACCTGCGCGAAGTCGCCTCGGCGACGGCTGACCTCGAGGAAGCGGCTGTGGGTGCCCTCGGGCCAGGCCGGGACGCGAATCTCGGTGAGCAGCTCCTCGGCGGCGATGGACGTGGTGAAGAAGCCTTCGAAGAAGTCCTCGGGCGCGACCTCGCGTGACCCGTCGGCGCTCCGGATCACAAGGGTGGCGCCCAGGGCACTGACCGCAGCGGGCAACTCCGCCGCCGGGTCGGCATGGGCCAGGCTGCCGCCGACGGTCCCGCGAGCGCGTATCTGCGGATGCCCGATGTACCCGAGCGCGCTCCGCAGCAGGGTCTCCGGACCGTCGGCGGCCCGCGATAGGTGACGCTCGAGGGCCCGCTGCCGGGACGTGGCGCCGATGCGCAACGTGCCGTCCTCGGCCCGAATGCTGTCCAGGTCAGCCACCTGGTTGATGTCGACCAGCACGGCCGGTCGGGCCAGCCGGAAGTTCAGCATCGGCACGAGGCTCTGACCGCCCGCGAGCACCTTCGCCTCGTCGCCGTACTCCCGCAGGACATCGAGAACTTCTTCGATGCGGGTCGGTGCCAGGTAGTTGAACGGAGCTGGTTTCACCGGCGTTCCTCCTGCTGTCCGTCGGTGCCGACTGCGACTGACGCCAACTCCCGAGGGGGTCAATCGTCGGCACTCTCGCGGCCCGGCGCCATGGACGTTCTGGTGCACTTTGCGCGGCCGCGACTGGACCTTTCGTCCACCGCCTGCTGAGGTCGGCGCGTGACGATGACGCTTGCCGAGGTGCTCGCCCTCGACGTCCTCCGACGGGCGGACCCGCAGGTGGTGGTCGGCGCGGAACTGCTCGACCGCCCGGTGCGCTGGGTGCACACCAGTGAGCTGGCCGAGGCGGCGTACCTGCTCCGGGGAGGGGAGCTGCTCCTCACGACCGGCCTGGGCATCACCGGGCGCGGTGCGGTGGGGGAGGCCGCCTACGTCGCTGCGCTGGCCACCCGGGGCGTGGCGGCGCTGGCGTTGGAGCTCGGCTGGACGTTCCCCGAGGCGCCGCGCGCGCTCGTCGACGCATGCAGCGAGCACGGTCTGCCGCTGCTCGTCCTGCGGGAGGTGGTTCCGTTCGTCGAGATCACCGAGCAGGTGCAGACCACGATCCTGGAGCGCGCGGCGGGGACGGCGCGCAGCGGGCGGGACGTCCGGCAGGTGCTGACCGATGCGCTCCTCGACGGGGCCGGTCCCCCGGAGCTGACTGTCCTGCTGTCCGAGCTGGTGTCCGCACCCGTGGTGGTCACCACCGCTGAGGGCGCGCTGGTTGCCGCGGCGGGCCAGGGCCCTAACGGGTCAGGACGTCGCGGCCGGCCGGTGGCCCGCCGGGACGTCGTCCTGCTCGACCGCCACTGGGGGCACGTCGCCGTCCTGCCGCCCGCCCGCACGGACGACCCGCTCGTCGGCGCCGCGTGCGGCTACGGCGCCGAGGCGCTCGGGCTGGCACTGCTCCGCTCGGCCGCCGGTGCCGACCTCGAGGTCCGGCGGCGCCAGCTGGTCGACGACCTCACCGAGCGGCGTTGGCGGGCGCCGGGCGAGCTGGTCGCCCGAGCCCGCGTGCTCGGACTGCCGTTCTCGGCCGATGGCCGGTACGCGGCACTGGTGGTCACCGACCTCCCGGTGACCGATCTGGACATCGTCGTCCGAGCGGTGGCCGGCGCCGTGGCACCGGGCACGGCCCTTGTCGCCGACGTGGGGGAGGACGTCGTCGCCGTCGTCCGTACCTCGGCGGTGACCGCGGCCGCGCGTGCGGTGCTGCGCGCCGTGGACGCGCTCGGACCACCATCCGCGCGGGTGGTCGCCGGGACCGTGGTGGGCAGACTCGAGGACGTCGACCGGTCGATCGCCCGGGCGCGGGCTGCGCAGGCGCTCACCGCCGGCGGTGACCGGGTGGTGTCGGCGGCGGGCATGACGGCCCGGCTCTTGCTTGCCGGCGTCAGTGACGGGCCGCTGGCTCACCACCTGGTGCGAGAGGAGATCGGCCCCCTCGCCGATTACGACGCAGCCCATGGCAGCCAGCTCGTGCGCACGCTGCGGATCTACCTGGCCCATGCCTCGTCGAAGGTGCAGACCGCGCAGGCGCTGCGGCTGCGACGCCAGACCTTGTACGGCCGGCTGCAGCGGATCGAGGAGCTGATCGGTGACATCGCCGCGCCGCAGCGGCACACGGCCCTGGTTCTGGCCCTAGCCCTCGATGAGCTGGCGTGCAGAACTCATGCGCCGTGATGCCGGTCCCGGGGCGGCCGTCGTCTCAGCGGCCGGTCAATCCGCCGAGCGGGCCACCGCCCAGTTTGGCGATGACTTCCTGTGGCCCGAGGCCGTACCGGGACAAGAGGTCCACGTCGTCGTCCGTGTCCATCCGGTCGGGCAGTTCACGGTCGGCCTGCTCGACCTTGTCCGCTTCGCCCTTCGAGCGCAGCAGCTCCATTACCTGTTCCTTGTCGATCTGCATGAGCTCTGCTGTACCCATTCGCTGGGAAATACCGACCCGCGTCTCGCCAGTCTGGTGTTCAGTGGCGGCATGACGGTCGCCCGGCGGATCGCCGCCCGGCATCACCTTCACCCCCGGACTGTCCCGCACCGGGTCTGACGGCGGCTTTCATTCGCCGAGGGATGAGAGGCATGGCGACACCGCAAACCGCCCGCACGTAAACGCTGTCGCGGCAACCTGTGAGCGGTTTCCGCGATATGTCGCGTTGAGCGGGTGACGGGAATCGAACCCGCACAGTCAGCGTGGAAGGCTTGAGACCTCGCGCGCCATCTTTGCTGGTCCGCGGCGCGTCGACAAGGCTTCGAACCTTCCGCATGCCTCGCGCCACGAATGGCGGGCAGAGAAAACGGGTCCCCTGTTGGTCGTCGGTCCCTTGCCCGTCGAGAGCTACAGTTCGCCGATGCAACGCGCGGCCGCGCCGTGCGCGGCTGACGCATCTACGGCCGCGAGCAGGGCGACCGCGACAGCCCGCCGCACCGCGACGCCGTCCACCCCCGCGAGGTGCACGCCGCCCGATCTGGGGTCCTGATCGTCAGGGCGTCCCGGCAGGGCTGGTCTCCCCGATGACGAGGTCGGGCTTGAACCAGTGCGACGAAGCATTGTCGTCGGACTCGATCAGGGACCGGATCGACCGCGCCATCCTCTCCACGGGCTGACGCACCGTGGTCAGCGACGGGTGGGCGAGTGCTGCTGCGCCGATCCCGTCGAAGCCGACGATGCGGAACTCGTCGGGGACCGATCGGCCTTCGTGCAACAGGTGTGCCAGGACGCCGAGCGCGATCACGTCGGCAGCGGTCACCACCGTCGCGCCGGTCCAGCCGTCGGCGAGGATGCGGGCTGCCGCCTCCCGCCCCCATGCGGCGGAGAAGTCGCCGAGCAGGGTGGGGACGTCGGGTGAGAAGTACTGCCGCATGCCGTCGAGGCGTTCGTGGGCGGAGGAGGAGTCCGGCCTCGCACCGACGTAGACGACGGGATGCGTGCTGACGTCGACGGCGGTGGCGACGTGATCGCGGACCAGCTGCATCCCCGCCCGGTTGCTGACGCCGACGTAGGACGCAGCGGTGCCCTGGACGCGGCGGTCGAGCTGGATGGTGTGCACCGCGGCCGCCGCAGCGGTGACGGAGGGCTCGCTGCGTTGCTCGTGCACGGGGATCAGCACGAGTGCGTCGACCTGGCGCCCCAGGAACGAGCGGACGCCCCGAGCCTCGGTCTCCAACGACCCGTCGGCGCTGAACACGAGGAGGTCGATCCCGGGGTCGGAGAAGGCGCGCGAGAGCTGCTGGGCGAGCGCCGAGAAGTACGGGTTGTCCAGGTCGGGCACGACCAGCCCGACGGTCGAGGTGCGGGTCTGACGCAGCGCCCGGCCGACCAGGTTGACGCGGTAACCGAGCTGCTCGGCGGCCTCGGTGACCTTGCGCTGCATGACCGGGTCGACGGACCGTGTGCCACTCAATGTCCTGGAGACGGTCGCCACCGACACGCCGGCCAGCCGCGCGACGTCAGCCATCGTGGCCGAGCGGGCCAGCGGCACGACAGCCTCCTGTCCTCGGACGAGGTGCCGAGGCACTCGGGATATCGATTTCACGTCGACTCTGGACTACGCCGGACTGCCGTGTCTACAGTCACACCCGATCTCGGTAATCGATTTCCGACGAAGCGAGGACCCCATGACCCGACCCTTCCGCGTGGCCGTCTCGGCGACCGCCGCAGCCCTGGCCCTCGCTGCCTGCAGCACCGGCAACGAGGAGCCCGCTACCGGAGCGGCCGGCGAGCCGGCTGACGAGTGCGTGATCGGCATGACCCAGATCAACCAGACCGCCGCCTTCTTCACGCAGATGAACGAGGGCGCGCAGGAGGCGGCCGAGGAGGCGGGGTGCGACCTGCAGATCGCCAACGCCAACAACGACTCGGCCAAGCAGAACAGCGACATCGAGAACTTCGTGTCCCAGGGCGTGACGGGACTGATCGTGGTCGCCATCGACGTCAACGGCGTGCTGCCGGCCGTGGAGGCGGCCACCCAGCAGGGGATCCGGACGGTCGCCATCGACGCCGAGCTCGAGGAGGGGGCTGTCGACACCTTCGTGGGGGTCGACAACGAGGCCGCCGGGGAAGAAGCCGGCCAGTGGGTCGTCGGCGAGGGCCTGGCCGAGGGGGCGGCCTACGGCGTGGTCGACGCCCGCAACTCGTTCATCCAGAACCAGCGCGAGGACAGCTTCCGCGCCGTAGTCGACGCGGCCGGGGCGACCTTCACGCAGGCCGTCGACGGCGAGAACGTGCAGGAGCAGGCGGCGACGGCCGCGCAGAACCTGGTCACCGCCCAGCCCGACCTCGACTTCGTCTACACCACGGGCGAGCCGGCCACCGTGGGTGCCGTCGCCGCCCTGGACCCGAACGGCACCACCAAGGTCATCGGCTGGGACCTCACCGCGGAGGTGATCGCGGGCATCGACAGCGGGCTGGTCACCGCCGTGGTGCAGCAGGATCCCCGTCAGGAGGGCGTGGAGGCGGTCAACGAGCTCGCCGCGCTCCTCGAGGGCGAGGAGCCGGCGGGCTTCATCGACGTGCCGATCGCCATCGTCACCTCGGACAACGTCGACGAGTACCGCGAGATCTTCGAGTGACCTCCGGCACCCGCGACCTCTCGACGCCGCGGGTCGAGATGAGCGGGATCCGCAAGCGCTACGGAGCGCTCGACGTGCTGCGGGGTGTCGACCTGACGGTCGGCAGGGGCGAGGTCGTCGGCCTGGTCGGGGACAACGGCGCGGGCAAGTCGACCTTGATGAAGATGCTGGCCGGCGCGGTCATCCCCGACTCGGGGGAGATCCGGGTGGACGGGGCGGCGCTGACCGGCTCCGGCCCCCGCGCGGCGCGGGCCGCGGGGATCGAGATGGTCTACCAGGACCTGGCGCTGTGCAACGACGTGGACGTCGCCGGCAACCTCTTCCTCGGCCGGGAGATCTACCGCCCGCTCAGCCGGCGCCTGGACCACAAGCGGATGCACGAAGAAGCCGCGAAGGACCTCGCCACCCTCCACATCCGCATCAGCGACACCCGTCAGCTGGTGGCCAACATGTCCGGCGGCCAGCGCCAGGCCATCGCCATCGCCCGCGCCGTCACCTTCGAGCCGAAGGTGCTGGTGCTCGACGAGCCGACCGCTGCCCTCGCGGCGCGCGAGGTCGAGATGACCCTTCAGCTGATCCGCGACGTCTCCGCCCGGGGGGTCAGCGTCGTGCTGATCACCCACCGCCTCCAGGACCTCTTCGAGGTGGCCGACCGGTTCGTCGTCCTGTACGAGGGCGTCAACCACAGCGAGCTGGTGCCCTCCGAGACCGACCTCGGCGGTCTCGTGACCGCGATGATGGGGAAGTGACAGCGTGAGCACCCAGACAGTCGCGCCCACCACCGGTGGCGCCGACCGGCGCGGCGCGCGCCAGGACTTCGTGCACCGCAACTTCGGGGTGCTGTCGATCTCCGCCGTGCTCGCCGTGCTGTTCGTCTTCTTCAGCCTGCAGACCGACGCCTTCCTGACGTCGGGCAACCTGGTCAACGTCGCCCGGCAGGTCGCCCCGACGATCGTCGTCGCCGTCGCGATGACCTTCGTGATCACCACCGGCAACATCGATCTCTCCGTCGGGTCCATCCTCGGGCTCACCGCGGCGTCGCTGGCCATCCTCGCCGAGAGCGGCAGCCCTCTGGTGGCGCTCGCGCTCGCGCTCGTGCTCGGACTCGGCATCGGGATGGTCAACGGCGCGCTGACGGCGTTCGGCAAGCTCCAGTCCTTCATCGTCACCCTTGCCGCGCTCACTGCGGTGCGAGGTCTCGCCCTGCTCATCACCGACGGCTACAGCACGCCGATCACATCCGACTTCCTGCTGCCGATCGGCAACGGCAGGCTCGCCGGTCTGTACACGCCCACGTGGATCGCGCTGGTGGTCGTGGCGGTGGGTTGGTACGTCTTCAACCACACGCGATTCGGGCGGTACGTCGTCGCGGTCGGCTCGAACGCGGAGTCCCTGCGTCGCGCCGGTGTCGACGTCCGACGCATCGTGCTCGCCGTGCTGGCGCTGACCGGGCTCGCGGCGGCTCTGGCGGGAGTGATGACCGCCACCCGCCTGGCCAGCGGCTCGTCCAACTCCGGCACGCTCTTCGAGCTCGAGGTCATCACCGCCGTCGTGCTCGGCGGCACCGCCCTGATGGGCGGCAAGGGATCGATCATCGGCTCGGCGATCGGCGCGATCACGCTCGGCGTGATCAGCAACGGGCTGGTCCTGCTGCGGGTGGACGTCTACTGGGTGCCGATCACCCAGGGTCTGATCCTCATCGTCGCGATCCTGCTCAACGCGAAGCTCTTCAGCCGCATCTCGGGGCAGCGGACGTGAGCCGGTGACCACCGTCCAGACCGTCCGCGGGCCCGTCGCCGCGGACGACCTCGGTATCACCCTGACCCACGAGCACCTGCTCAACGACGTCTCGTCCTGGTGGCAGCGCAGCGGGTCCCACGGCCTCGACCCGGACGAGTTCGCGGACGCCCCGGTCAGCGAGGCGCTGCTCTGGGACCTGCGCCAGGACCCCTTCGGCAACCGCGCGAACCTGGCGCTCGACGACATCGACGTGGCCTGTGCCGAGCTGGGCCGCTTCGCCGCGCTCGGCGGGCGCACCGTCGTCGAGGCCACGGGCTGGGGGATCGGCCGCGACCTCGCCGGGCTGAGGCGGATCTCGGAGCGCACCGGCGTGCACGTCGTGGCCGGCACGGGGTTCTACCTCGAGGCCTCCCACCCGGTCGACGTCGTGGCGCTCGGACCCGACGGGGTGACCGACCGCATCCTGGCCGACGTCCGCGACGGCGAGGACGGCGTGCGGCCCGGCATCATCGGCGAGATCGGGGTCAGCGCCGAGTTCAGCGCGGCCGAGCAGGTCAGCCTGCGGGGTGCTCTGGCGGCCCAGGTGGAATGCGGGCTGCCGATCCAGATCCACCTGCCCGGCTGGTTCCGCCTCGCGGGCACCGTCCTCGACCTCGCCGAGAGCGTCGGTGCCGACCTCTCCAAGTTGGTGCTGTGCCACATGGGCCCGTCGGGGGAGGACCGGGACTATCAGCGTGCGGCCATGGACCGGGGTGCCTGGGTCCAGTACGACATGCTCGGGATGGAGGTCTACTACGCCGACCAGGGCGTGCAGTGCCCCTCCGACGAGCAGAACGCCGCCCACCTCGCCCACCTGGTCGAGCGCGGCTACGGCGGCCGGCTGCTCCTTAGCCAGGACGTGTTCGTCAAGTCGCTCCTGCGTCGCCACGGCGGCCCGGGCTACGCGCACATCCTCCAATACTTCGCCCCTCGTCTGCGCCGGCACGGCGTGCACGAGGAGCAGGTCCTGTCGCTGATGACCGACAACCCGCGCCGCCTCTTCGGCGGCCAGGGACAACCGACCGAGGGGACACCGTGACCCGCATCCTGCTGGCCGGCGAGAGCTGGATCTCGACCGCTACCCATGTGAAGGGCTTCGACGAGTTCTCGAGCACCACCTTCCACACCGGCGCGGACGCGTTCATCGCAGCTGCCGCGAGCGAGGGCGTGGAGATCGAGCAGATGTACGCCCACGACGTGCCGGGCTCCTTCCCCCGCACCGTCGAGGCGCTGTCCGCGTACGACGCCGTCATCCTTTCCGACATCGGCGCCAACAGCTTCGTCCTCCCTCCGGAGGTGTTCCTCGAGGGACGCCGGGTGGACAACCCGCTGCTCGCCCTGGCCGAGTGGACCCGCGGCGGTGGCGGTCTGATGATGGCCGGCGGCTACCTCAGCTTCACCGGCTTCCAGGCCCGGGCCAACTTCGCCAGGACCGCCGTCGCCGACGTGCTGCCGGTGACGATGCTCGACGCGGACGACCGGGTGGAAGCGCCCCAGGGCGCTCCGATCGCCCTCGACGTGCCCGCCCACCCCGTGGCCGCGGGCTGGGCGGAGCTGATCGGCTCCGCGCCGACGCTGCTCGGCTACAACCTGGTCCGGCCTCGGGAGGACGCCACGGTCGTCGCCACCGTCGGAGGCGACGTGCTCATCGCCACCCGGGAGGTGGGACAGGGGCGATCCCTCGTGTGGACCTCCGACATCGGCCCCCACTGGTGCCCGGAGGACTTCCTGGCCTGGGACGGCTTCGCCCCGCTCGTCGGCGGCATGCTGCGCTGGCTGGTCGCACGATGAGCGACGTCGTCCCCACGCCCGTCGTGCTGGACTGCGACCCGGGGCACGACGACGCCGTCGCCATCCTGCTCGCGCTGGGATCGCCGGGCGTGCGCCTGCTCGGCATCACCACCTGCTTCGGCAACTGTGCGGTCGAGGACGCCACGCGCAACGCCCAGAGGGTGCTCGCGCTGGCCGGCCGCGAGGACGTCCCCGTGGCGGCCGGCGCCGCGGGGCCGATGCGCGGTCAGGTCGCACTGGGCAACTACGTCCACGGGGTCAGTGGACTCGACGGCCCTGAGCTCCCCGAGCCGACGGTCGCACCGGCTGACGAGACGGCCACCGAGATGCTGCGGCGCCTGCTGGTGAACTCGCCCGACCCGGTCACGGTCGTGGTCACCGGTCCGATGACGAACCTCGGAATCCTCCTGTCGGAGGAGCCGGGACTCGGCCGGTACATCCGCGAGATCGTCTTCATGGGTGGCTCCACCGAGCGGGGCAACCACACCCCGACTGCGGAGTTCAACACCTTCGCCGACCCCGAAGCGCTCGACGTCGTCCTCCGTGCCGGCGTGCCGGTGCGGATGGTCGGACTGAACCTGACCCACCAGGCCCTGGCCACCCCTGCGGTCGTCGAGCGCATGTCGGCGATGCCCCACGACGTGGGTCGCACCTGCGCGGCATGGATGGGGTTCTTCGGCGATTCCTACGAGCGCATCTGGGAGTTCGCGGCCCCACCGGTGCACGACCCGTGCACGATCGCGCCGCTGCTGGACCCCGACGTCATCCGCTGGCGCGACTGCTTCGTGGCCGTGGAGCTCGACGGGACCTGGACCCGCGGCACCACGGTCGTCGACCTGTTCGACCGGCTGCCCGACCACGCGCCCAACGCCTCGGTCGCCATGGAGCTCGACGCCGAGCGCTACTGGGACCTGGTCCTGGCCGCGCTCGACCGCCTGGGATCGGCATGACCGGTCTCGTCTGCGTCGTGGGGTCGCTCAACGACGACACCACCCTGACGGTCCCCGTCCTGCCCTCGCCGGGCGAGACCACCCTGACTCGCGGTGTGCGCCTCACCTCGCCCGGAGGAAAGGGAGCCAACCAGGCCGTGGCCGCCGCGGTCCTCGGCGCGGAGGTAGCCATGGTCGGGGCGGTCGGCGACGACGAACCGGGGGAGCGATCGCTCGCCGCGCTCCGCGACGTCGGCGTCGACCTGACCGCGGTCGCAGTGCGCGAGGACGTCGGGACCGGCATCGCCGTCATCACCGTCGACGACAACGGCGAGAACACCATCGTCGTCGACCCGGGTGCCAACGGTTCGCTCACCGCGCAGGAGGTGACCGACGCGGTGACCGCAGCAGGGCCCACGGTGCTGCTCCTGCAGCTCGAAGTGCCCCAGGACGCCGTAACCGCGGCGGTCGAGGCGGCCACAGGTGCCGTGGTGGTGCTGAACCCAGCACCGATGCCGGCAGACCCCGAGGGCGTCCGGAGGATGTTGCCGCTCGTCGACGTGCTCGTGCCCAACCGCAGCGAACTCGGGCGTCTGGCCGGACGTCCTGAGCCGACGGATGCGTCAGAGGTCGCGGAGTGCGTCGCAGCACTCGGTCACACCGGCAGCGTCGTGGTCACGCTGGGGGCTGACGGCGCGCTCTGCTTCGAGCAGGGGGCGGCGCCGGTCCTGGTGCCCGGGATACCCACGTCGACCCGCGACGCCAGCGGTGCCGGTGACGTGTTCTGCGGTTGCCTCGCGCAGGAACTGGCGCGCGGCACCGGACTGCTCGAGGCGGTGCGCTCCGCCAACACCCTGGCCGCCGCCAGCACCGTCCACCCGGGCGCGAGGATCCGCGCGGATCTCGTGCACCACCTCGGCTCCACGGGCCGAACGTCTCCGCTCGCCCCCTGAGGGTTGACGGACTCCTGCCGGCGGTCGAGCCGTCGGGAGGCCGTCCGCGGCCAGGAGGTGCAGTGCCGTGACGGTCCCAGCAGGTCATGGGGTGGCGTGCGGTGGAGCGGGTGACCGGGATCGAACCCGGCATGGCCAGCTTGGAAGGCTTGGTTTCCAAGCGTCTCCTTCTGCTGGTCACGGCCTTGTTCTCTCTCCAGTGTGCCTTCGGCGTGCCTCTGCCGACGGCGGGCTATGCCCGGCCGGAGCTGGACATGTACACCGGCCCTAGGCGGCTCTGAGGCGCAGATTCTCACGCGCGAGTGACGCACACGGTCGAGGGAACGAGGGCGGCTGGTGGGGGAGGACCCGCCGATCGTCGCGTCCAGTCGGCAACTGGAGAAGAACTGAAGGGACGGCCTCCGCCCGTCCCGCGCTGACGCGCGCCTCCAACACCCTTGTCCACGCGTCTGTGCTTCTTGATCCTGCGGGCTAGCTGTCGACGACGCGCCAACCTTCTTCACTCATCCCTGCGCATGAAGGAGGTGCTGCGGGCGACGCTGGATCATTCCGCGGAAGACGGCCGAGAAGCACTGGGAGCCGATGCTGCGTAAGACCGGAACGAGCTCCCGGACCGCTGCGGTGGTCCGCGCACTGGAACAGGGTGGATCGCCGAGGCGCTGGTCACCCGGGCGTGAGGACTGGGGAGTTCTCCCCATGGGGTCGGCGGTCGGCCGAGGGTTGACTGTCGTACGAGCCCGGCCGGTGCGGCCGGGGCCGCCGCCCCGAGGGAGAGCCTCTGTGCCTGTCGGGTCCTTGGAGGAGCACTCGACCGTGCGTTCGCCAATCGGTGCGGCGTGCCCGCGATCAACATCGTCAACGATCTGACAGTGAAACGGTCCTGGCCGCAGCGGTAGAGGAACGCTCGCCGGTCGTCATCCAGACGTCGTCCAAACGGTGAGGATGCACCGGCGAAACGAGCTCTTTCCGACCAGCCGTGACCGTACGGAGGAGACGGCATGACCCACACCCTGGACGCGCCCGCGCACAGCCACATGCAGCGGGTGGAGAGGTGGTTCGCCGAATTCGAGGAAGCGCTGCGCGAGCGCGACGTCGCCCGGGCTGCCGGCATGTTTTGCGCGACCAGCTTCTGGCGGGACCTGCTCTCGTTCAGCTGGAACATCATCACGGTCGAAGACCCTGTCGGCGTCGCCGAGCTGCTCACCGGCACCCTCGACCGCACGGACCCGACGTCCTTCGCCGTCGACGAACCGCCGGACGAGGCCGACGGCGTCACCACCGTGTGGTTCACCTTCCAGACCGCCGTCGGGCGGGGGCGCGGCATGGCGCGCTTGGTCGAGGAGGCCGGTCAGACCAAGGCCTGGACATTCTTGACCACTCTGCAGGAGCTCACGGGGTACGAGGAGTCGCGCGGTGCCCGCCGGCCGATCGGTGCCGAGCACGGCGTCAAGAAGAAGCGGCTGACCTGGCTGGAGCGGCGGCAGAGGGAGGAGGCCGAGCTCGGCACCTCCGTGCAGCCCTACGTGCTCGTCGTCGGCGGCGGCCAAGGGGGCATCGCGTTGGGTGCGCGGCTGCGCCAGCTGGGCGTGCCGAGCCTTGTCGTGGACAAGCATCCGCGGCCCGGTGACCAGTGGCGCGGCCGGTACAAGTCGCTCTGCCTGCACGACCCGGTGTGGTACGACCACCTGCCCTACCTGAAGTTTCCGGACACCTGGCCGGTGTTCTCTCCCAAGGACAAGATGGGTGACTGGCTCGAGTCCTACGTCGAGGCGATGGAGGTCCCGTACTGGTCCAGCACCGTGGCCACGAAAGCGTCGTACCGGGCGGACCAGGGCGAGTGGACGGTCGAGGTCGAGCGTGACGGCGATCCACTGACGCTGCGGCCCAAGCACCTGGTTATGGCCACCGGGATGTCAGGCAAGCCGAACATTCCGGTCATCCCCGGGCAGGAGGTGTTCCGCGGCGACCAGCAGCACTCCTCGGCCCACCCCGGCCCGGACGCCTACGCCGGCAAGCGGTGCGTTGTCATCGGCAGCAACAATTCGGCGTTCGACATCTCCGGCTCGCTGTGGGAGCACGACGCCGACGTCACGATGGTGCAGCGCTCCTCGACGCACATCGTGAAGAGCGAGACCTTCACGCAACTGGCGCTCGGTCCGCTCTACTCGGAGCAGGCGCTGGCCGCGGGCATCACCACGGAGAAGGCCGACCTGATCTTCGCCTCGGTGCCGTACCGGATCATGCACGAGTTCCAGAGACCGGTGTACGAGGAGATCAAGGAGCGCGACGCCGAGTTCTACGAGCGGCTGGAGAAGGCGGGCTTCCGGCACGACTGGGGCGACGACGGCTCCGGACTCGCCATGAAGTACATGCGCCGCGGATCCGGCTACTACATCGACGTGGGCGCCGCCGACCTGGTGGCGAACGGCGACGTCAAGCTCGCGCTGGGACAGGTCGTCCGGCTCACCGAGGACGCCGTCGTCCTCGACGACGGCACGGAGCTGCCTGCCGACCTGGTGGTCTACGCCACCGGGTACGGGTCGATGAACGGGTGGGTGGCCGACCTGATCAGCCAGGAGGTCGCGGACACGGTGGGGAAGGTCTGGGGCTTGGGCTCGGACACCACCAAGGACCCCGGTCCGTGGGAGGGCGAGCAGCGCAACATGTGGAAGCCCACTCAGCAGGAGGCGCTGTGGTTCCACGGGGGCAACCTGCACCAGTCCCGGCACTACTCCTCGTTCCTGGCGCTGCAACTCAAAGCTCGGTACGAGGGGATTCCGACCCCCGTCCACGGGCTCCAGCCGGTGCACCACCTCTGCTGACCGCTGGCGCGTCCGGGCCGTCGGGGTCCGGACGCCGGCCACGTTCGACGGTGCGGCCACGAGCCGCCACCGGCGAGACCGCACGGAAGGAGCGTTGCCCGATCGCCTTGTCGCCACTGCGGGGCTCGCGTCGGAGCTACTGATGTGTCTGTTGTTCGACGGCGCCACGCAGATCGCACAGTTCGTGGACCTGCGGCGAGCCGCGACGCGCCTGTCGAGCATTTTCACGACCCGCCGACGACGAGGCATCTCCGCGGAACCGCACGTCGCTGATCGACCGGCAGCCGTGCACCGCTGACCACCAGGAGACCGCATGTTCGACTCGATCGGCTGGGGTGAGATCGCCGTCCTCGCGCTGGCCGCGCTCTTCATCTTCGGACCGGACCGGCTGCCGACCCTGGCCCAGGAAGCGGCCTCAGGACTCCGCCGGATTCGTGCGACCGTCGTCGACCTGCGAGGACAGGTCGACGACGGTCTCGGTCAGGAGTTTGCGGGACTGCGCGATCTCAACCTGTCCCACTACCGCCCCAAGAACCTGATCCGGGACCACCTGCTCGGCAACGACGACGTCCTGCCCACGAACAGGAAGCGCTAGCCTTCGCCCTCGACGTCACGACCGTGTTCCGAGCCCGCCTCGTGGGAACGGCTGCGGCGGTTCACCGGGTCCGCGTCGCCCGCAGCATGACTGAGCGGTGCCGATGCAGGTCCAGTCGACACTCGTGAAGCTTCGTGCCGTTGGCCCGCTCAGTGCGTGGTCAACGCCGTCGCCTCGTCGAGGACGGCCTCGAGGCCGACGGGGTCGTGCGACGCCCGACCGAGGAAGAGCCCGTCGGCTGCTCCGCTGATTTCTGTGAGCAGCCCAGGTCCTGCACTGCCGCCATACATCACCCGGCTGCCGCGGAGGGCTTCGTCGGCCTGCAGCGCGGACTTCAGTGCGGCGCAGACGGTGCGGATGTATCCAGGGTCTGCGGCAGCCGCGGCCCCGATGGCCCAGTGCGGCTCGTAGGCCACCAGCGCCGAACTCAGACGACCGGCTCGCCGGCTCTGTCGGAAGGCGTTGTCGAGTTGCCGGACGCACTCCTCCGCTGCGTCGTCGGGCGCCCGGGGGCTGCTCTCTCCGACACAGATGATCGGGGTCAGACGGTTCCGGAAGGCAGCTGCGGTCTTGGCCGAGACGGTGTCATCGGTCTCGCCGAAGTACGTGCGCCGTTCGAGATGCCCGACCTCGACGAAGCTGCAGCCGAGTTCGGCGAGCTCTGCTCCGCTCACCTCGCCGGTGTACGGGCCGGCGTCCTCCCAGAACAGGTCCTGGGCACCGACCCCGACACCGAGCCTGGAGAGCGTGCGCACCGCGTGGACGAGCGTCGGAAAGGAGGGAAGCACGAACAGCTCCACCGATCCGCGGCGGAGACCGGGATGTCCCTCGGCCACCCGGGCGACCTCCCCGAGCCAGTCCAGCGTCTCCCAGTGACCGAGGTACATCTTCAGCCCGGCTCCGACGATCACAGGGGGGCGCCTCCTCCTGGCAACATCGGCACCCGTCTCCCGGTCGACCGGCTCACTTCCTCGTCCGGTCGAGCCAATCGATGATGAGCCGGTTGATCTCCTCGGGCCGCTGGACGAGCATGAAATGACCGACTCCATCGATGAGTTCGGCCTCCGAGCCCGGTCCGGCATAGCCCGGAACCCGCTGGATCTGCTCCTCGCTGACACCGTGGCAGCCATCCAGGGTCCCGTGCAGGTACAGGGTCGGTTGCGGTACGGAGCCGCCCCAGGCGGCTTCCTGCTCCGCGGCCCACTCCGGCGATCCGAACCGGGCCGGCTCGAACTGTCCCCAGTAGTAGCCCAGGGCCGCGTGCAGGTGCGCGGGGTCGGCGAGCGCTTCCCGGATGTAGACCATGTCCTCGCTGGCGTCGTACCCGGGGGACCAGTCCCCCCAGATGTCCTGGATGAACTGGAAGTTGTCCTGGCGGATGCGGTCCTCGATCACCGCGAGCATCTGGAAGTACCAGAAGTAGAAGCTGCGCTTGATCTGGGAATAGGTGGAGAGGTTCTCGCCGAACAGCTCGAACGGCGGGATGTTGAGGATCACGGCCCGCCCCCACAGGTGCGGTGCCCGACTGAGGGCGCCCCAGGCGCCGACCGCACCCCAGTCGTGGGCCACGAGCAGCGCGTCCTGGCCGCCGCCGAGAGCTTCGGTCAGGGCGATCTGGTCGGCCACCATCACGCTCGTGTGCACATGGTGGCGCAGCGGTGGGAGCTCGGTCGGCGCGAAGCCGCGTACGAAGGGAGCGACCGCCCGGAAGCCGGCGTCGGCGAGAGCCGGCAGCAGGTGCCGGTAGGTGAAGGGAGTGTCCGGGAAGCCGTGCATGCAGAGCGCCAGCGGTCCCTCTCCGGCCTCGAGGTACTCGAACTCGATGCCGTTGGCCCGGATCCTGCCTCGCTGGATGTCGCTCATCTCGTCCCCTCTCGGAGGGCCGGATCGGCCCTGACTCGGGTGCGCGACCACCTGACGCCCGTCGTCAGCGGCGCGCGGATCAGTGAACGCCCGGCCGTGACCTCCCGACATGGGGGACTTCCCCCGGTTGTCGCCGGTCCGCCGATGGGCAGAATCGCCGCTGTGTCGAGGGACGGTGTACCGCTGAGCACCGCCGGCGCAGGCAGCGTCGACATCCCCGACTTCGCGTACGGGCTGCGCTTCCTGGGCCACACCGACCAGGGCGGGCGCGGGGACGGCGTGCAGGTGATGGTGCACGACGGTCACGCCTACGTCGGTCACATGTTCTCCGGTGGGGTCACGATCCTGGACGTCCGGCATCCCCGGCACCCCCACGCCGTCGGCTTCCTCCCCGCTGCGCCCGGTACGTGGAACCTGCACCTGCAGGTCGCCGACGGCCTGCTGCTGGTGATCGACGCCGTGGACCTGTTCGCGGCACCGGCCTTCGCCGACGAGGCGTCCTACTACGGACGGCCCGTCGGCGAGGTCCTCGGGGAGAACCCACCGGCCGAGTACTCCGCCGGGATGCGCGTCTACGACCTCGCGGATCCGGCGGCCCCACGGCAGGTCGGCTCGCTGTCCGTCGACGGGTTCGGCCTGCACCGCATCTGGTACGTCGGCGGCCGGTGGGCCTATGCGTCCGCGCTGCTGCACGGGTTCTCCGACTACGTGCTGGTCACGATCGACATGGCCGACCCGGCGCGGCCCCGTCTGGCCGGCAGTTCGTGGTTGCCGGGCATGGACCTGGCCCGCGGCGAACGACCGACGTGGCCTCGGGAGCACCGGTACGGGCTGCACCACGCGATCGTGGCCGGCGACGTCGCCTACGGCTGCTGGCGGGACGGGGGGCTGACCGTTCACGACGTCTCGGACCCGACCCGGCCAGAGCTGCTGGTGCATCGCAACTGGTGCCCCCCGTTCGGCGGCGGGACGCACACCGCCCTGCCGTTGCCGGGGCGAGACCTCCTGGTCGTCGCCGACGAGGGGATCGCCGACGACTGCGCCGACCAGGTGAAGTACACCTGGGTCTTCGACGTGCGGGTACCGGCCAACCCGGTCAGCATCTCCACCTTTCCCACGCCCGCCGAGATCGACTACTGCGCCAAGGACGCGCACTTCGGACCGCACAACCTGCACGAGAACCGGCCGGGCAGCTTCGTCAGCGAGCGGCTCGTGTTCGCCACGTACCAGAACGCCGGCGTCCGCGTGTTCGACCTCGACGACCCCTTCCGCCCGCGGGAGGTCGCTGCCTTCGTCCCGCCGCCTCCTCGGCGGATGTTCGATACGCGTCCCGGCCGGCCCCGGGTCATCCAGAGCTGTGACGTGTTCGTCGACGCGGACGGCGTCCTGTACGTCACCGACTACAACGCGGGCCTCTACGTCCTCCAGTACGAGGGCTCGTGATGACCGCTGAAACGCCCGGCCATGCCGGTCGCCCCCGATCACCGGAGAGGACATCGCCATGCCCGCAGGACCGCTTGACGGACACATCGCCCTGGTCACCGGAGCCTCGACGGGGATCGGACGCCGACTCGCGCACGCCCTCGCCGCTCGTGGCGCCGCGGTCGCCGGCCTGGCCCGCGGCGCCGAGCGCCTGGACGCCGCGATGGCCGAGATCGGGGACGCCACCGGGAGCCCCGCGATCGCGGTGGCTGCGGACGTCGCCGATCCCGCGGCCGTCGACGCGGCCGTGGCCCGAGTCGTCGACGAGCTCGGTCCCGTGGACCTCCTCGTCAACAACGCCGGGCTCATCGACGCCGCCGAGGTCCCGGTCTGGGCAGCCGACCGCGACCAGTGGTGGGCCGTCGTCGAGAGCCACATCCGAGGCCCGCAGCTCCTCATCTCCGCCGTGGTGCCCGCGATGGTCGAGCGCGGCCGCGGCAGGGTCGTCGACCTGGCCAGCGGTATGGGCACCCGGGCGGTTCCGGAGTACTCCGCCTACTCCGTGGGCAAGGCGGGCCAGATCCGGCTGACCGAGGCGCTGGCCGCCTCCCTGGCCGGCACCGGCGTGTACGCGTTCAACATCGCCCCGGGGCTGGTGCAGACCGAGATGACCGGCGCCATGCCCAAGTGGCGGGACCACACCGAGTGGACCGCTCCCGAGCACGTCGTCGACCTGGTCTGCGCCGCGGCCGAGGGACGGCTCGACGGGTGGTCCGGCCGGTTCCTGCGGGCCGGCGTCGACTTCGCGGGCGCCCTTCCCGAGCTGCCCGTCGACAGCGCCGCGCGACAGCTGCGGCTGCGGTCCTGGGGACCGGACGACCCGGTCGCCTGAGCCCGCGAGGAACGTATGGGGGGTTCTCCCCATAGGCCGGTCGGGAGCGCGAAATTACGGTCCTCCGCAGCGAGTGACTGAGGTCACGGTCCCTTCCGGGGCCGGAATCCCCCCCTCGCAGCCACTGAGATCAGCGAGACGCGGAGGTCGGACGATGCCAATGCCGGGCATGTGCGGGATGGAGCACATCGGTTTCACGGTGCCGGACATCAATGAGGCGTGTGACTTCTTCGAGCGCATCCTCGGCGCCGAGACCCTGTATACGGCGGCAACCGACTTCAAGGCCGACGACGACTGGATGGCCGAGCACCTGCGGGTCCACCCGCGGTCGGTCATCAAGGAGTTCCGCTACCTGCGCCTGGGCAACGGCACCAACCTCGAGGTCTTCGAGTACGAGTCGCCCGACCAGAACCGCACGCCCCCCAAGAACAGCGACATCGGCGGCCACCACCTGGCCTTCTACGTCGAGGACATTGACGCCGCGATCTCCTTCCTGCGGGAGAACGGAGTCGAGGTCCTCGGTGAGCCGACCGCGTACACGGAGGGCCCGAACCTGGGCCTCACCTGGTGCTACTTCATGGCCCCCTGGGGTCAGCAGCTCGAGGTGGTCTCCGCGCCGAACGGCACCACCTACGACAACGAGGCGAAGCAGAGCGGGAAGACCCGGCTCTTCAACCCGCTGCACGCTGCCGAGACGTTGATCGGCGGCGGTTCGCCGCAGGCCGCGCCGGTTCCCTGACCCCTCCGGCCCTCGGGGACCGGACTCCTCCCCTTGATCCCCGGCGACCGTCCACGGTCGGCCGTTGTGTCGCTGCGCCACCCCTGTGCCCCCGTGGGTCCACGTCGAGAAGGAGACTCCATGTCCGAGCTGTACCTCCCCCCGTTCGCCTCCAGGGGCTTCTCCCGTCGCAGCTTCCTCGGCGGCGCCGCCGGGGCGGCGCTGTTGCTCGCGGGGTGCAGCAGTGAGACGGGCAGCGGCAACGCGAACCGCACCTTCGCCAACGACGCGGAGAAGTGGAAGCAGTACGACGGGAAGAAGCTGACCTTCATCACGGAGAACACCCCGCCGTCGAGCGGCATCAAGGCGATCGTCGACCGCGGTGACTTCAAGAAGCTCACCGGGATCGACGTCGAGATCCTGCAGAACGATCTTCCGGTCATGCTGCAGAAGGCGGAGCTGGACCTGCGGTCCGGTGGCACGGCCTACGACCTCGTCTACACGCAGGACAAGCCGGTCACGTCCGTCATCGCCGACTTCTTCGAGGACCTCCGTCCCTATCTCGAGGACGACTCGCTCCCGCAGATCGAGGGTGGCTACGGCGAGGAGGCGTGGTACCCCAACTACCTCGACGTGGCCAGCTTCGCCTACAGCGACCGGCTCATCGGCCTGCCCTACGACGCCGCTGACTCGGTGTTCTGCTACCGGCGCGACCTGTTCGAGCAGTACTCCGGGCAGTTCGAGGACGAGTTCGGCTACCCCATGGAGTACGGGCCCGACACGACCTGGAAGAACGTGCTGGAGTTCGCCACCTTCTTCAACCAGTTGCACGCGAAGGACGCGGGCGTCCCGTTCGGGGTCGGGCTGCACCTGGGCCAGTTCGCCTGGACCACCCAGCTGGACATCCAGCGGATCCTGTACTCGCACGGGCAGTGGCGGGAATTCGACATCGACGACGTCCAGGGCTCCAAGGAGCCCGGACCCACGCGATGGGGCGACGAGCAGTCGGTGCGCGGCCTGGAGCTCTACAAAGCCCTCTTCGACCAGTCCACGCCCGACGCGCTGTCGCTCGGCACCGTGGAGGTGGCCGACGCCTACAACGCCGGCAAGATCGCCATGGTCCCGCAGTTCCACGAGTTCGCCGCGTCCTTCGAGGACCCGGCCAACGCGGGAGGCGGCGGCAAGACCGCCTACGACATCTGCCCCAAGGGTGACAAGGAGTACCTGGTCGGGAAGGGCGACCTCGTCAACGGGACCAACTGCGGCATCGGCGGCATTTCCATCAACGCGGCGGCCTCCGAGGACCAGAAGCGAGCCGCCTACCTGTTCATCATCTGGGCGACGAGCCTGGACGTGCAGACGGAGAACCTCAAGGTCGCCGGTGGTGCTCCCACGCGCGCTGCCGTCGGCGAGGTGCCGGACATCGAGGCGGCGCAGGGCACGCCCTACGGCACCGGGGACACCGGTCGCGTCGGCCCCTCGGACTACCCGAACGCGCTGACCTTCCCCGCGGTCAACGTCGGCATGGCGGACCCCAACGCGGTGCTCGGTCCGAAGATCCCGAAGTTCAACCAGTACGTGACCATCGTGGCCAACGAGATCCAGAAGATGTGCGCCGGCGACAACAACCCGGAGAAGACCGCCAAGGCGATCCAGACCCAGGTCGACGAGCTGCACGGCGTCTAGGCCGCCCGACACCCCAGTCCGCCGGACGAGGAGAAGAGCTCAGCATGGCTGTGAACACCGCGGCCCGCGGCACGAGCGCGGGCGTGGATCCATCCGGCCCCAACAAGCCGACGCCACGCCGCTACCTGGCACCGCTACTGCTGCCCGCCGTGATCCTCCTGGCGCTGCTCAGCATCTACCCGTTCGTGTGGCTGATCTACATGTCGTTCAACGCGGTCGGCCTCGCGCCGGGCGCACCGAACGAGTTCGTCGGCTTCGACAACTGGTCGCGGATGTTCAGCGACTCCCAGTACTGGGAGAGCTGGGGCATCCTCGCCAAGTATTCAGTCGTATCGATGGTCCTGGAGGTGGGGCTCGGCACGCTGCTGGCGATCCTGCTCAACCGGTCCAAGCACGAGAAGCTGCTCATCACCATCCTGCTGATGCCGATGATGATGGCGCCGGTCGTGGCGGGGCTGCTCTGGCAGTACCTCTACAACGGCACCTTCGGCTGGTACTTCTGGATCCTGCGCAGCCTGGGCCTGCTCGACGAGGGGACCATCCTCGGCAGCTCGGACATCGCCTTGTGGGCCATCGTCGCCGTGGACGTGTGGGAGTGGACCCCGCTGGTCGCCCTCATCGTGCTGTCCGGCCTCAAGCTCGTGCCCCAGGACCAGATGGAAGCCAGTTGGATGGACGGAGCGGGCCCGGTCCGCAGTTTCTTCCAGGTCGCGCTGCCGGCCATCAAGGGCTCGCTGATGATCGCGATCCTGCTCCGGTTCATGGACAACATCCGGATCATCGACCACTTCATCGCGCTCACCGGTGGAGGGCCGGCGAACAGCACCAAGATCCTCCCGCTCTACCTCTACGAACAGTCGTTCAGCTTCTTCGAACTCGGCTACGGGGCGTCGATCGCGCTGACGCTGCTCCTCGTGACGATCTTGTTCGGCAAGCTCGTGGTCAACAGGTTCGAGGAGCGCGAGGAGAACCCGGCCAAGAAGGACGAGGAACTGGTCTGATGACGAACCCGCGCACGGCCACCGAGGCCGGCTCCACCGAGATCCAGGACGACCGGGCCGCCGTGAAGGACGACGACCTGGTGCCGGGCCCCGCCGTCGACGCCCGGGACCAGGTGGTCCGCGGTCGCGGCAGCCGCATCGTCGGCATCGCGATCTCGACGTTCCTGACGCTCTACGTCATCTGGACGCTGGCGCCCTTCTACATCATGATCACTTCGTCCTTCAAGGCCAAGGGGGATGCGTTCTCGCTGCCGGCCGAGGGGGACTGGGGGGGCGCGGCCGAGAAGCTGATCGCCTTCACCCCGACCACGCAGCACTACACCGACCTCTTCGCGCAGGGCGAGTTCGAGCGCTACTTCATGAACAGCCTGATCGCCGCCCTTTCCTCCGCGATCATCTCCGTCGTCTTCGGGACCACGGCGGCGTACGCCATCTCCCGGGGCCGCTTCCGGGGCAAGAAGGATCTCTACTTCTGGATCATCTCGACCCGCATGGCACCGGTCGTCGCAGTGACGGTGCCGCTCTACGCGATCTTCAAGAACTTCCAGCTCCTGAACACGCTGCCGGCGCTGATCCTGGCCTACACGGTCTTCAACCTGCCGTTCGCCATCTGGATCCTGAAGGGCTTCTTCGACGCGGTCTCCTACGAGATCGAGGAGGCCTACATGGTCGACGGCCACTCCCGCTGGCAGGCCCTCTGGAAGATCATCCCGCTGGTCGCGCCCGGCCTCGCCGCCGTCGTCGTCCTCTGCGTGCTGCTGGCCTGGAACGACTTCATCTTCGCGGCCGTCATGGGCGGCGAGGCGGCCAAGACGCTCCCGGTGGCCACCCAGGGCCTGAAGTCGGCCTCCGGCATCGAGTGGGGCCAGATCATGGCGGCCGGGATGGTCACGGTCGCTCCGATGCTCCTGCTCGGGATCGTCATCCGGAAGTACATGGTCCAAGGCCTGACCATGGGCGCGGTGAAGCAGTGAGTCCCGCCCGACCGCCCCGCACGCACCCCGGCGGCCCGCCGCCGTTCACCAGCAGTCATCCCCTCTCCACCCCTCACCAGCCGGTCAAGGAGTCGTCGTGGCAGCGCTGACGTTCAACAACGTCTGGAAGCGGTACGACCAGGTCGAAGCGGTCAAGAACCTGAACCTGGACATCCGGGACGGGGAATTCCTCTGCCTGCTCGGCCCGTCCGGGTGCGGGAAGTCCTCGTCCCTCCGGATGATCGCCGGCCTGGAGTTCATCTCGGAGGGCGAGATCTCCCTCGGTGGGCAGCGGATCAACGAGCTGGAGCCGCGCCACCGGGACATCGCCATGGTCTTCGAGTCCTACGCGCTGTACCCGCAGAAGACCGTCTACGACAACATGGCCAACCCGCTGCGCCTGCGGAAGATGTCGAAGGACGAGATCGACCGCCGGGTGAAGGAGACCGCGGCCATCCTGGAGATCGAGCGCCTGCTCGGCCGGCGGCCCTCGCAGCTCTCGGGCGGGCAGAAGCAGCGCGTCGCGATCGGGCGCTGCCTGGTCCGCGAGCCCAAGGCGTTCCTCTTCGACGAGCCGATCGCGCACCTCGACGCCAAGCTGCGGGCCCGCATGCGCGGGGAGCTCAAGCACATCCAGAAGACCCTGGGCACCACGACGGTCTACGTCACCCACGACCAGCTCGAGGGCATGTCGATGGCCGACCGCATCGCGATCATGCGGGATGGCGTCCTGCAGCAGGTCGCCACACCGCACGAGATCTTCAACCGGCCGGCCAACGTCTGGGTGGCCACGTTCATCGGTGACCCGCCCATGAACGTCCTCAACGCCGAGGTGCAGACGGCCGACGGCGGCCTGGTGGCCCGCGCGCCGGAGTACACCATCGCCATCCCGGACCGGCAGGCGGCGGCACTGTCCAACGCCCGTCTCACCGACGGCAAGGTCCAGATCGGCATCCGCCCGGAGGCGCTGCGGCTCTCGCAGACACCCGACGCGGCCCACCCCATTGCCGGCCGGATCTACGCCGTCCAGCCGCTGGGGGATGTGGAGATCGTCGACGTCCGCGTGGGCGACGAACGAATCCTGGTCAAGACCGAGCTCGGGACCATCCAGAACGAGGACATCGACGTCCCGGTCTTCATGGGCTACAAGCCCGAGAAGCTCTACTTCTTCGACGCCGTCACCGGTGAGGCGGTCTACGAATGAGCCCCCGCCGGGCCGGGAGCACGACGCGGCCCCGGTCCGGCGCGGCGCCCCCTGAGCGGGGGGCCGCACCCGCCACCTCCCGGCAGAAGTCGTCGACCGTCGACAGATCAGGACATCGCATGCCCAAGGTCATCCCGCTCGCTCCGGCCACCGACTGGGTGGAGCTCTCGTCGACCGACGAGGACTGGGACCAGGCGTCCCCGGAGCTGCTCACGACGATGCTCGTGCAGCTCTACCTCGTCCGCGCCTTCGAGGAGGAGGTGCTCGACCTCGCCGGCCAGGGGCTCATCCACGGCCCCGCCCACTCCAGCATCGGCCAGGAGGGGGGAGCGGTCGGCTCCTGCTTCTCGCTGCGCTCCGACGACCAGGTCACCGGCTCCCACCGCGGGCACCACCAGTTCCTGGCCAAGGCCTTCGGCCACGTGGCACCGGACGGGCTCGACCCCCGGGCCGAGTTCTCAGCCTCGGTTCGTGAGGTGCTCGAGCGCTCGATGGCCGAGATCTGCGGCCTGGCCTCCGGCTACTGCCGCGGTCGCGGCGGCTCCATGCACCTCCAGTGGGAAGAGGCCGGGGCGATGGGCACGAACGCCATCGTCGGCGGGGCCGTCCCGCAGGCGGCCGGCTTCGCCTGGTCGGACAAGCACGCGGGCACCGACGCCGTCTCGGTCACCTACTTCGGTGACGGCGCGATCAACATCGGCTCGGTACTCGAGACCTTCAACCTGGCCGGTGCCTGGAAGGTCCCGGTCTGCTTCGTCGTCGAGAACAACCACTACGCGGTCTCCACGACCCCCGAGGAGGCGACCGGCGAGCCGCGGCTCTCGGCGCGCGGCCTCGGGTTCGCGATCCCGAGCTGGCGGGTCGACGGCATGGACCCCCTCGCCGTCCACCTCGCGATGCAGGAGGCGGTCGCGCACATGCGGTCGGGCGGCGGGCCGACGCTGATCGAGCTCGACGTCTACCGCTACTTCCACCAGAACGGCCCGTTCCCGGGCAGCGCCTTCGGCTACCGGACGAAGGACGAGGAGAAGGACTGGCGCGAACGCGACCCGCTCATCCGCGTCGCCGCGCACCTGGTCCGCCGCGGGGTCCTCGTCGAGGACGACGTGGCCGCCCTCTGGTCGCGCTCGAAGAAGGTCATGCGGGACATCTCGTCGACGTTCCTGGAGCCCGACCCGGACGGGAAGCCGGGCTCGCAGCGGTACCGCAAGGAGCTCCTGCCCGATCCGGCCTTCGCCGACGTCGGCGTCCGCGGGGACCTCTCCGAGCTCGACTCCGTCCGCTACATGGAGCGCGACGAGTACACCGGCGAGCTGGCGACGAAGAAGTTCATCGACGTCATCGCCGACGTCATGCACCGGCGCATGGAGACCGACGACCGCATCGTGGTCATGGGGGAGGACGTCCACAAGCTCAAGGGCGGGCCGCGTGGTGCCACCCGCGGCCTGAAGGCGGCGTTCCCCGACCGCGTCCTCGGGACGCCCATCGCGGAGAACGCCTTCGTCGGGCTGGCCGGCGGCATCGCCCTCGACGGCCGGTACCGACCCGTCGCCGAGCTGATGTACGCCGACTTCATCTGGGTCTCGGCCGACCAGCTGTTCAACCAGGTCGCCAAGATGCGCCACATGTTCGGCGGCGACAGCCCGGTGCCCTACGTCCTGCGGATCAAGATCGGCACGGGGACCGGCTACGGGTCGCAGCACTCGATGGACCCCGCGGGGATCCTGGCCTCGGCACCGGGGTTCCGGATCATCGCGCCGTCCACCCCGTACGACTACGTCGGGCTCATCAACACCGCGCTGGCGTGCGACGACCCGGTGGCCGTGCTCGAGCACGACGCGGACCTCTACGCCTCGATGGGCGAGGTTCCGGCGGAGGACCTCGACTACTGCCTGCCGGTGGGTCGGTCGGCCCTCCGGAGGGAGGGCAGCGAGGTCACCGTCATCTCCTACCTGTCGATGGTGCCGCGCTGTCTCGACGCCGTCGCGCAGGCCGAGGTCGACGCCGACGTCATCGACCTGCGGTGGCTCGACCGCGGCAGCCTCGACTGGCCGGCGATCGAGGCCAGCATCCAGAAGACGAACAACGTGCTCCTCGTCGAGCAGGGCGCCATCGGCACGTCGTACGGCACCTGGCTGGCGGACGAGATCCAGCGCCGCTGCTTCGACTGGCTGGACCAGCCGGTCCAGCGGGTGCACGGCGGCGAGGCCTCGCCGAGCGTCAGCAAGGTCCTCGAGCGCGCCGCACTCGGCCAGACGGAGGACATCGTGGCCGCACTGCGGTCGATGACGGCATGACCGCGCCCGTGGGCGGCCGCAGGGTCGCCGACCGGTCGGTCGCACCGTCGGAAGGGAGCGTCTCGTGGCAAGCGTCCTGAGGATGCCCGGTGTCTCGGCCGATGCGACCGAGGCCGCGCTCGTCGAGTGGGCGGTCGAGCCCGGCGCGGCGGTCAGGCGCGGCGACGTGCTCGTCAGCATCGAGACCGACAAGGCCGTCGTGGAGCTGGAGGCCGAGGAGGACGCCGTCCTGTTCCGGACCCTGGCCGCGGCCGGCGAGATGGTCCCCATCGGTGGGCCGATCGCAGTCTTCGTGCAGCCCGGGGAGGAGGCGCAGGGCGAGGAGGCGATCCTCGGTGGGCTGGGGCTGGGTCCGCAGGCGTCGGGTCCGCTGGTCGGTGCCGACGAGGAGCGGTCGCAGGACGCGCTGGTGCCGGGCGCCCAGCAGGCCGAGATCGAGCACACCGCGGACGTCGTCGTCGCGGGGAACGGCGCGGCCCGCACCCGCGTGTTCGCCAGCCCGCTGGCCCGGCGGCTCGCCGTCGCGGCCGGCCTAGAGCTGGAGGACCTCGAGGGCACCGGGCCCGGCGGTCGGATCCGGCGCCGGGACATCGAGGCAGCGGTCAGCGCCCGCGGCACCGCGCCGGCCGCGGCTGCCCCCGAGCCGCAGGCGCCGGTGGCGCCGCAGCACTCGGCCGGCCCGGCGCAGCCGCCGGCCGCAGTCCCCGCCGGTGCCGGATACACCGACATCCCGCACTCCCGGTTCCGCCGTGCCGTGGCGGGGGCGCTCGCAGCCAGCAAGCAGCAGGTGCCGCACTTCTACCTCAAGGCGAGCTGCCGGGTGGACCGGCTGATGGAGCTGCGCCGCCAGGTCAATGCCGAGGGCGGCCTCCGCATCACGATCAACGACCTCGTCGTGAAGGCCGCGGCCCGGGCCATGGTCGAGGTCCCCGACATGAACGTGGTGTGGACCGCCGACGCGGTCCGGCGCTTCGACTCGGTGGACATCGCAGTGGCGGTCGACAGCGAGCGCGGTCTGATGACCCCGGTGGTCCGCGGGGCGCAGAGCCGCTCGCTGTCCGACCTCTCGGCGACGATCAAGGACCTCGCCGCGCGCGCGGGTGCCGGCACGCTCAAGCAGCAGGAGCTCGAGGGCGGCTCGCTGGCGATCTCCAACCTCGGCATGTTCGGCATCGAGGAGTTCGCGGCGATCATCAACCCGCCGCAGGCCGGGATCCTCGCCGTCGGGGCGGTCACCAGCCGCCCGGTCCAGCAGGACGACGGCTCCGTCGGGTTCGGCATGTTCCTCACCGTCGTCCTCTCGGCCGACCACCGCCCGGTCGACGGCGCCCTGGCCGCTCGGTGGCTGTCGGCGTTCCGCGAGCTCGTGGAGAACCCGATGCGGCTGCTCGTCTGACCCCTGCGCACACCCTTCTCGTCACGTCCCGGCAACCCTGGAAGGCAGTTCGATGACGTACCTCTGGAACGACCCCAGCGACTTTCCGAAGGAACTCGCCGACGGCTTCCTCGCGGCGAACAAGCGCTACCTGCGCAAGGTGTTCGGTGGCGCCGTCCGCGCCACCGAGAGCCGCCCGGGCAAGGTCTCCATGATCGTCGGCGGCGGGACGGGCCACCACCCCGCCTTCGGTGGCTGGGTGGGGCAGGGCATGGCCGACGGCGTCGTCTTCGGCAACATCTTCTCCTCGCCCTCGGCGGCCCAGGCCGCGAGCGTCGGCCGGGCCGCGCACCACGGCGGCGGCGTCCTCATCGCGTTCGGCAACTACGCCGGCGACGTACTCCACTTCGGTGAGGCGACCGAGATGCTCAAGTCCGAGGGCATCGACGCCCGGATCGCCGTGGTGACCGACGACATCGCCTCCGCGCCACCCGAGGAGATGCACAAGCGCCGCGGCATCTGCGGCTGGGTCACCGTCTTCAAGGTGACCGGCGCCGCCTGCGAGGAGGGCCTGACCCTCGACGAGGTCGTGGCGGTCTTCGACAACGTCAACCACCGCACCCGCACGCTCGGTGTGGCGTTCTCGGGGTGCACGCTGCCCGGCGCCGACGCCCCGCTGTTCACCGTGCCCCACGGCAAGATGGGGGTCGGGCTCGGCGTGCACGGCGAGCCCGGCATCTACGACGCCGATCTGGGCACGGCCGACGAGGTCGCCCAGGTGTTGGTCGACGGACTCCTCAAAGACAAGCCCGAGGACAGCGGGTCGCGGGTCATCGCCCTGCTCAACGGCCTGGGCTCCACCACCTACGAGGAGCTGTTCGTCACCTACGGGGCCGTGGAGCGGCTGCTCCGCGAGTCCGGCGTCGAGGTCGTCGACTGCGAGGTGGGCGAGCTGACCACGTCGCTGGACATGGGCGGCGTCTCGCTGTCGCTGACCTGGGTAGACGACGAGATCGAGCGGCTCTGGAACGCGCCCGCGGACACCCCGTCGATCCGTCGCGGCAACACGGAGGCGGCCCGCTTCATCGACGACTCGCAGCTGAGCACCGAGGCGCCCAAGGTCACGGTCAAGGAGCCGGGCAGCCCGGAGTCGCAGGCCGCGGCCGGGCACATCGTCGCCGGCCTGGAGGCGGTCCTCGCCACCCTCCGGCAGCGCCAGCAGGAACTGGGAGACCTCGACGCCTTCGCCGGCGACGGTGATCACGGTGTCGGCATGGTGCGTGGGGCCGAGAACGGCCTGGCCGCTGCGCGGGAGCTGGCCGCCCAGGGCGCCGGGGCCCAGACGACGCTGACTGGCGCGGGGGAGGAATGGTCCGCCCAGGCCGGTGGCACCTCGGGTGCCCTGTGGGGGGCGATCCTCACCGCGGTCGGACGCGTCCTCGGCGACGGTGCACCGGTCGACGCCGGCGCTCAGGCACGGGCGGCACGCGAGGCCCTGGAGACGCTGCAGCGGGTCGGCAAGGCCGAGCCTGGGGACAAGACCATGCTGGACGCGATCCTCCCGTTCGTGGAGACGCTGGAGTCCGAGGTCGCCCGTGGGGCCTCCGTCGGCGAGGCGTGGCGGGCAGCGGCGGAGGCGGCGGAGCAGGCGGCCCAGGCCACCGCACCGATGCGCCCGCGCATCGGCCGGGCCCGGCCGCTCGCCGAGCGCAGCATCGGGCACGCGGATGCCGGGGCGGTCTCCTTCTCCTACATCGTGCGCACCATCGCCGACCGGGCGGGGGCTTGACCTTCCGGTCCACGGGTGCGGCCGACGACGGCCCCGTCGTCCTCGGTCGCACCCGCGAACGGCGGGTCCGACCCTTGCGCGACGGAAGCGCGCGACCGCTGACCGACCGCTACGACAGCGCGCTGCTCGACCTCGACGGAGTGCTCTACATCGGGGGCGACGCGGTGCCGGGTGCACCGGAGGCGGTGGCGGCGGCCCGGGCGGCCGGGATGCGGGTCGCGTTCGTGACCAACAACGCCTCGCGCACTCCGGACACCGTCGCCGACCACCTGACCTCGCTGGGAGTCCCCGCGACCCCTGCGGACGTGGTCACGTCGGCCCAGGCCGCGGCCACGCTGGTCGCGGAGGTCGTCCCGCCCGGTGCGGCCGTCCTGGTCGTGGGCGGGGAAGGGCTGGACGTCGCGCTCGCCGAACGGGGGCTGCGACCAGTCCGCCGGGCCGCCGACAACCCACAGGCCGTCGTCCAGGGCTTCGCGCCCGACGTCGGCTGGCGGCTGCTGGCCGAGGGGGCGTACGCCGTCCGGGCCGGGTTGCCCTGGATAGCGAGCAACCTGGACGTGACCGTCCCGACTGCCGACGGTTTCGCGCCGGGCAACGGGGCGCTCGTGGAGGTCATCGCCGCGGCGACGGGTCGCCGACCGGTGTCCGCCGGCAAGCCGGAGATCCCCCTGCACCGGGAAGCGGTCCGGCGCACCGGCGCCCTACGGCCGCTCGTGGTGGGTGACCGGCTGGACACCGACGTCGAGGGCGCCAATCGGGCGGGGGTCGCCAGCCTGCTGGTGCTCACCGGTGTGACCACCGCTGTCGACCTGGTGCTGGCCGAACCGGCGCACCGCCCCACCTACGTCAGCGCCGATCTGTGGTCGGGCCTGGTGGGCGAGCACCCGCCGGTCCGCCGGCACCCGGACGGCGGCTGGACGTGCGGCGGCTGGGTCTGCACTGTCGTGCCGAGCGGGATCGCGCTGGTCGGCACGGGCGAGCCGCTGGACGGGCTGCGCGCGGCCTGCGTCGCGTGCTGGCAGCCCGATGACGTGGATCGCCCGGACGACGGCGTCGTCCGCGAGGTCGTCGCGGGGCTGGGGCTGTGACGGGCGCGCCACGCGCTCGAAGATTACGGCCCGGTTGCGGATCCGTTGCCGACAATCCTGCGGTTACCTACCGTGTGCGCCATGCCTGAGACCGCGGGCAGCTACCGGGCCGAGGATCTGTCGACGACCCTGTCGACCCACGCGCGCGACCTCTACGAGGACGCGCGCCTCGTCCCGCTGCTCCGCCGACTCATGACCGCCAGCTGCAGCCTGACCGGCTCGGTGGGCAGCAGCATCTCGATAATCGACCTCGCGGCGGGGCGCTACACCAAGGTCGCCGAGCGCGGGACCGCCTGCCGCCTGGGCCAGAGCTTCCCCCTCGACGAGGGGGTCACAGGGCGGGTCATGGCCAGTCGGCGGCCCATCGTGCTCGCAAGCTACCGCGATGTGGCGACCGGTCACCTCCCGCCGGGTAGCCGGGCCCGGGACGGCGCGGTGGCCGCGATCCCGATCTGGTGGCGGGGCGACGTCATCGGGGCGAACGTCGTCTTCGCCGGCTGCCCAAAGGCCTTCACGGCCGACCAGATCGACCAGCTCGAGGTGGTGACCCAGCTGGTCGCACCGGGCATCGTCACGGCGGCCGGGCGCGACCTGGGGATGACCGAGCTCTTCCGGCGGGGCGGCCCGGAGGACGACAGGCCCAGGCACACGATCGGCAGCGGGGACCCGCGGTCGGCCTCCGTCGCCGAGATCGCGCTCGGCCTTTCCTCCCTCGTGGCGCGGGCCTCCGCGCCGGAGAACGGGCCGGCGACCCCGGTCCAGGTGCGGGTCGTGCGGGGCGCGGGCTCCGTGCGCCTGCAGGTGCAGGACGTCGGCGACCCGGGCCGCGGCTGGCAGGAACTGGTCGACGGGGCCGACGGCGCGGTGCAGGTGGTCCTGGCCGACGGGCAGGACGCCGGTCCCGCAGGCGCCGCGCAGTCACCCTTCACGACGCGCGAGCAGCAGGTCGTCGCGCTGCTGAGGCGGGGGATGAGCGACCGGGCGATTGCCGAGGCGTTGCTCATCTCGCCGAAGACCGCCGAGAAGCACGTCGGCGCGGTGCTGCGCAAGACCGGCTCGACCTCGCGCACCGCTGCCGTGGTGCACTCGCTGGAGCAGGGCTGGCTCGCGGAGTCGTCGGCCCGGCGGGCCTGACGACTGGGGGGTTTTCCCCATGGGAGCGGCGGTCCCCGCCGGGTTGACTGTCGACGAGTCCGGCAGCTGGGCCGGGACGCCGCCGACCGAGGGAGACCGTCAGTGCCTGTCGTCTCGCTGAAGGAGACACTCGACCGCGCGTTCGCCGAGCGGTACGGCGTCCCCGCGATCAACATCGTCAACGACCTGAGCATCCAGGCGGTGCTGCAGGCCGCGGCCGAGCAGCGGTCGCCACTGATCATCCAGACGTCGGTCAAGACGGTGAAGATGTACGGCCGGGACCAGCTCCACGCCATCTTCTCGGCGTTCGCCCGCGACGCCGACGTCCCGGTGAGCCTGCACCTGGACCACTGCCCCGACCGCGCGGTGATCAGCTCGTGCCTCGAGGGGGGCTGGAACTCCGTCCTGTTCGACGCGCACGAGCTCGACGTGGCGGAGAACCTGCGGCAGACGACGGAGGTCGTCGCGGAGGCCCGCCGCTCCGGCGCCAGCGTCGAGGGCGAGATCGAGGGCATCCAGGGGGTCGAGGACGACCTCGGCTCCGACGAGGCCTCGGTGCAGCAGACCCTCGAGGTGGCCGTCGACTTCATCACCCGCACCGGCGTCGACTGCTTCGCGCCGGCGATCGGCAACGCGCACGGGCAGTACAGCTCGGCGCCGGTGCTGGACCACCAGCGAGTCACCGACCTCGTCGAGGCGACCGGGATCCCCATGGCTCTGCACGGGGGCACAGGGTTGTCCAAGGAACAGTTCCAGGACCTGATCGCACGGGGATGCGCGAAGGTGAACATCTCCACGGCGCTCAAAGAGGCGTACATGAAGTCGAGCCTCGAATTCCTTCGGGGCGCCGAGGAGAAGGGCAAGTGGGACCCGCCGTCCCTCTTCAAGCACCAGAGCGCGGCGGTGGTCGAGATGGCCCGCGAGCACATGAGGCTCTTCGGCAGCTCGGGTCGTGCCTGATGCCCACCCTGATCTTCGACTGCGACGGCGTGCTCGCCGACACCGAGCGGTACGGGCACCTGCCGGCCTTCAACGCCACCTTCCAGGAGTTCGGCCTCCCCGCGCGGTGGGACGAGGACGAGTACGGGCGGCGCCTGAAGATCGGCGGGGGCAAGGAAAGGATGGCGAGCCTCTTCCGGGATCCCGGATTCGTCGAGGCGGCCGGCGTCCCCGAGGACGAGAAGGAGCGAGCTGACCTCCTGCTCAGGTGGCACAAGACCAAGACAGCCCACTTCAAGCGGCTCGTGACCGAGGGACAACTGCCGCCGCGGCCGGGCATCTCCCGGGTGATCCCACAGGCCCTCGACGACGGGTGGACCGTGGCGGTCGCCTCCACGTCGGCGGAGGAGTCGGTGCGCGCCGTCCTCGTCAACGCCGTCGGCCACGAGGTCGCCGAGCGGGTGCCGGTCTTCGCCGGTGACGTCGTCCCGGCGAAGAAACCCGACCCCGCCATCTACACCCTGGCCCTGGAGGTCCTCGGCGCCGACCCGGCCGACACCCTGGTCGTGGAGGACTCCAGGAACGGACTGGTGTCGGCGGTGGGAGCCGGTCTCCCGTGTCTGGTCACCGTCAGCAGCTACACCCGGGAGGAGAACTTCGACGAGGCCGTTCTCGTGGTCTCCGAGCTGGGCGACCCGGGACGGCCGCCGATCGAGGTGCTCGCGAATCAGGGCGGCGTCGAGGTGGGGGACCACGTGACGCTCGAGGTGCTCCGCGCCTGCATCAAGGCCGGTGCCCAGGGTCGTGCGCGCACCGGCTGAGGCTCCGCGAGCGACGCCGTGACCGCCGAGCCCCGTCAGGAGGGGGGAGAGGGGAGCGAACCCGCCGTGGCGGCCGCGGATCTGGTCGTGCGGACGCTCGGACCGTGCCGGATCGACTCGCCGCTGGCGTCCCGGCTGGTCGCCCGGGAGACGACGCAGCACTCGGTGGTCGAGGACGACCGGATCCTGTTCGACGACACGCTGGCCACCGCGGGGGCACGGGGCGTTCCGGTGGACCAGCTGCCCAGCCTGGAGCCGGGCGGCCCCCGGACGAAGATCTACTTCGACCCGGCCAAGACGCGGGTCGGGATCGTGACCTGCGGCGGCCTCTGCCCGGGACTCAACGACGTCATCCGAGGGCTGGTCCTCGAGCTGTACCGGCACTACGGAGTTCGGCGCATCGTGGGGTTCCAGAAGGGCTTCCGTGGCTTCATCCCGCGCCACGGCCACGACGTGCTCGACCTCACGCCCGACCTGGTCCAGAACATCGACGACGAGGGCGGCACGATCCTCGGGACGTCCCGGGGCGAGGAGGACGCGGAGGAGATCGTCGACGCCCTCGAGCGTCTCAACATCAACATCCTCTTCGTCGTCGGCGGCGACGGGACCATGCGCGGGGCCATCGAGGTGGTCCGGGTGGTCGACGAGCGTGGGCTCAAGGTGGCGGTCGTCGGAATCCCCAAGACGATCGACAACGACATCCCCTACATCGACCAGAGCTTCGGGTTCCAGACCGCGATGGCGGAGGCGACCAAGTCCATCCAGGCCGCCAGCGTCGAGGCGCGATCCGCCCCCAACGGCATCGGGCTGGTCAAGCTCATGGGTCGACACTCCGGATTCATCGCCTGCTACGCGACTCTGGCGAAGGACGACGCGGACTACGTACTCATTCCCGAGGTGCCCTTCGCCCTGCACGGGCCAGGGGGACTCCTGGAGCACGTGCGCCGCCGCGTCGTCGACCGCGGCCACGCGGTGGTCGTCGTCGCCGAGGGGGCGGGCCAGGAGCACATCCACGGCGAGGCCCCGGGTACGGACGCGTCGGGCAATGTGCGCTTCGGCGACGTCGGCCGCATGCTCCGCCGGCTGATCGTCGAGCATCTCGATGCCCATGGCATGGAGAGCAACGTGCGGTACTTCGACCCTAGCTACGCGATCCGGAGCGTTCCTGCCAACCCGTTCGACAGCGCCTACTGCCTGCGTCTCGCCCATGCGGCGGTGCATGCGGCCATGGCCGGACGAACGGAGATCATCGTTGGCCGGCGTCGCCGTCGGTTCGTGCACATCCCGATGCCCCTGGCGATCAGCCGGCGCAACCACGTCGACCCGCTCGGCGACCTCTGGCTGTCGGTGCTGGAGGCCACGGGGCAGCCGGTGCGGTTCGAATGAGAAGGGCTGGGGAGCCGAGCGGCAGGGCGTCAGGCCCAGGACAGGCGACTGCGCTCGGCCCAGTACTCGGCCGGCGCCTGCGGCGCCACCAGGGTGTCGAGCCCGGGCTCGCCGGCGAGATCTCCGGCCGCTGCGTTGGAGGTCAGCTGCGGGACGGTGACCGCACCACTGAGGACGACGTCCGCCCAGGGCTGGGTGAGGGCGGCCGCGATGGCCAGAGCGTCCAGCCCGACCTCGTGGTCGCGGGCGGCCTGCTCCAGGCCGACGGTGGCGGGCCCGGGGAGGGCAAGCCGGCCGTTGGCCAGCGCCTCCTTGACCACGACCCGGACGCCGTGGGCGGCGGCCTCCTCCAGCGCCGGAGCCACCGAGCGCTCCAGCAGGTTCCAGGTCGACTGCACGCTCGTGAAGAGGGGGCGTCCCTGCACCGTGAGTTCGAGACCGCGCCGGACGGCATCCGCCTGAGCGGGTCCCGAGGTCGAGAAGCCGATCTCGCAGCCCTGGTCCCGGAGGTGGGCGAGCGCATCCAGCAGCGCGTGGTCCTCCCACAGCGGGCTGTCCGAGGTCAGCGAGTGGACCTGGTAGAGGCGCAGCCACCGACCCAGGAGCCGGTCCGTCTCCGCCCACTGCTGCACGAACAGGGCGAGGCTGTGGTCCTTGACCTCGTGCTGGTCCGCGTCCCGCCGCCACCCGGCCGTGTAGCGGTAGCCCCACTTGCTCGCGACGAAGGGGTGGGCGTCGGCTTCCTCCAGCCAGGACCGCAGGAACTGCTCCGCCAGCCCGTAGGACCGCGCCACGTCGACGTAGTCGATACCCAGCTCCCGAGCGGCGTCGAGCACTTCGTGCGCGCGCGCCTCGAGCACGGCCTCGGAGCGATGCGCCGGCAGGTCGGCGTCCCGCCCCAGCGTGATGTACGCCGGCCGGCCGACGGCGGCCAGGCCGAGACCCAGCCGGGCGTTGGCCCGGGTCCGTACTGGCCTGGATGTCGCCATCGTGCGATGTCCTCGATGTCCTCGATGTCCTCGAAGCCGGCGACGTCTGACGCCGGTAGGCAACCCACACCGACGCGAGGGGGCAGCACTGTCCTCCGCGCCCATCCCCGAAGGAGAACTCCCGTGACCGGTGGCCCGATGGAAATCGGCCTGATCATCTTCGCGATCCTTGTGCTGTTCGGCTACAAGAAGCTGCCCGACGCATCCCGCTCCCTCGGCCGTTCACTCCGCATCTTCAAGGGCGAGATGAGGGGTCTGAAGGAGGACGACCGTCCCACGGGGGCGACCCAGACCCATGAGGGGGACGTTCTCCCCCCGCGCGGAGAGATCGGCCCTCCGCACGCCGGCGCAGGGACTGCGGAGTCCCAGACCGATGCTCGAACGACAGGGCTGCGCCCTGCCCTTGCGGAGGGGCCGGTCGGCCGCAGTCGCCCGACGGAGACCCCTGAGCCTGCGGGGTCGGGTGGGTGAGCGGGGATCGTTCCCGGCGGGAAGCGCCGGAGGCGCTGTCCTTTCCGACCGGTGAGCACCCCCTGGCCGATCGGTCGCCGGCCGACCGCTGTGGCCCCCGAGTCGTCGGGACGGGCGTCTCGACATCTGTCGCCCGCCCGATCGTCCCCGTCGATCGACCGGTCGTGGAGTCCCTGGCGTCCGGTCCCACCCCGTCGACCCGTTGCAACCCGACTTGCAGCCCACCCCTCGCTAGGAGACCGACCAATGACGTTGACCGATCACGGGATCCCCACGCCCACCCACGCCCGGAGCATCGACGATCTCGCCGTGACGACTATCCGGACGCTCAGCATGGATGCGGTGCAGGCCGCCAACTCCGGGCATCCGGGCACTCCCATGGGCATGGCACCGGTGGCCTACACCCTGTGGCAGCAGTTCCTGCGGTTCGACCCGGCCGATCCCATCTGGCCCAACCGGGACCGATTCGTCCTTTCCGCGGGACACGCCTCGACGTTGCTGTACGCGCTGTTGCACCTCAGCCGGGTCACCGCGGTCAACCCCGCCTACGAGGTCGTCGGTGAGCCGGCGGTCCCGCTGGACGATCTCAGGCGCTTCCGCCAGCTGGACTCCAAGTGCCCGGGGCACCCCGAGTACCGCTGGACCTCCGGTGTCGAAGCCACCACCGGTCCACTCGGCACGGGGGTCGCGACCTCGGTCGGCATGGCCATCGCTGCGCGCTGGCAGGGCTCCTACTTCAACCGTCCCAGCTACGAACTGTTCGGCTACGACGTCTACAGCCTCTGCGGTGACGGCGACCTGATGGAAGGCGTCGCCGCCGAGGCGGCCTCCCTTGCCGGTCACCTGCGCCTGTCCAACCTGTGCTGGATTTACGACAACAACCACATCACCATCGAGGGCGACACGGCGCTCACGTTCACCGAGGACGTCGCCACCCGGTTCATAGGACTTGGGTGGAACGTCACCCGTGTCGGCGACGCCAACGACCTCGCCATGCTGGCACGCGCATTTGAGACGTTCCGCGCAGAGCAGCGACGGCCGACGCTCATCATTGTGGACAGCCACATCGGTTATGGCTCCAGCAAGCAGGGCACCGCGGCGGTTCACGGGGAGCCGCTGGGCGAGGACGAGGTTCGCGCGACGAAGCGGTTCTACGGGTCACCGGAGGATGCTCACTTCCATGTTCCGGCGGAGGTCTACGACCACTTCGCCGCCGGACTCGGCGCTCGCGGCCGTCGCGCCCGGGACGAGTGGATGGCGACGTTCGAGCGTTACCGCGCCGAGTACCCGGACCTCGCCGAGCAGCTGTACCAGATGCAGCACCGGCGTCTGCCGGACGGCTGGGACGCCGACCTGACGGAGTTCGCGCCCGACGCCACGGGTCTGGCGACCCGGGACTCCTCGGGCAAGGTGCTCAATGCCATCGCGCCGCGCGTGCCGTGGCTGGTGGGTGGCTCGGCGGACCTGGCGCCTTCGACGAAGACCCGGCTCGGCTTCGACGGAGCCGGAGACTTCGGCCCGGACCAGCCTCATGGTCGGAATCTGCACTACGGGGTGCGGGAGTTCGCTGCCGCGGCCATCGCGAACGGGCTCTCCCTGTCGAAGCTGCGGCCGCTCTGGTCGACGTTCCTGATCTTCTCCGACTTCGCGCGGGGCGCGATCCGGCTCTCCGCGCTCATGGAGATCCCGGTCGTCCACGTCTTCACCCACGACTCGATCGGCGTCGGCGAGGACGGGCCGACCCACCAGCCCGTCGAGCAGGTGGCGTCCCTGCGGGCCATCCCGGGACTCCCCGTGATCCGGCCGTGCGACGCCAACGAGGTAGTGGAGGCATGGCGGCTGATCATGGGCCTGCGACACGAGCCCGCCGCACTGGTGCTGACCCGGCAGCCGCTGCCCACCCTGGACCGGTCCGTCTACGCACCGGCGAGTGGCCTCGCACGTGGTGGTTACGTGCTCGCCGACGCCGACGCCGACGGCGGCGGGAAAGCGCAGCTCATCCTTATAGCGACCGGGAGCGAGGTGCACCTGACGCTGCGAGCCTACGACCAGCTCACCGCCGACGGCGTCCGTGTCCGGGTGGTGAGCCTGCCCTGCTGGGAGCTCTTCGACCGACAGCCCCAGGAGTACCGCGACAGCGTGTTGCCACCGGACATCGAGGCGCGCGTGGCCGTCGAACAGGCATCGACGATGGGGTGGGACCGCTATGTCGGCACCCGGGGCACCGTCATCGGCATGCGCACGTTCGGTACCTCCGCTCCGCTGAAGGAACTCCTGACCAAGTTCGGCTTCACGCCGGAGGCGGTGACCCGGGCGGCTCGGGAGTGCATGGACCGGCAGCGGGAGCAGATCAGCTAGCTGCGTCAGTGCAATCAGCCGACGTGCCGGTGATGGTGCCCTTCCACGTGCGGTGGGAGGCATCGCCCTCCGAGCCGGACGGCGTCGATCGGGACGTCGGTGACCGATCGACAGCTGAGCGTCGGCGACGCAGAGCTCCCCGCCTCGATCGACTGGGCCGGCCACCGGTCCGGCACCCCCCAACTCCGACAGGAGCATCTGTGTCCGCATCTCACGTCACCCGAGGTGAAGCGCATGAACATCGACGACGTGCGCGGCCGACACGCCGCGCCGGCGACCCTCGTCCGCGGGAAGTTCCCCGGCCTGACCGCCATGCCGGTCTCCCCGGCCGACGGCGCCTACTGAGCCGCGCGTACCGGGCAGGACGATGGTGAGAGACCCGGGTCGGAGTCCCCGGCTGCGGTGGCGCCGGACCCGACGCGACCCGCAGGCGAGCATGACGCTTGTCGGCCACCTGACGGAGCTGCGCAACCGGCTGCTCAAGGCCCTGCTGGCTCTGCTGGTCGCGACCGCGTTCGCCTTCTGGTGGTACGAGCACGGGCTCGGTGAGTTCATCCGTGCCCCCTACTGCGGTCTGGCCCCAGAGCTCCGCTACGGGGGGAACGACGGCGGCTGCGGGCTGCTTATCACCGACGTTTTCGGCGGGGTGTTCATCCGCCTCAAGGTCAGCTTCTTGGCCGGTGCGGTGCTGTCGTCGCCGTTCTGGCTCTACCAGCTCTGGCTGTTCATCACGCCAGGGCTGAAGCGACAGGAGAAGCGCTACGGCGTGGCCTTCGTCGCCGTCTCGACGCTGCTGTTCGTCCTGGGCGCGGTGCTGGCCTACGTCTCGCTGGCTGCCGGGCTGGAGCTGCTGCTCTCCCTCGCCGGCGACGGGGTGGTCATCGCGCTGACCGCACAGGACTACATCGGGTTCGTGCTGTCCCTGCTCGTGGCATTCGGGGTGAGTTTCGAGGTGCCGCTGGTCGCGGTGGCGCTCAATCTCGTCGGAGTCCTGAGCTACGAGGTGCTCAGCCGGAGCCGGCGCTGGATCTTCTTCCTCACCATCGTCTTCGCCGCGTTCGTCACCCCGACGCAGGACCCGTTCACGATGCTGCTGATGGCTGGGCCGATGATCGTGCTGTTCGAGCTGGCGATCCAGATCGCGCGGATCGTCGACCGGCGGCGGGTTCGGCGAGAGGCGCTCCGGTCCTTCCACGACGTCGCCGACGACGATGCCTCCCCGCTGGACGTGAGGCCGTCCCGCCTGGAGGAGGCGCTCGACTCCGCGGCCACGACTGAGCGCCATGTGACCGGCCCTCGCCAAGGGTCGCGCGAATAGGCGGGTCGACTCGCCAGTGCGCTCAGGCGGTCCGGGTATAGCTGACTGCTCGAGAATCTCGTAGCCCGTGATGACGCCTATGCGCTGGGCGGGCTCGACGGCGAGCTGCGCTATGGGGAGCGGCTGCCGTAGCAACCCCGCCAGGGACGTCCTCCCTGCGCGGGCTTTGGGTTCGGTGCGGCCCGCATACCGCCGAAAGGAAACGGTGCCGCGGGACACCTGCGAACGTGTCCCGCGACACCGCGGTGGAGCGGGTGACGGGAATCGAACCCGCACAGTCAGCTTGGAAGGCTTGGAGCGCTATGCGCAATCTTGGCTGGTCAGCGCCAAGTCAGGCGGATGCCGTGCCTTCCGCGTGCCTCAGCGCCACGAAGGGCGGCCGGAAGAGCGGCACCTCGCTGTGGCTCGGCCCGCTGCCAGTCGAGGGCTCCGCTTCGCGGATGCAACTGCGGCCGCGCCGGGGCGGGCGGACGCGGCCGGAGTACCGCAAGCCGTGACCCTGCTGCGCCGCAACGTGCTTGCCCGATGAGCAAGCTGCTCTACACCGGGCGCTGGGGCCGCCATGGTCACGGCGCCATGGCCGCCCCGCGCTGGCCGGAGAAATGAGCCCCGGTTGTTCTGCGCGTCCGGGACGGCACACCGGGCCGGTCCGTCGAGACGGTCATGCGCCCAGTCTTGGCCCGGCGCAGACCTGCGAGTTCACCCACCGAGAATCAAGACTCGGCCGCCGCCGACGGACGCCGTCCGGACAACGCCTACTCGCGATTCGCCGTTCGATCGGTCGTTCGGCGTGGGGATGGGTCCTGTGATCTGCCTGCACCGCTCGGCGGGGCTTTCCGGATGGACAGTGACCAGATCCATCCGGAGGAGCAACGTCCGGAGCGCGGTCGAGTCCGATCTGTCAGTTCGCCTGCAGGGCGATGCCATCGTTCTGTCTCGCAGATCACGCCGCCTGCGTGCCCGGGTCCCCCCCGTCCGGCGGAGGTGCCGCGCTCGCCGCGCGCTTGCTCCTGGGCCCTCACCTTGGCCACCCCATGGGTCTGGGAGCTCCGCCGAGTCCCCGTCGTTTCACCGTGCTCGGTCTCGAGCTCCACGGAGCACACCGACCGCCGCATGACCTGCGTGCAGATCCGGCCGATGCGTGCGGTGTCAGCGACGGTCGAAAGTTGGCCCTCTAGCGACGGGTGGGTTCTACGGCGTGCCGACGGCGCCTGAAAACTGACCCCCTCCCGAGATCCCGGTTCCTACTGTGGTGGTCCTCGTCATCGGGATCAGCCTGACCCCGCCACCGCTCGAAGAACTGGTCACGGACGAGCCCGGGGGCGCCGCCGAGCCAAGGGGTGGCGACGGGCGCCGCTGGGGGGAGCGGGAACCCAGGCGCGTCGTCTTGTACGAGGACTCCCACGGGACGATGTGGTCGTTGATCGCGCTGACCACGTAGGTCGGTGACTTGATGGCGCTCAGGTCGATGGTCGTGCCGGCGATCTCGAGCGTTCCGGCGGCGAGCTTGTTGTCGACGTAGAAATTGCGCAGGTAGAAGGCGTGCATCGCCGCAGGCATCCGCGTGCTGTCGGCGTTCCACGCCAGGATGTCGAAGGCCGGTGGCTCCTGGCCCATCAACCAGTTCGACACCACGTAGTTGAAGATCAGGTTGTTCGCCCGCAGCATGTCGAAGGTCCCCGCCATCGAGGAGCCCTCGAGCACGCCCTCCCGCTGCATCGTCCGCTCGAGCTTCTCCACCGTGCGCCGGTCGGTGAAGATGCCGAGCTGCCCCGGGTCGCTGTAGTGGAGCATCGTGTTCAGCAGGGTGAGCGTGCCGATCCGGTCGTCGCCGGCCTGCCGCAGGTAGGCGTCTGTGATCGCGGTGAGGGCTCCCCCCAGGCACAACCCGACGATGTCGATGGTGGAGGCACCTGTGATCTCCTGGATCACATCCAGCGGGGCCACCGGGCCCTGGACGAGGTAGTCGCCCATGGTGACGTGGGACATCTCCTTCGTCGCGTTCCGGTAGCTCATCGCGAAGACGGTCCGGCCGTGTTGCACCGCCCACTCGATGAAGCTGCGGCCCGGTGCGAGATCCATGACGTAGTACTTGTTGACCCACGGCGGGCTGCACAGCAACGGGTTCGCGTGGACGTCGGGGGTCTGCGGCTCGTACTGGAGCAGTTCCATCAGGTCGTTGCGATAGACGACCCTGGCGGGGGTCGCCGCCAGATTGCGGCCGACCTCGAAGGAGCGCGTGTCGACCTGCCGCGGACGGCACTGGTTGTGCCGCACGTCGTCGACGAAGTTCCGCGCGCCCTTCGCCAAGCTCACCCCGGACGTGTCGAACGCGCGCTTCAAGGCAGCCGGATTGGTGGCCAGGAAGTTGGTCGGGGCGACGGCATCGAGCAACAGTTCCGTGGCCACAGCCGCCTTTCCGGCTGTCCCGGCGTCCACGTCCGCGGAGCCGACGACGTCCCGGACGAAGCGGCAACCGGCCAGGTAGCTGAGCCGGACGGCGTGGAACAGCGGGTTCGCCTCCCACGCCGGGTCGGCGAACCGCAGGTCCTTGGGGTCGAGCGGTACCGGACCCTCGACGTCCCCGCCCACCCAGTGCGCGGTCGTGGCGAGCGGGACACGTGTGAGCGCGTCCGCGAACCGCACCGCGGCCCGAGCGGTCGCCCCGCGGTGGAGCGGAGCACATGGGTCAGCGCCGCGCCGAACCCGGCGGCGTCGTGGTCACCGAACAGGTCCGCCTCTGGTCCCAACTCGGTCGCGGCGCGCTCGGCGAGCGCTCGCGTCGCCTCGGACCTCGGACCCCAGTCCCACTGGTCGGACGATCCGGTGCGGGGATCGGCCGCGGTCAGGGGTAGTACCGGAAGACGAGGTCGGCCACGCAGCAGGGCTTCGGCTGACCTTCGACCTCATAGGTGAGCCGGTAGACCGCCTCCGCTCCCGGTCCGCCAGGAGTCTCCAGAGCCGTGACCTCGGCAACCTCCACGTGCACGCGGATGCGGCTGCCGACGCGCAGTGGCGACGGGAAGCGCACCTTGTTGAGGCCGTAGTTGAGGACGACGCCGAAGCCCTCCACCGTGCAGACCTCCCAGAGCAGTCCGGTGGCCAGGCCCAACGTGAGGAAGCCGTGCTGCACAGTCGTGCCGAACGGACCGGTCCGGGCCCGCTCCCCGTCGACGTGGATCCACTGCTGGTCACCGGTCAACGTCGCGAACGTCTGGATGTCCTCCTGGAGGACCGTTCGCCAGCCGCTGACGCCGATCTCGGTGCCCACCTGCTCCTGGAGGCCGCCCGGCCCGACAACACGACCGGCGGAACGCCGGCGATCTCGGCCATGATGGTGGTGCTCATCGTCGCTCCTCAGTCGTTGCTACCGCGGTCGGATCTCCGTACCTGTCAGTCGGGCGGGATGCCCCTCATGCCGGATGGAGTGCAAGGACCCCGCGATCGGCGAGCCGCTGTCGCAGGTCGGTCTGGATCACGCCGACCGGCCGGTCGGCGTCGACCTCGATCAGGACGCCACGATCCCGGTAGTAGGCAAACCACCGGTGCGGTGTCCTCGGCGAAGACGGCGAGCCGGCTGGATCACGTCCGGCCGGTCGTCGGCTCGGCCTTCGCGGACCGCGCGGTCCAGGAGGCGCTCGACCAGCACGGCATCCGGCGCCCTCAGATAGACCACCGCGTCGGTGACGAGACCCCGCTCGACGCCGATCTCTGCCAGCCGACGAGCCTGGGCGAGCGTTCTGGGGAATCCGTCGAGCAGGTAGCCCCCCGTCTCGCGTTCGGCACCGACCACCACGCGCATGAGCAGCGCGAACACCAGGTCGTCCGGGACGAGGTCGCCGCGTACCGTGTATTCGGCCAGTCGCCGGCCGCGGGCCGTCGCCGCCCCGATCTCGGCTCGTATCACGTCGCCGGACGAGACGTGGGCGGCACCCCGTCTCCTGGGTCAGCCAACTGCAGTGCGTGCCCTTCCCGGCCCCGGGCGGGGCCAGCATGATCAGGTTCATCGTGACCAGCTCCCGTCCGGAATCCGTCTCAGGATCTGAAGAGGGGAGGGTTGGGCAGAACCGGCCGGCCGAACGTCGACGCGGCCACCCCGGCCAGGCACAGGTACCAGGCGATGGCCGAGGCGACGATGCCCAGGATTCCGCCCAAGGTGACCAGGCGAGGAATGGCGCCCAGGTTGCCGATACCCAGCAGGAACAGCGTGACCGTCACGACCGCGAAGAGCCCGGCCAGCACTGCCGTCGTCCGGAGCGAAGCGGCGAGCATGAGCGTCGTGAAGATCGCCCAGGCGATGAGGAACCAGCCGGCTGCCGTGCCATGCTCCTCGGGCGGCACGGTCGCTGCGAAGAAGGTCACGTAGGCCCAGAACGACAGCCAGAAGGCACCGTAGGACGTGAAGACCGTCGCACCGAAGACGTTTCCCTTCCGGAACTCCCACATGCCGGCCAGCATCTGCGCGATGCCGCCATAGGCCAGTGCGACGCCGAACACGATCGGCTCGGCTGACGCCGGCATGAAGCCCGCGTTCGCCATGCTCAGCAGGAACGTGGTCAGTGCGAAGGCAGCGAGCCCGAGGGGGGCCGGGTCGGCGATCAGCCGAACCTGTTCGGAGGCGAGTTCCCGGGAGATCGCGACTCTGCCCGCCGTGGGGTCGTTGGTGTCCGGGAGGATGACCAGGTCGGGCATCGCGTCAGTGAGGGGATCGTGCTGCAAGAGGGTCATGTCGAGACTTCCCTGTCGATCGAGTTGACAGCCTCGCGGCTGCGGATCTTCCGCCTCGCGGTGTCAGCAGAAGGCACTCACACCGGTGATGTCGCGGCCGACGATCAGGGTCTGGATGTGCTCGGTGCCCTCGTAGGTGTAGATCGCCTCGATGTCGGTCATGTGCCGCATGACGTGGTAATCGAGCAGAATTCCGTTGCCGCCCAGGAGGTCACGCGCTTCGGCGATCACGTGCCGGGCCTTGAGGGTGTTGTTCATCTTGGCCAGGGCGGCGATCGTGTCGGTGAGCTTTCCCTGCTCCTCGAGGCGGCTGACGCGTAGGCAGTACAACTGCATCGCTGTCACCTCGGCGAGCATCTTGACCAGCTGATCCTGGACGAGCTGGAAGTGGACCAGCGGCTTCCCGAACTGGCTGCGCTGCTTGGCGTAGCTCAGCGCCGCCTCGTACGCGGCCACCGCGTGGCCGAGTGCTCCCCACGCGACGGCGATCCGGGTCGAGGCGAGGACCTTGACCGCGTCCTTGAAGGTGCGGGCACCGGGGAGCACGTTGCCGAGGGGCACCCGGACGCCGGTGAGCGTGATGTCGGCCTGCAGAACGGCACGGACCGACGCCTTGCCCTCGATGACCAGCGCGTCGTACCCGGCGGCACCCTTCTCCACGAGGAATGCCTTGACCTGGCCGTCGGAGGTGTCCCGCGCCCAGACGACGATGACGTCGGCGATAGACCCGTTACCGATCCAGCGCTTCGCCCCGTCGAGCACGTACTCGTCGCCGTCCCGGACCGCGACGGTCTCGAGTGCAACGGCGTCCGACCCGTGAGTCGGCTCGGTCAGCGCGAACGCCCCGAGCAGGTCCAGGGTCGCCATTCCCGGCAGCCAGCGGTTCTTCTGCTCCTCGGAGCCGAGCAACCAGATCGACCGCATCGCCAAGCCGGCCTGCACGGCATGGAACGTCCCGAGACTGCCGTCCCCACGGTTGAGCTCCATGTGGATGAGGCCGGCCGCGACCGGACTCATCGGCGGGCAGCCGTACCCCTCGATCCCGTCCCCGACGAAACCGAGCTCACCCATGTTCTTGATGAGCTCCCACGGGAACTCCGCGCGTTCCCAGTAGCCGTTGATGACGGGCAGCACCTCGACGTCCACGAACGCCCGAGCCATGTCCAGGTACTTCCGTTCGTCCTCGGTCAGTTCGTCGCGGAGACCGAAGTAATCGGTGCCCAACGACCTGCCGATCTGGGTGGTCTCGAGGACTGCCTCGTCGTAGGTCCCATCAGCGATCATGTCTGCACTCATCCCTGGATCCGGCTGCTGTGGCCGGCCCATTCCTTTTCACGGAGTTCGAACTTCTGCGGCTTGCCGGTCGCCGTGCGCGGGAGCGCGTCGACGAACTCGACGGCCTTCGGCACCTTGAACCGGGCGATGTGGGCCTGGAGGAAGGCCAGGAGCTCCGCCTCGCTGACATCGGCGCCCGGTCTGCGGATGACGAACGCCTTCGGCCGCTCGCCCCACTTCTCGTCCGGGACCCCGATGACCGCGACCTCGAGCACCGCCGGATGCGCCTCGACGGCGTGCTCGATCTCGATGGTCGAGATGTTCTCTCCGCCGGAGATGATGATGTCCTTGGCGCGGTCGCGGAGCTCGATGTAGCCGTCGGAGTGCTGCACGCCGAGGTCTCCGGAATGCAGCCAACCGCCGCGGAACGCCTTCTCGGTGGCTTCCTCGTCGCGGAAGTAGCCCACCATCACGTTGTTGCCGCGCATGACGATCTCGCCCATCGTCCGACCGTCGCGCGGGACGTCGTTCATCTGCTCGTCCACCACCCGGATGGGATCGGCCTGGATCATCGAGACGCCCTGTCGGGCCTGGCGTCGCGCCTGGTCAGCCGGCGGCAGCGTGGACCAACCCGCCTGCCATTCGTTGAGCGTGTAAGGGCCGTACACCTCGGTCATCCCGTAGACGTGCACGATCCGGGCACCCAGTTCGCGCATGCGCGTGATCACCGTGGGGCCGGGAGGGGCCCCGGCCACGGTTGCCACCAGTTCGCAGCCCAGCTGGTGCGCTTCGGGGGCGTTGGCGATCAGCGTCAGTACCGTCGGGGCGCCGTCGAGGTGCGTCACCCGCTCCTCGTCGAAAAGCTTCCAGATCACGTCGGCGCGGACCGCCCGCAGACACACGTGCGTCGCGCCGATCGCCGTCACCGCCCAGGGCGTGCACCAGCCGTTGCAGTGGAACATCGGCAGCGTCCACAGGTAGACGCTCTCGGGATCGAACCGCTGGTGGATGATCTCGCCCAGTGCGTTCAGGTACGCGCCGCGATGCGCGTACATCACGCCCTTCGGCGTCCCTGTCGTCCCGGAGGTGTAGTTGATCGAGATCAGACTGGATTCGTCCTCCACCGCCCACGGCAGCGGCTCGCCCGAGCCACGCTCGAGGAGCTGCTCGTAGGAGATGTCGGCGAGCGCCGCGGCACCGGCGATGGCCGGCCCGGCCGGATCGCTGACGGCGACGACCTCCTGGACGGTCTGCAGGGTCGTCAGGATCGGGATGAGTGCCGGCAGATATTCCGTATCCACCACCAGCAGCTTCGCGCCAGAGTGATCGCAGATGTAGCGGACCTCTTCGGCGGAGAGCCGGTGGTTGACGGCGACGAGAACCGCGCCGGCCAGCGGGACACCGAAATTGGCCACCAGCATCTCGGGGATGTTCGGGCACAGGTAGGCCACCCGATCACCGCGCTGGACGCCCGAGGCCCGCAACGCGAGCGCGAGACGACTCGCCTCGGCACCGAACTCCCGGTAGCTCAGCCTCCGGTCGCCGTAGGCGATCGCGGTCTTGTCGGCGAACACGTCGGCCGAGCGCTCGAGGAACGCAAGAGGCGTCATCGGAGTGAAGGAACTGGTAGCCATGGTGGCGGCCTTCTGTTGATCGTTCCCGGAATGGTCGTCGACTGATCCGAACGACATCGCAGGGGGTTGCGACCGCCCTCGGATGAGGGCCGGGGTGGAGCCACGAAAGTGGTTAGCGCACGCAGGTTCGAGACGGGTCGTGAATCGGTCGCGAACGGAGTTCCTAGGCGTGACCGGACAGGAGTCGGAAGGGGCCTCTGGAGCAGGCCCGATCAACTCAGGGGATGACCGGACTCTGAGCGCGTCGCTCGGATTTCGACCGAACGCCACGCCCCGCCTAAGTCCCGCCGGAAGCGGTCTCCGCCGTGCGCCAGGCCGGTGTCCGGCTCGTCACCCAGGACGGGACCAGCGGGCGGACATCAGCGATCACCCGGAGTTGCCAGGCGTCTCGGGGAGGAGCGGTTGATGCACTCATGCGGTGCTCCCGTCCCAGGCGGAATCCGTCGGGTATGGGGCGTTCGTCGAGGACGACGCGGGCTTGGCCGCCCATGCACGAGATGAACTCGACGCCGTCAACGCTATCCGCATGGGCGATTCACGACGCCGGCCGAGTGTCCTGAGCCGCCACTGACTTTCGACTCTGTGCTCGCGGTGAATTCCTGGACTCGGCGCAAGAGGCCCCCGACCACGGGACGCGCGCGCGACCTCGGGCCCAACAGCGCTGGTCGGGGCCATGGAGGCGGCGAGTTTGGGCCGGACCGCCCCGCTGCTCTTGACCACCATTTCTGACGACCATTGTTCCCCGTTCGGGGGAGTTCGACGGAGTCCGCAGCAGTTTCGTATGGCGCCTGAGCTGCAAGGATGCACTCCGATGGACGCCCACGAAGCTCTTCATACGACTGGGGGAAAAGAGGTCGGTGAATGGGAACCCTGGCGAGGAGGTCGTCGGCGTGGTGGCGGTTGTGGTTGCAATCGACCTTGTTCGCCGTGACCGCACACGCCGCCACTGTTCAAGGCGCTGCTCAGAGGGCTTACGGAACGGGGGTGAACAGAGGTTGTCCTGCCCGGCCGGAAGGCTCACCGGGCCGGTCCTACGGGACGGTGGCCGACGGCATGTGCCATGTCGTGCGACGTTCCGGTGGGTTCTTCCACCGAGGCAGCGTCAGTCCGCGTAGTCGACCGCGACTGCGAGGGCTGCGCAGATCTGCCGCATGCGGGTGTCGGCCAACCGTCCGAGTCGCTCGACGAGGACCGTGACGGAGACGCTCTCGACCGAGTCCATGTTGACCACGCAGCGGCGGGGTACCGGATCCTCGCCGGGCTCGAGGACGACTTCGCTGACCAGGCCCCGGATCGTGGTGGTGCACGGTGCGACGAGGGCGCGCCGGTGTCGGGGGATGACTGCGTCGCGGGAGAGGACGACGACCGGGCGGCGCCCGATCTCGGCCATCTCGCACCACCAGACCTCACCGCGCGCGGCCAGCGGAGTCACGACCGTCCGGCGGCTTCGCGGAACGAGGCCAAGTCTCCCCATTCGTCCGGTTCGTCGAGCGGGTGTTCGTCGTAGGCGGTGTAGCTCGCCTCGATTTCGGCTGAACGGTGGCGCGCCATCAGCGCGCGCAGCGCCTCATCGATCATGGCGGCGTCGGTGTCGCCGGATCGCACCCGTCGAGCGGCCTGGAGGAGCTCGGCGTCGACGGTAGTGCTGAGCCGTGTTCTACTCATGCCACAATCATGCCACGACAGTCGTCTCTGGTACCCGTCGACGTCCGCACCCAGCGCCACGCGGGATGCTCAAGGCGAGCTCGCCCTGGTTCCACCGGCCCAGGACCAATTCGCCCACCACGACCGCACCACCCCCGATTCCGTCGGCGCATGGGAATCGAGCCTCCGCACACGGCTCGATGGGACGCGTCTTTCGGTCGTAGTCGTCCGACTTGGTGGTGGCTCGATAGCTGGCGTCGGTCTGGGAGACGCGAATGGCGCCTCAGGTGCCGAGCGCGGTGCGTCCCTGGACCCGCTGCCGGCAAGACGCGTGTGTCCTTCCCGATCTTGAGGGTTGGCATTGGCGCGCGAGCCAAGGCCGCCGCCGTCCTGCCTGTGTCAACCGGGAGCATCCGTCGCGGTCGAGTCGGAACCGGTGCCGAGATTCAGCCCTGGCCGTTCCGGGGCGGCGGCCTCGGGGGTGAGGAGATCCGGCGGCCGCGCACTACGGCCATGTGCAGGGCGATGTAGCAGTGCGCCGTAGCCGGTGCCCATGGCAGGACCCCGAGTTCGTTCAGGGCCGTGACATGGCTGGGGTCTCTGATCAGCCGGGACGGTCCGATGACGGTGACGTTCCACCCGGTCCGCTCGGTCAGGTCGTAGTCGTCGACCTCGAAGGCCAAGACGGCACCCCGGCTGCCGGCGGCCATCTTGCTGCCCAGACCGGTGGGGATGAGTACGTCGTTCCCGCTGACTGCGAAGGACGCCGGCTGAATCGCGGGCATCGCTCCCTCGGTGAAGGCGACCCGTCCGACGGAGGCCGTCGCGAGCAGTCGCCTGCACTCATCTTCGTCGAGTACGACGAGCAGGCGCTGGCTCTGAGCCGTGGTCATCGACCCCGCCCAGCGACGTCGCAGCGGTCCATGCCGGCAGGTCCTCTCCCTATGTCGATGTCTGCGGCGAGCGAATCGGCCGGATGGAGCAGCGTCCAGGCCCGCCCGTTCATCTCGGCGACGGATCGTGTTCAGCCTAGGGACGGGATGGGTCGTTCCCCAGGGTCGCCGGACGCCGCGCACAGGGACCTCCTTCCCTGCGGAGGCCGGGCACGGAGCCGGGCGGGGACTGCCCCGTGGCCCAGCGACCTACCGGTCTGAGCAAGACCGCCTTTCATGCTGGCCACCGCAGTGCCCGCACGCTGGTGCGATGCCATCCGGGCGTGGGTCAGGGCTGCCCGGGTCGGGACGTCGGTCCCCCCGTGAGCGACCAAGGTCCGTGGTCATCCGGGTGCGTGCGGTGCGACGTTGGTGAGGCCTCGCCGGAGGCCGTCGCTCCTGCGGCGGTTGGCGCGCGGCGGAAGAGGGCTGGCATGACCGAGCAACGCACTCCCTACCCCGTTCGGGTGGACGCCGTCCTGGACCCCGGGCTGTCCCGTGGGCTCTGGCTCGTCAAGTGGCTGCTGCTGATCCCGCACTTCATCGTCCTGGTCTTCCTGTGGCTGGCCTTCGTCGTCGTCAGCGTCATCGCCTTCGTCGCGATCCTCGTCTCCGGGCGCTATCCGCGCGCACTGTTCGACTTCAACGTCGGCGTGCTGCGCTGGAGCTGGCGCGTCCACTACTACGGCTACGGGGCGCTGGGCACCGACCGGTATCCGCCGTTCACCCTTGCTGACGTGCCCGACTATCCGGCGCATCTCGACGTGCCCTACCCGGAGCGGCTCTCCCGCGGCCTGGTGCTCGTCAAGTGGTGGCTGCTCGCGCTGCCGCACTACCTGGTGATCGGGGTCTTCGCCGGCGGTGGCTTGTGGCTCACTGCCCGGTCCGACGCTGACGGCGCCGGGAACGACGGCTGGGCCGCTGGCGGCCTGATCGGCCTCCTCGTGCTCATCGCCGGGATCGTCCTGTTGGTCCGCGGCCGATACCCTCGGTCGCTGTACGACTTCGTTCTCGGCATGGACCGCTGGGTCCTCCGTGTCGCGGCCTACGCCGGTCTGATGACCGACAGCTATCCGCCCTTCCGGTTGGACATGGGCGGCGCCGACCCCGGGTCCGTCCCGTTGAGCCCCCTGCCCGGCTCGCCTGGCGGCTCGGCAGCAGCCGTGTCGTCCGAGGCCAACTCCCCCGATGCGCGGCGCAGTGCACCCGCGGGACACCGGTGGACCGCCGGCCGGGTCGTCGCACTCGTGCTGGGTGCGCTCGTACTCATGACCTCCACCGGTCTGCTCGCCGCTGGCGGCGGGCTTCTCTGGGCGGACCAGACCCAACGGGAGGAGGGGTGGCTCACCAGCGACGACGAGTCGGTGTCGACCGCTCGCTACGCCTTGGTCGCTGATGACGTGAGCCTGGATGCCGCAGGCGCCGACTGGATCGTCGACAACCTGATCGGCGAGGCCCGGCTGGAGATGACGTCCGCCGGCCCTGACGTCGAGTTGTTCGCAGGGGTCGCACCCTCCAGCGCGGTCAGCGACTACCTGGCGGGGGTGGGGCAGCGCCGGCTGGGCACCGTCGGTCCCGGGAACGGCTCCGCGGGCTGGAGCATGGGCTCGGGCGGCGGGATGGACCCCGGAATGATGACCGACGTGGCTGGCGGCCCACCCGCCCTGCCGCCGACCGAGCAGGACTTCTGGGTCGCCCAGGCCATCGGAAGCGGGACCCAGACGCTGCAGTGGACGCCGACTACCGGCGACTGGACGGTCGTGGTCATGCGGGCCGACGGCTCGGCCGGGGTGGACGCCTCTCTGGCGGTCGGTGCCACCGTGCCGGGTCTGGCGCGGGCGGCCTGGGGGCTGCTCGGCGGCGGTGCCCTGATGCTGGCTGTTGGTGGCCTTATCGTCGCACTGACGCTTCGCCGGGCCCACGCGGCCGGCACGCCGCCGACGACGACGTGGACGCCCCCGACGCCTGCCGACGACGGTCCGATGCTCATCGGCAGCCCCGGCGGTACCCGATGAACGCCGACCGGAGTCCGGTGGTCATCGGGGTCGACGGCTCACCGGGCGCCCGGGCGGCCCTGGAGTGGGCGTGGGCCGCAGCCGCGCGACGGGGCGCACCGCTGCGGGCGATGTCGGCGTTTCCCGTCGACGACTACTGGGCCGACGCTGTGCTGCTGGACGCGAGCCGAGTGGACGCGCTCCGCTCGGCTACAGCGGCGCGGCTGACGGCGCTGGTTGCGGAGGTTCGCGCCGCAGCCGGCGACCCCGAGGTGCAGGTGCACGTGACGGTGGTGGCGGGTGCGCCGGCCGAGCACCTCGTCCAGTTGAGCGAGGGTGCCGGCCTGCTGGTGGTCGGCAGTCGTGGACGCGGCGGGGTTCGGAGCACGCTGCTCGGCTCGGTCGCCCTGCACTGCGCGACCTCCGCGGCTTGTCCCGTCGTCGTGGTCCACCCCAGCTTGGACACGCCGTCGCCGCTCCCCGGCGCGCGGGCCTCCTCGCCCCGGGTGGTCGTCGGACTCGACGACTCCACTGCCGCCCAGGCCGCGCTCATGCGCGCGGTCGACCTCGCCGACGAACTGGACGCGGAGGTCGACGCGGTGATCGCGGTACAGCCGCCGGTCTCCTGGAGCGAGTTCGACGTGGTCGTCCCGCTCGCTGACGTCCGGGAGCGGGCGCTGGCCCGAGCCCAGGCCCAGGTGGCCCGGGTGCCCGCCGGGAGTCGGGTGTCCGTGCTGGCCGTGGAGGGTCCGGCGGGTGCCGTGCTTGCCGAGCGGAGCGCGGGTGCGGCACTCCTCGTCGTCGGCAGCCGCAGTCGAAGCGCGCTGCCCGGCATGCTGCTGGGATCCGTGGCGCTGCACTGCGTGGTGCACGCCCAGTGCCCGGTGATGGTCGTCCACCCGGAGAGTGCCGGACGGCGCAAAGCAGGGACACCCCTCGTTGCCGCCTCCGGCTGAGGCGCCCCTATCACCGTGGTCGGGGCGTGTCCTCGCGCGCAGGGGCGAGCAGCTTCCGGGCCGACCGATCCATCACCCGCTCTTCGTCGGCGGTCACCACCACGGTGCGTACCGGAGCGCCGGGCCGGCTGATGTCCCCGGGCACCGGCGCGGTCGGGTCGAGCGCGACGCCGAGGTGACGCAACCGGTCGGTGACCGCGTCGCGGACGGCGGCGGAGTGCTCGCCGATCCCGCCGGTGAAGACGAGCGTGTCCAGTCCGCCTAACACCGCGGTATAGCCGGCCACGGTCGTGGCGACCGCGGTGGTGAACACCTCCAGGGCCAGCCGGCAGTCCGGATCGCCGGCGGCGGCCCGATCGGTCAGGTCGGCCACGTCGGTCAGCCCGCCGCTCATTCCGGCCAACCCCGAGGACCGGTCGACCAGGCTGCGGAGCTCCGCGGTGGTCCAGCCGCGGTCGAACAGGAACAGGAGAACTTCCGGGTCGAGGTCGCCGCTGCGGCTGACCGAGGGCAGCCCGCCGGTGGGGGAGAAGCTCATCGACGTCTGCACCGAGCGACCGCCGGCCACGGCGGTGACGCTGCAGCCGCCACCGAGGTGGGCCACGGCGGCCCGCCCGAGCCCGGGCACGGTGTCGACGACGTGCTGCACCGACAGGCCGTGGAAGCCGTACCGGCGCACCCCCATCGCCGTGACGGCGTCTGGCACCGGCAGCCGATGGGCGGCGGGTCCCAGTGTGGCGTGGAACGCGGTGTCGAAGCACGCCACGTGTGGGACGTCCGGCCACCTGGATCGGGCCGCCTCGATCGAGTCCAGGTCACCGGGCAGGTGGAGCGGGGCGAAGTCCACGAGGTTCTGCAGGTCGGCGACCAGTTCGTCGTCGATCTGCTCGGGCGCGTGGTGCACGGGTCCGCCGTGCACCACGCGGTGCGCCACTGCGGAGACGGCCAGCCCGGCCGAGGCCATCCGCTGGGCGATCTCGGTGACCCCGCTGTCGGGGTCCGTCGTCGGCCGGGGCACCTGATGAGCCCACAGCCGATCGCCTGATCCGTCGTGGGCTGCCGCCTTGAGCGAGCGTGACCCCGGGTTGATCGACAGAACGACGGCACCCCTCATCCCGGCAGCGCTGATCCGGACCAGGACCAGTTGCGGACCTCGGGCAGGTCCTCGAAGTGCTCCCGGATGTAGACCTCGTGCCGGTCGAGCATCTCCCGGCAGTAGGCGGCCAGCTCCTCGCCCCGCTCCGGGGTGCGCCGGGCGTGCCGGAGCGCGTCGAGCACCAGGTGGTACCGGCTCATCCGGTTCAGCACCACCATGTCGAACGGGGTGGTCGTGGTGCCTTGCTCGTCGAAGCCGCGCACGTGGAAGCGGTCGGTGTCCGGGCGCCCGTGCAGGAGTTGGTGCACCGCGCGCGGGTAGCCGTGGAAGGCGAAGACGACGTCGGCGTCGTCGGTGAACAGCTCGCGGAAGTACTCGGTGCTGAACCCGTGCGGGTGGATGTCCGGTGGCATCAGCGCCATCAGGTCCACCACGTTGACCATCCGGACTCGCAGCCAGGGCACCCATCGGCGCAGCAGCTCGGCTGCTGCCAGCACCTCCAGGGTGGGCACGTCACCGGCGGCGGCAAGCACCACGTCGGGCGGGTCGTCGCCGGCGGACTCGGTGCCGGCCCAGTGCCACACCGAGGCGCCGGCCGCGCAGTGGGCCTCGGCCTGCTCGAGGGTCAGGTACTGCAGGTGCTGTTGCTTGTCGGCGACCAGCAGGTTGACGTGGTCGACGCTGCGCAGGCAGTGCGCGGCGACGGACAGCAGGCAGTTGGCGTCCGGCGGCAGCCAGACCCGGACGACGGCGGGCGACAGCGGGATGACGGTGTCGATCAACCCTGGGCCCTGGTGGCTGAAGCCGTTGTGGTCGTTGCGCCAGCAGGTGCTGGTCAGCAGGATCGTCAGCGAGGAGACCGGCGTCCGCCAGGGCACGTCCGCGGCGTGCTGCAGCCACTTGACGTGCTGGATCACCATGGATGCGCTGACCATGGCGAAGGCCTCGTAGGTGGCGAACAGCCCGTGCCGTCCGGACAGCAGGTAGCCCTCCAGCCAGCCTTCGCACAGGTGCTCGGACAGCACCTCCATCACCCGGCCGTGGGGGGAGAGGTGGTCGTCGGTGGGCAGCACCTCGGCCTGCAGGCACCGATCGGTGACTTCGAAGACCGACTGCAGCCGGTTGCTGGCAGTCTCGTCGGGACAGAACAGCCGGAAGGTGCCGCCGCCCTCGGGCGTCGTCGTCCGCCGGTAGACCTCGGCGAGCAGCTCGCCGAGGGGGTGCGTCGTCTCGGCTGACGTGGTCCCGGGTGCCGGGACGTCGACGGAGTAGTCGGCGAGGGCGGGCAGGTCCAGTGGCCGGCGGAGCCTCCCGCCGTTGGCGTAGGGCGTGGAGCCCATTCGCAGGTCGCCGGCCGGGGCGAGTGCGGCCAGCTCGGGCGCCAGCCGGCCCTCGGTGGGGAACTGGAGCTCGGGGGAGTAGGAGCGCAGCCACTGCTCCAGCTGGGCCAGGTGGGCGTCGTCGGTCTGCACCCCGGAAAGCGGCACCTGGTGCGACCGGAAGGTGCCCTCCACCTGGATCCCGTCGACGACAGCGGGTCCGGTCCAGCCCTTCGGGGTGCGCAGCACGATCGCCGGCCACCCGGGGCGTACGTCCACGGCACCGGCGCGGGCAGCCGTCTGGATTTCCGCGATCCGCTCGTGCGCGCCTCGTAGCGCGGCTTCCAGGTCGGTGAACACCAGCCGCGGGTCGTCCCCGGAGACGACGACCGGAGCCCAGCCCTGGCTTGCCAGGTAGCCGCACACCTCGGCGTCGGACGACCGGCCCCACACCGTGGCGCTGCTGATCTTGTAGCCGTTGAGGTGCAGCACCGGGAGGACGGCGCCGTCCCGGCGGGCGTCGAGGTAGGCGGGGATCTTCCACGAGCCGGACAGTGGCCCGGTCTCGGCCTCGCCGTCACCGACCACGCAGGCGACCAGCAGATCGGGGTGGTCGAAAGCCGCGCCGGCGGCGTGCACCAGGGCGTACCCCAGCTCCCCGCCCTCGTGGATGCTGCCCGGCGTCGGCACGCTGACGTGGCTGGGGATGCCGCCGGGGGTGGAGAACTGCCGGAAGAGGGCGCGGATGCCGGCCGCGTCGGGCCGGATCGCTGAGAACAGCTCGCTGTAGCTGCCCTCCAGCCAGGTGTTGGCGACCAACGCGGGCCCGCCGTGGCCGGGGCCGGCGACGTAGAGGCACGGTGTACCGGTCCGCCGGATCAGCCGGTTGAGCTGGACGTAGAGCGCGGACAGGCCGGGGCTGGTGCCCCAGTGGCCGAGCAGCCTGGGCTTGACGTCGGCGTGGGTCAGCGGCCGGTCGAGCAGGGCGTCGTCCTTGAGGTAGATCTGCCCGACCGTCAGATAGTTGGCCGCGGCCCACCAGCGCAGGTCCAGCTCCAGTTCCTCCACGGGATACGGGTCGGCGGTCGGCGTCTGTGCGGTGGCGACCAGGGTCATGCCCCGACTGTGTCCCCCGACGGCGCTCGCTGACGGGGGCGAAGGTCCTCTCTGACGGGGCGGTCGACCTTTTCGGCCGGTCGACCGGGCCCCGGTGACGCGACAGCCCAGGAGCAGGGACCTCCGGCAACGGAACCGGGACCGACGGCCCTGCTGCTGCGTCCCGCCCGGCAGGAGTGTCGGCCGAGCGGAGTTCCGCACTCATCCGGCCGCTGTCGCACGCCTTCGTCGACCCGGTTCGCCTCTCCCGACTTGATCCGAGGACCTCGTGACCATCTCATCACCGCGACCGGCCGACGCCGACCATCGAATCGACCTGCACAACTCGAGCATCGAGGAGTCGGCCGCTGCCGCCGGCCACTGTGGCATGACGCACCTGAACACCGGCCGGGTCTGCCAGGAGCCGCACCACCACGTCGACGGCTGCGCTTTCGTCGCGCCATCGCATGGCGGGTTCGTCGCGGCGCCCGACCTCCACTGAGATGCAGGGTCAGCAGGCTCCGGCGGGCGAGCCAGCATGGCGCTGACCAACTCAGGGCTGCCGGTTGCAACCCCCCTCGATGAACGTCCGGCGTGGGCGCTGTCGTCGGCGGAGGTGGCCGGTGAGCAAGGAGTCGACCCGGCGAGAGGCCTCGACCCCGGCACGGCGGCCGTCCGGCTGGAACGGGACGGGCCGAACGAGGTGCCGATGCACGCGCCCGCCCCGCTCTGGCGCTCGGTGGTGGCTCAGTTGCGCGACACGTTGGTCCTGGTTCTGCTCGCTGCCGCCGTGCTCACCGCACTCACCGGAGACACCGTGGACACGGCGGTCATCCTGCTGGTGGTCACGATCAACACCGTGGTCGGCGTCGTTCAAGAACGCCGGGCGCTCAGCGAGGTCCGAGCCCTCGACGCGCTGGTCGCACCGACCGCGCGCGTGACCAGGGACGGAGCCGACAGCTGGATCCCCACCCGCGAACTGGTGCGCGGTGATGTGCTGCAACTCGCCGCTGGGGACGTCGTCGGGGCGGATGCCCGACTGATGACCTCGGTCCAGCTCGAGGTCGACGAGGCGCTGCTGACCGGCGAGTCGCAGCCCAGCTCACGGGACGCGACGGTGATCTCAGCCGGGCCGGCCACGATGGCCGACCGGACGGGCATGGTGCACGCCGGGAGCACGGTGCTCGCCGGGTCCGGCACCTCCGTCGTCGTCGCGACCGGAACGCACACCGCCATCGGGCAGGTGGCCCTGCTGGTCACCGGACACCGGTCTCCACTGACGCCGTTGCAGCGCCGGCTCACTGTTCTCGGCCGACAGATCTCCCTCGGTGTCGCTGTGGCCTGCCTGCTCTTCATCGCCTCGGGACTGCTCCGCGGCCAGCCGTGGGAGACGACCCTGGTGGCCGCCGTGGCCCTGGCCGTGGCCGCCGTGCCAGAGTCGCTGCCCGCCGTGGTGACGCTGGCGCTGTCAGCCGGAGCAAGTCGGATGGGCCGCCACGGCGCGGTCGTCCGTTCATTGCCGGCGATGGAGACGCTGGGCTCGGTGACCCTGCTGGCCACCGACAAGACCGGGACGCTGACCGAGGGTGCGATGCGCGCCGACCGGGTCTGGACGCCGACTGACGGGGATCTCCCGCTCGGTGACGGTCCGTTCCCGGCGGCCACCCGCGCGGTGCTCTCGGCCGCGGCGCTGTGCAATGACGCCGACGCCTCCGGCGCAGGCCCGGACGGAGCCGAGGGCACCGCCGACACCGAGACCGCCCTGGTCCGGGCCGCCCTGGCCGGCGGGGTGGACGTCGCGCGGTTGCGTCGCGACTCGCCGCGGGTGTCCGTGGAGCCCTTCGACGCCGTCACTCGGCGGATGTCCTCGGTGCACCGGTGTCCGGACGGGAGCGCCACCGTGCTGGCCAAGGGCGCGCCCGAAGTGCTGCTCCCAGGTCTGGTCGGCTCGGCCGCCGCACAGCAGGTCTCTGATGCCTGGGCGGCAGTCGGCGGGCGCGTGCTTGCGGTCACCGCGGACGGGACTCTGCTGGGCCTGGTCACCTTCGCCGACCCGGTGCGCCCGGAGGCCACCGCAGCGGTCACGGCACTCCACCGGGCCGGGATCGACGTCGTGCTGGTCAGTGGGGATCACGTAGGCACCGCCATCGCGGTGGCTGGCCAGGTGGGCATCGTCGACACCGACCACCCCGCTGCGGACCGTGTCTTCGGGCGCGTCGAGCCCGCGGGCAAGCTGGACCTGGTCAGTCGCTGGCAGGACGCCGGCCACGTGGTCGCCATGACCGGGGACGGTGTGAACGACGCCCCGGCGTTGCGCGCTGCCGACATCGGCGTGGCGATGGGGCAGCGGGGGACCGAGGTGGCGAAGGAGGCCGCCGACCTCGTCCTCGTCCGCGACAGCCTCGACACGGTGACGGCGGCTGTCGCCGAGGGACGGCGGGTCTTCGACAACGTCCGGCGCTTCGTCGGCTACGGCCTGGCCGGCGGCCTCAGCGAGGTGCTGGTCATGCTGACCGGCCCGTTCCTGGGGCTCGCGCTGCCGCTGCTACCGGCGCAGATCCTCTGGATCAACCTGCTCACCCACGGCCCCGTCGGGGTCGCGATGGGCGGTGAGCCGGCGGCGCCAGACGTGCTGCGCCGACCGCCCAGGAACCCGGCCACGGGGGTGCTCGACCGGGCGCTGGTCGTCCAGCTCGTGCGCAACGGGCTCGTCCTCGCCGCGGTCTGCCTCGCGGTGGCGGTGTCGTCCGCCGCGGTTGACGGGCCCTGGCAGACCCAGCTGTTCATCACCCTCGCCATGGGGCAACTGGCGCTGGCCCTCGCGCTCCGCCCGGCTGGCGCGTGGACCACGGGGCGGAGTGCGGGGGTGCCCTGGCTGCCCATCGCCGTGGCGGCGAACGTGGTGTTGCTCGCGGCCACGGTGCTGCTACCCGGGTTGTCGGACCTGCTGAGCACGGAGCGGATCAGCCTGGCCGAGACCGCGGTCGCGGTGGGGCCGGCGTTTTTCCCCGCGGGTCTGATCCTGCTGATCCGGGCAGTCAGCCCCCGGCGTGACGCGGAGTGACCATCGTCCCGGAATGCGGCCGTTTCGGCACTGTCCGCCAAGCGGCAGACGACACGAACTCGATCTCGACGCACGACGCTCTCGCCAGGGGGCTGAGACGACGGCCGACCGTCGGGGCCGTCCAACCTCGGATGCCGAGCGGGCCCGGCACCGTTGGCCGGTTTCGCCGCGGCAACAGGCATGGTCGGGCAGCCTCGGCTGGTCGGCGGCCGGGTCCGGTGCGGATGAGCTAGCCCGAGACCACGTCGGCCCGCTGTCGCCGAGGGGTGGCGCCGGTGGGGCCGGCGTGGCCGATCCGCAGCACGCTCTGCGGCCAGGTGTCCCAGGTGAGCCCGGCTCGCAGCCTCGTCCGGGTTGTCGGAATCTCCAGGCACTGGGTGAACGGGCTGGCCGCCCAGCCCGCCTGAGTGATCGTCAGCAAGACGTGCTGCAGCGCCTCGCCCGACCGCAGCCAGGCCTCGACGCCGTCGCTTCGGGTACCGAGCACCAGCATGGTGCGCTCCGTACCCATTCCGCTCGACGGGGGGAGTGCCCCGTCTCCGCGAGTGTCGAAGTCGCGCATCGGGACGTCGTCGGTAGCGGAGCCGTCCACGTGCGGGACTGCGGCGGCGACGATGCCGTCGCCGGCCGCTGGCGCCCGGCTGGTCCACCGGGCCAGCTCAGCGAGGTACGCCGGGTCGGCCCGCTGCTGCGCGTCGGCCTCCTGGGTGAGGCGGGCGACCAGCCGGTGCTGCTCGCCGGTCAGCACCGGGACCAGAACGGAACCTTCGGCGACGGCGGCCGCGGTGAAGGACCGCAGCTCGGCAGCCGTCGGGACGGTCGCGTCGAAGGTGCGCCGGTTGGTCCGTCGTCGGGGGACCAGGCGGTCAAGCACGGCCAGGCCAGGATCCGGTGGGCCGTCGATCAGGTGCAGGACGGCCAACAGGTCAGGGTCGTCCGGGGACGGACATCGCTGGACGTCGACGGCCCAGCCGTGCGCGGCGAGTGTCACCCGGGCGTTGAACAGCGCGGCACCGACGCTCTGCACGAGTTCGCGGCCCAAGGGGTCGATGCTCGTCAGGTGCCGGGTCCGGTCGGCAAGCACGTCCAGACCGTCGGCGTGGACGGTGAACCGCCAGGGCTGGCTGTTGTGTAGCGACGGGGCAAGCATGGCGCGGTCCACGGCGGCGCTCAGTGCGTCCGCGGCGCTGTCCTGCAGCGGCCGGGCCACGGCGACGGCGGTCGACGGGCTGGACTCTTGGGACATCGGTGCTCCTCTGGCGTGGGGAGCCCAGCTTGCGGCCGGGCGACGGTGCGGCTGGCGGGTCGAGGGTCATCCGGACCGCCGACCTAGGTCCCGCCGGCTCGTCTCGGGACCAATGGCGGAGTGCAGTAGGTCATCGGACCCGCCCGGCCGGGAGCGGTCGACGGGATGCTGGATGCGGCGACCGGCCGGGTGGTCGGTGCCTGCTGAGGAGATCCCATGGACGCACAGCCGCGGGCGAGTGCCGACCCGATCCACTCCGGTGCGGCACCGCTGGTCCTGGTGGGGGTGGATGGCTCGGCCGGGTCCCTGACCGCGCTCCGCTGGGCGATGCACTGGGCGCTCGTCCGGGGCGCCGAGGTCGCCGTGGTCGCCGCCTACCCCACGAGCCGGTACTGGAGTGACGCAGAGATCATCGACTTGGGCGCATTGGACGCCGTGCACGACGACACCTGGGCCCGCGCCCGGGCAGCCGTCGACGCAGTCCGGGACAGCGATCCCGCGGTCGGCGACGTCCCGGTGAGCCTGCACATCGAGCCCGGGCCGGCAGCCGCCCAGCTGGTCCGACACTCTGCGGACGCCGATCTGCTGGTCGTCGGGTCCCGAGGCCGCAGCGCACTCCGGAGCGCACTGCTGGGCTCGGTCGCCCTGCACAGTGTCAGCGCGGCGGAGTGTCCGGTCGTCGTCGTCCCGCTGCCCGGCCGATGGGCCGAACCCCGAGCCGGCTCCCAGGTGGTCGTGGGCATCGACGGTTCCGAGCGCTCGGCCACGGCGCTGACCGCGGCGCTGACCCAGGCCGGGCCCGGTGGCTCGGTGACCGTGGTGCGCGCCGTGGACGTGACCGATCTGTGGAGTGACCAGTACCCCGTTGTCTCTGGCCCCTCCCAGCAACAGCTGCGGGATGACGCACGCCGGCGGATGGAGGTGACGCTCGGCGAACTCCTCCTGGCCACGACCGACGAACCACCGACCGTTCAGCGCCTCGCCCTGCGCGGGCAAGCCGGCCCGGTACTGGTCGAACAGGCGGCCGGCGCCGACCTCCTCGTCGTCGCCAGCCGGGGCCACGGAGAGTTCCGTGGCCTGGTGTTCGGCTCCGTCGCGCTGCACTGCGTGGTGCACGCCCCCTGCCCGGTGCTCGTGGTCCGCCCCGCTGCCCGGCAGTCGGCGTCCCGGTCGACGCTGGTCGCCTCGGCGGCGTCGAGGTGAGACGGGTCCACACGCGGAGGAGGGCGCCGGCACTGCTGGCTCGCAATCCGACCTGGGCGGTACTCACCCCGGACCCATCATGGGGGAGCCCCGCGCCCGCTCAGTCACAGGCGTACTGCGGGCCCGGGCACGGGCAACGGTGGCCGGTCGAGCCCGGCAGCGGGCCACCCACCGTCGTGGCACTGCAGACGCCCGGCGGGGTCTGCTCCTACCGGTTGCTGGTACACCCACGCACGCACGGCCCGGCGCGCGACCATCATGGCCGGTATCCCTATCTGCCCGTCGCGCTGGGTACCGATGAGGCGTCCTCCGGTGGACGGCTTTGGTGACGCCCGCCGATCTCGCGCCCACGGTCGGCGCGGCTCCGCGAAACAGGTCGCGGCCGGCAGCCGTCCGCGCCTGGGTGGGGCGCCATCCCTTCCTGGCCTTCGTCGGTCTGGCGTATGCGTTCTCCTGGTCGTGCTGGCTGCTGGCCGGGGTGGGCGGCGGCAGGATTCCGTTCCTCATAGGAGGGCTCGGCCCGATCATCGCCGCCGGCATCGTGACGCGGGTGACGGGGGGCTCCCTGCGCGCCTGGTTATGGCCCGCCGTGAAGTGGCGGGTGAGCCCCTGGTGGTGGGCCTACGCCCTGGGCCTCCCGGCGGTGCTGTACGGCGTGGTGAGCCTGGCGCTGCAGATGTCCGGGTCGCCGGTGGACTGGTCGCTGGTGCTGGACCGTCTCCCCGCGTACGCCGGCACCTTCGTGTTCGTGCTGTTGCTCGGTGGTGCGCTGGAGGAGCCGGGGTGGCGGGGCTTCGGACTGCCGCTGCTGCAGCGGCGGTATTCCCCGGTGCTGGCCACCCTTTTGCTCGGTCTGGCCTGGGGGATCTGGCACGTTCCGCTCTACGGTCCGGCGGGCTTCGTCATCCCGATGGTGCTGGCGTTCTTCTACACGGTGCTGTGGAACCGGACGCACAGCCTGGCCCTGTGCATCCTGCTGCACGCCAGCTTCACCCCGGCTCAGGACCAGCTGATCCTGATGGCCCGGAGCAGGGCCTACACGGCGGTCGTCGGGAGCCTGTCAACTTCTCTGTGTAAGACCCGCAGTTGATCTTCATTGGAGGTAGGGCTCGATGCGGTCTGGGAAGGCGATGAGCAGCGCGGCCATCGCCGGTTTCCAGCCCTGAGTGACGGCGCCCT
>NZ_SPQL01000016.1 GCF_004570385.1 Blastococcus sp. CT_GayMR19 | reverse complement strand
GATCTGTCGCCCTCACCGACCACGGCGGCGGGGCCGCGACCGTCGCCGCCCAGCCCTCGGGCCAGGCAACCGTCGCCGCCCAGCCCTCGGGCCAGGCAACCGTCGCCGCCCAGCCCTCGGGCCAGGCGACCGTCGCCGCGCAGCCGTCGGGCCAGGTGCCCGTCGCCGCGCAGCCGTCGGGCCAGGTGCCCGAGCCCCGCACCGGCGAGCCCCCCGGGAGTGCCCCGCCGGCCGCTCCCCCACCGGAGGGACCTGGACCGGGCGGTCCCGCAGCGACGGTTCCCCCACCGGCCGCGTCCGCACCGTGGTGGAGCCGGTACCTCGCGCTTCTCGTGGGGCTGGCGCTGCTCGTGGTCGTGTCCGGCGTGGCCGTCTACCTGAGCACGCGGCCGGACGGCCAGACCGGCGGCGCCCAGGCGCCGACCGCCTCGGCGTCGCCCTCGGCATCGGAAGCCCCGGCCCCGCCGTCGACGGCGGTCCCGATCCCGTCCATCGGCGCCACCATCCCGGTCGGTGAGACGCCGGGATACGTCGCCGCGGCACCGAACGGGCGGCAGCTCTACATCGCCAACCGCGATGTCGGCGTGGTCACCGTCGTCGACACGGCTGTCGACGCCGTGACGGCGACGATCCCGATCGACGTCGGTCCCCCGCAGTTCATCGCCTTCAGCCCGGACGGCCGGAGGGCGTACGTGAGCGTGTGGGACGAGGCCCGGACCATCGCGGCGGTCAGCGTCCTCGACACGACGTCGAACTCGGTCGTCGACACCATCCCGGTGGACACCCGGCCGTTCCTCTCCGCGGTGTCCCCCGACGGGAAGTGGGTCTACGTGCCCAATCACGACAACGACAGCGTGTCCGTGATCGACACGTCCACCGACGACCTGGTCACGAACATCGAGGTGGCGCCCAACCCGCACTGGGTCGCCTTCACGGTCGACGGATCCCGGGTCTACACCGCCAACCACGACTCCAACGTCGTGTCGGCGATCGACACCGCCACCAACACGGTCATCACGACCATCCCGGTGCCCACGAGCCCGCACAGCATCGCCATGCACCCGACCAAGCCGATCCTCATCGTGGCCACCTACGACGCCGACTCGGCGTCGGTCATCGACACCGACACCAACACCGTGCTCGCGACGATCCCCGTCGGCGCGTTCCCGCAGCATGCCGCGTGGTCGGCGGACGGCCGGTACGCCTACATCACCAACAACGAGGACAACAGCATCTCGGTCATCGACGGGGAGACGTACGCGGTCACGGCCACCATCCCGACCGGCGAGTCCCCCACCTCGTTCGCGGTCCTGCCCGACGGCAGCCGGGGTTACGTCACCAACCTCCGCGACGGCACGCTGACCGTCCTGAACCTGGCGGGTTAGGCCTCTCCGACCAGCGACCGGGGCGTCCGGGTGACGGCGAGGCAGCGGGAGACCTCGTCGAGCACCGCCGCCACCTCTCCGGGACGTGGGCTGTGCAGCCGGTTGGCCCGTCGCGCCGCGATCTTGAGGAGCAGCGCGGCCTCGAACAGGGGGGCACGGCGCGCGATGCCCGCGCAGGTGGCCGCGGATTCCCCGCGCTCGGTGAGGCGGTGGAGGTAGGTGGAGAGGAAGGTCTCCGCGGACTCCTCGAACCACGCCCGGCGACCGGCCCGGCGGTAGAAGAGCCCGGCCGGCCGCAGGTAGGCGAGGAAGTACCCGACGTCGAGCGCCGGGTCGGCCAGGCAGAACTGGTCGAAGTCCACGAGGAAGACGGCGCTGCCCCGGACCATCAGCTGGCTCGGCTTGTAGCTCCCGTGCCCGGGACGAAGGGTGTCCGTGGGCAGGTCGGTCAGGGCGGCGCACAGCGCGTCGCCGACCTGCCGGACCACCGGGGCGAGCTCCGGGACGTACCCCTCGAGCAGTCCGGCGCGCTTCGCCGCCTTCCCCGCCTCGTCGGCTCCGGTGCGCCGGCTCAGGCCGGCGGTGTCGACGCCGCTCGTGTGCAGCTCGGCGAGGGCCCGGGCGGCCCGGCGGACGACCTCGGCCGCGGCGTCGGACCCGGGATGCACGACGTGCAGACCGGAGTGCGCGGGCACGGGGTCGCGGCTGCTCCCGAGGTCCTCGGTCAGCGCCAGCGGCAGCCCCGGCACCACGCCCAGGGGCCGGGCGGTCCACTCGACCGCCGCTCGCTCGCGGAGGCGGGCCAGGAGGTCGTCGGCGGCCTGCGCCTCGTGGGGATCCCGGTAGAGCTTCGCGACGAGGGTGCAGATCCGGGGAGCCGTGCCCGGTCCCCCGGCGGCCCCCGGTGCGCCGAAGCGGAGCCGGTAGCGGAGGACGCACCGGTCCCCCGGCTTGTACCGGACGGGCTCGGCGACGACGTCCAGGAGGTCCCGGTCGGACGGCACGTCGTGGACCTCGCGGGCGGTCGATTCGAGGGCGGCCGCGAGGTCGGCGTGCGCGGAGGGCGCCATCACGGCGTCCAGGTGCGGGAGCTTCGGGTCGACGGGGAACGCCTGGACCGTGGAGCCCGACACCCCGGCAGCGTCGAGACCCTCGAGCAGGGACCGCTCGTCGACGCTGACCGTGTAGATGTCCCCGCGGTCGCTCGGGCCGAAGACAGCCACGAGGCCACGTCCGGGCTTGCGCCGCAGGTACCGCAGCGGGGGCCTGGTCCGGTCGGTGCCCTCGTCGGCGAGGTACCGGTCGAGCGCGTCGGTCGCGCCGGTCACCATCGGCCTCGCCGGTCCGGTCGAGATGCTCATGCCGGCACCGTCCTCGTGGATGCGATCGTCGAGAGGAAGCGGAGCAGTGCCTCGGCAGGCTCACGTGCGCCGCGGAAACCGGGGAACGGGTTGACGTCCACCACCACCGGCCGGCCCCCGGTGATCAGCAGGTCGACGCCGTACAGCTGCAGGTCCATCGCCGCGCCGGCGTCGCGCGCGGTCCGGATCCAGTCCTCCGGCAGATCGGCCGGGTCCAGGTGCTCGTCGGCGCTCTTGTCGATGGCCTCCAGGGCGCTGCGCCGGCGGGCCACGGAGAGGTGCGCGCCGATCACCCACACCTTGATGTCGAAGCCGTCGTTGGCAGCGAACTCCTGGGCGACGACCGGTTCCCCGCCCCACTCGGGCAGCAGCCCGGCAAGCTCCGCCGGGCTGCTCACCAGGCGCACGAGATCGCGGCGGGAGCTGGTGCGGCTCTTGACGACGAGGGGCCACGGCAGCGCGGCTCCGTCCGCGGCCAGGTCGCGCAGGGCGGCGACGGACCAACTGCGGGGGGCCGCGACGCCGGCCCGGTCCAGGGCCTCGGCCGTGGCGGCGCGGTCCAGCGCCAGGGTGGTCGCGGCCGGACTGTTCACGACCACGCTGCCGGCCCGCTCCGCGGTCTGTGCCACCCGCCTCGCCTCGGGCCGGCGGGACTTGAGCAGGACGACGTCCGGCGGCGCCTGCTGACCGGGCTCGCCGCCGTATCCCGCCGGCAGGGTCTCGGCGTCGTAGACCGCGACCTCGTGCCGGCGGCCCAGCTCCGCCATGACGGCGGTGAGGACCGGGTTGGGCGCGGCCTCGGCGAGCAGGTGGATCTTCATGGCCGGGCCTCCGCGACGGTCGTGACGACGGGGCGGTAGACGGTGGGGGACGAGGCCTGGGCGGCGGCCTTGGCGGCGGCCTGGCGCCGGGTCACCCGCAACACGGTCCGGGCCAGCCGCCAGGCGGCCTGCGGGACCTTGCCGAAGCTGGGGAAGTCGTTGACGTCCAGGACGACCCAGCCCTCGGCGGTCTCGACGACGTCGATCCCGTAGATGTCGAGCCCGAACACCCGGCCGACGGCGCGGGCCAGGTTCCGCAGCTCGGGGGTGACGGGGATCTGCTCCTCGACGACGTCGGCGCCCGGGTGCAGCGGCGAGCGCTTCACGGTGGCGAACACCTCGTCGCCGGTGTTGTAGAGCTTGACGTCGTGGCCCGGGTTGGGCAGGTAGGGCTGGACCAGCAGGCTGCCGCCGATGGCGAGCCGCGCCAGCTCGTCGGGGGTGTCCACCCGGTACACGTCCCGCATCGCGCTGCCGCTGTTCGGTTTCACCACCAGCGGATAGGCGTCCGCCGGGATCTGCTCGAGCAGGGTCGACTTGGACGCGAACCAGGTCTTCGGGAAGGGGATGCCGGCGGCCCGGGCCCGGACGGCGGCGACGGCCTTGTCCCGGGCCAGGCGGATCGCCCGGTAGTCGTTGACCGTGGTGACGCCGGCGGCCGCGGCGGCGTCCAGCAGGCTCAGGCCGGGGCCCTCGGAGACGGTCTTGAGCACGAAGGCGTCGTACCGCGCGACATCGGTGGGCAGCAGCTCCCACAGGTCGGTCACGGTGCCGTTCGGCCGCAGGACGTCGACGCTGTGTCCGCAGGAGCGCAGCACGTCCACGACCGCACCGGGCATGACCTCGTTCTCGTACCGCTCCTCGACGATGAAGCACAGCCGCGCCGGGGACGTCAGCAGGACCTCGCCGAACTCGCGGATCGCCGAGACGTCGATCTGCTGGGTCCCGCTGGAGCGGGTCTCGCTGGAGCTGCTCGAGCTCGTCATCTGGTGTGCCGTCCCTCCTGTCCCCCGGCCGGCTCTCGGCCCGGGACCACTCTGGACCCGGCGAGCCCGGCTGGACAGGGCCCCGGCGCTGGAGTCCGGTCGTTCGGGGTGGGAACCGTCGGCCCTCCGGTGGGCCGAGGGGACGCCGGTGTGCGCCACTCCGTGTCCGGTGCTGGTCATCCGGTCCGCCACCTCGTGTCCGGCCGGCGTCCGGCCTGACCGGAACTCTCGGGGCGGCAGCGGGCCCTCCCCAGGCATCCCAGGGGTGGGACGGCACCCCTCGGGGTGTCGGCTTCCACCACCTGGGTGGGGCGGGTGGCTTCCGCGCGGCGGACACCAAGGTGGGTGAGGTCGACACCTCGTGCGGCTCCCGGTCACCCCTGCGGTTGCTACCGGGGCACCTCGCCGCGGCGAACCCTTGCGGTAACGGATCACGGGGACACGCAGACGAGGTTGACGATGAACGAGAGCACCGGCCGCCAGATGGTTTCCTTCCCGGCGGACCCCTTCCTGCCGGCGGAGACCGACCGGGTCCAGGTCCTCGGACACCGCGGGGCCCCGGGAGCGGGCCGGCCGGACAACTCCGTGGCGGCGGTCACCGAGGCCCTGCTCCAGGGTGCCGACGGCGTCGAGGTCGACGTCTGGCTCACCGAGGGCGGCACGCTGGTCTGCACGCACGACCTGCCCAGCGCCGCCGAGCAGGCCGCCCTCGCGACGCTGCCGGAGCTGCTCGCCGCCGTGCAGTCCTTCTCCGGGGCTCAGGTCGTCGTCGAGGCCAAGCCGGTGGCCGACGCCGCCGTCGCCGCGCGGACCGCGTCGGTCCTGGCCGACGTCCTCCGCACCTCCGCCGGGAACGCCGCCATCACCGTCTCGTCCTTCGACCCCGCACTGCTCGCCATGATCCGCGCGACGTGCGCCGACCTGCCGGTCCGCACCGCGCTGCTCGGCCACACCGAGGACCCGGCCGCCGAGGTCGTGCAGCGGGCCTCCGAGGACGGGCACGACGAGGTGCACCTCTCGCTGGCCGGTGTGCGGCAGACGCCGGAGGCCGTCGAGACGGCACACCGGCTCGGCCTGTCGGTCGCGCTCTGGACGGTCAACGACCGGTCGGACCTGCAGTGGGTGGCCGAGCTCGGCGTGGACGCCGTCATCACCGACGACATCCTGACCGCGTGGAGCGAGCTGGACCGGGCGACGATGATCCGGGAGATGGTCGCCGCCTGAAGCGCGTCACCCCCGCCTCCCCCGGTGCTGACGCACCGGGAGGGGACGGGGGTGAGGTGTGTCCCGGGACGGGCGTCAGCGTTCGATGTCGCCCCGGATGAAGGCCTCGACGGCGTCGCGGGCCTGGCTGTCGTCGTACTGCACGGGCGGGCTCTTCATGAAGTAGGACGACGCGGACAGGATGGGGCCGCCGATGCCCCGGTCGAGGGCGATCTTGGCGGCGCGGACGGCGTCGATGATGATGCCGGCCGAGTTGGGGGAGTCCCAGACCTCGAGCTTGTACTCCAGGCTCAGCGGCACGTCGCCGAACGCGCGGCCCTCGAGGCGGACGTAGGCCCACTTGCGGTCCGAGAGCCACGGCACGTGGTCCGAGGGGCCGATGTGCACGTTGCCGGCGCCCATGTCGCGGTCGACCTGGGAGGTGACGGACTGGGTCTTGGAGATCTTCTTGGACTCCAGGCGCTCGCGCTCGAGCATGTTCTTGAAGTCCATGTTGCCGCCGACGTTGAGCTGCATGGTGCGGTCGAGCTGGACGCCGCGGTCCTCGAAGAGCTTGGCGAGGACGCGGTGGGTGATGGTGGCGCCGACCTGGCTCTTGATGTCGTCGCCGACGATCGGCACGCCGGCGGCGGTGAACTTCTCCGCCCAGGCGGGGGTGCCGGCGATGAAGACGGGCAGGGCGTTGACGAAGGCGACCTTCGCGTCGATCGCGGCCTGGGCGTAGAACTCCGCCGCGTGCTGCGAGCCGACCGGCAGGTAGCAGACCAGGACGTCGGCGCCGGACTCGCGCAGGGCCGTGACCATGTCGACGGGCTGCTCGTCGGACTCGTCGATCGTCTCGCGGTAGTACTTGCCGAGACCGTCGAGGGTCGTCCCCCGCTGCACGGTCACCCCGAGAGGCGGCACGTCGCAGATCTTGATGGTGTTGTTCTCGCTGGCGACGATCGCCTCGGAGAGGTCACGCCCGACCTTCTTGGCGTCGACGTCGAAGGCGGCGACGAACTCGATGTCGGAGACGTGGTAGTCACCGAAGCGCACGTGCATCAGCCCGGGCACCGACACGGACTCGTCGGCATCGCGGTAGTAGTGCACGCCCTGCACCAGCGAGGCGGCGCAGTTGCCCACGCCGACGATGGCGACCTTGACGGTTCCCATGAACTTCTCCTTCTCCTGGACCGCGGGGGTCCCGTGGACGCGGACCGCGGGCGGTCCGGTGTCGACGGCGTGACCGGCACGCCGTCCTCTGGTCACTTGGTGCTCGGCGGGGATCCGCCGGGGGTCTCGGGGGGAGCGCCGCCCGCTGCTCCACGGCGCTCGGTGTCGATCAGCTCGGAGAGCCAGCGGACCTCCCGGTCCACCGACTCCAGCCCGTGGCGCTGGAGCTCGAGCGTGTAGTGGTCGAGCCGCTCCCGGGTGCGGGCCAGCGAGGACCGCAGGCCCTCGCGCTGCCGCTCGACGGTGCGGCGGCGCCCCTCGAGGATCCGCAGCCGCACGTCCGACGCCGTGTGGCGGAAGAACGCCAGGCGGACGCCGAAGAGGCCGCCGTCGTCGTAGGCCTCCGGGCCGCTGTCGCAGACCAGCTCGTGGAACCGCTCCTTGCCCTCCGCGGTGATCGTGTAGACGACCTTGCCGCGCCGGCCGGTCAGGGGCGGGGCGTCGGCGGGCAGCAGCGCGTGCGGATCGGGCTCCTCGGTGCTGATGAGACCGGCCGCGTGCATGCGCTTGAGCGCGGGGTAGAGCGAGCCGTAGGAGATGCTCCGCAGCCCGCCGAGGATCTGCGCGAGCTGCTTCCGCAGCTCGTACCCGTGCATCGGCGACTGGTGCAGCAGGCCGAGGATGGCGAACTCGAGCATGTCGCCTCCCTTGGCTCGGTGCTGTCGATGTATCGAGACGATACATCGAAGGAAGAACGGGGCGCTCGCCGGTCATCGGGAGGTCCGGGTCGCGCCGAGTGGGCCCGGAGGGTCCGCGGAGGCGCGACGAAGCGGCTCCACGTGTCGGGGGGGACGGCGATTGGCCGCGGTGCGATCCGGAGGATCGCCATGTTCTTGCGTACATTGGCGCCCGTGCCCGGACGTCGATCCGTCGTGGATTACTCGCTGCAGAGGCGAGCGCTCCTTGCCGACGTCTACGCGGGGCGCACCGGATCGTTCGAGGTGTGTGACGCCAGTCCCTACCTCTCGCGGGCGGCGAAGTACCACGGCGAGGTGACCGACGCCGTCTGCCCCGTCTGCCGCAAGGAACGCCTGACCCGCGTGAACTACGTCTACGGGGACCACCTCGGTCCCACCGCCGGTCAGGCCAAGACCGAGGCCGAGCTCGCCCGGATGGACGCCGCACAGGAGGAGTTCACGGTGTACGCCGTCGAGGTGTGCCGCACCTGCGGCTGGAACCACCTGGACTACTCCTACGTCCTCGGGGCCGAGCCGGCTCCGGGACGCCAGCCCCGGAGGAACCGGCGCCGGGTGGCCACGGAGTAATCCGGTCGTCACCACGGTTGCCCCTGGGGACCCGTCCGTCACATGCGGTGCTGCCGGGGTCGAGGCGCGCCGACGGGCCTCCACCGTTTCCACAGTTGAAGACGCCACGCTGCGACGGCCCCCCGTCGCCGCACAGACATGTCAGAGAGGGGTTCCCGCGTGCCGAGCCACGACGAGACCTCACCGGTCGCGCCGCGCGCCGGATCCGTCCGCCGCCCGCCGCCCGCCCGTACCCGGAGCACCGGGGGCGGCGGCGGCCGGGCCCGGACGACCGCGTCCCGGACCGCTGCCGGTCGTCCCGCCGCGGGCCGGCCGGCCGGCAGCCGGGCGAACGGGGGGAAGGGCACCGGCAGCCGCTCGGCCAAGCCGCGCGGCAAGGCACCGCGGTCCAAGAAGCAGGTCCGCAACCGCCGGCTGAAGATCCTCGGCGCCCTGATGGCCGGGATGCTGGTGCTGCTCGGGGTGTTCGTGGGCGTCGTCTACGCCAGCACCGAGGTGCCCAGCCCCGACTCCATCACCACCGCCCAGACCACCGTCGTCTACTACTCCGACGGCACCAGCGAGATGGCCCGGCTGGGCGACGAGAACCGCACCAACGTCGCGCTGGACCAGATCGCCAAGCCGGCCCAGGAGGCCGTGCTCGCCGCCGAGAACCGCGAGTTCTACACCGACCCGGGCATCTCCTTCACCGGCATCGTCCGGGCGGCGTGGAACAACGTGACCGGCGGTTCGACGCAGGGCGGGTCGACGATCACCCAGCAGTACGTGAAGAACGCGATCCTGCAGAACTCCGACCAGACCTTCGGCCGGAAGTTCCAGGAGCTCTTCCTGGCGATCAAGCTGGACAACAACTACTCGAAGGACCAGATCCTCGAGAACTACCTCAACACCATCTACTACGGCCGCGGCGCCTACGGGATCGAGTCCGCGGCCAACACCTACTTCAAGGTGCCCGCGTCCCAGCTCACGGCGCAGCAGGGCGCGGTGCTCGCCGTCCTCATCCGCAGCCCCTCCCGGTACGACCCCGAGGTCAGCCCGGAGGATGCCCAGGACCGCTGGGGCAAGGTGCTCGACGCCATGGTGGAGGAGGGCTGGCTGACCCAGGAGGAGCGCACCGCGTCGGTGTACCCGCCGGTGGAGCCCAAGGCCGCCGGCTCGCTGGGCATCCCGGCGGGCCCCGAGGGCCTCATCGTCCAGAAGGCGATCGAGGAGCTCGAGGGCAAGCACGGCTACGACGAGCAGCAGATCCGCGCCGGTGGGCTCCGGATCGTGACCACCGTCGACAAGGGCTACCAGGACGCCGCGGTCGCCGCGCGGAACGAGGTGATGCAGGGCGAGCCCGAGCCGCTGAAGGAGGCGCTGGTCGCCGTCGACCCGCGGAGCGGGGCGGTGCGCGCCTACTACGGCGGCGAGTCGGGCACGGGCAACGACTACGCCGACGCCCAGCGGCAGCCGGGTTCGTCGATCAAGCCCTACGTGCTGGGTGCGGCGCTCGAGCAGGGCATCAGCGTGACCGCCCGGCGCGACGGCAGCTCGCCCCAGACGTTCCAGGACCGCGAGGCGCCGGTGCGCAACTCCGGTGGGGTCTCGTGCCCCGCCTGCACGCTGAAGGAGGCGATCACCCGCTCGCTGAACACCACCTTCTACGGCCTGGCCTTCGAGGTGGGGCCGCCGAACGTCGCCGAGTTCACGCGACGGGCCACCGGGCTGCCCGACGTCTGGGAGGGCGGGGGGCTGAAGGGCAAGACGACGCTCGCCAACCCCAACAGCGGCAACGTCGGCTCGTCGATCGGCATCGGCGAGTACGAGATGCGCCCCATCGACCAGGCCGTCGGGTTCGCGACCTTCGCCAGCGGCGGCACCCAGCGGGACCCCTACTTCGTCGCCAAGGTCAACGACAGTGCGGGCACGCTGCTGCTGGAGACCGTGCCGGACCCCGGTGAGCAGGTGATGACCGCCGACGTCGCCAACGACGTGACCTACGGGATCAAGGACGTCGCCGACTACTCCAAGCGGCCGCTCGAGGACGGCCGGGAGGTGGCCAGCAAGACCGGCACCGTCGGCTCCTCCGACACCGACAACTCCGACGCCTGGATGGTCGGGTACACCCCGTCGCTGTCCACGGCGGTGTGGATGGGGAACGACACCCCCTCCGACCCGATCGTCGACGTCCGGGGCCGGATCATCTACGGCTCCGGCCTGCCGGGCGCCATCTGGCAGCGGTTCATGAGCACGGTGCTCGCGGGCACGCCCGAGGAGGACCTGCCCGACAAGGCCAGCTTCCAGGGCGACAGCGGCGAGGGGGTCCCGGAGCCCACGACGGCGGCCCCGCCCCCGACGTCCGCGGCGCCCGCCCCGACGACGGAGACGACCGCCCCCACGGAGGACACGTCCACCGAGACGTCCGTCTCGGCCCCGACCACGCCGACGACGCCCACCACGGGCTCCCCCGCGCAGGGCTCCCCCGGGCCGGCGACCGCCGGCGGGGGCGGCGCGGGCGGCGGTGGCGGCGGAGGTGGCGCGGGCGGTCAGCCGCGGCCCTGACGGGACCGGCGGCCGCGGCACGGCAGACTGAGGCCGTGACGCAGCCGCCCCCCGACGGCCCTCCCACGGACCCCACCGGCGACGTCGCGCCGGTGGGGTCCGTGGCGCCGGCGACGCCGCGCTCCGGCCGGCCGGACCGGGTCATCCCCAGCTGGAGCGACCCGGTGGTCGCCCAGGCGAGCGAGGCGGTCGGGGGACCCTGGGGACGCCACGCCGTCACCGGCGGAGCGCTCTTCTGGACGCCGCTGCGCGTGTGCCTGCTGTTCGCCACGTTCGTGCTGGCGCTGGCCTGGATCAAGCAGGCCCCGTGCGCCGCCGGCGAGTGGAGCGGGTCCAAGCAGTACACCCATCTCTGCTACTCCGACGCGGTGCCGCTGTTCGGCGGGTACGGGCTCGACTCCGGCGACCTCCCCTACCTGGACAGCCGCGTCGAGTACCCGGTGCTGACCGGGGCGTTCATCGCGCTGGCGGCGGCCCTGGCCCGCGGGTACGACCGGGCGGCCGAAGCCGTGGGCATGCTGCCCGACCTGGCGCCCGTCCACAGCTACACCCTGGTGACCTGCCTGCTGCTGTCGGTCTGCGCGCTGCTCGTCACACGGGCCTGCCTGGCACTCGCGGGGCGCCGGCCGTGGGACGCCGCGATGATCGGCCTCTCGCCGGTGCTCGCTGTGCACGCCTTCACCAACTGGGACCTGTTCGCGGTCGCCCTGGCCTGCTTCGGCATGGTCGCGTGGGCCCGCCGCCGGCCGGTGCCGGCCGGCCTGCTGCTCGGTGCCGCCGTCGCGGCGAAGTTCTATCCCCTCCTGATCCTGGGCGCCCTGTTCCTGCTCTGCGTCCGGGCCGGGCGCCTGCGCGAGTGGGGGGTGATGGCGGGGGCGGCGGTCGCGGCCTGGACGGCGGTCAACCTGCCGGTCGCCGTCCTCGCGCCGGACAACTGGGCGTGGTTCTTCGTCTTCAGCCGCGCGCGGGGGGCCAACCCGGAGTCGCTGTGGAACATCGCCCTGCACCTGAGCGACAACCGGCTGCTCGACGGGCCCCTGGCCGAGGGTGAGGTCCCCACCCTGCTCAACGCCGCGGTGACCGTCGCCCTGCTCGTCTTCGGCGCCGGCGTCCTGTGGCTCGTGCTGGCCGCCCCGGTGCGGCCCCGGGTGGCGCAGGTGGCGTTCCTGCTCGTCGCCGGCTTCCTGCTGCTGAACAAGGTCTACAGCCCGCAGTACGCGCTGTGGCTGCTGCCGCTGGCGGTGCTGGCCCGCCCGCGATGGCGGTCGCTCCTGCTGTGGCAGGCCACCGAGGTGCTGGTCTGGGTGGTGACGATGCTGCACTACCTCGGGACGGCCAACCGCGGGATCGAGGTCGAGGACTTCTTCCGCGGCGTGCTGCTGCGCGACGCCGCCCTCCTGGTGCTCATGGCCCTCGTCGTGCGGGACGTCCTGCGCCCCGACGGGGACGTCGTCCGCACCAGCTGGCCCGGTGTCGACGACCCGGCCGGAGGCGTCCTCGACGGAGCGCGGGATGTGGTTGTCGTGCCGAGTGGGGCCCGGAGGGTTCCGCGCAGGCGCGACGCAGCGGCTCATGCCGAGCGGGGGACAGCTCCTGGCCGCGTTGCGACCCGGAGGGTCGCGGAGTCATAGGGCGGCGCGCAGCAGGGCGATCTCCTCGGCGTGGCCGGGGGCGTCTCCGGGGGTCTCCAGGACGATCGGGCAGTCGGCGGACCGCGCGACCTCGACCAGTAGCTCCAGGGGGATCTCGCCCGCCGCGAGCGGGGCGTGCCGGTCGCGGCTGGAACCGTGCGGGTCGCGGCTGTTGTTGAGATGCACCAGGTCCACGCGGCCGGTGATCGCGCGCAGGTCGTCGACGGCGCTGGTGAGGTCCCAGCCGGCCGCCCAGGCGTGGCAGGTGTCGAGGACGCAGCCGGCGCCGAACTCGCCCACGCCGTCCCACAGCCGGGCGATCGCGTCGAGGTCCCTGGCCATCGCATTGCCGCCGCCGGCCGTGTTCTCGATGAGCAGGGGGAGGGCGAAGCCGCCGTTCTTCGCCTGGTAGGTGAAGGTCTTCCGCCAGTTCTCGACGCCGACGGCGGGGTCGTCCTCGGCGAGCACGTGGCCGCCGTGAACGACCATCCCGCGCGCCCCGATCGCCGCGGCCGCCTGCGCGTGCTCGGCCAGCAGCTTCCGCCCGGGGATGCGGATGCGGTTGTTGGTCGACGCCACGTTCAGCATGTAGGGCGCGTGGACGATCACCATGACGTCGCTCCGGAGCAGCGCGTCGGCGTCCGGCCGGGGCCGGGGGCTCTTGTAGCTCTGCGGGTCGGTCAGGAAGACCTGCACGCCGTCGGCAGCCATCTCCGCGGCTCTCGCGAGCGGGCCGCCGTCGTCGAGCTCGTTGTCGCCGGTCAGCCCGGGGCCGACGTGTACGCCGATCGGGTGCTTCGTCATGGGAGCCGAGGGTGCACGGACGGGTGACGGGTCACGCTCGACGAGCCTAGTTCGGCCGCGGGATCAGGTTTACCCGTATCTCCTGCGTCACATCATCGTTGGGGCACGGGGACGGGGTCCCCCCTCACCAGGGGAAACGCGTCCTCGGATCGACGTGGAGGTAGCGGAGAAGATGGCAACCGGTCGGATTCGTCGGAGTGCCCAGCGTGGGATCGCCGCGGCGATGCTCGGATGGCTGGGCATGGCCGGGGCCGCGGTACTGCTCGCGCCCGGCGCCGGCGCGGCGCCCGCGGCCACGGTCGAGATCCGCACCGTCACGCCCCCCGCCGCCAGCGTCGACCCCGGCGGCAGGGTCACGTTCGTGAACGAGGTGGACAGCTACAGCACCGGGGCGGACCTCGGCGTCCTCGGCAGCCTCTCCGCGACGGTGAACACCGATGTCGCCGTCACGTTCTTCGGCCAGCGCCGCGACCTGCAAGCCGGTCAGTCGGCGGCGTGGAACTTCAGCGCCCCCGCGACCACCGGCTCGATCACCTACACCTACCGGGTGGTCCCGGCCGCCGGAACCCCGGCCGCCGTCGTCGACCAGGTGGTGAGCACCGTCGCCGCGGGGCTGCCGGCGCTGCCCGCCCCGACGCCGTACGTCGTGCAGACCATCGCGCCGAACGTCCCCACCCTGCCGTCGGTCAACCTGCCGCAGCTGCCGGCGGTCAGCGTGCCGGCGCCCCCGGCGCCCGGGCCCGCGCCCGCTCCCGTGCCGGTCCCCGTCCCGACGCCGCAGGGCGAGACCCCGCCGGCCCCGCAGCCCGACGGCACTCCCGGTGTGGTCGGGGGCGCCACGGGCCCGGGCTACACGTACGGCACGGGCACCGGGGCCCCGCAGATGTCACCGTCCGACGTCGCGGCCGCCGCGGCGTTCGACCCCGCACAGTTCTTCGCTCCGGGCCGGAGCTCCTCCGGCGCGGGCAGCGGCGGCGCCGGGGGCGCCGGGGGCTCCGGTGGACTGGCGGGCAGCTACGACGGCGCCTCGGTGCCGGTGTTCGGCCGGCTCGCCGGCCTCGACGGCGCGTGCCTGGACGAGACCGCCGCCGAGGAGACCGCCGCGTCGTCGCCGGCCGCGCAGGCGCTGCCCGCAGCGGCACTGGCCGCGGTGGTCGCGCTCGCCGCGGTGACCGCCGCCCTGGTCCGCACCCACCAGGCCGCGCGCTCCTCCCGGTAGCTCCCCTGCCGGGGTCCGCCGGACGGCCTGTGGACAGCGCGGCGGAGCGGATTCCCGGGCGCTGGTAGCCTTCTGCTGCGCGCTCTCGGCAGCTGCCGGGGCGCGCAACGCATGCACGACCCTCCTGCTGCAGATGTCCTGCAGCCGCCAAGACCAGAGGAGGTGGGGTTCTCCGTGCGTCACTACGAACTGATGGTCATCCTCGACCCCGATCTCGAGGAGCGCACCATCGCTCCCTCGCTCGACCGGTTCCTGACCGTCGTCACCAAGTCCGGTGGCACCGTCAAGACCGAGATCTGGGGCCGTCGCCGTATGGCCTACGAGATCAACAAGCAGGTCGAGGGCATCTACGCCATCGTCAACATCGAGGCCGAGCCCGCTGCGGTCGCCGAGCTCGACCGGCAGCTCAACCTGAACGAGTCGGTGCTCCGCACGAAGCTGATGCGTCCCGAGGCCCACTGACCATGGCCGGCGAGACCGTCATCACCGTCATCGGCAACCTGACGTCCGACCCGGAGCTGCGGTTCACGCCGTCGGGTGCCGCGGTGGCCAACTTCACCGTCGCCTCGACGCCGCGCACCTTCGACCGTCAGTCCCAGGAGTGGAAGGACGGCGAGGCGCTCTTCCTGCGCTGCAACGTGTGGCGGCAGGCGGCCGAGAACGTCGCCGAGTCCCTCACCCGTGGCTCGCGGGTCATCGTCAGCGGGCGCCTCAAGCAGCGCTCGTTCGACACCAAGGAAGGCGAGAAGCGCACCGTCATCGAGCTGGAGGTCGACGAGATCGGCCCCTCGCTGCGCTACGCCACCGCGAAGGTCACCAAGGCCTCCCGCGGTGAGGGTGGCGGCGGCTTCGGTGGTGGCGGCGGCGGAGGCGGCTTCGGCTCCTCCGGTGGCGCCGGTGGCGGCGGCGGGAGCAGCGACCCCTGGTCGACGCCCGCCGGTCCGTCCGACGAGCCTCCCTTCTGATCCTTCCTCCCTAGAACCTCCCCCGAACGTCTCTGTATCTGGAGAACCCTGTGCCCAAGCCCCCCATCCGCAAGGTCAAGAAGAAGGTCTGCCAGTTCTGCAAGGACAAGGCGACCTACGTCGACTACAAGGACACGACGCTGCTGCGGAAGTTCATCTCCGACCGCGGCAAGATCCGTGCCCGCCGCGTCAGCGGCAACTGCAGCCAGCACCAGCGTGACGTCGCCGTGGCCGTGAAGAACAGCCGCGAGATGGCACTGCTGCCCTACACCTCGACGGCGCGCTGACCATGAGCCAGATGAAGCTGATCCTCACGCAGGAGGTCACCGGTCTCGGTTCCTCCGGTGACACCGTCGAGGTCAAGGGCGGCTACGGCCGCAACTACCTCCTGCCCCGCGGCCTGGCCATCCTGGCCACCCGCGGAGCCGAGAAGCAGATCGAGTCGCTCCGCCGGGCGCGTGCCGCCCGCGACGTGCGCTCGAACGAGGAGGCGCAGGCCGTCGCCGGGCAGCTGTCCGGCCTGACCGTCCGCGTGCCGGCACGGGCCGGTGAGGGCGGCCGCCTGTTCGGGCGGGTCACCACGGCCGACGTCGCCGCGGCGGTCACCGCCGCCGGCGGCCCGGAGCTGGACCGTCGCCGGATCGAGCTGCCCAGCAGCATCAAGACGACCGGCCAGCACACCGTCACCGTGCGGGTGCACGCCGAGGTCAGCACCCAGCTGACCATCGAGGTCGTCGCCGCCTGACAGCCGCGGCCAGGCGGCCGGTACGGCCTGGCCGTTCGCACGAGCACTGCCCGCGAGGGGCGTCGGACTCCGGTCCGGCGCCCCTCGCGCGTTCTCCACGGGACCGCCAAGCGCCCTGAGCGCGCCGTGGCCGGTGCCCCTGACCCCAGCGGTCCCCCGGGCATGGTCACCGGCGGGCGACGGGCTCTGCGGGGCGCTGACCGGTCCGGGCGCGTTCCCGATGTGGATCCGGAGCCCGCCCCGGGCCGCCCGGCCGCCCACGACGCCCCCTGTGGCTCGTGGGGCGCGTCGCGAAAAATTGTTGAGAAGTTTCTTCCGTCCACAGCCGCGGGGAACCCTTCGTGCAGGTGAGCGGCGGGCATCCCCCGGATGGCCGGGACGTGTCCCCCGCCGTCTCCACATGTCGACAGGCGTCCGTCCACCGACTTGTCCACAAGTTGTGCAGATCGACGCCCACACCGGTGTTGGACGGCGGCCCTCCTGGTTCCTAACGTCCTCCCCAGCTCCCGCCGGGTGCCGAACCCCGGCACTCCCGATCGTGGGTCCGCCGAACTTGTCGGTGCCCGGCGGTAGCAATGACCGAACACACGTTCGGTCCGGCGGCGCCCGCCGAACTCCCGGCTTCCCCACGGAGTGGTGGTGCGGGCGCGCCGGCAAGGAGATGGAGGAATCCGTGGCGCTGGCCGACGACTTCAGCCGGCCGTCCGTGACGGCGCCGGCCTACGACCGGCAGCCGCCGCAGGACGTCGCCGCGGAGCAGTCGGTGCTCGGCGGCATGCTGCTGAGCAAGGACGCGATCGCCGACGTCGTGGAGGCGCTGCACGGGCCCGACTTCTACCGGCCCGCCCACCAGGTCATCTTCGACTGCATCCTCGACCTCTACGGCCGGGGCGAGCCGGCGGACGCGATCACCGTCGCCGCCGAGCTCAACCGCACCGACCAGCTGTCCAAGATGGGCGGCGCGGTCTACCTGCACACGCTCATCGCCTCCACGCCGACGGCGGCCAACGCCGGCTACTACGCGGCGATCGTGGCCGAGCAGGCCGTGCTGCGCCGCCTGGTCGAGGCCGGCACCCGCGTCGTCCAGCTCGGCTACGGCGCGGCCGGCGGCAAGGGCGATGTCGACGACATCGTCGACCGGGCGCAGCAGGAGATCTACGACGTCACCGAGAAGCGGATGAGCGAGGACTACTCGCGTCTCGAGGACATCCTGCAGCCGACGATGGACGAGCTGGACGCCATCGCGTCCCGGGGCGGGGTCAGCCGCGGTGTCCCGACGGGCATCCGCGACCTCGACGAGCTGACCAACGGTCTGCAGGCCGGCCAGATGATCGTCATCGCGGCTCGTCCCGGCGTGGGCAAATCGACCCTAGGTCTGGATATCGCACGGTCCTGTTCCGTGAAGCATCATCTGCCGGCGGCCATCTTCAGCCTGGAGATGAGCAAGCACGAGATCACCATGCGTCTGCTGTCGGCCGAGGCGAAGGTGCCGCTGCACCACATGCGCGCCGGGTCGCTGTCGGACGAGGACTGGTCGAAGCTGGCCCGCCGGATGGGCGAGATCGCCGACGCACCGCTCTACATCGACGACTCACCGAACATGACGATGATGGAGATCCGGGCCAAGGCGCGGCGGCTTAAGCAGCGCAACGACCTCAAGCTCGTGGTCATCGACTACCTGCAGCTGATGACGTCGGGCAAGCGGGTCGAGAGCCGCCAGCAGGAGGTCTCCGAGTTCTCCCGTGCGCTCAAGCTGCTGGCCAAGGAGCTCGAGGTCCCGGTCATCGCGATGTCGCAGCTGAACCGTGGGTCGGAGCAGCGTCAGGACAAGAAGCCGATGCTGTCCGACCTCCGTGAGTCCGGCTCGATCGAGCAGGACGCCGACATGGTCATGATGATCCACCGCGAGGACATGTACGAGAAGGAGTCCCCACGGGCGGGCGAGGCCGACATCATGCTGGTCAAGCACCGTAACGGGCCCACCGCCAACGTCACGGTCGCCTTCCAGGGTCACTACAGCCGCTTCGTGGACATGGCCAACTGATGGCCGCCGTCCAGCTGACCAGTCCGCCCGCGCGGCCCACCGAGGCCGATCTCCGGGACGTCGTCGAGCGCGAGCTGACCCTGCTGGAGCCCGACGTCCGGCGGGACGCCGAGCGCGTCCGGGCATTGCTACACCCGGGCTTCCTGGAGCGCGGCGCGTCCGGGCGGGTGCGGGACCCCGAGTCGATCACCGCGGTCACGAGCGGCGCGGACGCCCCGGTCCAGGCCGCCGACCTGCGGACCCGCTACCTCGGCGCGGACGCCGTGCTGGTCACCTACCGGTCGCGCGAGCCCGGCCGGGAGGCGCTGCGCAGCTCGGTGTGGCTGCGCGACCCCGAGGCCCGATGGCTGCTGCTGTTCCACCAGGGCACCCCGAGCGTGGCCGCATGATGCCCGCGCCGGGCGGTCCCGAGCCGATCGGTCGGGTTGCCTTCTCATCGGACGACGCCTCCCCCAGCCGGGCACGGCTGGGCCGGGTGGCCGCGATGATCGCCGACGCGGAGCGGGCCACGCCCACCAGCAGGCGCCGGGCGGAGTACCAGGTCGCGGGTGTCGTCATCCCCCTGCTGCCCCGGCGTCCCAGGATCACGGTGCCGAGGCCGCGCACCGATGGGGACGTCCTACGGATCGCACGGAGCGCGACTCCGACGGGCTAGGAGCTGTCCTGCGCGCCTGACGGAGACAGCGGACCGGCAGGCGTCGCCTCCTCGGATTTGCTGCCGTACGTCCACGGGGTCGTCCCGGTGAGCGGGTGGAAGCCCATCCGCTCCAGGATCGGGCGACTCGTGGGCAGGGCGTCCACCTGCAGGTAGCGGAAGCCGCGGTCCCGGGCGAGGACGGCGCGGTGGCCCACCAGGGCGCGGAACACCCCGCGGCCCCGCCACTCCGGCAGCGTCCCGCCGCCCCACAGGCTGGCGAAGTCGGTGCCCTCGTGGAACTCGACCCGGCCCGCCGAGACGGCCGTGTCGCCGGCCCGGGCGAGAACCGCCTCGATCGGCCGAGGGTGGATGCCCAACGCCGTCCGCACCGCCTCGACCACCGACGGGTAGGTGGTGCCCGGACCGAAGACCTCGTCGTGGACCCGGAGCATCGCCTCCACGCCGGCGTCGTCCTCCACGGTCGCCAGACGGATGCCGTCGGGCGCCGGGACCGGCAGGTCGAGGTCGGCGAGGTCGGCCACCATGACCGTCTCCACCGGCTCCGGTGTGAAGCCGGCGGCCCGCAGCCGGTCGGGCAGGTCGGCGGGCCGGTCGTGCGAGTACAGCTTCCACTCGAAGGACGCCTCTGTGGCGCGCGCGATCTCGCGGGCGATCACATCGTCCGCGTCGGCCTCGGACAGCCCGCTCCAGACCACGGACGACCACGACCCGTCGGTGCCGACCATCCGGGTCACTCGATCCTCGTTCTCGACCCGCACCCCCGGACCCGCCACCGGGTGGCGGCGCAGCTGCTCGTCGAGAGCCGCGAGCACGGCGGGAAGATCCACCGCCGCATCGGAACATCTCGATCCTCAGCAGGGCAAACGACTTGTCAGACCCCCGTGGCACGGTGCCGTGCATGAAGCTGCTGACGGCGACGCGCGAGCGCCAGGGTGAACAGGACGGCGACTTCTGCTTCGCCGTCGAAGGCGAGCTGGTCCTGCTCGGCTTCGTCTGCGCGACGGACGAGGCGGATCCGGACGGTGGCTGCGGCTGCGGGCGGGCCTTCTCCGGGATGAGCTCGATGCGGGCCACCACGACGGCGCTGGTGCGCGAGCTCGACATCACCTACGACGACCTGCGGGTGGCGGTGGACGGATATCTCGTCGCGGCAGGAATGGGACCGGACCTGCTCGGCACGGCGGAGTTCGCCGAACTGCTGGAGGAGACGATCGAGGACACCGTGCACTTCGCTCGGTTCTGGCCGGCGGGCGCAGTGGTGGGCAGGAAGCTCGACCACGTCCAGCTGCGTGGGCTGCCCGAGGGCTACGGTCCCCGACCCTTCAGCGTCCGCGACCTCTGAGTACCGGGAGCCTCGAACCGGAGAGGCCCAGAACCACGCGGGTTCTGGACCTCTCCGGTTCAGCGCTCGAGCTGGGTCAGGCGGCGGCCCGGCTGAGCTCGCGGCGGACCTTCTTGCCGCCGGTCGTCATGCGCACCAGCTTGATCACCTGGGCCGGGGCGTTCTTCGGCGTCGTCTCGGCGAGCCAGCCGTTGGGCAGCGAGAGCCGGATGACCTTGTGCCAGGCGCTGGCGACCTGCTTGTACAGCGGGGCCGAGTGATAGGTGAGCCCGTAGCGGTCGAAGATGTCCTTCACCTTCGGGGCGATCTCGGCGTACCGGTTGCTGGGCAGGTCGGGGAACAGGTGGTGCTCCACCTGGTGGCTCAGGTTGCCGGTCATGATGTGCATGGCCTTACTGCCGGAGATGTTGGCCGAGCCCAGCATCTGGCGCAGGTACCACTCGCCGCGGGTCTCGCCCTCGATCGACGTCTTCTCGAACGTCTCCACGCCCTCGGGGAAGTGGCCGCACATGATCACCGAGTGCGACCACAGGTTGCGCACCACGTTGGCGGTGAAGTTGGCCGCCAGGGTCGGCAGGAACGAGGGCCCGGACAGCACCGGGTGGACGAGGTAGTCCTTGGTCGCCTGCTTGCGGATCTTCTTCAGCACGTTCCTGGCGTCGGCCCGGAACTCCGGGTTCGCGCGGCGCTTCTTCGTCGCCAGGTTCTTGCCCAGCTCCAGGTCGTAGGCGGCGATCCCGTACTCGAAGAAGCAGGCGTTGAGAAAGTTCCACAGCGGCTGCGCCAGGTACATCGGGTGCCACTTCTGGTCCTCGTCGACGCGCATGATGCCGTAGCCGAGGTCGTTGTCCTTACCGATCACGTTCGTGTACGTGTGGTGCAGCTCGTTGTGCGAGTGCTTCCACTGCTCGGCCGGGCTGGCCATGTCCCACTCCCACGTCGTGGAGTGGATCTTCGGGTCACGCATCCAGTCCCACTGGCCGTGCAGGATGTTGTGCCCGATCTCCATGTTCTCCAGGATCTTGGCGACCGAGAGGCCGACGGTCCCGACGAACCAGGCCGGCGGGAACATGGAGACCAGCAGGGCGGCGCGGCTGCCCAGCTCGAGCTTGCGCTGGACGTCGATGACACGGCGGATGTACTTGGCGTCGTCCTCCCCCAGGCTGTCGCGGATCTCCTGGCGGATGGTGTCGAGCTCCTTGCCGAGGATCTCGATGTCCTCGGCGGACAGGTGGGCGATCGGGTTCTCGGACTTCTTCTGGATCACGGTCATGAGTGGGCTCCGATCAAAGGTCAGTGGTCGATGTCGCAGGCGCCGGCCGCGGCGCTCACGCAGGTCTGGATCAGGACGCCGTCCCCGGGCGCCGCGGTGGTGATCTCGCCGTTGCGCAGGTCGCGGACGGCGCCCTCGCGCAGCGGCAGCACGCAGCCGTAACAGATGCCCATCCGGCAACCGCTCGGCATGAGGACGCCTGCGTCCTCGGCGGCGTCGAGGATCGGGGTGGCCCCGTCGGCCTCGAGCGTGGTGCCGTTCCTGGTGAAGGAGACGGTGCCGCCCTCGCCGGTCACGAGGACGGTGGGGCGGAAGCGCTCGGTGTAGAGCCGGCTGTCGAGGCCGGCGGACTCCCAGTGCTCCTCCAGCGCCTCCAGCATCCCGACGGGCCCGCACGCCCAGGTGGCGCGCTCGTGCAGGTCGGGGACGAGCGCGGCGATCGCCGGGGCGTCGAGCATCCCGGCGGTGTCCGTGTGCTGCTCGACCAGCCGGATCCGGCCGTCGGCGGCCATCGCCCGCAGTTCGGCGCCGAAGACGACGTCCTCGGCCGTGGGGGCGGAGTGCACCAGGACGACGTCGGTCAGCTCCGGGTGGTTGCGCAGCATGCCCATGACGGGGGTGATCCCGGAGCCGGCGGTGAGGAACAGCGCCTTGGCGGGGAGCTGGGCTGGGAGGACGAACTCTCCCGCGGCCTGGTCGAGCTGCACGATCGTCCCCGGCGTCGTGCGGTGCACGAGGTGGTTGCTGACCTTGCCGCCCGGGATCGCCTTCACCGTGATGGCGATGCAGCCGTCGGTCCGGGTCCGGTCCGAGGTGAGCGAGTAGGCGCGCCACTGGCGGACGCCGTCGACGTCGATGCCGATCCGGATGTACTGGCCGGGGGTGTGGCCCTGCCAGCCGCGGCCGGGACGGATCACGACCGTCGCCGCGTCCCGCGTCTCGGGGAGGACCGCCTCGATCCGGCCGCGCAGGTCGGCGCCGGACCGGAGGGGATCGATCAGGTCGAGGTAGTCGGTGGGGAGCAGGGGTGTCGTGACCAGCTCGGCCAGCTTGAGCACCCGGTCGCGCAGCGCAATCCGAGGCCGGGCCGTGGTCGGGCGCGGAACGGTTGTCGTCATGTCTAGAGCTTGTCCAGCCCAAGGCATAAGTACCTGTGCCGCTGACGTGAATCGGGGCGTAGGTTCTGTTCCCTGCGAACAAAACGCCCGCCAGAGCAGGAGAACGATGAGGCCGGAGCCGACCGCGATCCCGACCGCTGTGGCCGACGGCATGCGCGCCGAGCTGCCGTCGGTCGCCGAGCGGACCGTCGCGGAGATCATCGTCGAGGTCCCGAGCTACGCCGACGCGTTCTCCGGCGACATGGGCAGGGTCATCGTCAACGCCGTCGAGCTGGCGCTCGGCGGCTTCCTGGAACTGGCGACGGCGAGCAGCGGCGCGGACGCCAGCATCCCGATCCGGCCGGCCCTGGAGGGCGCGTACCAGCTGGGCCGCGGGGAGGCCCGCAGTGGCCGCTCGATGGACGCCTTGCTGGCCGCGTACCGCGTGGGGGCTCGGGTCGCGTGGCGGCACATGAGCGCCGGCGCCGTCGCGGCCGGCCTGACCGCGCCGCAGCTGGCCCGGTTCGCGGAGCTGGTGTTCGCCTACATCGACCAGCTCTCGGCCTCCAGCGTCGCGGGGCACAGCGACGAGCTGGCGACCAGTGGGCGGGTCCGGCAGCGCTACCTGGAGCGGCTGGCCAACCAGCTGCTCGCCGGCGGGGCCGTGGCGGACCTGGAGGCGGCTGCGGAGCGCGCCGACTGGGCGCCGCCGCGCACGCTGACCGCGGTGGTCCTGCCCGAGAGCCAGGTCCGCGGGGCGCTGGTCTCCCTGGACGGCCGCACGCTGCGCGCCGGCGAGGAGGTGCCCGGGCTGGGCTCGGCGTCCGATCTCGTCGTCCTGCTCGTGCCGGACGCGGCAGGCCGGTCGCGGCCGGCGTTGCTCCGCTCGCTGGGCGGGCGCGAGGCCGTCGTCGGGCCGCCCCGCCCGTGGGCCGAGGCGTCGGCCTCGTACGCGCGGGTCTGCCGCGCGCTCCAGCTGGGACTGGCGGCGGAGGGGGCCGAGCCGCTGGACACCGAGCGGCGGCTGGCCGACCTCGTGCTGCGGGCCGATGCCGAGGCGCTGGCCGACCTGCGCGCCGCTGTCCTCGCACCGCTGCAGGACCTCAGCCCAGGTGCTCGCGAGAAGCTGGTGGAGACGCTGCGGTCGTGGCTGCTCCACCACGGCCGGCGGGATGCGGTGGCGGCCGAGCTGTTCGTGCACCCGCAGACCGTGCGGTACCGGATGACGCAGCTCCGGGAGCTCTACGGGACGCGGCTGGAGGATCCCCGGACCGTGCTGGAGCTGACGCTCGCCCTCGGCATCCACCCCTGACGCGTGCCGGCGGGCACGCCCGGCCGGTTCACGGCCGCCATTCCGGCCGGTAGTGCGGGTGATCGGCGTAGGGCAGGGCGAGGAGCGCCAGCGTGAGCGCGGCGAGCTGGTGCTGATCCTGCGCCGTGACCGGGAAATCGGCCATGCCCCGCGGGTGGATGCCGACGAACGCCGTCTCCGGGCGGGCGTCCCGGCAGGCCAGGACGATCCGCCGCTTGGCCGAGCACTCGGCGAGCACGCGCGCCGGGTCGTGCCGGACGACGTGCGCCGTCGAACGGGGCCCTCCGGGTCCGTCGCCGACGAGGTCGGGACCCCACTCCCCCTTCCTGTCGGCTCCGGCGGCGTCCGTGGCCACGCGCTTGTCCTCCGCGATCCGGGCCAGCAGGAACTCGTCGAGGTTCATGGTGGCCACGTCCAGGCCGATCTCGTCCATGCCTCATGGTCGCGCCATCCCGCCATCGCGGCTCGGTCGCCCGATCCGCGCGGTCCCGGGCGAAAGATCGGTGACGTGCGGCATGGTGACGTCGTGAGCGTCGATCTGGCCGCTGCGGCCGACTTCCTCGCCGGTTCGGCCCGCGTGCTGGACCGCCGCCGGCACGACCTGCTGTTCGGGAACGGCGACGTCGCGTCCGTGCTGGTGGCCGTCGACGGTTACCGCAATCCCGACGGCGGCTACGGCTGGGGTCTCGAGCCAGATCTGCGGTCGCGCACCAGTCAGCCGGGCGGCGCGCTGCACGCCTTCGAGGTGTTCGCCGACATCGCGCCGGCCAGCTCACCGCGCGCGGCCGAGCTGTGCGACTGGCTGGCGTCGGTCGCGCTGCCGGACGGGGGGTTGCCCTTCGCGCTGCCGGTTCCCGACCCGGCCGCTTCCGCTCCCTTCTGGGCCGGAGCCGACTCGACGACGTCGTCCCTGCAGATCACGGGCGTGGTCGCCGCGGCGGCCCACCGGGTGGCTGCCGCCGACCCGGCGGTGGCCGGACACCCGTGGCTCTCCCGCGCGACGGAGTTCTGCCTGGCCGCCATCAACGGGCCTGGCCCCGCGCACGCGATGGAGCTGGCGTTCGCCGTGCAGTTCCTCGACGCGGCGTCGCGGTCCACGCCGGCGGCTGCCGAAGCGGTGGAGGGCCTCCGGCCTCGCGTGCCGGAGAACGGGCTGTTGCACGTCGACGGCGGGGCCGCGGACGAGTTCATGCGCCCGCTGGACTTCGCGCCGCTGCCCGGCGGTCCGGCGCGGTCGCTGTTCGGCGCAGCGGTGGTCGACGCCGAACTCGAGCGGCTGGCCGACGGACAGCAGGCCGACGGCGGCTGGACGGTGGACTTCGACAGCTACTCCCCCGCAGCGACGCTGGAGTGGCGCGGGCACGCGACGGTCCACGCGCTGTGCGTGCTGCGGGAGAACGGCGTCCTGTAGTCGCCGTGCATTCACGGCCATCCCGCACCCGGCGTACAGCTTCACCACAGGTCCGCGACCGACTCTCTTCTCCGGACGGCCCCGTCGGGGGCCTCGGAGTGCAGGGAGTCCGACATGGACAGCGAGACCCAGAACGAGGCGGCGCGGCCGAAGCCGACGCTGCGCGAGCGCATCGGCCAGCGGGCGTGGGTGCGGTCGGCGGCGCTGGTGGGCAGCGGACTCGTCGTCGGCGGGATCATCGCCGGGACGGTCACGGCGAACGCCGCCGACGACGGCAACACGCGCCCGGAGTCCTCCACCAGTCAGCGCGACGGTCGCGGGCACCACGGCCCGCGGGGCGGCGACCCGTCCCAGCCGCAGCGCGGCGACGAAGAGCTGCTCACCGGCGACACCGCGACCCAGGTGACCGAGGCTGTGCTCGCCGAGTACCCCGACGCCACCATCGAGCGCGTCGAGACGGACTCCGGTGGCGTCTACGAGGCGCACATCGTCACCACCGACGACGAGCGGCTCACCGTGCTGGTCGGCGAGGACTTCCAGATCACCGGCACCGAGTCGCACGGCAACTGATCCGCAGCACGACCGCGCCGAGCGGGAGGACGAGCCGAGCCCAGCGACCGCGCCGAGCCCACGACCGCGCCGAGCGGGAGGACGACCGCCCAACCGACCGGCACCCAGCGCGTGCGGCTTCAGTCATAGCCGACGCGGCGCATCGGGGCCGGGCCACTAGAACGGAGGCGGATCATCGTTCGCCCGCGGCGGCGCGGGTGGGTCGGGATCGTTCGGCGCCGACATGCCGGGTGGCCGGGTGGTGCGGGTGACGCCGGTGGGCGTGGTCACCGACAGCATCCCGTCGGGCAGCAGCACGAACCGCCAGCCGTCGGCGTGCGTCTTGAGCCGGTGATGCCGGCGGCACAGGCAGCAGAGATTGGCGCAGTCGGTCGGCCCCCCGCGACTGTGCGGGATCACGTGGTCGAGGTCGGCCCATGCGGCTCGGTTGTCGCAGCCGGGATGGCGGCACGTCCGGTCGCGCGTGCGGGCGAAGCGGTACTGCGCCGGGGTGGGACGGTAGCGGTCCACCGCCTCCGGCCGGTCGAGCAGCGGGCATTCGCAGACACTTCGTGGATGGTCTGGACACCCTCGGCGGACCAGTCGTTCCAGCTCAGCACGCGTGACGGTCGCCCGCAGCTCACCCGAACCCGGCTCGACCACGGCGATCGTCAGCCGTCCGCCCGCCGGCGCCTGCAACCCACCTGGGCACAGGGCGTCGAGTTGGCGGAGCAGCTCGCGGAGGTGGCCGGCCGTGATCGGCTGCCCGTTGACCTCACCCACGGGCGCGGCGCCGCCGCCGTGCGGGGCGTGATCGGCGACCACCGAGCGGGCGGCCGACCCGGGCAGGTCGAACGTCGAGGAGTCCGCCGGCGGCATGAAACGGGCGAGGTCGGGCGGTCGGAGGGCGTCGAGCGGCGCGATGACGGTCAGTTCTGCGGTGACGGACGGTCGGCTGGTGTCCCACGGCCGCAGGACGAGATCGGCCAGCACCCCGACGCGCACCTGGCCGAGCGTCCCTCGCGCACCGTCGGCCTTCGCCATCCGGGCGTAGGAATCGACGGCGTCGCGGGTCGCGGCGGCGAGCGGAGCCGGCATGACCGCGCGGAGCTCGGCCATGCCGTCGCCCAGGCCGTGCACGATGACGTCGGCAGCCCGCTCCGCCCGCTTCCTCCGGCGCTCGGCCGCCGCGGCATCGCGGCTGATGAGCTCGCGAGCGACCAGGGCGCGGAGCCGCTTCACCGACAGCTCCATGGCACCGGGCAGGACTGCTGCCTCGACCTCGGCGATCACGACTGGTTCGGTGTTGCGGGCCGGCCATCCCAGCTCGGTGGCCAGCGCCCGCGCGCGAGGCCAGTCCAGCTTCCCGTCGGCCAGGGCCGCCCATGCGGAGGGCAGGCGCTCCACCAGCGTCAGTGAGACCTCCGCCAGCGTGGTGGCCGCCGCCCGGGAGCAGTTCAGCGTCAGCGCCAGCTCGTCCGGGAAGAACTCACTGACCCCCGGCAACGGTTCGTCGCCCTGATCGGGGGCCCAGTCCGGGGAGGCGGCCCCTGCCGAACCGGGCTGCCGGTCGTCCGTGTCCGCACTCGCCCGGGCCATCGCGGCGACGATCTCCGCCCTGTAGGCGGCGAGCTGGCCCTCCACGACGGACACGCGCTGGAGTTCCGCGGCTCGCTCCGCCTGCGTCCGCGCGCCGACGGGCATCAGCTCGCCCAGTCGCGTGGGGTGCACCTCGACGCCCGGCGGCAGTGGCACGTCGGCCCAGGACACGTCGTCCCAGGGCATGGGCTCGAGGGTGTTGACCGTCACCCCGACGCCGTACGCACCGCCCTCGAACACATGGCCGAATCTAGGGCGTACCTACGACAGTTTCGCTGGTCAGGCGGGGCGGAGGAGGGCGACCAGGAACTGCGCGTCCTCCGTGTAGGGCCGCAGGTCCCAGGTGGACAGCAGCAGGTCGGGCGCCCAGCCGGCGGTCGCCGCGTCGGCGAGGAAGTCGGTGAACTCGTACCCCCGGCCGGCACCGAAGCCGATCGCCGCCCGCCCGTCGTCCCGCACGTGTGCCCGCATGCGCCGCAGCACCTCGACCCGCGTCGACTCGGCCAGGAACGTCATGACGTTGCCGGCGCAGACGATGGCGTGGAACGGCTCCGCGATCCCGGCCGCGGGGAGATCCAGCTCGGCCAGGTCCCCGACCAGCCACGTCGCCGTGGGGTGCTCCTTCCGGGCCTCGGCGACGAGCACCGGGTCGCCGTCCACCCCGACCACGTCGTGCCCCACGGCGGCGAGGTGGGCCCCGACCCGGCCGGTGCCCGATCCGGCGTCCAGCACCCGCGCGCTGCGCGGGAGCATCGCGTCGACGAGGCGTGCCTCCCCCACCAGGTCCTGTCCCGCGGCGGCGAGGTCCCGGAAGCGCTGGACGTAGGCGGCGGAGTGCTCGGGGTTCTCCGTCGTCATCCGCGTCCACATGCTCGGTTCGGTCATGGGTCGATCCTGCCTGCCCGGTCGCCGGCTGGTCGCCAGTCGGGCGGGTCGGCGGGGCTGAGAGCGGGATCGTCGGCGGCCAGCGTCCGCACCGGACCGGGTGCGGTCAGTGGCCCCTCGAAGCGCACCGTCACCCGCCCCAGGCCGCGGCCCCACACCCAGCCGTGCCCGAGCTCCTCGTGCGCCACGTCCTGTCCCGGCCACCAGCGGTTCTCCACGGGCACGGAGACGTCGGGAACCGGCTCCGGGGCGTCCTCGGCGGTCACCGCGTCCGGGAGTGGCTCGTCGTCGTCGGCGAACAGGTCCCCCTGCGCGTAGACCGACAGCCCCGAGACCCCGACGCCCAGCAGCCGCAGCCCGCCGGCGGTGCCGGCGTCGGCGAGCAGGCGCCGGGCGGTGGCGGCGATCTGCCGGACGTCGTCCGTCGGCTGGGGCAGCGTCTGCGACCGGGTGATGGTGGTGAAGTCGTAGCGCCGCAGCTTGAGCGTGACGGTGCGGCCCGAGTACGCCGAGGCCCGCAGCCGGCCGCCCACCCGGGCCGCCATCGAGTCGATCTCCCGCCCGAGGACGGCGAGATCGGTGAGGTCGCGCTCGAACGTCTCCTCCGCCGACACCGACTTGGCCTCCCGGTCGGGCACGACCGCCCGGTCGTCCTCCGCCCTCGCAAGGGAGTACAGGCCGGCGCCGTGCGCGCGGCCGGCCAGCGCCACCAGGTCCGGCAGCGACTTCGCCGCCAGGTCGGCCACCGTCTTCACCCCGATCTGGTGCAGCCGCTCCGCCGTCGCCGGCCCCACCCCGCCGAGCCGGGTCACCGGCAGCGGGTGGAGGACCTCGAGCTCGGTGCCCGGCGCGACGACGACGAGGCCGTCGGGCTTGTCCATGTCGGAGGCGAGCTTGGCCATGATCTTCGAGGTCCCGATGCCCACCGAGCCCGTCACACCGCCCGTGGCGACGGCGATGCGCGCCTTCAGCTCGGCGGCCACGGCGGTCACGCCCTCGACGGACAGGTCGTGCCCCGGGTGGGTGGGGGAGGTGGCAGCGAGATCCACGTAGGCCTCGTCGATCGACACCGGCTCCACGAGCGGCGACAGCTCACGGAGGAGCGCCATCACCACCTCGGAGGTGCGCCGGTAGGCCGGGAACCGGCCGCCGAGGAACGCCGTCCCGGCCGGGCACCGGCGGCGGGCCTCCGCGGTGGACATGGCCGAGCGGGCCCCGTAGGCCCGCGCCTCGTAGGACGCCGTCGCGACGACGCCCCGCCCGCCCACACCCCCGACGACGACCGGCCGCCCGCGCAGGGAGGGCTTGTCGCGCTGCTCGACGGCGGCGAAGAAGGCGTCGAGGTCCAGGTGCAGGATGCTCGCCTCCCGCCGCATGCCCACCCCCTGATGATCCCCGTTCCCGCAGAGCCCTTACGCGGCGGCGACTCCGCGTTGGACAGTGGCACCGAGCGCTGGAGCGACCTGCGGAGGGACGGCGATGGCTGAGCGGTGCACGCACCTGGACACGGTCGAGCCGGTGACGCCGTCGAGCGAGGGGTGTGAGGACTGCCTGCGCACGGATGGCCGGTGGGTCCATCTCCGCCTGTGCATGCGGTGCGGTCACGTCGGCTGCTGCGACAGCTCACCCAACCGGCACGCGACCGCACATGCGCGGGCCCATCCGACCCACCCGCTGATCCGCTCCTACGAGCCCGGGGAGGACTGGTGGTGGTGCTATCCCGAGGAGCTCTTCTTCGAGGTCGACGGCGCGCCGCCGGCACCGTCGCATCCCTGAGACTCAGCCCTCGGTGAGGGCGGTGGCGGGGAGCCAGTCGGCGTCGAGCAGCTCGGCGATCTCCCGCAGGGACGACGTGTCCGCCCCCGCGGCCGAGCCGCTCACCGCCAGCCGCTCCACCATCACGCGGGCCACCTGCTCCTCGACCGTGTCCTCGGCGAAGGCGATCCGCCACGGCGACGTCCTCCCGTCGCGGTGGGTGCGGCCGGTGACCTGACGCGCCTGGATGCCGGAGAACCGCGGCTGGTGGAAGAGCCCGACCCGTGGGGTCTCCGAGGCGTGCGTGCCGGCCGGCAGCAGCTCGCCGGCGTGCAGGCTGATGGACGCCGTCACGGTCAGGACGCAGACCGGCGCCTCGCCGCGCTGGAACCGCAGCCGATCGGCCTCGACGTCGAACCGGTCTCGCCCGTAGATGCCCGCCACCGGCACACCGGCGTCCAGCAGCGCCTCGCGGATCGGGTCGGCCGCCGTCTCGACGAACTCCACCGACACCGCGACCTGGCGCTCGGCCTCCACCTGCGCCTTCACCCAGTCCACGGTCGCCTGCACGCGGATCAGGCCGGCCTTCTGCCGGAACCGCATCAGCGCGGCGCGGCCCTTCGCGCTCTGCCGGGCACGCCGGGCGAGCTGCATCTCGGCGCGGAACTCCGACCACTCGGTGTCGTAGGCGGCCCGCTCGGCGGGGGTCAGGGCAACCGGCGTCCCGGTGACCGAGACGGGACCCCACGGGGCCGGGCGGTGCAGCAGGGCCGGCGGATCGGCGTCGGCGAGCCAGTCCTGGAGGCGGGCGAGGTCCGCCCGGCGCTCGTCGGCGTCCTCGGTCCAGACCCAGCCGTAGCGGCCACGTTCCACGTGGAACCCGTGGGCGGCGAGGCGGGTGGGCAGGTCGGCCCACTCCCGGATGCCTTCGCCGTGGTGGACGGCGAACTGCGGCGCGAGGTACGGCAGCTCGAGCGGGGTGTGCGCCGGCGTCGCGGTGGCGGCGAGGACGTAGGGCGCACCGTTCGCCCGCCCGGCACCGGAGACGGCCTTCCAGTGCTTCCACCGCTGCGTCGTGGTGTGCCGCACCATGTGCGCCTCGTCGGCGACGACGACGTCGAAGGTCAGCTTGCTCACCTTGGCCAGGCGGTCCCAGGTGGTGACGCACCAGCGCAGCCCGCCGTCGCCGAAGCCGGCGATCGAGCGTGCCCAGTGCGGGATGGTGATTGCCGCCGGACGGTCGGCCACGACGAGCACGGTCCGGACGTCCCGCTGCTCGGCGATGGCCTTGACGGCCAGGATCGCCGTCCCGGTCTTGCCCACGCCGGGATCGTCGCCCAGCAGGAAGACCCGGCCGCCCGCTGCCGCGTGAGCCGCGACCACGTCGGCGCCGTCGCACTGCTGGTCGCGCGGGGTCAGCGGCCGGGCCATGGGCAGGGGCCGGGGCTTCTCGTTGAGCTCGTCCTCGAGGAACCGCTCGAACGTGTACGGCGGCGGGTCGTAGGGCTGGAGCTCGGGAGGCAGGTCCGCCCCGACCCAGACGTGCGCCTGCAGCCCCGCGTGCCAGACCGCGCCGGGGGCCGGCGCCCGGAACGGGACGGCGAGCACCCATACCCGCTCCCCCGGACCGGCGACCGGGTTGTCCGGCTTCGGCTTCGCGGCGCGGCGCGGCGAGGCAGCCGCCCGCTTCCGCGCGGTGCCGGTCGCGGCGCTCGCCCGGCTCGCGGCGCTCGTGCGGCTCGCGGCGCTCGTCCGGGCCGCGGCGCTCGTCCGGCTCGTGGTGCTCGTGGCACGGCGGCGCCGTCCCGGCATGTGCTGTCCCCCTCGTTGCGCACGGCGGCTGCCCGCCTGCGACCAGGCAAGCAGTGTGCGTGCCGGCACCGACGAAATCCGGGGAACGCGCCGTCTCCGCAGGCGGACGGTGTGTCTGGTGGAATCCCCGGGTGGCAGACGACGAGGACAGGAACCAGCGGCTGGCGTCGCGCACCGTGGGCGAGGCAGGCCCGCACGTCGTCTTCGTGCACGGGCTGTTCGGGCAGGGCAAGAACTGGACGACGATCGCCAAGGGGCTGGCCGACCGGCACCGGGTGACCCTGCTCGACCTGCCCAACCACGGGCACTCCCCATGGACCGACCGGGTCGACTACCTCGGCATGGCGGAGCTGCTGGCGGCCGAGCTGCGGAGGCTGGGCGAGCCGGTCACCCTCGTCGGGCACTCCATGGGCGGCAAGGTCGCGATGCAGCTGGCCCTGCGGCACCCGGAGCTGCTGCGTGCGCTGGTCGTCGTCGACGTCGCGCCGTCCGACTACCCGGAAGCCGGCGCCCGGACCGACGACCCCGACGAGGAGGCCACCCCCTTCGCGGGCTACATCGCCGCCATGCGGGCCCTCGACCTGGACAGCCTGCGGACGAGGGACGAGGCCGACGAGGCGCTGCGGCCCGCCGTCCCCAGCCGGATGGTGCGCTCGTTCCTGCTGCAGAGCCTGGTCCGCGACGTGGGGGCGAGCGGCGGCTGGCGGTGGCGGCTGAACCTCGCGGCCCTTGCCCGCGACCTCGGGCACCTGCGCGGCTTCCCCGCACCTCCCGCGGGTGCCACCTACGACGGCCCGGTCCTGTGGATCGCCGGGGCGAACTCGACGTACATCCTCCCGGAGGACCGGGTCCGCATGGACGAGCTCTTCCCGGCGACCCGCCTCGTCAAGATCAAGAACGCCGGGCACTGGGTGCACAGCGAGCAGCCCGAGGTCTTCCTCGAGACCATCCGCAGATTCCTCGACGTCGTCGAGGGAGGGTAGGGCTCGACGCCGTCGAGCGGGGGTAGGGCTCGACGCCGTCGAGCGGTGGCCAGGCGGCCGCCGTGCCGTCGGGATCAGTCGCGGGAACGACGGCGGAAGGCGGAGACCGCGAGCGGCGCGAAGATCGCGATGAAGATGAACGACCACGCCACGGACACCATCACCGGGTTCTGCAGGGGCCAGGCGGCGTCCGCCGGTGCCGGCGGGCCGTTGCCCCACAGCTCCCGGCACGCCTGGGTGAGCGCGGAGACGGGATTCCACTCGGCGATCGTCCGCAGCCACGGCGTCATGGTCTCCGTGGGAGCGAACGTGTTGGCCACGAACGTCAGCGGGAACATGACCGTGAACATGAAGCCCTGCACGGCCTCGACCGTCCGCATCAGGGAGCCGACCCAGATGCCCAGCCAGATCAGGGCGAACCCGAACAGCAGCAGGAGCAGGAACGCGAGTATCCCGTCGACGACGCCGTTCCGGATGCGCCAGCCGATGAGCAGGCCGGTCAGCCCCATCACGAGGACGCCGATGCTCGAGTGGATCAGGCTCGAGATGCTCCGGCCGACCAGCACCGACGAGCGGGGGATGGGCAGCGACTTGAACCGGTCGACGATCCCCTTCTGCAGGTCGCTGGTCAGCCCCATCGCCACGATGGCGGAGGAGAAGACCATGGTCTGCACCATGATTCCCGGCAGCAGGAACTCCCGGTAGTTGCTGCCGATCACGGCGATCGCGCCGCCGAACACGTAGGCGAACAGCAGCACGAACATCACCGACTGCACCGTGACGTCGAGCAGCATCTCGGGCATCCGGCGGATGTGCAGCAGGTTGCGCCAGACGATGGTCGCCGACGCCCGGAGCAGGGACGGCGGATGGATCGGCGGCCGGGTGACCGACGTGCGGGCGGTCTGGACGGCGGTCACGATGGAACTCCCTCGGTGGTCGCGTCGGAGGAGGAGGCCCCGGCGTCGGGCTCGGTCTCGGCGCGGTGGCCGGTGAGGTGCAGGAAGACGTCGTCCAGGCTGGGGCGGGCCAGCCCGAGGTCGTCCAGTTCGATGCCGCTGGTCTCGAAGACGGCGGCGATGCGTGTCATGTCGCCCAGCCCGCCGGCCTGTGCGGTCACGCGGCGGCTCCCCCGCTCCACGTGGACCTCCGGCGAGTGCGCGCGCATCAGGTCGGCCGCCGCGTCGAGGTCGGCGGCGTTGGTCAGCGTCACCACGACGCTGGCCTTGCCCGCCCGGTCCTTGAGCTGCGTGGGGGTGCCCGCGGCGATGACCTTGCCCTTGTCGACGACGACGATCTCGTCGGCCAGGTTGTCGGCCTCCTCCAGGTACTGCGTCGTCAGCACGAGCGTGGTGCCCTCGGTGACCAGCTCCCGGAGGACGTCCCACAGACCCGACCGGCTCATCGGGTCCAGACCGGTGGTCGGCTCGTCGAGGAAGAGGATGGGCGGGGCCGCCAGCAGGCTCACCGCCAGGTCCAGCCGGCGCCGCATGCCACCGGAGTAGGTCTTGGCCATCCGGTCGGCGGCGTGGGTGAGGTCGAAGCGCGCGAAGAGCCGCTCGGTGGCCTCCGCGACGTACTTCCTGGGCAGCCCGTAGAGGGCGCCGATCAGCTTGAGGTTCTCCCGGCCGGTCAGGATCTCGTCGACCGTGGCCGCCTGACCGGTCAGGCCCATGCTGCGGCGGACCTCGTTGGGCTGCTCGATGATGTCGAAGCCGGCCACGCGGCCGGTGCCGCTCGTGGGCACGCTCAGCGTCGTCAGCATCCGGACGAGGGTGGTCTTGCCCGCGCCGTTGGGACCGAGCAGGCCGAGGACCGAACCCGCGGGGACCACGAAGCTCACGTCGTCGACGGCGCGGGTGTCCCCGAAGTGCTTGACCAGTTCGACGGCTTCGACCGCCGGGGCCGCGGTCATGCCGCGCCCCCCGCGGACGGTGCTGGGGTTCTGTCCGACGTCATGGGGCCAGGATGCGCCCCCCTACTGACAGAACCGCAAGGGCTTTTTCGTCCTCCCGGTCCCGACGCGCCCGGTCGCGCGGACAGCCGCCCGCGGGCCAAGATCAGCGGCATGAGCGATGTCCGTGCCGGTCAGCCCGCCGCCCCTTCCGACCTGATCGACATCGCCGCGCTGGTCACCGCGTACTACACGGTCGAGCCGGACCCCGCGGAACCCGCCCAGCAGGTGGCCTTCGGCACCTCCGGGCACCGCGGGTCGGCCTTCGACGCGGCCTTCAACGAGCCGCACATCCTGGCCACCACCCAGGCCATCTGCGAGTACCGCGCCGCCCAGGGCTACGACGGGCCGCTGTTCATCGGCCGGGACACCCATGCCCTCTCCGAGCCCGCCTGGGCCAGCGCGCTGGAGGTGCTGGCCGCCAACGACGTGACCGTGCTGGTCGACGCGGCCGGCCGCTACACGCCGACCCCGGCGGTCAGCCACGCGATCCTGGCCGCCAACCGGGGGAAGACGACGGGTCTCGCGGACGGCATCGTCGTCACGCCGTCGCACAACCCACCGCGGGACGGCGGCTTCAAGTACAACCCTCCGGACGGCGGCCCGGCCGACACCGACGCCACCGGCTGGATCGCGGGCCGCGCCAACGAGCTGCTGCGCGCCGGGCTGAGCGGCGTCCGCCGGGTGCCCCTCGAGCAGGCCCGCGCCGACGCCGAGTCCTACGACTTCCTCGGCGCCTACGTCGACGACCTGCCCGCCGTCGTCGACATCGATGCCATCCGGAACGCCGGCGTGCGGATCGGCGCGGACCCGCTGGGTGGCGCGAGCGTCGACTACTGGGCGGCCATCGCCGAGCGCCACCGCCTCGACCTCACCGTCGTCAATCCGCTGGTGGACCCCACGTGGCGGTTCATGACCCTGGACTGGGACGGCAAGATCCGGATGGACTGCTCGTCCCCGGCGGCCATGGCGTCCCTGGTCGGCCGCAAGGACGAGTTCCAGATCGCGACCGGCAACGACGCCGATGCCGACCGGCACGGGATCGTCACGCCCGACGGCGGCCTGATGAACCCGAACCACTTCCTCGCCGTCGCGATCGCCTACCTGCTCAGCCACCGGCCGGACTGGTCGCCGACCACCGCCGTCGGCAAGACCCTGGTGTCCAGCTCCCTGATCGACCGCGTGGTCGCCGACCTGGGCCGCCCGCTGGTGGAGGTGCCGGTCGGGTTCAAGTGGTTCGTGCCGGGCCTGCTCGACGGCTCGGTCGGGTTCGGCGGCGAGGAGTCCGCGGGGGCGTCGTTCCTGCGGCGTGACGGCGGCGTGTGGACGACGGACAAGGACGGCATCCTGCTCGCGCTGCTGGCCAGCGAGATCCAGGCCGTGACGGGCCGGTCCCCCTCGAAGCTGCACCGGCAGCTGACCGACCACTTCGGGGAGTCGGCGTACGCACGGATCGACGCGCCGGCCACCCGCGAGGAGAAGGCGGCGCTGGGCAAGCTCTCCCCCGAGGCGGTCACCGCGACCGAGCTGGCCGGTGAGCCGATCGTCGCCAAGCTCACCACCGCCCCCGGCAACGGCGCCCCCATCGGCGGGCTCAAGGTCACCACCGAGAACGCGTGGTTCGCCGCGCGCCCCTCGGGCACCGAGGACGTCTACAAGGTCTACGCCGAGTCCTTCCGCGGCCCCGCGCACCTGGCGCAGGTGCAGGAGGAGGCCCGGGCCGTCGTGACCGCTGCGCTGGGAGGCTGACCATGGACGTCGTCGGGCTGCTCCGCGAGCTCGTGGGCCGCGTCACCGTCTCCGGCGACCCCGGATCGCAACGGGACGCCATGGGCGCCGTCGTCGAGGTCCTGCGTGGACATGCGCCGCATCTGCAGGTCACCGAGGGCTCCGACCCCGACCACCCGTGGACGCTCCTCCGGACGCCGACCGATCCCGGCCGGCCACAGCTGCTCCTCGCCTGCCACATCGACACCGTCCCGGTGCCGGACGCGGGCGAGTGGCAGCGCGATCCGTTCGGCGCCGACCTGGACGGCGGTCGCGTGTGGGGCCGCGGGGGCAGCGACATGAAGGCCGGCCTGGTCGCGTCCGTGGCGGCGCTGGCGGGCGCCGATCCGGAGACGCCGGTCGCACTGCTGCTCACGAGCGACGAGGAGATCGGCTCCAAGGGCGCCGCCGCGGCCGCCTCCGCCGTCGGCGAGCAGCGCATCGGCGCCGTGATCGTCCCCGAGGCGACCGGCAACGAGGTCGTGCTCGGCCACAAGGGCGCGCTCTGGCTCGCCGTCCGGACGGCGGGACGCGCGGCGCACGGCAGCACGCCGGAGCGCGGGCACAACGCCGTCCTCGACCTGGCGGCGCTGCTCACCCGCGCCGGGGGAGAGATCCCGCTGCGCAGCGACGAGTTCCTGGGCAACGAGACGTGGAACCCGGGGATGGTGGCCGGGGGCGCCGCCGCCAACGTGGTCCCCGACCGCGCGGAGGCCGTCATCGACATGCGCACGGTCGCCGACGGGGGCGCGCTGCTGCGCTGGTGGCAGGGCCAGCCGGAGGTGGCCGACGTCGAGGTGCGGGTCGACCTGCCGCCGGTGGGGACGCCGGCCGACGACCCGTGGGTCGCCACCCTCCCCGGCCCGGTGCTGTCGAAGCCGGCCACCTACTTCACCGATGCCTCCGTGCTGGTCGAGGTGGTGCAGGGCGCGCCGATCGTGGTGTGGGGCCCGGGCACGCCGGCGGTCATGCACGCCCGCGACGAGTACGTGGAGCTGGCCGAGCTCGAGCAGGCCGCCGCGGCGTTCGGGGACGTCGTCGGCCGCTGGCCCGGCTGACCCGCCGGACTTTCCGCGCGGCAAGTCCGGCAACGGCCCGGGACTTTCCGCGCGGAAAGTCTCGCCGGCGGGGCTGGCGTCGATACACGGGCGTATCCGATACAGTCCTGCATCGTGTCCGAGGTCGATCGCCCCCGCCGCCGTCGGGCGGAGACGGTGGAACGGCTGCTCGACGCGGCACTGGAGACCTTCGCCGAGATCGGGTTCGCCGCCGCCAGCGTCGAGGACATCTGCTCCCGGGGCGGCTTCACCCGCGGCGCCTTCTACTCCAGCTTCCGCACCAAGGACGAGCTCTTCGCCGCGCTCTACGCCCGGGAGACCGCCCGCAACCTCGCCCTCGCCGAGGAGCAGCTGACCGGCATCGAGGACGAGGCCGACCCGGTGGGCGCCGCCGTCGAGCGCTGCCTGTCGACCTTCCGCGCCGACCGCACCTGGGTGCTCGTGCACACCGAGTACGCGCTGCTCGCGGCCCGGCGTCCGGAGGCGGCCGCGGCGCTGCGCCGCCACGCGGAAGCCCTGCACGGGCGCCTCACCGCGCTGATCGAGACCTCGGCCTCGCGGGTGGGCATCCGGCTGACCGTCCCGGCCCACCGCCTGGCCCGCATCGTCCTGGCGCTGCACGACGGCGTCGTCATCCGCGAGGTGGTCGGCGGGGTCTCCCCGTCCGGCCGGCGCGCCGCCTCCGACCTCGAACGCACGGCGCTGCTGCTGCTGCTCCGCGCCGCCACGACCCCTGATCTGGAGTCCTCTTCCCCATGAGCTCGCTGCTCGCCCGGCTCGGCCGCGCCTCCTACCGCCACCGCGGCACCGTCTCGGTGGCGTGGCTGGCGATCCTCGGTGCCGTCGTCGCCCTGCTGCTCACCCTCGGCAGCTCCTTCGACGACGAGTTCACGATCCCGGGGTCGGAGTCCCAGGAGGCGCTCGACTCGCTCGACGCCGCCTCCCCGGGCGCCGCCGGCGTCGGCGCGCAGATCGTCTTCGTCGCCCCCGACGGCTCCACCGTGGTCGACCCGGCGAACGCCGCCGTCATCGAGCAGGTCGTCGCCGCGGCCCGGCAGGCCCCGGAGGTCGGCTCCGTGGTCAGCCCGTTCGAGAGCTCCGCGATCAGCCCCGACGGCCGGGCGGCCCTGGCCACCGTCCAGTACGACGTCGCGCAGGGCGAGATCGAGCCCGGGACCCTCGACGCTCTCCAGGAGACGACCGCGGCCGCCGCCGACGCCGGGTTCGAGGTGGCCGTCGGCGGCAACGCCTTCGGCACCACCGGCGTCGCGATCAGCGCCACCGAGTTCATCGGCGTGGCGGTCGCCGTCCTCGTGCTGGTACTGACGTTCGGCTCGCTGCTCGCGGCCGGGATGAACCTGCTGACGGCGATCGTCGGCATCGCGGTCGGCATGGGTGGCCTGCTGCTCACGTCGAACCTGATCACCCTGTCCTCGACGGCGCCCACCCTGGCGCTGATGATCGGGCTGGCCGTGGGGATCGACTACACGCTGTTCATCCTGTCCCGGCACCGCACCCAGCTGGCCGCGGGCATGCACCCGGAGGAGTCCGCGGCGCGTGCGGTCGGCACCGCCGGGTCCGCGGTCGTCTTCGCCGGCCTCACCGTCGTCATCGCCCTGTCGGGCCTCGCCGTCGTCGGGATCCCGTTCCTGACCGTCATGGGCGTCGGCGCGGCCGGCACGGTTCTCGTCGCCGTCCTCGTCGCCCTCACCCTGCTGCCGGCCCTGCTCGGCTTCGCGGGCGGGCGCCTGGCCCCGAAGCCCGGCTCCCGCGCGGCCCGCCGCGAGCTGGCCGACGCGCGGGAGACCACCGGAGCCGGCGGCTCGATGGGCGCCCGCTGGACCCGGCTGATCACCCGTCGTCCGCTGGTCACCGTGCTGGCCGTCCTCGCCGGCCTGGTCGTCCTGGCGATCCCGGCGCCCCAGCTGCAGCTGGCGCTGCCCGACAACTCCACGGCCGCGCCCGAGGCCCCCCAGCGCCAGGCCTACGACCTGATCAGTGAGAACTTCGGTCCCGGCCTCAACGGTCCCCTGGTGATGCTCGTGGAGGGCCTCGACCCCGCCACGGCCGAGCAGTCGGTCGGCCGGATCGCGGCCGCTGTCGGCGGGACCCCCACGGGGACCCCCGGGGAGTTCACCGGCGGACTGGACGACGTCGCGTTCGCCCAGCCGACGCTGCTGCCCGGAGGCAGCACGGCGATCGTCACGGTGATCCCGGAGAGCGGCCCGCAGGAGGAGGCGACCAACGCCCTCGTCGCCGATCTGCGCGATCTCGCCCCCGGCCTGGAGCGGGAGTCCGGCGGCGAGATCGCCGTGACCGGGCAGACGGCGGTCGCCATCGACGTCTCCGACCGGCTCGGCGACGCGCTGCTGCCCTTCGCCCTCGTGGTGGTCGGCCTCGCCCTCGTGCTGCTCCTGCTGGTGTTCCGCTCGATCCTCGTCCCGCTGAAGGCCGCCGTCGGGTTCCTGCTGTCCGTGGGCGCCTCGTTCGGCGCGGTCGTCGCGGTGTTCCAGTGGGGCTGGTTCAGCGACCTGCTCGGTGTCCCGGCGACCGGCCCGGTGATCAGCTTCCTGCCGGTCATCCTCATGGCGGTGCTGTTCGGCCTGGCCATGGACTACGAGGTCTTCCTCGTCTCCCGGATGCGCGAGGAGTTCGTGCACGGTGCCGCTCCCCGGGACGCCGTCGTCACCGGGGCCCGGCACGCGGCACGGGTCGTCGTCGCCGCGGCGCTGATCATGTTCGCGGTCTTCGCGAGCTTCGTGACCATCGAGGACGTCATCGTCAAGGCGATCGCCTTCGGCCTGGCCGTCGGCATCCTCGTCGACGCCTTCCTGGTGCGGATGACGCTCGTCCCGGCCGTCCTGGCGCTCCTGGGCCGGTCGGCCTGGTGGCTGCCCCGCTGGCTGGACCGGCTGCTGCCCGACCTGGACGTCGAGGGCGCGCGGCTGGGTGCCGCGGCGCCGGCCGGCGAGCGCGAGGTCGTAGGGGCCGCGGCCCGCTGATCAGCGGCGGCGGCTGGCCTTGTTCGCGTACATGGCGTCGTCGGCCTCCCGGACGACCCGCTCGTAGACGTCGCCCGGCTCCTCGCCTCCCGGCGCGGAGCCGATCCCGATGCTGATGCCGACCGAGACGCTCGTCCCGCTCAGGGACAGCGGCTCGGTCACCGCGGTGCGGAGCCGGTCGGCCAGCACCTCGGCGTCGGCCGGCTCGGTGTTCTCGCAGACGATGCTGAACTCGTCCCCGCCCAGGCGGGCGGCGGTGTCGCTGGCGCGGAGCACCGAGCGCAGCCGCTCGGCGAAGGAGATCAGCACGAGGTCGCCCATCGGGTGGCCCAGCTCGTCGTTGATCGCCTTGAACCCGTCGAGGTCCATGATCAGCACGCAGGTGGGCGTGCGCTCGCGGTGGCCCCGCTCGAGCGCGTGCCACAGCCGGTCCTGGAAGAGCAGCCGGTTCGGCAGGCCGGTCAGCGCGTCGTGCAGCGACCGGTGGACCAGCTGGGCCTCCATGGCCTTCCGGTCGGTGATGTCCTCGACGATCATGACGAGGTGCGCCGCCTGGCCGTCCTCCGACTCCGGCACCCAGGAGGCGGTCACCTGGACCGGCACCTCGCTGTGGTCGGACCGGACCAGCCGCGTCTCCAGCCGCAGCGGCCGGGAGCGGTGGGAGTTGAGCGTCGCGTGTGCCTCCTCGGCGACCGCCCGGCTGTCGGGGTGGACGAGCCCGAGCACGGAGCGGCCGTGCAGCTCGGCGGCCGATCGCCCCACCAGAGCGCACAGCGCCGGGTTGGCATCGACCAGGATCCCGGCCGGGGTGGTCAGTCCGATGCCCATCGGTGCGTTGGAGAACGCACTGCGGCGGTCCGCAGGCGGCAGCGCCTCCACCACCTCGATCACTTCCTACCTCCATCGACTTCAACCATCTTGCGTGACAGTCCCCTGTATCGGCGCTGCGGACGCCCCGGAACCGTTCCGGGTCGCCTTAAAGGGGTAATTCGCGCAGGTGCAGGATGCTGGATGGGTCTGACGAAACGGCCCCGGCGCCGAGGCCGAGGAGGCGAGCGTGAACGAGTTCGATCTGGTGCTGCCGAGCGCGGTCGACGTCCGTGAGGTCGGGATGCGGGACGGCCTGCAGATCGAGACGCCCGTGCCCCTCGACGCCAAGCTGGAGATGCTGGAGGCGCTGGTCGCCACCGGCGTGCGGCGGATCGAGGCGACGTCCTTCGTGTCGCCCAGGGCCGTGCCCGCCCTCGCCGACGCCGACCAGGTCGCGGCCGAGCTCTCCCGGTGGCCCGACGTGCACTGGTCGGCGCTCGTGGCCAACGCCCGCGGCGCGGTCCGGGCGATCGACGCGGGCGTCGCCCACCTGGAATACGTGGTGTCCGCGGCCGACAGCCACAGCCGGGCGAACGCCGGGCGCTCCACGGCGGAGGCCGTCGGCGCCGTCCCCGAGATCACCGGCCTGGCCCACGCGGCCGGCGGGTCGCTCGAGGTCGTCATCGCCACGGCGTGGGACTGCCCGTTCGACGGGCGCACACCCGTCGGCCGCACGGTGGACGTCGCCCGAGCGGCCGTGACCGCCGGGGCCGACCAGCTGTGCCTCGGCGACACGATCGGGACGACGACGCCGCTGCGCGTGGTCCAGCTGCTCGACGCCGTCCGCCGGGCCTGTCCCGGCGTGCCCGTGGGCGTCCACTTCCACGACACCCGCGGCACCGGGCAGGCCAACGCGCTGGCGGCCGTGCAGGCCGGCGCCGCCCAGCTGGACTCCTCCATCGGCGGCCTCGGCGGCTGCCCGTTCGCACCGGGCGCGAGCGGCAACATCGCCACCGAGGAACTGGTCTACATGCTGGAGGAGTCGGGCGTGCGGACCGGCCTCGACCTGGACGCGCTCCTGACTGCCGCCCGCGTCACCGAGCAGGCCGTCGGGCACGCCCTGCCCAGCTCGCTCTACCGCGCCGGGGGCCGCTCGGTGCCCCGTGCCCTCGCCGCCGGATGAGCGATTCCGAGGGAGGACCGCAGCGGATCGTCGACCCATCGTTGCTGCGCGACGTGCTCGGGCACTTCGCCTCGGGGGTCACCGTCGTCACCGCGGTCACCGCGGAGGGGCCGATCGGCTTCACCTGCCAGGCGTTCAGCTCGCTGTCCCTCGATCCGCCGCTGGTCGCCTTCGCTCCCGCGCGCACCTCCCGCACGTGGCCGCGGCTGCGCGAGATCGGCCGGTTCTGCGTGAACGTGCTGGCGGAGGGGCAGGACGCCGTCTCGCAGAACTTCGCCCGCTCCGCGCCGGACAAGTTCGCCGGGATGCCCTGGACGCCGAGCGCCCACGGCTCACCGGTCCTCTCCGACATCGTCGCCTGGATCGACGGGGAGCTGTGGGCCGAGTACGACGGCGGCGACCACACGCTCGCCGTCGCGCGCGTCCTGGACCTCGGCGCGCATCCCGAACGCCGTCCGCTGCTGTTCCACCGCGGCGCCTACGGACTGCTCCGCACCGAGGCCTGACGAGGGGGCGGCCCCATGCTGCTGGTCAGCCGAAGCGGACGGCGAGCAGCGCCACGTCGTCCCGGTGGTCCAGCGCCCCGCTGACGGCGGCGTCGCACAACGCCCGGGGACCGGTGTCCGGCGCCGTGGCGGCGATCCGCGCGCAGAGCTCGACGATGCCCTGATCCAGGTCCAGGCCGGGGCGCTCGATCAGCCCGTCGGTGTAGGCGATCAGCGTGGAGCCGCTGGGCACCTCGACGGTGAGCGTCTCGCGGTGGGCCGTGACGTCCACGCCCACGAGCAGGCCGGTCACGCCGTCGACGAGGCGGACGGCGCCCGACGGCGCACGCAGCAGGAGCGGCGGGTGCCCGGCGTTGGCGACGTGCACCCGCCACGGGGCGCCCGCGCGGGCGGGCCGCTCGGCCCGCGCGTAGACCATCGTCGCCAGCGACGCCACCTGCAGCCCCTGCACGAGCCGGTCCACGCGGGCCAGCACCGAGCCGGGATCGCCGTCCACGGCCTCCCAGACGACCGCGCGCAGGACGCCCCGCAGGTGACCCATCGCCGCCGCCGCGGCGACGTCGTGGCCGACGACGTCCCCGATGGCCATGCCCACCGACCCGTCGGGGAGCTGCAGCAGGTCGTAGAAGTCCCCACCGACCTCCGCCGCCGTCGAGGCGCTGACGTAGTGGGCGGCGGACTCGATGCCGGGGATCTCCGGCAGCACCGGCAGCAGCGACCGCTGCAGGGTGTCGGCCACCGTGTGCTCCTGCTGGTAGAGCCGCACGTTGTCCATCGCCAGCGCCGCCCGCGCGGCGAGGTCCTCGGCCAGGTCGATCTCTTCCCGGGTGAACGTCCCGGCGTCGGCCCGGACCAGGGCGAGGGCGCCCAGGGTGCGCCGCCGGGCCACCATCGGCACGGTCAGCGTCGTCGTGCCGCCCAGCCGCTGGAACGCCGCCACCACCTCGGGGTCGCCGATCACGTCCCGCAGGACGTCGGGTGTGATGTCCTCGAGGAGCACCGGCCGCGCGCTGGCGATGGTCCGCCGGCTCGGGGACCGGGGCGGCAGGTGCCGGCTGTGCCGGGCGATGACCTCCAGGTCGCTCTCCCGCCCGTCGCGATGGCGGGCGGCGGTCTCCCGCACCTGGCCGTACTGGTCGACCAGGGTCAGGAAGACCCAGTCGGCCAGCCGGGGCACGCACAACCCGGCGAGGCGGTCGAGCAGCTCGGTCATGTCGAGGGTGGCGATCAGCGCGCTGGTGGCCTCGGCCATCAGCGCCAGCCGGCTCTGTGCCCGCTCGGCGTCGGCCCGCGCCCGCTCCGCGACCGCGCGGGCCAGTTCCGCGTCCTGGCGAGCCGCCTGCTCGGCGGCGAAGGCGGACTCGCGGTCGTGCTCCACCCGGACGCGCTCGGTGACGTCGATCTGCACCCCGACGAAGCTGACGAGGTCGCTGTTGCCGTCGAAGACCGGGCTGATCGACAGCTGGTTCCAGAACGCCGTGCCGTCCTTGCGGTAGTTCAGCAGCGTTGCCGTGTGGGGACGCCGTTCCTCGATCGCCGCGCGGATGCCGGCGACCACGGCGGGATCCGTGGCCGGGCCCTGGAGGAAGCGGCAGTTCCGGCCGATGGCCTCGTCGGCCTCGTACCCGGTGACGCGGGTGAAGGAGGGGTTGACCCAGACCAGCGGATGGTCGGGCTCGCGGGGGTCGGTGATCGTGAAGGTGATGTCGGTGGCGATGACGGCCCGCTCGCGGAGCGCCTGGAGGTAGGCCGCCGGGTCGCTGGTCTCGTCCGCGGGATCGAGCTGCATGAACACCACGAGCGCCAGCTGCTGGCCGCTGCCCACCTGCGTCAGGGGGAAGCCGGTGACCCACAGCAGCTGGTCGTCCTGCCCGTCGTCGGCGTCGGCCCGCTCCCGCTCGGTGCTCCGGCCGGGGGCCAGCCGCACGGCCTCACCGGTGAGCGGACGGCCCTGGGCGACGAGCGAGAGCGGGCCGGTCGTGCTGGCCAGCGGGGCACCGGAGAGATCGGTGAGCCCGGCCGCCGCGCCCCAGGTGTCGATGTCCACGGGGAGCGTGATGTTGCCCGCGAGCTCGACGGCGGCAACGTTGGCGTACATCACCGCGCCGGCCTCCTGGTCGATGACCAGGACGGCAACCGGGACGTCGGCGAGCACCCCGGGCAGGACCGCGTGCGCACCGGCGGGGCTCGTGGAGCCGGAGACGGCGGCGCTGGCGGCCGTGACGATGCCCGCCTGCTGCCCGAGCTCGCGCTCGGCGTCCACCAGCGTCGAGGCGGCGGGCCGGGCGGCGAGTTCGACGGCGGCCTCCACCGCCCGGGCAGGGACGGAGGAGGTGCTGGCACGGTCGCTCACGGGCGGCACACAGGCAATTTAACCGCGTGCCACCGGTTCCATGCACGAGACCTGCTGCAGGTCGGGCACCGACCGGGTGTGGACCGCGTTGGTACGGGGAAGGCCCGGAGGTGTCCGTCCTCGTCAGGGGCCCGCGCCGTCGCAAGTGGAGGAACCGCCATGGGACTGCTCGACCGACTCTTCGGCCGACGCCAGCATCACCAGTACCCGCCGCCGGCACAGCAGGGCGACCACGGCGGCTACGGCGGTGGTGGCTACGGCGGCGGTCACGGGGGGCACGGCCAGGGCGGGGTGTCCGACGAGCAGGCCATCGAGCGCTACCGGTACCTGCTGCGCACCGCACCGCCCGAGCAGATCGAGCAGGCGCACGCCGAGGCCTTCGCGAAGCTGGACGCCGACCAGCGGCAGCAGGTCCTCGCGCAGCTGGCCGCCGCCGTCCCGGCCGGTGAGCGCCCGCGCACCGACGACCCCGCCACCCTCGCCCGGGTCGCGACGCGGGCGGAGGTCCGGCAGCCGGGCACCCTCGAGCGCGCCCTGGGCGGTGGGCCGGGCTACGGACCGGGCGGCCATGGACCGGGCGGGTACGGGCAGGGCGGGTACGGCCGCGGCGGATACGGCGGCGGCTACGGGGGCGGCTACGGCGGGCCCGGGATGGGCAGCATGATCGGCGGCAGCCTGCTGGGCACCATCGGCGGCCTCGTCATCGGCACCGCGGTCGCGGACGCCCTGTTCGACACGGGCGCGGGTGACGGCGGGCTGTTCGGCGGCGGGGACGAGGAAGGGATGTCCCAGGAGGCGTCGGGCGGCGACTACGGCGACCAGGGCGGCGACTACGGCGGCGACCCGAACGCCGACTTCGCCGGCGGCGCCGACAACGGCTGGGACTCCGGCGGCGGCGACTTCGGGGGTGGCGATTTCGGGGGCGGGGACTTCTAGACCCGCACGCTCGCTCCCCGCTACCGCTCCCGGGCCGCGGGCCCGCCGGCGCGGGAGCGGAGCAGCCAGAGCCCCAGGACGGGCAGCACGAGCGGGACGAAGAAGTAGCCGCGGCCGTAGCCCGACCACACCGTCTCGTCCGGGAAGGCGCCCGGGTCGGCCAGCGACAGTGTCCCCACGACGAGGACGCCGACGAGCTCGACCGTGATCGCGACCAGCGCCGTCCGCCGTCCGGACCGGCCGCCGCGCACGAGACCGGCCGTGGCGACCACGTAGACGACGGCGGCGAGCGCCGAGAGCAGGTACGCCAGCGGCGCCTCGCCGAACCGGGTGCTCACCTGCACCGCGGCGCGCGCACCGGCCGCCAGCGCGAAGATCCCGTAGAGCGCGACGAGCACGCGCCCGGGCCCGGTGACCGTGCCGTCGGGCAGGGCACCACGGTCCGCCGCTGGGTGCTCAGACACCGGTGGCCTCCCACAGCTGCAGCAGCCGCCAGACCATGACCGCGACGACCAGGGCCGCCACCGCGATCACGGTGCCGGCCCAGCGGGTCCGCTCGGTGCGGGACCACAGGACGCCGGCGACCGGGACGAGCAGCACGCCGATGAGATAGCTGAGGAACGTCGGCGGGTCGGCCGGGCGGGTGCCGCCGGCCAGGGCGGCGACGGCGATCCCGGCCTGGAGCAGCAGCAGGCCCTCGAGCAGGCCGGCGCCGGCCAGGTGGACCAGGCCGATGCGGCGTCCGGCCACGGTGGTGGCGGCGCCCAGCAGGGCGAGCAGCAGCGCGACGACGGTGATCGCGGCGACGAGGATCGTCGTCACCCGGGGAGCCTCGCGCCGCGGAACACAGCTCGAACGACCGGGACCCGCACGCCGTCATCCTGCCCGGCAGCACAGGCCGGGCGTGACGGGAGGGTCAGCGGTGCACCGAGGACATGTCCGGGTAGCGGTCTCCCATCGCGGCCCCCGCCGGCGCCGCCTCGTCCAGCCGGCGCAGGTCCTCGTCGTCGAGCGCGACGTCGGCCGCCGCCGCGTTCTCCTCCAGGTAGGAGACCCGCTTGGTGCCGGGGATGGGCACGACGGCGGGCCTATCCACCCCGGCCGGGCTCCCGGCCCGCTCGCTCTGCGCCATCACCCAGGCCAGCGCGAGCTGCGTGGGGGTGACGCCCTTCTGATCGGCGATCTCGCGTACCCGGTCGACCAGCGCAAGGTTCCGCTCGAACGCCTCGCCCTGGAACCGCGGGCTGCGGCGTCGGAAGTCGTCGGGCGCGAGGTCGTCGACGCTGCGGATCCGGCCCGACAGGAAGCCCCGCCCGATCGGGGAGTAGGCGACGAAGCCGATGCCGAGCTCGGCGCACGTGGCCAGCACGCCGTCGTCCTCCGGATCGCGGGTCCACAGCGAGTACTCGGTCTGGACGGCCGTCACCGGCTGGACCGCGTGGGCCCGGCGGATGGTCTCCGGCGCGGCCTCGGATATGCCGGCGTGGCGGATCTTGCCGGCCTCGACCAGCTCGCGGAGAGCGCCCCACGTCTCCTCGATCGGCACCGTCGTGTCCACCCGATGCTGGTAGTAGAGGTCGATCACCTCGACGCCGAGCCGCTGGAGCGAGGTGTCGCACGCCGTCCGGACGTACTCGGGCCGGCCGTTGATGCCACGGAAGGAGCCGTCCTCGCCGCGCTCGTTGCCGAATTTGGTCGCGACGACGACCTCGTCGCGTCGACCGGCGATCGCCGAGCCGACCAGCTGCTCGTTGGTGAAGGGGCCGTACATGTCCGCGGTGTCGAGGAAGGTGACGCCCAGGTCCAGTGCTCGATGGATGGTCCGTTCCGCCTCCGCCTGGTCGCCGGTTCCGTAGAACTCGCTCATCCCCATGCAGCCCAGTCCCTGGGCCGAGACGGTCAACGTGCCGAGAGTCCGGGTGTCCACCTCCCAGCCCTGCCCTTTCCCGGCGACCCCCACACGCTGGACCTGGGCGGGTTCGTGTTCCACGTGGAACGGCGGTGTAAGGACCGCGTGAACTCGCTCACGCCGCGCCGTCCCCGCATCGCGGGGCCCCCGCCCCGCGGGTTAGATCGGTCTGCATGTGCGGCCTCTGCGGCGAGATCACATTCGACGGGACGACGGCCGACACGACAGCCGTCGCCCGGGTGGTCGAGGCGCTCGTGCCCCGCGGGCCGGACGGCCAGGGCTCGTGGAGCGCGGGCCGGGTGGCCTTCGGGCACCGCCGGCTGTCGGTCATCGACCTGTCCCCCTGCGGCGCGCAGCCGATGGTCGACAACGAGCTGGGCCTCACCGCCGTCTTCAACGGCTGCATCTACGACTACCAGGAGCTGCGGGCCGAGCTGGAGGGCCACGGCTACCGCTTCTTCTCGCACAGCGACACCGAAGTGATCCTCAAGGGGTATCACCGCTGGGGCACCGACGTCGTGGACCACCTGCACGGGATGTTCGCCTTCGTGATCCACGAGCGCGACACCGGCCGCGTGGTCATGGCCCGCGACCGGCTGGGGATCAAGCCGCTGTACCTGTCCGAGACGTCCAGGCGGCTGCGGTTCGCCTCGACGCTGCCCGCGCTGCTGCGGGCGGGTGACGTGGACACCTCCGTCGACCCGGTCGCGCTGCACCACTACATGTCCTGGCACGCCGTCGTCCCGGCTCCGCGGACGCTGCTGAGCGGCGTCCGCAAGCTGCCCCCGGCGACGGTGCGGGTGATCGAGCCCGACGGCACGAGCCGCGAGCACCGCTACTGGGAGCCGCGCTACGAGCGCCGTCCCGAGCACGCGAAGTGGACCGCCCGCGACTGGGAGGACGCCGTCGAGGAGGCCCTGCGGGTCGCCGTCCGCCGCCGCCTCGTCGCCGACATCCCGGTGGGCGTCCTGCTCTCCGGCGGCCTGGACTCGAGCCTGATCGTCGGGCTGCTGGCCCAGGAGGGGCAGACGGGGCTGGCGACGTACTCGATCGGGTTCGAGACCGTCGGCGGGCAGGAGGGCGACGAGTTCGCCTACTCCGACGTGATCGCCGAGCACTTCTCCACCGACCACCACCGCATCCGGGTCAGCTCCGACGAGCTCGCCGGTGCCCTCGGGCACGCGATCGGTGCCATGGCCGAGCCGATGGTCAGCCACGACGTCGTCGCCTTCGACCTGCTCAGCGAGCGCGTCTCGCAGTCCATCCGCGTCGTGCAGTCGGGCCAGGGCGCCGACGAGGTGTTCGCGGGCTACCACTGGTACCCGCCGCTGGCCGGGCTGGACCGAGAGGCGGCGATCGCGGAGTACGCGAAGCGGTTCCACGACCGCGACCACGCACAGATGAGCCGGATCGTCGCCGACCGGTACGCCCTCGACGAGGACCCCAGCCTGGCGTTCGTCCGGGCGCACATGACCCGCCCGGGGGCCGAGACCTCCGTGGACGCCGGGCTGCGCCTGGACAGCGAGATCATGCTGGTCGACGACCCGGTCAAGCGGGTCGACAACATGTCCATGGCGTGGGGTCTGGAGGCCCGTGTGCCGTTCCTCGACCACGACCTGGTCGAGCTGGCCGCGATGTGCCCACCCGAGCTGAAGCTCGCGGACGGCGGCAAGGGCGTCCTCAAGGCGATCGGCCGGCGGATCATCCCGCCGGAGGTGATCGACCGTCCGAAGGGCTACTTCCCGGTGCCGGCGATCACCCACCTCGAGGGCAAGGTGCTCGACCTCGTCCGGGACGCGCTGGCGAGCGAGCCCGCCCGCGAGCGGGGGCTGTTCCGGCCCGAGTACGTGCGTGAGCTCCTCGCCGACCCCAACGGGGAGCTCACCCCGCTCAAGGGGAACAAGCTCTGGCAGCTGGGCCTGCTCGAGCTCTGGCTGCAGACCCACGAGGTCTGATCCGGTGTCCGGAACCCCACGGGTCGCCGGCCATCGCCGGCGCACGCCGGTGGCCTCCGCGCCGGCGATCACCAGCCGCTCCTGGAAGCAGCCCTCCGAGCATCAGCTCCAGGGGATGCAGACCGACGTCGTCCTGGACCTGGGCTGGGGGCGGCTGATCTTCGGCCAGACGTTCCCCGACCTGCGGGACCTGGTCGACGCGCTGCGCGCGGAGGAGACCGGCGAGCGGGACATCTGCATCTACCCGCGCGACCCCCACGTGCTGGTGGGGCTCGCACCGGACGAGCTGTTCATCGACCCCTCCTACACCTACCGCCTCGACCTGCACCGCTACCGGCCACGCTCCGAACTCATCCGTGGCGTGTTCGTGCGGACGGTGACGTCCCAGGCGGACATGGACCGGATCAACGCGATCTACGCCGTCAACGGCATGGTGACCGGCGATGCCGGCGTCATGTGGGCCAACCATCGGACCCGGCCCTTCACCTACCTGGTCGCGGAGGACCGGCGGACCGGGACGATCGTCGGCACCGTCACCGGCGTCGACCACCAGCTCGCCTTCGGCGACCCGGAGGGCGGCACCAGCCTGTGGTGCCTCGCCGTCCACGCCCAGGACGCCCCGCCCGGCACCGGGGAGGCCCTGGTCCGCGTCCTCGCCGAGCGCTACGTCGGCCGCGGCCGGGCGTACCTGGATCTCTCGGTCATGCACGACAACGCCGGCGCGATCCTGCTGTACCGCAAGCTCGGCTTCACGCGGGTCGCCGCCGTCTGCGTCAAGCGGAAGAACCCGATCAACACCCCGCTGTTCGCCGCCCGCCCGCCGGGGCTCGAGCAGCTGAACCCGTACGCGCGGATCATCGCCGACGAGGCGCTCCGGCGCGGGATCCGGGTCGAGGTGACCGATCCCGAGTGGGGCGAGATGCGGCTGTCGGTCGGCGGCCGGTCCGTGCTCACGCTCGAGTCGCTGTCGGAGTTCACCTCCGCCGTGGCGCTGAGCCGGTGCGACGACAAGCGGGTGACCCGCCGGATCATGGAGCGCGCCGGGGTGCGGGTGGCCCGCGGGGCGGTCGCCGCCGAGGGCGACCTGGCCGCCGCGGCCGCGCTGATGCGGGAGGTCGGCGCGGTCGTGGTCAAGCCGGCCCGCGGTGAACAGGGGCGCGGCATCACCGTCGGCGTGACGGACGACGCCGGCCTCGCCCGCGCCGTCGACCATGCCCTGCAGTTCTGCCCGGACGTGCTCGTCGAGGAGCTCGTGGAGGGGGACGACCTGCGGGTCATCGTGATCGACCGGCAGGTGGTCGCCGCCGCCGTCCGCCGTCCCGCCGAGGTGGTCGGGGACGGGCGCAGCCCGGTGGCGCAGCTGGTCCGCGCGACCAGCCGGCGCCGGGAGCGGGCCACCGACGGTGAGTCCCGCATCCCGCTGGACGACATCACGGCCGAAGTGGTCGCCGAGGCGGGCTGGACCATGGACGACGTCCCGCCGAACGGCGAGCGGATCCAGGTCCGGCGGACGGCGAACCTGCACACCGGCGGCACCATCGAGGACGTCACCGAGCGGTTGCACCCGGAGATCGCCCAGGCGTCGGTCCGCGCCGCGACCGAGCTCGGCATCCCCGTCACGGGGCTGGACTTCCTGGTGCCGGACGTCGGCGGCCCCGACTACGTCTTCATCGAGGCCAACGAGCGGCCGGGCCTGGCCAACCACGAGCCGCAGCCGGTCGCCGAGCGGTTCGTCGACCTGCTCTTCCCCGAGACCCGCCGCCGCTAGTTCCCGCTTTCGGTACCGAAAGCCGCCGGGCGCAGCCCCGCTTTCGGTACCGAAAGCGGGTCAGAGGCCGAGCTCGGCGCGGATCTCCTGGTCGTGCTCCCCCACCGCGGGCACCCGGCCCACCGAGCCCGGCGTGGCCGAGAACCGGGGGGCGACGGCGGGCTGCACGACGCCGTCCACCTCCACGAACACCCCGCGATCGACGTTGTGCGGGTCGGCGGTCGCCTCCACCAGGGACAGCACCGGCGCGACGCAGGCGTCGGTTCCCGCGAAGACCGCCCACCACTCGGCACGGGTCCGCGAGGCGAACGCTTGCGTGAATCGGTCCCGCAGCGCCGGCCACTGCCGCGGGTCCTCCCGGGGCGGCAACGCCTCGCCGTCCAGGCCCAGACCGCGGACCAGCGCCGCGTAGAACTGCTCCTCGAGCGCGCCGACGGCGACGAACCGCCCGTCGGCGCAGCGGTAGACGTCGTAGAACGGCGCCCCGGTGTCCAGCAGGTTCACCCCGCGGTGGTCCACCCAGGAACCGCCGTCCAGCATGCCGTGGATCATCGTCGTCAGGACGGCGGTGCCGTCGACGATCGCGGCGTCCACCACCTGGCCCCGACCGGTGCCGCGGGCCGAGATCAGCGCGGCCAGGGCACCCAGCGCGAGGAACACTCCCCCACCGCCGAAGTCGCCCAGCAGGTTCATCGGTGGCGCGGGCCGCTCGTCCGGGCGGCCGGTGGCGCCGAGCGCACCGGTGAGGGCGATGTAGCCGATGTCGTGGCCGGCGCTGGCCGACAGCGGACCGGTCTGCCCCCAGCCGGTCATCCGCCCGTAGACGAGCGCCGGGTTGCCTGCCAGCGCCTCGTCGGGCCCCAGGCCCAGCCGTTCCATCACCCCGGGCCGGAAGCCCTCGAGGAGGACGTCGGCCCGCGCGACCAGCGCCCGGACGACGTCGAGGTCGGCCGGGTCCTTGAGATCGAGGGCGATCGAGCGCTTGCCCCGGTCCAGCAGCGACGTCGCGCCCAGTGTGCCCATGAGCCCGCCACGGTCTCCCCGCCGGTCGATGCGGACGACGTCGGCGCCGAGGTCGGCGAGCAGCATGCCGCAGAACGGTCCCGGTCCCAGCCCGGCGAATTCGACGACGCGCACGCCCTCCAGCGGTCCCATGGCGGCTCCTCCCCTGCCCTGGACCGCCCGCGTGCGACCCTTCCCCGGGCATGCTGCCGGACGCGGGCCGCACAGAGACCGGAGGGTCGAGCAGGAGATGGCCTACGTGCTGGCGGCGCTCGGCGGCGCGCTGGGAGCGCTGGCCCGCTGGGCGGTCGCCGGAGCCCTGCCCTCCTCCCCCGCCGGCTGGCCGTGGGCGACCCTGCTGGTCAACCTCACCGGCTGCCTGCTGCTGGGCGTCCTCCTCGCCGTCCTCGCGGCTCGCGCCCCCGAGGCGTCGTGGCCGCGGCCGTTCCTCGCCGTCGGTGTGCTCGGCGGGTACACGACGTACTCGGCGTTCGCCGTGGAGGTCGTCCGTCTGGCCGAGACGGGAGCGGTGGTCGCCGCCGGTGCCTACGTCGTCGTCTCGGTCGTCGGTGGCGTGGCGGCTGTGGCAGCGGGAACACTCGCCGCCCACGGTGCCCTGGGCCGACGCGCGTGACGCCGCTGCTCGTGGTGGCCGGCGCGCTGGCCGGCGCCCCGCTCCGGCTGCTGGTGATCCGGACGGCGGCGCGGAGCGGGCGGGACCCCGCAGTGGGCACCCTCGTCGTCAACGTCGTGGGCGCTGCACTGCTCGGCGCGGTCCTGGGTGTGAGCGGAGCACCGGGGTGGGTCGTGGCGCTCGTCGGCACCGGCTTCTGCGGCACGCTCACCACGTTCTCGACCCTCGGGGCCGACGTCGTCCGTCTCGTCGAGGAGCGGGCGCTCGGCCGGGCCGTGGGTTACCTCGCGGCGACGCTGGTGCTCGGCCTGGCCGCCGCGGCGGCGGCCTACCTGGGGGCCGGGGCCCTTTAGTTGTGCACCACCGGGCGTTCCCGATCCGATGGCGACGGCCGATGTAGAGGGGAGACCCCCGGCCGACGTGGCCCGGGGGCCATCGTCCGTGTCAGGAGCTCCCCCGTGGGACTGCACCGCCTCAGCGTCGGCCACCGCCTGGTTGCCGGCTTCCTCCTCGTCGTGCTGGGCATGGTGGTCGTCACCGCCCTGGGGGTGAGCAGGGTAGCCCAGGTCAGTGACCGGCTCAGCGTCATCAACGAGCTCAACAGCGTGAAGCAGCGCTACGCGATCAACTTCCGCGGCAGCGTCCACGACCGCGCCATCAGCCTCCGGGACGTCGTCCTGGCGTGGGGCCCGGCCGACGTCGAGAAGCACGTCGCGGACATCGAGCGGCTGGCCGGGGACTATGCCGCGTCCGCGGAGCAGCTGGACACGTTCTTCGCCGACGACAGCCTGGTCAGCCAGGACGAGGTGGCGGCCTACGAGGCCATCCAGAGCATCGAGGCGCAGACGCTTCCGCTCGTCGACGACGTGATCGCCCTGCGCGAGGCCGGGCAGGACGCCGCCGCGATCAACCTGCTGATGACGGAGGTGGCGCCGCTGTTCTCCGACTGGCTCGCCTCGATCAACGTGCTCATCGACCTCGAGGAGGCCAAGAACCAGGCCGAGGGCGCCGAGGCCCGGGAGATCGCCGACGGCTTCCTGGTGGTCATGGTCGTCCTGTGCGGCCTGGCCGCCGCGATCGCCCTGGTCGTGGCATGGCGCATCGCCCGCAGCATCACCGCCCCCATGGCCGACGCCGTCACGGTCTTCGCGGCCGTCGCCGACGGCGACCTCAGCCAGCGGCTCGACGTCGCCGCGAAGGACGGCCTCGGCGAGATGGGGCAGTACGCCAACAAGGCGCTGGCGCGCATGGGTGAGGCGATGGCCGCGGTGTCCCGCAGCGCCGCCGAGCTCGCCGCCACCAGTGACCGCGTCGGAGAGGCCTCGTACCGCATCGCGGGGAACGCGCAGGAGTCCTCGGCGCAGGCCAACGTCGTCGCCGCCGCTGCCGAGGAGGTCTCGCGCAGCGTGCAGACGGTCGCCGCCGGCTCGGAGGAGATGGGGGTCTCCATCCGCGAGATCGCGCAGAGCGCCAGCGAGGCCGCTCAGGTGGCCAACCGCGCGGTCGCGGCGGCGGAGACGACGAACGTCACCGTGAGCCGGCTCGGCGCCTCGTCCCGGGAGATCGGCGACGTGGTGAAGGTGATCTCCAGCATCGCCGAGCAGACGAACCTGCTGGCTCTGAACGCCACGATCGAGGCGGCCCGGGCGGGCGAGGTCGGCAAGGGCTTCGCGGTCGTGGCCAACGAGGTCAAGGAGCTGGCGCAGGAGACCGCGCGGGCGACCGAGGACATCGCGCGGCGGGTCGAGGCCATCCAGGCCGACACCGCGAACGCCGTCAGCGCCATCGAGGAGGTCTCGAGCGTCATCGGCCGGATCAACGACTACCAGACGACCATCGCCTCCGCGGTGGAGGAGCAGACGGCGACGACGGCGGAGATGGACCGCAACGTGACCGAGGCGTCCACCGGGTCCGGGAACATCGCCACCACCATCGCCGGGGTGGCCGCCGCCGCCCGCTCGACGAGCGAGTCCGTGGCGGAGTCGCAGCAGGCCGCCGTCCAGCTGGCGGACGTGTCCAGCCGGCTCCAGGACGTGACGAGGCAGTTCCGCGTCTGACCTGGGCAGACGCGCATGGGAGGGCCCGTCCGGAGCATCGGACGGGCCCTTCCGTGAGCATCGGCCCCGGCACCTCAGTAGGGTCGGGGGCGGTATGGGGGAGACATCGAGCACGCAGACCGGGGCGGACAGCCCCGTGGTCGTCGTGGCCAACCGCCTCCCGGTCGACCAGGTGACCGACCCCGACGGCGGAACGCGCTGGCAGCGCAGCCCGGGCGGCCTGGTGACCGCGCTGGAGCCGTTCGTCGCCGGTCAGGGTGGCGCGTGGGTCGGCTGGTCGGGCTCCGCCGGCGACGGCCCGGAGCCGTTCGAGTCCGGGGGGATGTCGCTGGTCCCGGTCCCGCTCTCCGAGGAGGAGGTGGACCGCTACTACGAGGGCATGTCGAACGCCTCGCTGTGGCCGCTCTACCACGACGTCGTCGAGAAGCCGGAGTACCACCGGACCTGGTGGGACACCTACGTCCAGGTCAACAAGCGGTTCGCCGAGCGGGCCGCGGCCGTCGCCGCCGAGAACGCCATCGTGTGGGTGCACGACTACCAGCTGCAACTGGTCCCCGCGCTGCTCCGCCAGAGCCGCCCCGACCTGACGATCGGGTTCTTCCTGCACATCCCGTTCCCGCCGTACGAGCTGTTCACCCAGCTCCCCTGGCGCTCGGCGATCGTCGAGGGTCTGCTCGGCGCCGACCTGGTCGGCTTCCAGCGGCCGGCCGCGGCGTCGAACTTCGTCCAGCTCGCCCGGAGGCTGCACGACCTGCCGGCCCGCGGGCCGACGGTCGAGTACGACGGGCGGACGGTCGTCGCCCGGGCCTTCCCCATCTCCATCGACGTCGCCTCGTTCGACGAGCTGGCGCGCTCGCCGGAGGTGCTGGCCCGGGCCGAGCAGATCCGCAAGGAGCTGGGCAACCCGAAGAAGATCATCCTCGGCGTCGACCGGCTGGACTACACCAAGGGCATCGGGGTGCGGCTGGCCGCGTTCGAGGAGCTGCTCGAGGACGGCGTGGTGGAGGCCCCGGACACGGTCCTGGTGCAGGTCGCGACGCCGAGCCGCGAGCGGGTCGAGCACTACGTGCACATGCGGGAGACCATCGAGCAGAAGGTCGGCCACATCAACGGGGTCTTCGGGTCGATGGCCGGCCCGGCGGTGCACTACTTCAACCAGTCGATGCCGCGCGAGGAGCTGGCCGCGCTGTACCGGGCCGCCGACGTGATGCTGGTGACGCCGTACCGGGACGGCATGAACCTGGTGGCCAAGGAGTACGTGGCCGCGCGCGGTGACCTGGGCGGAGCCCTCGTCCTGTCGGAGTTCGCCGGGGCGGCCGCCGAGCTCAAGCAGGCGTTCATGGTCAATCCGCACGACGTCGCGGGGGTGAAGAGCCAGCTGGTCCGTGCCCTTCGGGTGGAGCCCGCGGAGGCGGCGAAGCGGATGCGGGCGATGCGCCGGCACCTCTTCCGCAACGACCTGGACCACTGGGCCACCTCGTTCATCGACGCGCTGCGCAGTGGCGCGCACGGCGGGGGTGCGGACCGGAAGGCCGACCGCGACGCGGAACGGAGCGCGCGACGGGGACAGCCGGGAGCGCAGGGATGAGCACCGGACCGGTCGCGCTGCCACCGGCCCTGGACGCGGCGCTGGTGGACCTCGCGGAGCGGCGGCCGCTGCTCGTGGCCAGCGACTACGACGGGGTGCTCGCCCCGCTGCGCGACGACCCGGCGGCGGCCGTCCCCGAGGCGGGTGCCGGCGAGGCGCTCGCACGGCTGTCCCGGGTGGACGGCGTCATCGTCACCCTCGTCAGCGGGCGGGGCGTGGCGGACCTCCAGGCGACGAGCGGCTGGTCCGGCGACTTCCGGTGGGTGGGCAGTCACGGGGCCGAGTTCGACGGCCCGCTGACGGGCGAGCTCGCCGACCGGCGCGACCGGCTGGCCGAGCAACTGGAGCCCCTCGTGGCGACCGTCGACGGTGCCTGGCTCGAGGTCAAGCCGGCGAGCGTCGCCGTGCACGTCCGCCCGGTCGAGGACCGCGCCGCGGCCGCTCTCCTGCTGGACGAAGCACGTGCGACGGTGGATTCGTCACTGACGTTGAAGCCGGGCAAGGACGTCCTCGAGATCGCGGTCACCGACGCCGACAAGGGGGGCGCCCTCCGGCGGCTGGCCGACGAGCTCGGCGTCGCCGCTTCGGTCTACCTCGGGGACGACGTCACCGACGAGGACGGCTTCCGTGCCCTCGCCGGGGACCACGACGTCACCGTCAAGATCGGGGAGGGGCCCACCGAGGCCCGGCACCGGGTATCGGATACTGTCGCGGCAGTTGCCGTGCTGAACCGGCTGGCCGATCTGCTGGCCTGACGACCCGCCGCATCCGGCGTGTCGGCGCCGCCGCCGGAATGACCGCACGTCCGCCCTCCGGCGAGCGTCCGCGGAATGTCGACAATCCGCCCGGCCTGGACGGCGACCAGCGTATTCGCTCACGCATCCACGCATTCGGAATCGGTGACCCGGACGGGGCTGTCGACAAATCTCAGTGCCGGACCGGCGACCACGGCCATGCATAACGATTGCTCTGACCATAGGGTCTCAAGGCCGTCGGGAAGTGTTGGAATCACAACAATCACCGTGTCACCCAGCCCCGGTGCCGGCACCATTCACTCCCCTTCTGGACGGTTTCTCGTGAGTACCCCTCCCCTCCCCCAGGCCGGCCCGAAGCGTGCCGGCTGGTTCGCCAATCGCTCCCTCGCCGTGAAGTTCGGCATCCTCGTCGGCGTCGTCATCTTCGCCTTCGGTGGCGTGCTCGTCTCGGTCCTCACCGGCAACGCGGCCGTGCTCGTGGCCGACGAGGAGCTCGCCCACCTGAACCACGCGGAGAAGGTGGTCCTCCAGCTCGACACCCGGGCCAGTGAGCTGAAGGTCGACGGCTTCAAGGCGCTCGTCCGCGAGAACCCGAGCGACCAGCTCGCCGAACTGGCCGACGACATCGCCACCCCGCAGGAGCTGCTCGCCGAGCTCGACACCATCCACCTGGCGGACAGCCCGCCGTCGGCCGCCGCGGTCGCTGACCTGCAGGAGAGCTACGGTGCCTACACCGATGCCATCACCGCCTTCGTGGACGGCGCGGTCGCCGATCAGGAGGCGATGCAGGTCCGGTGGGAGGAGATCCAGGCCGCCAACGACCTGACCGACGGCGCCGTCGGCGCGGCGAAGGACGCCCTCGCGGCGGCCAACGCCGAGGCGCAGACCGTGCTGAACGACGCGATCGGTGACGCGCAGACGAACACGCTCATCGCGTTGGCGATCGGCCTCGCCGTGGTCGCCGGGCTCAGTGTCGTGACGGTCCGGTCCATCACTCGGCCGGTCCGCGCCGTGAAGGCGTCCCTCGATGCACTGGCCACCGGTGATCTGACGGTCGCGACCGGCGTCAACTCGAACGACGAGCTCGGCCAGATGGCTGCCTCTCTGGACACCGCGCAGGCGGCTCTGCGAGAGGTCCTGTCGGCGATGGCCGGCTCGGCCGATGCGGTCGCGGCGTCGTCGGAGGAGCTGTCCGCGTCCTCCCAGCAGATCTCGGCCTCGGCTCAGGAGACCAGCGTCCAGTCCGGTGTCGTGGCGGGTGCCGCGGAGGAGGTCTCGCGCAACGTGGCCACGGTCGCCGCGGGTGCCGAGGAGATGGGTGCGTCGATCCGGGAGATCGCGTCCAACGCGGCCGAGGCCAGCGAGGTCGCTGCCAAGGCCGTCGTCGCCGCGGAGACCACCACCGCGACGGTGGCCAAGCTCGGTGCGAGCTCGGCCGAGATCGGCAACGTCGTCAAGGTCATCACCTCGATCGCCGAGCAGACCAACCTGCTGGCGCTGAACGCCACCATCGAGGCGGCGCGGGCCGGCGAGGCGGGCAAGGGCTTCGCCGTCGTGGCCAACGAGGTCAAGGAGCTGGCGCAGGAGACCGCGAAGGCGACCGAGGACATCGCCAAGCGCGTGCTGGCCATCCAGGGCGACACCACCGCCGCCGTCGCGGCGATCGAGGAGATCTCGAGCATCGTCGCCCAGATCTCCGACCGGCAGACCACCATCGCCTCGGCGGTGGAGGAGCAGACCGCGACCACGAACGAGATGTCCCGCTCGGTGCAGGAAGCCGCCGACGGCGCCGGCCAGATCGCCACCAACATCACGGGTGTCTCGGGCGCCGCCGACTCGACCACGCAGGCGCTGACCCAGACCCGTACCGCCGTCGATGAGCTGTCCCGCATGGCTAGCGACCTGCGCACGACGGTCGGGAGGTTCACCTACTGATCGCGAAACGACGCCCGGCGTTGACGCCGGCAGAAGGAGCGCATGGCCATTCCGGCCATGCGCTCCTTTCTGTTCCCGACCGTGCGGACGGCGCCTGTCGACAAATCACCGGGCGAACGACGGTCGCCGCACTTTCTCGGGACACGTCCGATTTCTCACTCATTTGCGGCACTCCATCGATCGAAATGTCCCATCATTGCTCCGAGTCACCCGAGCGGCTGGGAGTCGCCGCCGCTCACACATTCAGCACCCGAACCGCGCGCACGCAGCTGCCCTCACCTCCAGGAGTACCGACATGTCCGTCCCTGCTCGCTCCGTTCCGAAGAGGGGCCCCGGTGGCTGGTTCGCAGACAAGCCGGTCGGCGTCCGGATCGGCGCCGTCGTCGCGCTGCTCGCCGTCGTCGTCCTCGGCACGAACTGGCTGGCCGTCGACCGCATCCAGGAGATGCGCGCCGGCCAGGAGGCCATCTACGACGAGAACCTCCTGCCGTTGAACGCTCTGGCCGAGGTGCAGCGGGCGCACGCCGCGTACCGCGTCCGCACCCTCGAGTACGCGGTGTCCTCCCCCGAGCGCCGCCTCGAGCTGGTCGGGCAGATGGAGGAGAAGGCCGCCGACCTCCAGGCCGGCTACGACGCCTACGAGCCGTTCATCGTGGCGCCGGAGGAGATGACCCGGATGATGGAGACCCGGGAGCAGTACCTCGAGCTGGTGGCCACCGAGCTGTTCCCGGCGGCCGACCGCGGCGACTTCGAGGCCTTCGCCCAGATCCAGTCGGAGCAGCTCCAGCCGCTGCTGCAGATCATCGCCGACGACATGGAGGCCGAGGGTGTCGCGCAGTCCGCGCAGGCCGCCGCGCGCAACGCAGCCGCTTCCGACGAGGCCGATTCGGCCGTCACGCTGCTCCTGGCCACCTCCACGGGTGCGGTCGCCGTGGCCGTCGCCCTGACCGTCGTCGTCGTCCGGCGCATCACTCGCACGGTGCGCTCGGTGCAGCGCTCCGCGGAGGCCATGGCGGCCGGCGACCTCACCGTCAGCAGCGGCGTCACGTCGAAGGACGAGCTCGGTCAGATGGCAGCCGCCCTCGAGTCGGCGCAGCAGAACCTGCGCGACGTCCTCTCGTCGGTCGTCGGCTCGGCCGACGCGGTCGCCGCGTCGTCCGAGGAGCTGTCGGCCTCGTCCCAGCAGATCTCGGCGTCGGCCGGTGAGACCTCGGCGCAGTCCGGTGTCGTCGCCTCCGCCGCGGAGGAGGTCAGCCGCAACGTGCAGACCGTCGCCGCCGGTGCGGAGCAGATGGGCGCGTCCATCCGCGAGATCGCGTCGAACGCCGCGGAGGCCAGCGAGGTGGCGGCCAAGGCCGTCGTCGCCGCGGAGACCACGACGGCCACGGTCGCCAAGCTGGGGGCGTCCTCGGCCGAGATCGGCAACGTCGTCAAGGTGATCACGAGCATCGCCGAGCAGACCAACCTGCTCGCGCTGAACGCCACCATCGAGGCCGCCCGGGCCGGCGAGGCCGGCAAGGGCTTCGCCGTCGTCGCCAACGAGGTGAAGGAGCTGGCGCAGGAGACGGCGAAGGCGACCGAGGACATCGCCCGCCGGGTCCTGGCCATCCAGGGCGACACCACCGCCGCGGTGAACGCGATCGAGGAGATCTCCACGATCGTCGCGCAGATCTCCGACCGGCAGACCACCATCGCCTCCGCGGTGGAGGAGCAGACCGCCACGACGAACGAGATGTCCCGCTCGGTCCAGGAGGCGGCCTCGGGCACCACCGAGATCGCCACGAACATCACCGGGGTCTCCGCGGCCGCGGACTCCACCACGCAGGCGCTCGGGCAGACCCGCACCGCCGTGGACGAGCTGTCCCGGATGGCGTCCGACCTGCGCACCACCGTCGGGAGGTTCACCTACTGACCTCCCCAGCTCCTCCCGACGAGGGTGGCGACCGGAATTCCGGTTGCCACCCTCGTCGCATTCCCGGCTGTGCCGGACAAGGGTGCCCGGGCGCTTTGTCGACACCCGGAAAGCGGTGCCCGAGCTATTCCTGGGCGCTGTTGGAACACGCGCAGAATGGCGCGGTACTGCGATCCCTCAGCGCTTAACTTCTTCCTGCGACGTCTGTGACTCCAGAGCCCCGAGGGGCCGACGCCATTGCGCAGGCGACCACACCGCACGGCACCACTGCCACCGAAGCCCCGGTCGCGCAGGAACGAAGATCCCGAGGAGAAGCACCACCGTGAAGTCCACCAACCCCACCGAAAACCGATCCCACTGGTATCGGGACCTGTCCATCCGCACCCGGATCCTCGGGCTGACCGGCGTCCTCCTGCTCGGGCTGATCGCCTCGCTGGTCTCCGGCGTGGTCAACGGCAACCGGGCCAGCGACCTGCAGGCCCAGGCGGATGCCGCGGTGCGCGTGCAGCAGCAGGTCGAGACGGCCCGTTACGACCTGCTCTGGGCGGCGAACTGGCAGAACATCACCGCCTGGCGCTCCCGCGTCGACGGCGGTGCCACCGCGGCGGCGGCCGACGGCGACAACGTCGCGTTCTACACCGACGGCGCCGAGGGCTTCGAGCGGCTCTTCGCGATCGACCAGACCCTTCTCGACGAGCAGGGCCGCGAGAGCCTGGCCGCGATCGAGACCAACTGGCGCGCCATGAGCGACTTCAACGACCAGATCTTCGCCCTGTGGGCCGCGGGCCGCCTCGACGAGGGCGACGCCATGTCCACCGGCGAGAAGTGGGACGTCTTCTACGTGCTGGACCAGGCGATGACCGAGCTCGTGACGTCCGTGGACGCCCGGGCGGCCTCGTTGCGCGGGCAGGCGCAGGACGCCGACGACACCACCGCGCTGATCGCCGGCCTGGTCACCGCGCTGAGCCTGGCACTGGGTCTCGCCGTCGCCCTGGTCGTCTCCCGCGGCATCGTCCGCGGGGTCAAGGAGGTCAAGGGCGGACTCGAGCGGGTGGCCGACGGCGACCTGTCCGTGCGCCTCCCCGTGCGGGGCCGGGACGAGCTCGGCCAGATGGCGGCTGCGCTGAACAGCGCCGCAGGCACGATGGCGACGACGGTCGGCGAGATCGCCGCCTCGGCGGACGCGGTGGCGGCGTCGTCGGAGGAGCTGTCGGCGTCGTCGGCGCAGATCTCGGCGTCGGCGGGGGAGACCTCGGCGCAGTCCGGCGTCGTGGCCGGTGCCGCGGAGGAGGTCTCGCGCAACGTGCAGACCGTCGCCGCCGGTGCGGAGCAGATGGGTGCGTCGATCCGGGAGATCGCCTCGAACGCGGCGGAGGCGAGCGAGGTCGCAGCCAAGGCCGTCACCGCGGCCGCCACCACGACGGCCACGGTCGCCAAGCTGGGGGAGTCCTCGGCGGAGATCGGCAACGTCGTGAAGGTGATCACTTCCATCGCGGAGCAGACGAACCTGCTGGCCCTGAACGCCACCATCGAGGCCGCGCGGGCCGGTGAGGCCGGCAAGGGCTTCGCCGTCGTCGCCAACGAGGTCAAGGAGCTGGCGCAGGAGACGGCGAAGGCGACCGAGGACATCGCCCGCCGGGTGCTGGCCATCCAGGGCGACACCACCGCGGCGGTCACCGCGATCGAGGAGATCTCGAGCATCGTGGCGCAGATCTCCGACCGGCAGACCACCATCGCCAGCGCCGTCGAGGAGCAGACGGCGACCACCAACGAGATGTCCCGGTCGGTGCAGGAGGCCGCCTCGGGCACGACGGAGATCGCCACGAACATCACCGGTGTGTCGACGGCGGCGGACGCCACGACGCAGGCGCTCGGCCAGACGCGGACCGCGGTGGACGAGCTGTCCCGGATGGCGTCCGACCTGCGCACCACCGTCGGGAGGTTCACCTACTGACGTCCACGAAGGACACCCGGAGGGGGTGGCGAGCCGGAGACCCGGTTCGCCACCCCCTCCGTGCTTCGGTCGTCAGGATCATCGTGCCGTCCCCGACGGTCCGGACGAGGCAGCCCCCGATCCGGTGGCCGGAGCGATGACCGAGTCGCGGGCTGCGCGGGCGATCCACGACACGCCGGACACGCCGCACGTCGTGTCGACAGCCGGGCCGGCGGCCTCGATGGAATCACCCCAGCATTGGCGTCCGGCCAGCCGTTCCGGTGCGGCCGCGCAGTCCCGCAACGTCGTCAGCAGGTCATTCGCTCTCAGCTCGTCGTCGACGCAATGACCGTGTCGAGTCGCCAGATCGACATTCGAGAAAGGTCATCGACCGGTCTTGCCGGCCGGCGCAAAAAGGTGCTCGGGGGCTCGTGGAAATCGCCCGGCGCAAGGTTTCGGCCCCTAATCTTCTGCATGTCCGGCAGCGCCCCTCGAACCGTCGAGGCGCATCCCCGGATGCGCCGCCGGTCATCGAGGACCCGTGGCAGGAGCAGCCATTCCCAGTCGCGCGTCGCGGCACAATCGAGGAGCACCGTCATGTCCCACTCCACGTCCGCCGGCTCGGCCGAGGCCCCGGCCGTACCGGCCGCATCCACCGCCTGGTGGGGTGACCGCGGCGTCCGGACCAAGACCCTCGCCGCCGTCGGCGTCACCGCCGCCGTCGCCCTCGGTGTCGGTGTCATGGGCATCTCCGCGCTCGGCACCACCGCCGATGCGACCACGGCGCTGTACGAGGGCAACATCAAGGGGATCCAGGCCGCTGAGTCGATGGTGGACGGGGTTGCCGCCGCGCGGCTTGCCTCGCGGAACGCCATCCTCGCCCCGACCCCGGAGCTGACCGAGGAGGTCGTCGCGGAGCTCGCCGAGGTGGAGGCGGCCTTCCAGGCCGCTGCCGAGGACTATCTCGCCGCCGATCCCGACGACGAGCAGCGTGCCGTCCTCGAGGAGGCCACCACCAGCTTCGACACGTACGCGACCGCCGTCCGGACCGAGCTGATTCCCCTGGCCATGGCGAACGACTACGCCGGTTGGTACTCGACCAACAAGGAGCGGGTCTCCGAGTTCGGTTCCGCGACCGAGACGGCGGTACGCGAGCTGAGTGCGAGCGAGGCCGACGCCGCAGCCCAGGCCGCCAAGAATGCGCAGGCCGACTACGAGACGCAGCGGACGCTGTCCATCGTCGTCCTGCTGGTCGGGATCTCCCTGGCGCTGGGCATCGGTCTCGTCGTCGCTCGCGGCATGGCCCGCGGCGTCGGCAGGGTCCAGGAGGTCGCCGAGGCCCTGGCCGCCGGCGACCTGACCAAGAGCAGCGGCCTGACCACGAAGGACGAGCTGGGCCGCATGGGCGCAGCACTGGACACGGCAGTCGCCGGCCTGCGTGACCTGATGGCGTCCGTCGTCGGTTCGGCCGATGCGGTGGCGGCGTCGTCGGAGGAGCTGTCGGCGTCCTCGGCTCAGATCTCGGCCTCGGCGGAGGAGACCTCGGCCCAGTCGGGTGTCGTGTCCAGCGCCGCGGAGGAGGTCTCCCGCAACGTGGCCACGGTCGCCGCGGGCGCCGAGGAGATGGGCGCGTCGATCCGGGAGATCGCCACCAACGCCGCGGAGGCCAGCGAGGTCGCGGCCAAGGCCGTCACCGCCGCCGCCACCACGACCGCCACGGTCGCGAAGCTCGGTGAGAGCTCCGCGGAGATCGGCAACGTCGTCAAGGTCATCACGAGCATCGCCGAGCAGACGAACCTGCTGGCACTGAACGCCACGATCGAGGCCGCCCGGGCGGGGGAGGCCGGCAAGGGCTTCGCCGTCGTCGCCAACGAGGTGAAGGAGCTGGCGCAGGAGACGGCGAAGGCGACCGAGGACATCGCCCGCCGGGTCCTGGCCATCCAGGGCGACACCACCGCGGCGGTGAACGCGATCGAGGAGATCTCGAGCATCGTCGCGCAGATCTCCGACCGGCAGACCACCATCGCCAGCGCCGTCGAGGAGCAGACCGCCACGACCAACGAGATGAGCCGCTCGGTCCAGGAGGCCGCCACGGGCTCCACCGAGATCGCCGGCAACATCACCGGCGTCTCGGCTGCCGCCGAGTCCACCACCCAGGCGCTCACCCAGACCCGCACCGCGGTGGACGAGCTGTCCCGGATGGCCGCGGACCTGCGCACCAACGTCAGCCGCTTCACCTACTGAGGCGCAGCCGCCCCCCCGCCCGCCGGTGCGTGCGGGGGGCGGGCGCGGCTGCCGATAACGAGAGAGACGGCTGTCGCCGGACGGATTCACCTTGACTCCGCCGGCGGCAGGCCGATGACCCAACCGGACGCGGCCCACGAGCCCGTCCGCGACGTGAGAGAGAAGGCAGTAACCGTGGACGGTCTGGACGACATCGTCGAAGAGTTCCTGGTGGAGAGCCACGAGAACCTCGACCAGCTGGACTCTGACCTGGTCGCCCTCGAGCAGGAGCCCAACTCCCGCGACCGGCTGTCCAGCATCTTCCGGACGATCCACACGATCAAGGGCACGAGCGGCTTCCTGGCCTTCAACCGGCTGGAGGAGGTCACGCACGGCGGCGAGAACATGCTGTCCCGGCTGCGCGACGGCGCGCTCGAGCTGACCCCCACCCGGACCAGCGTGCTGCTGCAGATGGTCGACACCGTCCGCGCGCTCCTGGCCTCGATCGAGGCGACCGGCGGCGAGGGTGCGGTCGACGTCTCCGCCGTCGTCGCCGCGATCAGCGCCGCGATGGAGGACGCCCCCGCCGAGCCGGCCCCGGCCCCCGCACCTGCGCCGGTCGCCAAGGCCCCCGCCAAGGCGCCCGCGAAGGCCCCCGCCGCGAGGAAGGCACCGGCCGCGAGGAAGGCCCCCGCCCGCAAGGCGGCGGCCCCGCGCGCGAAGGCCGCCCCCGCGGCGAAGAAGCCGGCCCCCGTGCCCGCAGCTCCGGAGCTGCCGGCCGTTCTCGTCGACGACCTGCTCCAGGGAGCCCCCGTAGTCATGGCCGAGCGCATCGTCGAGGAGCCGGTCGCGCCGGAGTCCGTCGACCACCCCGACACCGACGGCGCGGGCGGCCAGGGACGCCGGGCGGTCGCCGACAGCACCATCCGCGTCGACGTCGACCTGCTCGACGAGCTCATGCTGCTCGTGGGTGAGCTGGTGCTGACCCGCAACCAGATCGTCCAGAACGTCGCGAAGCAGACCGACACGGACCTCATCCGCTCCTCGCAGCGGCTGAACCTCATCGCCAGCGAGCTGCAGGAGGGCGTCATGAAGACGCGCATGCAGCCGATCGACCACATCTGGTCCAAGCTGCCCCGCGTCGTCCGCGACCTCGGCATCCAGTGCGGCAAGTCGGTGCGCCTGGAGATGGAGGGCAAGGACACCGAGCTCGACAAGACGCTGCTCGAGGCCGTCAAGGACCCGTTGACCCACCTGGTCCGCAACTCCGTCGACCACGGCGTCGAGAAGCCCGACGCCCGCAAGGCCGCGGGCAAGCCCGCCGAGGGCGTCCTGACGCTGCGCGCCAAGCACGAGAGCGGCCAGGTCGTGGTCGAGGTCGCCGACGACGGCGCGGGCATCGACCCGGCCAAGCTCGGCGCGAAGGCGGTGGAGCGCGGCCTGATCACCGTCGACGCGCTCAACCGGATGAGCCCGGCCGACATCCTCCAGCTGATCTTCCTGCCCGGCTTCTCCACGGCCGCGGCGGTCACCAACGTCTCCGGCCGCGGCGTCGGCATGGACGTGGTCAAGACCAACATCGAGGCCATCGGCGGCACGATCGAGGTCGAGTCCGAGGCCGGTGTGGGGACCGTCTGCCGGCTGCGCATCCCGCTGACGCTGGCGATCGTGCCCGCGCTCACCGTCGAGTGCGCCTCCGACCGCTACGCCATCCCGCAGATCAGCCTGCAGGAGCTCGTCTCCCTCGACGCCGAGAAGGCCGCGAACGCCGTCGAGGAGGTGGGCGGCGCGCAGGTGTACCGGCTGCGCGGCGAGCTGCTTCCCCTGGTCCGCCTCACCGACGTCCTCGGACTCACCTCCGAGCGGCACGACGGCCACGTCGTCATCGCCGTCCTCCGGTCGGAGGGACGCCGCTTCGGCCTCGTCGTCGACCGCGTCATCAACACCGAGGAGATCGTCGTCAAGGCGGTCGGTGGCCAGCTCAAGGCGATCGGCCTGTACTCGGGCGCCACGGTGCTCGGCGACGGCACCGTCGCGCTGATCCTCGACGTGCAGGCCCTCGCCCGGCGCGCGCTGCGCACCGAGACCGTGGACCGCCAGGAGTCCCGCGCGGCCGCCGCTGCGGCGACCGTCGAGACCGAGCGGCAGCGGATGCTGCTGGCCGCGATCGGCGGCGGACGCCGCGTCGCCATCCCGCTCGACACGGTCACCCGCCTCGAGCTGGTGCGCACCGACGCGGTGGAGAAGGTCGGCAACCGGGAGGTCGTGCAGTACCGCGGCGCGATCCTGCCGATCGTCCGCCTCGACCGGCACCTGGGCGCTTACAACGACAGCGAGCGCGAGGTCCTCGAGGTCATCGTGTACGCCGACCACGGGCGCAGCGTCGCGATCGTCGTCGAGGAGATCCTCGACATCGTCGACGGCGAGGCGGCCGTGCGCAGCGACATCGACGACCTGGGCCTGCTCGGTTCCGCCGTCCTCGGCGACCGGGTGACCGAGCTCCTGGACGTGCGCGCGGCGATCCTGGCGGCCGACCCGGCGTTCTATTCCACCCACCCCACCGCCCTCACCCCCCTTCCCACGGTGCCCGAGGGCACCACCACCTCTCTGCTGGAGGTCTGACGTGACTGCCGCGATCGAGAACAAGGCGCCCGCCGCCAGCGGGCAGCTGGCCACCTTCCGGCTGGACGGCGACCTCTACGGCGTGGAGGTGGAGCACGTGCAGGAGGTGCTGCGCAGCCAGCAGCTGACGCGCGTTCCCCTGGCGCCGTCCGCGGTGGCCGGGCTGATCAACCTGCGCGGTCAGGTGGTCACCGCGATCGAGCTGCGTGAGCGTCTCGGCCGGCCCCCCCGCCCCGAGGGCACCGACGCCGTCGTCATCGTCGTGCGTCTGCGCGGGGAGGCGGTCAGCCTGCTCGTCGACTCGATCGCCGACGTCGTGGACGTGGACGCCAGTGACTTCGAGGCTCCGCCGGACACGCTCGAGGGCTCGGCCCGCGACCTCATCCGCGGTGCCTACAAGCTGGACGGCAAGCTGCTGCTGGCGCTCGACGTCCACAAGGCCGTCGGCGCCTGAGCCGCTCTCCCGACGCCCGACACCGGCCCGGACCTGCGCCCGCAGGCCCGGGCCGGTCTGTCGTGCGTCCCCGTCCAGCACGACGTGAAGGTGGGTTCGCCTGTAGGGGTGGATGCGGCCGGTCGGCCCGGAGGAGGCTCTGGCGAGCTGCGGACGACGGCCTCCCGATCGGCTACTGAGAGTCATCTTCAGTAACAGAGGCGGAGAGAACACGCGGCCGTCACCCCTCGCTCTCCTGCCATGGGGTGATGACCGGGTGTCGTCGGATGGCGCCCGACCGGGTGGGTCGACCAGCATGGTCAGACCCACCCCTGGAGGCGAGCCATGCCCTACTCCCTGGTCAGTGCCGCGACGCTCGGCTTCGACCTGGTGCGGCTGCCCGCCGGCCGGGCGGTCGCCGAAGTCCTCCTGATCGGTCTCGCCGCCGACGCCACCGATCTCACCCGCGTCGCCGCCGCCCATCCCGCCCGGGGGCTCGAGCGCGAGCAGCGCGGCGTCCGTGCCGTCCGCTCCCGCCGTGCCCGCGAGATGGCCGCCTCCGTCCCGCACGTGCGCGACGCCGCCGCCGGCGACGCACGCGACCGCGCCGCCGTCCTCGTCGCGCAGCTGGAACAGGGCACGATCGGCGACGCCCCCACCCTCGAGCGACTGCTCCGGGACGACGTCCTGGGCTCCGAGCACCCGGCCGTGGCCGGCCTGGACCCCGAGCTGCGGGACGAGGCCGCCGAGGTGCTGGCCGACGCCGCCGTCGGCTTCTGGGCGGCCGGCGTGCTGCCGCCGCTGGTGCGCCGCGAGCTCACCTCCGCCCTCGACCGCGTGACCGACGGGGGACCGTTCTCCGCCGGGTTCGCCGTCGACCTCGGGGACGAGCTGCAGACCTTCCTCGCGGCCGTCCGGGACCTCGACGACGCCGGTCGCGACCGGTGGCGCGCCGCCGTCGACGAGGGGCGGGCCGAGCACCGCCCGTGGGCCGGCGCGATGCACGAGGCCTCGTGGGCCGCGCATGTCTCCGGCCGGACGCGGGATCTCGCCGCCGTCCAACTGCACGCCGTGCAGGCGTTCCTGGACGGCGGCTTCGACGGCCGGGACGGCGCGTCCGGAGCCTGGAACGCCGTCGCCGGGTGCGTGCAGGGCCTGTACATGGGCGACCTGCTCGACGAGGTCTCCCTCGCGGTGCTCCGTGCTCCGTGGGCCCGGGTGACCGGCGGCCGCTGACCGCACCTCCCGGCCCGATCCGTCCGCCTCGGCGGACCCGCTCGCCCCGAACCTGGGGTAGTTCCCCCGGCCCGGTCGGCGCTCGGGCCGCTCCGTGCGCGCGACTGTGCAGAAATCGGGGCCGAACGGCGATCCAGTCCCCGGTTTCCGCACAGACGCGCCCGCGTGGCCCGCTGAGGACCGGCACGCGTGGCGCACGGCGACCGGCCGGTCGATCCGTCGCTCGTGCCCCTTCCGGACCGGATCGGTCCGTTCGCGTGAAGTTCGGTTGCGCACGGCCGAAATCGTCGTGGAGGCGGTCCGGCCCCCCGGACCCGCGCCGTTCCCGGCTTTTGCCGCTGCGATGCGCTCAAGCCTTCCGGCCGGCTGCCGATAAAGAGAACGGCAGCCTGCGGGGCTGAACCCCAGCAGGGAAGCAGGAGGATCACGCGTGAACCCGATCAGGGTGATGGTCGTCGACGACTCGGTCGTCGTCCGGAAGATCGTGACCGACGTGCTGTCCGCGGATCCCGACATCGAGGTCGTGGGTACTGCCGTCAACGGCAAGGTGGCCCTCGCCAAGCTCGAGGCCCTGAAGCCCGACCTCATCACGATGGACATCGAGATGCCGGAGATGAACGGCATCGACGCGGTACGCGCGATCCGCGCCACGCGCAGCCGCGTCCCGATCATCATGTTCAGCACGCTGACCGAGCGCGGCGCCTCCGCGACCCTCGACGCACTGTCGGCGGGCGCGAACGAGTACGTGACCAAGCCCGCGAACGTGGGCAGCGTCGGCCAGTCGATGGAGAGCGTGCGCGAGCAGCTCATCCCGAAGATCAAGGCGCTCACCGGACGCCCGGTGACCGGCGGCCCGGCCCGCGCCGCCGCAGCCGTGGCCCCGCCCCGTCCCGCGGCGCCTCGGACCGGCCCGAGCAAGAAGCCCGCGGTCCTCGTCATCGGGTCCTCGACCGGCGGCCCCGAGGCCCTGGCCCGGGTGCTGCCTCAGCTGCCGGCGGCCCTGACCGTGCCGGTGCTCATCGTCCAGCACATGCCCCCGGTCTTCACCCGCCAGTTCGCGCAGCGGCTCGACCGCCTCAGCCCGCTCCGCGTCGTCGAGGCGGTCGACGGCACGCCGCTGCTGCCCGGCACCGTCCACCTCGCGCCCGGCGACCACCACCTGGTGGTCCGCGGGGGCGCACGCGGCCCGCACACCTCGCTCAACCAGGGCCCGCCGGAGAACTTCTGCCGCCCGGCGGTGGACCCGCTGTTCCGCTCGGTCGTCGCCGTCTACGAGGGTGCCGTCCTGGCGGTCGTGCTGACCGGGATGGGCTCCGACGGGCGCAACGGCGCCGCCGAGGTCCGCGCCGCCGGCGGCACGGTCGTGGTCCAGGACCAGGCCACCTCCGTCGTGTGGGGCATGCCCGGCGCCATCAGCCAGGCCGGCCTCGCGGACGAGGTCCTGCCGCTGGAACGCATGCCCGAGGCCATCGCCCGGCATCTCGCCGGGGTGGGCACCGCTCGTACCGCCGCCACGCTGACCGGGGGACCCCGATGACCCTGACCGCCACCAGCTTCGACTGGGTGCGCGCGCTCGTCCACAAGGAGAGCGCGATCGTCCTCCAGCCGGGCAAGGAGTACCTCGTCGAGGCGCGGCTGCTGCCCATCGCCCGGCAGATGGGGATTCCCGACGTCTCGACCTACGTCGAGTCCGTCCGCAGCCGGCCCAGCCCCGACAGCACCCGGCAGATCGTCGAGGCGCTGACCACGAACGAGACGTCGTGGTTCCGCGACGGCGATCCGTTCACCGCGCTGACCTCGACCGTGATGCCCGCCCTCCTCGCGGCCCGCGGCCCGAACGAGCGGCTGCAGATCTGGTCCGCGGCCTGCTCCAGCGGCCAGGAGCCGTACACGATCGCCATGCTCCTCGAGGATGCGATCCCGAACGCGGCCAGCCGGGTCTCGATCACCGCGACGGACCTGTCACGGGAGATGGTCGAGCGGACGAAGGCCGGCCGGTTCAGCCAGCTCGAGGTCAACCGTGGCCTGCCGGCCCCGATGCTCGTCCGCCACTTCACGCGGGCCGGCAGCGAGTGGGAGGTCGCGCCGCAGCTGCGGCGCATGGTCACCGCCAGCGAGTGCAACCTCGCAGCGCCGCTGCCGCGGATGGGCCCGTTCGACGTGGTCTACCTGCGCAACGTGCTCATCTACTTCGACCTGCCCACCAAGCAGGCGATCCTCCGCCGCGTGCGCGAACTCATGCGCCCCGACGGATGGCTGTTCCTCGGTGCGGCGGAGACGACGCTCGGGGTGGACGACTCCTGGGAGCGGGTCGTCGTCGGCCGCAGCTCCGCCTACCGCCCGCTGAAGGGGAACTGACGTGCGTGCACTTGTGATCGACGACTCCCGCGCGATGCGCCGGATCGTCTCCGGGATCCTCGAGGGTCTCGGCTACGAAACCCAGCAGGCCGGTCACGGCCGCGAGGGCCTCGACGTCCTCGACGGTGGCTGGCTGCCCGAGCTGGTCTGCGTGGACTGGAACATGCCGGTCATGGACGGACTGCAGTTCGTCTCGGCCGTCCGCGCCAACCCCGCCTATCGGCAGCTGACCATCATGATGGTCACGTCGGAGAGCGAGCACACCCAGATCGTGCGGGCCCTGGCGGCCGGCGCCCACGAGTACATGATCAAGCCCTTCACCGCCGACGCCTTCCGCGACAAGCTCGCGCTGCTCGGCCTGCTCCCCCAGGAGGTCGCGCTGTGAACGACGTGGACACCGGCGAGCGCCGCCGGAGCGGCGAGACCCGCCCGGTCATCACCGAGCTGATCGACGAGGCCACCGTCCAGTCGATCGCCGAGGACGCCTGGACCGCTCTGGTCGGCGAGGACGAGATCCTCCTGCCGATCCCGGGCGAGCTCACCGGCGACATCGTGTCCAGCTGGGTCGACGTCGTCGGCCCGTGGACCGGCACCGTCGTCCTCACCACGGGACGCGAGACGGCTGCCGGGCTGACCCGGGCGCTGCTCGGGGACCACGCGCCCGACGAACTCGAGGACGAGGACATCGCCGATGCCTTCGGCGAGATCGCCAACGTGGTCGGCGGCAACGTCAAGGCGGCCCTGCCCGGCCCGTCCGCGCTGAGCCTCCCCGACGTCGGCGACGCCCCGGCGGTCCGCAACCCGGCCGACGTGTGCCGCCTCGACGTCCTGTGGCGCGGCGAGCCGCTGTCGATCTCCGTCCAGGGCGCGCTTCCCGCGCTCCCCGGCGCCCCCCAGAACTGACCCATTCCCCAGAACCGCGCAGCACCGAGAACGGAGTGTCACTGTGAAGATCCTTGTCGCCGACGACAGCCGCGTCATGCGGCAGATCGTCATCCGCACCCTGCGGCAGGCCGGCTACGACGACCACGACATCGTCGAGGCCGAGGACGGCGCCGACGCGCTGGCCAAGGTCACCTCGGAGAAGCCGGACCTCGTCCTCTCCGACTGGAACATGCCGAACATGACCGGCATCGAGTGCCTCCAGGCCATGCGTGCCTCCGGTTCGGCCGTGCCGTTCGGCTTCGTCACCTCGGAGGGCTCCCCGGAGATGCGGGAGAAGGCGGCCAACGCCGGCGCCCTCTTCCTCATCGCCAAGCCGTTCACCGCCGACACCTTCAACGAGCACCTGGACGGCGTGATCGCGTGAGCACCGTGACGCTTCCCGCCCCCAAGGACGTCCGCGAGATGCTCGAGGGCCTGGTCGGCCGCACCGTGGTGGTCTCGCCCGGCGCACCCGTCACCCCGGCGCCGGACCGCCCGGTCTCCGTCGCGGTCTACGTCGCGCCCGACATGTCGGTCAACGCGCTCTGCCTGATGGACCTCGCGGCGTCGGCCTACACCGCCGGTGGCCTTGCCCTGCTGCCTGCCGGCGGCTGCCAGGACGCGGTCGAGGAGGACGGCGAGCTCAGCGGCATGATGGTCGAGGCCCTGCACGAGGTCGTGAACATCGTCTCGGCGCTGTTCAACACCCCGGGCGCGCCGCACTCGAAGCTGCACAAGCTGTACGCGCCGGGGGACGACCTCCCGGGCGACATCGCGGGCATGCTGGCCGCCTTCAACCGCATCGACCTCGTGGTCGAGGTCCAGGGGTACGGCAAGGGCGGGCTCTCCCTCGTCGTGCCGTGACGCCTGTGACATTGCGGTCCTCCGGACCGCACCGCGTCGACCCCCGCTGCCGACGGCCGCGGGGGTCGACGCATGTCCGGGGCAGTTGTTGCACGTGGAACAGCCGTGCCGAGCGGTGTGCAGTGTCGCGCCGAGTGGGGCCGGAGGGCTCCGCGCAGGGCGACGAAACGGCTCAACGGACACGGGGACGGCACGTGGCCGCGGTGCGGTCCGGAGGACCGCAGTGTCAGCACCTCAGGCCAGGGCGGGCTCGCGGTCCCGGATGATCGACGGCAGGCAGGCCCAGACGTGCTTGGCGCCGCCGTCCACGTACCAGCCGTGCGCCACCGACAGCCGGGCCACGAGGTGCAGGCCCATCCCGCCGAGCGCCGGGTCGCGGTCGACCGCGGGGGCGGGCATCGACTCGGGTGCGCGGTCGCTGACGTCGATCAGCCAGCCGCCGCTGCCGGCGACGACCGTCGCGACGACCGGCACCTGCCCGTGACGCAGCGCGTTGGACGCCAGCTCGTCGAAGGCGAGGACCAGTCGTTCCGCCGCCGGATCCTCGGAGTCGTGGTCCGCAGGGAAGCCGACGTCGCCGAGTCTGCCGCGCAGACCGGCTCGCGCCGCCGGCAGCTCGGCGAGCTCGGCCAGGTTCCACCGCCAGACGTCCCCGCGGCCGTCCGGCAGCGGTCGTAGCGGCCAGGTGTGTCGACCCATGCCCTCCCCCCCTCAGGATCACGGTGTGTGGGACACGGTCGGGATGCCCAGACGGGCGACCACCCAACCCCCGAGGTGCGGAGTTCTGGGCCCCGAGGGGTGAGATCCCTCAGGAGGAGGCCGCGCCCCGGGGGTCGATGCGCACCGCGAGGAGGGCGACGTCGTCCTCCGGAGTGCCGAGCAGCATCCGTCGCAGCAGGGCGTCGCAGAGGTCGTCCAGCGGCCGGCCGGCCAGCTCGCGGAGGTGCTCGACCAGTCGGTCGCTGCCCGCGTCGATGGTGCTGCCGCGACGCTCGACCAGCCCGTCGCTGTACAGGAGCACGACGGTCCCGGGCTGCAGTGGGACGACCGTCTCGACGCGTTCGGCGGCGGGGTCGACGCCCAGCATGAGGTCGCCGACGGGCTCGCCGAGCACGGTCACGTCCCCGTCGGGGCTCAGCAGCAACGGCGGCGGATGCCCGGCGTTGGCCCACCGGAGACGGGTCCAGCCGTTCCCGTCGGCGCGCTCGAGGCGGGCGACGGCCGCCGTGGCGAGCGTGTCGGTGTGCATGTCCCAGATGGCCTCGTCCAGGCCGCGGAGCACCTCGGCCGGGCCGGCCCCGCTGTAGTGGGCGATGCCCCGCAGCAGCCCGCGGAGCTGCCCCATCGCGGCTGCCGCCGCGGTGTCGTGCCCGACGACGTCGCCGATCACGACCACGGCCGCGCCGTCCCGCTGGAGGAAGGCGTCGTACCAGTCGCCGCCCACGCGGGCGGCTTCGGCGGCCGGCACGTACCGGACGACGACCGCGGCGTCGTCGATCTCGGGCGGGTCGGTGAGCAGGCTGCGCTGGAGGGCCTCGGCCAGCTGGGCCTGCTGGCTCTGCCGGTGCACGCGCTCGATCGCCCGGCCCGCCTGGACGGCCACCTGCCCGAGGGTCTCGAGGTCGTCGTCCCCCAGATCGCGTCCCGGATCCTGGTAGAGCGTGAGGACGCCGACCGTCCGCTCCTCCGCGGGCAGGGGGAGGACCACAGCGGACTCCGGGCCGAGCGCCTGCAGGAGCCCGCGCGCCGGCCCCGGCGGCATGAGGTCGAGCACGGACGTGACCGACTCCGTCACGGCGGTGCCCGCGTGCAGCGCCAGGGCCACGGGGGAGGTCATCGGGAGCGTGTCCAGGCGGATCTCGGTGTACCGCTCCAGCATGGCCCGGCGGCGCGGATCCGCGTGCCAGGACCCGACGTCCCGGGCGCGCCCCTCGCGGTCGACGACGGTCACGATGCAGCCATCGGCGAGCGTGGGGACGACGAGCTGCGCCAGCCGCCCGAGCGCGGACTCGCCGTCCAGGGCGCCGGACAGCTCCGCCGTGACCGAGGCGAGCAGCGCCGCCCGCCCGGTCGCCCGGCGGGCGGCCTCCTCGGCCCGCACGCGGTCGGTGACGTCGAGGAAGTAGACGGCGAGACCGCCCGGCTCCGGCCAGGCGCGCACCTCCAGCCACCCCTCGGCCGTCGGACCCGGGTAGGGCGCCTCGAAGCTCACCGGCTCCCCGGAGCACATCGCGGTGCGGAACGCCGCCTCGAAGACGCTGCCGACGGTCTCCGGATACATGTCGGCCACCGTCCGGCCGACGACCTCCTCGCTGCGGTGCCGCATCAGCCGCTCCGCCTCGCCGTTGACGTAGCGGAACCGCCACTCGGGGTCCAGGAGGCAGAAGCCGGCAGGCATCGCGTCCAGCATGCGGACCAGGTCCACGCCGTCCGGGCCCGTGCCGCCCGCCCACGCCCCGCCGGTATCGGCCGGCAGCCGGGTGCAGGCGTCGGCCCGGATGACGTCCACGGCCTCCCCCAGCCTGCGGCTCTGCAGGGCCCCTGCTGGAGCCAGGCACGTGATTCTGGCCGCCCGCACCTCCCGCTGCCAAGGAGGTCCTGAACGCCGCCGGCCGTCCCGATCGGGTGGACGCCGTCCCTGGCTTCCGGCCGAACACCGGCAGCGGGCGCCGGATGAGGCAGAGTGGTCGCCATGACGCGGGACGAGGCGGTGCCGCCACCCGGCGACCTGCTGCTCCAGGCCGTCGAGGGCATGGAGCGTCCGCTGTTCGTCCTGGACGACGACTGGCGGTTCAGCTACATGAACCCCGCCGGCGCGACGCTGCTGGGCGAGCGGGTCGACGGGATCGTCGGCCGCGTCATCTGGGAGAAGTACCCCGGGACGGTGGACAGCCCCTTCGAGGAGCACTACCGCCGGGTCGCGGCCACGGGGCAGCCGGCCAGCTTCGAGGCCTGGTACGAGCCGCTGCAGAGCTGGTTCCAGGTCGACGCCTTCCACACCGACGGCGGGCTCGTCGTCACTTACGACGACGTCACGGCTCGGCGCCGCGCCGACGAGGAGCGCGCCGCAGCCATCGCCGCGCGCGAGGTGGCGGTCGAGGCCGCGGAACGGGCTGCTGCCGAGGCCGAGTTGTCCGGACGGCACCTGATGCTGCTCGGGGACATCAACCTGGCCATGACCTCGACACTGGACACCGACGAGGCGGTCCAGCGCTTCGCGGAGCTGGTCGTGCCGCTGCTCGCCGACTGGTGCGTGGTGAGCGTCATCGACCCCGACGGGAGGCGCCGGGACGTCGGGCGAGCGCACAAGGACCCCGCACTGGTCGACGCGATGAACCGCTACGCCGACCTGCGCGTGCAGACCAACAACGTGACCGCGCCCGTTCCCCGCATGCTCCGCGACCCCCGGCCGGTGGTCTTCCCGGTGCTGACGGAGGAGATCGTCCTGTCCATGGTCCCCGACGAGCAGGCCCGGCAGGCGCTGGCCCCGCTGCGGCCGGCCGCAGCCGCGGGCTTCCCGCTCCTGGCCCGCGGCGAGGTCATCGGCGGCTTCACCCTGATCAACGAGCCCGAGCGTGGACCGCACACCGAGGTGGAGCTGCGGACGGCGGAGATCGCCTCCCGCCGCGCGGCTCTCGCACTGGACAACGCCCGGCTCGCCGCCGCGAACAACCAGGTGGCCGAGCGCCTCCAGTTGAGCCTGCTCTCGCCTCCCGTGCAGCCCGACCACCTGGAGCTCGCCGTCCGCTACCGGCCGGCGACCCAGGGCGTGTCGATCGGCGGGGACTGGTACGACGCCTTCCTCCAGCCCGACGGGGACACGGTGCTGGTCATCGGCGACGTGATGGGTCACGACATCGAGGCAGCCGCCGCCATGGGACAGGTGAAGACCCTCGTGCGGGGGATCGCCTACGACCGGCTGGAAGAGCCCGCAGGGGTGCTGCGGCGCGTCGACCTCGCGCTCGTCGGGCTCGCCATCCCCACCCTGGCGACCGCGCTCGTCTGCCGCATCGAGCAGAATCGGGAGGACCGGGCGGCCGGGTTGCGCCGGCTGCGCTGGTCCTCGGCCGGCCATCCGGACCCGATGCTCCTCGGCGCCGACGGCACGGTCGTCGACCTCGCCGTCCCGGTCGGTCCCCCGCTGGGCATCGGCTGGCTCGGCCCACGCGTGGACGGGCTGGTCCCCATGCCGGAAGGCAGCACGCTGCTGCTGTTCACCGACGGGCTGTTCGAGCGCCGGGGTGTGCCGCTGGACGAGGGGCGGGCGCAGGTGCGGGAGATCGTGCGGCGCTGTGCCGACCTGCCGCTCCCGGTGCTGTGCGACCGGCTGCTCGAGGAGCTGCTCGGGGACGGCGTGGAGGACGACGTGGCGGTCCTCGCCGTCCGGGCCCACCCGGTGGACGCCGAACGGCCGGCGGAGGCGGGACCGGAGCTCCTGCCGGCCGCCCTTCCCCACCCGGCCTGACCTCGGCCCTTCCAGCGGCCGAAATGGCCATCGTGGCCGGACTGGCGAGCTCAGTCGGGATGGCGGAGCAGGTAGCGGCCGAAGTGCGGCACCGTGAAGGCGATCTGCCCCCGCTCGGCCGAGTAGACGAGGCCCTTCTTGATGAGGCTGTCGCGGGCAGGGGAGAGCGACGCGGGCTTGCGGCCCAGGGAGACGGCGACCTCCGAGGTGGACACCGCCGCCCCGGCCTCCCCGCCGAGCTCGGCCATCGCGTGCATGTACTCCCGCTCGGCCGGGGTGGCCCGGTCGTAGCGGGAGCCGAAGAAGCCCACGGCCAGCTCGGCCTCGGCGACGGGCGCCGCCATCGCGACGTCGTCCGCGGTGATGGGGGAGGAGGCCGCGAGGTCCCACGTGACCTTGCCGTAGGCCTGCACGAAGTAGGGGTAGCCGTCGGCCGCCTCGTACAGCGCGTCGAGGGCGGCGGGGTCGAACTCGACGTCCTCCCGCGCCGCCGGGGCGAGCAGCGCGCGGTCGGCGGCCTCGCGGTCGAGCCGGTCGATGCGCAGGTAGCGGAACAGCCGCTCCGAGTAGCTCTTGGACGCGCTGAGCACCGCGGGCAGGTGGGGGAGGCCCGCGCCGACGACGATCAGCGGCGCACCCTGCTGGGAGAGCTCGTGGCAGGCGGCGCAGATGGCCGAGACGTCGTCGGGCTGCACGTCCTGCATCTCGTCGATGAACAGCGCGATGCCGCTGCCGATGTCCGCGGCCACCCCCGCGGCGTCGCTGAGCAGCTCGACCAGGTCGATCTCCATGTCGCCGGAGTCGGCCCGGCCGGTCGCCGCAGGGACGTCGATGCCCGGCTGCCAGCGATCGCGGACCTTGGCATCGGCCGGCGTCACGCGCTGGGCGAAGGCCTTGACGACGCCGAGGACCTCCTCCATCGACTCCTGGTCGCGGTGCCGGGGTCCCAGCTCGCGCAGCGCCATGTGCAGCGCGGAGGAGACCGGCCGGCGCAGCGACTGCTCCGGCCTTGCTTCGATCTTGCCCGTTCCCCAGCCGCGCGTGATCGCGGCCGAGCGCAGCTGGTTGAGCAGCACCGTCTTGCCCACCCCGCGCAGGCCGGTGAGCACGAGGGAGCGTTCCGGGCGGCCGTGCGCGATGCGCTCGAGGACGACGTCGAAGGCCGAGAGCTCGGTGTCGCGGCCGGCCAGCTCGGGCGGGCGCTGGCCTGCCCCCGGGGCGTAGGGGTTCCGCACGGGATCCATGTCGAGCACCGTATGGCGTTCTCTAGCGCCGACCGTAGAGATCGATAGAACGGCCTAGCGCGTGTCGCGGTTCAGAGGAACGGCCCCGGCCGCGCCGACAACCAGGCCCGGACCTCGTCGGCCTGCCTCTCCAGCCGCGAGCGCCCGAGGAACGGCACCTCGGTGACGTCCAACCCGACCGTCGATCCGTCGCGCAGCCGGAGGTGCACCGACCGGTTGCCCCCGCGCCCGACCCGCTCGACGGTCACCTCGGTGACGTCGTCGCGGTGCAGCGTCCGGTCGCGCCAGTGGTTGCGCAGGACCAGCCGCCCGTCGGCGGTGCCGAGCGCCGCCAGCCGGAACAGCCGCCAGCCCAGAGCGGCGGCGAAGACGCAGATGAGCAGACTCGCCGCCCTGCCCGGGTCGCCGCGCAGGGGGACGACGCCGGACACGATGGTGCTCACGAAGACGACCGGGAACACCACGACCCAGACCCGCGACCATCGCGGCGGGCGGAGCTCGAGCTGCGCGTCGGTGCTGGTCACCGGGGGATTCTGCGGTCGTCGAGGGCGATCTGTCGCCCTCTGGCGGGGACGCTGGACAGGGCCATACCGGCCGATGTCCCCCATTCGGGGGACCGCCGCCACTACCGTCCCCCGCGTGATCAAGTTCGCGCTCAAGGTCGTGCTCCTGGCGCTGGTCTTCTACGGCCTCACCCGGTTCGACGTGCTGCCCGGCCTCGACGTGCTGCCGGACCCCGAAGGGCCGCTGGGGGCGACGGGCACCTACCTGTGGATCGGGCTGATCTTCGGCCTGGTCAACGCGATCGTGGGCCCGATCCTGCGGCTGCTGGCGCTGCCCTTCGTCGTCCTCACCCTCGGTCTGTTCCTGCTGGTGATCAACGCCGTCCTGCTCGCCCTCACCGCCGGGCTGACCGACCGCCTGGCGATCGACGGCATCGGGACCGCCGTTCTCGGCGGGCTCATCCTCGCCGTCGCCGGGTGGGTCGCCGACCAGATCCTGGACCGCTGAGCCCCCTCGGCCACGGGCCGGTAACGGCCGCCGAGTCGTCGTGACGGCTCCTGCCGTTCGCAGTAGCGTGGCCTGACATGGCCAGCACCACCGTTGCGCCGGCGACCCCGGCGCGCGGACAGGAAAGCGGCACGTCCGGCGGCTCCCTGACCGAGCTCGCCGCACTCGAGGCCGCCCGCGACGAGAAGCGGCAGCTGCTCGCGCAGGCCGCGGAGACAGCCGCCACGCGGCTGGGCACGAAGGCGAGCTTCCCGGCCGGTTGCACGGCCGACGACCTGCCCGCCCTCCTGCAGCGCTACTACTGGAGCGAGCCCGCCGCGGAGGTCCTCGGGCACGACCCCGCCGAGCTGGCCGGACTGGCGCTCGGGCACCTGCGGCTCGCGGAGGTCCGGCCCCCCGGCTCGGCGACGGTCGACGTCCACCGGCCGGCCGCGGCCGAGGGCGGCGGGGTGGGTGGCACCAGAGCCGTGGTCCGGCTGGTCACCGACGACATGCCCTTCCTCGTCGACTCGGTCACCGCGGAGGTCGTGCGGCAGGGCGTCGAGCTGGCCCACGTCGTCCATCCGGTCGTCGTCGTCCGGCGCGACCTGACCGGCCGGCTGAAGGCCTTCTGCGACAGCTCCTCCCCGGAGGGTTGCGGCTCCGACGCGCTGGCCGAGTCGTGGATGGCCGTCGTCCTCGACGGGCCGGTGGACGACGAGGCGGCCGCCGACCTGGTGGCCGGCCTGCGCACCGTCCTCGACGACGTGCGCGCCGTCGACGAGGACGCCGAACGGCTGCGCGCCCGGGTGCTGGAGCTGGCCGGGCGCCTGGACGAGCTGGCCGGCCGCAGCGCCGCCCCCGCGCCCGAGGCGGACCCGGCCGACGACCCGGCGGAGGCTGCGGCCCTGCTCCGCTGGCTGGCCGACGGCAATTTCGTCTTCCTCGGGGCGCGGGACGTCGACCTCGTCACCGCCCGGGGGAAGCCCAGCGCCCGCGCCGTCCCCGGGACCGGCCTGGGGGTGCTGCGCAGCGACACCGACATGAGCGCGGTGGTGCTGCCCGAGGCCGCCCATGCCCCGCTCCAGCACCTGATCGCCGTCACCAAGGCCGACGCCCGCTCGCCGGTGCATCGCCGGGCCTGGCTGGACCTGATCGCGGTCAGCCTCCCCGACGGCTCCGGAGCAGCCCGCCAGTTCCGCTTCGTCGGCCTGTTCCCGTCGGCCGCGTACACGAGCGGCGTGCTCGACGTGCCCCTGGTGCGGCGGCGGGTGACCGAGGTGATCGCCCGGTCCGGCGTGCCGGTGGACAGCCACACGGGCAAGGAACTGCTCGACGTCCTCGAGACCTATCCGCGCGACGAGCTCCTGCAGGTGGGCGCCGACGAGCTGCTGCCGGTGGCACTGGCCGTGCTGCACCTGCAGGAACGCCGGCAGACCCGGCTGTTCCTGCGGCAGGACCCCACCGGCCGGTTCTGGTCGGCGCTGGTCTATCTCCCCCGGGACCGGTACACGACCGAGGTGCGGCTGGCGATGCAGCAGCTGCTGCTCGAGCGCCTGGGCGGCACGAGCGTCGAGTACACGGCGCGGTCCACCGAGTCGGTGCTGACCCGGCTGCACTTCGTGGTGCGCGTGCCGGTGGGCACGCGCGGCACGCCCAAGCCGATGAAGGTCGACGTCGAGGCGTTGCAGGCCGCGCTCGCGGCCGCGGCGCGGAGCTGGACCGACGACCTCGCCGACGCGCTCGGCGCCCGGCACGGCGACGAGGCCGAGCGGCTGCTGTCGCGGGTGGCCGACGCCTTCCCGGCCGTCTACCAGGAGGACTTCTCCGCCGAGCAGGCCGTCGACGACCTCGCCCGCCTCGACGGCCTGTCCGAGGGGCAGCTGGCCCTGCGGCTCTGGACCCCGCGGCGGGCGGCGCCCGGCGAGCGGCGGCTGACCGTCTACCGGGTGGGGGAGCGGCTGCTGCTGTCGGAGGTGCTGCCGGTGCTGCAGCACATGGGGGTCGACGTCGTCGACGAGCGGCCCTACGAGATAGACCGCATCGGCGCACCCCCGGCCTGGATCTACGACTTCGGCGTCACCGTCCCCGCGGTCGAACTGCCCCTGCTGCGCTCCCTGCCCGAGCGGTTCACCGAGGCGGTCGGCGCGGTCTGGCGCGGCGAGGCCGAGGACGACGGACTGGGCGCCCTGGTCATGCTGGCCGGTCTCAACTGGCGACAGGTCACGGTCGTGCGGGCCTACGTCCAGTGGCTGCGGCAGGCCGGCCTGCCCTTCGGCCAGCGGTACGTGGAGTCGACGCTGGCGGCCCATCCCGACGTCGTCGCCCGGCTGGTGGCGCTGTTCGAGACCCGCTTCTCCCCGGGACGCAACGGCAGCAGGACCGAGCGGCAGGCCGACCTGACCGAGTCGCTGCGCCGCGCGATCGGCGAGGTCGCCTCCCTCGACGCGGACCGCGTGCTCACCTCGCTGCTGGCGGCCGTCGTCGCCACCCAGCGCACCACCTACTACGCGGGCGGCCCCCTGGCGCTCAAGCTCGACCCCGCCGCTGTCCCCGACCTGCCCGAGCCCCGTCCGGCGCACGAGGTGTGGGTCAGTTCCCCGCGCGTCATGGGCATCCACCTGCGCTTCGGCAAGGTGGCCCGCGGTGGGCTGCGATGGTCCGACCGCCGCGAGGACCTCCGCACCGAGGTGCTCGGCCTGGTCAAGGCCCAGATGGTGAAGAACACCGTCATCGTGCCGACCGGGGCGAAGGGCGGCTTCGTCGTCAAGAACCCGCCGGCCGTGTCCGACCCGGCGCACCCGGCCTCGCGCGACGCCGTCCTGGCCGAGGGGCAGGCCTGCTACCGGCTGTTCATCGGCGCCCTGCTCGCCCTCACCGACAACCTGGTCGACGGCAAGGTCGTCCATCCCGAGAAGGTCGTGCGCCACGACGGCGACGACCCGTACCTCGTCGTCGCCGCCGACAAGGGGACGGCGACCTTCTCCGACCTCGCCAACTCGGTCGCGATCGAGCGGGGCTTCTGGCTCGGCGACGCCTTCGCCTCGGGCGGGTCGGTGGGCTACGACCACAAGGCCATGGGCATCACCGCCCGCGGCGCCTGGGAGTCGGTGACCCGTCACTTCCGCGAGCTCGATCTCGACGTCGCGAAGCAGGACTTCACCGTCGTCGGCATCGGCGACATGTCCGGCGACGTCTTCGGCAACGGGATGCTGCTGTCCGAGCACATCCGGCTGGTCGCCGCGTTCGACCACCGGCACGTGTTCGTCGACCCCACCCCGGACGCGGCCGCCTCCTTCGCCGAGCGGAAGCGGCTCTTCGGCCTCCAGCGATCCTCGTGGGCCGACTACAACCGCTCCCGGATCAGTGCCGGCGGCGGGGTGTGGCCGAGGACGGCGAAGTCGATCCCGGTCTCGGCGCCGATGCGCGCGGCGCTGGGCCTGCCCGACGGTGTGGAGAGCCTGCCGCCGGTGGAGCTGATCCGGGCCGCGCTGCTCGCACCGGTCGACCTGCTGTTCAACGGCGGGATCGGCACCTACGTCAAGGCGTCGACGGAGAGCACCCTGGACGCGGGGGACAAGGCGAACGACGCCGTCCGCGTGGACGGCCGGGACCTGCGGGCCCGGGTGGTCGGCGAGGGCGGGAACCTCGGGCTCACCCAGCGGGGCCGGATCGAGTACGCGCTCGCCGGCGGGCGGGTGAACACCGACGCCATCGACAACTCCGCCGGTGTCGACACCTCCGACCACGAGGTCAACATCAAGATCGCGCTGAACCGCGTGGTGGACGACGGGCAGCTCGACGCCGCGGGGCGCGCCCGCCTGCTGGGCGAGATGACCGACGAGGTCGCGGTCCAGGTGCTGAGCGACAACCACGCGCAGAACGCGACCCTGGCCGTGGAGGTCACGTCCGCCCGCAGCCTGCTCGACGCGCACGAGCGGCTGCTCCGCTCCCTGGAGCGGTCGGGACGCCTGGTGCGCAGCGTCGAGGCGCTGCCCGACGAGCGTGCGCTGGTCGAGCGCCGCCGCGACGGGCAGGCGCTCACCAGCCCCGAGCTGTCGGTGCTGCTCGCCTACGCCAAGCTCGAGACCGGGGACGTCGTCCTGAGGTCGGGGCTGCCCGACGACCCGGCGCTCGAGGACCTGCTGACCGGCTACTTCCCCGCGCAGATCCGCGAGCGCTTCCCCCAGGCGATCGCCACGCACGCGCTGCGGCGGGAGATCGTGGCGACCGCGCTGACCAACCGCGCCGTCAACGTCGCCGGGGTCACCGGGCTGTTCCGGCTGGTCCAGGAGACCGGGGTGCCGCTGGCCCGGGTGGTGCTGGCGCACGCGGTCGCGCGGGCGGTCTTCGACGTCGACCGGCTGTGGGACGCCGTCCGGCCGCTGGACAACCAGGTCGCCGCCACCACGCAGGTCGAGCTCCGCACGGAGGCGACCCGGCTCGCCGAGCGGGCCGCGCGCTGGCTGCTGCGCCAGCCGGAGCTGGCCGCGGAGACCGCGCCGCTGCTGGCCGAGGTGGAGGATCGGTTCGTCGCACCGGTGCGCGAGGTCCGGGCGGGGCTGCCCGGCTGGCTGCTCGGCAGCGAGGCGAAGGGCTTCGCGGAGCGCGCGGCACGGCTGCAGCAGGCCGGGGTTCCCGCGGAGCTGGCCGCCGAGGTCGCCGCCGCCCCGCTTCTCCCCGCCGCCCTCGACCTCGCCGTGGTCGCCGAGCGCACCGGAGCGCCGGTGGCCATGGCCGGCCAGGTGATGCAGAGCCTGGCCGAGCGGCTGGGGCTGGTGCCGCTCCGGGAGATGGTGCTCGCGCTGCCGCGGGACCGCCGCTGGCCGTCGATGGCCCGCGCCTCGCTGCGCGACGACCTCTCGATGGAGCAGGCGTCGCTGACCGAGGACGTGCTCAGCATGCGGACGTCCGACGACGAGGCGCCCGGGAAGCTGGTCGAGGCGTGGGTGACGGGCTGGGACGGCACGCAGGCGCGCGCCGCCGCGCAGCTGGCCGACATCGCCACAGGTGACCGCCACGAGCTGGCCGAGCTGCTGGTCGCCGTCCGCACGCTGCGCGGGCTGCGCCGCCGCCGCACCGCCCGCCGCCAGCCCCGCCCGGCCCCTACGGCCTGACCCCGGCCCGGTCATCGAGCCGCACGAAGTGGTGGTCATCAGCCGCTGATGGCCACCACTTCGCAGCTCTCGACGGCGGAATCTGCGTGCGGCGAGGTGGCGGCGCGGGTGATCATGCGGGCATGACGGCCGACCGGATCACGCGGCTGCGGTGACGTCGAGATCCGGCTCAGGCCGGTGCCCGGGGCCTCGGATACCGGCCGGGAGCGGATCTCGGCGAATCTCGGGTTCTCTAGTCAGAGATGCTAGAGAGCGGCAGAGTGCGTCAGAGAGCGGGGCGGCGCTCGCCGAACTTCGTGGCCTGCTCGAATGCGTGACCGACCTCCAGCACGCGACGGTCGGCCCGGGGTGCACCGATGATCTGCAGGCCCACCGGCAGCCCGTCCGGCGTGAAGCCGCCCGGCACCGACAGCGCCGGGCAGCCGGTGGCCGAGATCAGCGTGCAGGAGCGCATCCACTCGAGGTAGGTGCCCAGGGCCACCCCGGCGACCTCGGTCGGGTACTCGACCTCGACCGGGAACGGCAGCACCTGGGTGGTCGGCGCCAGGAGGACGTCGTAGCGCTCGAAGAACGCGACCACCTCCTCGAACAGCTTCGTGTGCGCGATCTCCGCCCGGCCGACGTCGGAGCCGGTCAGCTTGGCGCCCGCCTCGGCGTTCCAGCGGATCGTCTCCTTCACCTTGTCCGGGTTCTTCCGCACGAGCTCGCCGAAGGAGGCGTCGAACAGCCAGGCCCGCAAGGTGCCGAACACCTCGTCCGCGCCGGACAGGTCGGGGCAGTCCTTCGACACGCTGGCGCCCAGCCGCTCGAACACCCCGATGGACGCCGACAGCACCGCGGTGATCGCCGGCGCGACCGGCACCCGGCCACCGAGGTCGGGCGCCCACGCGACGCGGAGCCCGTCCAGCGAGGTCGGCAGGGGAGCGGTGAACGACGCCGGGTCGTCGTCCAGCGAGATGGGCACCCGCGGATCGGGCCCGGCCAGCACCGACAGCTGCAGCGCCACGTCGGCGACGGTCCGCCCCATCGGGCCCTGGACCGAGATCTGCGACCAGCCCATCGCGGCCGGCCAGGTGGGCACCCGGCCCGGTGTCGGGCGCAGGCCGACCACGTTGCAGAACGCGGCCGGGTTGCGCAGCGAGCCGCCCATGTCGCTGCCCTCGGCCAGCGGCACGAATCCGGCGGCCAGTGCCGCCGCCGCACCGCCGGAGGACCCGCCCGCCGACAGCCCGTGCCGGTAGGGGTTGTGCGTCACCCCGAAGACCGGGTTGAAGGTGTGCGAGCCCGCCGCGAACTCCGGGACGTTCGTCTTGCCGATCCGGATGGCGCCGGCGTCCTTCAGCCGGGCGACCACCAGCTCGTCGTGGGCCGGCACCGTGTTCGCGTGCAGCGGTGAGCCCCACGTCGTCCGCATGCCGCCCGTGGCGTGGGTGTCCTTGTGCGCGACCGGCAGCCCGTGCAGCGGGCCGACCGGACGCCCGGAGGCCAGGGCGGCGTCGGCGGCGTCGGCAGCGGTCCGCGCGCCCTCGGCGTCCAGCGTGACGATGGCGTTGGTGTCCGGATTCAGCTTCTCGATCCGGTCCAGGTGCGCCTCGAGCAGCTCACGGGCGGAGATGTCCCGGGCGCGCAGCAGCGCGGCGAGCTCGGTCGCCGGCCGGGTGCAGAGGTCGTCGTTCGCGGCGGTCACGGCCCGAGCCTGTCACGTACGGGGCACCGGCATGCAGTCCGGCGGAGCGCCGGGGGACCATGAGCCCCGATGGACGAGGAACGAGCGACGAGCACGGACACCGCCGACGACGGCGGAACCTTCGAGGACCTGGGGCTGCGGCCGGAGCTGCTGGGCGCGCTGGCCGCCCTCGGCTACGAGGAGCCGACGCCGATCCAGCAGGAGGCCATCCCGCCGTTGGTGGCAGGCCGCGACCTGCTCGGCCAGGCCGCCACCGGGACCGGCAAGACCGCCGCGTTCGCCCTCCCCATCCTCCAACTGCTCCCGGCGCACCGCTCCGGCCGGGCGCCCGTCGGGCTGGTCCTGGTGCCCACGCGTGAGCTGGCAGTCCAGGTGTCGGAGGCGCTGCACCGCTACGGCAAGGACCTCGGCGCCCGCGTGCTGCCCGTCTACGGCGGCGCCCCGATCGTCCGCCAGCTCCGGGCCCTGGAGTCCGGCGTCGACGTCGTCGTCGCGACGCCGGGGCGGGCCCTCGACCTGCTCCAGCGGGGGAGCCTGCACCTGGGGGAGGTGCTCACCGTCGTCCTGGACGAGGCCGACGAGATGCTCGACATGGGCTTCGCCGAGGATCTCGAGGCGATCCTCGGCGAGACCCCGGCGGAGCGGCAGACGGTGCTGTTCTCCGCGACCATGCCGCGCCGGCTGGACTCCCTGGCCCGCCGGCACCTGCGCGAGCCCGTCCGGATCACCCTCGGCCGCGAGAAGGCCGCGCCGGGGGAGGCGCCGCGGGTCCGGCAGACCGCCTACGTCGTCCCGCGGGCCGCCAAGCCGGCCGCCCTCGGCCGCATCCTGGACGTCGAGGCGCCGGCCGCCGCGATCGTCTTCTGCCGCACCCGCGAGGAGGTCGACTCGCTCACCGAGACGCTCAACGGCCGCGGGTACCGCGCCGAGGCGCTGCACGGCGGCATGAGCCAGGAACAGCGGGACCGGGTGATGGGGCGGCTCCGCGGGGGGACGGCGGACCTGCTCGTGGCCACCGACGTCGCCGCCCGCGGCCTGGACATCGACACCCTGACCCACGTCGTGAACTACGACGTCCCGTCGGCGCCGGAGTCCTACGTCCACCGCATCGGCCGGGTGGGCCGGGCCGGACGCGAGGGCGTGGCCATCACGCTGGCCGAGCCGCGCGAGCACCGGCAGCTCAAGACCATCGAGCGGGTCGTCGGCGCGGCCATCGTCGTCGAGAAGGTGCCGACGGTCGCCGACCTGCGCAACCGCCGCCTGGAGCTGACCCGCGCCGCGCTCCGCGAGAGCCTGCTCACCGACGACCTGGAGCGCTTCCGGGCGGTCGTCGAGGCCCTCACGGACGAGTTCGACGTCATCGAGGTCGCCCTGGCGGCGGTCAAGCTGGCCCACGAGGCGGCCGGGGGCGGGGCCGACGACGACGAGGAGATCCCCGTCGTCTCCTTCCGGCCCGACAAGGACTCCGGACGGCGGCCCGACTCCGGCCGAGCCGACCGCTCAGGTCCCCGGGGACCGCGGCCCTCGGGGCCGGGGGCGCGGCTGTTCATCGGCGCCGGCCGCGAGGCCGGGATCCGCCCCGGCGACCTGGTCGGCGCCATCACCGGCGAGACCGGCCTCACCGGCAAGGACGTCGGATCCATCGAGATCCACCAGCGGTTCGCCCTGGTCGAGGTGCCCGAGTCGGCCGCGGACGAGGTCGTCCGGGCGCTCAAGGCCACGATGATCAAGGGCCGGAAGGCCACGGTGCGGCGCGACCGCACCTGAGCTCAGGCGAGGGCGAGCGGCGGAGGAACGTCCGGGGGCACCGAGTTGGGCCCCGCCTCGGCCGGCCGGGGGAGGTCCTGGCGGTGCAGCCGGACGGCGACGATGGCGACGTCGTCCTCCGGGCGGCCGTGCACGAGCCGCTCGATCACCTCGTCGAGCATCTCCTCCAGCGGGCGGTCCGCCAGCTCGAGGAGGGTGTCGCGCAGCCGCACCAGCCCCGCGTCGAGGTCGGCGTCCCGGCGCTCGATGAGCCCGTCGGTGTAGAGCAGGACGGTCGAGCCGCGATCGAGGGTGACCACCGACTCGCGGCGGCAGGTGTCCGGGTCGACGCCGAGCAGCAGGTCGCCCTTCCAGGTGGCCAGCTCGGCGAGGCTCCCGTCGGGGTTGATGATCAGCGGCGGCAGGTGCCCGGCGTTGGCCCACCGCATGCGGGTCACGCCCCGGGCCAGCTCGTCGGGGGTCTGCTCGAACCGGGCGACGGCGGCGGTGGCCAGGGTCCTCGTCTGCAGCGTCGTCATCGACGCGTCGAGGCCGCGGAGGACCTCGACCGGGCCGGCGTCGCTATAGGTCGCGATGCCACGCAGGAGTCCGCGCAGCTGGCCCATGGCGGCCGCCGCCTCGGTGTCGTGGCCGACGACGTCACCGATCACCAGCATCGTGGTGCCGCCGGGCTGCAGGAACGCGTCGTACCAGTCCCCGCCGACCCGGGCGGCCTCGGCCGCGGGCAGGTACCGCACCGCGATCTCGGCGTGGTCCGGCTCCGGGGGTTCGGTGAGCAGGCTGCGCTGCAGCCCCTCGGCGAGCTGCTGCTGCGCGCCGTAGAGCCGGGCGTTGTCCATGGCCAGCCCGGCCCGGTCGGCGACGTCCTGCGCGGTGGAGAGGTCCTCGTCGGTGACCTCTGAACCGCGCCGGTGGTACATGGTCAGGACGCCCATGGTGCGCCCGCGGCCCCGTAGGGGGAACACGGTGGCGGTCTCGGGCGCGAGCACCTGGAGGAGCTCACGTGCCTCGTCGGACCAGAGCACGTCGAGGACGGCGGAGATCGGTTCACGGATCATCTCGCCGCTGACCAGGGCACGAGCCAGGGGGGAGACCGCGGACATCGATCCCAGCCGGACGGCGGCGTAGCGCGCCAGCAGCGAGCGGCCCGCGGGGTCCGAGTGCCATGACCCGACGTCCCGGGGACGGCCGTCCGGGTCGACCACGGTGACGATGCAGAAGTCGGCCAGCGCCGGGACGACCAGTCGGGGCAGGTGGGCGACGGCCGACTGGGCGTCCAGGGTGCCGGCGAGCTCGGCGCTGACCTGGGCCAGGATCGCCAGGCGGTGGGCCGAGCGCTCCGCCCGGTCCTGCACGCGCCGGCGCTCGGTCACCTCGAGGAAGTAGACCGACAACCCGTCGGGACTGGGCCACGCGCGCAGCTCGTACCAGCCGTCGAGCGGTGCGGGGTAGTAGGCGTCGAAGGAGACGGGCTGCCCGGTGCGGACGGCGCTGCGGTAGCTCTCGTCGAAGATGCTGTTCAGCGCAGCCGGGAAGGCTTCCCAGAGCACCTGGCCGAGCAGATCCTCGCGGGTGCGGCCGAGCAGCCGCTCGGCCTCGGCGTTGACGTGGGTGAAGCGCCACTCCCGGTCCAGGCTGTAGAAGCCGGCCGGCATCGCCTCCAGCACCCGGGTCACGCGGGCGGCGCCCGCTCGCTCGCCGGTCGTGTCGAAGGCGGCACCCAGGAGCCGTTCGGCGGTGCCGTCCGTGCCGCAGAGCGCGCGGCCGCGGGCGTGCACCCAGCGGGTCTCGCCGTCCGGCAGGACGACGCGGTACTCCGACTCGTACTCGCCACAGCTGTCGATGCATCCCTGCAGCGCCTCGGTGACGCGCGCCAGGTCGTCGGGGTGCAGCCGGGCGTTGAACGCCTCGATGCTCTCGTCGAAGCCGTCGGCGTCGTAGCCGAACATGGCGATCAGCTGGTCGTCCCACGTCAGCTGCCCGGTGGTGAGGTCCCAGTCGAAGGTGCCGATGCCGGCGGCGTCCACCGCGAGGCCCCAGCGCAGCCGGTCGCTCTCGTACTCGCGCACCAGCGCCGAGAGCTCGAGTTCGGTGACGACGGAGTCGGCCAGCCGGCGCAGCGTGGCGACGTCGCTGTCCGACCACTGGCGCGTGTCGGGACCGAACACGCACAAGGTGCCGATCACCCGGTCGTTCTTGTCGGTCAGGTGCGCGCCCAGGTAGGAGCCCACCTGGCCGGACGTGACGGGCGGGAGATCCTGGACGCGCCCGTCGTGCGGGGCGTCGGGCACGACCAGGGGCCCGTCCGCCGCGGCCGTCACCGTGCAGAGCGACTCCTCGAGCGGGGTCACCGCGCCGACCGACCCGGGGGCCAGACCGAACCCTGCGGCGATGACCTGCTGGTCGGCGAGCAGCGAGATCTGGCTCGCCGCCGTACCGAGCAGGCGGGCGGCGAACTCGGCCAGCCGCTCCAGGCCCTGGGGGCCGCTCTCGCGGGGCGTCATCCGCCGGGCGTCGTCCGTCCGCTCTGCGTCGCGGCGCAGCAACTCGGCCGAGCCATGGCCGACCGAGGGGTCGCCGACGGTCGTGCCGTCTGCGGAGTCGTTCACGAATGCCCTTCTGCCCGGCATGCCGCCAGGGATGCACGGGCGCGCGACCACGCTGCTCGCGTCGCGACCTCGCAGGCAGTTATGTCACGGCATGTCGGTTGGGCGCAACCAAGCGGGGGCAGTTTCACAGTCCGCGGATCTCACGGCGCCGGGACGACGAGCGTGAGCGCGGTGCCGCCGTCGTGTTCCACGTGCAACCCCGCGCGCCGGAGCAGGCTCCGCAGCCGCACGACGCCGTCCGGTTCGGCCGTGGTCGTGGCCAGCAGCCGGGCCAGCCGGCCCTTGTGCGCCTTGTTGAAGTGGCTGACCACCGCGCGGGTGCCGTCGGGTCGCTCGCTGAGCACCTGCACCGTGATCGCGCCGGGCACCGGGGCGAGCGCTGCGTAGGAGCCGCTGCGCAGGTCGACGACGAGCCCGTCGAGCCCGGCGAGCACGGGGGAGAGGGCCGGCCGCCAGAGCGACCGCAGGGTCGGCAGGCCCGGGAGGGACGAGCCGGCGGACAGCCGGTAGGCCGGGATGCGGTCCTCTGCGCCCACCAGCCCGAAGAGCGCCGACCCGACCGCCAGCCGGCGGCCGGCCCGGGCACGCTGAGCGCGCGTCAGCGACGGCAGGTCGAGGGCGTCATAGAGGACGCCGGTGTACCGGGCCAGCGCCGGCATCGTGGGGCTGGTCCACAACGCGGCGTTGCGCGCGATCTCGTCGTCCTGCGTCGCGGAGAGCCCGAGGGCGGTGCGTGAGGCGGGCGCATCGGCGGCCAGCTTCACCAGGGTCTCGGCCAGTTCGGTGCGGACCGGGGTCAGCTCGGGCGCGGAGAGCGCGGTCAGGTCGAGCGGCGCGCCGTCCCCGCCGGGGTGCTTGGTCTCCGACGGGGGCAGCAGGACGAGCACGGGAGGCCAGGTTACGTGCCGTCGCCCGATCGACGGTCGACCCGCATTGCGGGTGTCGTTCCACCGTTGCCGGTGCTGCAGCGTCCGCAATGGTGGAACAGGACGCGCGACGGTGCGGAGCGGTCAGTCGGCCAGGTCGACGATCACCGGGGCGTGGTCGCTGGCGCCCTTGCCCTTGCGCTCCTCGCGGTCGATCAGTGCGCCCGTCGTGCGGGCCGCGAGCGCGGGTGAGCCGAGGACGAAGTCGATCCGCATGCCCTCGCGCCGGGGGAAGCGCAGCCGCACGTAGTCCCAGTACGTGTAGACGCCCGGCCCCGGCGCGTACGGCCGGACGACGTCGGCGTACCCGGCCTCGACGATCGCGCCGAACGCGGCCCGCTCCGGTTCGGAGACGTGGGTGGAGTGCGTGAACACCGTCATGTCCCAGACGTCGTCGTCCTGGGGGGCGATGTTCCAGTCGCCGACCAGGGCCACCTGCGCGTCGGGGTCCTTCGCCAGCCAGTCGGCGCCGGCGTTCCGCAGCGCCGCCAGCCAGTCGAGCTTGTAGAGGTAGTGCGGGTCGGCGAGCGTGCGGCCGTTGGGCACGTACAGGCTCCACACCCGCAGGCCGCCGCAGGTCGCGCCCAGCGCCCGGGCCTCGGTCTCCGTGTCGGCGACCTCGCCCGCCCCGCCACCCCCAGCCGACCAGCACGGCTGCCCGGGGAAGCCGATCTCGACGTCCTCGATACCGACCCGGGACAGGATCGCGACGCCGTTCCACTGCGAGTAGCCGACGTGGGCGACCTCGTAGCCGAGCGCGTTGAACATCATCTCCGGGAACTGGTCGTCCCGGCACTTGGTCTCCTGCAAGGCCAGCACGTCGACGTCACTGCGCTGCAGGAAGGCCGCCACCCGGTCGGCACGGCTGCGGATGGAGTTGACGTTCCAGGTGGCTAACCGCATGAGGCCATGGTGTCTTGTCGTGCCGAGTGGGGGCCCGGAGGGTCTCCGGGCAGGCGCGACGAAGCGGCTCACCGCATCAGGGGGACGGCAGTGAGCCGCGGTGCGGTCCGGAGGACCGCAGTGTTGTGGCCCCCACTCGGCGCGACCGAGCCAGTACCTCTCTCAGACCTGGATCGGCACCTGGCCGCGGGCGGCGACCCGGGCGCGCATGCGCTCGCGGCTCTCCACGAACTTCGTCGCCTGCGCGTCGAGGCCGACCAGGAACTGCGCCAGCTCCTCGCGGGCCTGCTCGCCGACGGGGCCGAAGTCGGTGCGGTCGAACACCTTCCAGAAGCGCAGGATCGGGGAGACGACCTCGTCGTGGTGCAGCCGCAGGTCGTAGATGCCGGCCTTGGCGATGATCGTCGAGTTCTTCCGGAAGTTGGCCATGTTGGCGCCGGGCATCTCGAAGTTGATCACCTCGTTGGCGACGGCGCGCATCATCTCGTCGGGGTTGATGTCGAAGGCCGCCTGGACGAGGTTGCGGTAGAAGACCATGTGCAGGTTCTCGTCCGTCGCGATGCGGGCGAGCAGCTGGTCGGCGATCGGGTCCATGCAGGCCCGGCCGGTGTTGCGGTGGGACACCCGCGTCGCGAGCTCCTGGAAGGAGACGTAGGCGACCGCCTCGAGCGGCGTCTTGTCGCCCGAGTCGTAGCCGAGGGTCATGTAGGCCATGCGGGCCCGCTCGAGCTCGACCGGGTCGACGCCGCGGGTGACGACGAGGTAGTCCCGCAGCGCGACGCCGTGCCGGTTCTCCTCCGCCGTCCAGCGGCCGACCCAGGTGCCCCAGGCCCCGTCGCGCCCGAACCGGGTGGCGATCTCCCGGTGGTAGCTCGGCAGGTTGTCCTCGGTCAGCAGGTTGACGAACATGGCGGCCTTCGCCGTGTCGTCCAGCCGCGACTGCTCCGGGGACCAGTCCTCGCCGCCCAGGAAGGCGAAGTTGCGACCCTCGTCCCACGGGACGTAGTCGTGCGGGTGCCATTCCTTGGCGAGGCGGTCGTGCCGGTCGAGGTTCTGCGCGACCACCGGCTCGAGCTCGGTCAGGATCGCTGCATGGGGGGATGTCTGGGGCATCGGGACCTCCGGGTCGCCTCGAGCTATGCGTGGCCGAACCTACGCTCCCGAAACCTTCGGTCGGCGTACGACGGGTGGTTCCCCGGCGGCGGGCTGCTTACCCCTCGTTCCGCCGGTCGTTCACCCGACCGGTGCCTGCGCGTGGCGTGACCGGCGCCCGCCCCCCGATCAGTGCGATCATGGCCTCCGTGACCCGGCATCCCCGAGCGACGGACGGCGCGTGACCGCAGGTCAGGACGCCAGCGAGCCGTTCGTCCAGGCGGGTGCCGTCCGGAGGCGGCGCCGGGCCCCCCGCGGATTCGGCGCCACGCTGGGCTGGACGCTGCTGGGCGCCGTCCTCCCGGGGACGGCGTTCCTCGCGGCCGGTCGCCGCAGGCTCGGGGCGTTCACCCTCCTCCTGTTCGCGCTCCTGGCGGTGGCCGTCGTCTGGCTGGCGACGGCGGGACGGCGCACCGCCGTCGGGCTCGCCATCGACACCCGGTCCCTGCTGTGGATCGTCGCGGCGGTCGGGCTCGTCACCGTGCTGTGGGTGCTCGTGATCGTCGCCGGCTACCGGATGCTGGCCGCTCCGGGCATGGGCCGCTGGCGGCACCTCCTCGGCTTTCTCGTCGTCGCCGTGCTCGTGGCCGCCGTGGCGCTGCCCGCCGTCCTGGTCGGGCGCGTCGCCCTGGCGCAGCGGGGCCTCGTCGACGGGCTCTTCGCCGAGGACGGCGAGTCGGCGACCGTGGAGGAGGTCCCGGACCCGTTCGGCGACAAGGAGCGGGTGAACGTCCTCCTGCTCGGTGGGGACGGCGGCGAGGGCCGGGACGGCGTCCGGACCGACACCGTCATCGTCGCCAGCATCGCCACCGAGACCGGCGAGGCGACTCTCTTCAGCCTGCCGCGCAACCTCGAGGACCTGCCGTTCCCGGCCGACAGTCCGCTGGCCGAGATCTACCCCGACGGCTTCGACGCCGGCTCGGAGAGCGAGAGCCTGCTCAACGCCGTGTACCGCAACGGCCCGGCGGAGTACCCGGACGTGCTCGGACGCACCGACAACCCCGGGGCGGACTTCCTCAAGCTCGGCGTCGGTGAAGCGCTCGGACTGGACCTCGACTACTACGTCCTGGTCAACCTCGACGGGTTCAGCCGCCTGGTCGACGCCCTCGGCGGCATCACGGTGAACGTGAACTACTACGTGCCGATCGGCGGCATCCCGGACAGCCGCACGCTGCCCGACGACTACATCGAGCCCGGCCCCGACCAGCTCCTCGACGGCGCACGGGCGCTCGACTTCGCCCGGGGACGGTTCGGGCTGACCGACTACGACCGCATGGCCCGTCAGCGGTGCACCATCGACGCGATCGTCGACGCGGCCGATCCGGTGACCCTGCTCCGCAGCTACCAGGAGCTCGCGGCGACAACGAAGGACATCGTCAGCACCGACATCCCCCGCTCCGCCCTCGACGACTTCGTCGACCTGGCGTTCCTCGTCAAGGACACGGAGCTGCGCAGCGTCGTCTTCGACGAGAACCTGATCGACCCCGCCTATCCGGACTACGACGCGATGCGGCAGATCGTCGAGGACGCCCTCGACCCACCCCCGGACGACGCCGCCGGGTCGAGCGCGCCGCCGGCGCCCACCGAGCCGGCGCCGGCGGAGGACCCGGCCGCGGACGTCACGGACGCCTGCGCCTACGACCGCGCGCAGGCCGAGGCGGCACTCGCCGCCGGGAAGCCCCCGACCCGCCGCGGTTGAGCGGACCGGCTCACATGCTGGCGATCATGATGAGGTTGCCGCAGGTGTCGTCGAGGATCGCCGTCGTCATGGGGCCCATGGTCAGCGGCTCCTGGGTGAAGGTGACCCCGAGCCCGGTGAGGCGCTCGTACTCCTTGTGCACGTCGTCGACGGCGAAGGAGGTGAAGGGGATGCCGTCGGCCACCAGTCCCTGCTTGAACGGCTTGGCCACCGGGTGCTCGTCGGGTTCGAGCGCGAGCTCGACGCCGTCCGGGTCCTCGGGGGAGACCACGGTGAGCCACCGGTGCTCGCCCGCCGGGAACTCGGTCTTCTTCACGAAGCCGAGCACCTCGGTGTAGAAGCGCAGGGCCTTGTCCTGGTCGTCGACCAGGACGCTGGCCATGTTGATCCGCATGCCGTGCTCCTCTAGCTGTCGATGCGCCATCGTTCGGCGATGGTCCGGAGCGGCGAGGTGTCCAGATCGTGGAACTTGTAGCGGCCCTCCCGCCGGGTCCGCACCAGGCCGGCCTCCTCGAGCACGTCCAGGTGCTGCGAGACGGCCTGACGGGAGGAGCCGAGCCCGTGCCGGGAGATCAGCCGGGTGCACAGCTCGAACAGCGTCTGGCCGCTCCGTTCCTGGAGCTCGTCGAGGATCGCCCGTCTGGTCGGATCGGCGAGGGCCTTGAACACATCGCCCACGACGCCACAATAGGCAAGTATCCACTTGCCTGACAAGGGGTTCCGGGGGTCGGGTCCGGGACGGCCTGTCACCGCCACTCTGCCCAGGCGGCACGATGTGCCCGTGTCCGCAGCCGAGGTCCAGGCCGTCGCCGCCGTCGACGAGGCGCTCCGGCGCGAGCTGCTGACCTGCTGGACCGACGTGAGCAACGCCGGCGGCGCAGTCGGCTTCGTCCCCCCGGTCACGGAGGACGACGTCGCGCCCGCCCTCGACGAGCTGGTGCGTCGCGTGCGCGAGGGCCGGGCGCTGCTGGCCCTCCTGACGGTGGACGGCGCCACGACGGGCTTCGCCGTGCTCGCCCGTGCGGCCAGCCCCCTGCGCCAGCACTGGGCGACCGTGTTCCGCGTCCAGGTCCACCCGTCCCGGCAGGGCACCGGACTGGGCCGGGTGCTGATGGCCGGCGTGCACGCCATCGCCCGCGACGAAGGCCTCGAGTTCCTGCACCTCGGCGCCCGGGCGGGCACCGGCGCCGACGCCTTCTACCGGCGGCTCGGCTACCGGGAGGTCGGCCGGCTGCCCGGCGCGGTCCGGGTCGGCCCCGGCGACGACCGCGACGAGATCCTGCTGGTGTGCCGCCTCTGACCGGCGATCCGGGCTCTCCTGGCAGGGTGTCGGTCATGGCCCTCCCCGACCCCGGCACCCACCCCTCGCGGAACGCCCGTCGCGAGCGGCTGGTCGCGCTCCTCGCGCTGGGCGTCGCCGCCGTCCTGCTGCTGTCGTCGGCAACCTGGTTCGGCACGGGGCAGACCGGTGTCGGCGTCGGCCAGGTGGTGCTCGGCCTGGCGATGGCCGGGATCGGCGCCTTCCTGTACCGCCGCGCGTCCCGTCGGTGAACCGGTCGCACGGGGACGCAATCGGATCCTGACCTGGCAGGTCCCGTCGGCCGCCGTTGCGGACGGCCCGAGCCCGCAGCACACTCCGGACGACGCCGACCAGGGCGCACGAGGACGGAGACGCCGTGAAGCTCGACAAGCAGGAACTCGTGAAGTTGCTCCGCACCGAGGGCGACAACGACACCGCCGACAAGGTGGAGAACACTCTGCCCGGCGAGATCGACACCGACCGGGACGGCGACGCGCTGGACGCACTGGGGCTCGACCGCACCCAGCTCATGGCGAAGCTGGCCGGTGGCTCGTTCGGGACGACGCTCAGCCCCTGAGGTTCGGCCCTGAGATCCGGCCCCTGAGGCCCGGCCCCTGAGGCCCGGCCCCTGAGGCTCAGGCGCTGTAGGGGCGCTCCCGGTCCAGCTCCTCCTTGGCCACTCCGCGGAGGTGCACGGCGTCGGGGCCGTCGACGATGCGCAGCGTCCGGGCGTGCGCCCAGAAGCCGGCCAGCGGGGTGTCGTCGCTGACGCCCGCGCCGCCGTGCAGCTGGATCGCCCGGTCGATGACGTCGAGGGCCACCTTCGGGGCGGCCACCTTGATCGCGGAGATCTCGGTGCGGGCGCCCTTCGCCCCGTACTTGTCGATCAGGTCGGCCGCCTTCAGCACGTAGAGCCGGGCCTGGTCGATCTCGATCCGGGAGAGGGCGATCGACTCCCGCACGGTCCCCTGCTCGGCCAGCGGGCGGCCGAAGGCGACCCGCGCCTTGGCCCGCTCGACCATCAGGGCCAGCGCCCGCTCGGCCATGCCGATGGCGCGCATGCAGTGGTGGATGCGGCCGGGGCCCAGGCGGGCCTGCGCGATCATGAAGCCGTCGCCCTCGCTCGCGAGGAGGTTCGACGCCGGCACCCGGACGTCGGTGAACCGCAGCTCGGAGTGCCCGTGCTGGTCCTGGTAGCCGAAGACCGGCAGGTGCCGGACGATCTCGAAGCCCGGGGTGTCCCGCGGCACGAGGACCATGGACTGCTGCCGGTGCGGGGCGCCCTCGGGATCCGTCTTGCCCATGACGATGAAGATCTGGCAGCGCGGGTCGGCGGTCCCGGAGATCCACCACTTGCGGCCGTTGATCACGTAGTCGTCGCCGTCCCGGACGATCGACGTCTGGACGTTGCGGGCGTCGGAGCTGGCGACGTCCGGCTCGGTCATCGCGAACGCCGACCGGATCTCGCCCTCCAGGAGGGGGTTCAGCCACCGCTCCTTCTGCTCGGGCGTCCCGAACAGCATCAGAGTCTCCATGTTGCCGGTGTCGGGCGCACCGGTGTTGATCGCCTCGGGTGCGATGACCGGTGACCAGCCGGTGATCTCGGCGACGGAGGCGTACTCGAGGTTGGACAGCCCGCCGAGCTCGTGGTGGAACAGGTTCCAGAGGCCCCGCTTGCGCGCCTCGGCCTTCAGCTCCTCGAGCACAGGCGGAGTGCTGTGGTCGTCGTACCCGCGGGACGCGCGGTACTCCTCGTACACCGGCTCGGCCGGGAAGACATGCTCGCGCATGAAGTCCCACATCCGGCCGCAGACGTCCTCGGCTTTGGCGGAGAGGGCGAAGTCCATGCCCGCAACGTAGCGGCGGGCGTGACCCCCGTCGCACCGGGGTCATCGCCGGAACCGGAAGAAGCCCGGGCCCGCCGTCCACGGAGGACGACGGACCCGGGCTTCCGGGGCTCACCGGCCGGCGTGCGGCCGGCCCGAGCTCAGACCCGGGTGCCGCTGCGGGCGGGCATCTTGGCGATGACCACACCGACGATCGCGGTGGCCAGGTGCAGGATGTTGTCCGCCCAGTTCAGGTTGAGGAAGTCCCAGTCCTGACCCACGGCGAACAGCCCGTAGAGGAAGGCCGCGCCGTAGCCGGCCGCGAGCAGCCAGCCGTAGGTGCGGGCGCCCTCGAGCGTGCGGGCGAGCAGGAGACCGGCCACACCGATGAGGATGTGGACGACGTTGTGCATCCCGTTGATGTCGAAGACGATCAACGTCTTGTCCGGGTCGTGCCCGAAGAAGTCGTCGAATCCGGTGATGAAGAAGCCGACGATGCCGACCAGCAGGTAGATCGCACCGAAGGCGAGGGCGATCGTCTGCGGCAGGGTGCGGTCGCCGGTGGCGCTGTGTCCAGCTGCGGACATGGTGTTCCTCCTACACGTGCGTTTTCCGCCAGGGCGCGGCGGTCCGGCTGGAGGGGTACCCGGCCCGGTATAGCCGAACCGGCTTTCGCCCGATCGGGTGGCGCACAACCAAACCGATCGGACGGCCTCCCGCCGGGGGAGCGGGTGCTCCCATCGGTGTTCGGATCGCGTCCTCCGCCCGGTTCGCGGGCGGGCAGATTCATTGTGAACCGCATCAGTCTGTGGAAAAAGGGCCGCGTGCGCCGCCGCCAGCAGGACGATCAGGCGGGAGTTCGCGGCCGGAGCAGCTCGTTCTCCATGACCGCGGCGATGCCCAGCGTCTTGTATCCGACCTCGTCGAACAGCACGACGAGGCGGTCCTCGTCGACCCGCATCACCACGCCCGCGCCCCACTCGCTGTGCTCGACCGGGGTCTCGGCGGTGAACGGGACGTCGTCCGCCCCGCCCTCCATCTGGGCGGCCGTGCCGTCGGAGCAGGTGTCGCAGTTGCCGCAGGGTTCGTCGAGTTGCTCGCCGAAGTAGCCGAGCAGGAACTGGCGCCGGCAGCGGGTCGTCTCGGCGTATCCCCGCATCATCTCCACCCGGCTCTGGTCGACCCGCTCGCGGTGCTCGGCCAGTTGCCGCGCGGCCGCGGCCGCCTCGCCGGGGGACGGCGCGTTCGCCGCCGGGTGCGCGGCGCCGTCGTCGTCCAGGACGACGGCCGACACCTCCTCCAGGAGGTTCAGGTCGCGGGTCAGCGGCGTGGCGGCCCGGCCGGTCTCCTCCCGCAGGTCCTTGACGTCGACGCCGTCCTCGATCCCGGCGGCGGCCGCTGCGGCGACCAGCCCGGCCACCTGCTGGAGCTCCTCCTCCGCCGGCGTCCCGGCCGCGAAGAAGCGCCGGATGCCCAGGTCCTCCTGTCGGTAGACGAGCACGGCCAGTGCGGGCAGCCCGTCCCGGCCGGCCCGGCCGATCTCCTGGTAGTAGCTGTCCACGGAGTCGGCCGGCTCGGCGTGGATCACGAAGCGGGTGCCCGGCTTGTCGATCCCCATGCCGAATGCCGTGGTCGCGACGACGACGTCCAGCTCGTCGTCCATCCAGGCCCGCTGGGTGTCCTCACGGTCGGCCTTGTTGAGCCCAGCGTGGTAGTGCCGGGCGCGCAGGCCCCGGTCGGCGAGCGCCGCGGCGATCTCCTCCGTGCCCTTCCGGGTGGCGCTGTAGACGATGCCCGGCCCCCGCCCCTCGCCGACCTCGGACAGGACCCGGTCGAGCACGCCCTGCTCCTTGCCGTGGGCGTCGGCGTAGTGGTCGACCTCCAGGCGGATCTCCGGCCGGTCGAAGCCGGCGACGACGACCTCCGGGTCGCGCATCTCCAGCCGCTCGACGATCTCGGCGCGGACCGGGGGAGCCGCCGTGGCGGTCAGCGCCAGCACCGTCGGGCGGCCGAGCTGCTCGATCATGCTGCCGAGCCGCAGGTAGTCGGGCCGGAAGTCGTGGCCCCAGGCGGAGACGCAGTGCGCCTCGTCGACGACGAACAGCGCCGGGTGCGCGTCGCGGACGGCGTCGACCACCTCGGGCTTGGTCAGCTGCTCGGGGGCGAGGAAGACGAAGCGGACCGTTCCGTCCTGGAGTGCCTCGAGGACCTCGCGTTGGTCGCCCGCCGAGAGCGTGGAGTTGAGCTGGACGGGGCGTCCGGCGCGGTCCTCGATCTCGGCCAGCCGCTCGACCTGGTCCCGCTGCAGGGCGATCAGCGGGGAGACGACGACGACCGGACCGTCCAGGAGCTGGCCGGCGACCTGGTAGATCGCCGTCTTGCCGGCACCGGAGGGCAGGACGGCGAGAGTGTCGCGGCCCGCGACGACGGACTGCATCGCCGCCTCCTGGCCTGGCCGGAACGCGTCGAAGCCGAGGACGTCGCGGGCGACCTCCCGGATGCGGCGGGTGCGCACGGAAGCCGTCGCGCCGGCGGGGTTGTCGTCGTCGGGCGCGGGTCGGCGTGCTGGCACCGTGTCTGGCTGCCCTCGGTCCGACGCCGCCAAACGGTGCGGCTCGCCACCCCTGCGGGGTTCCTGTGCGGCGTTCCCGCGGAAGCGCCGTCTCAGCCGTTCGCGGGCACGCCGGCCTCGGCGGCGAGGCGTCGGAGGAGGTCGCGGTTGCCCATGAGCACGCCGATGGCGAACCGCAGATCCATGCGGTCGTGGCGTT
>NZ_SPQL01000015.1 GCF_004570385.1 Blastococcus sp. CT_GayMR19 | reverse complement strand
GAAGATCGACGTCCAGACGGTGTTGTAGTTCACCGACGAGGCCATCACCGCCACGATCGCCTCACCCGGGCCCAGCTCCGGGGTCGGCACGTCCTGGATGTGCAGCGACTTGTTCGGGTCCTTGTCCTTGGTGGGCAGGCCCTCGAACATGTCCTGCTCGTCCTTGCGGACCACGACGCCGCGGTAGGACTCCGGCACCGCGAGCCCCTGCAGGGCGTCGAGTGAGTCGGCGAGGATGGCGTCCCTGATCTCGTTCACGCGTACTCCCGGGTCGTCGGTGGCTGCGGTGCGGGCGGTGTGGGCGGGGGGAGTGGTTCGGCGGGCCGGATGTTACCGATGAGTAACCGCATGGGCGAGCCAGGCTCGGCGATCAGGGACCCGGGTCACTCGCCGGCTCGACCAGCTCGACCAGGACGCCCCCGGCGTCCTTCGGGTGCACGAAGTTGACGCGGCTGCCCGACGTGCCGCGCCGGGGGGCCTCGTAGAGCAGCCGGAGGCCGCGCTCGCGCAGCGTCGCGCTCACCGCCTCGACGTCGGTCACCCGGAAGGCCAGCTGCTGCAGCCCCGGGCCGGACCGGCCGATGAACTTGGCGATGGTGGATTCGGGGGTCAGCGGCGCCAGCAGCTGGATCCGGGTCTGCCCGTCGCCGACGGCGAGCATCGCCTCGCGGACGCCCTGCTCCTCGTTGGTCTCCTCGTGCACCGAGTGCACGCCGAAGGCCTGCGCGTAGAAGGCGATCGCCTCGTCCAGGTCGGGAACGGCGATGCCGACGTGGTCGATCGTGGTGAACAGCTCGGCGGGCAGGCCCGCGGGCGCGGATTCGGGGGTTCCGGAGGTCGTCACGCGGGCATCTTCCTCGCGCTCGTGCGGCTGCGGAATGTCGGCAGCACACACACCCACCTGGTCGGCGTGACGACGCTCACTCCTCGGTGCCAGTCGGCCGACCGGCGACCTATCCTTGGGAGAAGGCCCGACGCCGCGCCTCTTCGTTGCGCGCGGCGAGCCCGACACTCGCGGCCGCCCCAGCGGGCGGCCCGGCACTGGAGGCAGCATGTCCCGCTCGGTCATCGTCAGCGGCGCCCGTACCCCGATGGGCCGTCTCCTCGGCTCCCTCAAGGACTTCTCCGCGGCCGATCTCGGCGGCGTCGCGATCAAGGCAGCCCTGGAGCGGGCCGGGATCTCCGGCGACCAGGTCGACTACGTGATCATGGGTCAGGTTCTCCAGGCCGGTGCCGGTCAGAACCCGGCCCGTCCCGCGGCGGTCGCCGCGGGCATCCCGATGTCGGTCCCGTCGGTCACGCTGAACAAGGTCTGCCTCTCCGGGATCAACGCGATCGCGCTGGCCGACCAGCTCATCCGCGCCGGCGAGTTCGACGTCGTCGTCGCCGGCGGCATGGAGTCCATGACCCAGGCGCCCCACATCCTGGCCAACTCGCGCACCGGCACGAAGTACGGCGACACGAAGCTGATCGACGCGATGGCGCACGACGGCCTCTCCGACACCTTCGACCAGGTGGCGATGGGCGTGCTCACGGAGCAGTCGAACAGCCGCTACGACCTGACCCGTGAGGAGCAGGACGCGTTCGCCGCCGCCAGCCACCAGCGGGCTGCGGCCGCCGCGAAGAACGGCCTGTTCGACGACGAGATCACCCCGGTCCTCGTCCCGCAGCGCAAGGGCGACCCCATCGAGTTCCGGGACGACGAGGGCATCCGCGCCGACACGACGGCCGACAGCCTCTCCAAGCTCAAGCCCGCGTTCGCCAAGGACGGCACGATCACCGCCGGGACCGCCTCGCAGATCTCCGACGGCGCGTGCGCGGTCGTCGTCATGAGCGCGGCGAAGGCCGCCGAGCTGGGGCTCACCCCGCTGGCCGAGATCGGTGCGCACGGCGTCGTCGCCGGGCCGGACGCCACGCTGCAGACCCAGCCGTCGCGGGCCATCGCGAAGGCCTGCGAGCGCGAGGGCATCGACCCCAAGGACCTCGACCTGGTCGAGCTCAACGAGGCCTTCGCCGCGGTGGGCATCGTCTCGACGCGGGAGCTGGGCATCGACCCGGAGAAGGTCAACGTCAACGGCGGCGCCATCGCGCTGGGCCACCCGATCGGCATGAGCGGGGCCCGCATCGTGCTGCACGCGGCCCTCGAGCTGGGCCGCCGCGGCGGCGGGGTCGCTGCCGCGGCGCTGTGCGGCGGCGGTGGTCAGGGCGACGCCCTGATCCTGCACGTGCCTGCTCGTTGACGGACGTCTCTGGCGGGACCGCCGTCCGGACCGCCGACGGCGCTCCCGGCGGGCGGCGCGGCCGCCGTGCCGCCGACGTCCCGACGCTGGTCGAGCGCGCCCGCGAGGGTGAGGCGCGCTCCGTGGCCCGGCTGATCTCGCTGGTCGAGGACGCGAGCCCGGCGCTGCGCGAGGTCGCGGCGTCGCTCGCGCCACACACCGGGCACGCCCAGGTGCTCGGGCTGACCGGCTCGCCCGGCGTCGGCAAGTCCACGACGACGGCGGCGCTGGTGCGCGCCCTGCGCAAGGACGGCAAGCGGGTCGGCGTGCTGGCCGTCGACCCCTCCTCGCCGTTCTCGGGCGGCGCGCTGCTCGGCGACCGCGTGCGGATGCAGGACCACGCCGGCGATCCCGGCGTCTACATCCGGTCGATGGCCTCCCGTGGGCACCTCGGCGGGCTGGCCTGGTCCACGCCGCAGGCGCTGCGCGTCCTCGACGCCGCCGGGTGCGACGTCGTGCTCATCGAGACCGTCGGCGTCGGTCAGTCCGAGCTCGAGATCGCCTCGCTCGCCGACACCACCCTGGTGCTGGTCGCGCCGGGCATGGGCGACGGCATCCAGGCCGCCAAGGCCGGCATCCTCGAGGTCGCCGACGTATTCGTGGTCAACAAGGCCGACCGCGACGGCGCCGACCAGACCGTGCGGGACCTCCGCTACATGCTCTCCCTCGGCGGGCGGCACTCGGAGGCCGGTCACTGGCGGCCGCCGATCTGCAAGACGGTCGCCTCCCGCGACATCGACAACGGCATGGACGACGTGCTGGCGAAGATCGAGGAGCACCGGGCCTGGCTCGAGTCCTCGGGCGAGGGGCACCGCCGGCGCAGCGAGCGGGCGGCGCGCGAGATCGAGGCCATCGCCCTGGCCAGCCTGCGCGGCCGGATGGGCGACGTGCACGGCTCGGCCGCCCTGGGGTCGCTGGCCGACCGGGTCGTGGCGGGGGAGTCCGACCCCTACCGGGCCGCGGACGAGCTGCTCGACCAGCTCTGAACGGGCAGCCCGCGCCGCGCACCGCGAGGATGGGCGGGTGAACGGGCTACGGCAGTGAACGGCAAGGCGGACGCCGTCGTCGTCGGATCGGGACCGAACGGGCTGGCCGCCGCCCTGCGTCTGTCCGCGGCGGGTCTGCGGGTCCAGGTGGTCGAGCGGGCCGAGCGTCCCGGCGGCGGGATGCGGACCGAGGAGCTGACCCGGCCCGGCTACGCCCACGACGTCTGCTCCACCGTGCAGCCGATGGCCGCGGCCGCGCCGTTCTTCCGCGAGTTCGACCTGCCCAGCCGCGGGGTCCGGCTCGTGCAGCCGGAGGTCTGCTTCGCCCACCCCCTCGACGGCGGCCGCGCCGCGGTGTCCCGGCAGTCCCTCGAGGAGACCGCCGACGGGCTGGGGTCCGACGGGGCGGCCTACCGGCAGCTGTTCGGGCCGCTGGTCGAGCACGGCACCGACGTCGTCGACTTCTTCCTGACCAGCCAGCTGCGCCGTCCGCCGACGCGCAGCGTGCCCGAGGTGCTGAAGTTCGCGCTCACCGGACTGCCCAACGTGCGCTGGCTGGCCCACCGTTACTTCGACACGGAGGAGGGGCAGGCGCTGCTCGCCGGGGCGGCCGCCCACGGGATGCTCGACCTCGCCCGGCCGCTCACCGCGAGTCTCGGGATGATGCTGGGCATGCTGGCCCACCACGTGGGCTGGCCGCTGATCGAGGGTGGGTCGCAGAAGCTCGCCGACGCCATGGTGACCGCGCTCGAGGAGCAGGGCGGCGAGGTCGTGACCGGGCACGAGGTCACCGACCTGCGCGAGTTCGACGGCGTCCCGGCCGTCCTGCTCGACACCACGCCGCGGGCCTTCGTGTCGATGGCCGGCGACCGGGTGCACGAGGGCTACCGCCGCTGGGTGGCCCGGTACAAGCACGGGCCGGGCGTCTTCAAGGTGGACTGGGTGCTGTCGGACCCGGTGCCGTGGACCAATTCCGACGTCCGGCGCTCGGGGACCATCCACCTCGCCGGGACGCTGGAGGAGACCCTCGCCGGAGAGGCGGCGCCCGCGGCCGGCCGGCTCACCGACAAGCCCTACGTGCTCGCGGTCCAGCCCACGGTGCCCGATCCGTCGAGGGCCCCCGACGGCGGGCACATCTTCTGGGCCTACGTGCACGTGCCGCACGGCTCGGACGTCGACATGACCGAGGCGATCGAGAACCAGGTCGAGCGGTTCGCGCCGGGGTTCCGCGACACCGTGGTCGAGCGGGTGACGAAGAACGCCGTCCAGATGGAGCAGTGGAACCCCAACCACGTCGGTGGCGACATCTCCAACGGCGAGGCCTCGTTCACCCAGATGCTCGCGCGGCCCGTGCCCCGGTGGAACACGTACAAGACGCCGATCCGCGGCACCTACCTCGCGTCCGCCGCCACGCCCCCGGGTCCCGCCGTGCACGGACAGTGCGGGGACAACGCCGCTCGGGTGGCCCTGCGCGAGGTGTTCGGCATCCGGCACACGCCCCGATTGCGTTCCGCGCGGGGTCGGAGCGCGGCGGTCTCGTTTCGTCCGTAATCCCGTGTCAGAGTGAGGCGTGGAGCCCGAGCGGAGTGCCCCGGGCCTCCGGTCCTCGCTCCCCGCGCGCGTCCTCCTGGCCCTGCTGGTCCTCGAGGTGGTCGCCTTCACCGCCTCCACCGTTCCCGGCGTGCGCTCCTCCGGCGGGTTCGATCCGCTGCTCGACGGGTGGCTGCAGGGCGCGGGCTACGTCACGGCGGCCGCGCTCGCGGTCCTGCGGCCGCTCGGGTCGCCGGTGTACCGCGCCATCTGGGCGTGGCTCGCCGCGGCCGTCGTGGCCCGCGCGCTCGGCTTCGTGTTCTTCCTCGCGATCGTCCGGTGGCAGGAGTCGCCGCCCTACCCCTCCGTGGCCGACGGCGCGTGGCTGGCGATGTACCTGCTCATGCTCGTCGGGCTGGTCGGCCTGGCCCGGCGGCGCACCCGGACGCGCCGGCTGTCCCTGACCCTGCTGCTCGACGGCGCGGTGGGGGCGCTGGCGGCCGCGGCCCTCGTCGTCGCGCTGCTCTACGGCGCCGTGCTGTCGCTCACCGGACCGGGGACGCCGGTGGCCGCCGTCGTGGTCAACCTGGCCTATCCCGTCCTGGACCTGGCGCTGCTGGTCGTGGTCATCGGGCTGCTGATGATCCTCGAGTGGCGCGGGCCGCCGGCGGTGCTGGCCCTGGGCGTGGGAATCGTCGGGTTCGCGGTCGTCGACTGCGTCTTCGTCTACCAGTCGGCGACGGGCACCTTCCGCCCCGGGACGCTCCTCTCGTCGGCGTCCCTCGCCCTGATGGCCCTGGTCGCGGTCGCCGGCTGGCTGCCCGGCAGCGCCCGTGAGCCCCGCCGGGACCCGCTGCCCAACGTGGTGCTGCCCGGCGTGTTCGCCCTGGTCTGCCTGGGGCTGCTGATCTTCGGCACCCAGGTGGCCGTCCCCGGGCTGGGCATCGGGCTCGCGGGCGCGGGAGTGGCGGTGGCGCTCGCGCGGACCGGTCTGTCCTTCCGCACCGTCCGTGCCCTGGCCGAGCACCGGCGCGAGGCGAGGACCGACGAGCTCACCGGCCTGGCGAACCGGCGGGCCTTCAACGAGGCGCTCGCGCGGGCGGCCGACGCGCGCACCGGTGACCGGGGCCTCGCGGTCCTCGTCGTGGACCTCGACGACTTCAAGGACGTCAACGACACCCTCGGCCACCACTACGGCGACGAGCTCCTGCGTCTCGTGGCCCCGCGCCTGCGGCAGGCGGTCCGGAGCGACGACGTCGTGGCGCGGATCGGGGGCGACGAGTTCGCCGTCCTGCTGCCGGGTGCCGACGCCTCCCGGGCGGCCCAGGTCGCCGACCGTCTGCGGGGCGGCTTCCGCCGGCCCTTCAAGCTCGGGCCGCGGGCGCAGACGATCTCCGCCAGCGTGGGCATCGCCGTGGCACCGGAGGACGGCCAGGAACCGGTCGAGCTGCTCCAGCACGCGGACCTGGCCATGTACGAGGCGAAGACGAGCCGGACCGGGCAGGCGCGGTACCGGCAGGCCATGCACGCCTCCGGACGCCGGCAGGAGACCACCGAGCGGCTGCGCCGCGCGATCCGGGCCGGCGAGCTCGTCCTGCACTACCAGCCGCAGGTCTCCCTCCGGACCGGGGCCGTGGTGGGCGTCGAGGCGCTGGTCCGATGGCAGCACCCGGAGGCGGGCCTCCTCCTGCCCGGCGCCTTCCTGCCCCAGGCCGAGAGCGGCGGGCTCATGCCCATGTTCACCCGCGCGGTCCTGGAGCAGGCGGTCCAGCAGGGCACCCGGTGGCATGCCCAGGGGACGGCGGTGACGGTGGCGGTGAACCTCTCGGTGACCAACCTCCTGGACCCGCAGTTCCCGGGCCAGGTGATCGGCCTGCTGGCGGACGCGGGGTTGCCGGGGCACGCGCTGGAGCTCGAGCTGACCGAGGACCTCTTCATGGCCGATCCGCCCCGGGCCCGCACCGCCGTCCGGGCGCTGCTCGACGCCGGGGTCTCTCTCGTGATCGACGACTACGGCACCGGCTACTCGTCCCTGGGTTACCTGCGGGACCTGCGCGACATCCGCGGACTGAAGCTGGACCGGTCCTTCGTGACCCACATGGACGCCGACCACCGCGCCGAGGCGATCGTCGAGTCCACGGTGAATCTGGCGCACTCGCTGGGGATGGCGGTCGTGGCCGAGGGGGTCGAGACCGCGCCGGTCCGGGACCGGCTGGCGGCGTTCGGCTGCGAGCTGGCCCAGGGATTCCTGTTCTCCCCAGCCGTCCCCGCCGACGAGGTCACCTTCGGCGTCCTGGACCTCGCCCGCCCCTGCCACTGACCCGTGTCTGTCGGCACGTCGAGATCCGGACCAGGCCGGCGTAGGGGTGGGTGGATGCCGGCCTCACGCGGATCTCGGTGGGTAGAGCGCCTCGGCGAGGCGGGCGAGGAGACGCACTCGACGGGGTCGTCCGGCCCGGCGAGATCCACACCCCAGAGGACGGCGGCACTCCGGCCGCAGGCGACCGCGCCCGGGAACAGCACCTCCGTGACGGAGAGGGTTCGCAGTTCATGCGTCATCGGGAGCGTTGCGCAGGCGTTGGCGTCCGCGGCCGAGCCCCGGAACACCCGGCCCACGAGGTCGGGCGGCCTGGTGGGCGGTGGGGACGAGGTGCCCGCCGAGATCCGGATGGAGCCGGTGTCCCGGCCGGGTGATACCGGTCGCATCTGGATCTCGGGGGAGGAGGGGCCGGTAGCGTCGTCGCCATGGTCCGTCCGCTGGGGCTGCCCTTCGACCCGATCGAGCGCGCAGGGCAGTCCTGGGAGCAGCACTTCGGCCCCGCGGCGGCGATGCGCGCGGCGACGTCGGTCTTCCGGGTGCAGCAGATCCTGCTCGCCCGCTTCGACGAGGCGCTCCGGCCGCACGACCTCACCTTCGCCCGCTACGAGGTGCTCGTCCTGCTCACGTTCAGCCGCACCGGCGAGCTCCCGCTGAAGGTCATCGGCAGCCGGCTGATGGTGCACCCGACCAGCGTCACGAACGCGATCGACCGGCTCGTGGCCGCCGGTTTCGTGCAGCGCCGGCCGAACCCGGCCGACGGGCGCGGCGTGCTGGCGGCCATCACCGACGCCGGCCGCGCGGTGGTCGACAAGGCGACGACGGCGCTGACCGGCATGGACTTCGGGCTGGCCGACGTGCCGGCCGACGAGCTGACCTCGCTGTTCGACGTCCTCCGCCGGGTGCGGCTCGGCGCGGGGGACGTCGCCGGCGTGCCCTCGCCTCCGTCGGACGTCGACGAAAGATAGTTGGACGTCCTACTATCTTGGGCATGGGCGACGACGCACGGCAGCGGTGGCAGCAGCGGTACGACGCGGCACTGGCCGCCGGCAAGGTCCGGGACGCCGACTTCACCACGCTGTCCGGGGTCGAGGTGGACCCGGTCTACGGGCCCGCCGACGAGTCCGCCGTTCCCGGTTTCGAGCGGATCGGCTACCCGGGTGAGTTCCCGTTCACCCGCGGGCTGCACGCCACCGGCTACCGCGGCCGGGCCTGGACCATCCGGCAGTTCGCCGGCTTCGGCAACGCCCAGCAGACCAACGAGCGCTACCGGATGATCCTCGCCGAGGGCGGTGGCGGTCTCTCCGTGGCCTTCGACATGCCGACCCTCATGGGCTACGACTCCGACGACCCGCGGTCCCTCGGGGAGGTCGGCCACTGCGGCGTAGCGATCGACACCGCCACCGACATGGACGTGCTGTTCGACCAGATCCCGCTCGGCGACACCACGACGTCGATGACGATCAGCGGCCCCGCCGTCCCCGTGTTCTGCATGTACCTCGTCGCCGCGGAGCGCCAGGGCGTCGACCTCGGCGTCCTCAACGGCACCCTGCAGACCGACATCTTCAAGGAGTACATCGCGCAGAAGGAGTGGCTCTTCGCGCCCGAGCCGCACCTGCGCCTGATCGGCGACCTCATGGAGTACTGCGCCGAGAACATCCCGGCCTACAAGCCGATCAGCGTCTCCGGGTACCACATCCGCGAGGCCGGCTCGACCGCCGCGCAGGAGCTGGCCTACACGCTGGCCGACGGCTTCGCCTACGTCGAGCTGGGCCTCTCCCGCGGACTGGACATCGAGCAGTTCGCGCCGGGCCTGTCGTTCTTCTTCGACGCCCACCTCGACTTCTTCGAGGAGATCGCCAAGTTCCGCGCCGCGCGCCGGATCTGGGCCCGCTGGCTGCGCGACGTCTACGGCGCGACGACGGAGAAGGCCCAGCAGCTGCGCTTCCACACGCAGACCGCCGGCGTCTCCCTGACGGCCCAGCAGCCGGACAACAACATCACCCGGACGGCGGTGGAGGCACTGTCGGCGATCCTCGGGGGCACCCAGTCGCTGCACACCAACGCCCTCGACGAGGTGCTCGCCCTGCCCAGCGCCAAGGCCGCGCAGATCGCGCTGCGCACGCAGCAGGTGATCATGGAGGAGACGGGGGTCATGAACGTGGCCGACCCGCTCGGCGGCTCCTGGTACGTCGAGGCGCTCACCGACGACATCGAGCGACAGGCGGAGGAGATCTTCGCCCGCATCAAGGACATGAGCAGCGACGGCACGATGACCGCCGGCATCCTGCGCGGCATCGAGGACGGCTGGTTCACCGGCGAGATCGCCGAGGCGGCGTTCGTGTACCAGCGGGCGCTGGAGAAGGGCGACAAGAAGGTCGTCGGCGTCAACACCCTGGTCGGCTCCGTGGACGCCCACGACACGCTCGACATCCTCCGGGTGAGCCACCAGGTGGAGATCGACCAGAAGGCCGAGCTGACCGCCCGCCGGCAGACCCGGGACGACGTCGCCGCCCGCGCCGCCGTCGCCCGGATGGTCGAGGTGGGCCGCACGGAGGCCAACATGATCCCGGCGATGCTGGACGCCGTCCGCGCGGAGGCGACCCTCGGGGAGATCTGCGGCGCCCTGCGCGCCGAATGGGGCGGCTACACCGAGCCCGCCCGGTTCTAGCGGACCGGCCGAGCGGGGGCCGGAGGCTCCCCGAGGCCGGGTCGCGAAGGCCGCGCTGCACGGCCGGGGACGGCACCAGGTCGCGGTACGAGAGATGAGCCGCCACGCGAGGGTCGTCCGTGGGGCGGGGCCGGAGGCTCCCCACGCGGGACGACGGAGGGGCTCCATGCAGGTGGGGACGCCCCCTGGCCGCGGTCGGAGCGCGGAGCGCGACAATGTGGACATGACTCGTCCTGGACGTCCCGACCCGCGGGCTCAGGCCCAGCAGGCCCAGATGGCCGCCGCGATGGCCGGCGCCGTCGACCTCGCCGCCGTGAAGGCCCGCAACGAGGCCGCCGCCCGCGCACAGTCCGCGCCGCCGCCGAGCGCGGCGGCCCCGGCGGGCGCGGCGGGCTCGGCCGTCGTCGACGTCACGGAGGCGACCTTCCAGGCCGAGGTGCTCGACCGCTCGTTCCAGGTGCCGGTCGTCCTCGACCTGTGGGCCGAGTGGTGCGGCCCGTGCAAGCAGCTGTCCCCTGTGCTCGAGCGCCTCGCCGAGGAGGGCGGCGGCTCGTGGGTCCTGGCCAAGGTCGACGTCGACACCAACCCGACGCTGGCGCAGGGGCTGCGCGTCCAGGGCATCCCCGCGGTGAAGGCGGTCTGGCAGGGCCAGCTCGTGGCCGAGTTCAACGGCGCCATCCCCGAGGAGCAGGCCCGGCAGTTCGTCACCGAGCTGGTGAACGCGACCACCGGGGGAGCGGTGCCGGGCGCGGCACCCGAGGACGCCGACGTCGCCGAGGACCCCCGCCTGGACGCGGCCGAGGCGGCACTGGAGCGCGGTGACCTGGCGGCGGCCGAGGCGGCCTACCGGGCGATCCTCGACGCCGAGCCCGACCACCCGGAGGCGGGGCTGGCCCTGCGCCAGGTGCAGCTGTTCCGCCGGGCCGAGGAGTCCGGGCCGGACGCGCTGGCGCTGGCCGACGCCGCGCCCGACGACGTGCCCGCCCAGACCCGCGCGGCGGACTTCCTGCTCGGCACCGGCAACGTGGAGGCGGCCTTCGACCGGCTGCTCGACGTCGTCCGGCGCTCGGCGGGTGAGGACCGGGACCTGGCCCGCCGGCACCTGGTCGAGCTGTTCGCCGTCGTCGGGGACGACGACCCCCGCGTCGGCACGGCCCGCCGGCAGCTCACCGCCGCGCTCTTCTGAGCGCGGTCAGGCGCCGACGTCGCAGGCCGCCAGCCCCCGGAGGAAGCCGGCGCGGAACAGGTCGACCTGCTGGAAGCCGCTCAGGTCGACGTCCGGGATGACGTCCGGGTCATTGCCGTACGTCAGGAGGAACCGGACGCTCTCGTCGAGGTCGCCGGGCGAGATCTCGATCCCCGCCTGGCCGTTGTAGACCCGCGCGGCGTACCAGCCGGTCAGGCACAGCGCCGAGCGCACCGCCTCCTCGTCGTCGGTGGAGAGGCCCAGCTGGTCCCGGACGGACAGGCTGTAGGGGATGGCGATGGCGGTGGCCACCGCGAAGTCGCCGAGCTCGTAAGCCGGCCCCCCGAGGTCGGCCTCGTCGAAGGCGACGATCCCCTCGTCCGGGCAGACGACGAGCTCCCGATCGGGGTCGGGGGCGCAGTCGGGCGCCCGGCGGTCGAACGGCTCGATCTGCGGGGCCCGGAACCGCTCGCCGAACACGTCGCTGAAGGCCTGCTCCCACACGGTGGGCAGGGAGTCGTCGACGAGCTCGAGCAGCTTGGGGTAGCTGGCGTTGCCGCCGGTGGCGAGGTCGTCGTCCCGGGTGAACTCGCCCTGCGTGAAGACGCGCTCGGGGCCGAACTCGTCCCGGCAGGCCTCCGGGCCGCCGTCGAACCCGTCCTGGAAGCCCGAGACCCGGTCGAAGTAGGACCCGTGGGCCGACTCGGCGGCGCTGCTGGTGCCCACGGGGTCGCGGAGCAGGAAGTACCCGCGCAGCAGGTCGTCGAGCTCCGCGTCGCGCAGCCGCGAGTGCTCGGCCTCGCCCGCCGCCACCCAGGCGGTCCAGGCGCCGGCGAGACAGTCGGCCTGCGTCTCGATCGTGATCGACCGGTCGGGCAACCCGACGCGCGCCTGGACGGCGTGCCCGAACTCGTGCGCCATCACCATGGCGGGGAGGAAGCGGCCATGGTCGGCCGCCAGCTCGCCCAGGAAGGCGCGGTCGTAGGTGATGGCATCGGAGTTGGGCGCCTGGGGGGCCTGGCAGTAGAAGGCGTTGTTCTCGGCCTCCCGGGGATCGGCGCCGCACCCCACTCCCTGCGGGTAGATCCGGGGGTCGATGTCGCCGGGGTCGACGCTGAAGTAGCCCCCCTGCAGCGGCTGGAACTCCTGCCCGAAGACGTCGGGGAACCGATCGGCCCAGAAGGTCTCCAGATCGGCGAGGGCGTTGCGGGCCTGCTCGTCCACGCTGCCCTCGACGGCGCCGATGACGGTGACCTCACCCGGGGCGGCGCGCTGCGGGACCTGCGCGCTGGGCCGTCCGACGACCACCGAGACGCACCCGCTCACGCCCAGCAGACCGGCGAGGGAGGCCGTGGCGAGGGCCACCCGGGTGGTGCGGGAACGGTGCACCCCTCGTGCATCGCCCCGCGGCGGCGCCCCCAAACGCGACCGGGTCAGAGACCGAGGTCGCACGACTCCCCGCCCTCCAGGAAGCCGAGCCGGAACGACCCGACCAGCTCGAAGCCGGTCGCCGGCACGTCGGGGAAGATCCGGTCCTCGACCCCGTGGGTGAGCAGGAACTGCACCGCCTCGTCGACGTCCCCGGGGCTCAGCCGGATCGAGAGGGTGTCGTCGAATGCCCCGGCGTACCACTGCGCGGTGTACCAGCCGGTGAGGCACACCGCCGACCGCGTGGCCGCGCCGTCGTCGGTGGAGAGCCCGGCCTGCGCCCGCGCCGCCAGGGCGTAGGGCAGCGACAGCGCGGTCGCGACGGCGAAGTCGCCCACTTCGTCGTGCACCGGCCGGGTCAGCTCCGTCTCGTCGAAGTAGACCGTCGCGTCGGGCGCGCAGAACCCGAGATCCCGGTTCTCGCTGCCGAGCGGGCCGCACCCGGGGGCGGTCGCGTCGAACGCCTCCACGGCGGGGGGGTCGAAGTCCGCGTCGAGGAACTCGGCGAACACCGCCTCCCAGAAGGCGGGCAGGGTCTGGCCGACCCATTCGACGATGTCGTCGTAGGGCGCGTTGCCCTCACTGGCCCTCTCGGTCGGGTCGAACGGGGCCTGGGTGAACAGCCGGTCCTCGCCGAAGCCGTCGCGGCAGGGCGGGATCCCGCCGTCGAAACCCTCGTAGAACGCCGACACCCGGTCGAAGTAGGAGCCGTGCGCCGTCCCGCCCTCGGGATCGCTCCCGACGTCGTCGCGCAGCAGCAGGAACCCCCGGAGGACGTCGTCCAGTTCCGGGGTGCGGATGGAGAGGTGCTCGGCCTCGCCCGCCGCGACCCAGGCCGTCCACGCGCCTGCGAGGCAGTCGGCCTGGGTCTCGTCCTGGATGCTGCGGCCGGAGGCGGCGAACCCGAACCGGCTCTGCATGGCGTGGGCGAACTCGTGCGCCATCACCACCGGCACCAGGAACCGGCCGTAGTCGCCGGCGAGGTCCTCGAGCAGGGCGCGGTCGAAGGCGATGAGGTCGCAGGCCGGGTCGTAGAGGGCGTTGCTCGCCACGGAGTCCGGCGTGTTCGGCGACTCCTCGCAGCCGATGCCGGTCTCGGGGTAGGCGCTCTCGTCGAGCGCCTCGGAGTCCACCGAGAAGTACCCGCCCTCGAGGGGGGTGTAGTCCTCGCCGAAGTGCTCCGGATAGGCCGAGGACCAGAAGGTCTCGATGTCGGCGAGTGCGTTCCGGGCGACCTGGTCGATGGGCTCGTCCCCGGCCCCGGTGATCGGGAAGGCGTCGGCCGGCACGTCCACGGGCCCGCCCGGCCCCGGCGACCCCACCCCGGCCACGGCCTTCGCGGAGCAGCCGGTGAGCAGGACGGCCGCCAGCGCCAGCGGCAGCGCACGGTGCCGGAACTGTCTCATCGGGGCTCGGTCCCCTCGTCCGGGTGGCGGCCCGGCGCGGGGAGCGGGCGGCCGACGGTGTCGTGCGCAGGCCAGGATGCCCGCTCCGCCGAGCGCGGGCATCCGGCGCACCGGCGGCTCCCGTCCGGGAGCCGCCCGTGCAACCGGTCGGGTCAGCCCTCGTGCAGGAACCAGACGGTGCCCAGCGGGGGAGCGGCCACGGTCGCCGAGTACGGCTGCCCGTGCCACGGCTCCGCGACCGCCTCGATGCCGCCGAGATTGCCGACCCCGGAGCCGCCGTACCCCTCGGCGTCGGAGTTGAGCACCTCGCGCCAGTAGCCCCCGCGGGGCAGCCCGATGCGGTATCCGTGGTGCGGCGAGCCGGAGAAGTTCACCACGCAGGCCAGCGCCGACCCCTGCGTACTGCCCTCCTCGGTCCCGGCATCGCCGTCCACCTCCCCGGGAACCGCACCCGCGGGCGCCGGCGGGACCCCGTACCGCAGGAAGGACAGCACGTTGCCCGAGGCGTCGTTCGCGTCGATCCACTGGAACCCGCGCGGATCGACGTCCAGCGACCAGAGCGCGTCGAGCTCCTTGTAGCGGGCGTTGAGGTCGGTCACCAGCTGCAGGACCCCGCGGTGCGCGGGGTCGTCGAGGTGCCACCAGTCCAGCGAGCGGCTCTCGGCCCACTCGGCGTCCTGGGCGAACTCCGACCCCATGAACAGCAGCTGCTTGCCCGGGTGGGCCCACATGTAGGCCAGGTAGGCACGCAGGTTGGCCAGCTGCTGCCAGCGGTCGCCGGGCATCTTCCGCAGCATGGAGCCCTTGCCGTAGACGACCTCGTCGTGGCTGATCGGCAGCACGTAGTTCTCGGAGTAGGCGTAGATCATCGAGAACGTCAGCTGGCCGTGGTGGTAGCTGCGGTGCACCGGCTGCTTGGACATGTAGGCCAGGGAGTCGTGCATCCAGCCCATGTTCCACTTGAACCCGAAGCCCAGGCCGCCCAGGTGCGTCGGGCGGGTCACGCCCGGCCAGGCGGTCGACTCCTCGGCGATCGTCACCACACCGGGGACCTCGCGGTAGACCGTCGCGTTCATCTCCTGCAGGAACGCGACCGCCTCGAGGTTCTCCCGGCCGCCGTGGATGTTGGGCGCCCAGTCCTCGCGCGAGTAGTCGAGGTAGAGCATCGAGGCCACCGCGTCGACGCGGAGACCGTCGACGTGGAACTCCTTGGCCCAGTAGAGGGCGTTGGCGACCAGGAAGTTGCGCACCTCGGGACGACCGAAGTCGAAGACGTAGGTGCCCCAGTCCAGCTGCTCGCCCCGGCGCGGGTCGGCGTGCTCGTAGAGCGGGGTGCCGTCGAAGCGCGCCAGCGCCCACTCGTCCTTGGGGAAGTGCGCCGGCACCCAGTCGACGATCACGCCGATCCCGGCCTGGTGGGCGCGGTCGATCAGGTACCGGAGGTCGTCGGGACTGCCGAAGCGCGACGTCGGGGCGTAGTAGGAGGTGACCTGGTACCCCCAGGAGCCACCGAACGGGTGCTCGGCCAGCGGCATGAACTCGATGTGGGTGAAGCCGGCGGACACCACGTAGTCGACGAGCTCGTCGGCCATGTCGCGGTAGGACAGTCCCTGGCGCCAGGAGCCTGCGTGCACTTCGTAGGTGCTGACCGGCCGCTCGTGCCAGTTGCCGGCGGCCCGGTCGGACAGCCACTCGTCGTCGCCCCAGGTGTAGGTCGACTCGGTGACGACGGACGCGTTCAGCGGCGGCACCTCGGTGGCGAAGGCCAGCGGGTCGGACTTCTCCCGCCACGCGCCGTCGGCACCCAGCACGTGGTAGCGGTACCGGCTGCCCGCCTGGGCACCCGGGATGAAGATCTCCCACACCCCGGAGGACCCCAGCGAACGCATCGGGTAGGCGCGGGCCTGCCAGTAGTCGAAGTCGCCGGTCACCTTCACGCCGCGGGCGTTCGGCGCCCAGACGGCGAACGAGACGCCCTCCACGGTGCCCCGTGGCGTGTCGTAGCGCCGGACGTGGGCGCCCAGCACCTCCCACAGCCGCTCGTGGCGGCCCTCCCGGATCAGGTGCTCGTCCAGCTGCCCGACCGTCGGCATCCAGCGGTACGGGTCGTCGACCGTGTACGCGGCCGTCCCGCCGTCACCGTCGCCGTAGGTGACCTCGATGCGGTAGTCGCCGGGCTGCTGGGGGAGCTGCGCCCCGTAGATGCCGCCGTCGTGCAGTTGGCGTGCCTCGTACCGCGTGCCGTCCTGGTCGAGGACGGCGACCGACACGGCGTCGGGCCGCAGCGTGCGCACCACCCAGCCGTCGCTCGCCCGGTGGGCGCCGAGGACTCCGTGCGGATCGTGCGACCAGCCCTCCACGACCGCGCTGAGGTCCTCCCCGGTGATCTGGCGAGGAGGGGCCGCCGACGACGCCTCGCCGGCCAGGCCGCCCTCCTGGCCTCCGCTGCGCAGCGGTGCGCCCGTGAGGTCGCCCGGTTCGGCGATCGGCGCCGGCGCCACCACCGGCTCGGCGGTCGCCGACGCCCGTTTGGCGGGCGCCCGCTTGGCCGCCGGGGCCTTCTTGGCCGCGGGGGCCTTCTTCGCCGCAGGGGCCTTCTTGGCTGCGGGGGCCTTCTTGACCGCGGGGGCCTTCTTGGCTGCGCCCGCCGTCGCGGGGGCCGCCTTCTTCGCCGTCCGCTTCGCCGCCGTCGCCGGTGGCGCGTTCACGACGGGTTCGCTGCCGGCCGCCGCTTCCGCCCGGGCGGTCTTCTCCTCCACGGCGCGCTGGAGCTCGTCCTTGTCGGCCACCGGGGGCTCGCCTCGGTCGTCGGTCGTCATCGTGTCGCCGTCCTCTGGGTGCCATGCCTCTGGATGCCGTGGTCTCGGTCGTAGCGCGTCGGGCGGGCCACCCGCGTCAGCCCTGGCCGGTCAGCCGGGACAGCGAGGTGAGCGGGATCATCAGCCAGTGCGGTCGGTTGCGTGCCTCGTACACGCACTCGTAAACCGCCTTGTCGGCTTCGAACGCCCGAAGGAGTGGTGATCCCCCGCACGGGTCGAGCCCGCTCGCGTGCGAGTAACCGGCGCAGAACGCCGCGCGGTTGCGCTCCGCCCACTCCTGCGCGCGGTAGGCCCGCTGGGAGTCCTCGGGCTGCTCGACCAGCATGTGCCGGGCCGCGTAGTCGAAGCTGCGCAACATCCCCGCGATGTCGCGGAACGGGCTGTCCAGCTCGCGGCGCTCCGCCAGTGGCCGTGCGGGCTCGCCCTCGAAGTCGAGCACGATCCAGCCGGTCGTCGTCCGCAGCACCTGGCCGAGGTGCAGGTCGCCGTGCACCCGCTGGCGCACCGTCGGCTCCGTGCTGGAGGCGACCTCGGCGTACAGCGCCCGGATCGCGTCGGCGTGCCCGGCGAGCTGGGGGACGACCTCGAGGGCGGCGTCCAGCCGGGCGGTCATCTGCTCGGCGAGGGTGCCGTACCAGCCCGCGTCGGCCGGCTCGGTGGGCAGCACCTTCGCCATGTCGGCGTGCACCGAGGCCGTCGCCGCCCCCAGCCGCTCGCTCTCGGCGGCGAAGTCGCCCCCCACCTCGTCGGCGTGCAGGTCGCCTTCGGCGTAGAGGTCGCGCACGCTGGCCGTGGCCAGTCGCCAGCCGTCGCTCGCGTTGGTCACGAACGTCTGCAGCATCGCCACCGTCGCCGGCGGAGCGCCGGGATCGGCCGGGTCGTCGATCTCGATGTGCCCGAGCAGGGGCGCGATGTGCGGGTTGTCCGCCCGACGCAGGGCGTCGTGCACCTCGACGTCGGGATTGAGGCCCGGCTCCAGCCGGCGGAACAGCTTGAGGATCGCTTCCGACCCGTAGATCAGCGAGGTGTTGCTCTGCTCGCCGGAGACCATGTCGCCGGGCAGTCCCTCCGGGATGTAGGCCACCCCGGCCGGGTGGAAGTGCATCGGCCCGATCGTCGAGGCGTTCACCAGGTGGATGAGCCACGGTGCCGTCGCGTCGCGGTCCCGCATCGCGTCGTAGGCGTAGGTCTCGCCGCCCTTGGCCGGTACCGCACCGACGAAGGCCGAGGCCAGTTCGTCCGACGGGTGGTCGCGCCAGGACAGCGGGACGAGGTAGGTCTCGCGGCCGCCGTCGGCGTAGGTGACCCGCACCCGGTGCACCGACAGCACCGGGTTGGCCTGGTCGAGGAGGAAGCCGTCCTCGGTGACGTCGGCCCACTCCCGGCCCTTGCTGCCGAACCAGCGCTGGTGCGGCATCCACTCGCGCAGCAGGTCGATGAGGGCGGGGTTCATCGGGAGACCTCCGGACCGTCGCTGCCCAGGCCGTGCGGTCCCGTCGTCTCCGGGGTGGCGCTGACCACGCCCGCGGCCAGGAGCGAGTCGGCCACGGAGCTGGAGGTGGCGCTCTCCCAGTCCTCGTGGTCGTCGGGCACCGGCTCGGTCGGCTTGGACAGCTCGAACCAGTAGAAGCCGTGCCCGGCCAGGGTGAGCATGTACGGGAGGACGCCGATCTGCGGGAACTCGACGCGGCCGGTCAGCTCGATCGGCGTGTAGCCCTCGAACTGGCGCAGGTCGAGCTCCACCGGCTGTGGGAACCGCGACAGGTTGTTCACGCAGAGCACGACGTCGTCCCCGAAGCGGCGGACGAACGACAGGACCGTCGGGTTGCGGGAGCCGACCTCCTCGAAGGTGCCGAGGCCGAACGTCGGGTGCTGGTTGCGGACGCGGATCATCCGGCGGACCCACTGCAGCAGCGAGTTGGTGTTGCGCAGCTGGGACTCGACGTTGGTGACCTGGTAGCCGTAGACCGGGTCCTGGTTCAGCGGCAGGTACATCCGCTGCGGGTCCGCGGTGGAGAAGCCGCCGTTGCGGTCCGGCGTCCACTGCATCGGCGTCCGGACGCCGTCGCGGTCACCGAGCCAGATGTTGTCGCCCATGCCGATCTCGTCGCCGTAGTAGAGGACCGGCGAGCCGGGGAGGCTCAGAAGCAGCGCGTTGAACAGCTCCAGGGTGTTGACGTCGTTGTCCAGCAGCGGGGCCAGCCGGCGGCGGATGCCGATGTTGGCCTTCATGCGGGGGTCCTTCGCGTACTCCCCCCACATGTAGTCGCGTTCCTCGTCGGTGACCATCTCGAGGGTCAGCTCGTCGTGGTTGCGGAGGAAGACGCCCCACTGGCAGTTGTCGGGGATCGCCGGCGTCTGGGCCATGATCTCCGAGATCGGGAACCGCTGTTCCCGGCGCACGGCCATGAACAGGCGCGGCATCACCGGGAAGTGGAACGCCATCTGGCACTCGTCGCCGTTCTCGCCGAAGTACTCGACGACGTCGGCCGGCCACTGGTTGGCCTCGCACAGCAGGACGACGTCCGGGTAGTCGGCATCGACCACCTTGCGCACGTGCTTCAGGAACTCGTGGGTCTTCGGCAGGTTCTCGCAGTTGGTCCCCTCCTCCTCGAACAGGTAGGGGACGGCGTCGAGGCGGAAGCCGTCGATGCCCAGGTCCAGCCAGAACCGCAGCGCATCGATGATCGCCTCCTGCACGGCCGGGTTCTCGAAGTTGAGGTCCGGCTGGTGGGAGAAGAAGCGGTGCCAGAAGTACTGCTTGCGGACCGGGTCGAACGTCCAGTTGGAGCTCTCGGTGTCGACGAAGATGATCCGGGCGTCGGGGTACCCGCTGTCGTCGTCGGCCCAGACGTAGAAGTCGCCGTACGGACCGTCCGGGTCGCTGCGGCTGGCCTGGAACCAGGGGTGCTGGTCCGAGGTGTGGTTCATGACGAAGTCGATGATCACGCGCATGCCCCGCGCGTGGGCCTCGTCCATGAACTCGTGGAAGTCCTGGATGTCGCCGAACTCCGGGAGGACGGCGGTGTAGTCGCTGACGTCGTACCCGCCGTCGCGCAGCGGCGAGGCGAAGAAGGGCGGCAGCCACAGGCAGTCGACGCCGAGCCACTGGAGGTAGTCCAGCTTGTCGATCATGCCGCGCAGGTCGCCCACGCCGTCGGCGTTGCTGTCGGCGAAGCCGCGGACGAGGACCTCGTAGAAGACAGCCCGCTTGTACCACTCGGGGTCGGTGCCCTTCGGCGGCAGCGTGGAGCGGCTGGCGGGGGAGTCGGGGACGGGAACGGTCATCGGTACGAGTGGCCCTCGTTCGTCGGGGGAGTGCGGTGTGGGGCGGGGGCGGGGCAGTCGTGGAGCGTGTGCGTCAGGCGACCGGGGGAGGGAACTGCACCGAACGCGGGAAGGTGACCGCGAAGACGTGCGCAGGCTCGCGGTAGGGGTCGAGCTCGAGGTAGTTGAACTGGCCCCAGTCGTAGCTGGCCCCGGAGAGCCCGTCGGTCACCCGGAAGCGCTCGTGCCAGTCCAGCCCGAGGGCCGGCAGGTCCAGCGACGTGGTGCCGATCTGCGTGTGGTGGCTCGAGAGGTTGATGACCACGATCACCGCGTCCTGCGACCCCGGGTCGGTCTTCGAGAAGCAGATCAGGTTCGGGTTGTCGACCGGGTGGAAGTGCAGGGTGCGCAGCTGCTGCAGCGACGGGTGGGCCCGGCGGAGCTCGTTGAGGGTGCGCAGGTACGGCGCGAGGCTGCGCCCCGACGCCTCGGCGGCCGCCCAGTCGCGGGGGCGCAGGGAGTACTTCTCGCTGTCGTGGTACTCCTCGCTCCCGGGCTTGACGGCCACGTGCTCGAAGAGCTCGAACCCCGAGTAGACGCCCCAGGTGGGGCTCATCATCGACGCGAGGACGGCGCGGATCTTGAACATCGGCGGGCCGCCGTACTGCAGCGACTCGTGCAGGATGTCCGGGGTGTTCACGAAGAAGTTCGGCCGCATGTAGTGGCTGTTCTGGGCCAGCTCGCGGCCGTAGTCCTCCAGCTCGCCGCGCGCGGTCCGCCAGGTGAAGTACGTGTAGGACTGCGTGTACCCGATCCGGGCCAGCTGGTGCATCATCGCCGGCCGGGTGAACGCCTCGGCCAGGAACAGCACGTCGGGGTCGGTCTTCTTGACCTCCCAGATGAGCCAGTGCCAGAAGTTCAGCGGCTTGGTGTGCGGGTTGTCGACGCGGAAGATCTTGACGCCCGCCTCGATCCAGACGCGGATCACCCGCAGGCACTCGGCGTAGATGCCCTCGGGGTCGTTGTCGAAGTTGATCGGGTAGATGTCCTGGTACTTCTTCGGCGGGTTCTCGGCGTAGGCGATCGTGCCGTCGGGCTTGGTGGTGAACCACTCGGGGTGGCTCTCCACCCACGGGTGGTCGGGCGCCGCCTGCAGCGCGAAGTCCAGGGCCACCTCCATCCCGAGCTCCCGGGTCCGGGCGACGAAGGCGCGGAAGTCCTCCATCGTGCCCAGCTGCGGGTGGACGGCGTCGTGGCCGCCCTCGGCGCTGCCGATCGCCCAGGGGGAGCCGACCTCGTCGGGCCCGACGTCGGTCGGGTTGCCACCCGGGAACTGCGGCGAGTTCGGACCCTTGCGGTTGACCCGGCCGATCGGGTGGATCGGGGGGAGGTACACCACGTCGAAGCCCATGTCGGCGATGGCGGGGAGTCGCTCCTGCGCGGTGGCGAACGTGCCGTGGGTGGCCTTGCCCCCGACGACGGAACCCTCCGAGCGGGGGAAGAACTCGTACCAGGAGCCGAAGAGCGCGGTGGGGCGGTCGACCCACACCTCGTAGCGCGGGGAACGGGTCACCAGCTCGCGCACCGGGTGCTCGTGCAGGTAGGCCTGCAGGGACGAGGCGAACGCCGGGGAGATCCGTGCGGTGAGCTCCAGCGACGTGTCGCGCAGCGCCGCGGCGGCCGCGCTGACCGTCTCCCGGTGCGCGCTCCCGGCCTCGGCGGCGACGCGGTCGAGCAGTCGCGCGCCCTCCTCCAGGTCGTTGGCGAGGTCCTCCGCCCCCTGACCGGCCTCGACCTTCACGTCGACGGCGTGGTGCCAGGTGGCCAGCGGGTCGCTCCACGCCTCGATGCAGAAGCTCCACAGCCCCTCGCGGTCGGGCACCACCGTGGCGATCCAGCGGTCGGGTTCCGGGGGGAGCTTCGCCATCCGGATGAACGGGCAGGTGCCGTCGTCCCCCGGCGGGCTCCAGACGACGTTCGCGGCGACGGCGTCGTGACCCTCGCGGAACACGGTGGCGGTGATCGGCACGGACTCGCCCACCACCGCGCGGGCCGAGAAGGACCCGCAGGACACGACAGGGGCGACATCGGTGATGCCGAGACGGAGATCAGCCAGGCCAGTCATCGCCGCCACGCTATCGAGAGCGGCCCTGGGCAGCACTTCGGCCCCGGTCAGGGGCCCGCTGCGGAATCCCATGGAGGGAATGGGAGGAACGTGCGCACGCCTGGATGTCATGAGCCCCTGCCTCGTTCGCTTCCGCCGGAGTGGTGGACCGCACTGTGCGGTTAGTCTCGCTCGGTGCGCGCACTCCGTCGATTCACCGTCCGGGCAGCTCTCCCCGAGCCGCTGACCCCCCTCTCCCAGCTGGTGCGGAACCTCCGCTGGTCCTGGCACGCGGAGACGAGGGATCTCTTCGAGACGCTCGACCCGTCGCTGTGGCAGAGCTGCGGCGGTGATCCGGTCAAGGTGCTCGGCGAGGTCTCCGCCGAGCGCCTGGCTCAGCTGGCGAAGGACCGCCGGTTCGTGCGCCGCCTGCAGGACGCGGTGGACGATCTGGAGGAGTACCTCACGAAGCCGGGCTGGTACCAGTCGCTCGGGCCGGAGGCGCCGGCCAGCATCGCCTACTTCTCCGCCGAGTTCGGGATCACCGAGGTGCTGCCGCAGTACTCCGGCGGTCTGGGCATCCTCGCCGGGGACCACCTGAAGGCCGCCTCGGACCTCGGCCTGCCGCTGATCGGCGTCGGGCTGCTCTACCGGGCCGGCTACTTCGCTCAGGGCCTCTCGGCAGACGGCTGGCAGCTCGAGCACTACCCCTCGCTGGACCCGCACGGCCTGCCGATCAAGCTGCTCCGCGAGCCCGACGGCTCGGCGGCCGTCATCACCGTTCCGCTGCCGGAGGGCCGGACCCTGCACGCGCACGTGTGGCGCGCCCAGGTGGGCCGCGTCTCGCTGCTGCTGCTCGACAGCGACATCGAGGAGAACGCCCCGACCGAGCGCGGCGTGACCGACCGGCTCTACGGCGGCGACGAGGACCACCGCCTCCGCCAGGAGATGCTGCTGGGCATCGGCGGCGTGCGCGCGGTGCGGGCGTACTGCGGCCTGACCGGCACCCCGCAGCCGGAGGTCTTCCACGCCAACGAGGGCCACGCCGGCTTCCAGGGCATCGAGCGGATCCGCGCGCTCAGCGAGGCGCACTCGCTCGGCTTCCCCGAGGCGCTGCAGGCGGTCCGGGCCGGGACGGTCTTCACCACGCACACCCCGGTGCCGGCCGGCATCGACCGATTCCCGAAGGCGCTGATCGAGCGCTACTTCGCCGGCTTCGGGGTCCCGATGCACGAGCTCCTCCAGCTCGGCGCAGAGGAGGACCCGACCAAGTTCAACATGGCGCACATGGGGCTGCGGCTCGGTCAGCGGGCCAATGGGGTCAGCGAGCTGCACGGCCACGTCAGCCGGGGCATGTTCAGCAACCTGTGGCCCGGTTTCGACGAGAGCGACGTGCCGATCGGCTCCATCACCAACGGCGTGCACGCGCCGACGTGGACCGCGCGCGAGCTGGTCGAGATGGGCACCCAGACCACGAGCCAGGGCGACCCCGTGATGGTCGACGGGCCGGTGCACTTCGACGGCGTGGACAAGATCCCGGCCGCCGACCTGTGGGCGATCCGCCGCACGCTGCGCGGACGCCTGGTGGAGGAGGTTCGCCGCCGCATCCGCGACACCGCGCTGTCGCGCGGGGCCACGGAGGCCGAGGTCGGCTGGACCGAGACGGCCTTCGATCCCGACGTCCTCACCATCGGGTTCGCCCGCCGGGTGCCGTCCTACAAGCGGCTGACCCTCATGCTGCGCGACCCGGAGCGGCTCAAGGCGCTGCTGCTGGACCCCGAGCGCCCGATGCAGCTGATCATCGCCGGCAAGAGCCACCCCGCCGACGACGGCGGCAAGGAGCTCATCCAGCAGATGGTGACCTTCGCCGACGACCCGGACATCCGGCACCGCATCGCCTTCCTCCCCGGCTACGACATCGGCATGGCCCGGTATCTCTACTGGGGCTGCGACGTCTGGCTGAACAACCCGCTGCGGCCGCTCGAGGCCTGTGGCACCTCCGGGATGAAGGCCGCGCTCAACGGCGGGCTCAACCTCTCCATCCGCGACGGGTGGTGGGACGAGTGGTTCGACGGGCAGAACGGCTGGGCCATCCCGACCGCCGACGGGGTCGCGGACCCCGACCGCCGCGACGAGGTCGAGGCCCGGGCCATCTACGAGCTGCTCGACACCCAGGTCCTGCCCCGGTTCTACGAGAAGTCGCGCAACGGCGTCCCCGCCCGCTGGGTGGAGATGGTGCGGCACACGCTTCGCGAGACCGGCCCCAAGGTGCTGGCCACCCGGATGGTGCGCGACTACGTCCAGCAGCTGTACGTGCCGGCCGCCGGATCCGCGCGCGCCATGGCGGGGGAGGGGTACGGCCCGGCCCGCGAGGAGGCGGCCTGGCGGTCGCACCTGCTGCACAACTGGCACTCGGTTCGGGTGGCCCACGTCGAGGCGACCGGCGGCGCGGACACCCCGCAGATCGGCTCGACGCTGGACCTCCGCGCCGAGGTCGAGCTGCCGGGGCTGGCGCCGGTGGACGTCGAGGTGCAGGCCGCCTACGGCCGGGTGGACGACGCCGACGGGCTGCACGAGGTGACCACGATCCCCATGCGGCACGAGCAGACCGACGGGTCGCGGCACTGGTTCACGGCCACCCTGCCCCTGGAGCGGACCGGCGCGTTCGGCTACACCGTGCGGGTGCTGCCGCACTCCGCGCGGATGGTCGATCCCGCCGAGCTCGGCGTCGTGACCAGCGCGTGAATGTGTCGCTTGCGACACTCTGCCCACGCTGGTCCCAGCGACATCGCGTAAGGGCTTGATGGCCCGGCGTGGCGGGATCGTGCGACCGCGCCATACCGGGGATTGATCACTAGGCTGGAGGCCATGCCTGACCGCTGTGAAGTCCTCCCCGGAGACTCCGTCGTCGCCCGCCGCGGCGGCGGGCTGCTGTGGGTCGACGCACCCGGCTCGCCCGCCCTCGTCGCGGCACTGCACGCCTGCCTCGGCATCTCCGGACCGGGCGCTGACCGCGTCCTGTCCGCAGTCGCCGGCCAGGTGAGCTCGCTCGCGCACGGGGCGGCGTCCTTCGCGCTCGTCCTGGCCGACCCGACGGGAGGTGCCGGCACCGGCATCGCCCTGTGGTCGGGCAAGGGCCAGCCGGCCGTCGACGGCGTCCCCGTGTCCGGCTCGTCGGTGGAGGGCTGCACGCTCGCCTCCGGCTTCCCGCTGGGCCAGACGCTGTACGTCGGCCCCGGACAGGCCGCGCCGCAGATGCCTCCGGGGGTCTCCTACGACCTGGTCGAGGGGACGGTCCCCGGCTCGGGCGCGATGCTCCAGCTCGCGGCGCCCGCGCCGTCGGCCGCGGCCGCGCCGCCGGCCACCGGTGGCTCGTCGTCCTTCGGCTCGGGTGCCGGTGCGGGGTTCGGCGCCGCCCGGGAGCTCCCGGCGGACCAGCCGGCCTCCGGTGAGCAGACCGCCTTCTGGCGGCCCGAGACCGCGTCCGCCCCGGTGCTGCGCTTCGACGACGGCATGGTCGTGACCGTGGACGAGGACCTCGTGCTCGGTCGCCGGCCCGACAGCCACGAACTGGTCACCGCCGGCGACGCCCGCCCGGTGCCCATCGCGGACACGCAGAACGTGCTCTCCTCCGCCCACGCCGCGCTCCAGCGGTCGGGGCGCGAGGTGTCACTGGTGGACCTCGGCTCGCTCAACGGCACGCACGTCGCCGGGCCCGAGGCCACCGAGTGGACGCAGCTCGAGCCCGGTGTCGCACACCCGCTCTCCGACGGCGACCGCCTGCTGCTGGGCTGGACCGTCATCACCTTCGAGCAGCCCGCCGACTGAGCACATCGCCAGCTTTGAACCACTGAGGCCCGGAACCGTCGCGGTTCCGGGCCTCAGTGGTTCAACGGTCTCATGGCCTCCGGAGAACCCTGAGTACCCAGACGCAGCGGGCGGGGAGCTCGATGGGCCCCGGGGCGAGCATCGCCGTCGCCGGGGGCGCGCCGGTCGGGTACTCCGTCGAGAGCACCAGCTCGTAGCCGTCGGCCCACGGCGGGCCGGGCAGCTGCACCGTCACCGGCTCAGGCCCGGCATGCAGCTGGACGAGGTAGGAGTCGTCGACGAGCGGCCGGCCCAGGGCGTCGCGGTGCCGGATGCCGCGCCCGTCGAGATACATCCCGAGCGTCTGCAGGCCGGTGTCGAACCAGTCCGCGGTCGTCAGCTGGCCGCCGGTGGGAGCGAACCAGGCGAGGTCACGGGTTCCCCCGGATCCGGGCAGTCCCGTGCCGGGGATCTCGTGGCCCTCGAAGAACGCCTCCTGGCGGAGCACGGGGGAGGTGCGCCGGAGCTTCAGCAGCCGGGCGGTGAAGGCGAACAGGTCGGTGTCGACCTTCTCCCAGTCCATCCAGGAGATCTCGTTGTCCTGGCAGTAGGCGTTGTTGTTGCCGCGCTGGGTGCGGCCGAGCTCGTCGCCCGCGGTCAGCATGGGCACGCCGGTGGACAGCAGCAGCGTCGCGAGGTGGTTGCGGATCTGCCGGGCACGCAGCGCCTGGACCTCATGGTCGTCGCTCGGCCCCTCGACGCCACAGTTCCAGTTGCGGTTGTGGCTCTCGCCGTCCCGGTTGTCCTCGCCGTTGGCCTCGTTCAGCTTGTGCTCGTAGGTGACCAGGTCGGCCAGGGTGAAGCCGTCGTGCGCGGTCACGAAGTTGATGCTGGCGAACGGCCGCCGGCCGTCGGAGCGGTACAGGTCGGAGGAGCCCGTCAGCCGGTAGGCCAGGTCGCGGATACCGACGTGTGCCCCCGACCAGACGTCGCGGACCGTGTCGCGGTACTTGCCGTTCCACTCGGTCCACGGGGGCGGGAAGTTGCCCACCTGGTACCCGCCGGGGCCGACGTCCCACGGCTCGGCGATGAGCTTGACGTTGCTGACCACCGGGTCCTGGTGGACGACGTCGAAGAAGGCCGAGAGCCGGTCGACGTCGTGCATGGAGCGGGCCAGCGCGGAGGCGAGGTCGAAGCGGAAGCCGTCGACGTGCATCTCGGTCACCCAGTACCGCAGCGAGTCCATGAGCAGTGCCAGGACGGCGGGACGGCGCACGTCGAGGGTGTTCCCGCAGCCGGTGTAGTCGGTGTAGCGGGCGCGGTTGCCGCCGTCGAGCCGGTAGTAGCCCGCGTTGTCGATGCCCTTGAACGACAGCGTCGGGCCGCGCTGGTCGCCCTCCGCGGTGTGGTTGTAGACGACGTCGAGGATCACCTCGATGCCCGCGGCGTGCAGCTGCTTGACCATCGTCTTGAACTCCACGACCTGGCCGCCGCCGCTGCCCGAGGAGCTGTAGGCGGCGTGCGGCGCGAAGTACCCGAGCGTGTTGTAGCCCCAGTAGTTGGTCAGGCCGCGGCTCAGCAGATGGGGCTCGCTCACGAAGTGGTGCACGGGCAGCAGCTCGACGGCTGTCACGCCCAGGGACTGCAGGTGCTCGATGAAGGCCGGGTGGGCGACGCCGGCATAGGTGCCCCGCAGGTGCGCCGGAACGTCCGGGTGGGCCGCCGTCGCCCCCTTGACGTGCACCTCGTAGATCACGGTGTCCGACCACGACGTGCGCATCGGGCGCTCCCCGTCCCAGGGGAAGGGGTCGTGCACGACCACGCCGCGCGGCACGTAGGGCGCGGAGTCCTGATCGTCCCGCGTCCCGCCGTCCACGGCGTCGCCGGCGTAGCCGAAGAGGGCGGGGTGCAGCGTGAGGTCGCCGTCGACGGCCCGGGTGTAGGGGTCGAGCAGCAGCTTGGCCGGGTTGTGCCGGGCTCCCGACAGCGGGTCGTAGGCGCCGTGCACCCGGTAGCCGTACCGCTGCCCGGGGCCGACGCCGATCAGGCGGCCGTGCCAGACCTGGTGGGTCGTCTCCTCCAGCCGGTGGCGGTGCTCGGTGCCGTCGGGGTCGAACAGGCAGAGGTCCACCGCCTGCGCACCCGCCGACCAGAGGGCGAAGTTGGTACCCGTGCCGTCCCAGTGGGCGCCGAGCGGAGCGGGGGAACCGGGCAGCACCACACCGGCTGGTCTCTCGATCACAGCATGATCGTGCCAACTCCGGACCGCGTGTGGGCGCAGGAGCGGTCGACCGGGTTGGTTGGATGGGGGCGTGTCGAGCATCGGTGGGGTGGCGGGGGGCAACACAGCCGCCCCCGGGGCGGTCGTCGGGATGACCGGCGTCGACGTCGTGCGGGGGGAGAACCACCTGCTGCGCGGCGTCGACTGGAGCGTGGAGGCCGACCACCGGTGGGTGATCCTGGGGCCGAACGGAGCGGGGAAGACGACGCTGCTGCAGCTCGCGGCGGCGCAGATGCACCCGACCCGCGGCGAGGTCCGGCTGCTGGGGGAGACCCTCGGCGCGGTCGACGTCTTCGAGCTGCGTCCCCGGATCGGGCTGACGAGCGCGGCGCTGGCGCAGCGCATCGCGGCGTCGGAGACGACCGGTGACATCGTCGTCTCGGCCGGGTACGCCGTCGTCGGCCGGTGGCGGGAGCAGTACGACGTCCACGACCTGACCCGCGCGGGCATGTTGATGGAGCAGTGGGGGGTCGCCCAGTTCGCCCACCGGCCCTTCGGCACCCTGAGCGAGGGCGAGCGCAAGCGCACGCAGATCGCCCGTGCCCTCATGCCCGATCCGGAGCTGCTGCTGCTCGACGAGCCCGGTGCCGGGCTGGACCTCGGCGGCCGCGAGGACCTCGTCGCCCGGCTCTCCGACCTCGCCCGTTACCACTACGCGCCGGCGCAGGTCCTGGTCACCCACCACGTCGAGGAGATCCCCCCGGGCTACACGCACGCCCTGCTGCTGCGCGGGGGAGAGATCGTGGCCTCGGGCGCCGCGGACGACGTCCTCACGGAGGCCGCGCTCTCGGACACGTTCGGTCTCGCGCTCTCGCTCTCCCGCACCGACGGCCGCTTCACCGCCCGAAGGGCTGTTTGAACCGCGCCTGGCTAGGGTGCCGACATGGCTGCTTCCGGGGAGACGCCCGAGTTCGTGACCCTGCAGGTCGAGGACGGGATCGGCACGATCCGCCTCGACCGACCCAAGATGAACGCGATCAACGAGCAGCTGCACTGGGAGGTGCGGGCCGCGGCGGTGGAGGCGACGGAGCGCGAGGACGTCCGCGCCGTCGTGATCTACGGCGGCGAGCGGGTCTTCGCGGCCGGCGCCGACATCAAGCAGATGTCGGTCCTGGACGGCGACGCGATGTCCTCCTGGGGCTACGAGCTGACGGCGTCCTTCACCGCCGTCGCGCACATCCCCAAGCCGGTCATCGCGGCGATCACCGGCTACGCGCTCGGCGGCGGCTACGAGCTGGCGCTCTGCGCGGACTTCCGGGTGGTCGGCGCCTCGGCGAAGATCGGCCAGCCCGAGATCCTGCTGGGCGTCATCCCGGGCGCCGGCGGCAGCCAGCGACTGTCTCGCCTGGTGGGCCCGGCCAAGGCCAAGGACATCATCTTCACCGGGCGGCACGTGGGCGCCGAGGAGGCACTGGAGATCGGCATGGCGGACGCCGTCGTCCCCGACGACGAGGTGTACGCGACGTCCGTGGCCATGGCGAAGAAGTTCGCCGCCGGCCCGCCGCTCGCGCTGGCCGCCGCGAAGCGCGCGATCGACCACGGGCTCGACCTCACGCTGGAGGAGGGCCTGGCCCTGGAGAGCCGGCTGTTCGCCGGGCTGTTCGACACCGAGGACCAGAAGACCGGGATGCGCTCGTTCCTGGAGAGCGGGCCCGGCAAGGCGGAGTTCTCCGGCCGCTGACGCGGACGCCCGCGAGCCGGGTGCCACGCGGGGGAGGGTTCACCACCCGTTCGTGCGGCGTGACCGCCCCGGAACGGGCCGGGTCCGCCACAATCGCGACGCCGGCCGTCCGGGGTCAACGGGGCACCGGGCAGGTACGGCACCACTTCAGGAGGACACGTGCGACGAAGCACCCTGCGGACCGCGGTCGCGGTCCTCACGGCCGGGCTCACCCTCACCGCGTGCGGCTCGGACGACGGCGGCTCCACCGGTGGCGGCGGGTCCGCCGGCGGCGGCGGGGCCGACGCCGCGACCGCCACCTCCGCCGAGGACTTCGGCGGGATGGATGCGCTGGTCGCGGCAGCCCAGGAGGAGGGGACGCTCAACGTCATCGCGCTGCCCCCGGACTGGGCGAACTACGGCGAGATGCTGGACACGTTCAGCGCGAAGTACGACATCGAGATCAGCAGCGCGAGCCCGGACGGCAGCAGCCAGGACGAGCTCAACGCCGTCACCAGCCAGCGCGGTCAGGACCGCGCCCCCGACGTCCTCGACCTCGGTCTCTCCTTCGCCCGCCAGGCGCAGGCGCAGGACCTGCTCGCGCCCTACCAGGTGGAGACGTGGGACGACATCCCCGAGGACCAGAAGGACCCGGACGGTCACTGGTACAACGACTACGGCGGCTACCTGTCGATCGGCTGCAACGCCACGATCGTCGGCGAGTGCCCGACGACGATCGCCGAGCTGGCCGACCCGCGCTACGCGGGCCAGGTCGCCCTCAACGGCAACCCGACGCAGGCGCAGGCCGCGTTCGCGGGCGTGTGGGCCGCTGCTCTCGCGAACGGGGGCGACCTGGACGACATCGGCCCCGGCATCGACTTCTTCGTGGACCTCAAGGAGTCCGGCAACTTCAACCCGGTCGAGTCGACGCCGGCGACGGTGCTCAGCGGCGAGACCCCCATCTCGCTCGACTGGGACTACGTCAACGCGGCGCAGACCGACGAGCTCGAGGCGGCCGGTTCGACCTGGGAGGTCCACGTCCCCAGCGACGGCCTGATGGGTGGCTACTACAGCCAGGCCATCAGCGCGTTCGCCCCGCACCCCGCCGCCGCGCGGCTCTGGCAGGAGTTCCTCTACAGCGACGAGGGCCAGAACATCTGGCTCAAGGGTGGTGCCCGGCCCGTCCGGCTGCCGGTGATGGAGGAGGCCGGCACGGCCGACGCCGAGGCGCTGAGCGCGCTGCCGCAGGTCGAGGGCACGGCCGACTTCCCGACCGAGGAGCAGGAGAGCGCCGCCAAGGAGGTCGTCACCGCGCGCTGGAACGAGGAGATGTCCGGCTGAGTACCGCCGTCTCCGATGCGCTCGCGCCGGCCCCTCGCGCGGGGGGCCGGCGCGGCCGTGTGCTGGTCGTGCTCGGAGCCCTGCCGTTCTTCCTCTACGTCGCGGTCTTCCTCCTGCTGCCGATCGGCGTGCTCGCGGTCGAGGCCTTCCGGTCCACCGACCCGGTCACGTTCGAGGAGACCTGGTCCACCGCCTCCATCGAGGCCATCACCGGCGGGGCCTTCCGGCGTGCGTACATCGGCAGCCTCCAGCTCTCGGGGATCACCGCTGTTCTCGGCGCGGTCCTGGGGCTGGCCCTCGCCGTGGCGATCCTCCGCGCGCGGCGGGGGCGCCTGCTGCGCCGCCTCGTGCTGACGGCCTCCGGGGTGCTGGCGAACTTCGGCGGCATCCCACTGGCCTTCGCCTTCCTCGCGACCATCGGCAACGCCGGCGTCGTCACCGCCCTGCTGTCGGACACGCTGGGCATCGGGACGGGTGGCTTCTCGCTCTACTCGATGACGGGCCTGGCGCTGGTCTACCTGTACTTCCTGGTGCCGCTCATGGTGCTCACGATCGTGCCGGCGCTGGAGGCGCTGCGACCGCAGTGGCGCGAGGCGGCGGACAACCTCGGTGCCAGCGGGTGGCAGTACTGGCGGTACATCGGCGGACCGGTGCTCGCCCCGCCGGTGATCGGCGCGACCATGCTCCTCTTCGCGTCGGCCTTCGCCGCCTACGCGACCGCCAAGGCGCTGGTCGGCAGCAGTGTGCCGCTGGTCACCCTGCAGATCGCCGACGCCCTCTCCAGCAACGTCGTCGTCGGTGCGGAGAACCTGGGCAAGGCGCTGGCCCTCGGCATGGTCCTGGTCGTGGGGCTGGTCATGGTCTTCTACGCCTGGGTCCAGCGGCGCACCCAGCGGTGGCTGTCATGACGGCCCTGGCGACCGGGGTCACCGGGGCGGGCAGCGTGGCCCCCGAGACGCCGGTCCGGGCCGCCCGCCGACGTCCGGGTGCGTGGCGCTTCGCCGTCCTCGCGGTGCTCGGTCTGTACTTCCTCGTCCCGATCAGCGCCTCGGTCTGGTTCACGGTGCGCGACCGGGCGCGGGGCGGGATCACCGCCCGGCACTACACGGCGATCCCCGGGGCCGAGGGCTTCGCCGAGGCCTTCACCCGCTCGCTGGCGCTCGCCGGGCTCACCGTCCTCATCGCCCTCCTGCTCATGGTGCCGACCGTCGTCCTGGTGAACCTGCGGCTTCCCCGGCTGCGGACGACGGTCGAGCTTCTCACCCTGATGCCGCTGGTCCTGCCGCCGATCGCGCTGGTCGTCGGCGTGCGGAGCGTGCTGGCCTGGGCGCCGGACTACTTCCTGAACACGCCCCTGGCCGAGGCGTTCTTCGCTCTCCAGGAGCCGGCCCTGCCGTGGATCCTGGTCTTCGTCTACGTCGTCCTCGCGCTCCCGTTCGTCTACCGGGCCCTGGACGCCGGAGTCCGCGGGGCCGACCTGCCGACCCTGACCGAGGCCGCCCGCAACCTGGGGGCGTCGTGGCCGCGGGTGCTGGTGTCGGTGGTCCTGCCGGTGCTGCGCACGTCGGTGCTCAATGCCGCGTTCCTGACCCTCGCCCTGGTGCTGGGCGAGTTCACGATCGCGAACATCCTCGGCTTCGAGACCTTCCCCACCTGGATCCTGCGGATCTCGGGATCGCAGCCGCAGGTGTCGGTCGCGGTGTCGGTGCTGTCGCTCCTCTTCACCTGGGTGCTGTTGCTCATGATCTCCGCGCTGGACCGCCGGCGCGGCACGGAGGAGACCGCATGACCGCCGCCTCGCTGCGGACCGCCGCGGCCGGTCTCGAGGGCCGTGCCGCGGTCCCCATCCGGCTGGAGGGGCTGACCCGCCGGTACGGCCCGGTCGTGGCACTCGACGGGCTCGACCTCGACATCGCCGCCGGCGAGTTCCTGGCCCTGCTGGGCCCATCCGGCTGCGGGAAGACGACGGCGCTGCGGGCGATCGCCGGCTTCGACCGGCCGGACGCCGGCCGCGTCCTGCTCGACGGCCGCGACATCACCGGCACACCGGCCAACAAGCGGGACATGGGCATGGTCTTCCAGGCCTACAGCCTGTTCCCGAACCTCACCGTCGCCGAGAACGTCGCCTTCGGGCTCCGCGTGCGCCGCCGGGCGAAGGCCGAACAGGCGGGACGGGCCGCGGAGCTGCTCGAGCTCGTCGGCCTGGCCGACCGTGGCGGCCGGTACCCGCACCAGCTCTCCGGCGGACAGCAGCAGCGGGTCGCGCTCGCCCGCGCCCTGGCCGTCGCCCCGCAGGTGCTGCTCCTGGACGAGCCGCTGTCCGCGCTCGACGCCCAGGTGCGCGTGCAGCTGCGGGAGGAGATCCGGCGCATCCAGCTGGAGCTGGGGATCACCACGGTGTTCGTCACCCACGACCAGGCGGAGGCCCTGTCGGTCGCCGACCGCGTCGGGGTGCTGCGCGCCGGCCGGCTGGAGCAGGTGGCGACCCCGGACGAGCTCTACGAGCGGCCCGCGACGGCCTTCGTCGCCGAGTTCGTCGGCACGATGAACCGGTTGCCCGCGGTGCTCGCGCCGGGCGGGGTGGAGCTGCTCGGCCGGCACCGGCCGGTGGCCGGCGAGCGTCCCCCGTCGGGACCGGTGGTCGCGCTGGTGCGTCCGGAGTCGCTGCTCGTCGCGGCCGACCCGGGCGGTTCCGGGCGCGTCATCACCCGCACGTTCTCCGGCGCCGTCACCCGGCTGGCGGTGCGCCTGCCCGCGGACCTCGAGGTGCGCGTCGACGTCCCCAGCGCCGACAGCCAGGACCTCACGCCGGGGACGGCGGTCACCGTGCTGCCGGCCGAGCGGCCGGTCCTCGTCGTGCGGGAGGAACCCCGTGCGTGATCCCGCGGAGGGAAGCGCGGCCGAGGCGCCGGGTGCCGATGTGGACCGCTCCGACCCGGGAGGGCGGGCGTGGGTGGACCGGGCCGTCGCCGCGGTCGAGGCCGACGCCCGCCGCAGCGCCGACACGCACCTGCTGGCCTATCCGCTGCCCGCGGAGTGGGGCGTCGACCTGTACCTGAAGGACGAGTCGACCCACCCGACCGGGAGCCTCAAGCACCGGCTGGCCCGGTCGCTGTTCCTGTACGGGCTCTGCTCGGGCCAGATCACCGAGGGGACGACGGTGGTCGAGGCATCCAGCGGATCGACCGCGGTCAGCGAGGCATGGTTCGCCCGCATGCTGGGGCTGCCGTTCGTGGCGGTCATGCCGGCGTCGACCAGCCCCGAGAAGATCGCGCTCATCGAGTTCCACGGCGGCAACTGCCGGTTCGTGGAGCGGGCGCCGGACATCTACGAGGAGGCCCGGCGGCTCGCCGCGGAGTGCGGCGGCCACTTCCTCGACCAGTTCACCTACGCCGAGCGGGCGACCGACTGGCGCGGCAACAACAACATCGCCGAGTCGATCTTCTCCCAGCTGGCCCTCGAGCGGCATCCGGTCCCGGAGTGGGTCGTGGTCGGCGCGGGCACGGGCGGCACCAGCGCGACGGTGGGCCGGTACCTGCGCTACCGACGGCTGCCGACCCGGCTGGCCGTGGTCGACCCGGAGGGATCGTCGTTCTTCCCCGGGTGGCGGGACGGCGATCCGGCGACGGCGACGGGCCGGTCCTCCCGCATCGAGGGCATCGGCCGTCCGCGGGTGGAGCCCTCGTTCGTGCCGACCATCGTCGACCGGATGATCTGGGTCCCCGACGCCGCGTCGCTGGCCGCGATGCGGGAGCTGGAGCGGACGACGGGACGGCGGGCCGGCGGCTCCACGGGCACGAACCTGTGGGGCGCGTTCCAGTTGGTCGCCGAGATGGTGGCCGCGGGGCGTTCCGGCAGCGTCGTCACCCTGCTCTGCGACGGCGGGGAGCGGTACGCGCACACCTACTACGCGGACGACTGGGTGGCCGGCCAGGGGCTGGACCTGGCCCCGCACACCGAGACGCTGCGACGATTCGCCGCGTCGGGGGAATGGCCTGGGCGCGGATGAGCGAGGACAGCGCGTGACCGGCGTCACCCGGCCCTCCCGTCGCCCCGGCGTTACCAGTCAGTAACATCCATGATCGGAGCCAGGCGGACCCCGTGTCCGCGCCCTGAACGCCGCGGAGGAAGGTCCGAGCGATGAACATCGTCGTTCTTGTCAAGCAGGTCCCGGACTCGGGCAGTGAGCGCAAGCTGGACCCGGCGGACAACACCGTCGCCCGCGCCTCGGCCGACAACGTCATCAACGAGATGGACGAGTACGCCATCGAGGAGGCGCTCCTCGTGCGCGACCGGGAGGGCGGCGAGGTCACCGTGCTGACCGTCGGGCCGGACTCGGCGACCGACGCCATCCGCAAGGCCCTGTCGATGGGTGCGGACAAGGCCGTGCACGTGAGCGACCCGGCGATCCACGGGTCGTGCGCCGTGCAGACGTCGGCGGTCATCGCCGCCGCGCTGTCGCAGCTGGAGTACGACCTGGTCCTGTGCGGTGCGGAGGCCACCGACGCCCAGCTCAGCGTCATGCCGGCGCTGCTCGCCGAGCGCCTGGGCATCCCGCAGCTCTCGGGCGCCCGCAAGCTGACCGTCGAGGGCGGGACGGCGAAGGTGGAGAGGCAGACCGACGGCGGCTACTGGGCGCTGGAGGCTCCGCTGCCCGCGATCGTGTCCACCTGGGACACCATCAACGAGCCGCGCTACCCCTCGTTCAAGGGGATCATGGCCGCGAAGAAGAAGCCGGTCGAGACGAAGACGCTGGCCGACCTGGGCATCGACCCGTCCACCGTGGGTCTGGCGAGCGCGACCAGCCAGGTGCTCGACTTCGCCGGCCGCCCCCCGAAGGGCGAGGGCGTGAAGGTCCCCGACGAGGGTGACGGCGCCCAGAAGCTCGTCGAGTACCTCGCCAGCCAGAAGATCGTCTGACCCGGCTCGGATCAAGGAAGAGGAGAACATCCCCATGGCAGAGGTCCTGGTCCTGGCCGAGCTCAACCCGGCCGGCGACGGCGTCCGCAAGACCACCCTGGAGGCACTGACCGCGGCGCGCGCGCTCGGTGAGCCGTCGGCCGTCGTGCTCGGCGCCCCCGGTACCGCCGCGTCGGTGCGGAACCAGCTCGCCGAGTACGGCGCGGCCACGGTCTACGTCGCCGAGGCGCCCGAGGTCGACGAGTACCTCGTCGCGCCCAAGGCGGAGGTGCTGGCGCAGCTGGTGCAGGAGAAGTCGCCGGCCGCCGTGGTCATCCCGTCCTCCCCGGAGGGCAAGGAGATCGCCGGCCGGCTGGCCATCAAGACGAACTCCGGCTTCCTGACCGACGTCACCGAGATCGCCGCCGACGGCACCGCGACCCAGGTCGCCTTCGCCGGTGCGACGATCGTCCACTCGAAGGTCACCACCGGCACCCCGATCTACACGCTGCGCGGCAACTCGGTGACCCCGGAGCCGGCCCCCGCCGCCGGCACCGAGCAGCCGGTTGCGGTGTCGCTCTCCGACCAGGCCAAGCAGGTCCGGGTCGTGGAGCGCGTCGTGGAGCAGAAGAGCACCCGTCCCGAGCTCACCGAGGCCGCGATCGTCGTCTCCGGTGGACGCGGCGTGGCCAGCGCGGAGAACTTCTCGATCATCGAGGCGCTGGCCGACTCCCTCGGCGCGGCCGTCGGTGCGTCCCGGGCGGCGGTCGACTCCGGCTTCTACCCGCACACCTTCCAGGTGGGGCAGACCGGCAAGACCGTCTCGCCGCAGCTCTACATCGCGGTCGGCATCTCCGGGGCGATCCAGCACCGGGCCGGCATGCAGACCTCGAAGACCATCGTGGCCATCAACAAGGACCCCGAGGCGCCGATCTTCGAGCTGGCCGACTTCGGCGTCGTCGGCGACCTGAACACCGTCGTCCCCGCGGCGACCGAGCAGATCACCGCCCGCAAGGGCTGAGCGCAGCGGTACCCGTCGAGCGCCGGTCCCCGCGGGACCGGCGCTCGACGCATGTCCGGGGCGGGAAGGACCGGCACCCGGAAAGGGTTGGGGGACGACGTGACGACGAGCAGCGCGGCCGGGGTCTTCGACCGGACGCATCGTCTGACCACCGCCGGCCTGCTGATGCTCATCACGTTCGTCGCCTTCGAGTCGATGGCCGTGGCGACGGCGATGCCCACCGCGGTCACCGAGCTCGACGGGCTCGCCTGGTACGGCTGGCCGTTCAGCGCCTACCTCGTGGCGTCGGTGTTCGGCATGGTCGTGGGCGGTGACCTCGACGACCGTCGCGGGTCGCGCGCCGCGCTGCTGGCCGGCGCGACGACCTTCGCCGCCGGGCTGCTGGCCGGCGGCCTGGCCGGGCACATGGCGATGTTCGTCGCCGCCCGCGCCATCCAGGGCGTGGGCGGCGGGATCATCGCGGTCTCGCTGTACGTCGTCGCGGGCCGGGCCTACCGGCCGGCGCTGCGGCCGCGGCTGTTCGCCGCCTTCTCCGCGGCCTGGGTGCTGCCCGCCCTGGTGGGCCCCCTCCTCGCCGGCCTGATCACCACGCACGCCGGCTGGCGGTGGGTGTTCCTCGGGATCCTGCCGCTGATCGCCCTCGGACTGGCGCTCCTCCTGCCCGCCCTCCGCCGGTTCGGCGCCCCCGAAGGGGCCACCGCGCCGGGCTCGGCCCGCCGGTGGAGTGCGCTGCTCGCCGGTGCCGGTGTCGCGGCGCTCCAGTACGCCGGTCAGCGCCTGGACTCCCTCGCGCCGGTCGTGGCGGTGGTGGGTGTCACCGCGCTGGTCGCCGGCCTGCGGCCACTCCTCCCGCAGGGCACCGTCCGGGCCCGGTCCGGGCTGCCCGCCGTCATCGGCGCCCGCGGTCTCCTGGCCGGATCGTTCTTCGGCATGGACGCCCTGCTGCCCCTGTCGCTCACCGCCCTGCACGGCTACAGCCCGACGACCGCCGGCATCCCGCTGACGGCCGGCGCGCTGGGGTGGGCGCTGGCCTCGCAGTGGCAGGGGCGTCGTCCCGACGTGGCCCGCGTCGTCCTGCTCCGGGCCGGCTTCCTGCTCCTGGCAGCCGGTGTCGCCGGCACGGCGCTCGTCGCCGTCCCCGGGCTGCCGGGCTGGCCGTCCTACCTGACGTGGGGGGTGGCGGGCCTCGGCATGGGCCTGGGCATGCCGAGCCTGAGCGTGCTGCTGCTCGAGCAGTCACCCGAGGAGCGGCGCGGCGCCGACTCGGCTGCCTTCCAGATCGCCGACGTGACGGCGTCCGCGCTGTGCGTGGGCGTGGTCGGCGTGCTGGTCGCGGCCTCGACGGCCTCCCTGCTCACCCTTCCGGCGGCGGTGCTCCTCGCCGTCGCCGTCCTCACCGCGATCGCGCTGGTCGGCGCGTGGCTGGCTCCCCGGGCCGGTGCCCCCGCAGCGGTCCCGGACCCGGCAATTCCCGCGACTACCCTGAGGGCGTCATGACGTACCTGGACCACGCGGCGACGACGCCGGTGCTCCCCGAGGTGCTGGCCGCCATGAGCGAGCAGCTGGGTCGGGTGGGCAACGCCTCCTCGCTGCACGCGAGCGGCCGGGCCGCGCGCCGCTCCGCCGAGCAGGCGCGGGAGCAGCTGGCCGAGGCGCTGGGCGCGCGTCCGTCGGAGGTGCTCTTCACCAGCGGTGGGACCGAGAGCGACAACCTCGCGGTCAAGGGGCTCTTCTGGGCGCGCAGGCGGGCCGACGCGCAGCGCAGCCGGATCGTGGTGAGTCCCGCGGAGCACCACGCGGTCCTCGACAGCGTGGAGTGGCTGGCGAAGCACGACGGCGCCGACGTCACCTGGCTCGCGGTCGAGCCGACCGGCCGGGTCACCCCGGAGGCGCTCGCCGAGGCGCTCGGCGACGGCCGGGACGTCGCGCTCGCCAGCGTCATGTGGGCCAACAACGAGATCGGCACCGTGAGCGACATCGCCGCCTTGGCGGCGGTCTCGCACGCGGTGGACGTCCCCTTCCACACCGATGCGGTGCAGGCGGTCGGGCAGGTGCCGGTCGACTTCGCCGCGAGCGGTGCCGACGCGCTCACCATGACCGCGCACAAGCTCGGTGGTCCGATGGGGGCCGGTGCGCTCCTGCTGCGGCGCGAGGCGGACTGCACTCCGCTGCTGCACGGCGGCGGTCAGGAGCGCGACGTCCGGTCCGGCACCCTGGACGTCGCGGCGATCGTCGGGCTCGCGGTGGCCGCCACCGCGGCGGCCGCCCACCGGAGCGAGCGGGCCCCGCGGCTGGCCGCCCTGCGCGACCGCCTCGTCGCCGGCGTCGTGGCCGTCGTGCCGGACGCCCAGCTCAACGGCGCCCCGCTGGACGACGTCCTGGCGGACGGTCCCGGCCGGCTGCCCGGCAACGCGCACCTGTCCTTCCCGGGCGCCGAGGGCGACGCCCTGCTGATGCTCCTGGACGCCCGGGGCATCGAGTGCTCCACCGGCTCCGCCTGCAGCGCGGGCGTCGCCCGGCCCAGCCACGTCCTGCTGGCCACGGGTGCCGACACCGAGCGGGCGCGCAGCTCGCTGCGGTTCAGCCTCGGCCACACCTCGACCGACGCCGACGTCGACGCGGTGCTCGAGGTGATCGGTCCGGTCGTGGAGCGGGCTCGCCGGGCGGGTCTCGGCCCCCGATGAGGGGCGCGCGATGAGGGTGCTCGCCGCGATGAGCGGTGGCGTGGACTCCGCGGTGGCCGCGGCGCTCGCCGTCGACGCCGGTCACGACGTCACCGGTGTGCACCTGGCCCTGTCCCCGGACCGCCAGACCCTGCGCAGCGGGGCCCGCGGCTGCTGCAGCGTCGAGGATGCCCACGACGCCCGGCGGGTGGCCGACGAGCTGGGCATCCCGTTCTACGTGTGGGACCTCGCCGACCGGTTCCGGGCGGATGTCGTGGACGACTTCGTCGCCGAGTACGCCGCCGGGCGGACGCCGAACCCCTGCCTGCGGTGCAACGAGAAGATCAAGTTCACCGCCGTGCTCGACCGGGCCCGCGCCCTCGGGTTCGACGCCGTCGTGACCGGCCACCACGCCCGGCTCGACGGCACGGCGCTGCGCCGGTCCGCCGACGCCGCCAAGGACCAGTCCTACGTGCTCGGTGTGCTCACGCGGCAGCAGCTGGCGACCGCGATGTTCCCGCTGGGCCCCATGACCAAGGATCGGGTGCGGGCGATCGCTGCCGAGCGGGGCTTCGCCGTCGCCACCAAGCCCGACTCGCACGACATCTGCTTCATCCCCGACGGGGACACCCGCGGGTTCCTCGCCCGGGAGCTGGGCGCCCGCCCGGGCCCGGTCGTCGACGCCGCCACCGGACGGACGGTGGGGCAGCACGAGGGCACGTACGGGTTCACCGTCGGGCAGCGGCGCGGGCTGGGCGTCGAGGCGGGGGACCAGCGTCCCCGCTACGTCCTGGCGATCGAGCCGGTCTCGCGAACCGTGACCATCGGCACCGCCGACCTCGCCGGCGTGGACGAGGTCGGCACCGGCGTCCCCACGTGGACCGGCGCGGTACCGGAGATCCCGTTCACGGCGCAGGTCCAGCTCCGTGCCCACGCCGCCGCGGTGGACTGCCGGGTGTGCGCCGACGCGAACGGCGGCCTGCGGATCGCACTCGCCACCGAGCAGCGCGGCGTGGCTCCCGGCCAGTCCGCCGTGCTGTACGAGCCCGACCCCGCGCGGGGGGACCGGGTGCTCGGGCAGGCCGCGGTGGCGACCGCCGGACGCGGCCGGGCGTGAGCCGGGGACCCCGAACGGGGGACGGCGCTGTCGTCCCTCCGGGTGACGCGGATCTCGCACCCCCCGCCGCACGGCCCGCCCGGGAGCGCCGGGAGCCCTGGGCTCCCTGGACGCCGGCGCCGCGCTGAGCAGGAGTTTCGCTGCCCGACCGGGCCACGGCGCGCTGTGGCCGGGCACCCGGCCGGGGCCTGTCCCGTGCGGTCCGGGGGGCGGCCGGACCCGACGGTGGCCGACGCCCCCGCCAGGACCACGTGGCACCGTGTGGGCGTTGCCGTGTCGTTGTCGATGTGCGAAAGGGATCGTCGTGCGCCTCCACCGCCCTCTGCTCGTGATCGCGCTCGTCGCGGCGGCGGTTGTCGGCGTCCCCCCGGTGGCGGCCGCGGCACCGCCGGGCAAGGACCCCGTCCAGGTGCTGGCCATCAACGACTTCCATGGCCGCATCTCCCCGACGACGGGGAACGAGAGCAGGCTGCCGACCGCGCCGGGACCGGACGGCGTGTTCGGCCGGGGCGGCGGGGGAGAGCGGGACGACGTCGTCACGCAGGTCGGCGGCGCGGCCAACATGGCCACGCTCGTGCAGGAGCGGCGGGCGGACTTCCGCCGGGGCGCGGGCGGCTCGGCGGCCTCCTTCTTCGTCGGGGTCGGTGACCTGATCGGCGAATCGCCCCCCGAGTCCGCCACCTACAAGGACGAGCCCACCGTCGAGGTGCTCAACGCCCTCGGGATGGACGTCGCCGCGGTGGGCAACCACGAGTTCGACCTCGGCCTCCAGGAACTGCGCCGCCTCTCGGGCGCGACCGACGGCCGGTTCGGCGACGACATCGCGGCCTGCCAGGGCGTCACCCCGGGCGTGGACGGCTGCTTCGGGCAGGCCGAGCATGCCTTCACCGGTGCCAACTTCCCGTACCTGGCGGCGAACATCCTCTCGGCGGGGACCGGCGAGCCGATCCTCCCGCCGTTCGAGGTCCTCTTCACCCCCCGGGGCGTGCGGGTGGCCCTGATCGGCGTGATGAGGGAGAGCACGGCCACGAGCGAGCGGCCCGAGGGGCTCGGCAACGTCGTCTTCCGCGAGGAGGCGGACGCGGTCAACCGCCTGGTCCCGCAGCTGCGGTCCGAGGGCATCGAGGCGATCGGGGTGCTCCTGCACGCCGGCGGGCAGCGCCCGGCCGGTGACATCAACGGCTGTGAGGCGCTCGACGGCGCGGTCGTCGACATCAACCAGCGGATCACGCCGGCCGTCGACTTCATCGTGAGCGCGGACACGCACGAGGCCTACAACTGCATGCTGCCGGTGCCCGGGGGCGAGCCCCGGCTGGTCACCCAGGCCGGCTCGTACGGGCAGATGGTGACCGACGTCCGGCTGACCCTCGATCGCGGAACCGGTGACGTCGACCGGGCGGCCACCTATGCGGCGACGAACGTGCCGGTGACCAGGGAGGCGCCGGACCCGGGCGTGCGGGCCATCGTGGACTACTGGGTCGCCGGGCCCGCGGGCCAGGTCCCCGCCGAGGGAGCCGGCGCTCTGCCCGGCGAGGGTGACACCGGAAGCGGAGCCGCTGACGACAACCGGCTGCTGATCGGGGTGGTGATCCTCGGTGCGATCTCGCTCGCGGTGCTGGCGGTCGCGGGGAACCGTCGGGCCCGGCGGAATCGCCGACGCCGCGCGTGGGAGTCGTACGGCTACGCGCCCGTCGGCCGGGTCCGCACCCCGCCGCGGGTCCCCCCCGCTGACACGCCGTCCTCCCGCGACTGACTACCGTCCCGTTCGTGGGCTCCCCGGCCACCCCCGCCGAGGGGGACGAGCGACCCGGACCGGCTGCGTCCCCCGTCGCGTGGGGGGGCGCCACCGGGATCGGTTCCCTGCCCGGCACCGACCCGGCCGAGGCGCTGCGCCTGGTCCTCGGAGAGCTGCCCGATCTCCCGCACGTCCCCGAGCTGCCCGGCCGGGGCCCGGGCGCCGACCTGATCGGCCGCGGGGCGGCCCTGCTCGTCGACGTCGCCTTCGACCTCACCCCGGCCGGCTGGCGGCTGGTCCCGCGGCCGGGCATGGACCAGCGGCGGGCCCGCGAGTTCCTCGACCGGGACCTCGACGCGCTGCACGCCGTCGCGGAGAGCTGGACCGGGCTGCTGAAGGTGCAGGCGCCCGGCCCGTGGACGCTCGCGGCCGGCCTGGAGCGCAGCCGCGGCGACCGCGCCGTCGTCGATCCGGGGGCGCGGCGCGACCTCGCCCAGTCCCTGACGGAGGGCCTGGCCGCGCACGTGGCCGACGTCGCGGCGCGGGTGCCCGGAGCGCGCGTCGTCGTCCAGCTGGACGAACCGTCGGTGCCCGCCGTCCTGCAGGGCGGCCTGCCCACCGTCAGCGGCTTCGGCAAGCTGCCGGCGGTGGAGGCGCACGTCGTGGAACAGGAGCTCGCCGCGGTCGTCGCGGGCCTGCCCGGCCCGGTGGTCCTGCACTGCTGCGCGGCACGCGCCCCGCTTGACCTCTTCCGGGCGGCCGGTGCGGGTGCGCTCTCCTTCGACCTGGCACTCGTCCAGGACCTCGACGCCGTGGGCAGCGCCGTCGAGGCGGTCGTCCACCTGATGCCCGGGGTGGTGCCCGGCACGGACGCGGACCTCCCCGCGGCCAGGGCGACGGCGTCCCGCGTGCAGGCCTGGTGGCGCGAGCTCGGCTTCCCGGCCGAGCAGCTCCCGGTCGCGGCGACCCTCACCCCCTCGTGCGGCCTGGCCGGGGCGACGCCGCCCTACGCGCGGGCGGCGATGGCGCACGTGCGCGAGGCCGCGAAGTACCTCCGGCCCGACTGAGCCACGACCGAGGGAACGCCCGGTTCGCCGTCGTACCCGGCGGATACCGTTCCCGGGTGAGCACTGACGCCGAACTCGACGCACCGACCGTCGCCGCGGCGGCGGACCAGGAGGATGTCACCGAGGTCCCCGACGACGCGCGGAAGCGGCACGGGGAGCTCTCCGAGGATCTCGACCGGTACGCCTTCGCCTACTACGTCCTCGACCAGCCGCTGATCAGCGACGGCCAGTACGACGAGCTGATGGGCGAGCTCAAGGCGCTGGAGGCGGCCCACCACGCCCTCGTCACCCCCGACTCGCCCAGCCAGAAGGTCAACGGCGGGTTCACCGCGACCTTCTCGCCGGTCCAGCACCTCGAGCGCATGCAGAGCCTGGACAACGCCTTCTCCAGCGACGAGCTGTCCGCCTGGGCGGCCCGCGTCGAGCGGGAGGGCGGCACGGGCGCCAGCTTCCTGTGCGAGCTCAAGGTCGACGGCGTCGCGGTCGCGATCGTCTACGAGAAGGGCCGGCTGGTCCGAGCCGCCACCCGCGGTGACGGCACCACGGGGGAGGACGTCACCGCCAACGTCCGCACGATGGACGGCGTCCCCGCCCAGCTGACCGGTGACGACGTCCCGGACCTCCTCGAGGTGCGCGGCGAGATCTACTTCCCGATCGCGGCGTTCGCCGACGTGAACGCCGGAATGGTCGAGCAGGGCAAGGCGCCGTTCGCCAACCCGCGCAACGCCGCCGCGGGCTCGCTGCGGCAGAAGGACCCGCGGGTGACCGCCTCCCGGCCGCTCCGGCTGGTGGTGCACGGCGTGGGGGCGCACCGGGGCTTCGAGGTCGACCGGCAGTCGGCGGCGTACGACCGGCTGGGCGCGCTCGGGCTGCCGGTGAGCGACCGGTTCCGCGTGGTCGAGGACCTGCCGGGTGCCTGGGAGTTCATCGAGCGCACCAAGGATCAGCGGCACTCGGTGGAGCACGAGATCGACGGCGTGGTCGTGAAGGTCGACGAGTACGCGCTCCAGCGGCGGCTGGGGTCCACCTCGCGTGCCCCGCGCTGGGCGATCGCCTTCAAGTACCCGCCGGAGGAGGCCACCACCAAGCTCCTCGACATCCGGGTCAACGTCGGGCGTACCGGCCGGGTGACCCCCTTCGCCTACATGGAGCCGGTCAAGGTCGCCGGCTCCACCGTGCAGCTGGCCACCCTGCACAACGCCTCCGAGGTCCGGCGCAAGGGCGTGCTCATCGGCGACACCGTCGTCATCCGCAAGGCCGGCGACGTCATCCCCGAGGTGCTGGGCCCGGTCGTGGCGGCCAGGGACGGGTCCGAGCGCGAGTTCGTCATGCCCAGCCACTGCCCCGAGTGCGGCACCGAGCTGCGCCCGGAGAAGGAGGGCGACGCCGACATCCGCTGCCCGAACGCCCGGTCCTGCCCGGCCCAGCTGCGGGAGCGGGTGTTCCACGTCGCCGGCCGCGGCGCCTTCGACATCGAGAACCTCGGCTACGAGGCCGCGATCGCCCTGCTGCAGAGCTCGCTGCTGCAGGACGAGGGCGACCTCTTCTTCCTCGACGAGGAGAAGCTGCAGCGCGCGGCGTTCTTCACCAAGAAGGACGGCGCCCTCTCGGCCAACGGCGCCAAGCTGCTGGGCAACCTGGAGACGCGCAAGGACGTGCCGCTCTGGCGCGTCCTGGTGGCGCTGTCCATCCGCCATGTCGGGCCGACCGCCGCCCAGGCGCTGGCCCGCGACTTCCGGTCGATGGACCGCATCATGGCCGCCACCGAGGAGGAGCTGGCGGCCGCCGACGGCGTGGGGCCGACCATCGCCCGGGCGGTCCGCGACTGGTTCGAGGTCGACTGGCACCGGGACGTCGTCGAGAAGTGGCGGTCCGCCGGGGTGCGGATGGCCGACGTGGGCGAGGACGCGCCGCCCGGGCCGCTCACCGGCGTCACCGTCGTCGTCACCGGGTCGCTGCGCGACTACAGCCGCGACCAGGCCACGGCCGCCATCCAGGAGCGCGGGGGCAAGGTCACCGGCTCGGTCTCGAAGAAGACCGGCTTCGTCGTCGTGGGGGCCGATCCCGGCAGCAAGTACGACAAGGCCGTGCAGGTCAAGGCGCCGATCCTGGACGACGACGGCTTCGCGGTGCTCCTCGCCGACGGGCCGGAGGCCGCCCGGGCCGTGGCGACCGTCGGCGACGGCTCGGACTGAGCCGGCCTCAGGCCGGCGGGAGGACCACCACGGTGGACGCGATGCCGGCGAGGTGCGCCAGGCGCAGGAGCTCCGATCGCCGGAAGGCCGGGCCTCCCGAGCGGCCGAGCACCACGGCGCAGCCCGGTCCGCCGTAGGGCGCCGCCATCATCTCGATGGCCATGTCCTGCCAGCGCTCCGGCAGCCAGGCGTCCTCGCTGGGCAGCAGCCGGGGCGCGCGCAGCGGCATCCACGGCAGGGTCAGCCCCTCGAAGGCGGGCGCCGCGTCGGAGGCGGCGGTCACGTGCCAGCTGTCGTCGTCCGCTTCCAGGACCACCGACCAGCTGCCGTGGAAGACCCGTGGCAGCTCGGCGGCCAGCAGCTTCACCGCCGTCGTCTCGTCGGCCCGTGCGAGGGCATCGAGGAGCTCCAGCTCCCGGTGGGTGTCGAGCGGGCCGGCGAAGGGCCGCAGCGACTCGACGGTCACCCCGGGCACGGCCTGGGCGGCGGTGATGAGCGAGTCGGGCAGCCGGTCACGGGGGAGCTCGACCACGACGTCGTCCACCGCGAACCCGCCGGTGCGCTCCAAGACGTCGAGGGACACGATGTCGATCCCCGCCTCGCCCAGCGCGGTGGCCACCGCGCCCAGGGTTCCGGGCCGGTCGGGCACGACGAGTCGCAGGAGATAGGACACGGTTCCTCCGGGGGTCGTCCTCGGGTGCGGGCCGATCTCCGTCGATCGCGTTCGCGGACCAGCTTCCCGCACGCGGGCCACCCGCGGTCAACCGGTACCCGCGGTGATCTCCACGTCCCTCCACGGCCGGAGGCGTGCCCTCGGCCCCACGTAGAGTGGCCCGGTCGCATCCCGGCGCCAGAACGCGCGCCGACGAGCACCGCCGAAGTGGAGTCCCGTCCCAGCATGAGCACGCCGTCCCGGAAGGACCCGCTGTCCCGGCAGGACATCGCGCACCTCGCGCGCCTGGCCCGCCTGGCCGTGACCGACGAGGAGCTCGACCTGTTCGCGGGCCAGCTCGAGGCCGTGCTCGACGCGGTGGCCCACGTCGGCCAGGCCGATGTCGAGGACGTGCCGCCGACCACGCACGCCGTCCCCATGACCAACGTCATGCGCCCTGACGTGGCCCGGCCCAGCCTGCCCCGCGAGGTCGTCCTGGCCGGGGCGCCGGCCGCGGAGGACGACCGCATCCGCGTGCCGCGCATCCTGGGGGAGGAGGCGTGAGCATCCCCGTGAGCACCGACGTGACGTCCATGACCGTCGACCAGATCCAGGCGGCACTGGCCGACGGCGCGACCGCGGTCGACATCACCCAGGCCTACCTCGACCGCATCGCGTCGGCCGACGGCGAGCTGGGCGCCTACCTGCACGTCGACCCAGAGGCCGCCGTGGCCGTGGCCGACGCGATCGACGCCGCCGGCACCCGCGGCACGGGCCTGAACGGCGTCCCCGTCGCACTCAAGGACGTCGTCGTCACCGAGGGCGTGCCCACGACCAGCGGGTCGAGGATCCTCGAGGGCTGGCGGCCGCCCTACGACGCGACCGTCGCCGCGCGGCTGAAGGCCGCCGGCACCGTGCTGCTCGGCAAGACCAACATGGACGAGTTCGCGATGGGCTCCTCCACCGAGAACTCCGCCTACCGGATCACCCGCAACCCGTGGGACCCCGACCGCATCCCGGGTGGGTCCTCCGGCGGCTCGTCGGCGGCGGTCGCCGCCGGCCTCGCCCCGTGGGCGATCGGCACCGACACCGGGGGCTCCATCCGCCAGCCGGCGGCACTGACCGGCCTGGTCGGGCACAAGCCCACCTACGGGTCGGTGTCCCGCTACGGCCTCATCGCCTTCTCCTCCAGCCTGGACCAGGCCGGTCCCATGGCCCGCACCGTGCTGGACGCCGCCCTGCTGCACGAGGCGATCGGCGGGCACGACGCGCTGGACTCCACGAGCATCGACGCGCCGGTGCCGGTGCTGGCCGAGTGCGCCCGCCGCGGCGCCGCCGGCGACCTGTCGGGCATCCGGGTCGGCGTCGTCCGCGAGCTCGGCGGGGAGGGCCACACCGACGGCTACGAGGACGGCGTGCTGTCTCGCGTCGCCGAGGCCACCGCCCTCCTCGAGGGCATGGGCGCCGAGGTCCGCGTGGTGTCCTGCCCCGCCTTCGACCTCGCGCTGGCGGCCTACTACCTGATCGCGCCCAGCGAGGCGTCGTCGAATCTCGCCCGGTTCGACGGCGTCCGGTACGGGCTCCGCGTCGGCGACGACGGCTCGCGCGACCTCGACGAGGTCATGGCCCTCACCCGGGAGCAGGGCTTCGGGGCGGAGGTCAAGCGCCGGATCATCCTCGGCACGTACGCGCTCTCCAGCGGCTACTACGAGGCCTACTACGGGCAGGCGCAGAAGGTCCGCACCCTGATCAGCCGCGACTTCTCGGCCGCGTTCGCGGACGTGGACGTGCTGGTCAGCCCCACGACGCCGACCGTCGCCTTCCCCCTCGGCGCGCGCACCGGCGACCCGCTCGCGATGTATGCGGCCGACCTCTGCACGCTGCCCGCCAGCCTGGCGGGCCTCCCGGCCATCTCGGTGCCGTGCGGGCTGTCCGAGGGGCTGCCCGTGGGCCTGCAGATCATGGCCCCGGCGCTGGCCGACGACCGCTGCTACCAGGTGGCCGCGGCGCTCGAGGCGGCCCAGGACGACGCCCGCGGGCACCGGTTCCTCGACCAGCTGAGCCGCCGCGCCGCAACGCCGGAGGGCGCCGCGTGAACGGGGCGCTCAAGGCAGCCTGGGCCCTCACCGCGTTCGTCATCGTGGCCGGCCTCGTCGGCTGGCTGGTCACCGGTCGCGCGGTCTTCGCCGTCTTCGTCGTCCTGGGCGTGCTCACCGGCCTGGGCGCCGTGCTGACCGGCCGGACCGCGTCCAAGGAGGACACCCCGTGAGCACCGACCGACTCGTCGACTTCGACGAGGTCCTCACCCGCTACGAGCCGGTGATCGGGCTGGAGACCCACGTCGAGCTCGGCACGGCGTCGAAGATGTTCTGCGGCTGCTCCACGACCTTCGGCGGGGAGCCCAACACCCAGACCTGCCCCGTCTGCCTGGGCCTGCCCGGCTCGCTGCCCGTGGCCAACGCCGCCGCCATCGAGTCGACCATCCGCATCGGGCTCGCGCTGGGCTGCCGGATCGCCACGTGGTGCCGCTTCGCCCGGAAGAACTACTTCTACCCGGACATCCCCAAGGGCTTCCAGACCACGCAGTACGACGAGCCCCTGTGCACGGCCGGCCACCTGGACGTCGAGGTCGACGGCGAGACCTACCGCGTGGAGATCGAGCGGGTGCACCTGGAGGAGGACACCGGCAAGAACCTGCACGTCGGTGGCGCCACCGGGCGCATCCACGGGGCCGACCACTCGCTCATCGACTACAACCGCGCCGGCATCCCGCTGGTCGAGATCGTCACCCGGCCGATCCCCGGTGCCGGCGCCAAGGCGCCCGAGGTGGCCAAGGCCTACGTCACCGAGCTGCGCGAGATCCTGCTGGCACTCGGCGTCTCCGAGGTGCGCATGGAGCAGGGCAACCTGCGCTGCGACGTGAACACCTCGCTGGCGCCGATCGGCAGCCTCGAGTGGGGCACCCGGACCGAGACCAAGAACGTGAACTCCCTGCGGTCCGTGGAGCGCGCCGTCCGCTTCGAGATGCGCCGCCAGGCCGCCCTCCTCGACGGGGACGTCCGGATCCTGCAGGAGACCCGGCACTTCCACGAGGACACCGGGACCACGTCACCCGGCCGGAGCAAGGAGGAGGCGACCGACTACCGGTACTTCCCCGAGCCCGACCTCGTGCCGGTGGCCCCGGACGAGGAGTGGGTCGGCAAGCTGCTCGCCGACCTCCCCGAGCTGCCCGCCGCCCGCCGTGCCCGGCTCTCGGAGGAGTGGGGGATCGCCCCGACGGAGATGGCCTGGCTGGTCAACGCCGGAGCAGTGGGGCTCGTCGGCGACACCGTGGCGGCCGGCGCCTCGCCGGCCGACGCCCGCAAGTGGTGGCTCGGCGAGCTCGCCCGGCGGGCGAACGACGCGGGGGTGGAGCTGGCCGAGCTGGCGGTGACCCCGGCGCAGGTGGCCGAGCTGGTCGGTCTGGTGTCCGCGGGGACGATCAACGACCAGCTGGCCCGCCAGGCACTCGACGGCGTCCTGGCCGGTGAGGGCGGTCCGGCGCAGGTGGTGGAGAGCCGCGGCCTGGCCGTCCTGGGCGAGTCCGACGAGCTCGTCACCGCCGTGGACGCCGCGATCGAGGGGAACCCGGACGTCGCCGAGAAGGTGCGCGGCGGCAAGGTGCAGGCGATCGGCGCGCTGGTCGGCGCGGTCATGAAGACCACCCGCGGCAAGGCGGACGCGGCCACCGTCAAGCGCATGCTCGAGGAAAGGCTCTGCTGATCGCGGTCCTCCGGACCGCACCGCGGCCGGGTGCCGTCCCCCGGTGAGCTGAGCCGCTTCGTCATGCCTGCGCGGGACCCCCCGGGCCCCACTCGGCATGACCCTGCACTACAAGGGCGAGTCGCCCGCGGTGGACGGCGGCAGGATGCGCAGGACCTTGTCGTCGTCCTCGGCGGGGGTGCCGATCCCGTCACGGTTGGACGTGGTGACCCACAGCCCGCCCTGGGCATCGATCACGACGGTCCGCAGCCGGCCGTACTGCCCGCCCAGCACCTCCTCGGGGTCCCCGATGGACGTGCCGGCCTCGTCCAGGGTCACCGCGTGGATGCGCTGGCCGTCGAGGGCGCCCAGGAAGACGAACCGGCCGGCGGCCGTGCAGCCGCCCAGGCCGCCTTCCGCGTCCAGGATCGAGACCGCCGGGCGGGACGCGCGCGAGGCGACGTCCGCACCCTCGAGGACGGCATTGAGCTCGTCGGGCGAGTCGTCGGTCGCGTAGAGGGTGTCCGTGCCCCCGGCGCACAGCGCTGTGACGTTCCGGTGCCCACGGCTGTACACCGGGCCGACCCCGACCGGGGCGCCGAAGACATCGATCTGCAGCACCTTGCCGGCCAGGGACAGCGGGTCGCGGGCCAGCGCCGGGTCGCCGGTGTCCCCGGTGCCGACGAACAGGCTGCCGTCGGCCGAGAAGATCAGGCCGCCGCCGTTGTGCACCTCGCCGCGGGGGATGCCGGTCAGCACCGGGTTCGGCGTGCCGCCCATCGGGAAGCGGACCACCCGGTTGTCGGTCGCCGTGGAGACGTAGGCGTAGAACAGCCCGTCCTCGAGGTGCGTGGGGGAGAGGGCCAGTCCGAGCAGTCCGCCGTCGCCGGCGGTGTCGATCCCCGGCAGGGTCATCAGCACGCGGGCCGGTGACCGGTCGGGGAAGACCTGCAGCAGCCGCCCGGTGTCCCGCTCGCCGACGACCGCGCTGCCGTCGGGGAGGACCACGAGGCCCGTGGGCACGGCCAGCCCGGACGCCATGACGTTGGGGTCGCCCGCCTCCTCGCCCGACCCGGGCTCGGCGGGATCGCCCGGCAACGGTGCGGGGGCCGCCGACGACGGCGGTCCGACCTCCGGCGGGGCGCCCTCGGGCAGCGGCCGGAACGGGCCGGAGGGGACGTAGCCGTCGGTGCCGCAGCCGGCCAGCACCAGGCCGGTGACCAGAGCGGCGAGGAGCCGGGACTCCCGTCCGCCCGCTCTGCGCCTCACCGGGCTCAGGGTACGTGCGGCGGGCGGCAGGGCGGCCGGGCCGACCCCTAGGTTGGTGCCTGTGCCACGACTGCTCCTGGAACCGGACGAGACCCTGCACGTGCTGGTCCCCGACCCGGCGGTCGGCGCCGCGCTGGAGGACCTCTCCCCCCGGGTACGGACCTACCCGCTCGACCCTCAGGCGGGCGCTCCCGAGGGGGAGGCGACCCGGGCCCAGGTCTGGGTCCCGCGGAACGGCTCCCCGGGCGTCCCCGACAACGGGTTCCTGGCGGCGCTGCCGGAGCTGAAGCTGGTCCAGCTGCTCACCGCGGGGGCGGAGAGGTTCCTCGGGCGGCTGCCCGAGGGGGTCGTCCTCTGCAACGCCCGGGGCGCGCACACCCCGGCCACAGCGGAGTGGGCCATGGCGGCCACCCTCGCCGCACAGCGCGGGATCCCCTTCTTCGTGCGCGAGCAGGTCGCCGGCCGGTGGTCGTTCACGACGCAGTCGTCCCTGGTCGGTGCCCGGGTCCTGATCGTCGGTGCGGGCGACATCGGCGCGACCATCGGGCGCATGCTGGCCGGCTTCGACGTCGAGCTGACCTATGTGGCGCGCACCGCGCGGGAGGGTGTCCGCGCGACGGCGGACCTCCCGCAGCTGCTGCCGCAGGCCGACGTCGTCATCCTCATCGTCCCGGTCACCCCGGAGACCAGGGGCATGGTCGACGCCGAGTTCCTGGCTGCGATGCCCGACGGCGCGCTGCTGGTCAACGCGGCCCGCGGGGTGGTCGTCGACACCGACGCGCTGCTGGCGGAGCTGACCGCCGGCCGGCTGCGCGCCGCCCTCGACGTCACCGACCCGGAGCCGCTGCCCGAGGGGCACCCGCTGTGGTCGGCCCCCGGGGTGCTCATCACCCCGCACGTGGGGGGTGAGGTGCCGCAGACGCCCGCCCGCGCCACCGCCGCCGCCGTCGAGCAGATCGCCCGCGTCCTGGCGGGTGAGCCGCTGGCGAACGTGGTCGACCGCTACTGAGGCGGCCGGCGGGTCAGGCCGCCAGCCGCGACAGCCTGGCGGCTGTCTCGCTCCCGGCGGCGGTGTAGACGACGAGGTGCAGTCCGGGGGCGTCGGCCGGCGTCAGCTGGTGGTGCTCCAGCACGAGCTCGCCGACCACGGGATGACGGAAGCGCCGCTCGCCCGAGCTGAACCGGTCGACGTCGTGACTGGCCCATCCCTCCCGGAAGTGCGGGCTGGCCGCCTGGAGGCGGGTCACCAGGTCCACGACCCGGCGGTCGGCCAGGCGCGGACCGACCTCGGCGCGGAACTGGGTGAGGAACCGCCGGCTGTCGGTGGTCCAGTCGTCCAGCAACGAGCGGACGTCGGGGTCGGTGAAGACCAGCCACAGCAGGTTCCGGTCAGCGGCCGGCACCGCGGCCACGCCCGGGTAGAGGTGCTCGTAGGCCTGGTTCCAGCCCACGATGGACCAGCTCGCGGTGATCGCGTAGGCGGGGGAGGGGCCCAGGGCGTCCAGCAGCCGCTGCACGTGGCCGGGCATGGCGTCGGCGGCCCCGGCCGGCCGGGCCCCGGCGTGGCCGGACAGCTGCAGCACGTACTCGTGCTCGGCCGGGGAGAGGGTCAGGGTCCGGGCCACGGCGTCGATCACCGAACGCGACGGGCGGATGTCACGGCCCTGCTCGAGCCACGTGTACCAGGTGTGGCTCACCCCGGCGAGGAGCGCGACCTCCTCCCGGCGGAGCCCCGGCGTCCGGCGGTTCCCGCCGGCCGGCAGGCCGAGGGTCCGGGGGTCCAGCTGGCGGCGCCGGGAGCCGAGGAACTCGGCGAGCTCGCGGCGGGCGGTGGCGGTCATCGTGCTCCGCTCTGTGGTGGTGCCGGTACTAGTATCACCACCCCTCTCGGAGATCGCCGCGAACGGGCCTAGCATCGCTGCTCGTGACCACGGTGGAGGAACGCCCGACCGGCAGTGCGACCGCAGGCACCGGAGCCCCCGATGTGAAGCCCCGCAGCCGCGAGGTGACCGACGGGGACGCCAGGGCCCCGGCCCGCGCCATGCTGCGCGCCGTCGGCATGGGGGACGACGACTGGGAGAAGCCGCAGATCGGCGTCGCCTCGTCCTGGAACGAGATCACCCCGTGCAACCTCTCCCTCGACCGGCTGGCCAAGCGGGCCAAGGAGGGCGTGCACGCCGCCGGCGGCTACCCGCTCGAGTTCGGCACCATTTCGGTCTCCGACGGCATCTCGATGGGCCACGAGGGCATGCGCGCCTCGCTGGTCTCCCGGGAGGTCATCGCCGACTCGGTGGAGACGGTCATGTTCGCCGAGCGGCTCGACGGCTCGGTGCTGCTGGCCGGCTGCGACAAGTCCCTGCCCGGCATGCTCATGGCCGCCGCGCGCCTGGACCTGGCCAGCGTCTTCGTCTACTCCGGCTCGACGCTGCCCGGGAAGCTGGGCGACAAGGACCTCACGCTGATCGACGTCTTCGAGGGCGTCGGCGCATGCGCGGCCGGGAAGATCACCCGCGACGAGCTCACCGCGATCGAGAAGGCCGCCTGCCCGGGCATGGGGTCCTGCGGCGGCATGTACACCGCCAACACGATGGCCAGCGTCGCCGAGGCGCTGGGGATGGCGCTGCCCGGCAGCGCCGCGCCCCCGGCCGTCGACAGCCGTCGCGACGCCGTCGCGATCGCCTCCGGCGAGGCGGTGGTCAACCTGCTCCGCAAGGGCATCACCGCCCGCCAGATCATGACCAAGAAGGCGTTCGAGAACGCGATCACCGTGTGCATGGCACTGGGCGGCTCGACCAACGCCGTCCTGCACCTCATGGCCATCGCGCACGAGGCGGAGGTCGAGCTGACCCTCGACGACTTCAACCGGATCGGCGACCGCACGCCGCATCTCGCCGACGTCAAGCCGTTCGGCCGCTTCGTGATGACCGACGTCGACCGGATCGGCGGCGTCCCCGTCGTCCTGCGCGCGCTGCTCGACGCGGGCCTGCTGCACGGCGACGCGCTCACCGTCACGGGCAAGACGATGGCCGAGAACCTCGCCGAGATCGCCCCGCCGGACGTCGACGGCGCGATCATCCACGCGATGAGCGACCCGATCCACAAGACGGGCGGGCTCTCCATCCTGCGCGGCTCCCTGGCCCCCGACGGCGCGGTCGTGAAGTCCGCGGGCTTCGACGCGGAGGTCTTCGAGGGCACCGCCCGCGTCTTCGACGGGGAGCAGGGCGCGATGGACGCCCTCACCGAGGGGACGCTCAAGCCCGGTGACGTCGTCGTCATCCGGTACGAGGGCCCCCGGGGTGGGCCGGGCATGCGCGAGATGCTGGCCGTGACCGGCGCGATCAAGGGCGCTGGGCTCGGCAAGGACGTCCTGCTGGTGACCGACGGCCGCTTCTCCGGGGGCACTACGGGACTGTGCATCGGGCACGTGGCGCCGGAGGCCGCTGACGGCGGCCCCATGGCGTTCGTCCGGGACGGCGACCCGATCCGCCTCGACCTCGCGGCCCGGACGCTGGACCTGCTGGTCGACGAGGCCGACCTGGCCCGCCGGGCCGAGGGCTGGGCCCCGCCCGCCCCCCGGTACACCCGCGGCGTGCTCGCCAAGTACGCCAAGCTGGTCGGCTCCGCGGCGCAGGGCGCCATCTGCGGCTGACCGGGCCGCGGGTCCGCCCGGTCGAGGACACCCCCTCGGAGGGGTGAGGCCGGAGGGGCCCGGCTCGTTCCCCTCGGTCCGGATGCCGAGATCTCCGGCATGGAACCGCGTCGATGGTGGCTGCTCGCGGGCGCCGTGCCGGTGGCGCTCGCCTGCGCGGCGCCCGTCGGCAACCCCGCGCTGCGCCCCCTGGGCGACGCCGCGGTCGCGCTCGCCGGCCTGGCCGCCGCCGTCGTGATCCGGTGCGCGGCGCGGTCCCGGGACGAGCACCGGCGGAGCTGGCAGCTGCTCGCCGTCGCCCCGCTGCTGCCCGCGCTCGGGCACCTCGTCGCCGTCCTCGTCGGGCCGGCCGACGTCCTGCAGCTCGTCGTCCTGCGCTGGCTGCCCACGGTGCCCGCCTACCTCGTCGCCATCGTGGCCGTCCTGACGCTGGTGGGCCGCGACCGGCTGCGCGCGGGCGGGCTCCGGGTGGGCGTCGAGGTCGCCCTGTTCCTCACCGCCTGCCTCGTGGGCGTGCAGCTGCTCGTGGTCGGCCCCGGCGGCCGCTGGTCCTCCTTCGGCCTGGGCGAGCAGTTCGTCCTCGGCGGGGCGGTCGTCGCCACCTCGGCCACCATGGCCGCCGCGCTGACGCTGCTGGGCGTCATCGAGGGGCGCCGGCAGACGATGGCGCTCGCCCTGTTCGGCGCCACCGTGCTGCTCACCGGCGGCCGGGGACTGGGCACCTCCGCGATGCTGTCCGGTACGCCGGGCGGGGTCGAGGCCAGCCGGTTCCTGCTCGCCGGCGGGCTGTGCCTGCTCGCCCTGGCCCCGCTGGTCGACCGTGGTGCCGACTCCGCTCCCGCCGACGCGCCGGCCTCCGGCCGGTCCACGGAGCTGGGGCAGCTGCTCCCGCACGTCGCGATGGTCCTCGCGGTGACCGTCGTCGGCGCCGCGACCATGCTCGGGCACGTGCCGAGCGGGGTGACCGTCGCCGGCGCCGTGCTGTGCGTCGTGCTGGCCGCCGCCCACCGGTGGGTCTCCGCCCGCGACGAGCGGCGCATGGCCGCCCGCCTCCGCCGCAGCGAGGCCTACTTCCGCTCGCTGGTCCGCTCGAGCGGGGACGCCGTCGTCATCGTGGACGACGCGCTCACCGTGAGCTGGGCCTCACCCGCTCTCGAGCGGGCCCTCGGTGGCGCCGCCGGGGACCTTGTCGGCCGCCCGCTGCTGGACGCCGTGCACCCCGACGACGCCGCCACGCTCGCGGCCGCCCTGGCGGTGCCCACGTCCTCCGGGCCGGAGCCCGGCGCCGGCCTGCTGCTCCTGCGGCTGGCCGACGCCGAGGGCGTCTGGCGCTACCTGGAAGCGGGCATCTCCGACCTGCGGGACCACGTGGACGTCGGTGCCGTGGTGCTGCACTGCCGCGACATGACCGACCGCCACGCGCGCGAGCAGGCGCTGCAGAGCGTCGCCTACACCGACCCCATGACCGGCCTCCCCAATCGGGCCGGCCTCCTCCGGGAGCTCCAGGCGGCGGTGGGGGAACCCGCTGCGGCGCCGTCCACCCTGCTCACGATCGAGCTGAACGGGCTGGCCGCCGCCCGCGAGCACGCCGGCCGCGAGCGCGTCCGCATGATGGTCACCGAGATCGGGCAGCGGTTGCGCGGCACGGTCCGCGTCGAGGACGTCGTGGCGCGCATGGGCGGAGGCGCCTTCGCCGTCCTCGCGTCCGGGGACGACGCCGACGTCGACCGCCTCGCCGCACGCTGCCTGGCCGTGGTGGAGCGGCCCATCCCCACGCCGTCCGGGATCGTCGAACTGACAGCCGGGATCGGACTCGTGCCGCTGGACGACGGCCTGGGCGTCGAGGCGCTGCTGGCCCGCGCGGACCTCGCGGTCCGCGCCGCGCACGCGGCCGGCGTCGGCTCGGCCGTGCGCTTCCGCCCGGAGCTCGGCGAGGCCGCCGATCGCCTGGACCGGCTGCGGAACGACCTGGCGGGCGCCTGCGCCCGGGAGGAGCTGTTCCTGCTCTTCCAGCCGATCGTCTCGCTGCAGGAGCGCCGGATCACCGGCATCGAGGCGATGCTGCGCTGGCGGCACCCCACGCTGGGGGAGATCCCGCCCGCGGAGTTCCTCCTCGTCGCGGAGCGGGCCGGCGTGATCGGGGACCTGCTGCGGTGGGCGCTCCAACAGGCCACGGCCGCCGTCGTCACGCTGCCGTCCTCCGGGGCCCCCCTGCGGATGGGCATGAAGCTCCCGGCCGGCTACGTCGCGACCGGCACGCTGGTCACCGATGTGCGGAACGCACTCGACCGCTCGGGCCTGGCGCCGGAGCGGCTGGTCCTGCAGCTCAACGCCGCCGCCGTCGCCGTGGCGGACGAGCGGGTCGGCCTCGACGTCTCCGCCCTGCGCTTCCTGGGTGTGAACGTCGCGGTGGAGGGCTTCGGCGGCGGCTCCTCGGCACTGTCGGACCTGACCCGGCTGCCGACCAACATCGTCAAGCTGGACCGGGCGCTGATCACCCGGATCGACCGCGACCCGCAGATGCGTGCGCTCTGCGCGTCGGTCGTCGGCGTGGGCCTGGCGCTGAACCTGGACGTCGTCGCCGAGGGCGTCGAGACCGCGGCCCAGCTCACGGCCCTGTGCGAGTTCGGCGTCGGATTCGCGCAGGGGTACCTCATCTCGCGCCCCGTGCCGCTGGGGGAGCTGACGGCGATCCTGTCCGACAACGCGGGAGCTCTCTGGCCGGGCATGGTGAGCCGAGCCTGACCGGTGTCCAGAGGCGGCCCCGTCCTGCGCCGACCCGGCGTGCGGTCGCCGAAAATGGACAGCAGAGTCCACTGTGTGGGACAGGCTGGTTGACGCCCCCGCCCGGCAGGGCGCACAGTGTGTCCGTGCCTCGCCCCTGTCTGCACGCCCGCTGCCCCCGCAGCCTCGTAGTCGCCTAGCGCGTCGGTCGCCGACCGACGCGCTGACCCCTCCGTGCCTGTGGCACGAGGGGTTTTTTGTTGCCCGGCCCGAACCATCCAGCCAGAACACAGCAAGGCCAGGAGAACGCCGAGATGACCACCACCCCGCGCGAGCCCGCCAACCCCGAGGCCGCCACCCGTGAGGCGGCGGCGTCCCTCGCCGGCGTCGAGACCACGGCTTCCTCCGTCGGCGCCGCCGCGGTCGAGCCGGCCACGGGGATCACCGGAGCGCAGAGCCTCATCCGCTCGCTGGAGGCCATGGGGGTCGAGGTGATCTTCGGCATCCCGGGCGGGGCGATCCTGCCCGCCTACGACCCGCTGTTCGACTCGAAGGTCCGCCACGTCCTGGTCCGGCACGAGCAGGGTGCGGGGCACGCGGCCACCGGGTACGCGCAGGCGACGGGCAAGGTCGGGGTCTGCATGGCGACCTCGGGGCCGGGCGCGACCAACCTGGTGACCCCCCTCGCCGACGCGCACATGGACTCCGTGCCGATGGTCGCGATCACCGGCCAGGTGCCCAGCCACGCCATCGGGACCGACGCCTTCCAGGAGGCCGACATCCGCGGCATCACCATGCCGGTGACGAAGCACAACTTCCTGGTGACCCGGGCCGACGAGATCCCGCAGCGGATCGCCGAGGCCTTCCACCTGGCCTCGACCGGGCGGCCGGGACCGGTGCTGGTCGACATCCCGAAGGACGTGCTGCAGGCACGCACGAACTTCGCCTGGCCGCCGCGGATGGACCTCCCCGGCTACAAGCCCACGACCCGCCCGCACGGCAAGCAGGTGCGCGAGGCGGCCTCGCTGATCGCCGGCGCCAGCCGCCCCGTCCTGTACGTGGGGGGCGGTGTGCTCAAGGCCGGCGCCACGGAGGAGCTCGCCGAGCTGGCCGAGCTCACCGGCGCGCCGGTCGTCACGACCCTGATGGCCCGCGGTGCCTTCCCCGACAGCCACCCGCTGAACCTGGGCATGCCCGGCATGCACGGCAACGTCACCGCGGTGACGGCGCTGCAGAAGGCGGACCTCCTGGTCGCGCTCGGCGCGCGCTTCGACGACCGGGTCACCGGGCAGCTGTCCAGCTTCGCGCCCGACGCGCTGGTCGTGCACGCCGACATCGACCCCGCCGAGATCGGCAAGAACCGCAAGGCCGACGTGCCGATCGTCGGCGACGCCCGCGAGACCATCCTCCAGCTGATCGAGGCGCTGCGCGGCGAGCACGAGGCCGGCCGGACGCCCGACCTGGCCGCCTGGTGGGCGCAGCTGGACGACTGGCGGTCGCGCTACCCGCTGGGCTACGACTGGCCCGAGGACGGCTCGCTCTCGCCGCAGTACGTCATCGAGCGGCTCGGTGCGATCGCCGGGCCGGACGCGATCTACGCCGCGGGCGTCGGCCAGCACCAGATGTGGGCGGCCCAGTTCGTGAAGTACGAGAAGCCGAACACGTGGCTCAACAGCGGCGGCCTCGGGACCATGGGCTACGCCGTCCCCGCGGCGATGGGCGCCAAGTACGGCCGCCCGGAGACCACCGTCTGGGCGATCGACGGCGACGGCTGCTTCCAGATGACCAACCAGGAGCTGGCCACCTGCGCCATCGAGGGCATCCCGATCAAGGTCGCCGTCATCAACAACGGCAACCTCGGCATGGTGCGGCAGTGGCAGACCCTCTTCTACGAGGGGCGGTACTCCAGCACCAAGCTGCACGCCCTGGACGCCGACGGGAAGCCCAAGCCCGTCCGGATCCCCGACTTCGTCACCCTGGCCGAGGCGCTGGGCTGCGTCGGCCTGCGCTGCGAGAGCAGGGAGGACGTGGACGCGGTGATCGAGAAGGCCATGGCGATCGACGACGCCCCGGTGGTCATCGACTTCGTCGTCGGCCACGACGCGCAGGTCTGGCCGATGGTGGCCGCGGGCGCCAGCAACGACGACATCCTGGCCGCGCGCGACGTGCGCCCGGTCTTCGGCGAAGGGCAGGTCTGAGGGTGGGCAGGGTGGGAGAGAACAGATGAGCAGACACACGCTGTCCGTGCTGGTCGAGAACAAGTCCGGTGTCCTGGCCCGCGTCTCGGCGCTGTTCAGCCGCCGCGGGTTCAACATCGAGTCCCTCGCCGTCGGGCCGACGGAGAACCCCGACCTCTCCCGGATGACGATCGTCGCCGAGGCGGAGAGCCAGCCGCTCGAGCAGATCACCAAGCAGCTGAACAAGCTGATCGAGGTCATCAAGATCGTGGAGCTGGACGGCAGCGCCGCGGTCCAGCGCGAGCTGCTGCTTGTCAAGGTCCGCGCGCCGATGGCCGAGCGCACCCAGGTGCTGCAGACCGCCGAGCTCTTCCGCGCCCGCGTGGTCGACGTCAACACCGACACGGTGACCCTGGAGGCCACCGGGACCCCCGACAAGCTCCAGGCGCTGCTGGCCGTCCTCGCCCCGCTGGGCATCAAGGAGATGGCGCAGTCGGGCACCGTCGCGCTGGGCCGCGGCCCGCGGTCGATGAGCGGCGCGGGTACGTTGCGCCCGGTCGAACGCTCCGCCTGAACCCGCCCCATCCAGGGGCCAAAAGCACGCTTTTGGCCGTCCACCACCGAAGGGAACCGCAACCGCATGGCCGCCGAGATCTTCTACGACGACGACGCCGACCTGTCGATCATCCAGGGGCGCACCGTCGCCGTCCTGGGCTACGGCAGCCAGGGGCACGCGCACGCGCTCTCGCTGCGCGACTCGGGGGTCGACGTCCGCGTCGGCCTGCCCGAGGGCAGCAAGAGCCGGCCGAAGGCCGAGGCCGAGGGCCTGCGGGTCGTCACGCCCGCGGAGGCGGCCGCCGAGGCCGACCTGATCATGATCCTGGCGCCCGACCACGTGCAGCGGACGCTCTACGCCGAGTCCGTCGAGCCGAACCTGCAGGACGGCGACGCGCTGTTCTTCGGCCACGGATTCAACATCCGCTTCGGCTACATCAAGCCGCCGGCCGGCGTCGACGTGGCCATGGTCGCCCCGAAGGGGCCCGGGCACCTCGTGCGCCGCGAGTTCAGCGACGGCAAGGGCGTGCCGTGCCTGGTGGCGGTCGAGCAGGACGCCACCGGCAACGCACTGGCCCTGGCGCTGTCCTACGCCAAGGGCATCGGCGGATCGCGCGCCGGCGTCATCAAGACGACGTTCGCCGAGGAGACCGAGACCGACCTCTTCGGTGAGCAGGCCGTGCTCTGCGGTGGTGCGAGCGCGCTGATCACCGCCGGGTTCGAGACCCTCACCGAGGCCGGGTACCAGCCGGAGATCGCCTACTTCGAGTGCCTGCACGAGCTGAAGCTGATCGTCGACCTCATGTACGAGGGCGGCATCGCCAAGCAGCGCTGGTCGGTGTCGGACACCGCCGAGTACGGCGACTACACCTCGGGGCCGAAGATCATCGACGCCCGCGTCAAGGCGGCCATGGGCGACGTCCTCGCCCGCATCAAGGACGGCTCGTGGGCGGCGGAGTTCATCGCCGACCAGGACGCCGGGGCACCCGACTTCAAGCGCCGTCGCGCCGAGGCGGAGGCCCACCCGATCGAGGAGACCGGGCGCAAGCTGCGTGGCCTCATGAGCTGGGTGTCGGCCGCCGACGACTACACCGGGACCGCCGCGCGGAGCTGACCGCTGCCGCCACGCAGGACGGCCCCGCTGCCACGGGCAGCGGGGCCGTCCGGCGAGCGGGCGGCGGGAGACCGACGCCGCCCACCTGCCCACAGCGCGCCCCCTTGCCAGCGGTCGCCGCGCCATCCACTGTGCTCCCGAGTCGGAAGCGCCGACGACGGATCGAGGGACAGTCGTGAGCAACGACAGCGACGACCGGGGCGACCAGCAGGTCCCCTACGGCCAGGCGCAGCAGCCGCCGACGCCCTATGGCGAATCGGCCGGGTACCCGGGACCGCCCGACCTGGGGCAGGGCTACCAGCCGCAGGGCTACCCATCGCAGGGTCACCAGCCCCAGGGTTACCCATCGCAGGGCTACCAGCCGCAGGGTTACCAGCCGCAGGGTTACCAGCCGCAGGGCTACCAGCCGCAGGGTTACCAGCCGCAGGGATATCCGGCCCAGGCCTACCAGGCCCAGCCGGGGTCGGCGGGACAGCCGGCGCCTTCCAACGGCATGGGCATCGCCGGGTTCGTCACCGGCCTGGTCGGTCTGCTGCTCTGCTGGGTGCCGTTCCTGGGGCTGATCCTTGCCGCATGCGGGATCGCCTTGGGCGCGCTCGGGATGTCCCAGGCCAAGCGCACCGGGGCGAGCAACGGTCTGGCGATCGCCGGGCTGGTGCTCGGCATCCTGGCCCTGATCCCGTCGCTGATCTTTCTCGTCGCGGTGTTCTCGCTGAGTACGTCTCCCTGACCGCTCACCCCACGAACGCGGAACGGCCCCCGCTGCCAGGCAGCGGGGGCCGTTCCGCGTTCTCGGGACGTCAGACGCTCTGCCCCCGTGCGGCGAAGTACTCCTTGGACTGCGGCTGCACCAGCAGGGCCACGATCGCGCCCAGGACGATCAGGCTGACCAGGCTGAGGGCCGAGAAGCCGTAGCCCTGCGTGATGCTCAGGAGGACACCGAGCACCCAGAGGGCCAGGCCGGCGTAGGCGGCGTACAGGAGCAGCTTGGGCGCCTTGCCCTGGAACACCTGGATGCCGCCCACGAGCAGCGCGACGGCGGCGGCGATGCTGAGGATGCCCAGGACGACGTCGAGGGCCGACAGCTCGATCCCGAGGTCCTCGGCGACGGATGCCCCGAAGATGCCGAGCAGCCCGAACAGGGTGCCGAGGCCGCCCCAGGCGATGCCGGTGACCGCGGCTGCGGTCACCGTGCCCGGGCGCTGGCCGGTGCCCCCCGGTCCCACCGGGCCGGAGTAGGCCGGCGCGGGGCCGCCGTAGCCCTGGGGAGGCCCCTGGGGGGCGTTCCACCCGGGCTGCCCCTGCGGAGCGTTCCCCTGCGGATAGTTCGGGTCGGACCCGGGCGGCGTGGGACTGGACATGGGGTGATTTCCTCCTGGACGTCCATTCCGCCGCGGTGGCGGACCGGTGGCGGAGTGTAGGACCGCTGCGAGCGCGGTGGGGGTTCTGCAACCTGCTTGTGACCCGTCTCAGCGACCCCGGCGGGGCGAGTTCGAGCCCACCGGCGGCTCGGTCGTCCGGGTGGACCGTCGGGGCCACGGACCCCCCGGTTAGGCTGACGCCCCGTGACCACGACTCTGCCCGTCGTCCTGATCGCCGAAGAGCTCGCGCCGAGCGTCCTGGAGGTGCTCGGCACGGACGTCGAGATCCGGCACGTCGACGGGACCGACCGGGCCGCGCTGCTGCCCGCGCTGGCCGACGCCGCGGCGGTGCTGGTCCGCAGCGCGACCCAGATCGACACCGAGGCGCTGTCCGCGGCCCCGAACCTGAAGGTGGTCGCCCGCGCCGGCATCGGCCTGGACAACGTCGACGTCGCCGCCGCCACGGAGCGGGGCGTCATGGTCGTCAACGCGCCGACGTCCAACATCGTCAGCGCGGCCGAGCACGCCGTCGCCCTGCTGCTGGCCGCGGCCCGGCAGATCCCGGCGGCCGACGCCTCCCTGCGCGAGGGCGCCTGGAAGCGGTCGAAGTTCATGGGCGTGGAGGTCACCGACAAGACGGTCGGCGTCGTCGGCCTCGGCCGGATCGGCATCCTCGTGGCCCAGCGCCTGGCTGCCTTCGGCGTCACGCTGATCGCCTACGACCCCTACATCCAGCCCGGCCGGGCCGCGCAGCTCGGCGTCCGGCTGGTCTCGCTGGAGGAGCTGCTCCGGGAGTCGGACTTCATCACGATCCACCTGCCGAAGACGCCGGAGACCGTGGGCCTGATCGGCGCCGCCGAGCTGGCGACCACCAAGCGCGGCGTGATCATCGTCAACGCCGCGCGCGGCGGGCTCGTCGACGAGGAAGCCCTTGCCGATGCGCTGAAGTCGGGTCAGGTGGGCGCCGCCGGTCTCGACGTCTACGCCAAGGAGCCCACCACCGACAGCCCGCTCTTCGGGCTGCCCAACACCGTCGTGACGCCGCACCTGGGTGCCTCGACCACCGAGGCGCAGGACAAGGCGGGCACCGCCGTCGCCCGGTCCGTCCGGCTGGCGCTCCAGGGCGAGTTCGTCCCGGACGCGGTCAACGTGCAGGCCGGCGGCGTGGTGGCCGAGGACGTGCGGCCCGGCCTGCCGCTGGCGGAGAAGCTGGGCCGGGTGTTCACCGCGGTCGCCGGGGGACTGGCCCAGTCGGTCACCGTCGAGGTGCGCGGCAAGATCGCCGAGTTCGACGTGTCCGTCGTCCAGCTCGCCGTCCTCAAGGGCGTGTTCTCCGACGTCGTCGAGGAGCAGGTCACCTACGTGAACGCACCGCTGCTGGCCGACCAGCGCGGGCTCGAGGTCGCCCTGACCAGTGACGTCGAGAGCCCCGACTACCGGAACCTCGTCACCGTCCGCGGCGCGATGGCCGACGGCACCCAGGTGACCGTCTCGGGCACCCTGTTCGGCAAGAACCAGGTGCCCAAGCTGACCGAGGTCGACGGCTTCGACATCGACCTCGACCTGTCGGGCTACCTGCTGTTCTTCACCTACACCGACCGCCCGGGCGTCGTCGGGACGGTGGGTGCGGCCCTCGGGGAGGCCGGGATCAACATCGCCGGCGCCCAGGTCAGCCGGACCACCCGCGGGGGCGAGGCGCTGATGGCGGTCACCGTCGACAGCCCGGTCTCGACGGAGCTGCTCGAGGACATCGCCGGCCGGATCGGCGCCCGTGAGGCCCACTCGGCCGACCTCAACCCGCTCTGACCTAGGGTTCCTTCCCATGCGCCTGGCAGTGATCGCTGGAGACGGAATCGGTCCCGAGGTGGTGGACGAGGGGCTGAAGGTCCTCCGCGAGGTCGCACCCGACCTCGAGACCACCCCGTACGACCTCGGCGCGGCGCGCTGGCAGCGCACGGGCGAGCTGCTGCCCGACACGGTGCTGGACGAGCTGCGTCAGCACGACGCGATCCTGCTGGGTGCCATCGGCGATCCGGGGGTGCCGAGCGGCATCCTGGAGCGGGGCCTGCTGCTGCGGTTGCGGTTCGAGCTCGACCACCACGTCAACCTCCGCCCGGCGAAGCTCTACGACGGGGCCGTCAGCCCGCTGGCCGACCCCGGCACGATCGACATGCTCTGCATCCGCGAGGGCACCGAGGGGCTGTACGCGGGCAACGGGGGAGTGATCCGCCGCGACACCCCGCAGGAGATCGCCACCGAGGTCTCGCTCAACACCGCGTTCGGCGTCGAGCGGGTCGTGCGGTACGCCTTCGAGCGCGCGATCGCCCGCCCGCGCAGGCACCTCACGCTGATCCACAAGACCAACGTGCTCACCCACGCCGGTGGTCTGTGGTCACGGACGGTCGAGGAGCTCGGCGCGGAGTTCCCCGAGGTGACGGTCGCCTATCAGCACGTCGACGCCGCCTCGATGTTCTTCATCACCGACCCCGGCCGCTACGACGTCATCGTCACGGACAACCTCTTCGGCGACATCATCACCGACGTCGCGGCGGCAGTGACCGGGGGCATCGGGCTGGCCGCCAGCGGAAACCTGGACACCTCGGGCACCCACCCCAGCATGTTCGAGCCCGTGCACGGCTCGGCCCCCGACATCGCCGGTCAGGGGATCGCCGACCCGACCGCCACGGTGCTCTCCGTGGGGCTGCTGCTCGAGCACCTGGGCCGGGTCGACCAGGCCAGGAAGGTCAACGCCGCGGTGGCGTTCGACCTCTCGACGCGGGGCGCCACGGAGCAACTGCGCACCGCCGAGGTGGGCGACCGGCTGGCTGCACTGGTCAGCGGCTGAGCAGACGGGGAGTGCCGTGAGCGTCTACGACGACAGGCCGTGGTTGGCCCTCTACGACGAGGGCCAGCCGACCGGGCTCGCTCTCGAGTTCGAGGACGCGCTGGCCATGTTCAAGGCGTCGGTCGAGCGGAACCCCGGCGGTGACGCTCTCCGCTACTTCGACGGCCGCGTCACCCTGCGGGAGCTCGACGAGCTCAGCGACGCATTTGCCGTCGGCCTGCTGGACGCCGGCTTCTCCCGGGGCGACCGGGTGGGCCTGTACCTCCAGAACGTCCCCCAGTTCGTGATCGGCCTCGTCGGGACGTGGAAGGCCGGCGGGGTCGCGGTGAACATCAACCCGATGAACCGCGAAAGGGAACTCGAGCTGCTGCTCAACGACTCGGGCGCGCGGGTGCTGGTCTGCCTGCAGAGCCTGTACCGCGACGTGGCGTCGAAGGTCGTGGCCAGGACCGGGGTGCAGACCGTGCTCACCACCTCGGAGCTCGAGTACCAGACGCGGAACGACCCCCGGGCATTCCCCGGCTCGGAGCGGATCCCGTCAGACGACACCGTCGACCTCGAGGACCTGCTGGCGCGCTTCCGGGGGACGACACCGCCGCCGGTCACGTTCGACCGGGGGGACACCGCCGTCCTCACGTACACCTCGGGGACGACCGGGCCGCCCAAGGGCGCGATGAACAGCCACGGCAACGTGGTCTTCAACAGCCAGACCTACCGGCAGTGGTGCGGCCTGGGGCCCGAGGACGTCGTCCTCGGCGTCGCCCCGCTGTTCCACATCACCGGCCTGATCGGGCACGTCACGGTGAGCCTGCTCCTGGGCGTGCCCCTCGTGCTGTTCCACCGCTTCGAGCCGTCGCTGGCGATCGACACCATCCGCGCCGAGCGTCCGACGTTCACCGTCGGTGCGATCACGGTGTTCATCGCGCTGATGAACGTGCCGGACGTCGAGAAGGAGGCGCTGGCGTCGCTGAAGCGGATCTGGTCCGGGGGGGCGCCCATCCCACCGAGCACCGTCACGGCGTTCTCCCGGGCCTTCGGCCACTACATCCACAACATCTACGGGCTGACCGAGACCACGTCGCCCTCGCACGCCGTCCCCTTCTCCGCCGAGGCGCCCGTGGACGAGGCCTCGGGAGCGCTCTCCGTCGGTGCGCCCCTCTACGACACCATGGTGCGCATCGTCGGCGACGACGGGCAGGACCTGCCGCCGGGGGAGGTCGGCGAACTCGTCACCAGCGGACCGCAGGTGGTGCCCGGTTACTGGGGGAAGCCCGAGGAGACGGCGCGGGCGCTCCCCGGTGGGGCCCTGCGCACCGGCGACGTCGGCTACATGGACGAGCGCGGCTGGTTCTACATCGTCGATCGGAAGAAGGACCAGATCAACGCCGGCGGCTACAAGGTCTGGCCGCGCGAGGTCGAGGACGTGCTGTACGAGCACGAGGCCGTTCGCGAGGCCTCAGTGGTCGGTGTGCCGGACGAGTACCGCGGGGAGACGGTCAAGGCGTTCGTCAGCCTCCGCCCGGGCACGAGCACCACCGCGGACGAGCTGATCGCCTTCTGCCGGGAGCGCATGGCGGCCTACAAGTACCCCCGCCAGGTCGAGATCCTCGACGAGCTCCCCAAGACAGTCACCGGCAAGCTGCTGCGTCGGGAACTGCGCGCTCGCGAGAAGTGATCGCCCGGCCGGCCTGCCGCGTCACGGGGCTCCCGGCACCTGTGCGAGCGGCCTCGCGGGTGCGCGGGGACACCCCGGCCCGGGTCGGCGGGAGTCCGGACCGGCCGTCCGGAGAAGCGGTCGAATAGCCGCACGGGCGTCTGACGTGCGGTTTCAGGCGGCGCCGACAGTGGTTGACACGTCGCAATTGGGCGGCTTACCGTGACCCGTTGGAATCCGTCCCTGGGGGCGCCAATGTCGAGCCCATCAATTCGGCTTCAATGCGTGCGAGTCCCGCCGCCGGCATACCCACTGCGGCGATGACGTCCGCATTGTCTGCGCCGGCCTCGTAGCTCTACGACACATCCGGCCGATGCGGTCGGTATCCGTGCTCCGGCCTCGCGGTGCCCCGGTCACCCGTCGATCTCACGAACTCCTCGGGCCGGGGATCGCAGTCATCCGGTGACGACAGCGGCGTCCGGCGCGAATCCGCCCGCCCGTACCGAACGATGCGACGTGCTTCACGACGACTGTCACGACGACATGGACGACCAGGGCAAACCAGGCACAACCAGGGGGAGAGGTTCACGATGTCGATTCTGCGGAGACTGGCCTTCGCGATGTTGATGGTGTTCGGCTTGACACTGGTGACCAGTACACCGGCCGCCGCGTCCGGTGCCGACTACAGCGACAAGCAGGGCGAGATCAGAGTCTGCAAGGTTCTCAAGGACGGCAAGGACGGTAAGTACGACAAGGGCGATGCGACATTCGTGTTCGTCATCCGTGAGAAGAAGGCGAACGGCGAAAGGGACAAGTACAAGTTCGACATCACGGTCAAGGCCAAGGATGACAAGAAGTGCAGCGACAAGTTCAAGGTCGACAAGGGCGCGTATGTCGTCCGGGAGAAGGTCGCCAACGGGTACAAGCTCCACGACATCGAGGTCAAGGGTTGCTACTACAAGGACCGGAACGACCATGACGCCAAGGTCGTGGTCGACGTTCCCGAGAAGCACAAGTGCACCGTGACCTTCACGAACAAGAAGGACGACAGAAAGTAGACAGGCGCTCGGTTCGCCGACCGGGGTGGGGCCGCCGCCATGATCACCCGGGCACCCGATGGCCGGGCCGGGCCGGCGACCTGGCGACAAGGCGACGGGGCGCTCGAGATCGACCCCCGGTGGGCCGCCGGCGGGTGCAACCGAGCGACGACCTGAGGATCGACGTCGGCATCCTCACCCACGGGGTCCACCATGGTCGTCGTGCGCGAGGACGAGCGGGCGGAGCGGGCGAACCGGGGCGTCGCCGTGCCGCCGCTCGCCGATGAGGACCACGTGTGCCCCGAGTGCGGGCTCTCCTACGCGCAGCTCCCGGCGGAGAGCGCCGTCGATCTGATCCGCAGGGTGCCCACCGCGGTCCGCGATGCGGTGGCGGGCATACCGGCGGGCGCGCACCGGTGGCGGCCCGGCACCGGCGCCTGGTCGGTCGCCGAGTACGTCTGCCATCTGCGTGACGTGTACGCCGTCTACACGATCCGGCTGCACCGGGCGCGGACCGAGGACCGGCCCGTCCTCGAGCCCATGCTCAACGACCTGCGGGCACGCCGCTTCCGCTACAACGAGCGCGACGTCCACGCCGTCCTCGACGAGCTCGACGCGAACACCGCCGGCTTCTGCGACGAGGTGGCCCGCGTCGGCCCGGACGGCTGGGCGCGCACGGTCACCCGGCTGCCCGGCGAGGAGCGCACCGCTCGCTGGCTGGTGCGGCAGGCCCTCCACGAGGGGCAGCATCACCTGGGTGACATCCGCCGGCTCGCCCAGGCGGCTGCCGACGGGGCGGGGCCGGACCCGGACTAGCCCGCCACGCCGGTCGCCGGGACGGCACCGTCGGTGGCCGTCCTGAGCAGGTATCGCAGGATGAACTCGTGCGAGGTCGCCAGGTGGAGGCGGGTCAGCTCCGCGACCAGCCGCGGGTCGCCCCCGCGCACGGCCGCCAGGATCTGGCGGTGCTCCTCGCGCAGGTGCTCCACGTCGCCGATGACCTCGAGGTGCAGGTAGACGTACCGGTCGGTGAGCCGCCGCAGCTGCTCGGTCAGCTCGACCATCCGGGGCCGGTTCGCCCGGGTGTAGATCAGGGCGTGGAAGGTCGCGTTGGCCTCCAGCCACTCCGCGGGACTGATGCCCTCGGCCTCCATGCGATCGAGGATGGTCGCCATCTGCCGGGTCTCGGCGCGGCCGACGTTGGGCACCGCGATGGCGGTGACGACCGGCTCGACCGCCTCCCGGAGCTCGTAGAGCTCCTGGAGCTCGGCGATCGACAGGCCGGTCACCACCGCGCCGGACACGCCCAGGTCGACCAGCCCCTCGGTGGAGAGGATGTGCAGCGCGTCGCGGACCGGGATGCGGCTGACGCCGTACTCCGCGGCGATCTCCGCCTGCGACAGCACCGTCCCGGGAGCCAGCGCGCCGGTCCGCAACCGGTCACGCAGCCCCTGGGCGACCCGGCTGCCCGCCGACTCCGACGCCGTGGTCACGTCGACGTCGGGAAGTGGTAGCTGGCGGCGCTGTGGGCCGACACCGTCGGCCAGCGCTCCGTGACCACCTTGGTGCGGGTGTAGAAGTCCACCCCGTCCGGGCCGTGGATGCGGCTCTGACCGAACAGCGAGTCCTTCCAGCCGCCGAAGGAGTAGTAGGCCATCGGCACGGGGATCGGCACGTTCACGCCGATCATGCCGACGGTGACCCCGCGCTTGAAGCGGCGGGCCGCCTCGCCGCTGGAGGTGAAGATCGCGGTGCCGTTGCCGTACGGATTGGCGTTGATCAGCGCGATCGCCTCGTCGACGGTGTCGGCACGGACCACCGACAGCACCGGACCGAAGATCTCGTCGCGGTAGGCGTCCATCGACGGCGTCACGTGATCGAGCACCGACGGGCCGATGAAGAACCCGTCCTCGTGCCCGGGCACGACGAGGCCTCGCCCGTCCACCGCCACCCGTGCACCCTGCTCTGCGCCCGAGCCGATGTAGCCGGCGATCCGGTCGCGGGCCTCGCGGGTCACGATCGGACCCATCTCGCTCGACGGGTCCCGGCCGGGGCCGACCTTCATCGCGGACGCCTTCGCGGACACGGCCTCGACCAGCGCGTCGCCGGCGCCCCCGACGGTCACCGCGGCCGAGATCGCCATGCAGCGCTCGCCGGCGGACCCGAAGGCCGCGGCCACCAGGTGGTCGGACGCGTAGTCGACGTCGGCGTCGGGCAGCACGACGGCGTGGTTCTTGGCGCCACCGAGGGCCTGGACCCGCTTGCCGGTCGCCGTGCCCCGCTCGTGCACGTAGCGCGCGATGGGCGTCGAGCCCACGAAGGAGACGGCCGCGACACCGGGGTCGTCCAGCAGCGCGTCGACCACCTCCTTGCCGCCCTGGACGACGTTGAAGACGCCGTCCGGCAGCCCGGCCTCCTGCCACAGCTCGGCGACGAGCTGGGAGGGGGACGGGTCGCGCTCGCTCGGCTTGAGGATGAACGTGTTGCCGCACGCGATCGCCACCGGGTGCATCCACATCGGGACCATCACCGGGAAGTTGAACGGCGTGATCCCGGCGACGACGCCCAGCGGCGACCGGAACGAGAAGACGTCGACGTCGGTGGACGCCTGGTCGGAGAAGGACCCCTTCAGCAGGTGGGGGATGCCGCACGCGAACTCCACCACCTCCAGGCCCCGGTCGACCTCGCCGCGGGCGTCGGAGAGCACCTTCCCGTGCTCGGAGCTGACCAGCTCGGCCAGCTCGCCGGCGCGGGCGGTGGCCAGCTCGCGGAACGCGAAGAGGACCTTCGCCCGCCGCGAGAGCGATGACTGGGACCACTCCTCGAAGGCGGCGGCGGCCACCCGGACCGCCTCGGCCACGTCGGCGGCCGAGCCCAGGACCACCTCGGCCTGCTGGGCGCCGGTGGCCGGGTCCCAGACCGGTGCGGTGCCGCTCGGGCTCCCGGAGGTCGACTTGCCGCCGATCCAGTGCTCGATGGTGCGCATGCCGGTCACTGCTCCTCCTCGCTGGCGCTCGTCGGCTCCGTGACCGACGGTGCTGTGTCCTCTGGTGACCTCGCGAGCTCGGTCACGTTTCCCCGCGGCGCAGCGAGCCGACGACCAGGCGGTCGATGCTCATGTCCAGGGCCTGGTCGTCACCGACGGCACCGAAGGCCCGGAGCATGTCGCGGATGTCGGCGTGCACCCGGGGGCTGCGGGCCCGCAGCAGGGCGACCCGCTCGTCGACGTCCTTGCGCAGCTCCTCGGCGGATCCGACCACGGCGTTGAGCAGGCCCAGCTCGGTCGCCCGCGCCGCGGTGATCTTCTCGCCGGTCGCGGTGAGCCAGAACGCCTGGCGCTCGCCGATCTTCCGCGGCAGCCAGGCCAGCACGAGCGCCGGCGCCAGCCCGATCCCCACCTCCGGGAAGAAGATCCGGGCGTCGGCCACCCCGACCGCCACGTCGCAGGCGGCCAGGACGCCGACGCCGAAGCCCGCGGCGTCGCCCTGGACCTCGGCGACGGTGACCAGCCGGGTGTTCCGGAAGGCCCGGGTGACCGCGACGAGGGTCTCGGCCTCGCCGCGGACGACGCCGGGCGCGGTGCTGGTCCCGCCGCGCTCGCGGCCCAGGCAGAACGCCTCGCCGACCGAGCGGACCCGCAGCACGTGCGCGCCCTCGGGCGGGGAGGTGAGCAGCGCGGTGAGCTCGCGGAGGTCGGCGAGGGTCCAGAGGTTCTCCGGCCCGCGGTCGAGCTCGGCGACGACGACGCCGTCGCTGACGGGGGAGATCGAGAAGCCGGCCATCAGTTCAGCCGTCCCGTCGCGCGGCCGCCGTACCAGTCGACGTCGTCGGCGGCGGTGCGCACCGTGATCGCCCGGACGTGGGTGAAGTCGTGGAACGACTCCCACCCGCCCTCCCGGCCGGTGCCGCTCTCCTTGAGACCGCCCCAGGGGGAGGAGGGGTCGAGCCGGTGGTGGTCGTTGATCCAGACCATGCCCATCTCCAACTGTTGTGCCACCCGGTGCGCCCGGGCGACGTCGCGGGTCCAGATCGCCGAGCCCAGCGCGAAGGGCGAGTCGTTGGCCTGGCGGATCGCGTCGTCCTCGTCGTCGAAGGGGATGACGACGACGACCGGCCCGAAGATCTCCTGCTGCGCGATCTGCATGTCGTTGGTGACGTCGGCCAGGACGGTCGGCTCGAGAAAGTAACCGCCCGGCAGGCCCGGGACGTCGGCGGCGCGGCCACCGGTCACCACGCGCGCTCCCTCGGCGACGCCGCTCTCGATGTGGCCCAGGATGCGCGTGCGGGCCCGCTCGGAGATGACCGGGCCGAGCTGGGTCTCCGCGAGCGTCGGGTCGCCGATCCGGATCTGCTGCGCCTGGGCGGCGAGCGCGTCGACCACCTCGTCGTAGATGCCGCGCTGCACCAGCAGCCGGCTCCCGGCGATGCAGGTCTGCCCGGCGCCGATGAACCCGGCGAAGGCCGCCCCGCGGGCCGCCGTGTCGATCGGGGTGTCGTCGAAGACCAGGACGGGGGACTTCCCGCCGAGCTCCAGGGTGGCCTTCGCGAAGCGTCGCGCGGCGGCCACGGAGATCGCCCGGCCCACCTCCGTGCCGCCGGTGAAGACCACCTTCTTGACCAACGGATGCTCGGTCAGGGCCGCGCCGGCGGTGGCGCCGATCCCGTTGACGACATTCAGCACACCTGGGGGGATGCCGGCGGCCGCGGCGATGTCGCCGAGCAGCATGGCCGTGAGCGGGGTCTGCTCCGACGGCTTGAGGACGACGCTGTTCCCGGTCGCCAGCGCGGGCGCCAGGCTCTTCGACGTGATCATCATGGGGTGGTTGAACGAGGCCAGGATGCCGACGACGCCGAGCGGGAAGCGGCTGGTGTAGGCGTGGTAATCGCCACGCAGCGGGACGACGGCGTCCCGGTCGGCCAGCAGCAGCGAGGCGTTGTACCGGTACCACTCGGGGAGGCGGGTGATCTGCGCCTTCGTCTCGGTGATCGGCCGCCCGTTGTTCATGGTCTCGATCTTGTAGAGGTCCTCCATGCGGGCCTCGATGCCGTCGGCGAAGCGCTGCATGAGGAGCGCCCGGTCGTGGATCGCCATACGGCTCCACACTCCGGAGCGGAAGGTCTCGTCGGCGACGCGGACGGCGTGATCGATGTCGTCGGCATCGGCCGCGGCCACGGAGGCGAAGGCCTCGCCGGTGGCCGGGTTGACGACGTCGATGGGCTCGGCGCCCCCGGGCAGCAGGTCGCCGCCGATCCGGAGTCCGGTCGGCAGCGAGGCCACCGGCAGCTCCACCACGGTCGGGGGAGAAGGCGTGAGGGTCACGGGTGCTCCTGAAGCGTCGGGATGCAGCCGTATACACAAACGCGCTGCTGCATACGGAAGATAGGACCACCCGACGGAGAACGCAAGACTCAGCCGACGGCGGCACCCCGCCCCGCGACGAAGCGCCCGGTCCGCTCGTCCAGCGGGCGGCCCTCCTCGGCGACCGGCGTCCCCCGGAGGAAGGTCAGGACGACGCGGCCGCGCACCGTCCGGCCGTCGAACGGCGTCCAGCCGGCCTTCGAGAGCACGTCCTCCGACCGGAGGGTCCGCTCTGCGCCGGGATCGACCAGCACGACGTCGGCATCCGCGCCGACCGCGATGCGGCCCTTGCGCGGCCACAGGCCGTAGACCTGTGCCGGGCGCTCGCTGTAGACCCGCACGACGTCCTCGTAGGCGAGGTGGCCGCGCGCCACCGCGTCGAGCAGCAGGGCCATCGTGCTGTCCAGCCCCGGCAGCCCGAAGTGCACGTTCCAGATGTCCCCGGCGCGCTTCTGCTCGAGGGTCGACGGCGCGTGGTCGCTGGACATGTGGGTGAGCGTCCCGGTGCGCAGCAGCCGCCACATCTCCGCCTCGTCGTCGTCGGTGCGGGCGCGGGCGGGCGGGGTGAACTTGCGGAGTGCGCCGTGCTCGAGGACCTCCTCCTCGCGCAGCAGGAAGTACTGGGGGCAGCCCTCGGCACTCAGCGCGGCACCCCGCGTCCGCTCGCGCATCAGGTAGTCGGCGACCTCCGGATGGCTCACGTGCGCAACCGTCGCGCGGGCGCCGGTCCGCCGCACCAGCAGGCCGGCGACGACGGCCGCCACGAGCTCGGCGTCCCGGCTCCGCCAGTCGGGGAGAATGCCGCCGTCGGTACGTCCCTCGGCCCGCAGCAGCGTCTCGGCCGCCTCGGTGAGCGACTCGTCCTCGCAGTGCAGCAAGCTGACCGCGCCGGCCTGCGCCGAGGCGGTCAGGTGCGCGGAGAGGCGCGCGGCGTCGTGTCCGGGCACGCCGTGCGTGGTGCAGGTGAAGACCTTGAAGAAGGTGACCCCCGCGGCCCACAGCCCCGCGACCTCGTCGGCGGCACCGGGCCACGCGTGGGCGGCGAGCCCGAAGTCCACGTTGGACCGCTCCCGCAGGTACGCCGTCTTGTCCCGCAGGTCGCCGACCGTCCGGACCGGGGTGCCGTGGCTGTGCTCCACGATCGTCGTCACTCCGGAGGCGGCCGCGGCCGAGGTGCCGGTCGGGAAGTCCTCGCGTTCCGGGCTGCCGGGGTCCATCAGGTGCACGTGGGTGTCCACCCCGCCGGGCAGCACGAAGAGACCGGTGGCGTCCACCGTGCGGCCGGCAGCGGGCGTCTCCGGGCCGAGGTAGGCGACGCTGCCGTCGCGCACTCCCACGTGCAGCCGCCGGCGGCCGGTCGAGGTCACCACGGTGCCTCCGGCGATCAGCAGGTCGAGATCGGTCATGGGGACGTCCTCCTGGGAACGGCGGCCGGGTGGGCCGTACGGTAAGTGCCCCGCCGGAGCGGCCGGCGGACGGGCGGGGGGCAGGACGGGTGGCAGCAGAGGTCCGCGGACGACGGGTGGCCGTCGCGTCGCTCGGCGGCACGATCACGATGACACCGGCGTCCGGCGGGGGCGCCGTGACCCCGACGCTGCAGGCGGCCGACCTGGTCGCGGCCGTCCCAGGGCTCGGCGAGGTGGCCGAGCTGACCGTCGCCACGCTCAGGACCGAGCCCGGCGCCTGGCTCACCCCGCCCGACGTCGTGGCCGTGGGGGAGTGGGCCCGCGGCCAGGTGGTGGACGGCGGCGTCGACGGGGTCGTGGTGGTCCAGGGGACGGACACCATCGAGGAGACCGCGTACCTGCTCGACCTGTACTGGGACCGGCCCGAGCCCCTGGTGGTGTCCGGCGCCATGCGGGCGCCGACGGCGGCCGGCGCCGACGGCCCGGCGAACCTGCTGGCGGCGACCGTCGTCGCCGCGAGCGCGGACGCCCGGGACCGGGGGGCGCTGGTGGTCCTCAACGACGAGGTGCACGCCGCCGCCCGCGTGCGCAAGACCGACACCGTCGCCCTGCACACCTTCGCCTCGGGGCCGTTCGGGCCGGTGGGCCGCGTGCACGAGCGCGCCGTGACCTTCGCCGCCCGGCCGGCGTGCTGGCCGGCCCTCCCGCTGCCCGCCGGCGGCCGCGCTCCCCGTGTCGCCCTGCTGGAGACCCATCTCGGCGACCGCGGCGACCTGCTCCGCCTGGTCGCCGAGGACGGCTACGACGGCGTGGTGCTGGCGGGCTTCGGCGCCGGTCACGTGTCGGCGGCGATGGCCGAGGTGGTGAGCGACGTGGTCCGGCGCTGTCCGGTCGTCCTGGCCAGCCGCACGGGCGCGGGGCCGGTGCTCACCGCGACCTACGGCTTCATCGGCTCCGAGCAGGACCTGCTGGCCCGCGGCGTGCTGCCGGCCGGCTGGCTCGACCCGCGCAAGGCACGGCTGCTGCTGTGGGCCCTGCTCGCCGCGGGAGCCGACCCCGACACCGTCCGGGCGTCCGTGACGGCGCGCGGCCGGGCCCCCGGCGGTCCGCCGGCCTGAGCCCGGCCGCGTCAGAGCCGGCCGCCGGTCTGGTCCAGGATCTGCCGCACGCGCTGCTTGGCGAGGTCCGTGTACCGGTACACCGCGGCGCGGGCCGCGTCGGAGTCGCCACGCTCCACGCCCTCGGTGATGCCGCGCTGCGCCTCCACGAAGCTCTGCGAGGTGACCGGCGTGACGCCGAAGCTGCGGGTCATGACGCTCTTGATGTGCAGCTGGGCGAACGCGGTCGTGAGCGGCGCGCTGTGGGCCAGCGAGACCAGCCCCTCGTGGAAGGCGTAGTTGGCGTCCAGGTAGCGGTCGAAGTCGACGAAGCGCTCGCCCACGAGGAGGGCGGCCATGGCCTCGAACCGGCTGCGCAGCTCGGTCAGCTCGTCGGCCGGCACCCGCCCGACGACCATGTCGATGACCCCCAGCTCGATCGCGGCCCGCGCGTCGAACGTCGCATCGGAGGTGCGGGCGTCGAAGGGGACGACCACGTAGCCCCGGTTGGGGTCGCGGCGCACCAGGCCGTCGGCGGTGAGCCGGGTGAGCGCGTAGAACGCCGCCGCCTTGTCCACCCCGAGCTGGAAGGCGAGGTCGTCGAGCTGCAGCACCGCGTCGGCGGCGTACATGCGCTCGAGCACGCGTTGCCGGGCGTGCAGGTAGACCTCGTCGTCGCGGTCGAACTCGAAGCGGCCGAAGCCGCCGCGGAAGTACGTGAGCGGGCTGCCCTCCTCGGCCTCGGCCCGCACCACCCGGCCGAGGAAGATCGTGTGCGTCGCGGCGCTCACCTCCTCCACCACCTCGCACTCGATGCGCGCCAGCGCGTCGGCGAGGACCGGCGCGCCCCGCACCCCCCGGGTCAGCCGGAGGCCGGAGAACTTGTCGGCGCCCTGCGTGGCGAACTGCGAGGCGAGGTGCCCGTGGCCCTGGCCCAGGACGTTCACGACGTAGGCGCCCGACCGCGAGACCGCGGTGCACGTCGACGACGAGCGGTTGAGGCAGGCCAGCATCATCGGCGGGTCGACCGACAGCGAGGTCACCGAGCTCGCCGTCATGCCGAAGTCGCCCTCGGGCCCGTGGGTGGTCACGAGCGTGACCCCGCTGGGGAGATGACCCACGACGTGGCGGAACGTCGCGGAGTCGACCTCCGGGGTCCCCGCCGTCTCCGGTGTCGTCACGAGCACCGCTCCTTCCGCGCCGTGTCCAGCAGGACGTGGTCCATCAGGGGACGAGCCGGTCCGCGGCGCACGGGGCGGACGCGGGCGAATGCCGAGTACACCTGTGGCCCGGCGCCCAGGGGATGGCGGTGGGCGTCACCTCGGAGCCGTGGCGATGCCGGGGGCCGTCAGCCGACCGCTGCCCACCGGGGCCGACTCACGGCCTGCGTCATCGGGCGCCGGTCAAGTTGACAGCCGCCGACACTGCCCGCGCGGCGTCGCGGCTCTTGACTGACCGGGAGCAGTGACAGGGACCACCTGCCGACCTCCGAGGAGATCGTCGTGAGACTGGGCTACTTCGCCATGCCGATGCACCCGCAGGGGCGGACCTGGGCCGACACCCTGCGCGAGGACCGGGAGGCGGTCATCCTCGCCGACCGGCTGGGGTTCCACGACGCCTTCATCGGCGAGCACCTCACCGACCGGCACGAGAACATCACCAACAGCCTGGTCTTCCTGGCCACGCTGATCCACGACACCACCCAGATCCGCCTGGGCACGGGGACGACGAACCTCTCCCACATGCACCCGGCGCTCGTGGCCGTCAACAGCGCGATGTTCGACCACCTCTCCGGCGGCCGGTTCATCCTCGGCGTCAGCCCCGGCGCCCTTCCCTCGGACGCCGAGCTCCTCGGCCTCCTCGACGAGGACCGCAACCAGATCTTCGCCGAGGCGATCGACGTGATCACCCGCCTCTGGGAGCTCGACCCGCCCTACGACATCGACCTGCCGGGCAATCGGTTCAGGGTCACCACCGCCACCACGTTCGACGACGAGGTCGGCGTCGGGATCGTCGGGAAGCCGCTGCAGACCCCCCGGCCGGAGATCGTCGGCACCGTGGTGGCGCCCTTCTCCAAGGGCGTCGTCGCCATGGGCGCCCGCGACTTCCACCCCCTCTCGGCGAACTTCCTCCTGCCGCAGTGGGTCGCCACGCACTGGCCGAACTACGTCGAGGGCAAGGAATCCGCCGGGCAGACCGCCGCGGCCGAGGACTGGCGCATCGCGCGGACGGTGTTCGTGGCCGACGACGCCGGCGTCGCCGAGGCCTACGGGAGGGGCGACGCGAACAGCCCCTACCGCTACTACTACGGGAAGATGCTCGGCAAGATGCGCCGGCTGGGCCGGCTCGGCCTGTTCAAGACCTCCCGGGAGCAGCCGGACGAGGAGATCACCCTCGACGGCGTGCTGGACGACCTGGTGATCTGCGGGACGCCCGACTCGGTGGCGGAGCAGATCCTGGCCTTCCGCGAGCAGACCGGCGACTTCGGCGAGCTGGTCTACGCCGGCCTGGACTGGATCGACCCCGACCTGGCGAAGCGCTCGATGGAGCTCATGGCCACCAAGGTCATGCCGCAGGTGAACGACGCGCTCGGCTCCGGTCGGGCGAATGCCTGACGTCGCGGCCGACCGTCTGCCCCCGCTGGCCGAGGAGCAGATGACGGCGGAGCAGCGGGCCGCCGCCGCCGAGATCAGCTCGGGTCCCCGCGGCGCGGTGATCGGGCCCTTCGCCCCCCTGCTGCGCAGTCCCGAGCTGATGACCCGGCTGCAGAAGGTCGGGGAGTACCTGCGCTTCGAGAGCCCCCTGGACCGTCGGCTGTTCGAGATGACGATCCTCTACGTGGCCCGGTGGTGGGACCAGCAGTTCGAGTGGACGTTCCACCACCCGCTCGCCCTCGAGGCGGGCCTCGACCCGGCGATCGCGGACGCCATCGCCGAGGACCGCCGCCCGGAGGGCATGGACGCGGCGGCGGAGGCGGTCTGGGAGCTGCTCGACGAGCTGTTCCGCACCCGCGCCGTCTCCGACGACGTCTACGCCCGGGTTCTCGCCGAGCTGGGCGAGGCCGGGGTGGTCGAGGTGGTGGCGACGTCCGGCTACTACACGACGCTGGCGGTCGTCATGCAGGCGGCGCGGACGCCGGCGCCCGGGGGACCGTTCCTGCCCGACGTCCGCGGGGCCGGCGCGGGGGACGCGCGGTGAGCCTGGCCGCGCCGGTGCTGCACCGCACCGGGGAGGGGACGCCGGTCCTCCTGCTGCACCCCCTGGGTGTGGACCGCTCCTTCTGGGACGGCGTCCTGCCCGCGCTCGACGGCTTCGAGGTGCTGACCTACGACTTCCCGGGGCACGGGCGCACGCCCGTGCCCGAGGAGCCGTACACGATCGAGGACCTCGCCGACCAGGCGCGGCAGCTGCTGGCCGACGCGGGGTACCAGCAGGTCGACGTCGTCGGCGTCTCCCTCGGCGGGCTGGTGGCGCAGCGGCTGGCGGCCGACGCCCCCGACCTCGTGCGGCGGCTGGTCGTGGTCGACGCCGTGGTCGTGTACCCGGAGCCGATGCGGGAGATGTGGCGCGACCGCGCGGCCCGCGCCCCCGTCGAGGGCGTCGAGCCGTTCCTCGACCCGACGCTCGCCCTGTGGTTCACCGCCGACCGGCTGGCCGAGGGCGGCCCGGTCGTGGAGTCCGCCCGCCGCGCCTTCCTGGGCGGGGACGCCCGCGGTTACGCGCTCGCCTGCCGGGCCCTCGAGCAGGCCGACGTCACCGGCGTCCTGGACCGCATCACGGCGCCCACCCTCGTCGTGTGCGGCGAGGACGACGCGCCGCCCTTCGTCGCGGCGGCGCGGGACCTCGGGGAGCGGCTGCCCGACGCCCGCGTGGTGTGGCTCTCCCCGGCCCGGCACGCCGGCGTCCTCGAGCAGCCGGAGCAGTTCCGCGACGCCCTCGTCGGCTTCCTGCGCGAGACCCGGGCCGAGGGCCTCCGGTGAGCCGGGGACCGGTCGGCTTCCTCGGCCTCGGCGTCATGGGGTCGGCGATGAGCGGGCACCTGCTCGACGCCGGCTTCCCCGTCCTCGGCTTCGACCCCGACGCCGGCCGCCGGGCCGACCACGCGGCGCGCGGCGGGACCGTCTGCGCGAACCCGGCCGAGGTCGCGCGCGGCGCCGACGTCGTCGTCACCTCGCTGCCCAGCGCCGCGGCCCTGGCCGCGGTGCTGGACGGGCCGGACGGGCTCGCCGCCGGCGCCCGCCCCGGCCTGGTCGTCCTCGAGACGAGCACCCTCGGTCCGGACACCAAGGAGGACGGGCACGACCGCGCGCAGGCCTTCGGGGCCACGCTGCTGGACTGCCCGATGAGCGGCACCGGCCAGCAGGCCCGGGACGGCGACCTCGTGGCGTACCTGAGCGGCGAGGACGAGGCCAAGGAGCGCGCCCTGCCGGTCCTGGCGGCCTTCACCCGCGCCCAGTACGACCTGGGCCCGTTCGGCCGGGGCACCGCGATGAAACTGGTCGCCAACCTGCTCGTCGCGGTGCACAACGCGGCCGCGGCAGAGGCCCTCCTCCTCGCCCAGCGCGCCGGGCTGGACCTGCAGGACGTGCTGGCCGCGGTCGGTGACGGCGCCGGGGGCTCCCGCATGCTGCAGGTCCGCGGGCCGCTCATGGCGGCCGGCCGGTACGACCCGGCGACCGCGACCGTCGCGACCATGCAGAAGGACAACGCCCTCATCGCCGCCTTCGCGGGCAGCGTCGCGAGCCCCACGCCCCTCTTCTCGGCGACGGCCGTCCTGTACCAGGCAGCGGTGGCCCAGGACCGGCTCCAGGAGGACACCGCCTGCGTGTTCGGCGTCCTCCAGCGGCTCGCCGGGCAGTGACGGCCCGGCGCCGGGGCCGCTCAGTCCCCGCTGGCGAGCAGGCGCTGCAGGCGCAGCGCCACCTGGAGCTCGGTCCGTCGCTCGGCCAGCGGGCGCCCGAGGTGCTCCTCGGCGCGGTGCAGGCGGTTGCGCACGGTGTGCTCGTGCAGCTGCAGGTGCTCGGCGGCCGAGACGTGGCTGCCCAGCCGGAACGACGCCTCCAGGGTCTCGCGCAGCCGCGCGGCCTCGGGGGTGTCCTCGGCGAGCGGGCCGAGCTCCGCGCGCACGAACCGGCCCGCGTGGTCGGGGTCGCGCAGCAGCAGGATCTCCAGCGCCACGTCCCCGTGGGCCAGGACCCGGGGCGACTGGGTCCTGCCCCACGCCCGCCGCACCCGCTCCACGTCCTGCGCCTGCTCGACGGCCGTCCGGAAGCCCTCCAGCCCGCACAGCGGCTCGCTGACCGACGCCTCGACACCGGTCCCGGCGAGTGCGCCGGTCAGCCGCCGCAGCATGTCCGGGGTCCAGCCGCCCGGGGTGGTGAGCCAGATCGCCGTCCGGGCGAGGTCGAGCGGGTGGACCAGGGTCTGCCGCACGCCGGTCCCGGCACGCAGCCCGATGACGAGCTGGCCGGCGGCTCCCTCGGGCACCGCCGGCAGCACCACCGCGACGTGGTGGCCGCCGAGGTCGTGGTCCAGCGTGATCAGGTCCGAGGGGGCCAGCGACGGCCGGTCCCCCCGGAGGATCTCGCGCACCAGGCCCTGCCGGACCGATGCCCGCGACCGCCCCAGGGCGTCGTCGACCCGGGCGTAGCTCTCCGCGACCTGGGAGGCGACGTGGTCCTGGTAGGTGAAGATGGCCGCGGTCAGCTCGGCGAGGCCCCGGACCGCCTCCGCGCGCGGCACGTCCGAGGCCTCGGCCGCGGCCTGCAGCTGCTCGGCCCATGCCTCCCACATGACCGTGAAGCCGACCCGGTAGGAGCGCTGCAGCGCCGTCTGCGGGATGCGCAGCTCGGCCTGGACACGGGCGAACGCCAGGGGCTGCTCGAGCCGGACCGCCGCGAGGGGGAGCCGGCCGGTGAGCACCTGCTGCAGCAGGGACAGGTTCTCCCGGACGCTCGCCCGGAGGTGGTCGACGAACCCGTGGTCGTCCGCGAGGTCGGGGAAAGCGACGGCGATGTCCCGGACGACGACGCGCTCGCACAGGGCCTCGAGGTCGACACCGGCGGCCGTCTCCCGGACCCAGCCGGGCAGCGGCCGGGCGGCGACCCCGGCGGAGGAGCCGGGCAGCACGGCCTACTCCGCTGCCGGGCGGTCGATCGCGGGTGCCTCGGCGGCTCCTGCCCGGCCGCTGGTGGTCGGCTCGCTCAGCGGAATCCCTCTCGATCCGTCGGGGTCGGTGGCCCGGTCCGTGGGCGACGTCCCCGCCCGGTCCGCGGGAACCATACGCGTGACCTCGGCCACGCTCCAGGCCCGGCCCCTGCCCCCATCCCTCGATCGCAGGAGGTACACCCGTGAGTCCCATGCCGAAGGTGGCAGTGGTCGGCGGATCGATGATCGGCCTCACGGCGGGCCTCGTGCTCCGCGATCTGGGCTGCGAGGTCGACGTCTACGAGCGGTCCCGCGTACCGCTGGAGGGACGGGGGGTCGGCATCGTGCTGCACCCCCAGACCGTCCGCTACCTGCTGGACAACCGGCTGCTCGACCTCTCCGCGGTGAGCACCTCCGCGGCCTACCACCGCTACCTGGCCGACGACGGCTCGGTGCTCTCCGAGGACGGACGCCGCCACCACTTCACCGGGTACAACACCCTCTACGGCACCCTGCTGCGCGCCTTCGGCCGGGAGCGCTACCACCTCGCCTCCGAGGCCACCGGGATCACGCAGTCCGAGGACGGGGTGGAGATCGAGTTCGCCGCGGGCGAGCGGGTGACCGCCGACCTGCTGGTGGGCGCCGACGGCGTCTCGTCCTTCGTCCGGCGCGCGATGGTCCCGGACGTGCAGCCGCGCTACGGCGGGTACGTCGCGTGGCGGGGCGTCGTCGACGAGAAGGACCTCACCCCGGAGACCTTCGCCGCGCTCGACGACTCCCTGACCTACTACTTCCGGCCGGGCACGCACGCGCTCACGTATCCGATCCCCAACTACGACGGCGCCGTCGAGCCGGGACGACGCCTGATGAACCTGGTCTGGTACCGCAACGTGCCCGAGGGGCAGCCGCTCGCGGACCTGCTCACCGACCGGTCGGGACGGCAGCGCGACGTGTCCCTGCCGCCGGGTGCGGTCCGGGACGAGTACCTGACCGACTTCCGCGACACCGCGGTCGCCCAGCTCCCGCCGCCGATCGCCGAGGTCGCGCTCAAGACCGCCGAGCCGTTCCTGCAGGTGATGATCGACGTCGAGGTGTCCCGCATGGCCTTCGGCCGGGCCTGCATCGTCGGGGACGCCGCCTTCTCCGTGCGCCCGCACGCGGCGGCGGCGACGGCCAAGGGTGCCGACGACGTCTGGGCGCTGTCCGACGCCCTGCGCCGCAGCGGCGGCGACGTGCCCGAGGCCCTGCGTCTCTGGGAACCGGCGCAGCTGGAGCTGGGGCGGGCCCTGCTGGCCCGCACCCGCGACCTCGGGGAGGGTGCCCAGTTCCGCGGCGACTGGGTGCCCGGGGACATCGGGCTGACCTTCGGCCTGCGCGAACCGGGGGACTCCGCCGACATGCGGGTCACCTGACGAAGAACACCGCCCATCACAACCGACACACCAGGAGGAACCATGGCCCTGCCGGCCGAGGACGTGCCGTTCGAGGGTGACGACGTCATCCGCGACTACATCGAACGGTTCTCCAACTGGGGCCGATGGGGGGACGACGACCAGATCGGCGCGCTCAACCACGTCGGTCCGGAGCAGATCACGGCGGCCGCCGGCCTCGTCCGCCAGGGCAAGGTCATCTCGATGGGCCTGCCCCTGGATCTCAACGGCCCCCAGTCCGGCGGCTTCCGGGCAAACCCGCTGAACATGATGACCGCGACCGGGACGGACTACCTCGCCGGCAAGCAGGACCCGTTGCCCGGTGGGTTCGGCCCGTCGAAGGGCTTCGGCTTCTCCGACGACGTGCTCGTGACCCCCAACCAGTCGGGCAGCCAGTGGGACGGCCTCGCGCACATCTTCTGGAAGGGGAAGATGTACAACGGCTTCGACGCCGGCAACGTCACCGCCAAGGGCGCGTCGACGTGCGGCATCGAGGTGCTGAAGAACCGACTCGTCATGCGCGGGGTGCTCCTGGACGTGGCGCGCTTCCGCGGCGTCGAGTGCTTGGAGCCCGGCTACGCGATCACCGCCGACGAGCTGGACGCCACGGCGGAGGCCCAGGGGGTCGAGATCCGCACGGGTGACGCGATCGTCGTCCGCACGGGCATGACCGAGACCCGGCGCGGCAAGTGGGGCGACTACAACGGCGGCTCCGCGCCCGGCTTCTCGCTGCACACCGCGCCCTGGCTGTACGAGCACGACATCGCCGCCCTGGCCACGGACACGTGGGGGTGCGAGGTCCGGCCCAACGAGATCGGGCTGTTCCAGCCGCTGCACATCGTGGCGCTCGTGCACATGGGTATCTGCTTCGGCGAGATCTGGGACCTCCAGGCTCTCGGGGAGGACTGCGCCGCGGACGGCGTGTACGAGTTCCTCCTGTCCGCGGTGCCGCTCCCGGTCACCGGTGCTGCCGGGTCCCCGCTGAACCCGGTCGCCATCAAGTAGCGCGTGGCGGCGCCGGTTCCCCGGTGGATCGGCGCCGCACCGCGGCACAGGTCATGACACATGCGGCGTCGCAGCCGCGGGACGGAGTGGACGAATGTTGCTGGACGGAGCGGTCGCGGTGGTGACCGGCGCAGGAACCGGGATCGGGCGGGAGATCTCGCTGCGGCTGGCCGCCGACGGCGCCGACGTGGTGCTCACCGGCCGGTCGACCGAGGCCATGGAGGAGGTCGCCGAGCTGGTCAGGTCCGCAGGCCGGCGGGCGCTGCCGGTCGCCATGGACCTGCGCGACCCGGCCTCGATCGAGGCGGCCGCCCGCGCGGCCGAGGCCGAGTTCGGCCGGGTCGACGTGCTGGTCAACAACAGCGGGGTGGGCGGGCCGAGCAAGCCGATGTGGGAGATCGACCTCGAGGAGTGGGAGGACACCTTCCGCGTCAACGTCACCGGCACGTTCCTGGCCTGCAAGGCCTTCCTCCCGGGGATGGTGGCCCGGAAGTCCGGCTCCGTGGTCGTCGTCGGCTCGGTCACCGGGAAGCGTCCGCTGGTCAACCGGACGCCCTACGCCGCCTCCAAGACGGCGCTGATCGGCATGGTGCGCACCCTGGCCTGGGAGGTCGGCGCCTACGGGATCCGGGTCAATCTCGTGTCGCCCGGCGGGGTCGAGGGCGAGCGGATCAACTGGGTCCTCGAGCAGCAGGCGGCGGCACGAAACATCACGGTCGAGCAGGCGCGGGCCGACTTCGCCGAGGGGTCGCCGCTGAAGCGACTGGTCGATGCCGGCGACGTCGCGGACACGGTGGCCTATCTGGCCTCCTCGCGGGCAGCCGCGATCACCGGCGACGACATCAACGTGTCTGCCGGGCTGGCCATGTACTGACCGTTCCCACTGTCCGTGGGTGCGGGGTCCACGGCCCGCGCCACCGCTGTGACGGCCGGTCCCGACTGAGGAGGGCACATGCCACCCGACACGATGACGGCGATGGTGCTCGACCGGTTCGGCGGCAGCTTCCGGGCGGAGAGCCGACCCGTGCCACGGCCCGGTCCCGGTGAGGTCCTGGTCGACATCGACTCCTGCGGCGTCGGGCTGACCCTCGAGCACGGCCGGCTCGGGTTGCTGGGCGGCAGCACGCCCCGCGTGCTGGGTCACGAGCTGGCCGGTCAGGTCGCAGTCGTGGGACCGGGCGTGCGGTTGTGGGCCCCCGGCGATCGCGTGACGGCCTCGTTCTACCTGCTGTGCGGCAGCTGCGACATGTGTGCCTCGGGCCGGGAGACGCTGTGCCGCAACAATGGCGGCTTCTACGGACTCGCCGTGGACGGTGCCTTCGCCGAGCAGGCGATCGTGCCGGCGCACAGCCTCGTCCCGGTGCCGGATGGCGTCGGCCTGCGCGAGGCCGGCCTGGTGGCCGACGCCGTCGCCACGCCGTACCACGTGGCCGCCCAGCGGATCGGGATCCGCCCGGGCCAGCACGTCGCCGTCATAGGGGCGGGTGGCGGGGTGGGCGTGCACATGCTGCAGGTCGCCCGCGCGTTCGGTGCCCGCGTCATCGGGATCGAGCGGGACGGGGCGAAGCTGGCCGAGCTGGAGAAGCGGGGACTCGCCGACGTCCTGGTCGACTCGGGGGCGCCGGACTGGTCCGCGCAGGTGGTCCGGGCAGCCGGAGGCCGCCTGACCGCCTGCGTGGACATGGTGAGCAGCCAGGAGACGCTGGACGGCGGTATCGACGCGTTGGACGCGGGTGGCACGTTCGTCGTGGTGGGCCACCGGGCGGACACCCAGGTCCGCGTGCCGTCGACCCGGCTGCTCCTGGGGGAGCTGGTGGTGACCGGCAACCGGTACGCCACGCGCGCGGAGATCGCCGCCTCGCTCGAGCTCGTCCGGACGGGGCGGGTGGAGCCGGTGATCGGGTCGGTCCTGCCCCTCGTGGAACTCGACAGCGCCTTCGCGGCCATCCGTGCCAACGAGGTGTTCGGCCGCGTCGTCGTCGACTGCGCTGCCCCCGCCGGCGCCTCCTGACGCCGCCGCCGCGCGATCGGTGGCCGCGTCCGGCTACACCAGCCGCGCCAAGCGGGCGGCATGGGCGACGAGCAGCCGTTGCGCGAAGGCGTCCCAGGTGTCGCCCACCGCGGTCGGCGAGGCCGGCGGTGCCGTCCAGCCGAGCCCCGACACCAGCAGGTCGAACGGCCCCAGGCGGCGCGGCTCGCCGTCGACGGTCACGTCCAGGTGTCCGCCGGCGGCTCCCCGCAGCAGGACGCCGGTGATCGTGGTGCCCCCGTGCCCGGCGAAGCGGAGGGCCGTGGTGCCCGCGACGAGGGGATGCGCGTCCACCATGGCGCGGTCCCCCGTCGCCAGCAGCGTGACGCTCTTCCCGGCCGCGGCGAGGAAGAGCGCCGTCTCGCCCGCGAAGATCCCCGAACCCAGCACCGCGACGCGGTCGCCGTGGCCGGCCAGGTCCACGCGGGACGCCAGGACGTCCTCGGCCAGGACGACGTCCGGACCGTCCGGCCCGGCGAGTTCCGGCACGACCGGCCTGCCCGGTGTCGCATCGATGGTCACCTCGTGGTCGCCGGGCCGGGCACGCTCCACCACGCGGACTCCGAGCCGCTCCAGGGCGCCCCTGAAGTAGGTCACACCGCCGGCGACCTCCGCCGCCCCGGGCACCCGAGCCCGGAGCGCGAGCAGGCCCCCGAAGGGCAGGTCCCCGGTGGCGACCGTGACCTGGTGACCGCGCATCGCTGCGACGCGGGCCAGTTCCAGCCCGGCGACTCCGCTGCCGAGCACGAGGACGCGGCGCGGAGGAGCCGCCGCTGCCAGGCCCAGCTCCCGCTCGTGCCCCGTCTCCGGGTTGAGGACGCACGAGACGCCCAGGGCCGTGGTGACGCCGCCGTGGCAGGCCTGACAACCGATGCACGGGACGATCTCGGACTCACGGCCGGCCAGCGACTTGCCCACGAAGTCCGGATCGGCGATGAGCGCCCGCGCGAACGCGACGAGGTCGGTCGTGCCCTCGACCACCGCGGCCTCGGCCGAGTCCATCGTGTAGTACCGGCCCACCGAGATCACCGGGACGGAGACGACCGACTTCACGGCCGCGGCGAAGTCGCGGAAGACCGCGGTCCCTCCGCCCATGGTCAGGGGCGAGTCCCTGAGCGCGTTGGGCCCGATGCCCGCAGAGACGTCGAGGAACGCCAGCCCCGCCTGCTCGAGGCGAGCGGCCACCCGCTGGCAGTAGGCCACGTCCACGCCGCCGTCGTGGTAGTCGGAGCCGACGATCCGTGCGCCCACGGGGAAGTCTGCCCCCACCACCTCTCGGATCCGCTCGATGATGCGCAGGGGGAACCGCATCCGGCCCTCGAAGTCGCCGCCGTACTCGTCCTGGCGCAGGTTCTGGGCCGGGGACAAGAAGCTCAGCAGCAGGTAGGCCGTGCCCATGTGCAGCTCGACGCCGTCGAAGCCGGCCTCGCGGGCGCGTCGTGCGCCCTGCGCAAAGGCCTCCAGCATCGTGTCGATGTCGGCGTGGGACATCTCGGTGGGGACCGGTCGCCCCGGGGCGGCGAGCGGCGAGGGCGCAACACCGGCCGGCCGCTGAGCTCCGCCACGGCGACGCGGCCGCCGTGATGCAACTGGAGGACCGCTGCAGGCCCGTGCCGTTTGATCGTCGAGGCGAGCTGCGCCAGCCCGGGGACGAAGCGGTCGTCGTGCACGGCCAGGTGGTTGGGCCAGCACTGGCCCGAAGGGTGCACCATGGCGGACTCGACGATAACCAGCCCGATGCCGCTGGCCGCCCGTCGGTCGTAGTAGGCGCGGTGGCGGTCGTTGGACGCGCCGTCAGGATCGGCCAGGCCGTAGGTCGTCATCGGTGACATCACGATCCGGTTGGGCAGGTGCAGACCGCCGACCGTGATCGGACGGCGGATCAGCGGGTACGGCTGATCTGCTGCGCGGTCGTCGACGCCTGGAGACGGGGTGGTTCCCATGGCCGGACGATAAGGGGGCGGCGCGCCGTACTTGAGGGCCCAGGGCACCGACGGTCGCTGCGCAGTTTGTGTCAGCACACATGGTGGCGCCCTCCCGGGCCCTCTTGAATGCTCGTGCGCCGGGGTGCAGCAGGTCGACGTCGTCCGCCACCGTCGAGGGTGCCAGCGACAGGAGGAGCCCGAGCATGGGGTCGAACACCGCGGAACCGGTCGGCACAGCGGCGCCGGGAGCTGATGAGGTCCGGGCGCCGGGCGTCCTCGAACAGCGGGGCGTCGAGTTCGTCGGCTACCACGACCTGGCCGGCCGCCCGGGTTTCAAGATGGCGATGCAGCGCCACGGCGACCGCTGGTACCTCTACCTCGGGCACCTGTGGCACCGGGGGTGGTCGGTCCTCGACGTGACCGACCCCCGGTCCCCGACGCTCTGCCGCTTCCTGGAGGGGCCGGCGGACACCTGGACGATCCAGGTCCAGGTGGCCGACGGACGCATGGTGACCGCCCTCGAGAAGCCGAACGAGGGGTGGGGGATCGAACCCGGGAGGCCGTTCGAGGAGGGCGCCTACATCTGGGACGTCGCGCACGACCCCGAGGACCCGCAGCTGCTCGGGCACTGGCGCACCGGGGGCACGGGGACCCACCGGAACTTCTACGCCGGCGGGGACCTGGCCTACATGACCGCCAATCCCGAGGGCTACGTCGGTCACCTCCTGGCTGTCGTCGACATCGGCGACCCGGCCCACCCGACGGAGGTCGGTCGGTGGTGGTGGCCGGGGCAGCACGTCGCGGGTGGGGAGAAGCCGGAGCACGACTTCTACCTGCACGGCCCCGCGTACGTCGTCGACGGACGCGCCTACCTCGGCTACGGGCGCGTGGGCATGGTGATCCTCGACGTGGAGGACCCGACGGATCCACGGCTGGTCGGCCGGGTGTCCTTCGGCGACCTCGGGAGCATGCTGGGGTGCCACTCGGCCGTACCGCTCCCGGGCCGGGACCTGGTCGTCGCGAACAGCGAGGCGATCCTGGAAGGCGACGGCGATCCGGTCAACTACACCTGCGTGGTCGACATCGCCGACGAGGCCCACCCCAGGATCATCTCGACCTTCCCGATGCCGCGCCCCGAGCCGGGCGCACCGTACGACAGCTACTACGCCAAGGGCGGCCGGTTCGGGCCGCACAACCAGCACCAGCACCAGGGCCACCCGGACCTGGCCATCCCCGACGACCAGATCGTCATGGCGTACTTCAACGCCGGGCTGCGCGTCTTCGACATCGCCGACCCCTACGTGCCGGTGGAGACGGGCTGGTACGTGCCCGAGGACCCTCCGGAACGGCGCGGAACGCTGCCGAGCACGCTGGTCACCCAGTTCGAGGACGTCCTCGTGGACGCGCGGGGCTACATCTACTGCACGGACAAGAACCACGGACTCTTCGTGCTCCGGACGACGGGGGAGGGGACCCGGCCGTAGCCCTCGGGCCCAGCCCGGCGTCAGCCCGCCGCGAGGAGCACGACGCCGACGATGGCGGCCGCCAGGCCGATCCGTTGCCGGCCGCCGAGTCGCTCCCGCAGCAGCAGGACGGCCATGGCAACGGTGATCACCGGGGAGAGCGTGGCGAGGACGGACACGACGCTGACCGGGCCGATGGCCGCCGCCCAGCCGAACGTGGCCACCCCGGCGAGGATGAGCAGGCCGTTGAGCGCGACCAGTGGCACCATCCGCCAGGGCAGCCTGAGCGACGTGCGCCGAGCGAGCGGCAAGACGAGCGCCGTCGCCAGCAGCGACACACGGCTGCTGAAGAGGGCCCACGGCTGCCCGCCGCCGTCCGATGCCTCGGCGAAGAGGCTGAGGAAGACGCCGTAGGAGACCGCCCACGTCGCGGCCAGCCACAGCCCGACCGAGGGCACGGCAGTCAGGTTCCGCATCAGCGACCCGCCGCTGCTGCCCGCAGCAACGAGCACCACGCCGATCATCGCCACCGGGATGCCGACCAGCTGCAGGACGTGGGGCCGCTCGCCGAGGGCCAGCGCGACCACGACCGGGACCCCGCCGCCGGTCGCGCCGATGGGCGCCATGACGCTGATCGGCAGGAAGCGCGCGGCCTCGAACATCGCCGTGAGGGCGACGCCGTTGGCGACTCCGGCGAGCAGCCCCAGCACCAGTGTCCGTGAGGTCGGGTCGGGCGCATCCTGTGCGAGGAGCAGCACCGCGGCCGCCGCCACGGCCGCCGCCTGCCCGACCGCCAGGACGGCCGAAGGCGTGTTGGTGCGGCTGAGCACGGGCCCGAGATAGCTGGCCACGCCGAAGAACAGGGCCGTCACCAGCCCCAGGACGACAGCGGTCACGCGTCCGGCCCGGCCCCTGCGACGTCGTCGGCCGGTGGCATCAACCCGCCTCGATGACCGCAGCGATGCGTTCGGGAGTCAGCGGCAACCGGCGGACCCGCACGCCGATGGCGTCGGCCAGCCCATTCGCCAGGGCGGCGGCGACCGGACCACCGGCCACCTCGCCGACGCCGAGCGGCGGATCGTCGGGCCGGGGGAGCACCGTGACATGGACCTGCGGCACGTCGGCGAACCGGAGGATGGGATAGCCCTCCCAGTCCCGGCTGGTGACGGTCCGCGCGTCGAAGGTGACCTCCTCCAGGAGGCTCCAGCTCGCGGCCTGGATCGCGCCGCCCTCGATCTGGTTGACCAGGCCGTCGGGGTTGATGACCTGCCCTGCGTCGACGGTCACCCACAGGTCGGTCACCCGGACCTCCGACACCGCCTCCACTCGGGCGACCACCGCGCAGTACCCGCAGACGTCCTTGTAGCGCGAGTAACCGACACCCCACCCGACGGAGTCCTCGGTCGGCCGGTCGTACCAGCCGGCCTGCTCGGCAGCGGTGCGGAGCACGGTTCGGGCACGCTCGTCGGGAAGGTGCCGCATGCGGTACTCGACAGGATCGGCGCCGGCGCGCTCGGCGAGCTCGTCCATGGCCGACTCGATCGCGAACACGTTGACAGTGGCCCCCAGCCCACGCAGGGCCGAGGTGCGCAGCGGCGCCACCAGGAGGCGGTGGGCCTGGACGTCCAGGTCCGCGACGACGTACGGGGGGACGGCGTTGCGGCCTGTCCCCCCGCCGATGGCCAGGGAGGGGTCGGACGCAGCAGGTGCCGGTACGTCGGCGGCGTGCCAGTAGCCCAGCAGGCCGGGTTGCCCGAAGAAGCCGGGACGGCTGTCGTGGCCGTTGCTCCAGGCGTGCTGCTCCCAGGTGACCAGATCGCCGGCCTCGTCGATCCCCGCGGACACCTCCGCCACCATGGCCGGGCTGAAGGGCTCCCAGGCGAACTCGTCCTCGCGTGACCAGACGACCTGGACCGGGCGTCCGGGCATGGCGCGGGCGAGGAGCACGGCGTCGAGCGCCACGTCGTCCGCGCTGTTGTGGCCGTAGCAGCCGGCTCCCTCGACGTGCTGCACGGTGAACTGGTCGGGATCCATGTCCAGGGCGGCCGCGAGGGCGCGCCGTAGGGGGAAGATGCCCTGGGTGTGCGTCCACACCGAGACGTCGTCCCCGTCCCATCGGGCGACGGCGGCGCCGGGCCCGAGGGAGCCGTGCGCGAGGTAGGCCCGGCCGTAGGAGGCCCGGTGCACGTCGACGACGCGGGCCGCGGCGTCCGGATCCTCCCGTCGCTCGACCTGGCTGACCTCCGCCGGGTGGCCGGGGAGGCTGTCGAGCCAGTCCGGGTCCACGGGCAGGGTCTCCTGCTCCTGCCACCGGGCGCCGGCCCGCAGCAGCTCGGTGGCCCGGATCGCCTCCTCCTCGCGGTCGGCCACGACGCCCAGGAAGCTGCCCTGGCGGACCACGCCGCACACCGACGGGAGCGCTCGCGCGGCGGAGTCGTCCACGTCGAGCAGGCAGGCGCCAGGGGAGGGCGGCCGCACCACCCGGCCGTACAACTGGCCGGGTAGACGGAGGTCGTGGACGAAGGAGGGTGCGCCGGTGAGCTTCCGGTCGAGATCACGCCTGCGGACGCTGTGTCCCACGATCCCGTGCCGGGCCGGTGCCTTGGCCGCCGCCTCGCCGGTGACGGGCACGTCCAGCTGCTCGCGCCGGAGCAGGGTCCAGTAGCTGCCCTGCACGGTGCCGGCCGCGTCGCGCACCTCGCCGTCGTGGACCTCGAGGCCCTCCACGGGGGCTCCTGAGCGGGCGGACGCGAGGCTCAGCAGCAGGCGGCGGACCTCTGCGCAGACGGCGCGCAGGGCGCTGCCCGAGTCCATGATCGACCGGCTCCCGGCGGTGAGCCCCTCGTCCGGGCTGCGGTCGGTGGCGGCCGGCACCACCTGGACGCGCGACCAGGCCACGTCGAGCTCCTCGGCCGCGATCTGGCCGAGCGCGGTGACGATGCCCTGCCCCAGCTCGACCTTGCCGACCCGGACCTCCACCTGCCCCCCGTGAGGAAACCCGACCCAGTGGGAGAGCAGCGGGTTGCGCTGCAGGCTGTACCCGAAGGGCACGGCCTGCGGCGGCAGGGGGGTGCTCACACCGTGCCCCCGTGCACGGGGAGGGGCCCGAACGCCGGCGGCGGGACGCGACGCCGGGAGGCCGCCTCGTAACTCGACGCCACCCGGAGCAGCACGTCCTCCTTGCCCGGCTCCGCACGGAAGACGAGGGAGAAGGGCAGCCCTGGTTCGGGGAGTTCGGTGGCCCGGTCGGACTCGCTGTGCACGTACCGCATGCGGTCGTCGCTGAGCACGAAGACGGGATCGTAGGCCGTGCGCACGTAACCGGCCGGGACGAGAACCTCCGTCAATCCGGCGTTGGGCCCGTACATCGACTCCGGCGGCAGGTTGTGCGGGTTGTTGAACTCTGCCGGGTCCCCGATCCGGGCGGGCGGGAGGGGGGTGTGCAGGCGGACGAGGACGTCGAGGTGGTTCTCGAGCAGGACCATCATGTCCACGCGGCGGAGCAGTTCCCGTAGCAGCAACCGCTCGTGCACGCCCTGGCGCCCGGAGAGGGGGTTGCGCATGTCGCGCACCTCCTCCCAGTTCCGCCACCAGGCGCGCTGGTCGTCGCCCCAGAACTTGGACCGGGCGTTGAGGGAGGGGAAGTCCACCAGCGTCTCGGTGAAGCCGAGTTCGGCCCAGTCCGCCGCACGCGCCCTGAGGTACTGCGGGATGTGGTACCGGAACGTCATCGACAGCTGCTGGTCCTGGACGGTGGCGATGTCGAGGTTGGCCGGCGGCTCGATCCGGCCCTCGGCCAGCTCCACGAAGTAGTCGATCGGCGCCATCGTGCCGGTACCGAAGATCTCGCCCGGCATGAACTCCGTCGGTTCGACGGCGGCGGCGAAGTCCGGGAACACCGGCGTGCCGTCCCGGCCCAGCCGGAAGAGCAGGTCGGGCATGAAGACGGGCACCAACCGGGCGAGCGCGCGCCGGAAGTCGGGTTGCATGACCTCGAGATCGGGATCGCGTGCCCAGAGCGGGTCACCGGACTCCACCAGAGTCGCCCCGAGCCGGTCCCCCAGCACGGCCTTGATCTCGGCCGCGGCTGCCGGCGGGATCACCGAGGAAGCGAAGGCGCCCGGGCGGACGGGCATCGACTCCCGCACGATGCCGATCCGCATGCCGCTCAACGCTCCGGGCTCCCCCGATCCCCGAGCGTGCACGGCGTAGGACGGCAGCACCGAGGAGCGCGGCACCGTCGTGAACGGGTCGCGCGGGTCGTAGTACTCCTCGGTCGGGTCCCGGAGGGCGTCGAGGACCTTGGTGGCGTCCTCCAGGGTTCGGGCGAGGACCCCACTGCGGTCGACGTGGATGTCCGCGCCGATGGCGCCACCGTCGAAGCCCAGCATCGCCTTGTGCGGGAGGACGAGCGCGACGGCGTTGTGGTTGGCCGGTCCCCGACACGACGCCCGCGTCTCCTCGCCGAGGCTGACCATGACGAGGTTGGCGCTCACCGACACACCGGACCCCGAGCTGGACCCCAGGGAGGCCGACCGGGTGGTGTCGTAGACGTTGGCCGGATTGCCGGCCCAGGTGCTGCGCTGGTACCCGAGCGTGGAGGGGAGGACCTTCTCCGGTGCGTGCCGGCCACCGGGGTCGCCGATGCGGCCGTTGTACTCGGTGTTGATCGCCTTGGCGTAGATGATCGCGCCCTTGGCCCGCAGCTGCTCCACCAGCACGTGGTCGCGGGCGGGGAAGTCGATGTCGAAGCGGGCGTCGGCGCCACCGGTGGAGCGCATGTCCGTGGTGTCGAACGGGTCCTTGAAGGAGAAGACGACGCCGTACATGGGCATCGCCTCGAGGTCCGGGTTGCGGCCGTAGGTCGCATCGAGCTCCGCGGCGCGCTCCAGGGCGTCGGGCTGGTGCCGGAACATCTCGCAGACCGGAGGCGCCCCGACCGGAAGGGGCCCGTCATCGGGGTGGCGGTCGAAGTCGCCCTTGCAGGTGACCGACCGCTCGCCACGGATGTTCAGCGTGGCCAGGGCGTTCAGCTGGCCGGCGTCGGGCAGGCCGACCAGCATCCCGAACTGCTGGTACACCTCCGGGTCGGAGGCCGTCGGCTCCATGCGGCCGAACTCGAGGGGCGGCCCCTCGTACTTGTCCAGGTCCGGCAGCAGGGTGGAGGCGGCGACGGTCTCGGTGGGGAAGGTGAGGGCATCGAGGGCGCGGACCGCACCGCTGACCGGCGGGACGGGGTTGCCGTCCTCGGTCATCAGGGCGCTGGCGACCCCGTTGTAGGCGCGGGCCCGGTCGATGTACTGCTGCACAACCTCCACGCAGGTGGTCGCACCGGAGCGGATCGCTCGGTGGAGGTCGTCGATCGTCGCCTCTTCCAGCCGGAACGGCGGTTCCCCGGACACCCCGGCCGCGTCCTCGATGTCGTACCTCGTCTGGCTCATGGTGTGCTCCCCAGTGGGCGCGCGGCGCCCTGCGGTCGGTCGTCGTGCTGCGGTCGGTCGCCGTCCTGCGTCGGCTCGTCACCGGACCCGTGCGCGCGCATCGTCCGGGCGGCGTCCGTCACCGCAGCCAGGACCCGGCCATGGCTGCCGCAGCGGCACAGGTTCCGGTCCAGGGCCTCGGCGATGGCGTGCCGCGGGGGCTCGTCGTCGCTGTGCAGGAGGGCGCAGGCCGAGACGAGGATCCCGGACATGCAGTAGCCGCACTGCGCCGCCTGCCGGTCGATGAACGCATCCTGGAGGGTCCGCATGACCGGGTCGTCGGAGAGACCTTCGACGGTGGTCACCTCGTGGCCCTCGGCCGCCCAGACGGGCAGATCGCAAGAGGGCGTCGGGTGGCCGTCGAGCAGGACCATGCAGGCGCCGCACTGGGCGAGCCCGCAGCCGAAGCGGGATCCCGTCAGGCCCAGATCGTTGCGCAGCACGTAGAGCATCGGGGTGTCCCGACGGCACGTGACCTCACGACTGCTCCCGTTGACCTGGAGGCGGAAGACGGCCTCCGGCTCGGGGACGGCGCGTGGCCGGGTCCACTCGGGCCTGGACGTCTGGTCATGTCCCTGCGACACGGTTCTCCTGCTGTCGTGGCATGCCCCCGGCTTCCCCGGCGGCGCGGGGCGCGGTGAGCGGACAGGCATGTCCCTGTCCGCCCACCGCGCTCCGGCTACTCCGGTCGGCCGGCGCTGTCGTGACGGAAGTGGGCCTCCCACTCCTCGTACTCCAGCGGACCCTCCGGCGGCACGCTCTCGAAGGTCTTGATCGGCACGTTGCGCAGGTCGCCGTCGATCTCCTGGACCTCGCAGATGTAGACGTTCTGGACCGGCGAGTGGGTCTTGTCGCTGATCTCCACCGGTCCGCGCGGGGCCTCGATGTTCACCGACTGGAGCGCCTCGGCGATGGCCTCGGGGTCGGAGTAGTCACCGTCGAGCGACTTCAGCGCCTCCACCATGATCTGCGCCTTCACGTAGCCGGCGTCGGAGTAGTAGCCGGGGTAGAGGTCGAACTTCTCCTTGTAGGCGGCGACGAACTCCTCGTTCTCCGGGGTGTCGATGCCGTCGCAGTACTGCGCGCCCGTCATGACCCCCAGAGCCGCGTCACGGTTGAGCTGCGGGAGCACGGACTGGTCGGTCAGCTGGGTGATGCCGACCAGGGGGATCGCGCCGGTCAGCCCGTAGGACTTGTACGCGTCGATGAACCGCACCGCGAACACGCCGGACATCTCGGCGTAGACCGCGTCGGTGTCCTGCGAGATCTGGGAGACGTAGGAGCTGACGTCCGTGGCGTTGAGGGGCACCCAGATCGCCTGGTCGACCGTGCCGCCGAGGCTCTCGAAGGCCGCCTTGAAGCCGCCGGCCACCTCCCACCCGAAGGAGAAGTCCTGGGCGGCGATGGTGATGTTGCGCCAGCCCATGTCCTCGTAGGCCCACTGCGCGGCCATCAGGGCCGGGTGGTCGCACGACCATCCGGACGAGTACCCGTTGCCGTTCTTCTGCCAGGAGTCGAGCTGGACCTCGCTGCAGAGGGTCAGGTCGTCGACCGGCACCTTCTGCTGCGCCAGGTACGGGGTGACCGCCGCGGACTCGCTGGAGACCAGCGGGCCCTGGAAGACGGTGACGCCCTCCTGGACGATCTGGCGCGCACTAGTGAGCGCCGTCGCCGGGTCGCCCTTGGTGTCGATGTAGCGCACCTCGATGGGGTGGCCGTCGACCTCGCGGCCGAACGTGTCGAGCCCGAGCTCGAAGCCGTTCTTCTGGTTCAGGCCGTTCGCCGCGAACGCGCCGGTCAACGGCACTTCGAACGCCACCTTGATTGGGCTGCCGGGCTCGGACGTGTCTGCACCCCCGCCGGGGCCCTCACCGCACGCACCGAGGCTGAGGGCCACGAGCGTGGCGACCGCCACTCCCGTCCGCCGCTTTCGAGACCCGCTGATCCTGGACACCACGCGACTACCGCCGATTCTGTGAAGGGGGGCGGTGTACCCGCTCCCGTGCCATCCGGTCCTGGCGCGATCGCCCGGACCCTGCTGAACCCGTTCCGTTCAGTTCTCTCGGTACGGCGGCCCCGACGACGGGTGAACCGGGACGCGCCTCCGCCGCCCGCATTCCTCGGTGCGCCATGCCTCGCCTAGACCCCCAGGTGCAGGTGGCGCACGTCGTCGGCTGCCTCGAGCTCCGCGGGGGAGCCCTGCCAGACGACCTGGCCGCCGGCGAGGACGTAGAGCCGGTCGGCGGTCTCGATGGCCAGCCCGTAGTTCTGCTCGACGAGGAAGACGCACAGGCCCTCCTGCTTGAGCAGCCGGATGACCTCGCCCACCTTGTCGACGATGACCGGCGCCAGCCCTTCCGAGGGCTCGTCCATCAGCAGGACCCGGGGGTTGGTCATGACCGCGCGGCCGATCGCGAGCATCTGCTGCTCGCCGCCGGACAGATCGCTGCCCCGGTTCTTCCGCCGCCGGTTGAGGTTGGGGAAGAGGTCGTAGACCCGCTCCAGGGTCCAAGCGCCCGGCTCGCCGTTGCCCCGGGCCGCCAGCGTCAGGTTCTCCTCGACGGTCAACGAGGAGAAGACGTGCCGGCCCTGAGGGACGAGGGCCACTCCTCGCTTGGCGATCTGGAACGGCTCCTTGCCCCGGAGCGACGTCCCGTCCAGCGTGATGTCGCCGTCGCGGGCGCTGAGCAGGCCCATCATCGTCTCGATCAGCGTGGTCTTGCCCATACCGTTGCGGCCGAGCAGTGCCGTGCACTGGGCGTCCTCCGCCTGCAGGCTGATGCCCTGCAGGACGTAGCTCAGTCCGCGGTAGGTGTGGACGTCGTCGACTGTGATCACGCGTGCGGCGCCTTTCCGTCGCTGTCCGCCGGGTCGGCGCCGGCGGTCCGGTCGATCTGCCGGCGCTTGCCGAGGTACAGCTCTCGCACCAGCTCGTTGCGCTGGATCTCCGCCACCGAGCCGCGCGTCACCAGCTCGCCCAGGTGCAGGACCGCGATGTCGTCCACCGCTCCCCGCAGCACGTCCATGTCGTGCTCGATCATCACCAGCGTCAGTTCCTTGGGCAGGCCGTTGAGCAGGTTCCGGATGTCGACCCGCTCCGCGGGCGAGAGTCCGGCTGCCGGCTCGTCGAGGAGCAGGATCTTCGGCTTGAGGGCCAGGGCGAGACACACCTCGAGCTGACGCACCTCGCCGTGGGAGAGCTCCTCGGCGTAGGCGTTGAGCCGGTGGCGCAGCCCGAAGGACGCGCCGAGCGCCTCGGCCTCCTCGACCTTGGCCGAGTACCTCCGCCACGGCCGCAGGAGGTCGAGCTTGGAGCCGGAGAGCCCATGGGTGGCGACGGCGAGGTTCTCCAGCACGGTCATCCCCCGCAGCACGCGGGTGATCTGATACGTGCGGCCGAGGCCCAGGGCCACCCGCTTGTGCGATGCCAGGGACGTGACGTCGCGGCCGAACAGGTGGATCCGGCCGCTCGTCGGCTTGAGCTCGCCGGAGAGCATGTTGAAGAACGTCGTCTTGCCGGCGCCGTTCGGGCCGATGATCCCGAGGCGGGAGCCGCTCGCCACGCTCAGCGTCACACCCTCCACGGCCTTCACCCCCGCGAAGTGCCGGCCCAGGTCGTCGACGCTCAGGGCGATGCCGTCGGCGGCGGCTGGAGCCGGGGGGACGGCGGATGCAGTACTGGTGGTCACTGCTGCACCTTCTCGGTCGTGGGGTCGGGCAACTCGGACTCGGTTTCCGCGCCCGCATCGCCCACCGGGACCTCGTTGATGCCCAGCTGCCCCCGCGCCGCCTTCTGCCGGGTGAGTCGTCGAGCGAACTTGGTGACGAGGCCCCAGAGCCCCTCGGGGGCGAAGATGACGACGGCGACGAAGACGATGCCCATCACGGTGGCCCAGCGCTCGAAGTAGAGGCTGAGGTAGTTCTGGAAGAGCATGATCACGATCGCACCGACGGTCGGGCCCCACAGGGTGCCCAGCCCGCCGATCACGGCCATCAGCGTGACGATCCCGTTGTGGCCGAAGTCCAGGGCCGTCGGTGTGATCAGGCCGTTGGTGAAGACGAACAGGATGCCGGCGACGCCGGCGAACATCACCGAGATGACCCAGCTGATGTACAGGTGCAGCCGGGTGGCGTAGCCGAGCGTCTTCAGCCGCTGCTCGTTGGACTTGATGCCCCGCAGGGCCAGTCCGAAGGGGGATGCGACGAACGTGCGCAGGGCGAGCACGGCGAGGACGAACACCACGAGGACCGTGAACGACAGCACGATGGGGTCGTTGAGGTCCAGGGGACCGAGCGTCGGGGCGACCGGGATGATGAGCCCGTTGTCCCCACCGCTGAGGTCGACCCAGCTGGAGGCGAGGCCGAACAGGATCTGACCGAGCGCCAGCGTCATGATGACGAAGCTGATCCCTCTCACCCGGACCGCCAGCAGGCCGGTGAGCAGGGCCACCGCCAGCGTCACCACGAGGGAGATCACGATGGCGGTCCAGGGATCAGCACCGTCCGACATGGGGACGGCCACGCCGTAGGCGCCCAGGCCCAGGAAGCTCGCCTGGCCGAGGGAGACCATTCCGCCGTAGCCGCCGAGGAAGCCCACTCCCATCGCGGCGATCGCGAAGATGAGCATCTGCGTCACGAGCTGGCCGTAGAAGCCGCCCCGGTACAGGTAGGACGAGACGATCAGGAGGAACACGAGGCCGATGAGCAGCATGAGCCAGCGCTGCTGACGCGCCAGCAGGCCCTGCCAGCCGGCGACGCCGGCACCGGCGCCCGGAGTGTGGGTGCTCATGCTGCCGTCCTTCCGAGGAGTCCCTGGGGCCGCACGAGCAGGACGAGCACCAGTGGCGCGAACAGGGCGAAGTAGGCCAGGGCCGGGAAATAGGCCTGGCCGTAGTTCGACAGCAGCCCGACGATCAGACTGCCGAGGACCGCCCCCTCGAAGCTGCCCAGGCCACCGACGATCACGACGATCAGCGCGAAGGTCAGGATCTCGGCGTCGGCGTTGGGTGCCAGGCTCAGTACGGTCCCGCCCAGCGCGCCGCCGACGCCGGCGAGCAGGGCGCCGAGGGCGAACACCATGGTGAAGACCAGCCGGACGTTGATCCCCATGGCGCTGACCATCGCCTTGTTGTCGACGCCGGCGCGGACGATGGCGCCCACCCGCGTCCGGCGCAGCAGGAAGTACAGCGCCAGGCCGATGACCACGGCCAGGAACAGGATGAACATGCGGCCGTTGGGGTAGATGATCCCGCCGGGCAAGGTCGTGGACTCCCGCAGGACTCCGGGCAGCCGCAGGGACAGCGGGTCGCCGCCCCAGACCGCCAGCGCCAGGTCGTTCATCACGTACACCAGACCCAGGGTCGCGAGCAGCTCGGCCATGACCTGCCCGCGCATGCGCTTGATCAGCGTGCGCTCCAGCACGATGCCCAGCAGCGCCATGGCCAGCCCGGCGACGATCACGCCCACGAAGAAGTTCCCGACCAGCTGGATCGTGGAGTACGCGATGTACCCGCCCAGGAGGTAGATCGCGCCGTGGGCCAGGTTGGTGATCCGCATGACCCCGAAGACCAGGGTGAAGCCGCTGGAGACCAGGAACATGATTCCCGCCAGCGTCAACCCGTTCAGGGTCTGCACGATGAACTGATTCACGCGAATCCTCACTGCCCGGCCGGTGCTGTCCCTGGGCGGTTGCTGGGCCGCGTGCGGTCGCACCTCGTCATTCGCCGAGCCCCCCGGTGGATGCCGTGAGGACGGCGGATGAACTTCGTGACTCCGCATGCATGCGTATGTATGGTGACGTGCGGCACAACGTACGAGACATTCAGGTCGCCGTCAACGGCCCACGAAAACGTGGCGCGAGCCGAGGTCGCCGTGGTCGGCGATCGGGATGTCCGCTCCAGGGGACGTGGTGTGCACGGCATCCCCTGACCCCTGACCGCCGGTCCGATCGAGGAGTTCCTGTGCTGGCTGAACTCGTGTCCGTCCCTACGCCGAGCACGCCTCTGGACGGGCTCTTCTACGAACCCCCGGGTCGACCGGCGCGAGGTGCGGCCATGCTCATGCACGGCAATGGCATGAACTTCTACTACGGCGCACCGGGCTTCCTCCCGTCCCATCTCACCGGCATCGGGCTGGCGGCGCTGTCCTACAACCGACACGGTCACGACACGGTCAGCGCGCGCACCCGCGTGGCCGAGGGCAACGCCTACCAGACGACGGCCGAGGCGATCGAGGACAACGAGCGTGCGGCGCAGTGGCTGGGGGAGCGGGGCTTCGCCGCGCCGGTCGTCATCGGTCACAGCAACGGCGGGATGCTGGCCTCCGAGCACGTGGCCCGCCACCCCGAGACGCCGGCCCTGGTCCTGCTCTCGGCCCACCTGGGTGGACGGGACATGCTGCGACGCGGTTCCGAGCTCGGCCTGCTGGCCGGTGACCGGCTCGCGGAGATCTCCCGCCGGGCCCACGAGCTGGTGGACGCCGGGCGCCCGGAGGAGCTCATGCTCCTCCCTGGCTGGTACTACGTGATCACCGCCGGGTCGTTCGTGGACCTGGAGAGCAACCTGCCGGTGCTCCTGGACAACGCCGCCCGGATCACCTGTCCGGTGCTGTACATCCGCGGTGACCAGGAGGACCGGGAGATGTACCCGGCCGAGCGGTTCGCCGAGGTGGCCGGCGGCCCGGTCGACGTGCGCATCCTCGAGGGCTGCGACCACTTCTACACCGGCCTCGAGGACGAGGTGGGCCGCATCGTCGCCGGATGGCTGGACGAGGTCCTGGGGTGAGTGCCGGCCCCGGCGCGGGGAAGGGGACACCCCCGCCGCTCCGTGACCAGGTCGCCCTCGTCACCGGTGGCGGTGCGGGCATCGGCCGGGCCTGCGTGGAGCGGCTGGCCGCGTCCGGAGCCCTCGTGACGCTGTTCGACCGCAACCGGGCCCGGGCGGCGGACGTGGCCGCGGCGATCGGCCGGTCCGGAGGGGACGTCGACGTCGTCGTCGGGGACGCGACCGAGGAGGGTGTCGTGGCCGACGCGGTGGCGACCACCCTCGACCGCAGGCGACGCCTGGACATCCTGGTGACGTGCGCCGGAGGATTCTCCCGCGCGGACCCGCTGCCGGACGTGGGCCTGGACGAGTGGAACGACCTCGTCACGGCCAACCTGACCGCCACCTTCCTGGCCTGCCGGGCGGTGGTGCCCACCATGCGCCGACGACGGTACGGACGGATCGTCACCGTCTCCTCCATGGCGGCGCGCACCGCGCTGCCGCAGGCCGCGCACCCCTATTCCGCGGCGAAGGCCGCCGTCGTGGGACTGACCCGTCAGCTGGCCCTCGAGGTGGCCGCCGACGGCGTGACCGTGAACGCGGTCGCCCCGGGTGTGGTGCTCTCCCCGCGCGTGGAGCGGCGCGGCCCGGAGTTACTGGCGGAGGTGGCCCGGGCGACTCCGATGCAGCGGGCCGGCACACCGGAGGAGGTCGCCGCCGCCATCTGCTTCCTCGCCGGCCCGGACGCCGGCTACATCACCGGCGCGACCCTCGACGTCAACGGCGGTCGCTTCATGGGCTGACCCGCCCCCGAATGTCCCGGTCCGACTCGCGACCGGACACAGGTTTGCGCCACCGGCCCCGGCGGCCGGCGCGGCACCGGCGCGGACCTGCCCGCCCCAGTCACCACGACCCGAGCACGAGGAGAGCCACCTGATGGGCCAGCGCACCGAGAAGACCAAGACCATGAGGATCGACTGGGACGTCCCGATCCTCATGTCCGACGGGACCGTGCTCCGCGCGGACGTCTACCGTCCCCTCCCGCTGGGGCGCTATCCGGTCATCCTGACCTACGGGCCGTACGCCAAGGGGCTGTCCTTCCAGGAGGGGTATCCGGACCAGTGGAAGGCGATGGTGACCGAGCACCCCGACGTCACCGCCGGCTCGGTGGGCAAGTACCAGAGCTGGGAGGTCGTCGACCCGGAGAAGTGGGTGCCGGACGGCTACGCCTGCGTGCGTGTCGACGGCCGCGGCGCCGGGCGCTCACCGGGCTTTCTCGACCCGGTGTCCCCCCAGGAGAACCAGGACTACTACGAGTGCATCGAGTGGGCGGGCACGCAGAACTGGAGCAACGGCAAGGTCGGCCTCAACGGGATCTCGTACTACGCCTGGAACCAGTGGCACGTCGCCGCCCTGCAGCCGCCCCACCTGGCCGCGATGTGCCCATGGGAAGGGGCGGCCGACTGGTACCGGGACATGACGCACCACGGCGGGATCCTCAGCACGTTCTTCACCATGTGGTATCCGGAGCAGATCCTCAGCGTGCAGCACGGGATGGGGGAGAACGCGCCGCGCAACCCCAACACCGGTGAGCTCGTGGCCGGTCCGGAGACGTTGCCGGACGACGAACTCATCCGCAACCGGGTCGACCTCGGTCGGCAGGTTCTCGAGCACCCGCTCGACGACGAGCACGCGCGCAGCCGATCGGCCGACTGGTCGAAGATCACCGTGCCGTTCCTGTCCTGCGCCAGCTGGGGCGGGCAGGGGCTGCACCCGCGCGGCAACTTCGAGGCGTTCATGCGGGCCGCGTCGAAGGAGAAGTGGCTGGAGGGGCACGGCCTGGAGCACTGGACGCACTTCTACACCGACTACGGGCGGCTGCTGCAGAAGCGCTTCTTCGACTACTACCTCAAGGGTGAGGACAACGGCTGGAACGAGCAGCCGCCGGTCCTGCTGCAGGTGCGTTCTCCCGGGGAGCGCTTCGTCGAGCGCACCGAGCAGGAGTGGCCGCTGGCCCGCACGCAGTGGACGAAGTTCTATCTCGACGCCGCAGGCGAGGCGCTGACCACCGAACCGCCGGCCGAGAGCAGCGCCGCGTACGAGCCGCTGAACAGCGACGGGATCACGTTCTGGACGCCGCCGCTCGAGCAGGAGACCGAGATCACCGGTCCGGTGGCCGCGCGGGTCGCGCTCTCCTCCGCGACGACGGACGCCGACCTCTTCCTGGTCCTGCGGGTGTTCGACCCGCAGGGGGAGGAGGTGCTGTTCGCCGGGACTCTCGACCCGCACACCCCGGTGGGTCAGGGCTGGCTGCGCGCCTCGCACCGCAAGCTCGACCCTGAGCTGACGCTGCCCTACCGGCCGTACCACGCGCACGACGAGGTGCAGCCGCTGGTTCCTGGCGACCGCTACGACGTCGACGTGGAGGTGTGGCCGACCTGCATCGTGGTGCCGGCGGGGTACCGGATCGCGCTGACGGTCCGCGGAACGGACTTCGACTACGGCGGGGAGCCGATCAACGTCGGCTGGTTCGTCATGAAGGGCTCCGGGGCGTTCAACCACGACGACCCGAGCGACCGTCCACGGGAGATCTTCGGCGGCACCGTCACCCTGCACACGGGTGGTGGCGAGGACGCACCGCACCTGCTGCTGCCGGTCATCCCGGCGGGTG
>NZ_SPQL01000014.1 GCF_004570385.1 Blastococcus sp. CT_GayMR19 | reverse complement strand
AACGCCACGACCGCATGGATCTGCGGTTCGCCATCGGCGTGCTCATGGGCAACCGCGACCTCCTCCGACGCCTCGCCGCCGAGGCCGGCGTGCCCGCGAACGGCTGAGACGGCGCTTCCGCGGGAACAGACCCGCAGGCCGACGCAGTCGCCGGAGTGGCACCCGGGGGACGGCGGCGACCGGGACCGGTCGGGTCGTTCGTGGGCGCAGGGCAGCAACCGATCCGGTAACGGCGGCCGCAGCGGCTTGTGGGGCGCATCGGGGGGCACCTAGGGTTCCGGCCTCTGGCCCATCCGCCGGGGTCAGCGGCCGGACGAAGGTAGGTCTGCATGAACGAGCGCGCGACCCGCGGCGCCGTGGACCGACGTGCCTGACCTCCGCGACCCCGTCCTCACGGTCGAGGACCTCCGCCGGCAGGTCGAGTCCGGCGACGTCGACACCGTATTGGTGGCCATCACCGACATGCAGGGCCGGCTGCAGGGGAAGCGCCTGCACGCCCGGTACTTCCTGGACGTCGTCCTCGAGCATGCGACAGAGGGCTGCAACTACCTGCTCGCGGTCGACGTCGACATGACCACCGTCGCCGGCTACGCGATGTCATCCTGGTCGAGCGGCTACGGCGACTTCGTGATGCAGCCCGACCTGTCCACGCTGCGGCCGGTGCCCTGGAACCCCGGCACGGTGATGGTCCTGGCCGACCTGCGGTGGGAGGACGGCAGCCCGGTCGTCGCCTCGCCGCGCCAGATCCTCGCCCGGCAGACGGCACGACTGGCCGACGCCGGCCTGACCGCCTACGTCGGCACCGAGCTGGAGTTCATCGTCTTCCGGGACACCTACGAACAGGCCTGGATCGCCGGCTACCGGAACCTGACGCCGGCCAACCAGTACAACGTCGACTACTCGATGCTCGGCACCGCGCGCATCGAGCCGCTGCTGCGGCGGATCCGCAACGACATGACCGGCGCCGGCCTGGTGGTCGAGTCCGCCAAGGGCGAGTGCAATCTCGGCCAGCACGAGATCGCCTTCCGGTACGACGAGGCGCTGCGCGCGTGCGACGGCCACGTGATCTACAAGAACGGCGCCAAGGAGATCGCCGCCCAGGAGGGCGTCGCGCTCACGTTCATGGCCAAGTTCGACGAGCGCGAGGGCAACTCGTGCCACATCCACTGCAGCGTCCGCGGCACCGACGACTCGATGGTCATGGCCGACGGCGACGGCATGTCCGCGGTCGGGCGGTCGTTCGTCGCGGGTCAGCTGAAGTACATGCGCGAGCTCACCCTCTTCCTCGCGCCGAACATCAACTCCTACAAGCGGTACGTCGAGGGGTCCTTCGCCCCGACCGCGCTCCGCTGGGGCCGGGACAACCGCACCTGCGCCTACCGGCTGGTGGGCCACGGCGGCTCGCTCCGGCTGGAGAACCGCATCCCCGGTGGCGACGTGAACCCCTATCTCGCCACGGCCGCGGTCGTGGCCGCCGGTTTCGCCGGCATCGAGGAGGGGCTGGAGCTGGAGCCGGCGTACGAGGGCAACGCCTACGGCGACCCGGACGCTCCGCGCGTGCCCACGGGCCTGGCCGAGGCGCTGGACCTGTGGCGGGGCAGCGCGTTCGCGCGCACTACATTCGGCGACGACGTCGTCGAGCACTACGCGAACATGGCCGCCGTGGAGTTGGCGGCCTTCGGCAGGTCGGTCACCGACTGGGAGCGTGTCCGGGGGTTCGAGCGGTTGTGAGCAGCACTCGTGTCTGACGGGATCGCGTCGTCCTACGACGTCGTCGATCCCGCCACCGAGCAGGTCCTCACCACCGTCCCCCTCGCGGACGGAGCGCAGACCGATGCGGCGGTGGCCCGGGCCAGGCGTGCCTACGACTCGTGGCGGCGGGTCGCCCCCGCCGACCGCGGGCGGCTGCTGCGCCGGTTCGCCGAGCAGGTCGAGCACTCCCTGGAGGAGCTCGCCCAGCTCGAGGTGCGCAACGCCGGGCACACGATCGGGAACGCCCGCTGGGAGGCCGGCAACGTCCGCGACGTGCTGACCTACTACAGCGCCGCGCCCGAACGCCTCTTCGGCCGGCAGATCCCGGTGGCCGGCGGGGTCGACATCACGTTCCACGAGCCGCTCGGCGTGGTCGGCGTCATCGTGCCGTGGAACTTCCCGATGCCGATCGCCGGCTGGGCCTTCGCCCCCGCCCTGGCCGCCGGGAACACCGTCGTCCTCAAGCCGGCCGAGCTCACCCCGCTGACCGCGATGCGGTTGGCGGAGCTGGCGCTGGAGGCGGGGCTGCCCGAAGGCGTCCTGACCGTCCTGCCGGGCAAGGGCTCGGTGGTCGGGCAGCGGCTGGTCGAGCACCCCGACGTCCGCAAGATCGTCTTCACCGGCTCGACGGCCGTCGGCAAGGGCGTGATGGCCGGCTGCGCCGCGCAGGTCAAGCGGCTGACCCTCGAACTCGGTGGCAAGAGCGCCAACGTCGTCTTCGCCGACGCGGACCTGGAGAAGGCCGCGGCGACGGCGCCCTCGGCCGTCTTCGACAACGCCGGGCAGGACTGCTGCGCCCGGTCGCGCATCCTCGTCCAGCGCTCGGCCTACGACCGGTTCCTCGAGCTCCTGGAGCCCGCGGTGAAGGCGGTCCGGGTCGAGGACCCGTCGCTGGAGACGGCGGACATGGGGCCCCTGATCAGCCGGGGCCAGTGGAACCGCGTGGCCTCCTACGTCCCGGACGACGCACCGGTGGCCTTCCGCGGCACTGCTCCCGACGGGCCGGGCTTCTGGTTCGCGCCGACGGTGCTGACGCCGACCGACCCCCGCGACCGGGCGCTGACCGAGGAGATCTTCGGTCCGGTCGTCGCCGTCGTGCCCTTCGACGACGAGGCCGACGCCGTCCGCATCGCCAACGAGGGCGAGTACGGCCTGTCCGGGTCCATCTGGACCCGGGACATGGGCACCGCCCTGCGGGTCTCGCGCGGCATCGAGGCCGGCAACCTGTCGGTCAACAGCCACTCGTCGGTGCGGTACTCGACGCCGTTCGGTGGCTTCAAGCAGTCCGGACTCGGCCGTGAGCTGGGCCCTGACGCGCTGCACTCGTTCACCGACGAGAAGAACGTGTTCATGGCGACGGAAGGGTGACCGTGGAGGAGCAGGTGGTGCGCCGGCTGGTCGACCGGGTGGCGGTGGTGACCGGCGGGGCGAGCGGCATCGGCCTGGCCACGGCCCGCCGGTTCGCCTCCGAGGGCGCGCACGTCGTCGTCGGCGACGTCGACCCCGTGAGTGGCAAGGCCGCCGCCGAGGAGGTCGGCGGGCTGTTCGTGCAGGTCGACGTGACCTCGCCGGAGCAGGTCGAGACCCTCTTCCAGACGGCGGTCGACACGTTCGGCGGACTCGACGTCGCGTTCAACAACGCGGGCATCTCCCCGCCGGACGACGACTCGATCCTCACCACCGGGCTGGACGCGTGGCGCCGGGTGCAGGAGGTCAACCTGACGTCGGTCTACCTGTGCTGCAAGGCCGCGATCCCGCACATGCAGGCACGGGGGCGCGGCTCGATCATCAACACCGCGTCCTTCGTGGCGCGAATGGGCGCGGCGACGTCCCAGATCTCCTACACCGCCTCCAAGGGAGGCGTCCTGGCGATGTCCCGGGAGCTCGGGGTGCAGTTCGCCCGCGAGGGCATCCGGGTCAACGCCCTGTCGCCCGGCCCGGTGAACACCCCGCTGCTCCAGGAGCTCTTCGCCAAGGACCCGGAGCGCGCCGCGCGGCGGCTCGTGCACATCCCGATGGGGCGGTTCGCCGAGCCGGCGGAGATCGCGGCGGCCGTCGCCTTCCTGGCCTCGGACGACTCCTCGTTCATCACCGCCTCGGAGTTCCTGGTCGACGGCGGGCTCTGCGGGGCGTACGTCACGCCGGTCTGACCCGGTCGGGCCGACGTCGGCCTGCCGCGACGGAGGACACGGGAGAGGATCGGGGCATGCGTGCAGTCGTGTTCGAGCGAAACGGTGGCCCCGACGTCCTGAATTTCACCGAGGCGCCCGATCCGGAGCCCGGTCCCGGCCACGCCCTGGTCGACGTCGAGGCGGCCGGTATCAACTACATGGACGTCTACGAGCGCGAGGGCAACGGGTACGGCCGGCCCGCGCCGGCCGTCCCGGGCGCCGAGGGCGCCGGCACCGTCGCCGGAACCGGGGAGCGGGTCGCCTGGATGAACGTCCCCGGCAGTTATGCGCAACGGCTGAGCGCGCCACGGGAGAATCTGGTGCCGGTGCCGGACGGCCTGTCGCTCGAGGTCGCGGCGGCCGCGATGCTGCAGGGCATCACCGCGGACTACCTCGTGTCCGACTCCTATCCGGTCCAGCCAGGCGACTGGGTCGTGGTGCACGCGGCGGCCGGCGGCGTCGGTCTGCTGCTGACGCAGCTGGTGAAGCTCCGGGGCGGCCGGGTCATCGGCACGACGTCGACCGAGGAGAAGACCGCGCTGGCCCGGGAGGCGGGCGCGGACGAGGTGCTCGGCTACGACGGCTTCGACGGACGCGTCCGGGAGATCACCGACGGCGAGGGCGCGGCGGTCGTGTACGACGGCGTCGGCCGGACCACGTTCGACGCCGGACTGAAGGCGCTCCGCCCGGCCGGCAGCATGATCCTCTACGGCGCCGCGAGCGGGCAGCCCGAGCCGCTGACGCTGCAGTCGCTGGCCGCCCACGGGTCCCTCTACGTGCAGCGGCCGACGGTGAAGACCTACGTCCGGACGGCGGACATGCTGCAGCAGCGGGCCCGCCGCGTCCTGGACCTGGTCAGCACCGGGAAGCTGGAGATCCGGATCGGCGCCCGCTACCCGCTCGGGGAGGCCCGGCGGGCTCACGAGGACCTCGAGGCCCGGCGGACCACCGGCAAACTGCTCCTCATTCCGTAGCGGGACAACCGTGACCACGGCCGGCGTCAAGCGGGCACGGCTGGCAGGGATCCGCGCCGTGCACACCGTCGCGTGGCTGCTCATCGAGTCCAGCGTCGTCTACCTGCTCTGGGCCGGGGTGAGCCATCGCAGCGACCGCCGGTCCGCGATCGCCGCGGCGGTGGTGGCCGGGGAGTGCCTCGTCTTCGCCGGCAACGGTTTCCGCTGCCCACTCACCGGGCTGGCCGAGGCAGCCGGCGCCGAGCACGGCTCGGTTACGGACATCTACCTGCCGCGGTGGTTCGCCCGAAATCTGCCCGCCATCCACGTGCCCCTGCTGATCGTGCTCGTCTGGTTGCACAGGCGGAATCGACGCTCCACCGTCCGGGACGTCCGGGAGTAGCGTCCACCCCCTCGGTTCTCGTCGTGCACCGACCATCGATGTCGGTGCCGAGCCGGGGGCTCGCTACCTCGCCGCTCGGCCGGCGGAGTCAGGCCCTCCCGCAAGTGGCTGTTCCCACGTTTCCCGCGACCCCGGCTCTCGACGCGGCAGTGCACCGACCGGACCGTTCCCTAGCCGTGTTGCTGTTCACCCAGGGCGCGCTGATCACGACCAGCGCGGCGCTCGGACCACTCGGCCTCGACGTCCTGCACTACCGCACCTCGGACTCCGGGATCGCCCAGATCCTCGGCACCGATCTCACCGCAACCGTTCTCGTCGCACCGCTGTGCGTCTGGATCGGGCGCCTGGCGTGGCGGGGGGATCCAGCGGCGCCGGTGCTCGCGCTCGCCCCGGCCGTGTTCACGGTCTACGTCTGGACGCAGCTCCTCGTGGGCAACGAGTTCGGCCGGCTGCCAGGGAACGTGGAGTGGTTCTCACCGCTCCTGCTGGCTGTCGTGGGCGTGGGGGTCGCGGTGGCCGTGCGGGCGTCCTCGGCGCTGCGGCGCTCCACCGTTCCACCGTGGGGACGACGGCTCGAGCGCGCCACCGGCATCCTGCTCCTCGTGGTGGCGGCTTTCGTCGTGGTCGGTATCCACCTTCCCTCCCTGGTCGACGCACTCCAGGAGATCCCGAGCGGCTACGCAGTGCTCAGCACCCCGAACGCCTTCTGGGTCGTCAAGGCGTGCGATCTCGGCGTCGTCGCCCCTGCCGCTGTGGTGCTGGCCAGCGGACTCCTGCGCGGGCGGGTCTGAGCGCGGACCCCGGCTGCCGCCGTCCTCGGCGGATACGTGCTGCTCGGGTGTTCGGTGGCCGCGATGGGGTGGAGCATGCTGCGCAGCGGAGCGCCTGATGCCTCTGTCGGCCTCGCCGTGGGGGCGACGGCCATCGCAGCGGCCGGCGCCGGGTATGCCGTCGCCCTCTACCGCCCGCTCTTCCGAGCGGCTGCCAGGACTCTGGCCCGCACGGGCTGATGCCTGCACCAGCCTCGTCAGAGCAATCTGCGCTCGGACCACGATCGGCAGCGAGGCCGGGCGTAGCGTGGGGTTGTCGGTCCTCCTCGTGCACCCCTCGGACGTGGGTGCCGGATCCGACGTCTCCCCTAGCCCGCCGCTCGCCGGCGGAGGCAGGCAGTTGCCGCCATGACCGCTCCCACGTCCACTCCCGCGCCCAGCCCCACGGCGCCCTCGCCCGCCTGTGATGTCTGCGCGCATCCGGCGGCCGCCCACGACGTGATCGGACGTCGGTTCTGCGACGCCACCCAGCTGGGCGCTCTCACGCGGGGCTGCATCTGCCGGAAGTAGCCGCCTAGCTCTTCAGCCGCTCGTAGCGGAGCAGGACGACGCCGTTGCCGAAGGTGCGGTTCTCGGCGAGGCGGAAGTGGAGGCGGGTGTCGGTCGGGAACACCGGCCGGCCCCGCCCGATGGAGACGGGAGTCAGGTAGAGCCGGTACTCGTCGACGAGACCGAGCCGCTCGAAGGTGGTGGCGAGGTTCGTCCCGCCCAGCGTCATGTCGCCGCCGGGCTGCGCCTTCAGGGCGAGGACCTCCTCGCGGACGACGTCCCGGACCAGGGTCGCGTTCGGGCCGACGCGCTCCAGCGTCCGGGAGTAGACGACCTTGGGCACGTCGCGCCAGATGCCGGCGAAGTCGATCATCGGCGGGGTGCTCTCCGGATTCTCGGCGGCCGTCGGCCAGAACTCCTCCATGCCCTCGTAGGTCACCCGCCCTTCGAGGAAGGCGCCCATCCCGCGCAGCACGTCGTTGACGTGCGCGTGCAGCTCGTCGTCGACCATGTGCCAGTCGATCTCGCCGTCCGGGCCGGCCATGTAGCCGTCGAGCGACATCCCCATCCATACGATGATCTTGCGCACCACGATCCTTCCGCCGCCGGACGACGCCGCATCCTCCCGCCCGGGCCGTGCCGCGCACCACCCCCTAACGTCAGGGCATGGCTTACGAGGTGAGGGGCGTCGTCGCCCGCGGCAAGGGTGCGCCGGTCGGCGTCGAGACGATCCTGGTGCCCGATCCCGGTCCGGGTGAGGCGGTCGTCGACGTGCAGGCCTGCGGGGTCTGCCACACCGACCTGCACTACCGCGAGGGCGGCATCAACGACGAGTTCCCCTTCCTGCTCGGCCACGAGGCGGCCGGGCTGGTGTCGGCAGTCGGCGAGGGCGTCACGAATGTCGCGGTCGGCGACTTCGTCATCCTCAACTGGCGGGCGGTGTGCGGCCAGTGCCGCGCCTGCCTTCGGGGGAAGCCGCAGTACTGCTTCGCCACGCACAACGCGACGCAGAAGATGACGCTGGCCGACGGCACGGAGCTCTCCCCCGCGCTCGGCATCGGCGCCTTCGTCGAGAAGACCCTCGTCCACTCGGGGCAGTGCACCAAGGTCGATCCGGCCGCGCCGGCGACGGCCGCGGGCCTGCTGGGCTGCGGCGTGATGGCCGGCGTCGGTGCGGCGATCAACACCGGCGGCGTCGGGCGGGGCGACTCGGTCGCCGTCTTCGGCTGCGGCGGTGTGGGCGACGCCGCGATCGCCGGCTCCCGCCTGGCCGGCGCGAGCACGATCATCGCCGTCGATCTCGACGACCGGAAGCTCGAGTGGGCCAAGGGCATGGGCGCCACCCACACGGTCAACTCGGGGCAGACCGACCCGGTGGAGGCGATCAAGGCGCTGACCGGCGGGTTCGGGGTGGACGTGGCGATCGACGCCGTCGGCCACCCGAAGGTCTTCGAGCAGGCCTTCTACGCCCGCGACCTGGCCGGGACGGTGGTGCTCGTCGGCGTCCCCAACCCGACGATGACCATCGAGCTGCCGCTGATCGAGGTGTTCGGCCGCGGTGGCGCGCTGAAGTCGTCCTGGTACGGCGACTGCCTGCCCTCCCGCGACTTCCCGATGCTGATCGACCTCTACCTGCAGGGCCGCTTCGACCTCGACGCGTTCGTGTCCGAGACGATCGGCCTGGACGACGTGGAGGCGGCGTTCGAGAAGATGCACCGGGGCGAGGTCCTGCGCAGCGTGGTGGTCTTCTGATGACCCCCCGCATCGACAAGGTGGTCGTCAGCGGCGTCTTCAGCCTCGACGGGCAGGACTTCGACGTCGACAACAACGTCTGGCTGGTCGGCGACGACGACGAGGTGCTCGTCATCGACGCCCCGCACGACGCCGCACCGATCCTCGAGGCCATCGGCGGCCGGACGGTGACGGCGATCGTGCTCACCCACGGGCACAACGACCACATCACCGCCGCCGTGGCGCTGCGCGAGGCCACCGGCGCGCCGATCTGGTTCGACGCCGAGGACCGCATGCTGTGGGACGCGGTGTATGGGCATGGCGGGCGGGAGGGAGGCGCAGCCGTTCCCGACCGCGCCCTGGCCGACGGCGTGACCTTCGACGTCGCGGGGACGACGCTCACCGCGCTGCACACGCCGGGCCACTCCCCCGGCAGCACCTGCCTGTACGCGCCCGACCTCGGCACCGTCTTCACCGGCGACACCCTGTTCTGCGGCGGCCCCGGCGCCACGGGCCGCTCCTACAGCGACAAGCCGACGATCCTGGAGTCGATCCGCGGCCGGCTGCTGACCCTGCCCGGCGACACCGTCGTCCGCACCGGGCACGGCGACGACACGACCATCGCGGCGGAGGTCGGCACCATCGCCTGACCCTCCCCGCCCCGGGGAGGTGAAGGAGGGGTCATGCATCTGCTGCTCGAGTACACGCCGGCCGACGACTACCTGGAGCGCCGCGCGGCGCTGCGCGAGGAACACCTCGGGCTGGCCCGGGCGGCGCACGAGCGGGGCGAAGTGCTCCTCGCCGGTGCGCTGAGCGACCCGTACGACAGCGGGCTGCGAGGTGGACCCCTACGTCGTCCACGGTCTGGTGACCTGCTGGACCGTCCGCGAGTGGAACGTCGTCATCGGCTGAGCTGCTCACCCTGCCCGCGGCATGAGGCGCACGGCGACCTCGTCCCCGGAGGCGATCCCGCCTGCTTCCGGAAGGCGGCGCTCAGCACGAGGAACGCCGTCCCGCCCGCGGAGCCGACGGAGCCGGCGAACGGGGTGCCGGCGATCGTGCCCTCGACGTAGTGCCGCGGCTTCTTCCCCCAGCGCTCGCGGGGGTCGAACGGCAGCGGCAGCCGGACGTGCCCCCGGTCCGTGGTGATCGGGGTGCTGGTGAACTCCGCCGGCTCCATCGGCTACCCCCTCCACGGACGTTCGCCCGGCACCCGGCCGAACCCGGACGGTAGCGCCGGGACGCTACCGGCCGGCACACGTGTCCGCCTGGAAGAGTCTCCGGGCGAGGGATCGGCACGGACGCCGGCGACGAGGAGGCACAGCGGAATGACCGAGGAGACCGACCCGCTGACGGCCCGGGACCCCACCGCGGCCTGGACCGCGCTGATCGGCCGCTACTACGAGGGCTGCAGCGCCGGCGACGTCGACCTGATGCTCACGACCCTCCATCCGGACGTCGTCCACTGGTTCCTGGCGCCCAACACCGGCTCGACGGCGGTCACCGGGGCGGAGCACCTGGCCCGCTACTGGCGGAAGGCCGGCCGGATGAACTCGGCCCGGTGGGTGGTGGACAGCATCTGCGCCACCCCGGACCAGGCGGTCATCGAGTGGACGATGTGGTGGCTGCCGGAGGGGGCATCCGAGAGAGTGGCGACCCGCGGAGCCGAGTGGTTCACCTGCCGCGAGGGCCTGATCCACGAGATCCGCTCCTACTACCAGCTGCGCCCGCGGACGACCGAGCTCGACGGGTTCCCCTACGCGGCGCGCGGCTACTCCTCGCCCGGCGCCGAGCGCAGCGCCGTCCACCCCACCGCCGACCGGTTCGGTCCCGAACCCAGCTCCCCCGAGGATCCCCACGTGACCAGTCGCCTCACCGCCCGCGCCGACGTGCTCACCGAGGCGCCGGCCCGCTACGCCAAGCAGCTCGTCTCCCATCTCGGCCGCCGGCTGACCTGGACGACCGAGGGCGGCGCGTCGACGGCGCAGATCGGCGAGGCGACCGGTGTGGTCCTGGTCGGCGACGGCGTGCTCACGCTCCTGGCCGAGGCGCCCGACGAGGAGTCCCTGGCTCGAGTGCAGCACGTCCTCGGCAGCCACCTCGAGCGGTTCGGCCAGCGCAACGAGCTCACCGTCGCGTGGACGCCCGGCGCCTGACGGCCGCCCGTGTGGGCCGCCGCACGCACCTCAGCGGCTGCGGTAGAGCCGGGTCGTGATCGGCAGGAAGACCGCGGCCAGCACGGCGGCCACCGCGAGCGAGACCAGGATCGCGCCGCCGTCGGGCTTCCCGTCCATCAACGAGCGGGATGCCGTGGCCAGGATCGAGATCGGGTTGACCTCCACGAACGCCTCGAGCGGACCGGGCAGCGTGCGGGGATCGACGAACACGTTGGACAGGAACGTCAGCGGGAAGATGCCCGTGAAGCCGGCGTTCATGACCGCGTTCGGCGAGCGCAGCAGCAGCCCGAGCACGCAGAACACCCACGACAGCCCGAACGAGAACACCACCACCGGGGCCAGGGCCGCGCGGGACCCGCGGGGCGCCCGGCCGGGCCCGTCGGTCACGGGCGCCCCGTGCGCCACGACGCGGCCCGGATGTCCGCGGGATCAGCGGCCCGTGCGGGGAGGGTGGACGGCGAACCCGTTGCCGCTCCCGAGAAAGCCGATTCGCACCATGTGCCGACTCCTGGGCTGGGCCACCCGCACCCCGGTCACCCTGCACGGCCTGCTCGGCGACGAGGACCTCGTCGACTTCACGGAGCTGTCGGTCAAGCACGGCGACGGCTGGGGGGTCGCCCGTGCGACGCAGTCCGGCGTCAAGGTGCACAAGCGTCCGGACACCGCCCGCGACAGCCGGTCGTTCGCCCTCTGGGCCCGCACCCACGCCACCGACCTCGGCATGGCGCACCTGCGCTGGGCGACCATGGGGCTCGGCGTCGGGATCGAGAACACCCATCCGTTCACCGACGGGCGCGTCGCCTTCGCGCACAACGGGTCGGTGCTGTCACCGGCGTCGCTCGACCCGCTGGTGGCGCCCGGAGTGGCCCGGCTCCGCCGCGGGACGACCGACAGCGAGCGCTACTTCCTCGCCCTGCTCACACGCACGGCCGACGGCGCGACGCCGCACGAGGCGCTGCGCGACACCGTCGACGAGATCGCGCGCACGTCGCCCTTCACCAGCCTGAACTGCCTGCTGATGACGCCGGACGAGCTGATCGCGCTGTGCCGGTACGACGAGGACGGGCCCCTGGAGGACAAGGATCCCGAGTACTACCGGCTGCGCTACCGGGTCACGGACGACGCCGTGGTGGTCTCCTCCAGCGGCTGGGGCCGCGGCTGGCAGGAGCTGGCCAACGGCGACCTGCTGGTCGTGCGCCGCGGAACGCTGGCGAGCACCGTCCTCTCCGGCGAGCGGCTGTCCACCGCCCGCTGAGCGCACGTCGTCGACTGACCGACGGCCGGGAGCCCGCGGCGCGGTCGAGGTGTCGGCGCCCAGCTTCCGGTACCGAAAGCTGAGCTGCGCCGCCTCGCTTCCGGTACCGAAAGCCGGCAGGCGATGCGCGCTCCGACACCGTCCCCCGCCCGCGGGTCGTGGCTACGCTCGGACGCCCCCACGCCGAGCGACGCGACCGACGCACGGGACGGACAGGACATGCCGCTCTACCTGACCAGGTTCAGCTACACGCCGGAGACCTGGGCCCGGCTCATCGCCAACCCCGAGGACCGCCGGACCGCGGCGCAGACCTACATCGAGTCGGTCGGCGGGAAGCTCCACGGCTTCTGGTACGCCTTCGGACCGCATGACGGCTACAACCTCTGGGAGGCGCCGGACAACGTCTCCATCGCGGCCGTCGTCCTGGCGATCGGTGCCGGCGGCGCGCTCAGCTCCGTGGAGACGACCGTCCTCATGACCGTCGACGAGACGTTGGACGCCCTCCGCATGGCCGGGCAGGTCCGGTACAAGCCACCGGGCAGCTGACACCTCCGGACAGCCGAACGGCGCCGGAGCCCGTGCGGGCCCCGGCGCCGTCCGGCGGTCCGGGTCAGGCGGTGGCGCGCTCGTCCGTGCGCGGGCTGTAGGTGGCGATCAGGAGCAGCGCCGCGCTGATCAGGACGACGTTCTTGAGCACGAACTCACCGTCCGCGGTGAGCTCGAAGATGTGCGCCCCCCACATCAGCTCGGACGCCGTCACGAAGGAGAGGAACGTGCCGGCCAGATGTCCCGCCAGGACCAGGAGGGTCGTCCGCGGGAAGAGGCCGAGCGCGAGGACCAGCCCGATCGCCACCTCGACGATCCCCAGCGCCGGTACGGCGAAGCCCGCGTCGACGAACGGGAGCGTCGCGGCGATCAGGTCCTCCACGGGGCTGGCCCCGATGAGCTTGAGCGCACCGAACCACACGAACACCGTGGCGAGCGCCAGACGCACCAGCGTCGGGGCGTAGCGCTGGTTGACCTCGACCGCACGGTGGACCACGGCCGCGCCCGGCAGGCGCGTGGTCCGGCCGTTCCCTGCGGGCGTCTCCGGCGGCGCCGCCGCCGTGGATCGCGTCATCAGGGTCGTCGACGAGGTCTCGACCATGGTCATCTCCTCTCCATCGGGTGGTCCGCACCTTCCGTGCGGCCGTCGATGGAAGGAGCGCCGGACGTGGACGGGGATACAGGCCGCGCGCCTCCCGGCTCGCCCCAGACGCTCCGCCGAACGATGCTCGACAGAACGTGACAACGGCACGTCGCTTCCGGCCGACCGGGATCCCGGCCTCGTTCGCACAGGGCGCGCCGTACAGCTGCGATCCCGCAGGTGGCGTCTCACAGCCAGTGAGGGGCTCGCGGAGTTTCAGCGTTTCCCCAGGTGGAACCGCTTGATCGGTTTGTCCCCTCGGGACGGCGCCCCTAGCGTCGGCGGCGTCCGGACGGCCTCCGCTGTCGCCCCCAGGCGACGACCGGCCGGACGCCGCCGAACCACCCGCCGGAGCATCTCGCCGGCACAGGACCGGGGACCCATCGCACCACCGGGGTGAAGCGACCGACGGCCCGATCGGACCGTCGGCGCCGGGCGTCTTCCCGCCCGAACCCGTCAGCTAACTCGGTAGGCGGCCGTGGAAGGAAGGACAACCCGCCGCACATGGCGAGTTCCCGCATGCCTGCCGGCCGCCGCTCCACCGGCCGCCGAGCGCTCCTGGCCCTCCTCACCGCCGGCGGGGTCGTCCTCACCCCCCTCCCGGCCGCAGCCGTACCCGAACAGCCCACCACCTCCCGGCAGGCCGCGGACCTCGTCGCCGCGCGGGCCCACGACCTCGAGGTCCTCACCGAGCAGTTCAACGAGGCCCGCGAGCAGCTCGAGGCGACCCGGGAGGCGGCGGACCTCGCCGCCGAGGAGCTCGTCGTGGCAGAGGACGACCTGGCCGAGGCGCGGGACCACGTCCGCGCGGTGGCCCGCGGGGCATGGACCGGCGATCGGCTCGGCCCGCTCCAGGCGATCCTGACGAGTGGGTCCGCCGACGAGCTCCTCGACCGGGTCGGCATGCTGCAGACGATCGCCGAGCACAACAACGGCGTCCTGGGTGGCGCGCAGCAGGCGACGGACGACGCCGACCGGGCGAAGGCGGCGACCGAGCAGCTCGCCACCGAGGCGCAGGTGCAGGTGGACCGCGTCACCGCGCAGAAGCGCGAGCTGGACGCCCAGATCGCCGTCTACCAGGCGGCGTACGAGCGGCTGACCGAGGAGGAACAGCGGGCCTCCCGGGCCGCCGCCGAACGACACGCACGCGAGCAGGCCGCCGCCGCGGCACCGACCGTCGTCGGTGCCCCTCGGGAGCGGGCCGCCCGGCCGGCGCCCCCGGCCGCTGCGCCCGCGCCTGCCGCGGCACTGGCCGGCGGCAGCGCCGCGGCGCAGTCCGCCGTCAGCGCTGCCATGGCCCAGATCGGCGATCCGTACGTGTGGGGCGCCGGTGGCCCGAACGCCTTCGACTGCTCCGGGCTCACGCAGTACGCCTACGCGGCCGCCGGCGTCGCCCTGCCGCACTCGAGCCGGATGCAGTCGACGATGGGCGCCCCGGTGTCACGGGCGGCTCTCCAGCCCGGGGACCTGCTGTTCTTCTACAGCCCGGTCAGTCACGTCGGGATGTACATCGGCAACGGGCAGATGGTGCACGCCTCGACATCGGGCGTACCGGTCAAGACCGCGTCGATCGATTCCATGGGCAGCTTCTCCAGCGCCCGCCGCATCGCCGGCTGACCCGGCCCCGCCACACGGCACGGTCCCGGCGCGGGGGTTTCACGGCCACGCCGGGACCGGTCGAGCGGCGCTGTGCCCGGGTATGCCGCGCTGAAAACCGATCCAGCGGCGATCGCTGCAGAAAATTCGACGCGCGCGACGCGGCCTGCGTTTCGCCAGCTCGGGCCGCCACGGGACCCGCGCACTGCGTCCCGCCGGGGGCCCGTAGACGTGAGCGACACGACACTCCGTGCAGAGTCTGCAAACTTGCACTGCATGCAAAGAATGGCGACCATGGTTCCGTGACGTCCGGACTCCGCGAGCGCAAGAAGCAGGCCACCCGGCTGGCGCTCCACGAGGCGGCCCTCCGGCTGGTCGCCGAGCGCGGGCTGGACGGCGTGTCCATCGACGACATCGCCGAGCGGGCCCACGTCTCGCCGCGCACCTTCTTCAACTACTTCCCGTCGAAGGACGACGCGGTGCTCGGGCTCGATCCCGGCGCGCCGCAGCACCTCGCCGGGCTCTTCACCGGGCGGCCGGCGGAGGAGTCGGCGGTCGAGGCGGTGCGCGCCGTCCACCGGAAGATGGCGGCGGAGATGGCCGAGGACCGCGAGCTGTGGCCCCTGCGCCTGACCGTGATCGACGCCCACCCGGCGCTGATCGGGCGACTGGTCGCGGGTTTCGGCGAGTCGGAGCGAGTGCTGGCCGTCGCGATCGCGGAACGGACCGGAACGCGGGTCGGTATCGACGTCTACCCGAGCCTGCTGGCCTCGGTGCAGGCCTGCGTGATGCGTACCGCCCTGCACCGCTGGCTCGCCACCGACTTCACCGCCTCACTGACCGACCTCGTCGACGAGGCGTGGGACGTGGTGACCGCCGGTCTGCCCGCGCCGCCGCGCTGACCACCTGACCGTCGCGGACGGCGTCGTCCGCAGCCCCTGAACCAGCGAGCGGCCCCGGCCGCTCGATCGGCGCCGCGCCCGCGGCGCCGTCCTTGTCCCGAGGAGTGCAGTTGCTCGCCCCCACCACGGAGTCCGCCGCGCCCGGCGCGACCCCGATCGTCCTCACCCGGCGCCGGATCAACACGATCTTCGGCGCCCTCCTGGCCGGCATGCTCATGGCGGCCCTGGACCAGACCATCGTCTCGACGGCGATGCCCACCATCGTCGGCGACCTCGGCGGTGTCTCCCACATGGCGTGGATGACCACCGCCTACCTGCTGGCCACCACGCTGGTCATGCCCATCTACGGCAAGTTCGGCGACCTCTGGGGCCGGCGGACGCTGTTCCTGGTGGCGATCGGCCTGTTCACCGTCGCGAGCATCGGTGCCGCGCTGGCACCGGACTTCGCCTGGCTCGTCGTCTGGCGCGGGGTCCAGGGCCTCGGCGGCGGCGGACTGATGATCCTGTCCCAGGCGATCATCGCCGACATCGTCCCCGCCCGTGAGCGCGCCAGGTACATGGGCCCGATCGGCGCCCTGTTCGGCCTCTCGGCCGTGGCCGGGCCGCTCGTCGGCGGGTTCTTCACCGACCACCCCGCCCTCGGCTGGGAGTGGGCCTTCTGGATCAACGTGCCGGTCGGCCTCGTGGTGCTCGCCATCGGCTGGTTCGCGCTGACCCTGCCGCGCAAGCGCAGCACGACGCCGGTGGACTACGCCGGGATCCTCGCGCTCTCGGCAACCACCACCTCGCTGATCCTGTTCACCGACTTCGGCGGCCGGGACGGCTGGGGCTCCTGGCAGGCGCTGCTCCTGCTGGCCACGTTCGCCGCCTCGGCGGCCGCCTTCGTCGCGGTGGAGCTGCGGGCGGCCGAGCCGATCATCCCGATGTCGCTCTTCCGCAACCGGACCTTCGTCGTCGCCACGGCACTCGGCATGGCCGTCGGCCTGGGCATGTTCTCGGCGATCGCGTTCATGCCGACGTTCCTCCAGATGAGCTCGGGGCTGTCGGCCGCGAACTCGGGCCTGCTGATGCTGCCGATGACCGCGGGCATCATCGTCACGATCCAGGGTTCGGCGTCGTTCATCGCGAAGACCGGCCGCTACAAGATCTTCACCGTCGCCGGCGTCCTGGTGATCATGGCCGCGATGATCTGGCTGACCACGCTCTCCGGCGACACCTCGCTCTGGACGATCGGGACGATGTTCTTCGCCCTCGGCGCGGGGCTCGGGCTGATCATGCAGAACGTCGTGCTCGCGGCGCAGAACGCCGTGCCCGCCGGCCAGATCGGCACCGCCACCTCGACGAACAACTACTTCCGCGAGGTCGGCGCGACGCTCGGCGTGGCGATCTTCGGCACGCTGTTCACCAGCCGCCTGGCCGACAACCTCGGCTCGGCGCTGGCGGGGAACGCCGAGCAGGCGGTCCAGGCGGGCATCACCTCGCCGGACACGCTCGTCCCCGCCGCGGTCCAGGTCGCCGGCGCGGAGTTGAAGGCGGCGATCGTCGACGCCTACGCGAACAGCCTCGCCCCGGTGTTCTGGTACCTGGTGCCGATCCTCGGCGTCGCGTTCCTGCTGTCGCTGATCCTCAAGGAGATCCCGCTGTCGGAGTTCGCGGGCATGGTCGCCCGCGGCGAGGCGGTCAACTCCGACGAGGAGCCGGCGGCGCCGTCGGCGCCGGTCACCGTCGAGAAGGTGGTTCTCCTCGAGGACCGGGACGACGACGCGCGCGAGGCACCTGTCCACGCGTAGCCGCGCAGCTGTGCACCGCCGGGGCCCGGGATCACCTCGATCCCGGGCCTCGGCGGTTCAGCCCTCACCGCCGCTGCCAGCCGAGGCGGGGGCCCGACGAGACCCACAGACCCTTGCTCCGCGGCGGGCTGCGCGAGCACGCTGGTCCGGGTGAGCGCACCGAGCACGTCGCATCGGGGCATCGAGGTGGTCCTGGCCGATCGCCCCGGGATGCAACTGTGGTGGCCGTCGGTCGAACCCACCGCGCGCTGGATCCGCGTCCGCCTCGGCGGTGAGCTGGTGGCCGACTCCCGCCGGGCCGTCCTGCACCTCACGTACGGGCCCGGCGCCCTGCCGCGCAGCTTCCTGCCGACCTACTACGTGCCCGTCGAGGACGTCCGCCCCGGGGTGCTGGTCGACGGGCAGCTCGACGACTCCGGGACGACGACCTGGGCGGTGGCGGCGGGCGGCCGCCGGGTGGAGGGCGGCGCCTGGATGCACCGGTCGCCCCCTCCCCCGCTCGAGGCCCTGACCGGCATGGTCACGTTCTCGTGGCGGCGGCTCGACTGGTTCGAGGAGGACGAGCCGCTGATGGCCCACGCCCGCGACCCGCACACACGGGTCGACGTGGCACCCAGCTCCCGCCATGTCCGGGTAGAGCTGGACGGACACCTGCTCGCCGAGAGCACCCGCCCCACGCTGCTCTTCGAGACCACCCTGCCGGTGCGGTACTACCTCCCACGAGAGGACGTCGTTGCCGAGCTCTCGCCCACCTCCACCCACACGATCTGCCCCTACAAGGGCGTCGCATCGTGGTGGTCGGTCCGCGTCGGCGAGCGGGTCGTGGAGGACCTCGTGTGGAGCTACCCGACCCCGATCGCCGAGAACCCGCGCATCGCGGGGCTGATGTGCTTCTACAACGAGAAGGTCGACCTCGTCGTCGACGGCGAGCGCCAGGAGCGGCCGGTCACGCCCTGGTCGTGAGTCGCGTCGGGGGTCGAACCGGTGGGGCCCGGAATCACGTCGATTCCGGGCCCCACCGGTTCAATGCTTGCGCCGCGCGGTCAGGTCGCGGACCTCGGCGTAGCGCTCCCGCACGTGGGGGACCGGATCGGCCTCGTGGCGCACCGTGCCGGGCCGCGCCCATTCGGGAGCGGTCGGCCCGCCGGCCAGCACCCAGGCGGCCTGCCGGGCGGCGCCGTCGGCGACGTACTCCCCCGCCGGCGGCACGAGCACCGGCACACCGAGGACGGCGGGGGCGATCCGGCGCACGGCCTCCGACTGCGCCCCGCCGCCGACGAGGAACACCCGGCGCACCGGGGTCCCGCCCGACGCGATGGCGTCCAGGCCGTCGGCCAGACCGCAGAGCAGGCCCTCCACCGCGGCGCGGGCCAGGTGGGCCGGATCGGCCGTCGCCTGGGTCAGCCCGTGCACGGCGCCGGTGGCGTCCGGCCGGTCCGGCGTCCGCTCCCCCTCGAGGTAGGGCACGAGCACCAGGCCACCCGCGCCGGCCGGGGCCGAGAGAGCGAGCCGCGACAGCGTGGCGTGGTCGACGCCGAGCAGCCGGGCGGTCGCGTCGAGCACCTGAGCGGCATTGAGCATGGCGACCAGGGGCAGGAAGTTGCCGGTGGCGTCGGCGAACCCGGCGACCGTCCCGGACGGGTCGACCGCCGGCGACGTCGACACGATCGACGCCACCCCGGACGTGCCGATCGAGAGGACGACGTCCCCCGGCTCGGCCGCCAGCCCCAGCGCGGCGGCCGCGTTGTCACCGGTCCCGGGCCCCAGGGCCGCACCGCCGATCGCCGTGCCCGCCTGCTCGGCCGGGCCCAGCACGCGCGGGACGACGGCGGTGCGGCCGAGCGCCCGCTCGAGAAGGTCGAGCCGGTACTCCCCCGAGGCCGCCGACCAGTAGCCGGTGCCGCTGGCGTCCCCGCGGTCGGTGACGAGCGCGTCGAGGCTCCGCCGGCCACTCACCGACCCACCGCTGCGGCCCCCGGACAGCCGCCAGGTCAGCCAGTCGTGCGGCAGGCAGACGGCCGCCGTCCGGTCGGCGTTCGCGGGCTCGTGCTCGGCGAGCCAGCGCAGCTTGGTGACCGTGAACGAGGCGACCGGCACCAGCCCGACGGCGTCGGCCCACGCCTTCCGGCCGGCGTCGCCGCCGCCGAGCTCGGCGATCAGGTCGGTCGCGGCGCCGGCCGAGCGGGTGTCGTTCCAGAGCAGGGCCGGCCGCACGACCTCGCCGTCCCGATCCAGGCAGACCATGCCGTGCTGCTGCCCTCCGACGGCGATCCCGGCGACGTCGTCCAGTCCCCCGGCCTCGGTCAGCGCCCGCTGCAGCGCCGCCTCCCACGCGGCCGGGTCGACCTCGGTCCCCGGCGGATGCGGCGCCCGGCCCTCCCGGACGAGCCGGCCGGTCTCCGCCTTCCGGACCACCACCTTGCACGCCTGGGTCGAGGAGTCGACCCCCGCGACCAGCGTTCCGGAGCCGGCCATTCAGCGGGCGCCGAGCAGGTGCTCCACCGCCAGCTGGGCCACGCGCTCGACACCGGCGCCCCGCGCGGCCGCGGCGTCGACGTCGAAGTCCTCGAACGCCGACCGGTCGGCGAGCAGGTCCTCGTAGGACTCGCCGTCCGCCAGCGTCGGCGTGGCCAGCTCGGCCACGCGCGCGGCGGCGAGCGCGTCGGCCACCTCGGGGTCGGCCCGGAACGCGGCCGCCCGCTCCTTGAGCAGGAGGTACGTGCGCATGTTGGCCGCGGCCGAGGCCCAGACGCCGTCGATGTCCTCGGTCCGCAGCGGCTTGTAGTCGAAGTGACGCGGGCCGTCGTAGGCCGGTCCGCCCTGGCCGGCGCCGTTCTCCAGCAGGTCCACCGTCGCGAACGCGCTGAGCAGGTCGCCGTGCCCGAACACCAGGTCCTGGTCGAACTTCGGCCCGTGCTGCCCGTTCAGGTCGATGTGGAAGAGCTTGCCCTGCCAGATCGCCTGGGCGATGCCGTGGGTGAAGTTCAGCCCGGCCATCTGCTCGTGGCCGACCTCGGGGTTCACGCCCACCAGCTCGGCATGGTCCAGGGTCGAGATGAGCGCCAGGGCGTGCCCGATCGTCGGCAGGAAGATGTCGCCGCGCGGCTCGTTCGGCTTCGGCTCCAGGGCGAACCGCAGCCCGTAGCCGCGGTCCACGGAGTACTGGGCGAGCGTGTCCAGACCCTCGCGGTAGCGGTCGAGCGCGGCGCGCAGGTCCTTGGCCGTGTCCACCTCGGCGCCCTCGCGCCCGCCCCAGAGCACGTAGGTGCGGGCGCCCAGCTCGGCCGCCAGATCCATGTTCCGCATGACCTTCCGCAGCGCGTAGCGCCGCACGTCCCGGTCGTTGGCGGTGAGCGCCCCCTCCTTGAACACCGGGTGGGTGAAGAGGTTGGTCGTCGCCATCGGCACCACCAGGCCGGTCTCCTCCAGCGCCGCCCGGAACCGCTTGATGTGCTGCTCGCGGGCGGCGTCGTCGCTGCCATGGGGGATCAGGTCGTCGTCGTGGAACGTGACGCCGTAGGCGCCGAGCTCGGCGAGGCGGTGCACGCTCTCCACCGGGTCCAGCGCCGGGCGGGTGGCGTCCCCGAAGGGATCGCGGGCCGGCCAGCCGACGGTCCACAGACCGAAGGAGAACTTGTCGTCGCGGGTGGGCTGCGGGGTGCTCAAGGCGGACTCCTCCGGAGGTGCCACGGTTTTGTTTTGCCCTGGAACATAATCCACGTCACAGCTAGCCTCAAGGGGTGATCCGCGAGCAGACCGGCGCGCGGCAATCGTCCCTGCGGGCGACGAACCTCGCGCTGGTCCTGCGCACGGTCTGCGCCTCGCCGGATCCGCTGTCCCGGGCGGCCGTCGCCGGCGCGACGGGGATGACGCGGGCGACCGCGGCACGCCTGGTCGACGACCTCGTGGGCGGCGGCCTGCTCGACGAGGTCGAGCGCGTGGTCCTGGCCCGCCGGGGCCGGCCGGCCACTCCCCTCGTCCCGGGTGCGCGCTTCGCGGCCCTCGGCCTGCAGGTCGACGCGGGGCTCCTCGCCGCCCGGGTGCTCGACCTGCGCGGGCGGGTGGTCGCCGAGCAGGTGACGGACGGCGACTTCGTCGGCAGCGCCCCCGTGCCCACACTGGCCCGGCTGGGCGGTCTGGCGGCGGATCTGCTCGCCGGCCTCCCGCGCAACCTGCGGGTGGTCGGCACCGGCCTGGCGCTGCCCGGGATCGTCGACGTCGACGCGGGCGTCCTGCTGCGTGCGCCGAATCTCGGCTGGTCCGACGTACGCCCGGCGGACCTCCTCGCCCCGCACCTGCCGTCCGGGGCGAGCGTGGTCCTCGGCAACGAGGCCGACCTCGCCGCTCGGACCGTCGCCGAGACCGCACCCGGGCGCCCCGGTGCGCACCGCGACTTCCTGTATCTCTCCGGCCAGATCGGCGTCGGGGGCGCTGCCGTTCTCGCCGGCCGGGTCATGAGCGGCAGCTCCGGATGGGCCGGCGAGATGGGCCACGTGTGCGTCGACCCCGACGGACCGCCCTGCCGCTGCGGCTCGACCGGCTGCCTGGAGCAGTACGCCGGCCGGCACGCGCTGCTGTCCGCCGCCGGGCTGCCGCTCGACGCCGCACCCGGAGAGCTCGCCGCGCGGGTCGCCGCCGGGGATCCGGCCGCCGGGCGAGCGCTCGACACCGCCGCCCGTGCGCTCGGCGTCGCCCTCGCCGGGGTCATCAACGTCCTGGACATCCCGACCGTCGTGCTGGGCGGGCACCTCGGCGAGCTGGCCGGGCTGCTGCGGCCCGCCGTCCAGGACCACCTGGACCGGCGCGTCCTCTCGGCGGGCTGGCGGCGGCCGACCATCGCGGCAGCGGATACGCATCCGGCGGCCGGCGCCACCGGCGCGGCGCTGCGTGTGCTGGGCGACGTCGTGGCCGACCCCGCCCGCCGGCTGAGCTGATCGTCAGGTGTCCCCGCCGCGCCATCTGCGGCGGAGGACGATCGCCACGGCCGTGGTCGCCCGCCGCAGTCGCGTCAACGGATGCGCGGGTCGACGTGGACCTTCGGCCCGGGTCCGGCACCGTCGGGCCGCTCGCCGGCGAGCACGGCGGCGACCTGGTCGAGGCCGACCGTCGCGCAGACCAGTGGGCGCGGGTCGACGCCCCCGTCCGCGTAGGCGGCGATCGTGGCGGCCAGCCCCGGGGAGGCCGACAGGACGCCGACGGCCGTCACGTCCTTGAGCAGGAGCGTCCGGGTGTCCACCGTGCTCGGCGCGCCCGCGATGCCGATGCAGACGACCCGGCCCGCCGGCTCGACCAGGTCCAGGGCCAGCGCCGGCGACCCGGCGGCGGTCGAGGCGTCGACGACGGCGTCGAACGGCAGGTCCGGCAGGGTCCCCCGGGTCCAGGCGGCGGGGAAGCCCACGTCGCGGGCGAAGGCCAGCGAGGGTTCGGTGATGCCGAGCAGGTGCACCTCGGCTCCCGCTGCACGGAGGAACATCGCCGTCAGCAGGCCGATCGTCCCGGGTCCGATCACCAGCGCCCGGTCACCCGACCCGGCGCTCGTGGCCCCCGCGGCCCGCCACGCGTTGCCCCCCGGCTCGACGAGCGCCCCCAGCACCGCGTCGACGGGGTCGGGCAGCTCGTGCAGCGACCAGGCCGGGACAGCGATCTGCTCGGCCAGCGCCCCGTGCCGGCCACCTCGGATGCCGACCTCCTGGCGTCGCTCGCACACGTGCTGGGCCCCGCGACGGCACCGCCGACAGGCCCGGTCGCCCAGCATCGTGTCGCCCATGACCCGTCGGCCCAGCCAGTCGGCGTCGACGCCGTCGCCGAGCGCGGTGACCCGGCCGCACCACTCGTGGCCCGGCCGCAGCGGGTACGAGGAGTGCCCCGTCTGCAGGTAGGACAGCTCGCCGGTGAACAGCTCGACGTCGGTGCCGCACACGCCGACCCGCTCGACGTCCACGACCACCTCACCCGGGGCGGCTTCGGGGGCGGGCACGTCCGCCACCGCGCAGTCCCCCGGCCCGGAGAGCACGACCGCGCGCATGGTCCTCGACACAGCGCAAGGATGGCGGGCGTGACCCTGCGCAGCGCGGCCTGGTACTCGGGCGACGGCCGCAACACCTACATCCACCGGGCGTGGATGCGCCGCGGCATCCCGGACGACGCGTTCGGCCGACCGCAGATCGCCATCGCCAACACCGCCTCGGACCTCGTGCCGTGCAACCGGCACCTCACCGAGGTGGCGGCGGCCGTGCGCGACGGCGTCCACGCCGCGGGCGGCACCCCGCTGGAGATGCCGGTGCTCGGGCTGGGCGAGACGCAGGTCCGGCCCACGGCGATGCTCTGGCGCAACCTGGCCGCGATGGAGATGGAGGAGATGTTCCGCGCCAACCCGGTCGACGGGCTGGTGCTCCTCGGGGGGTGCGACAAGACGATCCCGGCGCTGCTCATGGCCGCCGCCTCGGTCGACCTGCCGGCGGTGGTCGTCCCGGGCGGACCGATGCTCACCGGCACGTTCCGCGGGGTGCCGCTGGGCTGCGGCACCGACGTCTTCCGACTCTCGGAGGAGGTCCGCGCCGGCACGCTGTCCGCCGAGGAGTTCGCGCGCTCCGAGTCGGCGATGATCCGCAGTCGCGGCCACTGCAACACGATGGGCACCGCCTCGACCATGGGGCTGGTCGCCGAGGCGCTGGGCGCCGTCGTCCCCGGGGTCGCGGGCACGCCGGCCGTGGACAGCCGCCTGCTGGAGGCTGCGCACGGCACCGGCAGGCTGGCCGTGGAGATGGTCGCCGCCGACCGCCGTCCGTCGACGTTCCTGACCGAGGCGTCCTTCGCCAACGCGATCGTCGCGCTGGCGGCCATCGGCGGCTCCACGAATGCCGTGATCCACCTGCTGGCGATCGCCGGCCGCCTGGGTATCGACCTGACCCTCGACGACTTCGACCGCATCGGCTCGGGGGTGCCGGTGCTGGTCGACCTGCTGCCGGCCGGCCGGTTCCTGATGGAGGACTTCCACCGCGCCGGCGGGCTGCCGGCCGTGCTGAACCAGGTCCGCGACCTGCTCGACCCGACGGCCCTCACCGTCACCGGCAAGCCGCTGGTGGACTCCCTCGACGAGGCCGCCATCTGGGACCCGGAGGTCATCCGGCTGCGCCGCGAACCTCTGGTCGAGCACGGCGGCATCGCCGTCCTGCGCGGCAACCTCGCCCCCGACGGCGCGGTGATCAAGCCGGCCGCGGCCTCACCGCACCTGATGCGGCACCGCGGCCGGGCGGTGGTCTTCGACTCCATCGAGGACTTCCACAGCCGCGTCAACGACCCGGCCCTCGACGTCGACGCCGACTCGGTGCTCGTCCTGCGCGGCTGTGGGCCCAGGGGCTACCCCGGCATGCCGGAGGTGTCCAACATGCCGCTGCCGAAGAAGCTGCTCGAGGCAGGCGTGCGCGACATGGTGCGCGTGTGCGACGGCCGGATGAGCGGGACCGCGTACGGCACCGTCGTCCTGCACGTCGCGCCGGAGGCCGCGGCCGGCGGGCCGCTGGGCCTGGTGCGGACCGGGGACGTCATCGCGCTGGACGTCGCCGCCCGCCGGATCGACGTCGAGGTCCCGGACGACGAGCTGGCCGCCCGCACGCCGGACGAGGCGGTCGTCGCCGGGTTCGCCGACCCGCGGCGCGGCTGGGAGCGGCTCTACGTCGACCACGTGCAACAGGCCGACACCGGTGCCGACCTGGACTTCCTCGTCGGCTCGAGCGGGTCGGAGGTCAGCCGCGAGTCGCACTGAGCGCCGGTCAGCGGCCCACGCGCGTGAGCACCGACGTGCCGAAGCGCTGCGCGGCCGCGCGCTTGTAGCCGGCCGGGAAGTCGGCGGACGCGGTGCGGTCCGCGGCGGCCAGCCGCACCTGGGCCTCGGCGTCGCCGGCGAAGGCCCCGACGGCGTCCTCGGGCGCGAGGTTGGCCACCGCCACCAGCGCGCCCGCGCCGCCGACCGCGCCGCACAGGCCGACCAGGCTCGTCGCGCCGGTGTAGAGGTCCCCGTCGAAGACATCGCGCTCGTGCAACAGCCGGCCGGCGTCGCCCGAGGAGTCCTTGAGCCCCGACACCGGCAGCTCGGCCAGCAGGTCGACGGGAATGCCGGGCGCGGCGGCACCCGGGAAGTGGTAGGCCAGCAGCGGCCCGCCGGCCGCCTTGGCGACCGTCTCGTAGTACGGCCGCGGATCGGCGACGCCGGGCGGCGAGAGCGCCAGGACGGCGTCGGCGCCGACGGCGAAGGCCCGCTCGGTCAGCTCGGCCGCCTGCCGCCCGGTGGGCGCGCCGGTGCCGGCGAGGACAGGCACGTCGGCCGGCAGCGCTGACCGCACCGCGCTCACCACGCTGTCCCGCTCGTCGGGGGTGAGGGCGGCCGCCTCCCCCGTCGTCCCGGCGACCAGGACGCAGCGCACGCCGAGGTCGACCAGCCGCCCCGCGAGTTCGGCGGTGGCGGGCGCGTCCAGCGCGCCGTCCTCCCGGAAGAGCGTGACCAGGGCGACGCCGACACCGCGGAAAAGTGGCATGCCGGCATCCTGCACCTCCGGTGCCGACCGGGGATCGGTTCCACTCGACGGCACCGACATGGGCCCGGGGCACGCCGCGGCCTACGCACAGTGCCCGGTGACCGTCGTCCGCTGAACCGCCGCGGGGACTGACCGTTCGCGCCTGACCCGGCTCCCACGGCGGGATGCGGGCCCGACGCGGCGGCAGTCCTGCCGGACGAGCGTCGCGGGCACGGCCGCGTCGTCGAGGAGTTTCCCGACGGCGGAATGAACGAGGGCCGGGGCGGATTGGCTCCGACGAGAGGGCCAACGGCGGTCGCTCGATCACCGCCCAGTCGAAGGACCCCCGTGACCCTCACTGCTTCCCCCCGTGCGACCACGCCGGCCCCGGTCCCGCACGCGCCCCGGCGCCCGTCCATGGCCCGCCTCGCGCTGACCCTCGGCGCGTTCGTGGCGCTGGGCCCGCTGACCATCGACATGTACCTCCCCGCCCTGCCGACCATCCGGGACGAGCTGGGGACGTCGTCGGCCACCGTGCAGCTGACGCTGACCGGCACCCTGGTCGGCCTGGCCCTGGGACAGCTCGTCATCGGCCCGCTGTCCGACGTCCTCGGCCGACGCCGGCCCCTCCTCGTGGGGACGGCGCTGCACGTCGTGGCCTCGGTGCTCGTGCTGGTGGCCCCGAGCATCGCCGTCCTCGGCGCGCTCCGCGTGCTGCAGGGCGTGGGCACCGCGGCGACCGCCGTGGTCGCGCTGGCCATCGTGCGCGACCTGTTCGAAGGCCGCGCGGCGGCGACCATGCTGTCGCGGCTGTTCCTGGTCATGGGGGTCGCGCCGGTGCTGGCGCCGACCATCGGTGGGGAGCTCCTGCGGTTCACGTCCTGGCGGGGCGTCTTCGCCGTCCTCGCCGTCTACGGCCTGCTCGTGCTCGCCCTCGGCGCGTTCGGCCTCCGCGAGACCCTGCCGCCGGAACGCCGTCGCCGCGGTGGGGTCGCGGAGACGATGCGGACCTACGGCGGGCTGTTCCGGGACCGCACCTACGTCGGGCTGATCCTCGTCGCCGGGCTCACGATGGCCGCCCTGTTCACCTACGTGTCCGGCTCGTCCTTCGTCTACCAGCGCCAGTTCGGGCTGGACGAGCAGCAGTTCGGTCTGCTGTTCGGCGCCGGCGCGGTCTGGCTGATCGCGGCCACCCAGCTGAACCCGGTCCTGCTCCGCCGATGGTCACCGGCACAGATCCTCGTCGGCGGGACGGTCGGGGGCGCGGCCGCGGGCGGCGTGCTGGTCCTCCTCGCCGCGGCGGAAGCGGGCGGCCTGTTCGGCGTCGCGCTGCCGCTGTGGGCGGTCCTCTTCGCCGCCGGCCTCGCGCTGCCGAACGCCCCGGCCCTCGCCCTGGCGCAGTACGGCGCATCGGCCGGGTCGGCGGCGGCGCTCCTGGGGGCGGTCCAGTTCGGCGTCGGTGCGGCGGTGTCACCGCTGGTCGGGCTGCTCGGCAACGACGCCCTGGCGATGGGCATGGTGATCGTCGCCATGCTGGTGCTCGCGGTCGCCGTCCTCACCGCGGTCGTGCGGCCGTGGCAGCTCCCCGAGCCGCAGGACGGTCCGGCCCCGGCCTTCGCCCACTGACCCGGTCCGCCCTGGGACGCTCGGGCAGCGCGATCACCAGCGCACCCGCTGCTCGGCGGCTTGCCAGGCGGGTTCGGCTCCCGGCATGGGCATGTGGAGACGGACGTCCTGCGTGCTCCGCAGCAGCGCCCGGAGCTCCCCCAGCCCACCGGAGAGGACCCCGCCGGCCCGCGCCTGCACCAGGACGTTGCCGAGCGCGGCCGCCTCGACCGGACCGGCGAGCACCGGCAGGCCGCAGGCGTCGGCCGTGAGCTGGCACAGCAGGGTGTTGCGCGCTCCCCCGCCGACCAGGTGCACGACCTCGACGTCCCGCCCGGACAGCTCGGCGGCGCGCCGGACCGTCCGCCGGTAGGCGAGCGCGAGGCTGTCGAGGATGCAGCGGACGGTCTCCGCCTGGCTCTGCGGCGGGGTCTGCCGCGTCTCGGCGCAGACGGCGGCGATGCGCGCCGGCATGTCGCCGGGCGGCAGGAAGCGAGGGTCGTCCGGGTCGACGAGGGCGGTGAACGCGGGCACGTTCGCGGCCGCGGCGATCAGCTCGGACAGGTCGGCGGGCAGTCCCGCCGCCGCCCACGTCCGCAGTGACTCCTGGAGCAGCCACAGCCCCATCACGTTGCGCAGGTAACGGACGGTGCCGTCGACGCCCAGCTCGTTGGTGAACCCCGCGCTCCGGCTCTCCTCGGTGAGCACCGGCTTCCCGAGCTCCACGCCGACCAGCGACCACGTCCCGCAGGAGATGTAGGCGAACCGGTCGGACGTGGCCGGGACACCGACGACGGCCGAGGCCGTGTCATGGGACCCGACCGCGGTCAGCGGCACCGGGCCGGTCAGCCCCGTCTCGGCCAGGACGTCGTCCCGCAGCTCACCCAGCCGCTCCCCCGGCTGCCGGAGCGGGGCGAACAGCCCGCGCGGCAGCTGCAGCCGGTCGATCAGCGGCCACGCCCACTCGCGCGTCGTGGCGTCGAGCAGCCCCGTCGTCGAGGCGTTGGTGACCTCGGCGCCGACCGCGCCCGTGAGCCAGTGGGCGAGGAGGTCGGGGACGAGCAGCGACGTGCGGGCCGCGTCCAGCTGGGCGCTGCCCCGCGCCGCGGCGAGCTGGAAGACGGTGTTGAACGGCAGGTGCTGCAGGCCGCTGATCCGGTACAGCTCCTCCGGCGGGACGGCGGCGTGCACGGCGGGCACCGCGGTCGCGTGCCGGGTGTCGCGGTAGTGGACCGGGTTGCCCAGCAGCGCGCCGTCGGCGTCCAGCAGCCCGTGGTCCACGGCCCAGCTGTCGATGCCGACGCCGTCCAGCCGGCCGAGATCCCGGCCCGCCGCCCGCAGCCCGTCGAGGATGCCGCCGTAGAGGGCGAGCACGTCCCAGTGCAGCGTGCCCGCCGTCCGCACCGGCCGGTTGGGGAACCGGTGCACCTCGTGCAGGTCCAGCCGCTGCGGTCCGACCCGGGCGGCCATGACCCGTCCGCTCGAGGCACCCAGATCGACCGCCGCGAACGTCCCCTCGCCGCTCACGCGCCCACCACGTGCGGCCACAAGCACGCTCATGGCCCTCATGTCAGCGGAGGAAGGCGGCCGCGACGCCCGAGTCGACCGGCACGTGCAGGCCCGTCGTGCGGGTCAGGTCACCACCGGTCAGCGCGAAGACGGCGTCGGCGACGTGGTCGGGCAGCACCTCGCGCTTGAGCAGGGTCCGCTGGGCGTAGAACTCGCCGAGCTTGTCCTCCTCGACGCCGTAGACGGCGGCCCGGCTGGCGCCCCAGCCGCCGGCGAAGATGCCGGAGCCACGGACGACACCGTCGGGGTTGATGCCGTTGACGCGGATCTGGTGCGGGCCGAGCTCGGCGGCCAGCAGCCGGACCTGGTGCGCCTGGTCGGCCTTGGTCGCCCCGTAGGCGATGTTGTTCGGACCGGCGAACAGCGAGTTCTTGCTGCTGATGTAGACGATGTCGCCGCCCAGCCCCTGCTCGATCATGATGCGGGCGGCCTCGCGGGAGACCAGGAAGCTGCCCTTCGCCATGACGTCGTGCTGCAGGTCCCAGTCCTGCTCGGTCGTCTCCAGCAGCGGCTTGGAGATCGACAGCCCGGCGTTGTTCACCACCAGGTCGACCCCGCCGAAGGCCAGCGCGGCCGCGCGGAACGCGGCCGCCACGGCCTCGCCGTCGGAGACGTCGGCGGCCACGCCGATCGCGACGTCGGAGCCGCCGATCTCGGCGGCGGCGTTCCGGGCCTTCGACAGCTCGAGGTCGGCGACGACGACGCAGGCGCCCTCGGCCGCGAGCCGGACGGCGATCGCCTTGCCGATGCCGGAGGCGGCCCCGGTGACCAGGGCGACCCGGGTCGCCAGCGGCTTCGGCTTCGGCATCCGCGCGAGCTTGGCCTCCTCCAGCGCCCAGTACTCGATGCGGAACTTCTCCGCCTCGTCGATCGGCGCATAGGTGGAGACGGCCTCGGCGCCGCGCATCACGTTGATCGCGTTCACGTAGAACTCGCCGGCCACCCGCGCGGTCTGCTTGTTGGCCCCGAAGCTGAACATGCCGACGCCGGGCACGAGCACGATCGCCGGGTCGGCGCCACGCATGGCCGGGCTGTCCGGGGTCGCGTGCCGCGCGTAGTAGGCGGCGTACTCGGCGCGGTACTCCTCGTGCAGCTCCTTCAGCCGCGCGACGACGTCCTCGACCGACGCGTGCGCGGGCAGATCGACCACCAGGGGCCGCACCTTGGTGCGCAGGAAGTGGTCGGGGCAGGACGTGCCCAGCGCCGCCAGCCGCGGGTGCTCGGCCGCGGCGAGGAAGTCGAGCACGACCTCGGCGTCGGTGAAGGAGCCGACCTGGGGCCGGTCGGTGGACGCCAGCCCGCGGATGACCGGGGCGAGCGCGGCCGCCTTGTGCTTCCGCTCCGCCGGCGGCAACGCCTCGTAGCCCGGGACGACCGGACCGAAGGGCTCGGGGCGGCCGCGCTCGGCGAGGAAGCGCTCCGCCGTCCGGATGATCTCCAGGCTGTTGGCCTCGCACTGCTCGCTCGTCTCGCCCCACGCCGTCACGCCGTGCCCACCGAGGATGCAGCCGATCGCCTGCGGGTTCTTCTCCGCGATCTCGGCGATGTCCAGGCCGAGCTGGAATCCGGGCCGGCGCCACGGCACCCAGACGACGCGGTCGGCGAAGCACTCGCGGGTCAGCGCCTCGCCGTCGGCCGCCGTCGCCAGGGCGATCCCCGAGTCGGGGTGCAGGTGGTCGACGTGCGCCGACCGGACCAGGCCGTGCATCGCCGTGTCGATCGACGGCGCCGCACCGCCCCGCCCGTGCAGGCAGAAGTCGAAGGCGGCAACCATCTCGTCCTCCCGGTCGACGCCCGGGTAGACGTCGACCAGGGAGCGCAGCCGGTCCAGCCGGAGGACGGCGAGACCGGGCTCGGTGAGCGTGCCGAGGTCTCCCCCGGAGCCCTTGACCCAGAGCAGCTCGACCGGCTGCCCGGTCACCGGGTCGGTCTCGGTGCCCTTCGCGGAGGTGTTGCCGCCGGCGTAGTTGGTGTTGCGCGGGTCCGCGCCGAGCCGGTTGCTCCGGCCCAGCAGGTCCTCGACCACGGGGTTCGTCACGATCGTGCGGTCCTTCCGATGTCCTGTCCCCGCTTTCGGTACCGAAAGCGCGGAAGAGAGGGGCCGCTTTCGGTACAGAAAGCGGAGGGCTGGTGGGGTCAGGCGCCCCAGCCGGCCTGGGAGCCGCCGACGCGCTCGCGGGCGATGCGCTCCTGGTGGCCGGACCGGGCGTAGGCGGCGTACGGGTCGGGGTCCAGGCCCGACGACACCCGCAGCTCGGCGAGCAGCGGGCGGACGTCGGTGTTGTAGGCGTCCATCAGCAGCGCGTTGGCCCCCAGCACGTCACCCGACCGCTGGGCCGCGGCAAGCGCGTCGCGGTCGACGAGCAGCGCCTTCGCCGTCGCCTCCTGCACGTTCATCACCGACCGGATCTGGCCCGGGATCTTGGGCTCGATGTTGTGGCACTGGTCGAGCATGAAGTTGACGTCGGCACCGAGCAGGGCGTCCGCGGCCACGATCTCGTTCAGGATCCGGAACAGCTGGAACGGATCCGCCGACCCGACGATGAGGTCGTCGTCGGCGTAGTTGCGCGAGTTGAAGTCGAACGCGCCCAGCCGCCCGGCCCGCAGCAGCTGCATGACGATGAACTCGATGTTGGTGCCCGGCGCGTGGTGGCCGGTGTCCAGGACGACGGTCGCCTGCTCCCCCAGCGCGAGGCAGTGCACCAGCGACGTGCCCCAGTCGGGGATGTCCATCGCGTAGAAGTACGGCTCGAAGAACTTGTACTCGAGCAGCATCCGCATCCCCGGCCCGAGCATCGCGTAGATCTGGGACAGCGAGTCGGCCAGCCGGTCCTGACGGGCCCGCAGGTCGTCCTGCCCCGGGTAGTTGGTGCCGTCCGGCAGCCACACCTTGAGGTCGGTCGAGCCGGTGGCGTTCATGACCTCGACGCATTGGGCGTGGTGGTCGATCGCCTTGCGGCGGACGGCGGGATCGGCGTGGGTCAGCGAGCCCAGCCGGTAGTCGTCGTCCTGGAAGAGGTTGGAGTTGATGGCGCCGATCGAGACACCGAGGTCGGCGGCGTGGGCGGCAAGCTTGCCGTAGTCGTCGACCAGGTCCCACGGGATGTGCAGGGACACCCGCGGCGCGACGCCGGTGTACCTGTTCACCTGGGCGGCGTCCTCGAGCTTCTCGTACGGATCGCGGGCCACACCGGGCTGGCCGAAGACCTTGAACCGGGTGCCGGAGTTGCCGAACGCCCAGGAGGGCAGCTCGATGGTCTGCTGCGCCAGCGCCTCGAGCGCGCTGGACCTGGTTGTGGTCACGGTCGGTCTCCTGTTCCGGGGGTGGTCGTCTCACAGGCCGCCGCGAGCTGGGCGTCGAGATCGAAGACGAGATCGAGCAGGTGCATCCCTCGGTCGGGCCGACCGTCGGGGAGGTCGAAGAAGGGCGCCATGTCGGCCTGCCAGCGGGAGTTGACCGAGGTCCGCTCCATGGCGGCCTGGGCCGCGGCGAGGTCGTCGGTCACCAGGGTGCCGACCAGCAGGCCGTCCTCGCGCAGGAAGAGCTGGTAGTCGTGCCAGCCGGTGTCGCGCAGGGCACGCAGCATCTCCGGCCACACGGTGGCGTGCCGCTCGCGGTACTCGGCGAGCCGGTCCGGGCGGACCTGGAGCGTGAAGCAGACGCGGGGCACGTCGGGTTCCTCTCAGCGGGGTGGTGCCTCCTGCCGCCGCCGGCCGGATGACCGGCGGCGGCAGGAGCGGACGACTCAGAAGTCGAAGTCGTCGATGTTGTCGGCGTTGAACACGGTGGGCTCGCCGAGGACGACGACGCCGTCGGCCTCGACCGTGTACTCGCCGAGCTCGCCGGCCTCGAAGGTCTCGCCCTCCGCGCCGGTGATCTGACCGGCGGCCAGGGCCGCTCCCGCGTAGGCGGCCAGGTAGCCGAGCTCCTCGGGGTTCCACAGCGCGAAGGCCGTGACGGTGCCGTCCTTGACGAACTCCCGCATCTGGTTCGGCGTCCCCAGGCCGGTCAGCGCGACCTTGCCCTTGTACTCGGAGCCGGACAGGTACCGGGCCGCGGCCGAGATCCCGACGGTGGTCGGCGAGATGATCCCCTTGAGCTCCGGATAGGTCTGCAGCAGACCCTGGGTCTCCTGGAAGGACTTCTCGTCCTCGTCGTCGCCGTAGACGGTGGCGACGATCTCCATGTCGGGGTACTTCTCGGCGGCGTAGGTCTCCATGATCTCGATCCAGGCGTTCTGGTTCGTCGCGTTCGCCGTCGCCGACAGGATCGCCACCTGGCCCGCGCCACCCATCTGCTCGGCCATCAGGTCGATCTGGCTCTGCGCGATGCCCTCGCTGGTGGCCTGGCTGATGAACAGGTCGCGGCACGCGGGATCGGTGTCGGAGTCGAAGGTGACGACGTTGGCGCCACCGGCCCGGGCCTGGTCCAGCGCGCTGCAGATGGCGTTCGGGTCGTTCGCCGAGGTGACGATGACGTCGACGCCCTGCTGGGTCAGCGTGTTGATGTAGCTGACCTGCGAGGAGGCGCTGGCCTCGGACGGGCCGACCTCGCTGAACTCGCCCTCGATCTCCTCGACCGCGTTCTCGCCGCCGCCGTCGGCGATCGCGAAGTAGGGGTTGTTCAGCTGCTTGGGCAGGAAGGAGATCTTCAGCCCCGAGGGGATCTCGGCGTCGGGGTTGGCCGAGGCGCTGGCCTCGCCGGCGGAGCCGCCGCCCTCCTCCTCGCCGCGGGTGGTGCCGCCGCAGGCGGCGGTGGTCAGCACCAGGGCCGCGACGGCGGCGCCGGTCAGGCCGCCGCGCAGGCGGCGGCTGGACAGGAAGCTGGTCATGGGTTGCCTCTCTTGTGAGCCGGCGCCAGGGCGGCCGGAGTCGGGGAACGGACGTGCGCCCGGGACGGGGCGTGCGGGTGGTGCGCTCATGGGGTGCGGGGCCGGCCCCGCGGCCGCCGCCCGCGGAACCGGGCGGCGATCTGCGGCGTGACGACGGCGACGATCAGCAGCGCGCCGGTCACGATGTTCAGGACGTCGGAGGGCACGTTGACCAGCTGCAGGGCGTTGCGCAGCGAGCCGAGCAGGAGGGCACCGGCGAGGACGCCGACCAGGCCGCCGCTGCCGCCGAAGATCGAGACGCCGCCCAGCAGGATCGCCGCGATGACCTGCAGCTCCAGGCCCTGGGCGTTGTCGGCGCGGGCACTGCCGTAGCGCAGCGTCCAGTAGACGCCGCCGAGGGCCGCGACGACGCCGGTCACGACGAAGAGCCAGAGCTTGGTGCGGCCGACGTCGATCCCCGCGAACCGGGCGGCGTCCTCGCTGTTGCCCATGGCGTACAGCGAGCGGCCGATCGGGGTGGCGTGGAGGACGACGCCGGTGAGCACGATCAGCACGAGCAGCGGGACCACCACCACGGGGATGCCGGTCGCCCCGATGCCGCTGAGCGCCCAGGTCGTCCAGGATCGGGGGAAGTCGGCGACGGCCCGGTCCCCGAGGACGACGAAGGCCAGCCCGCGGTAGAGCGCGAGGGTGCCGATGGTGACCGCCAGGGAGGGCAGCCCGAGCCTGGTGACGAGCAGTCCGTTCACCGCGCCGAGCACGCCGCCCAGCAGCAGGCAGATCGGGATGATCGCCTCGAGGGGCAGCCCGGCGAACCACAGCTGGCCCATCACCGCGCTGGTCAGCCCCACCGTGCTGGCCACCGACAGGTCGATCTCGCCGGTGACGATCACGAGGGTCAGCGGCAGCGCGATCAGCACGATCACGACGACGTCCAGCAGCAGGAAGCCGGTGTTGCGCGTCGAGGCGAAGCCCTCGACCGCGAACGAGGCGACGAGCAGGAAGACGACCAGGACCAGCGTGATCACGCCGTCGCCGGTGCCCAGCAGGCGGAGCCGCGAGGTCGGCGAGGGCCGCTCGGCGGGCGCCTGGCCGGCCGGGGTCGCGGGGGCGGGGGTGGCGGGGTGGGCCGAATCAAGCGCCACGGAGGTTCCTCCCTCGGAGGCGGCGGGCCAGGCGCAGGGAGAGCGCCCGGTCCAGGGCGATGGCGGCGAGGATCAGGGCGCCGACGGCGGCGTCCCGCCAGAACGGGTTGAGACCGAGCTGGGGCAGCGAGGTCCCGATGGTGGTGAGCAGGAGAGCGCCCAGCGCGGCGCCGTACACCGAGCCGCTGCCCCCGAAGATGGCCACGCCACCCACGACGGCCGCCGCGACGACGAAGAGCTCCTGGCCGGTGCCTGCGGTGGCGTCCAGCGTCTGGAACCGCGCGGCGTAGAGAACCCCCGCGAGGCCGGCCAGGGCGCCGTTGACGACGAACGCGAGGAGCACCCGCCGGCCGACCGGGATGCCCGACAGCCGTGCGGCCGCGGGGTCCGAGCCGATGCCGTACAGCTCCCGGCCGCTGCGGTAGTTGCGGAGGTAGAAGCCGACCAGCAGCACCACGGCCAGTGCGATCAGGAACAGCAGCGGGACGCCGAGCAGCCGGGCGCCGGCGAGGGACTTGAAGCCGGTGGGCAGGTCGGCGGCGTTGATCTGCAGCCGGTCGCTGCTGCTGGCCCAGAGCGAGTCCAGTCCCCGGAACGCGTAGAGCGTGCCCAGGGTGACCACCAGGGACGGCACCTTGGCGATGGCCACGATGGCGCCGTTGAGCAGGCCGCACGCCGCCCCGACCGCCATCCCTGCCAGGATCACCAGGACCACCGGGGTGCCCGGCGCGTTCACCAGCAGCGTGCCCGACGCGTAGGCGGACAGCCCGAGGACCGAGCCCACGGAGAGGTCCACGTTCCGGGTGACGATGACGATCGTCTGGCCGGCCGCGAGGACCGTCAGGATCGACGCCGACAGGAGCAGGTCGCGGAGGTTCTGCCCCGACAGGAAGCGCGGGTTGGCGATCACCGTGGCGACGATCAGGAGCAGCAGCGCGGCCAGGATACCGAGCTCGCGCACCACCACCAGCCGCTGCACCAGCGCCGCGCCGCGCCCGCCGGTGTGCTCGGGGGCCACGTCGACCGGAGCCGGGGCCGCGGCCTTCGTCGAGGAGCTCATGACGCCACCGCCGGGCGGCCGGCCTGGCCGGTGGCCGCGAGCATCACGCTGTCCTCGTCGGCCTGCGCCCGGGGGATGTCGGCGACGACGCGGCCCTCGTGCATGACGAGGACGCGGTCGGCCATGCCGAGGACCTCCGGGAGCTCGCTGGAGACCATGACGACCGCCATGCCGTCCGCCGCGAGCTGCGAGAGCAGGCGGTGCACCTCCGCCTTGGTGCCGACGTCGATCCCGCGGGTCGGCTCGTCGACGATGAGCACCCGGGGGTCGGTGGACAGCCACTTCGCCAGGACGACCTTCTGCTGGTTGCCACCGGAGAGCGTGGACACGGCGTCCGAGAGCTTCCCGGCCTTGACCTGCATCCGCTTCGTCCAGTCGGCGGCCGTGGCCCGCTCGCTCCGGGCGGAGAGGAGGCCGAACCGCGCGAGCTTCCAGCGCCGGGTCAGGGTGGCGTTGCGTTCCACGGAGAGCTCCATGACCAGTCCCTGCTGGCGGCGGTCCTCGGGCACGAGCGCCAGGCCGGCCGCCATGGCCGCGGCCGGCGACCCCTGGCGCAGTTGCGACCCGGCGACCCGGACCGAGCCCGCGTCGTAGGCATCCACGCCGAACACGGCCCGGACGACCTCGCTGCGCCCGGCCCCGACGAGACCCGCCAGGGCGACGATCTCCCCGGCGCGCACGTCGAACGAGACGTCGGCGAAGACCCCGACGCGCGTCAGCCCGCGGACCTCGAGCACCACCTCGCCGGGCTCGACGTCGATCTTCGGGAAGAGCGAGGCGACCTCGCGGCCGACCATGCGCCGCACCACCTGGTCGACGGTGAGGTCCGTGGCCGGGTCGGTCGACACCCACTGGCCGTCGCGCATGACCGTGATCCGGTCGCACAGGTCGAAGACCTCGTCGAAGCGGTGGGAGATGAACAGCACGGCCGCGCCGGAGGAACGCAGCGACCGGGCCACGGTGAACAGCCGCTCGACCTCGACGCCGGAGAGCGCCGCGGTGGGCTCGTCCATGACCAGCACTCGGGCGTCGAACGAGAGCGCCTTGGCGATCTCGATCATCTGCTGGTCGGCGATGGACAGGCCGCGCGCCGGGCGGTCGGGGTCCAGCGTGACGCCGAGCCGCTCGAACAGCGCCCGGCAGCGTGCGGCCAGTTCCCTGCGGTCGATCCGGCGTCCGCCGGTGAGCGGCTGGCGGCCCATGAAGATGTTCTCCGCGACCGAGAGGTCGGGGAACAGCGTGGGCTCCTGGTAGATGACTGCGATGCCGGCCGCGCGGGCCGCGGCCGGGTTGTCCAGCGTCACCGGGGCGCCGTCGAGCAGCACCCGTCCGGAGTCGGGGCCGTGGACCCCCGCCAGGATCTTGACCAGCGTCGACTTGCCGGCGCCGTTCTCGCCGACCAGCGCGTGCGCCTCGCCGGCCCGCAGTTCGAGTCGGGCACCGCGCAGCGCGGCGACGGCGCCGAAGGACTTGCTCACGTCCTCGAGAGCGAGGACGACGCTGCCGGGCGCGGGGTGCGCCGGGGCTGGCTCCAGGGTGACCGCCTCCGATGTATGAAACGTTTCACAAGGGGTGTGGCGCAGACCATAGGGATACCGCCCGGCTGTGTCAAGCGTCACGGACGCCACGCTCAGCACCCGGATATGTACGCCTGTGCTGCGCGGTTGACACGTTTCACCCGGGACCGGGATCATGCGGGCTCACGGGCGCATCGACGCGGCCTGGTGATCCGGGGAGGACCACTGACCAGCAGCATCCGCGACGTCGCCGAGCGGGCGGGTGTCTCGGTGGGGACCGTCAGCAACGTGCTCAACCGCCCCACCATGGTCAGCGAGGTGACCCGTGACCGCGTCCTCGCCGCGATCGCCGACCTCGGCTTCGTCCGCAACGAGTCGGCCCGGCAGCTGCGGGCCGGGCACAGCCGGACCATCGGCCTGGTCGTCCTCGACATCGCCAACCCGTTCTTCACCGACGTGGCACGTGGCGTCGAGGAGGCGGCGAACGCCGAGGGGTTGTCGGTGATCCTCTGCAACTCCGACGACCTCGCGGCCCGGGAGGCGGCGCACCTGGACGTGCTCGCCGAGCAGCGCGTGCGCGGTGTCCTCATCACCCCCACCGCCGAGCTCTCCCCCGCCCTCGAGGCCGTGCGCCGCCGGGGCGTGCCGGTGGTGCTGCTGGACCGTCGGGCCACCGGCCCGGACCAGTGCTCGGTCGCGGTGGACGACGTCCACGGGGGCCGGCTCGCCGCCGATCACCTGCTGGAGCGGGGGCACCGGCGGATCGCATTCGTCGGGGGATCCTCCGGCCTGCCCCAGGTGCAGGAGCGGCACCAGGGCGTGGAACTGGCGATCCGTGAGGCCTGCGGATCCGACGACGCGCTGACCGTCCTCTCGCCCGCCAAGCTCACCGTGGCGGGTGGGCGCGAGGCCGCCGAGCAGATCATCGGGACGCCCGCCGCGCGGCGTCCCACGGCCGCGATCTGCGCCAACGACCTGCTCGCCCTGGGGATGCTCCAGGAGATGGTCCGGCACGGTGTCGCGGTGCCGGAGGACTTCGCGATCGTCGGTTACGACGACATCGACTTCGCCGCCGCCGCCGCCGTCCCGCTCTCGTCGGTGCGCAAGCCACGGCAGGAGCTCGGTCGACGCGCGGCCGAGCTGCTGATCGACGAAGCTCGCGGGGAGAACCACCTGCACGAGCAGCTGCTCTTCGAGCCCGTGCTGGTGGTCCGGCAGTCCAGCATGGTGCGCAGGAACGCCGCGCCTACCCGGGAGGCGACCGCATGAAGGTAGCTCTGTTCGCCACCTGCCTGGTGGACACGATGGTGCCGCAGGTGGCCCGCGCCACGGCCACCCTGCTCGAGCGGCTCGGTCACGAGGTCGTCGTCCCGGCGGGGCAGAGCTGCTGCGGGCAGATGCACGTCAACACCGGGTACCGCCACGAGGCCGTGCCGATCGTCGCCAACCACGTCCGCGCGTTCGCCGGGGCGGAGGCGATCGTGGCGCCGTCCGGGTCGTGCGTCGCCTCGATCCACCACCAGCAGGCCGCCGTGGCCCGCCGGGCGGGCGAGCACGCACTCGCGGACGAGGCGGAACTGCTCGCGGGACGCACCTACGAGCTGTCCCAGTTCCTGGTCGACGTCCTCGGCGTGACCGACGTCGGGGCCTTCTACCCGCACCGGGTGACCTACCACCCGACCTGCCACTCGCTGCGGCTGCTGCGGGTCGGCGACCGGCCGCTGCAGCTGCTCCGCGCCGTCCGCGGCCTCGATCTCGTGGAGCTGCCCGGCGCCGACCAGTGCTGCGGCTTCGGCGGCACGTTCGCCGTCAAGAACGCCGACATCTCGACGGCGATGCTGACCGACAAGATGGCCAACGTGCTGTCGACCCACGCCGAGGTCTGCACCGCCGGCGACGCGTCCTGCCTGATGCACATCGGGGGCGGGCTGTCCCGGCTCCGGGCCGGCACCCGCACGGTGCACCTGGCCGAGATCCTCGCCTCGACGGAGGAAGCCGTGAACCCGCAGCAGTCGACCAAGCCCTCGGTGCCGGCATGACCGCCCCGTGCCGGCTTTCGGTACCGGAAGCGGCGCCGTCGCCCTCCGCTTCCGGTACCGAAAGCGGGAGTCGGCGATGACCGCGGTCTTCCTCGGCATCCCGACGGCGCCCCGCGACGTGGGGCACCTGCGGGGCGACCAGTCCTTCCCGGACGCCGCCCGCGGTGCCCTGCGGGACGGGCAGCTCCGCGCGAACCTCGGCCACGCCACCTCCACCATCCGGGCCAAGCGCGCCCGCGTCGTCGGCGAGGTGCCCGACTGGGCGGAGCTCCGGGAGGCCGGTCGCGCGATCAAGGCCGCCACGATGGCCCGGCTCGACGAGCACCTGATCGCCCTGGAGGAGCAGGTCACCGCCCGCGGCGGCACGGTCCACTGGGCGCGCGACGCGAACGAGGCGAACGCGATCGTCACCCGGCTGGTGCAGGCCACCGGCGCGGACGAGGTGGTCAAGGTCAAGTCGATGGCCACCCAGGAGATCGGCCTCAACGAGGCGCTCGAGGCCGCCGGGATCACCGCGCTGGAGACCGACCTCGCCGAGCTGATCGTGCAGCTCGGCGACGACAAGCCCTCCCACATCCTCGTGCCGGCGATCCACAAGAACCGCTCCGAGATCCGCGAGATCTTCGCCCGCACCATCCCCGGTGTCGACCCCGAGCTCACCGACGAGCCGCGGAAACTCGCCATGGCCGCCCGCACCCACCTGCGCGAGCGCTTCCTGAGGGCCCGGGTGGCCGTCAGCGGCGCGAACTTCGCGATCGCCGAGACCGGCACCCTCACGGTGGTCGAGAGCGAGGGCAACGGCCGGATGTGCCTGACGCTGCCGGAGACGCTGATCACCGTCATGGGCATCGAGAAGGTCGTGCCCACCTGGCGCGATCTCGAGGTGTTCCTGCAGCTCCTCCCCCGCTCCTCCACCGGCGAGCGGATGAACCCCTACACCTCGCTGTGGGCCGGGGTCACCCCGGGCGACGGGCCGCAGGACTTCCACCTCGTCCTGCTCGACAACGGGCGGACGGCGGTGCTCGCCGACGAGGTGGGCCGCGAGGCGCTGCACTGCATCCGGTGCTCGGCCTGCCTCAACGTCTGCCCGGTGTACGAGCGCGCCGGCGGGCACGCCTACGGCTCGGTCTACCCCGGGCCGATCGGCGCCGTCCTCTCCCCGCAGCTCACCGGGGTCGAGGACAACGCGTCGCTGCCGTACGCCTCGTCGCTGTGCGGCGCCTGCTACGACGTGTGCCCGGTCGCGATCGACATCCCCTCGATCCTGGTGCACCTGCGCGCCGAGCACGTGGAGGCCCAGACGCGGACGACCCCCGAGGCGGCGGCGTTCCGCGCCCTGTCGAAGGTCATGTCCAGTCCCCGGCTCTGGCACCTGGCCCAGCGGGCCGCCGGGCTCGGCCGGTTCCTCGCCCGGGGGAAGCCGACGCTGCCGGCCGCCCTGCCGCCCCCGGCGTCGAAGTGGACGCGCACCCGCGACCTGCCCACCCCGCCGCGGGAGACGTTCACGCAGGCCTGGGCGCGGGAGCACGGCCGATGACGGCCCGGGAGGAGATCCTCGGCCGGATCCGGACGGCGCTCGGCCCGGACCGCGCGGCGCCCGCCCCGATCGCGCGGAACTACCGGACCGCCGACGACCGCTCGGCGGCCCAGCTGCTCGACGTCCTCACCGACCGCCTCGAGGACTACAAGGCCACGGTGCTGCGCTGTGCGCCGTCCGAGGTCGCGCAGACCGTCGCCAGCGCGCTGCAGGCGACGCTCGGGGAGCACCCCGAGGCCGACGTCGTCGTGGCCCCCGGCCTGCCTGCCGACTGGCGCCCGGACGGGGCCACCGAGGACGACGGCCGACCCGCCGTGGAACTCGCGGGATACGCGGCGACGGTCACCGGCGTCTCCGTCGCGGTCGCCGAGACCGGCACCCTGGTGCTCGACGGCAGCCCGGTCTGCGGGCGGCGCGCGCTGTCCCTGCTCCCCGACTGCCTGGTCTGCGTGGTGACGGGCGACCAGGTGGTGGGCGGCGTGCCGGAGGGGCTGGCACGGCTCGAACCGCTCGCCCCGCTGACGATGATCAGCGGGCCCTCGGCGACCAGCGACATCGAGCTCCAGCGGGTCGAGGGCGTCCACGGCCCCCGCACCCTGCTGGTCGTCCTGGTCGGCTGACGATGCCGGCACAGAGCTCCTTGTAGCCGGCGTCGGTCGCTGCGACCATTCCGGCGCACGGGGACCCGACGTCCTGGGGGCCGCGATGGCCACGTTCGTGATCGTGCACGGCGCCTGGTCGGGCGCCCACGCCTGGCGCTGGGTCCGCCCGCTCCTCCGCACGGCCGGCCACGAGGTCGTGACGCCGTCGCTCACCGGCCTCGGGGAACGCGCCCACCTCGCCACCCCGGAGACGGACCTCGACGTGCACATCGCCGACGTCGTCGCGGTGCTCCACTACGAGGACCTCACCGACGTCGTGCTCGTCGGCCACAGCTACGGCGGCATGGTGATCACCGGGGTGGCCGACCGCACCCCCGAGCGCATCGGGCAGCTCGTCTACCTCGACGCGGACGTGCCCCGCGCGGGCGAATCGATGCTGGACCTCGTCCCGGCCGAGTCGCGGGCTCTGTACGAGGAGTCGGCCCGCACCCGGGGCGACGGATGGCGGGTGCCGGCACCCCTTCCCGACCCGTTGCCACCGGACATCCCGTCCGAGGTCGCGTGGGCGGTGGCGCGGATGGTCCACCATCCTCTGGCCACCATGACGCAACCGCTGCACCTCGAGCACGGGGAGACCGAGCTGCCGCGGACCTTCGTGCTCTGCACGGAGGAGAAGGAGGGCGAGGCCGAGCCGCCGTCCGTGACGCGGGTGCGCACCGACCCCTCCTGGCGGCTGGTCGAGCTGGCCGCGAGCCACACGGCGCACGTGGCCGCGCCGGCGCTTCTCAGCAGCACGCTCCTGAAGATCGCCGCGGGGTAGCCCGGCCGCGGCGGGCCGGCCGGCCCTCAGCCGGTCCGGCGGTAGACGAGCTCGAAGTCCGGCTGCCAGTCGGCGCCGTCGGGGGAGGTCTCCCACTGGCCGGCGATGGTGGCGCCGTCCTCGCTGAAGGTCCCGACGAACCGCTGCGCGAAGTCCAGCGGGGTGAAGTCGGGTGCCGTGCGGGCGAGCGTCCATTCCCGGCCGTCGAAGCTCATCTCGTAGAGCCGCACCACGCCGCGCGAATCGAAGTAGTGCGCCCGGTAGCCGGCGGGCAGGCCGGGGTCCGGGGCGATGATCATCTCGCTGTCGGGCGCCTGGGGGTGGTCGGTCTGCGCCCGCTGGACCAGGAAGCGGTGCCCGAGCAGCCAGCCGAAGGTCGAGGTGCCCCGCACGACGGGTGGCTCGCGTGCGGGGAACCGTGCCTCGACCTCCCACATCCCGGCGAACGGTTCCAGGGCCTCCGCGTCACGCATCTGCGGTCCCCGGGCGAAGGCGCTCGATCACGGCGGGGCCGACCTCAGCGGTCACGGTCCCGGCGGCGGCCCAGCCGAGCACGACCAGCCAGGACAGCGGGTCCAGGGGCGTGCAGCCGAAGGACCGGCTGACCCCCGGGGTCTGGACGAGCGCGAACAGCACCGCGAAGGAGCCGGCGGCGGTGCCCAGCACCAGCGGGCTCCTGCGCCCGGCCCACGCCGTCTGCCCGAGCTGGGTGGCGATCAGCGCGGCCAGCCCCATGGTGCTGGCCCGCCCGAAGGGGCCGGTCAGCCGGCCGGTCGCCCACGCGCCGGTCGCGCCGACCGTGGTGGCGGCGCCCCGGACCAGCACCATCCGGCGCACCGTGTCGGTGAAGCCGCGCTGCGGCCCGGCGAGCAGGACCGGCGCCAGCGGATGCCCGGAGAAGGGCCCGGCCTCGGCCGCCTCCACGGTGGCCGCCCGCGGCGTCGCGACCGCCACCGCGAGTGCCGGGAACATGTCGGTGAGCAGGTTGACCAGCAACAGCTGGCGGGTGCCGAGCGGGGCCCGCCCCCCGAAGGCGGTGCCGAGCACGGTGAACGCCACCTCGCCGGCGTTGCCGCCCACCAGCACCGACACCGCGTCCCGCACGCGCGACCACATCGCCCGGCCCTCGGCGATCGCGTCGACCAGCCGGGTCAGGTCCTGATCGGTCAGCACCAGGTCGGCGGCCGTGCGCGCGGCAGGTGACTCGGCGCCGGAGACCCCCACGCCCACGTCGGCCAGCCGGATGGCGGCGGCATCGTTCACGCCGTCCCCGGTCATCGCCAGGGTCGCCCCCGACCGGCGCAGGGCGGCCACCAGGGTCACCTTCTGCTCCGGCGACAGCCGGGCGAAGACGGCGGAGGTCCGGACCAGCTCCGCCCGTTCGGTGTCCGACGCCCGGGCCAGCTGGGCGCCGGTGACCACCCGGTCCCCGTCCGGGATGCCCGCCTGCGCCGCGATGGCCCCGGCCGTCTCGGGATGGTCCCCGGTCGCGACCAGCACGCGCACGCCGGCGGCGCGCAGCTGCTCGACGGCGGCCACCGACGATTCCCGCAGGGTGTCGGCGAGGCCTACGAGACCCCGCAGGGTCAGCTCCCGGGCCGCGTCGTCGAGGTCCTCGGGCCGGCCCTGCACCTCCCGGTCTGCGACGGCGAGCACCCGCAGCCCCTCCCCCGCCAGCTCCTGGACGCGTTCCTGGACGCCGGAAGCGTCGGCGCAGCGGCGCAGCACCACCTCCGGCGCCCCCTTCACGACGAGGCGCCCGTCCCGGACCGCCGCGGAGAACCCGCGGTCCGTCGCGAAGGGCAGGCACGCCTCCGGGTCGCCGTCCCCGGCCAGGTCCCGGTCGGCGGCCGCATCGGCCACGGCGCGGTCGGTCTCGTGGGCGCGGTCGTCACCGTCGGCCATCGCCGCCGCGGCCAGCCGCAGGACGTCGTCCTCCCCGGACCCGTCGAGGGCGACCAGGCGGACCACCCGGAGCCGGTTCTCGGTCAGGGTCCCGGTCTTGTCGAAGCAGACGGTGTCCACCCGGCCGAGGGCCTCGAGCACCCGAGCGCTGCGCACGACGGCGCCGCGCTTCGACAGCCGCCGGGCGGCGGCCTGCTGGGCGACGGTCGCGACCAGGGGCAGCCCCTCGGGCACCGCGGCGACCGCGATGGCCAGCCCCGAGCCGACGGCCTCGCGCAGCGGGCGGCCCCAGAGCACGCCCAGCGCGGTGACCACCCCGCCACCGGCGAGCGTGAGGGGCAGGACCGCGCGCGTGAGCTCACCGAGCCGCGCCTGGACGCCGGCCGGTGGGGCCGCGGTGCCGGACCCGACGGCCACGACGACGGCGCGCCCGGACCCGGCCACGACGGTGGTGCCGTCGAAGAGCATGCAGGTGCGGTCGGCGACCTCCGCCCCGGGCGTGGCGGGCACCGACTTCGACACCGAGAGCGATTCGCCGGTGAGGTTGGACTCGTCGACCTCCAGGTCGGTCGCCTCCAGCAGCCGCGCGTCGGCGGCCAGGACGTCACCGGCCGCCACCCGCAGGACGTCGCCCAGGCGCAGCGCGCTGCCCGGCACCTCCTCGGTCCCGCCGTCGTTCTCGCGGCGGGCGCAGACGTCCTGCTCGAGCAGCAGCGACTCCAGCGCCGTCTCGGCGCGCAGCCGCTGGACGCCGCTGATCAGCGCGTTGCCGATCGTCACGCTGCCGACCAGGACGGCGTCCGTCGACTCGCCCAGCATCGCGGTCGCGGCGGCGCCGGTGCCCAGGATCGGCGTCAGCGGATCGGCCAGCTCGGCGGCGACCGTGCGCGCGAAGCGGGCCGGCACCCGGACCAGCGGGAGCGCGCCGACGGCCCGCACGGGTGCCAGCAGCGGGCGGGGCGCCGGCACCGTCTCCTCCGGCAGGTCCTCCAGTCGGCGCAGGACGTCGTCGGGCTCCAGCGCGTGCCAGGGCGTGTGCACCGCGGGGGCCGGATCGGGACGCCGGGCCAGCCGGACGGCCGTCCAGGCGCCGTCCAGCATGGTGACCGTGGTCGCGGTCTTGCCGGGCGCCGTCGCCTTGCGCTGCCCGTACCGGGCGCTCCCGACCGCGGCCAGCAGGGCCCCGAGCACATTGCCGGTGAGCGCGGTGCCGACCGACCGCCGGCTCACCGCCCGCGCCAGGACGGTGGCCGCGACCAGGCGGCAGGCGGAGGTGAGTCCGGGCGGCGTCACCAGGTCGGCGCCCCAGGCAGGGGCGCGTCCGGCCAGGACGGGGGCGACCGCGACGTCGGCGGCCAGCAGGGCCGGTCCGTTCACCGCCGAGACGACGAGCACGCCGCGCCCGTCGGTCTGCAGCCGCCGCACCGTGTCCGCGAGCGACTCGTCGACGGGCGGAATCTCGTCCGCCGCCGCGGCGATCGCCCGCGTGCCCACGTGCGGCGAGAGGACGAGCCGGTGACCGGCCTCGGTGACGGCGGTGAGGAGCGCCTCCGCGTGCGGGTCCAGTTCGGCGGCGACCGTGACCTCGCCGATCCGGCGGCGGCCCTGGAGCAGGGAGCGCACCTCGCCACCGGGGGCGTCGCCGGAGGTCCGGGGCGGTCCGAGCCGCAGCCGCGCGCTCCCCTCCTCCTCCGGAGCGGCATCCCCGAGCAGGTGCGCGGCGGCGGTCCAGACCGCGGCCGTGTCCCAGTCCTCGGCATCGGGCACCGCGTCGATCACGACCGGCGGGCCGGTGCACAGGGCCTCGGCGTCGAGGACGACGGCGTCGATCCGGTCCAGCCTCCGGTAGGCCGATCCGTCCATCGGCAGGACGTCGCGGCGGCACATGAGGAAGTCGGCCGCGGCGGCGAACGACTCGCGGCCGAGCAGCGCGGCCTTGGGGGTCAGCGCCTTGAGCAGGTCGGCCGACCGGCCGGGACGCCGGGTCAGGGGCAGGAGCACTGCCGCGCCGCCGAGTGCTGTCGGGCCGAGGCGGGCGCGGTAGGTCTCGATGGGGCCCTTGGGCAGCGGTCCGGGACGGGTCCCCGGCGGTTCGACCGGCTCGGCGGGATCCTGCTCCGGTTCGGGCCGGCACAGCTCCGGCTCGCGACGTCGCCACACCTGGCGTCGGGCGCGGATCTCCAGCGCCTGCTGCAGGGCGGCGGCCGCATTGATCGCGGGCACCGTCGGGCTCTGGGTGAGGGCGTGCAGCAGCGCGCTCGTCCCGGCGAAGGCGAGGTCGGTGCCCACCGGCCCGATCCGCGCCTCCAGCGCGTCCTTCAGCCACTGCTGGGAATCCAGCAGGGCGATGGCGAGCGTGATGTGCCGGGTGACCGCCGGCACCGGCAGCACCTTGCCGGCGAAGGCGACCCCGACCGCGGCGGCGTCCACCGCGGCGGTGAGGACCGCGGCCAGGAGTGGCTCGAGGTCCGCCGGGTGGTCGAGCCGCTGCGGGAAGACCTGCCGTGCCCCGCGGGCCTGCTCGATCGCGGTGACGACGCCGACGACCTCCTCGACGGAGACCCGCCGGTCGTCGATCCCGATCAGCACCCGGCCGACGACGTCGTTGACCGTCGCCCATTCGACGCCCTCGAGGCGCTCCAGGTGACGGCGGAGGGCCCGGCGGATCTCCGGCTGCTCCTCCGCGGAGGGGGCGGCGACCTCGATGTGCACGTGTCCGCGGTCGGCCCAGATCCGGCGGGTGTGCCGGGCGAGCGGCGGCTCCAGCATGCTGCGGGCGACGTCGGCGAGGTGCCGGACGTGCCCGTCGGGAATCGGGTCGGAGCCGGTCACCACCGTGCCGACGGCACGCGTCCCGGACACGGCGGCAGCCTTGGCGAGGTGCAGGGAGCCGCCGGCGACGGCGGCCGTGGTGTCGGCCGCGGCGCGGGCGAGCCGCCCGGCGAACCGGGTGGGCTCCGCGAGCAACCCGACGGTCGCGACAGCGGGCACGGAGGCGAGCACGGCCCCCGTCACGGCCAGGCGCGCAGCAGTGGCCGCCGCGCCGCGCGCGGCCTCGATCCGGCGGAGCAGAGCCATCGACGTCCCCTGGAAACGACGGTCCTCCGGACGCTACGCCGCCCGGTCGTGTCCTGCCGCCCGTCGCAGCCCCGTCCGGGCGGGCGCCCGGTGCCGCGAGCGCCGCAGGGACCGACCGGACGTCAGCCGGTCGCGGTCCGGCGCACCGGCCGGACGTCGCGGGGACCGGCCACCGGGTGGCCGGCCTCGCAGGTGAGCTCCAGCCGGATGGCGGCACCGCAGTCCCGGTGCTCGAGCGCGAGCGGCGCGGCACCCGGCTCGGCGAGGTAGCGGTCGCCCCACTGCATCAGCGCGACCACGGTGGGATAGAGGTCGCGGCCCTTGTCGGTCAGCCGGTACTCGTGACGCTGCCGCTCCCCGTCGGCCTGATAGGGCACGCGCGCGAAGATGCCGGCCGCCACCAGGGTCGTCAGCCGGTCGGTCAGCACCGCCTTGGGCGCCCCGAGGATCCGCTGGAAGTCGGCGAACCGCCGGACGCCGAGGAAGGCCTCCCGCAGCACGAGCAGGCTCCACTTCTCGCCGATCACCGAGAGGGTGCCGGCGACGGAGCACCGGGACCGGTCGTAGGAGGGCTCGCTCACATCCGCAGCATAACCCTGCTGAGTTCACTTGACGAACCTCGATCGGAGGAGCAGAGTTCAGGTCACGAACCCAGGAGGCGGAGATGGATCTCGCGATCGCGACCCGGCCCGTGCAGCTCGACGACGAGCCGCGGTTCCACCGGCTCTGGCCGCGGCTGTCGCGCGAGGCGGTCTACCGCCGGTTCCACGCCCCGCTGCACGGCCTCCCGCCGGACGCCGTCCACCGGCTCGTCGACGTGGATCACGACCTGCGCGAGGCGGTCGTCGCCGACGTGGGCGGCGACGTGGTGGGTGTCGCCCGCTACGACCGCTCCCCCGCCGACCCGTCGACGGCGGAGTTCGCCGTCGTCGTCGAGGACGCGTGGCAGGGCGTCGGCCTCGGCCGTCAGCTGCTCTCCGAGCTCTTCGCGCTGGCCCGCTCGCGGGGCGTCACGACCCTCACCGCCACCGTGCAGCCCGACAACGACCGCATCCAGTGGCTCATCCGTCGCCTCCTCCCGGAGGCGACGTTCGTCCGTGACGACGACGTCTACGCCGTCGTCAGTCCCCTTTCCTGAAGTCGCCTCACCTGAATTCGGAAGGATCCGTCATGACCACCCTCCGCTCCGTCCTCGCCCGGCACCGGTCCCACCGCGACCAGCACCGGAACGAGCGCGCGCTCGGGCACGCCCTGGCCTCCGCGCCGACCGTCGAGTCGGCCCACGAGATCGCGGTCCTGGCCACGCGCCGCTGACCGTCAGCGCTGCGCGCGGCCGAGGAACGCGGCGAGCCGCGCGTAGACGCCGGCGGTCGGCGGAACCTGCACCGGCCCGGCGAACGCCGCCCCGTCGCTCCGGAGGGCGGCGGGCAGGAACCGCTCGGCGATCCCGAGGGCCGCGGTCCCGAGCCGGTCGTCGAGCAGCTCCGTGCGGCCGATGCTCCCGGCGACGTCGTGCGTGTGCGCGACCAGCTCGAGGACGAAGCCGGCCAGGGCGACCGGTGCCGGCACGAGCCCCCAGGGCACCCGGACGTCGGCCGGCACGGGGGCCCCGTCGGCCCACGCGAGCCTCGCCTTGCGCGCGGCCGCGTCGAAGGTCGGTCCCCACCGGTCCCGCCGCTCGAGGCGTGCCACGCCGGCCCTCGGCGGCCCCGCTCCCCGGGCCACCTGCTCCGCCTGCCGGACGGTGGCCACGAGATGCCCGAGCACGTCGCGCACGTCCCAGCCGGCGCAGGCCGTCGGCCGCTCGAGGTCGCCCGGCCCCACCGCCGCGATGACGGACCCGGCCATCGCGAGCGCGTCGGCGAACAGCGCCCGGACGTCCTCGGGGGCCTGCTCCGGCCGCTCGGGCGCCGCCAGGCCGAAGAGTCGCCTCGTGTTGTCCTCGAGCAGGGCCCGGAGGGTCTCCGCCGGCAGCTGCCGGGCCAGGCGCAGCAGGCTCTGGTTGTAGTTCTCCGTCATCTCGATGTTGGGCGGCGAGCGGACGAAGTGCACCGGCCCGTCCACGGCGGCGTCGGATCCGAACAGCACCCGGCCGGCCCCGACCTCGTCGATCAGCCGCCGCACCTCCTCCGAGCGGCACCAGGAGGTCTCGAGGTGCAGGTTCGGCATCTCCTGGGCGTGCCGGGCGGCCCGGCGGCGACCCTCCGGATGGCCGAGGAACGTGTGGTAGAGCACGAACGGCACCTGCGGGAACCGGTCGGCCAGCCTGCGGATGAGGTCGGGATCGGAGGGACCGGGAGCAGTGTGCACCGCGACGGGGACCCCCGCCTCGGCCGCGACCTCCAGGAAGGGGTCCAGGCCGGGCGCGTCCGCCGGGTACTCGTCGTAGGAGGGGTGCAGCTTCAGCCCGACCGCGCCACCGGTCAGCCGCCGGCGGACGTCGTCGACTCCCGGGCCGCCGGGGCTCACCCACACCAGCCGGGTCAGCCAGGGAAGTCCGCGCGTCGCCCGGTCGACGAAGTCGTTGTCCTGCCACGACACCAGCCCGTGGGTCATGCCGCCGGAGGCGAGGGCGATCCGCAGGCTGTCGAGGCCCATCGGGTCGAGGCCGGGACTGCGCGCGTGGACGTGCGCGTCGACCGGGTCCAGGCCGACCCACAGCCGGTAGTTGGCGCCGGCGTTGTTGTCCCAGTAGTCGGGCGACGCGGAGACGGCGCAGTCGAGGAGGACGTGCCCGTCGGTGTCGGGGATCTCCGCGGTCCAGCTACCGTCGTCCTCCCGTTCCAGGACCACGTCCCGGAACGGTGGCGGCGAGCCGTCGAAGCCGAGGTGCAGGTGCAGCGGGCGGTCGGACGCCGCGAGGGAGCCGCGGTAGCGGACCCGGCCGCCCGGCGTGCGATCCCCGGCCGGCGAGATCCACTCCAGCGGGAGACGGGGGTCCGGGGCGGTCACAGCCTGATGGTCCACCCGCTCCCGCCGTTGTCCTCCCACACCTCCGTGTCGTCCTCGGGTCGCGGGCCGCCGGCCCGCACCAGGTGGAACACGTAGCCCAGGTCGAAGCCGCGCGGACCCCACACGAGGCCGTGGAAGACGTGCGGGAGCGGCTGGGCCCGCACGAACTCGTGGATCGGCGCGGGCTCGGCCGGCGCCCCCGCCCCGGCGTCCTCGAAGGAGAGCCCCTCCATGGCGGCCGCGGTGTAGTTCGGCGCCGCGAGGTCGGGCAGGCCCGGTGAGACGCCCCAGCCGATGCCCACGTGGGTCCACGCCCCGGTGTCGTCGGTGTAGGTGATCTCGCGGGCGACGATCTCCTCGGTGAGCACCGGCGAGGTGCTCGACTCGTCCCCGGTGACGAGGAAGAAGAAGTGGTGCAGCAGGTACTCGCGGCTCCCGTCGACCTGCCTCGGCACCTCGATGACCGCGGTCCGCAGGCCGGGCGAGTCCTCGCTGGGGGTGAGCACGCGCGTGTCGGCGGCCTCCCAGTCCGGCTCCCGTCCCGGCGCCGTCCAGGCGTAGTGGACCTGCACCATCTCGATCCCCGGCACGGTGTCCACCCACGTCCGGCGCAGGCCGAACAGCTGCTCGGTCTCGGCCCTGACGGCCGCGGTCAGTTCACTCACGGGCACCTCGCGATCGGACGGGACGACGACTCGGGCACTGGGCTGGGCGCTAGAGGGCGTGGACCCAGTAGTTGCCGCCGGGGGCGGACCGGCCGTCGGGGCCCAGCCAGAACTCGTCCTTCTCCTCCGGCGGGTACATCCGCCCGACGTGGTACTGCTGGACCAGCGTGGTCCCGCGCGGCCCGTACATGCGCGACCGCCACCGGTGCGGCCGCTCCATCGACTGCAGCATCCAGAACTTGTCGTGGTGGAAACGCTCCTTGTCCTGGTACGAGTAGTACTTCGTGGCCCGGAACTCGGAGTCGACCGGGAAGCGGGGGTCCTCCATCGGGCTGTAGACCGGGGCCGACCAGTCACCCACGGACCAGTAGATGCAGATGTTGGTCGTCCAGCCGTGGTCGTCGACGTACTCGAGGTCGCGGTACACGATGTCCTCGGTGAACCGGTCCGTCGTCCAGCGGTGGCCGTTCTGGAAGACCTCGAAGTAGTAGTGGAAGCGGTACTCGGGAGTCGACCGGCCGTGCTGGATGTCCCAGACGTCGCGCGGCATGCGCAGCACCTTCAGCCGGTTCCGCGGGAAGCCGCCGCGGTCCTCGAGCACCCGGGACTCGTGCCCCCACGACCAGTCCGGCCACTGCTCCGGCGGCGTGCAGACGTAGTGGATCACGACCTGCTCGACGCCGTCCTCCTGGTCGGTCCAGCCCTTCGGGTAGTACCAGGTCATGGCCGCCCACCCTGTCCGGCGGTCTGCCAACCGTCCCCGCCGCCGTCCGGGGCGATCACCTCGTAGGTGCGGATGGTCGGCATGCCCATGAGCAGCTCCGGCAGCGCCCGGTAGAACTCGCGGGTGGCGTCCAGGTCGAGGTAGCCCTGCATGGCCTCGGTGCTCTCCCAGCTCGACACCGCGAGCACCTGGTCGCCGCTGCGCAGCGCCTGGGCGAACAGGGCCCCGGGCGCGGACGCGACCACCCGGTCGTTCTGCGTGACGAGGAGCTCGGCGAGACGGTCGATCCCGCCCGGACGTGCCTTCGCCTCGAGGATGCGGAAGACGGCCATGTCGCGCTCCTGGGTCGGACGCCGGGTGCACCGTGGCCCATACGGTAGGAGCGCCACCGCGCAGGCGCAGGTCGACGACCCATCGGGAGCTGGTCCGCCATGTCCGACGTCGATGCCCCGGACGTCCGCGCCGTCGTCGACCCGGCGACCTACCAGCAGGGCCCGCCGCTCGAGGCGCTGCGCCGGCTGCGGTCCGCGGGGGCGGTGACGTGGGTGGACGAGCCGGCCCTGCACGACCAGGCCGCGGGTCCGGGTTTCTGGCTGGTCCTCCGGCACGCCGAGGTCGAGCGCGTGCTGCGCGACCCGGCGACGTTCTCCTCCTGGCTGGGTGCCACCCAGGTCCGGGACGCGGCCGACCTCGCGTGGGTGCGCCGGATGATGCTGAACATGGACCCGCCGGACCACTCCCGGCTCCGGCGGCTGCTGTCCCGCTCGTTCACCCCGCGCGCCGTGGCCGAGCTCACCGCCGGCATCGAGGCGACCGCGGCACGGCTGGTCGACCGGATGATCGACGGCGCCGAGGAGGGCCGCTGCGACTTCGCCAAGGACGTCGCCGCCGAGCTGCCGCTGATCAGTCTCGCCGACGTCCTCGGCGTGCCGCCCGAGGACCGCTGGCTGATGTTCGACTGGTCCAACCGCGTGATCGGCTGGCAGGACCCCGACTACGCGTCGTCGGCCGCGTTCGACGGGACCACCGGGACGGCGATGGCCCGCGAGGCGCTGGCCCTCAGACCTTCCCCCGGCGCCGACGGCCGGATGCCCGACCCGCGCACGCGGGCCGGCATGCCCGACCTCTACGCCTACGCCCGGCTGCTGGCCGAGGAGAAGCGGCGCGCACCGGGCGACGACGTGATGTCGATCCTCCTGGCCCAGGAGGACGGGGACGGCGGGCGGGGCGGCTCCGCCGGCCGGGTCAGCGACGCCGAGTTCGAGAACATGTTCTGGCTGTTCGCCGTCGCCGGGAACGAGACCCTGCGCAACGGGCTGCCCGGCGGGCTGATCGCGCTCCTGCAGCACCCGGAGCAGCTGGGCGCCCTGCGCGCCGACCCGTCGCTGCTGCCGGGCGCCGTCGAGGAGATGCTGCGCTGGTGGACGCCGGTGATGGTCTTCCGGCGCACCGCCACCACCGACGCCGAGCTCGACGGCGTCCGGATGCGCGCCGGGGACAAGGTGGTCGTGTCGTTCACGTCGGCCAACCGCGACGAGGGGGTGTTCGACGACCCGGACCGCTTCGACGTCCGACGCGCACCCAACCCGCACCTGAGCTTCGGCCACGGTCCGCACTTCTGCCTGGGCGCACAGCTCGCCCGCGTGCAGATGCGCGCGCTGTTCGGCGAGCTGCTCCGCCGGACGGCCGTCGTCGGGTTCGACGGCCCCCCGGCGCTGCTGCGCTCCAACTTCCAGCGCGGCGTGAAGCGGCTGCCGATCCGCTGGGTCGCCGGCGAGTAGCGCGTCGGGTGCCCTCGTACCGGGGGAAAGCCGCGTTCAGGCGCGACGGCCGACACCCAGCACGGTCAGGTACGCGGCGAGCCCGAGCACGAGGCATCCGGCGATGGCGGGCCCGTAGGAGCCCGAGGCGTCGATCGTCACGCCCGCCAGCGGTGCGCCGAACGCCGAGCCGATGCCGACGCTGGTGTAGAGCACCCCCAGGAGCCCACCGAGCCGCGTCGTGCCGAACCGTTCGGCGACGACCGCGGGACCGAGGGCGACGAATCCGCCGTAGCCGACCCCCAGCACGACGGCGAAGGCGAGCAGCACGCCGTAGCCGCCGCCGATGCCCCACAGCGCGAAGCTCGCACCCATGGCGAGGAAGCACCCCTGCAGAGCGCGGGTCGGGCCGGTCCGCGCCGCGACCGCCCCGAGCACCAGCCGACCGACGACGCTCGCCGCGCCGATCACCCCGACCAGAGCGGCCGCCGCGACCTCGTCGACCCCGGCACGCTGCGCATATCCCGGCAGGTGCACGAACGGGACGAACATCGCGACGCCCATGAGGCCCATGGCGAGGTACAGCCGGCGGTAGTCGCGGTTGCGCACCGCCTCGCCCAGGGTCAGAGCGGCCGGCCCGGTCTGCACCGGCGGCGGCGCGACCACCGCGGCACAGACGAGGAGGACGGCGCCTCCGGCCAGGCCGAGGACGAGGTGGGTGTCCCGCCACCCGTTCTCGTCGATCAGCGCGGCGGCCAGCGGCGCGACGGCGAAGGTGCCCAGCCCGATGCCGGTGACCGCCACCCCGATCGCCAGGGTGCGCCGTCGCTCGAACCACCCGCCCACGACCGCCACCATCGGGACGTAGGCACAGGCGACCCCGATACCTACCCCGAGTCCGTAGGTGAGCAGGCCGATCCACAGCGCGCCGACCTGCGACGTCGCGGCCAGGCCGGCGCCGAGGGCGATCCCGCCGACCAGGAGCACCCGCCGGGGGCCGTAGCGGTCCACCGCGACGCCGCTCAGGGCGCCGAACCCGAAGTAGCTCAGCGACGTGAGGGCGAAGAAGACCGAGGTGGCCCCGCGGCCGGAGCCGAACTCCTCGGCCATCGGCTCGAGGAACGCGCCGAAGGAGTAGGCGATCCCGAAGGCGGTGAACATCGCCGCGAACGCCGCGGTGACCATGACCCAGCCGCGGCCGGAGTCCACCACGGCCGGGCGCATGCCGGCCGAGGATACGGACCGGACCCGGGCCGCCGGAAGCGGCCGGTCGGGCCCCGGTGGAACGCTCACTGCCTCCCGTCGGCCGGCGGCCAGGTCTTGGCGACCATCGTCAGGACGTCGTACGTCGCGACCGGGCTGCCTTCGGTGTTCACCACGACGGCGTCCCAGCGGACCTCGCCGTGCTCGGCGCCGCCCCGCGGGCTGATCTGCTTGCAGGTTAGCGTGACCGTCAGCTCCTCCCCCGGCTTGACCGGCGTCAGGAACCGCAGGTTGTCCACGCCGTAGTTCGCCAGCACCGGGCCCGGGTCCGGGTCGACGAACAGCCCGGCCGCCCACGAGACGATCAGGTAGCCGTGCGCCACCCGCCCGCCGAAGAGCGGGTTGGCCGCGGCGGCCGCCTCGTCCATGTGGGCGTAGAACGTGTCGCCGGTGAACTCGGCGAAGTGCTCGATGTCCTCGAGCGTCACGGCCCGCGGCCCCGCGGTCACCGAGTCGCCGATCCGCAGCACGGCCAGCGACTTGCGGAAGGGGTGCACGCCGTCGTCGTTGCGCCTCGCGCCGGTCACCCAGCGCCCGCCGATCGCGGTCAGCATGTCCGGCGACGCCTGGACGGCGGTGCGCTGCATGTGGTGCAGCACGCCGCGGATCCCGCCGAGCTCCTCTCCCCCACCGGCGCGACCGGGCCCGCCGTGCACGAGCACCGGCAGCGGCGACCCGTGGCCGGTGTTCTCCCTCGCGTCGTCCCGGTCGAGCACCAGGATGCGGCCGTGCTGATGCGCCGCACCGAGCACGAACTCGCGGGCCACGCCCTCGTCGTGGGTGACGATCGAGCCGACCAGGCTGCCCTGCCCGCGCGCGGCCAGCTCGACGGCGTGCGCGACGCCGTCGTACGGGAGAAGCGTGCTGACCGGGCCGAACGCCTCGACGTCGTGCGGCTCGGCGGCCGCGAGGTCGTCGCAGCGCAGCAGCATCGGCGGCAGGAAGGCACCGCGGTCCTTGTCGGCGCCGACCACCTCGAAGTCGTCCGGGTCGCCCGCGACGAGCTCCGCGACGCCGCGCAGCGCCTTGACCGCGCGCAGCACCTCCTGCCGCTGGTCGACGCTGGCCAGCGCGCCCATCGTCACGCCGTCCGCCCCCGGGGCGCCGATAACGACCTCGGCGAGCTTCGCCCGGGTGGCCTCGACCACGTCGTCCATCAGCTCGCGCGGCACGAGGGCACGGCGGATGGCCGTGCACTTCTGCCCGGCCTTGACGGTCATCTCGGTGACGAGTTGCTTCACGAACAGCTCGAACTCGGGGGTGTCCGGCGTGGCGTCGGGTCCGAGGACCGAGCAGTTGAGCGAGTCGGCCTCGGCGTTGAACCGCACCGAGTTGGCGACCACCGACGGGGTGCTCCGCAGCTTCCGGGCGGTGTGCGCCGAGCCGGTGAAGAACACCAGGTCCTGACCGGTCAGCTGATCGAGCACCCCGGCGGCGCTGCCGGACAGCAGCTGCACCGTGCCCTCGGGCAGCAGGCCGCTCTCGACGATCCTCCGGACGACCGCCTCGGTGAGGTAGGCCGTCTGGCTGGCCGGCTTGACGATCGTCGGGACGCCGGCCAGGAAGGCCGGGGCCAGCTTCTCGAGGAAGCCCCACACGGGGAAGTTGAAGGCGTTGATCTGCACGGCCACCCCGCGCATCGGCGTCCACAGGTGCTGGCCGGCGAACGTGCCGCGCTTGCCGAGCGGCTCGACCGCGCCGTCGAGGACGACGGTGTCGTCGGGCAGCTCGCGGCGCGCCTTGCTCGCGTAGGAGAGCACGGTGCCGAAGCCGCCGTCGATGTCCACCGCGCTGTCCCGGTCGGTGGCGCCGGTGCGGTGCGACAGCGTGTAGAGCTCGTCCTTGTCGGCCATCAGCCGGAGCCCGAGCTGCTTGAGCAGGCCGGCCCGCTGGTGGAAGGTCAGCTCCCGCAGCGCCGGCCCACCGACGGTTCGCGCGTGGTCGAGCATCGCCGGGACGTCGAGCCCCGTGCTGCTGACCCGGACCACGGTCTCGCCGGTCACGGCGTCGGCGATGCGCGCGCCGTCGTCCGTGGCGGCGAACCACCGGCCGGCGACGTAGCTCTCGAGCATGGGTGCGGTCATCGAAGGCTCCTTCCGCGCTTTCGGTACCGAAAGCGCGGGACTCGGGTCGAGCTTTCGGTACCGAAAGCTCGCGGGTGTCAGGCAGGGGTGGCGCGGAGGCCGGAGAAGGTGACGGTCACGAGGGCGTCGGCCAGGTCGTCGGCGCTCAGGCCGCGCTCGGGGCGGTACCACTCGGTCAGCGAGTTGACGGTGCCGAACAGCAGCCGGCTGGTGACCGCGGGATCGACGTCGGGGCGGACGTCCCCCTCGACCTCGGCGGCACGGACCAGCTCCGTCACGAGGCGGTCGAACGTCCGGCGCCGCTGCAGCGCGTCGCGCTCGACGTCGGAGTTGCCCCGCACCCGCAGCAGCAGGGTGACGAAGGGCAGCTCGTCGATGAGGACCCGCACCGACCCCCGCACCACGTGCTCGAGCCGGTCGATGGCCGGGCCGGTGGTGGCACCCGGCTCCTCCGTGACCGCGAACAGGGCGTCGAGCGCCCGGTCGAGCGCGAGCCGGAGCAGCTCGACCTTGCTGGAGACGTGGTGGTAGATGGCCGACTTGGTGATGCCGAGGCGGGCGGCCAGCTCGTCCATGCTGGTCGCCTCGTAGCCGCGCTCGATGAACGCCTCGACGGCGATGTCGAGCAGCGAGTCCAGCGAGTGGCCGGGCCGCCCGCGGCGCGGCGGCGCGGCCGGGGGCAAGGTCACGAGCGCTTCCGCAAGTCATGCAGGCGCTGCAGCTTGCCCACCGAGCGGGCAAGCGTCTCCGGGTCGACGACGACCACGTCGACACTGGTCCCGACCGTGTCCTTGACCGCCTTCTGCACCTCGCGCGCCGCGCCGTCCCGGCGGTCCGACGGACAGTCCGGCCGGGCCTCGATCTGGACGGTGAGGTGGTCCATCCGGCCGCGGGTGGTCAGCTCCAGCGCGAAGTGCGGCGAGAGTCCCGGCGTGCGGAGCACGATCTCCTCGATCTGCGTCGGGAAGACGTTCACCCCGCGCAGGATGATCATGTCGTCGGTGCGGCCGGTGACCTTCTCCATCCGTCGCATCCCGGGGCGCGCGGTGCCGGGGAGCAGCCGGGTCAGGTCGCGGGTCCGGTACCGGATGACCGGCATGGCCTCCTTGGTCAGCGACGTGAAGACCAGCTCGCCCTTCTCCCCCTCGGGCAGCACCTCGCCGCTGACCGGGTCGATGATCTCCGGGTAGAAGTGGTCCTCCCAGACGTGCAGGCCGTCCTTGGTCTCCACGCACTCCTGGGCGACGCCGGGACCCATCACCTCGGACAGCCCGTAGATGTCGATCGCCTCGATGTCGAGGCGCTCCTCCATCTCCTGGCGCATCTGCTCGGTCCACGGCTCGGCGCCGAAGATGCCGATCTCGAGCGAGGTGGAGCGCGGGTCGATGCCCTGCTTCTCCATCTCGTCGATCACGGTGAGCATGTAGCTCGGCGTGACCATGATGATCCGCGGCGCGAAGTCGGTGATCAGCTGGACCTGGCGCGGCGTCATGCCGCCGGAGATCGGGATGACGGTGCAGCCGAGCTTCTCCGCCCCGTAGTGGGCGCCGAGGCCGCCGGTGAACAGGCCGTACCCGTAGGCGTTGTGCAGCTTGTCGCCGGCCCGGCCGCCGGCCGCCCGGATGGAGCGGGCCATGACGCCGGCCCAGGTGTCGATGTCCCGCTCGGTGTAGCCGACGACGGTCGGCCGGCCGGTCGTGCCGGACGAGGCGTGGATGCGCCGGACCTGGTCCTGCGGGACCGCGAACATCCCGAACGGGTAGTTGTCCCGCAGGTCCAGCTTGCTCGTGGTCGGGAACTTGGCGAGGTCGGCCAGCTCGCGGCAGTCGTCGGGGTGCACCCCGGCGGCGTCGAAGGCGGCCCGGTAGTGCGGGACGTTGTCGTAGGCGTGCCGCAACGACCACTGCAGACGCTCGAGCTGCACGCCGCGCAGCTCGTCGGCGCCCATCCGCTCCGCCGGATCGAGCAGCGACGGGTCGGCGGCCGCCCCCAGTCGCCGGGTCGTCTCACTGGCAGCTGCAGTCATGGTCCATCGCCCTTCGGAGGTCCGCGCGTCGCCCGGGGCCGGCGTCGAGACCGCGAGGCGCCCAATAACCGACCGGATGGTCAGTAACCAACTCCCCGGCGCCGGATCTGTCAAGTGGCACCGCTCGGATCCGGGGTTGTGGAGCGGCCGGAACTGGTGCACACTCATTACCGACCGATCGGTCAGTTATTGACCGCCATGTGCCGCCGACCCGAGGGAACGACATGTCCTCGTCCACGCTCGACCGTCCGACCCCTCCCGACGAGGCGGCCCTGCAGGCCCTGTTCGACGCGACCATCGCCGCCGGACACCGGATCGAGCCGCGCGACTGGATGCCCGAGGGGTACCGGAAGACGCTGGTCCGGCAGATCGCCCAGCACGCGCACTCCGAGATCATCGGCATGCAGCCGGAGGGCGACTGGCTGCTCGCCGCCCCCAGCCTGCGCCGCAAGGCGATCCTGCTCGCCAAGGTCCAGGACGAGGCCGGCCACGGCATGTACCTGTACTCCGCGGCGGAGACCCTCGGTGCCGACCGGGCCGACCTCACCGACAAGCTGATCGAGGGCAAGCAGAAGTACAGCTCGATCTTCAACTACCCGACGCTCACCTACGCCGACGTCGGCGTCATCGGCTGGCTGGTGGACGGCGCCGCGATCTGCAACCAGGTGCCGCTGTGCCGCAGCTCCTACGGCCCGTACGCCCGGGCGATGATCCGGGTCTGCAAGGAGGAGTCCTTCCACCAGAGGCAGGGCTACGAGCTGCTGCTCACGATGATGAGCGGCACCCCCGAGCAGCGGGCGATGGTGCAGGACGCCGTCGACCGGTGGTGGTGGCCGTCGCTGATGATGTTCGGTCCGCCGGACGACGACAGCCCCAACAGCGCCCAGTCGATGGCGTGGGGCATCAAGCGGCACAGCAACGACGAGCTGCGCCAGCGCTACGTCGACATGTCGGTGCCGCAGGCCGAGGCCCTCGGCGTCACGTTCCCCGACCCGGAGCTCTCCTACGACGCCGAGACGGGCCACTACCGGTTCGGCGCCATCGACTGGGAGGAGTTCAAGCAGGTGATCAGCGGCCACGGCCCGGCCAACGCCGAGCGGATCGCCCGCCGCCGCGCCGCCCGCGATGACAACGCCTGGGTGCTCGAGGCGGCGACCGCCTACGCAGCGAAGCAGGAGGCGGCGGCATGAGCATGACTTCCGAGGGTGGGCACGGCGCCGTCCCCACCGGGCCGGAGGTGCCGGTCGAGCCGAAGGCGGCGACCGCGCGCCGGGACTGGCCGCTCTACGAGTGCTTCGTCCGCGGCAAGCGCGGCCTGAACCACGTGCACGTCGGGTCGCTGCACGCGCCGGACGACGAGATGGCCGTCCACGCCGCCCGCGATCTCTTCACCCGTCGCAACGAGGGCGTGAGCATCTGGGTGGTGAAGGCCGCCGACATCACCGCGTCCAGCCCCGACGAGAAGGACCCGATGTTCGCCCCCAGCGGCGACAAGGTCTACCGGCACCCCACGTTCTACGAGATCCCGGAGAACGTGCCGCACATGTGAGCGGCACCCCGAGACCACACCCCACCAGTGGAAGGCACGGCATGGCGCACGAGGAAACCGTCTACGAGGCGCTCGACCACGCCCACGGCGGCGAGGGCCACTGGGCCTTCGGCACCGGCTTCGACGAGCCGCTGGCCGGCGTGGACACCACCGTTCCCGACGGCGTCGACCCGGCGGAGCTCGGCGAGTACTGCCTCATGCTCGGCGACGACGCGCTCGTCCTCGCGCAGCGGCTGACCGAGTGGATCACCGCCTCACCGGAGCTGGAGGAGGAGGTGGCGGTCGCCAACGTCGCGCTCGACCTGCTCGGCCAGGCGCGGCTGCTGCTGGCCCGCGCCGGCTCGGTCGGCGTGCTGGGGCGGTCCCGGGAGCTGGCCACCGGGTCGATCCCCGACGAGGACGCCCTGGCCTACTTCCGCGACGCCGACGAGTTCCGCAACACCGCCCTGGTGGCGGCGCCCAACGGCGACTTCGCGCAGACGATCGTCCGCCTGCTGGTCGCCGCCACCGTCCGGCTGGCCGTCTTCGCGCGGCTGCGCGAGTCCCGCGACCCGGTGCTCGCCGCGATCGCCGCCAAGGGCGTGCACGAGCTGGCCTACCACCGCGACCACGCCGCCCGGTGGCTGCTCCGCCTCGGCGACGGCACCGCGGAGTCCCACCGGCGTGCACAGGACGGGGTCGACGCCGTGTGGCCGCTGCTGGCCGACGTCTTCTCCGCCACGGACCTCGAGCGGCGGCTGACCGCGGCCGGCGTCGCCGTCGACCCGTCGTCCACCCGCGAGGAGGTGCGGTCGGTGCTGACCGAGGTGCTCGAGCGGGCCACCCTGCGGTTGCCGGAGTGGCCGGCCGAGGCTCCCCCGCGCGGCCGCCTCGGCGAGCACGGCCCGGAGGTCGCCGAGCTGCTCGGCGCGCTGCAGGGCCTGGCCCGTCAGCACCCGGCGGCCACCTGGTGACCGCCATGACGCAGACCGCTCAGGGCCACGAGCACGCGGGTGGCCCCTCGGAGGCCTGGGAGGTGGCCGCCCGGGTCACCGACCCCGAGCTGCCGATGGTGACCCTCGCCGACCTCGGCGTGCTGCGGGCGGTGCGAATCGACGCCGACGGCACCGTGGTCGTCGAGATCACGCCGACCTACACCGGGTGCCCGGCCATGGGCGTCATGCGGGCGGACCTCGTGCACGCCCTGCACCGGGCCGGCTTCGGCGACGTCGAGGTCCGCACCGTGCTCTCGCCCGCCTGGAGCACCGACTGGATCAGCGACGAAGGCCGCCGCACGCTGGCAGCCGGCGGCATCGCGCCGCCCGGCAAGGCGCCGGTCCGCACCGACGGCCCGATCCCCCTGCAGCTCGGCCCCACCCGCCGGACGGCGTCCTGCCCGCTCTGCGGCTCGGCCGACACCGAGGAGCTCTCGGAGTTCGGCGCCACCGCCTGCAAGGCCCTGCGCCGCTGCCTCAGCTGCCGCGAGCCCTTCGAGCACGTCAAGGAGATCTGATGACGACGACGACCGACGCCCCCGTGAGCGCCCGCCGCCGCCCGCAGTTCCATCCCCTGACCGTCGCGAAGGTCGAGAAGCTGACCGACGACGCCGTCGCGGTCACCTTCGACATCCCCGCCGAGCTGGCCGAGGACTACCGGTTCAAGCCGGGCCAGGCGCTCACCCTCCGCCGGGTCGACGGCGACCGCGACGAGCGCCGGTCGTACTCGATCTGCGCGCCGATGGGCGCGCAGCCGCGGGTCGGCGTCCGAGAGGTGCCCGGCGGCTTCTTCTCCTCCTACCTGGTGCACCAGGTGCAGCCGGGCGACACGATCGAGGTGCTGCCGCCGTCGGGCACGTTCACCGCCGACCTGTCCGTGCCCGGTGACCACGTCTTCGTCGTCGCCGGGTCGGGCATCACGCCGGTGCTGTCGCTGGCCGGCTCGGTGCTGCGGGACGGGATCTCGACCGTCACGGTCTTCTACGGCAACCGGCGCACCAACACGGTGATGTTCGCCGACGAGCTGGCCGACCTGAAGGACCGCTACGGCACCCGGCTGCAGCTGGTGCACGTGCTCTCCCGGGAGCCGCGCGACGCCGAGCTGACCAGCGGCCGGCTCGACGAGGCCCGGCTGCGCGCGCTCGTCGAGAACCTGGTGGACGCCCCGAACGTCGACCACTGGTGGCTGTGCGGTCCGCACGGGATGGTCGACGACGCCCGCGCGCTGCTCGCCGAGCTCGGCGTCCCGCAGGAGAAGGTGCACCAGGAGCTCTTCTACGTCGACGAGATCCCCCCGGAGCCGGTGCGCGGGGACGAGGAGACGGTCACCGGGCCGAGCAGCCAGGTGACGGTCATCCTTGACGGGCGCACGACGACCCTGGCCCTCCCCCGCGACGAGTCCGTCCTCGACTCGGCCCAGAAGGTGCGCGGCGACCTGCCCTTCGCCTGCAAGGGCGGGGTGTGCGGCACCTGCCGGGCACGGGTCACCGACGGCGAGGTGGTCATGCGGCGCAACTACGCGCTGGAGGCCAAGGAGGTCGAGGCGGGCTACGTGCTGACCTGCCAGACGCTGCCGGTCACCGACGCGGTCACCGTCGACTTCGACGCCTGATGACGGCGCAGGGCAGGGCCTGACCGTGCGGCCCGTCCCGCTGGGCGAGTCGGCGGTGCTCGACGTCGTCGTGACGCCGGAGCTCACGGTGCACTTCGAGGAGCTCGGCCCGGTGCACCCGGTGTACGCGACCTACAACATGGCCAAGCACTTCGAGGAGGCCGGCCGCAAGCTCCTGCTCCGCCATCTCGGGCCGGACGAGGAGGGCCTGGGCCGGTCGGTGGCGGTGGAGCACCTGGCGCCGAGCTGGGTCGGTGACCGGCTGCGGATCGCAGCCCGCTGCGTCGCGGTGGACGGGAACCGCCTCACCTGCGAGTGCACGGCGACCGACGGCGACGGCCGCGAGGTCGGGCGGGGTTCCACGGTGCAGGTCGTCCTGGCCCGCGACGTCCTCGGCCGCGCCCTCGACCCCACCGCGCGCCGCCGGAAGGGCTGAGCCCCGAGAGCGGCACCGAGCGCCCGCGTCCGGCGCCGGGAGCGCGCGCCACCGGGAGCGCCGCCGAGCGGCCGCTTCCGGTACCGGAAGCGGCGCGGGAACGGCGCGCATCCGGTACCGGCAGCGTGTCCGTCAGAAGTTGCCGCGCTTCTCCTGCTCGCGCTCGATCGCTTCGAAGAGCGCCTTGAAGTTGCCGATGCCGAACCCGAGCGAGCCGTGCCGCTCGATCAGCTCGAAGAAGACGGTCGGCCGGTCGCCCAGCGGCTTGGTGAAGATCTGCAGCAGGTAGCCGTCCTCGTCGCGGTCGACCAGGATGCCGCGCTTCTGCAGCTCCTCGATCGGCGCCCGCACCTCGCCGATCCGCGCCCGCAGCTCCGGGTCCTCGTAGTAGGAGGCCGGCGTGGTGAGGAACTCGATGCCCTCGGCGCGCAGCGCGTCGACGGTGGTGAGGATGTCGTTGGTGGCCAGCGCGACGTGCTGGGCACCGGGGCCGCCGTAGAACTCGAGGTACTCGTCGATCTGCGACTTCTTCTTGCCGGCGGCCGGCTCGTTGAGCGGGAACTTCACCCGGTGGTTGCCGTTGGCGACGACCTTGCTCATCAGCGCCGAGTAGTCGGTGGCGATGTCCTCGCCGACGAACTCGGCCATGTTCGTGAAGCCCATGACCCGGTTGTAGAACTCGACCCACTGGTCCATGGCGCCGAGCTCGACGTTGCCGACGACGTGGTCGATCGCCTGGAAGAGGCGCTTCGGGGCGCCGTCGCGCTTGACGTAGGACGACGTCCGTGCGACGTACCCGGGCAGGTAGGGGCCGGTGTAGCGGGACCGGTCGACCAGCGTGTGCCGGGTCTCCCCGTAGGTGGCGATGGCGCCGATCCGGACGGTGCCGTACTCGTCGGTGATGTCGTGCGGCTGCTCCAGCACGGTCGCCCCCTGGGCGGCGGCGTGGGCGATGCACCGGTCGACGTCGGGCACCGAGAGAGCGATGTCGACGATGCCGTCGCCGTGGGCGCGGTGATGGTCGGCGAGCGGACTGGCCGGGTCGTAGGCGCCCGTGATGACGAAGCGTGCGGCACCCGACGTGAGGACGAACGCGTGGTGGTCCCGGTTGCCGGTCTCCGGACCCGAGTAGGCGACGAGCTCCATGCCGAACGCCGACTGGAAGAAGTGGGCCGTCTGCGTCGCGTTGCCCACGATCCAGACCAGGGAGTCCCAGCCGGACACCGGGAACGGGTCGGCGGTGGCGTCGTACTCCACGAGCCCGACGAGCTCCTTGAGCTGGTCGAGGTTCAGGTCGGCGAGGCGCTCCTCGTCGTTCAAGGTCTGCTCGAAGCTCATGCTCGTTCCCTCTTCCTACGGGGTGACGTCCGGCGCTTTTGGCACCACTGCACACCGCGGCCGGGCGACTGCGCAAGCAGCACCTGAGCTGCTCGCCTGTCTGCTCGATCGAGCTAGCTCGCTGGTGCGTTTGCTGTGCGGAGCGCATAGTTGCGCGACCCGGCTGTGCGCAGCAGCCGTCGGTGAGGGGAGGCAGATGATGACGAGCCGGCCGCGACTGGACGCCCTCGACGTGGCCCTCCTGACCGCCCTGCGCGAGCACCCGCGCGCCGGCGCGCTCGAGCTGTCGCGGATCACCGGCGTCGCACGGGCCACGGTGTCCGCCCGCCTGCAGCGTCTGGAGGACGGCGGCGTGGTCACCGGCTACGGGCCGGACATCGACGTGGCCGCGGCCGGCTTCGGCGTCCAGGCCTTCGTGACCCTGGAGATCGCGCAGGGCGCCATCGACGCCGTGCAGCGGGACCTGGAGACCATCCCCGGCCTGCTCGAGGCCCACGCGACCACCGGCAGCGGCGACGTGCTGTGCCGTGTCGCGGCCAGCTCGCACGAGGCGCTGCAGCAGGTCCTCGTCGAGCTCAACCGGTCCTCGGCGGTCGTCCGGTCCACCAGTGTCGTCGCCCTGTCGCAGCTCGTCCCGTGGCGCACCCTGCCGCTGCTGGAGTCGGAGGCCGCACCCGGCGCCGGGCGCTCGGCCATGGGCGCGCGCGGCGACTGATCCCTCCGGGACCACCGGCACCGAACGTCATTGACGGGGCCGGGCCGACCGGTCCACGGTGACCCCACCGCGGCGCTGAGGGTGGGGGACGCCATGGCTGTGGACTCGGACGATCCGGATGCCGGCCGGCCGGCGGGGTTCCGCCCGTGGGAGCCGCCGTCCGTACCGCCGGAACTGCTGGCCGATCCCACGCGGCTGAGCTACGTCGTCGTGGACGAGATCGTCGGCGACACGGTGACGCTCGCCGTCTCGCCGTGGCCGGCGTCGGATCCCCGCGGGCGGGTCCGCTTCGACCTCGGGGCCGGGGTCCGGCATCTGCTGGTGCACCGCCGGGAGCTGCACGAACGGCTCTACGAGGGGTGGCTGCGGCGCGGCCCCCGGGTGGGCGACGCGTTCGCCACCGTGCTCGGCGAGCCGGTCTCGGCCCGCCTGGCCGGGACCGGCGAGGTCGTCCTGGACGACGACCTGCGGCTGGTGGACGCCGTTCCGGGCCCGGTCGCCGACGTCTGCGCCGAGGCCCGCACCGTCGCGAAGATGGCCTACTTCGCGGCGATGGGCGGCGTCCAGGAGCACTCCCAGGCCGAGCGGCTCGGCCAGGTCCCGGATGACAAGGGAGTCCCGGCGCCGCAGGTCGGCACCGTCCGGCGGGAGCCCTGGAAGGGGCCCGTCCTGCCGGCGGCCGGCGGCGCTCCCCCGGCGGGCCGGCACCGCTGGTCCGTGCCGAAGGACCGCTGGCCCGCCCGTGCCGGCACCGATCTGCTCACCGCCATCGAGCAGGAACCCACCGCGCTCGTGTACTTCCTGCTCAACATCGGCGACGGCGACTCCCAGCTCCTCCTGCTCCCGAAGAGACACCCCGGCGAGGACCGTCGCCGGGCGCTCGTGGTCGACGCCGGCTCGACGAGGAAGCTGCGCCGCCTCATGGCGGGGCTGGGGAGCCGCGGCGTCCTCCCGCCGCCGGAGGGCCCCGGCCAGGTCTGCGCCCTGGTGGTCGCCACGCATCCGCACGACGACCACATCGAGGGCCTGGCGGAGATCATCCGGACCTACGGCGGCGCCGGGATCGGCGACTTCTGGGAGCCCGGCTACTACGCGACGACCCGCTCGTTCGCCGAGCTCATGGCCGCCGTCGAGGACGCCCGGATCCCGCACTGCGAGCCCACCGCCGGGATGGTCCGGTACGTGGGCGGCATCAAGATCACCGTCCTGGCGCCCAGCGTGCGACTCCGCACGGCGTACGACACCTACGGCGTGGACTGCAACGACGCGTCGATCGTGCTCAAGATCGACTTCCCGGCCGTCCGGATCTCCACCGCCATGGTGGACGGGCACAGGAAGCGCCGGGACCTCAAACTCGGCGACCCGTGGTCGATCATCCTCGGCGCCGACGCGCAGACCCGGTCCTGGTCGCACGTCACGTCGGACTTCATGCCCCTGCACCGGGGTCACGACGCCGAGGTGTACCGCGCCAACCGCCGGGCACACGGGCGCGACGACCTGGCCGCGCACATCCTCAAGGTCTCCCATCACGCGTCCAAGCACGGCATCAACATCGAGCTGATCGAGCGGGTGCACCCGACGGTCAGCCTGATCTCCTCGGTGGGCGGGGGCGGCCGGTACGGCTTTCCGCACGGGCTGGCGACGCAGGCGATCGCCGAGGCGCTGGCGCCGTCGACCCGCTCCGGGACGAGGCAGCCGGAGGACGCCGACCTCGGCATCCACTACACCGGCGGGCTCACCGACGACGGGCGTCCGCTCGGGTCGATCGCGCTCCTGGTGCCGGCGAAGGTGCGGAGCAAGCTGCGGATGTGGCGCTTCGGTGACGGTCCACGCGACGACGTCGACCTCGCGGCCGCCCGCCCCCTGGAACCGATCTACAGCCGCCCCCGGTCGAAGCGGGCGCCCGCGGGGGCCGGCACGTGACCACGCCGATGCCGGACCTGCTGGTCCGGGACGAGCCGGCGGAACGCCCACGCGACCGGGCGGGCGTCGCGCTGTGCCTGTCCGGCGGGGGCTACCGCGCCATGGTGTTCCACGCCGGTGTGCTGGCGCAGCTCAACGAGCTCTGCTACCTGCCACGGCTCGGCTTCGTGTCGTCGGTGTCCGGCGGGTCCCTCGCCGCGGGCGTGCTCGCGCTGGCCTGGCGGCGGCTGCGCTTCGATCCCACCGGCCGGGCGGAGAACTTCGACGAACTGGTCCTCCGGCCGCTCCGGGAGATGGCCGGTCGCGACGTCGACCGGACCTGTGTGATCACCGGTCTGCTGACCCCCCGGCAGACGATCGCCGACGCCGTGGTGGACGCCTACCGCGCGCACCTGTTCGGCGACGCCACCCTGCAGGACCTGCCCGACACCCCGCGCTTCGTCTTCTGCGCCACCAACCTGCAGACGACGTCGCTGGTGCGCTTCTCCAAGCGCCACGTCGCCGACTACCGGCTGGGGGTGGCCCGCAACGTCGCCGTTCCGCTGGCGGTCGCGGTCGGCGCGTCGTCGGCGTTCCCGCCCTTCCTGTCGCCCGCGAGACTGCGCGTCCCCGCCGAGGCCTGGGACCGGGAGGTGCCGCAGGCACTGGCCGAGGGCGTCCGCGACCCGCTGGTGCTCACCGACGGCGGGGTGTACGACAACCTCGGGCTCGAGCCGGTGATCAAGCGCAGTGCGCAGATCCTGGTGAGCAACGGTGGCGGCTACGTCGGCCACCCCGCGCGCATCCCGGGGGACTGGCTCCGCCACCTGCAGCGGGTCACCGGCGTCATCGACCACCAGGTGCGCAGCCTGCGCCAGCGCATGCTCGTCGAGGGCTACCGGCGCGGCGACTACACCGGCGCCTACTGGAGCATCCGGTCGGCGGTCGCGCACTACGAACTGCCCGATCCGCTGCCCTTCCCGGAGGCCCGGGCCCGGGAGCTCGCCGGGATCCCGACCCGGCTGGCCCGCATGGACGCCGCCGACCTCGACGACCTCGTCCGGTGGGGCAGCGTCATCTGCGACACGGCGATGCGGCGGTGGGTCCTGTCCGGGGCCGGTGCCTGACCTTCGGGACGGCCCGTCGGAGCCCCGCCGTAACGTTCGGGGTATGAGTCACGCCCACCCCGAACTGCGCACCCCTCCCCCGCTGGCCCCGGGCGGTCTGCGCGTGATCGCCCTGGGAGGGCTGGGCGAGATCGGTCGCAACATGACCGTGTTCGAGCACGCCGGCAAGCTGCTCGTCGTCGACTGCGGCGTGCTGTTCCCCGAGGAGCACCAGCCGGGGATCGACGTCATCCTCCCGGACTTCACCTCGATCCGGGACCGGCTCGACGACGTCGTCGCCATCGTGCTGACCCACGGCCACGAGGACCACATCGGCGGCGTGCCCTACCTGCTGCGCGAGCGCCGGGACATCCCGCTGGTGGGCTCGAAGCTCACGCTGGCCTTTCTCGACGCGAAGCTCAAGGAACACAAGATCAAGCCGGTGACCCGCGAGGTCAGCGAGGGTGACGAGCTCTCGTTCGGGCCGTTCGACTGCGAGTTCCTGGCGGTCAACCACTCCATCCCCGACGCGCTGGCCGTCGCCATCCGCACGGCCGCGGGCCTCGTGCTGCACACCGGCGACTTCAAGATGGACCAGTTCCCCCTTGACAACCGCATCACCGACCTGCGCGGCTTCGCCCGCCTCGGCGAGGAGGGCGTGGACCTCTTCCTCACCGACTCGACCAACGCGGAGGTGCCCGGGTTCACGCTGTCCGAGGGCGACCTGGTCCCGGCCATCGAGACGGCGTTCCGCAAGGCGCCCCGGCGGGTCATCGTCTCGAGCTTCGCCAGCCACGTGCACCGCATCCAACAGGTGCTCGACGCCGCGCACGCCCACGGCCGCAAGGTCGCCTTCGTCGGCCGCTCGATGGTTCGCAACATGGGCATCGCCCGCGACCTGGGCTACCTCAACGTGCCCAAGGGCCTCGTCGTGGACATGAAGGTGCTGGAGAAGCTGCCCGCCAACCAGGTGTGCCTGATCTGCACCGGCTCCCAGGGCGAGCCGATGGCGGCGCTGTCCCGCATGGCCAACCGCGACCACGTCATCCGCATCACCGAGGGCGACACCGTCCTGCTGGCCAGCTCGCTCATCCCCGGCAACGAGAACGCCATCTACCGGGTCATCAACGAGCTCACCCGCTGGGGCGCCAACGTCGTGCACAAGGGCAACGCCAAGGTGCACGTGTCGGGGCACGCCAGCGCCGGCGAGCTCGTCTACTGCTACAACATCGTCCGCCCGCGCAACGTGATGCCGGTGCACGGCGAGTGGCGTCACCTGCGGGCGAACGGCGACCTTGCGATCCGTACCGGCGTCCATCCGAAGGGTGTCGTGATCGCCGAGGACGGCGTCGCCGTCGACCTGGTCGACGGGCGGGTGTCGATCACCGGGAAGGTGCCGGCCGGCAACGTCTACGTCGACGGCATGACCGTCGGCGGCGCCACCGAGGCCTCGCTCAAGGACCGGCGGACGCTGGCCGAGGAGGGCGTGATCACCGTGGTGGCGATCGTCGACGCCGACACGGGCCGGCTGGTCGAGCCCCCGGACTTCCTCGCCCGCGGCTTCGTGCACGACGACGCCACCTTCAAGGACGTCGTCCCACTGATCGAGCAGGCCCTGGCGAGGGCAGCCGAGGAGGGCGTGGGCAGCGCCATCCAGCTGGAGCAGCTCATCTCCCGCGCCGTCGGGAACTGGGCGCACCGGGCCCACCGGCGCAGCCCGATGATCATCCCGGTGGTCGTCGACGCCTGACGAGGCCGTCCCCCGCGCCGCCTGGTGCCAGGTGGCGCGGGTAGGAAGGTGGTCATGGCCGACGACATCGACGTCCCGCTGACCCAGCTCGCCGCCGAGGAGGAGGAGCTGCAGTTCGCCTCCTTCACCAACGACGACGCCTGGGGCCTGGGGTGCGCCCTGGTGGCCGCGGCCCGCCGCGACCGGGCCCCCGTGGCCATCGACATCTCCCGCAACGGCCATCAGCTGTTCCATGCGGCGCTGCCGGGGGCCGCACCGGACAACGACTCGTGGATCGAACGCAAGGCCCGGGTGGTGCACCGGTTCGGGCACAGCTCGCTCTACATGCGTCAGCTGTGCGCCGCCGAGGGCACGACCCTGGCGGAGAAGTTCGAGCTCGACCCGCAGCGGTACGCCGCGCACGGCGGCGCGGTGCCCGTCGTCGTCCGCTCGGTCGGGCCCGTCGGCGTCGTCGTCGTCTCCGGACTGCCGCAGCTCGACGACCACCGCATGGTGGTCGCCGCCCTGCGCGCCCTGCTCGGCGCCCAGCGCGAGGGGGCCGCCGGCGGGAGCTGACGAGCTACCGGTCTTCGGCCGGGGCCTCGAGCGCGCAGGCGAACAGGAAGGCCGGGGGCACGTTCCAGATCGAGATCCGCCGCTGGACCGAGCCGAACAGGCGCCTCAGCTCCGGCTGGATCAGCGGGGAGTACTGGATCACCAGGGCGACGCCGCGCGGTGCCAGGACCCGCGGGAGCTCCTCGAGGATGCGGCGGCGCAGCCCCGGCTCGAGCGAGGTGAACGGCAGCGCGCACACGAGGACGTCGACCTTCTGCCCGCCGAGGTGGTCGTGCAGGTTCTCGGCCGAGTCGCACACCACCTGCAGGCGCGGGTCGTCGAAGCGCTCCTGGAGCAGCTTCGCCAGGTTGCGATCGATCTCGAGCGCGACCAGCCGGGCGTCGGGCTTCATCCGGGCCAGGACCTCGGCGGTCTGGCTGCCCGTTCCTGCGCCGAGCTCGACGACGAGGCCGGCACCCGGGACGTCCCCGAGATCCAGCATGTCCCGCACCGCGAACCGCGAGGTCGGCAGGACCGCGCCGACCTGCCTCGGGTTGGCGACGAAGGCGCGCAGGAAGCGCAGCCGATCTGCGACGTGCTGGTTCATGCGAGCCTTCCGGGCCGGACCGAGGGGGCCGGCGGATCGACCCCGGTCCGGAACGATGTCACGGCCCGGTTTCCGCTGCGAACGGAGGGGCGTCGACCGGCCCGCTCAGGCGCGCTCGGCCGGCTCGCCCTTCGCCGCGGCCGGCTTTTCCGGGGAGGCCTTGTCCGGGGAGGCCTTGTCCGGCGCGTCCTTGAGGAACAGGTACCAGTAGGACGTCGCGACGAAGACCACGGCGCCGACGAGGTTGCCCGAGCCGGCCAGGAGCCAGTTCACGACGGCATCGCCCCAGCTGACGTCCGGGACGCCGGCGAAGATGGCGGCGGGGACGAAGAACATGTTGGCGACGACGTGGTCGAAGCCCATCGCCACGAAGGCCATGACCGGGAAGAAGACCGCCAGGATCTTCCCGGAGACCGAGGTCGCGCCCAGCGACATCCACACCGCGAGGCAGACCAGCCAGTTGCAGCCGACACCCCGCAGGAAGGTCTCCCACGCGCTGTGGTGGATCTTCCCGTCGGCGATCGAGGCCAGCCGCTCATAGGTGAGCAGGGCACTGCCCTCGGACCCCGCGCCGCCGATCACGTCGGTCTGGACGGCGAGGAAGAAGGCGACGAACAACGCGCCGATCAGGTTCCCGAGCAGCACCAGGGTGAGGTTCTTGACGACGTCGCCCAGGTCGATCTTGCCGCGCATCGCGCTGAGCGGGACCAGCATCATGTTGCCGGTCGCGAGGTCGGAGCCGGCGATGAGGACGAGCACCAGGCCGAGGGTGAACGCCGTCCCCATCAGCAGCGTGGGCATCGTGCCCCAGATATCCGGGTCGAGCCCCGAGGACACCGTGATCGCGACGAGGGCCCCGAAGGAGATGTAGGCGCCGGCCAGGAAGGCGCTGACCAGCACGCGGTCCCAGCTCCGATGGGTCTTCTTCGCCCCCGTCTCGGCGGCGATCTGGGCCATCTCCTGCGGTTCGCGTGCGGTCATCAACGCCTCCAGGGACAGCGCCGCGGCACCGGCGGCGAGGCGGCCCGTCCGGGCCAGGCAGGTCCGGCCGCATCATCGCACCGGCGGGCGAACCCCTCATCTCGGTGCCGCGGGCGGCCCGGCGGCGGTGTGCACACTGGGCGCCGTCCCCCTCGACCGAGACCGGAGCCGCCGCGTGTCCAGCACCGTCCAGACGTCCGCCCCCCGCCCGCCGGCCGCGGACCGGTTCTGGGCCGACGCCGAGGTGGTCCTCGCCCCGGACGATCCGCGCCCGGGCGCCTGGGCCGGCGGGCCGTCGGCACAACTGGTCGACGGGACCTGGTGGCTGGCCTACCGGCTGCGCCGCCCGGTCGGCGAGGGGCGGGGGTTCGCCAACGTGGTCGCGCGGTCCGCCGACGGGGTCCGGTTCCACCCGGTGCTGGAGCTTGCCAAGGACATGTTCGGCGCCGAGTCCCTGGAGCGGCCCGCCCTGGTGCACACCCCCGACGGACGCTGGCGGCTCTACGTCAGCTGCGCCACGCCGGGCACCAAGCACTGGCGGGTCGACCTCGTGGAGGCCGGCAGCGTGGCCGGTCTCGCGGCGGCGACCCCGCGCACCGTGCTCCCGGGCGGTGCGACCACCGCGGTGAAGGACCCGGTGATCCGGCACGACGGCGATCAGTGGCACCTGTGGGCCTCGGTGCACCCGCTGGACGACCCGGACGCCACCGACCGGATGACGACCGAGCACGCCACCAGCCCCGACGGGATCGACTGGACGTGGCGCGGCACCGCGCTCGCGGGGACCGCGGGCAGCTGGGATGCCCGGGGGGTCCGCTTCGCCACCGTCGTCCTGGACGGCTCCCGCACCTGGGCGCTCTACGACGGCCGGGCGACCGCGGCGGAGAACTGGGAGGAGCGCACCGGCCTCGCCGTGGCGGAGGAGTGCCGGTTCACCGCGGTCGGCGACGCACCGCTGCTGCAGAGCCCCCACCCGCCGTCCGGCCTGCGCTACTGCGACGTCGTCGCGCTGCCCGGTGGCGGCACGCGCTGGTTCTACGAGGGAACCCGCGAGGACGGCGCGCACGAGCTGCGCACCGTCCTGCTGCCCGGCTGACCGACGGGCTGCCGTTTCCCCGACGACAGGAAAAGTGCACTAACCCGATCGACTTGACAGACATATCGGTTCATTGATCCCATGGCCGTGTGGCCGACGCAGACGAGCTCTTCGGTCGGCCCGCAGTGGATCTCCTGCGGGTCGCCAGCGCGCTCTGTCCGGAGTCCTGACACTCCCTTCCCGCCAGCGCTTCCGCGCGTCCGTCCCGGCACCGACCGGTCGATGCCGCGCGCTCCCCGTCAGGAATCCCCGTGTCCTCCAGCACGCTGCTCTCCCGCCTGCCCCGCCGTCCCGACGGCGGACGACCCCCCACCGACGACCCGACCGACAGGCGCACCGGTGCGGCCGGCCTCGCTGCTGCCCTCGCCGCCGTCTCGGACCGCTGGCTGCCCCTCGTGGACTACCGCTCGACCAGCCGCTGGACCCACCTGCTGCCCACGGGTGACGCCGCGTCGCTGCTCGATCCCGACCTGCACGACGACCTCGCCGGGGCCCAGGTGTGGCTCCTGTCCTGGCTCCCCTCCCAGGGGACGCCGCTGCACGACCACGCCGCATCCGCCGGCGCCTTCGCCGTCGTCCGCGGCACGCTCACGGAGCGCGTGGTCGCCGCGGGCAGCGGCGGCATCCGGGAGTCGGCGAACGGACTCACCGGAGGTCGGGTCCGGCACTTCGGCCCGCACTACGTCCACCAGGTGACCAACCTGGGCGCCGACCCGGCGGTCAGCGTGCACGTCTACACGCCCGGCCTCCGGGCGATGAACACCTACCGGATCGAGGCGGGCGCCCTCGTGCGCACCGGCACCGAGCGGGCCGGGGTGGACTGGTGAGCGCGCCGGCCCTCGAGTCCTCCCGGGCGGTCCGGCCACGGGGGGCACGCTCGATCGACGACCTGCTGTCGGCCGCCCGGGCCCGCATCGTGCGGGTCGGGCCGCACGAGGCGGCCGCCCGGATCGCGGCCGGGGCCGTGCTGGTCGACATCCGGCCGGCGGCACAACGAGCCGCCGAGGGCGAGGTGCCCGGCGCCCTCGCGGTCGAGCGGAACGTCCTGGAGTGGCGCTTCGACCCGGCGAGTGACGCGCGCCTGGCCGTGGCGACCGGCTTCGACGTGGACGTGATCGTGCTCTGCTCCGAGGGCTACACGTCCAGCCTGGCGGCCGACGCGCTGCGATCGCTCGGCCTGCACCGGGCCACGGACGTCGTCGGCGGGTTCTCCGCGTGGGCGGCCGCCGGACTCCCCACTCTCGGAGGCCCGGGCACGTGAGGTGCGTCCACGGCCGCGCCTGACCGGCGAGCCGCGGGCACACAGGAAAGGCACAGCCGGCTCCCGGCCGCCCACAGGGTTCGGGGTCGACGGTGGGCGGATGGACGACGACCTCCGGAACCGCCTCTTCGACCCGCGGGCCGCCGACGGGCTCGTGCTCTCCCGGCGCCCGCCGTCCCGCTCCGCCGTCGCCGACGTCGTCTCCGATGTCGTGTGGCACGAGGTCGTCGTCCTCCTGCGGTGGGCGGCCGCGGGCACGCGGAGGACGCCGGACCTGGACGCGGGACGCTGGTGGCGGCTCGCTGCCGGCTGCGCGGACCTGCTGCGCCGGCTGCCCGGGCTGAGCGACGAGCTCGAGGAGCCGTGGCGGGCGCTGGATCCCCTCGAGATCCCGGCGGGCACGGGCGAGCACTGGGTCGAGCAGGTCTGCCGGCGGCTGGAGCTCCTGCTCCGGGCCCGCACTCCTCCGCCGCTCGCCGTCCTCGCGGCCGAGGTCGATGCCCTGGGGGCAGCAGCGGTCGGCGCGCTGGCCGATGCCTCGCCCTGGCCCGCGGCGGGCGCCCGGTGACCCCGCCGCCACGCCGGTTCGACGCGGCGCTGGTCGCCGCGGCGGTGCTCGTCGCCGTGCTCACGCTGCTGCCGCAGGGCGGGGGCAGTGCCTGGGGTGCCCCGCTCGACGAGCTGCGGTGGTACGCCACCGGTCTCTCGTCGGAGGCGACGCTGCTGCAGCTGACCGGGAATCTGGCCCTGCTGGGCCCGCTCGCGGTCCTCGCCGTGCTCCGGTGGCCCGCGCTGGCCGCGCCGCGACGGCTCGCCGGTGCGGCGGTCGCGGTGGCGGTGGGCATCGAGGCGCTCCAGTGGGCCCTGCCGTTGGGTCGCGTGGTCTCGCCGGTCGACGCCGTCCTGAACACCGCGGGCGCGCTGCTGGCCGGCGGCATGGCGGCGCTGCTCTCGCGGTCGGGCCGGGTTCCCGCGTCCTGACGCCGGAGCCGGGGGCTGTTCGGCCCCACCGGGGCAGGGTGTGCCACCGTGTCCTCCGTGGTCAGCGTCCTGTCGATCCAGTCCCACGTCGCCTACGGACACGTCGGCAACTCCTCGGCGGTGTTCCCCCTCCAGCGCCTCGGCATCGAGGTCTGGCCGGTGCACACCGTGCAGTTCTCCAACCACACGGGCTACGGCGAGTGGACCGGGCGGGTCTTCGACGGCCCGGCCATCGAGGAGGTCGTCCAGGGCATCGCCGCGCGCGGCGTGCTCGGCAGCTGCGACGCCGTGCTGTCGGGCTATCTGGGGTCGGCCGACATCGGCCACGCCGTCGTCGCCACCGTGGAACAGGTGCGCGCGGCGAACGCCGACGCGGTCTACTGCTGCGACCCGGTGATCGGCGACGTGGGCCGCGGGGTCTTCGTGCGGCCGGGCATCGAGGCGTTTCTGCGCGAGGTGGCGGTTCCGGCCGCCGACGTCGTCACGCCGAACCACTTCGAGCTCGACCTGCTGTCCGGGACGACGACCGGGTCCCTGCCGGCGGTGCAGGACGCGGTGGCGGCCGTCCACGACCTCGGCCCCCGGGTGGTCCTCACGACGTCCCTGGTCACCGACGACACCCCGGACGACGCCGTGGACCTGCTGGCCTCCGAGGGCGGGCGGCACTTCCGCGTCCGCACCCCACGGCTCGGGGTGTCGGTGAACGGCGCCGGCGACGCGATCGCGGCGCTGTTCCTGGCCCACTGGCTCGACACCCGCTCGGCCGGCGAGGCGCTCGGCCGCGCGGCGGCGTCGGTGTTCGGGCTGCTCCAGCGGACCGAGGACGCCGGCTCGCGGGAGATCCTCCTCGTCGCGGCCCAGGAGGAGTTCGTCGCGCCCACCCGCACCTTCGAGGTCGTCGAGGTCTGAGCCGGCCCGCGACTACTGTCGGGACGTGCTCCCCTTCTCTCCCGCCCGGTTCCGTGCTGCCCGGACGGCGCGACGGTGAGCGCCCTCGACGAGCAGACGATCCCCGGCGACGCCCCCCAGGACGTGCTCCGGCAGGCGGCGCGGCGCCGGACGTTCGCCGTCATCAGCCACCCCGACGCGGGCAAGTCCACGCTCACCGAGGCACTGGCCCTGCACGCCCGCGTGATCGGCCAGGCCGGCGCGGTGCACGGCAAGGCCGGCCGCCGGGGCACGGTGTCGGACTGGATGGACATGGAGAAGGCGCGCGGCATCTCCATCACGTCGGCGGCGCTGCAGTTCGAGTACGGGGACGCGGTCATCAACCTGCTCGACACCCCCGGCCACGCCGACTTCTCCGAGGACACCTACCGGGTGCTCACCGCCGTCGACGCGGCCGTGATGCTCGTCGACGCCGCCAAGGGCCTCGAGGCCCAGACGATGAAGCTGTTCGCGGTGTGCCGGCACCGCGGCATCCCGGTGCTCACCGTGGTGAACAAGTGGGACCGCCCGGGCAAGGACGCCCTCGAGCTGCTGGACGAGATCGCCGAGCGGACCGGCCTGACGCCCACGCCGCTGACCTGGCCCGTGGGGATCGCGGGCGACTTCCGGGGCGTGCTCGACCGCTCCGACGGCACCTACCGCCGGTTCACCCGCACCGCCGGCGGGGCCACGATCGCCCCCGAGGAGACGCTCTCGGCGGATGCCGCGCTGGCCCGCGAGGGCGACGCGTGGCAGCAGGCCGTCGAGGAGGTCGAGCTGCTGGAGGCGACCGGAGCCGACCACGAGCAGTCCCTGTTCCTGGACGGCGTCACGACGCCGGTGCTGTTCGCCTCCGCCGTGTCCAACTTCGGGGTGGGCGCGCTGCTGGACACCCTGGTCGGGCTCGCTCCTCCCCCGTCGGACCAGCGGGACGCCGACGGCGGCACGCGGGCGATCACCGACCCGTTCAGCGCCTTCGTGTTCAAGGTGCAGGCGGGCATGGACACCGCGCACCGCGACCGCCTGGCCTTCATCCGGATCTGCTCGGGCGTCTTCGAGCGCGGCATGGTGGTCACGCACGCCCGCACCGGCCGCCCCTTCGCGACGAAGTACGCCCAGCACGTCTTCGGCCGTGAGCGGGAGAGCATCGACGTCGCCTATCCCGGCGACGTCGTCGGCCTGGTGAACGCCGCGGCCCTCGGCGTGGGCGACACCCTGTACGCCGACCGGGCGGTCACCTATCCGCCGCTCACCACCTTCGCTCCCGAGCACTTCGCGGTCTGCCGCGGCCGGGACACCGGCAAGCACAAGCAGTTCCGCCGCGGGATCGAGCAGCTCGACTCCGAGGGCGTCGTCCAGGTGCTGCGCTCGGACCGCCGGGGGGACCAGGCGCCGGTGCTCGCCGTCGTCGGACCGATGCAGTTCGAAGTGGCCACCCACCGCATGGAGCACGAGTTCGGCGCCCCGGTGGAGCTCGACCGGCTCCCCTACACCCTCGCCCTGCGCACCGACGAGGCCTCGGCCCCCGTGGTCTCGACGGCGCGCAACGCCGAGGTGCTGCAGCGCACCAACGGCGAGTACGTCGCCGTGTTCGGCGACAAGTGGGGTCTGCGGGTGTTCAAGGAGAAGCACCCGGACCTGCTCCTGGAGACCCTCGTCGCGGCCCAGCTCTGAGGCGGCGGGGGCGGAACAGTCCCCTACCGCGGGCTGGGGACGGTCTCCCGCTTCCTGGTGGCGGTCATCAGCAGGTACTCCAGTCCAGGACCGTCGCGCCGTCCCCGCAGTCGGAGCGCCGGGCCAGCTCCAGCAGGTCGGCGTCGAGCGCGGCGGCCCGCTCCGCCGGAGAGCTGGTACCAGCGCGGTCAGGTTGTCGCCGGTCGCAGCCGGCCGACAGGGCCGAAGGGACTGTCACCCGATGCCGGCCGCCCGGACGATCGCGACGACCTCGTCGGCGGTTGCCGGCTGGACCGGCAGGTGCGGCAGCACGGCGACGACCTCGTCGGGCTCCAGCCCGTGCGCGAGCAGCTCCCCCACCAGCAGCTCAGCGGCCTCGGGGGCGACGGGCAGCGGTACGCCGGCGGCGGTGACGGCGGCACGGGCGAGGAACAGCGACCCGGCGAGGTCGTCCCCCGGCGGGCCCGCTCCCGTGGTCGGGACCGTTCCCGCGGTCGGGACCGTTCCCGCGGTCGGGTCCGGGCCGGCCGGTGGGCCCGCGGCCCGGAGGACCGCCTCGGCGGCCCGTACCAGCGACAGCGGCACCCCCTCGGCCTCGACGTCGAGGAGCGGGACGTCGGCCAGCGCGCCCAGGACCAGGACCTCCGCCTCCATGCGCAGGGGCACCTCCCACTCCCCTGCCTGCAGGACGGCAGGTAGATCGGCCGGGTCCTCGCCCACGTCGTCGGCCAGCTCCGCCCACGCTCCCGGCCGGGTGGCCCGGGCACGCTCGGCGGCCAGCAGGCAGGTCTCGTGCGCGAAGGGGTGCAGCACCTCCTCGTCGAACCGGTCGGCGTAGAGCCGCCCCTCCCCGTCGAGGGCGTTCAGGGCGTCCCGGAAGCTGCCCGCGCGGGCGTCGCCCAGGTCGAGCCGGCCGTCCTCCTCACTGCCGAGGAGCTGGTCGGTGGCCGCCCGGACGCCGAGCGTCAGGCCGGAGGGCACGACCCCGGCGGAGCCGTGCCGGTAGTGCGGCCGGTCGGACATGCCCACGGCCCAGGCGCAGGCCTCGGCGATCAGGGCGGCGGCGCGTTCCCGCAGCACCTCCCGGCCGAGCAGCCCCATCCAGTCGACGTCGAACACGGCCCCGCCTCAGCCGCGGCTCACTCCGCGTGGGAACCGGCCGAGTGGGCGGCCCGCTGCTCGCTGCCGGGGGCACCGATCCACACCGTCTTCGCGTTCATGAACTCGTACATGCCGACGTCGGTCAGCTCGCGGCCGTAGCCGCTCTGCTTCACCCCGCCGAACGGCAGCTCGGGGAAGCTCGCCACCATGCCGTTGACGAAGGCCATGCCGGAGGCGACGTCCCGGATGAACCGCTCGCGCTCTGCCTCGTCCTCGCTCCACAGGTTGGCGCCGAGCCCGTAGGGGTGGCTGTTCGCGATCTCGATCGCCTCGTCGATCCCCGACACCGTGTACAGAGCGGCGACCGGACCGAACACCTCGCCGGTGTGCATCTCCATCTCCGGCGTGATCCCGGTGACCAGCGTCGGCGGGTAGTACCAGCCGGGGCCATCGGGACGCTGCCCGCCGACCACCACGGTGGCGCCCTTGTCGACGGCGTCCTGCACGTACCGCTCGACGTCCTCCCGGCCCGCCTCGGTCGCCAGCGGGCCGATCTGGGTGTCCTCGGCCATCGGGTCGCCCACGGTGAGCGCGGCGAGCTTCTCGGCGAAGATCCGGGTGAACTCCTCGGCGACATCCGCATGCACGAGGAAGCGCTTGGCCGAGATGCAGCTCTGCCCGTTGTTCTGGCAGCGCGAGGTGACGGCGACGTCCGCGGCCGTCTCCAGATGGGCCGACGGCATGACGATGAACGGGTCGCTGCCGCCCAGCTCCAGGACAGTCGGCTTCAGCACGTCTCCGGCGATCGAGGCCACGGACTGGCCGGCCGGCGCGCTCCCGGTGAGCGTCGCCGCGGCCACCCGGTCGTCGCGGAGCACCCGCTCGACCTCCTTCGAGCCGATCAGCAGCGTCTGGAAGACGTCGGCCGGGAAGCCCGCCCGGACGAAGACCTCCTCCAGGTACAGCGCGGTCTGCGGAACGTTGCTCGCGTGCTTGAGCAGGCCGACGTTGCCGGCCATGAGCGCCGGGGCGGCGAAGCGCATGGCCTGCCACAGGGGGAAGTTCCACGGCATGACCGCCAGGATCACGCCGATGGGCTGGTGCACGACGTAGGCCTCCCGCGCCCCGACGGCGCCGGCGTCGGCGGGCTGCGGTCGCAGCATCGCCGGGCCGTGTTCCGCGTAGTACCGCAGCGCCTTGGCGCACTTGGCCGCCTCGGCCTTCGCCGAGGCCAGCGTCTTGCCCATCTCGAGGGTCATCAGCTCGCCGACCCTGTCGAGGTCGCCGTCCAGGACGTCGGCGGCGGCCCGGAGCCAGCCGGCCCGCTGCTCCGGCGTCGTCAGCCGGTAGCCGGCCCAGGCAGCAGCGGAGCGGGCGATGCGCTCCTCCAGCGCCGCCTCGGAGAGGGGCTCGAAGGTCGTGAGGGTCTCGCCGGTGGCGGGGTTGATCGTGGCGATGGCCATGAGGAGTCTCCTGTCGTCCGCTGCATCGACTGCCCTGCCCGCCCGGCGCTCCGGGAAACCGCAGGACAGCGACGAGTGTGGCCGGTCGTGCCGGGGGCCGGTGCCCCGCCCTGCCCCGGCCCGGCGCACCGACCCCGGCCGCTGCCCTACCGTGGGGGCGAACCCTCGGACACGGGGGCACGGCGACGACGACTCGGGGGCTGGGCGGTGACGGAGCGCGGGGTGCGGGAGGCGAGCACTCCCGGGCGCGGCGGCTACCGGCACGACGCGCTGCTCTTCGACACCGACGACCGGCTCACCGATGCCGCCGTGCCGTTCCTGCTGGAGGGACTGGACGCCGGCGAGGCGGCGGTCGTCGCCACCTCCCCCCGCACGGCGGACGTCCTCCGCGACGCCCTCGACGGTCATCCGCTGGTGCACGTGGTGGCCCGCGGCGACGTCTACCGGGCCCGCACGCCCACCGCCATCACCACCTTCCGCCGGCTCGCCGAGGAGCGGTCGGCCGGGGGCACGACGCGGGTCCGTGTGGTCGGCGAGGTCGACTTCGGCCGCACCGAGCGGGACTGGCTGGAGTGGCAGCGCTACGAGGCGGTCATCAACCACGCCCTCGCGTCCTGGCCGCTGTGGGGCCTGTGCGTCTTCGACACCCAGCGGCTGCCCGATCCCGTCCTCGAGTCGGCGATGCGGACGCACTCCGGGGTAGTGACCACCGACGGGTGGGCACCCAACGCGCAGTTCAGGGCCCCCGCCGAGTACGTCAGGACCCTCCCCGTGCCGCCCGAGCCGCTGGAGCACACCCCGCCTCGGCTCGCCGCGCTCGACGTCACCGACTTCATCGCCCTCCGGCACGCCGTCGCCGCCGAGCTCGCCACCGTGGACGCCCCGCGGGACCCGGTCGAGGACTACCTGCTGGCGGTCGACGAGATGAGCTCCAACGCCGCGCGGCACGGCAGGCCGCCCATCAGCCTGCGGCTGTGGATCTCGACCGACCGGCTCGTCTGCACCATCGCCGACCGCGGCCCCGGCTGGGACGACCCCTTCGCCGGCTACGGCCCGGCGCACGGGGAGGATCTGTCCCGCGGCGGCATGGGCCTCTGGCTGGCGCGCCAGCTCTGCGACCACGTCGACATCACGACCGACGGCGACGGCACCCGCGTCCGGCTCACCCTCCGCCTCCGCTGAGCCGCTGAGCCGCTGAGCCGCTGAGCCGGGGCGCCGGCGCCGGACGCGAGATCAGCCGAACAGGTCGCCCAGGAAGGACTCCTTCTTGCGTGGGCGGGAACTCGAGTGCTGCTGGCCGTAGCCGCCGCGCTGGTCGTAGCCGCCGTGCTTCTGGCCGCCCACCTGCTTGAGCACCTCCCCGACGACGGCGCCGAGCCCGCCGGACGTGGACTGCGACCCGTGCTCCGAGCGGTACTCGGAGCCGTGCTCCGACGCGGAGCGGGATTCGTGCCTGCGGTCGTCGTCGTCGTGCTTCCCGGCTTGGCGCGTACCGCCGTGCCAGGCGTTCTCCGCATCGATCAGCCGGTCCAGCTCCCCGCGGTCGAGGAAGATCCCGCGGCACTCCGCGCACTGGTCGACGTGGACGCCGTTGCGCTCGTAGGTACGCATGGTCCCGTGGCACTTCGGACAGGTCAGCTCCATGCCCGCGCAAACGACGCCGGACGGCGGGTGGTTCCCCGCGCCTTCCGTCCAGGAGCCCCCGCACATGGCTGCGGGTGGAGGTGGCAGTGATACTGGGCACCCCGCAACCGACCTCAGGGAGCACCCGAGCATGGACAAGGTCGTCGCCTCCGCGCGCGAGGCCGTCGCCGACATCCCGGACGGCGCCACGCTCGCCGTGGGCGGGTTCGGGCTGTGCGGCGTCCCCATCGCACTGATCCGCGCCCTGCTCGAGCAGGGCGCGAGCGGGCTCACCACCATCTCGAACAACTGCGGCGTCGACGACCAGGCGCTGGGCGTCCTGCTCTACGCCGGCCGGATCAGCAAGACCATCAGCTCGTTCGTCGGCGGCAACAAGGAACTCGCGCGGCTGTACCTCTCCGGCCAGATGGAGGTGGAGCTCACCCCGCAGGGCACCCTGGCCGAGAAGCTGCGCGCCGGCGGCGCCGGCATCCCCGCCTTCTACACCCCCACGGGCGTGGGCACCATGGTCGCCGAGGGCGGCATCCCGGTGCGGTACGACGCCGACGGCAACGTGGTGAAGACCAGCGAGCCCAAGGAGGTCCGGGTCTTCGACGGCCACCAGTACGTGCTGGAGACCTCCCTCACCGCCGACTTCGCGCTCGTGCGGGCGGCGGTCGGCGACCGGCACGGCAACCTGGTCTTCCACGAGTCGGCGCAGAACTTCAACCCGCTCGCCGGCATGGCCGGGCGGATCACCATCGCCGAGGTGGAGGAGCTCGTCGAGCCGGGCGAGATCCAGCCCGAGCACGTCCACCTGCCCGGGGTGTTCGTCGACCGCGTGGTCGCCGTCGGCACCGAGGGCAAGGGGATCGAGTACCGCACCACCCGGCCCCGCAGCGAGAAGGACGCCGCGCCCGCAGCGGCCGGCGACGAGGCAACGGAGGCTTCCGCCTGATGGCACTCACCCGTGACCAGCTCGCCGCCCGGGTCGCGCTCGAGCTCGAGGACGGCCAGTACGTCAACCTCGGCATCGGCATGCCGACGCTGGTGCCGAACTACGTGCCCGACGACGTCCACGTCGTCCTGCACAGCGAGAACGGCGTCCTCGGCGTGGGCCCCTACCCCTTCGAGGGCGAGGAGGATCCCGACCTGATCAACGCGGGCAAGGAGACCGTGACGATCCTGCCGGGGGCGAGCTTCTTCGACTCGGCGCAGTCGTTCGGGATGATCCGCGGCAAGCACCTCGACGTCGCCATCCTCGGCGCCATGCAGGTCAACCCCCGCGGCGACCTCGCCAACTGGCTGATCCCCGGGAAGATGGTCAACGGCATGGGCGGCGCGATGGACCTCGTCCACGGCGCCCGCCGCGTGATCATCATGATGGAGCACGTCGCGCGCGACGGGTCCCCGAAGATCGTCGAGGAGTGCAGCCTGCCGCTCACCGGCAAGGGCTGCGTCGACCGGATCATCACCGACCTCGCCGTCATCGACGTCACCGCCGACGGGCTCGTGCTGCTGGAGACGGCGCCGGGCGTGACGGTCGACGAGGTCGTCGCCGCGACGGGCGCCCCCCTCACGGTCGCCGACGACGTCCGCACCACTCCCCTGCCCGCCGAGGTCTGACCCCGGGACTTTCCGCGCGGAGAGTCCGGCGCCCGCCCGAGCCCTCCGCGCGGAAAGTGCCGCGAACTCCGGGAGCCGCCGCATGGCCATCGACCTGGACGCGATCACCGCGATCGACGTGCACGTGCACGTCGAGCAGGACCTGCACGGATCGCTGTCGATGGACGACGAGTTGCTCGACGCGGCGGCGAAGTACTTCAAGGGCGAGCCGCACCACCCCACCGTGCCGGAGATCGCCGAGCACTACCGGGCGCTGAACATGGCCGCGGTGGTGTTCACCGTCGACTCGGAGCTGGCGACGGGGCATCCGACGCTGTCGAACGAGGAGATCGCGGGAGCCGCCGCCGAGCACGCCGACGTGCTCATCCCGTTCGGCTCGATCGATCCAGCCCGCGGCGCGGCGGGCATCCGGGAGGCACGGCGGCTCGTCACCGAGCACGGCGTCCGCGGGTTCAAGTTCCACCCGTCGATCCAGGCGTTCGAGCCGAACGACCGGCAGCACTACCCGTTCTGGGCGGAGCTCGAGGGTCTCGGTGTCCCGGCGCTCTTCCACACCGGGCAGACGGGCATCGGCTCAGGGCTGCCCGGCGGACGCGGGATCAAGCTGCGCTACTCCGATCCGATGCTGCTCGACGATGTCGCCGCCGATTTCCCGGGCCTGACGATCGTCATGGCACACCCGTCGGTGCCGTGGCAGGACGCCGCGATCTCCGTCGCCCAGCACAAGGCGAACGTCTACATCGACCTGTCGGGCTGGTCGCCGAAGTACTTCCCGCCGCAGCTCGTCCGGGCTGCGAACACGCAGCTCAGACAGAAGGTCCTCTTCGGGTCGGACTACCCGCTGCTCACACCGGAGCGGTGGCTGCGGGACTTCGCGGCCCTGGAGATCAAGGACGACGTCCGGCCGCTGATCATGAAGGACAACGCCGCCCGCGTCCTCGGTCTGACCTGACCGGGGACCTCCGGCGCGGAGAGTCCCCCGGGGTGACGTCGGAACTGTCGCGCAGAACGTCCGTCAGGCGGGGGTGCCGCGCAGTTCCTCGAGGATCGGGGCGGCCACCTTGAACGCATGGTTCGCGGCCGGGACGCCGGCATAGACGGCGGCGTGCTGGATGACCTCGGCGATCTCCTCGTCGGTCAGCCCGTTGTTCTTCGCCGCCCGCACGTGCAGCGCGAACTCCTCCCAGTGCCGCAGCGCGATGGTGATCGACAGCGTCATCAGGCTGCGGTCGCGGCGGGCGAGCCCCGGCCGCTGCCACAGGTCCCCCCAGGCCGTCCGGGTGATGAAGTCCTGGAAGTCGGCGGTGAACGGCGTCGTGCCGGCCACTGCTCGGTCCACCCAGGCGTCGCCGAGCACCTCCCGGCGGGTGGCCATCCCCGCCGCGCGACGCTCGTCGTCGGTCGTCGGCTCGCTCATCGGGTCCCTCCTGCCGCGTCGAAGTGGCCGAGCAGCGCACCGGTCACCTGCAGCGGCTGCTCGAGGTTGGCCAGGTGGGCGCCGGGGCTCACCGAGACGAGCTCCGCGCCCGGGATGGCGTCGGCGATCAGCTTCTGGTGCTCCGGCGGGAGGGCCGGGTCCTCCCACCCGCTGACCACCAGGGTCGGCGCGGTGATGCCTCGGATGTCCTCCCGCAGACCCAGGTCCGCGACCACCTCGCAGCAGGCCGCGTAGCCCTCGTCGTCGGCCGCCGCGATCATCCCCTCCAGCCGCGCGACCAGATCCGGATGCTCGGCGGCGTACTGCGGGGTCAGCCAGCGGCTGACCACGACCGGGGCCAGGGGGGCCGTGCCACCGGAGCGGGCCGCGGCGGCCCGGTCGAGGAACCCCTGCGGATCCGCCTTCGCCGACGTGCACAGCAGGGCGAGCCGGTCGACGCGCGCGGGCTCGCGGACGGCCAGCCGCATCGCGGTCATCCCGCCCAGCGAGAGCCCGGCGACGTGCGCCCGCTCCGCACCGACCTCGTCGAGGAGGGCGACCAGGTCGTCGACCAGATCGTCGAGCGTGTACGGCCCGGCCGGCGCCGGGGACTCCCCGTGCCCACGCGTGTCGTAGGTGACCACGCGGTACCGCTCGGCCAGGGCCGGTACCTGCGGATCCCACATGCCGCGGGTCGCCCCGAGGGAGTTGGAGAGGACGAGGACGGGGGCGTCGGCGGCCCCGTCCACGGTGTACGAGACGGCGACGGCAGTCATGGGGTTCCCTCGGTCAGGTAACGGTGTTCGGTCAGGACGGCGTCGACCTGCGCGCCCGCCTCGCCGACGTCCGGCGCGGAGGAGAGGGCGGAGAGGTCCAGGTCCGGCCGGCCGGCCAGCACCTCGGTCAGTGGCCGGCCGGTCTCCCGGGCCTGCTGCACGGCGTCGGCGGCGGCGTCGTGCGCCACGCCCTTGCCCAGGCTCGGTTCGAGCGCCGCCGCCAGGGCCCCGGCCAGCGCCCCTTCGCCCGACGCGGCCACGGTCGCCGCCATGCGGGCGGTGTCCACGCGCAGCGAGGCGAGGCTCTCGGCCAGCCAGGAGGACGCCGAGCCGACGGCCACGAGCAGATCGGTGAGGGTGGGCCACTCGCTGTGCCAGGCACCGGCCGCGCGCTCGTGCTCCTGCTCCATGGCACCGAGCAACGTGGCCACCAGGCCGGGCGCTCGGCGGGCACAGGCGCGGGCGGAGATCGCCGCGACCGGGTTGTTCTTGTGCGGCATGGCCGAGGAGCCTCCGCGGCCGTCGCTGACCTCGGCCAGCTCGCCGACCTCGGTCTGCGCCATCAGGACCACGTCCACCGCCACGGTGGCGACCACCCCGGCGGCGGCCCCCAGCGCGCCGGCCAGGTCCGCGATCGGCAGCCGCACCGTGTGCCACGGGCAGGCCGTGTCGGCCAGGCCGAGCTCGGCGGCCAGTGCTGACCGCAGGGCGACGCCGGAGCCCGAGCCCCCCGCGAGGGTGCCCACGGCTCCCCCGTACTGCACCGGCAGTGACGCGACCACCTCGGCCAGCCGCAGCCGGGCGCCGTCCAGGCCGCTGAGCCACCCGGCCGCCTTCAGCCCGAAGGTGGTGGGCAGTGCCTGCTGCATCAGCGAGCGGCCCATGACCACGTCGTCCCGGTGCCGCTCGGCGAGCCGGGCCGCCGCCTCGGCGGCGGAGACGAGGTCGGCGTCGATCTCGGCGATCGCGTTCCTCGCCAGGAGCACCAGGGCGGTGTCCAGGACGTCCTGGCTGGTGGCGTCCACGTGCACGGCGACGGCGTCCCGCGCGCCCACCGCGTCCTGCAGCACCCGCACGAGCGGCGGCACCGGATTGCCGGCGTCCGCCGCCCTCGCGACCACCGACGCCAGGTCGAGCCGCGCCGGGTCCGCGCAGGCGGCGGTCACCGCGTCGGCCGCCGTCGTCGGCACGAGGCCGAGCCCGGCCGCGGCGCGGGCGAGCCCGGCCTCCACCTCGAGCAGGGCACGGAACCATGCGTCGTCGGAGACGGCCGCGGCCGCTCCGCCACGCGCGAAGGTGCCGTCGAAGAGCCCGCTCACGCAGCTGTCCCGGTCACAGGGCTGTTCATACCCGAGCACCGTCCGGGCGGTGCGCTCATACCGCGAAGAACACGGTCTCGCGGTCCCCCTGGAGATGGATGTCGAGGCGGTAGCCGTCGTCGGTCGGCCGTGCGATCAGCGTCCGCCGCGCCGCATCGTCCGGCAGCGACCGCAGGACGACGTCCTCGGCGTTGGCCTCGGCCTCGTCGGCGAAGTAGATGCGCGTGACGACGCGGTCGAGGATGCCGCGGGCGAAGACCGAGACGTCGACGTGCGGCGCCTGCAGCCCGCCCTCGCCGTCGGGCACCCGCCCCGGCTTGAGCGTGCAGATCGCGTACTGCCCGCCGTCGACGGTGTAGGCGCGACCGAAACCACGGAAGCCTGGGAAGGCCGCGGCACCGCGGGGGTCGTCGGGATGGTCGAAACCGCCGTCCGGGTCGGCCTGCCAGGTCTCGACCATCGCGTCCGGGACGACGTCGCCGTTGCCGTCGAAGACGGTGCCGCGCAGCCAGATCGCGTCGGGGGCGTCGGGGGCGACGACGTACGGGCCGTCGTCCCAGGTGAGACCGATGGCCAGGAACGGGCCGATGGTCGCGCTCGGGGTGGTGCGCAGCTGCGCCATCACGCGACACCTCCGCGCGCGATTCCGGTCTCGATCCGGTCCTCGCTCCATGTCCACGGCCGCCTCCGCGGTCGCTCCGCTCCTCGCTCGTTCCTCGCTGCGATGCTCACTCCCTGTCGGCGGCCGCCTCGCTGCGATGCTCCCTCGACCGTCATCACGCGATGTCCCCGTCGTCCTCGGTCTCGAACGGCGTCTGGTCCTTGCCGCGCAGGACGATGTCCCACTCGAAGGCCAGCGCCCAGTTGGGAACCGTGCGCTCGTAGTCGAAGCGGCTGATCGCCAGCGGCCGGGCTGCCTCCGGGATGGCGTTGAAGATCGGGTCCTGGAAGAACAGCGGGTCGTCCGGGAAGTACATCTGGGTGACGAGTCGCTGCGTGAACGCCGTCCCGAACAGCGAGAAGTGGATGTGCGCCGGGCGCCAGGCGTTGTCGTGGTTGCCCCACGGGTAGGCGCCGGGCCTGATCGTCGTGAACTCGTAGCGGCCCTCGCCGTCGGTGAGGGTGCGCCCGAGGCCGGTGAAGTTCGGGTCGAGCGGTGAGGGCCAGTTGTCGACCACGTGCCGGTAGCGACCGCCGGCGTTGGCCTGCCACACCTCCACGAGCGTGTGCGGCACGGGCTTGCCGCCGCTGTCGAGGACACGGCCGTGGACGATGATCCGCTGCCCCTGGGGCTCGCCGTCGTGCTGCCGGGTCAGGTCGGCATCCGCCGCGGTGACGCGCCCCTCGCCCAGCAGCGGGCCGGTGACCTCGGTCAGCCGGTGGGGCAGGTCCACCGGGGCGCGCAGCGGGGCCCGCAGCCCCGTGCTCCGGTACCCCTCGAACGCGACGGGCGTGCGGTGCGCGTCGTCCTCACGCAGGTAGCGCGGCAGGTGGAGTTCGCTACGGATTGTGGTCCCGGTCATAGCCCGAAGGTACGGCCGACAGCTATGGTCCCCAAGCTGGAACTTCCGCTCGACGGAAGGGGATCCGCCATGGCCGGCCGCAGTGCGGCGCCGGGACGCTCGGTCACCTCCCGCGTCCTCAGCCTCCTCGACGTCTTCGACAGCACCTCGCCCCGGCTGTCCCTGTCCGAGATCTCCGAGCGTTCCGGCACGCCCCTCACCACCACCCACCGGCTGCTGGCCGAGCTCGCCGACTGGGGCGCCCTGGTCCGCCGTGCCGACGGCCGTTACGAGATCGGCCGCAAGCTCTGGGACCTCGGCCTGCTGGCTCCGGTGCAGATGGAGCTGCGCCAGATCGCGGCTCCGTTCATGCTCGACCTGCACACGACGATCCGGGACACCGTCCACCTGGCCGTGCGCGAGGAGCTCTCCGCTCTCTACGTGGAGCGCATCTCCGGGCGGGAGTCGGTGCCGATCGTCAGCCAGGTCGGCAGCCGGCTGCCGTTGCACGCGACCGGGGTGGGCAAGGTCCTGCTGGCCGCGGCCCCCGCGGACGTCGTCGACCGGGCGCTGCACTCACTGACCCGGCAGACGCCGCGCACGGTGGTGGAGCCGGGCCGCCTCCAGCGCGAGCTGGCCGACGTCCGCCGGCGGGGGTACGCCCGCACCTCCGAGGAGATGTCGCCGGGGGCCGCGTCCGTCGCCGTCCCCGTGCAGGTCGAGCGGGGCGGCGGAACGGTCGTCGTCGCCGCGCTCGGCGTCGTCGTCCCGCCCCACCGGCGCGACCTCGCCCGGCTGGCGCCGGTCCTGGAGGTGACGGCGCGCGGGATCGGGCGGGAACTGGCGCGCACCCGCGAGTTCCGCTGATCGGAGGGTGCGGGTTCCCCCGGCGACGTCGTCCCGGTCACACTCCCCCTGTGCGCACCCAGGTGGGAATCATCGGCGCAGGTCCGGCCGGTCTGCTGCTGTCGCGACTGCTGACGCTCCAGGGGATCGACTCCGTCGTCCTGGAGAACCGCAGCCGGTCCTACGTCGAGGCCCGGATCCGCGCCGGCATCCTCGAGCAGCACTCCGTCGACACCCTGACCGCCGCCGGGCTCGGGGACCGGCTGCACCGGGAGGGCCTGGAGCACCGCGGCATCTACCTGCAGTACACGGGCACCCGGCACAAGCTGGACTTCCCCGAGCTCTGCGGCCGCACCGTGTGGGTCTACGGCCAGACCGAGGTGGTCAAGGACCTGATCGCCGCCCAGCTCGACGGCGGCCCGCCGCTGCTGTTCGAGGTGTCCGACGTGACCCCCGAGGACGTCGACACCGACTCGCCCCGCATCCGGTTCACCGATGCCGACGGCGTGCCGCAGGTGCTCGGGTGCGACGTGATCGCCGGCACCGACGGCTTCCACGGCGTCTCGCGTCCGGTGGTCACCGAGCGCACCGAGGGCCGGCTGTGGGAGCGCACGTACCCCTACGCCTGGCTCGGCGTGCTGGCCGACGTCGCGCCGTCCACCGACGAGCTGATCTACGCGTGGCACCCCGACGGCTTCGCGCTGCACTCGATGCGCTCCCCGTCGGTCTCGCGGCTCTACCTGCAGGTCGATCCCGCCGAGAAGATCGAGGAGTGGTCCGACGACCGGATCTGGACGGCGCTGGCCACCCGCTTCTCCCTCGACGGCTGGGAACTGGAGACCGGGCCGATCACCGAGAAGTCGGTGCTCCCGATGCGCTCGTTCGTCAGCGCGCCGATGCGGCACAGGCGACTCTTCCTCGCCGGGGACGCCGCGCACATCGTCCCGCCCACCGGCGCCAAGGGGCTCAACCTTGCTTTGGCCGACGTCACGCTGCTCGCCACGGCGCTCGTCCGGCTGCTCAGGGAGCGGCAGACCGACCTCGTCGACGACTACTCCGACCGCGCGCTGGCCCGGGTCTGGCGCTGCACCCACTTCTCCTGGTGGATGACGTCGATGCTGCACCGCTCCGGCGACGACTTCGACGCCGAGCTGCAGCTCTCCCAGCTGCGCCGGGTCTGCAGCTCCGAGGCGGCCGCCCGCGAGCTGGCCGAGAACTACACCGGCCTCCCGATCGACGACTGACGCCGACCTTCCCGGAGCGGCGCGACGGCCGCACCAGGCGATCTGAAGGCGGGCCCGATCTCGCCGAAGGTCTGCCACCCTGACTCCCATGGCGGCCCCCCTCGGGCACACGGTGCTCGCGTCCACCGACGGAGCTGTGTTCGCGTCGCTGCGGCACGAGGCGATGTCGCGTGCGGAGCGGTACGCGATCGGGAGGCGACTCCGGCGCCAGGTGCCGCGTTCGGCGCTGGCGACCTGGAACGAGGACGACCGGGAGGCCGACCCCGTGCAGCAGGTGATCGCGGGGAACGAGGGCCGGGTGGACCGCCTCGTCCCCGTACGCATCGGGCGGATGGTCGCCAATCCGTTCGCCTTCCTCCGCGGTGCCGCCGCGATCATGGCCGCAGACTTCTCCCGGCTGCCCGCCACCGGCATCACACCGGTCATCTGCGGTGACGCGCACCTGGGGAACTTCGGCTTCTACGCCTCGCCGGAGCGCGACCTCGTCTTCGACCTCAACGATTTCGACGAGGCCCATCCCGGCGCCTGGGAGTGGGACCTGCGCCGGTTGGTTGCGAGCGTCCATGTCGCGGGCCGGCAGAACGGGTCGTCCGAGGACGAATGCGGCGCAGCGGTCCGTCGGTGCGTGACCTCCTACCGGGAGCACCTGTCACACCTCGCCGCACAGCCGCTGCTCGCCCGCGCCTACGACCGGCTGAACCTCGACCAACTGCACCGCACGGCCGTGGGCGCCGCCGCCCGGCGCGAGATCGCCGGCGCCGCCGCACGTGCCCGGAGGCGCACCAGTGACCGCGCGCTCCCCCGGTTCACCGAACAGCACGACGGCGGGCTGCGTCTGGTGGAGCAGCCGCCGCTCATCACCCGGCCGGACCCGGCGCAGTACGAACGCATCGCGGTCGCACTGGACGAGTACCTGCAGACCCTGCGGACGCAGTGGGCAGTCGTCCTCGGCGGATACCGGCTCGTCGACGCCGCCCACAAGGTCGTCGGGGTCGGATCGGTCGGGCTCCGCGCCTACATCGCCCTCTGCGAGGGGTCCGGTCCGAACGACGTGCTCTTCCTGCAGCTCAAGCAGGCACGGCGGTCCGTCGTCGCCCAGTACGTGCACGGCGACTCGGCGTGGCACGCCCACCAGGGGCAGCGCGTCGTGCAGTACCAGCAGGCGCTGCAGACGGTCAGCGACCCGCTGCTCGGCTGGACCACCGTCGGCGAGCGCCAGTACTACGTGCGCCAGTTCCGTGACATGAAGGGGGCCGTCGTCGTCGACGGGATCGACGCCGCCGCACTGGCCGACTACGCCGGCATCTGCGGGTTGCTGCTCGCCAAGGGGCACGCCCGGACGAGCGGCGCGTCGATGATCACCGGGTACCTCGGCGGGAGCGGTAAAGCCGACCGCGCGCTCTGCCTATTCGCGCGGCGATATGCAGACCAGACCGAACGCGACCACGCCGCTCTCCTCGCCGCCGTCGACCGCGGCCTGCTCCCGTGTGATCGCGGCGTCTGACCCGACGCCGTCTCGACGTCACCACGGAACCGGACGGCTCGACCGGTGCCGACCGAAGGATGCCCCGGCCCGTGCACCACGGCGGGCCGTCGCCACCGATGCCAGCAGGCCGCCCGTGTTCGCCGCCAGATGGAGCAACGCCGGAGCCAGGAGGCTGCCGCTGCGCACCCGGAGCCGGCCGAACAGGGCTCCGGCCGCCGCAGTGCCCGTGCAGCCGAGCAGCAGGGCGACGCGTCGGCCGGCCGCCGTCCGATCGGGTGCGTTGACCCGGATCGCGGCCGTGGTGGGCTGCACGTGCCAGAGGCCGAAGAGCGCCGCCCCCGCCGCCGCGGCGGCCCGGGGCGGCAGCTCGCGGCGCAGGGCCGCGTGCAGGACACCGCGGAAGGCGACCTCCTCCCACAGGACGGTGCCGACGGGGATGCGCAGGAGCGCCCGGTAGGCCACCGCGCCGTTCCCGAGACCGGCGACCCGGGCGTCGCGCAGGAGCGGGCGCAGGGAGGGAATCGCCGGACCGGCGGCCAGGCCGGACACGACCACCGCCGCGGCTGCGCCGCCCCATGCCGCCCCGGCCCGTAGCCGGTCGCCCGAGAGCCCGAGCTCGGCGCGGGAGAACCCGGCCGCCCGGGCGACCACGAGCAGGACGCCGGTGGCCGCGCCGTTGACCCCCTCGTACACCCCCGGCCGGTCCGGCAGCCGCGGGACCAGCACGTTGTTCCAGGCGGCGAGCACGAGCACCAGCGGTCCGGTGATCGACCGGGTCCCGCGGCGCGCGCGTGGACGACCATGCATCGGTGCGATCCTTCCGCCGCGTCGACCGGCTCGCCGCCGGGGTGTCCGGGACCGCTTGCGTGTGCGCCGTCGCCGTGTTCGGCGAGCTGTCGGCCGGTGCCCTCGTGGCCGTGGCGGCCACGGGGCTCCTCGTGGCCGGCGCGGGGCTCCTCCGGCGAGCGGGGGAAGCGGCCGCGCCGGTCGGCCGCAGCGCCCTGCCGTGGCTGGCGTGGCTCACCGCGCTCGCGGCATGGGAGGCCCTCGCCCTCGCCACCGACCGTGTCCCGGCACTCAGCGATCTGCTCGACCCGGTGCTCGCCCAGCCACTCGTCCGGGCCGCGGCCACGGCCGGCTGGCTGGCGGTCGGTGCCTGGCTGATCGGGCGTCCGCGTCACCGACGGCGGCCGGGGTGACGGGGATGCTTCCCGCCCTCGGCTACGGCCTGCTGCTGCTCGGCGCATTCGCGCTGGACGTGGCCGCCCGCACGCGGGGGCGCGGAGTGACGGCGGCCGATGCGGTGGCCGCCGCGATGCGGAGGACGCCGGGCCGCACCGTCGTCCTGCTCACCTGGCTGTGGGTCGGCGTCCACTTCCTCGCCCGGTGACGACGGCCCCTGCCGCGGCGATCGCGGGCCCGGCACGCCGACCCCGGCCCGGACCTACCGGCCGGTACGGAATGTGGGATCGTCCGAGTACACGTCGAGACGGCGCCCGCTCCCGTGGAGCCGCCGTCAGGAATGAGGACCGATGCGGTTGCAGCTGTCCCCGGAGCTCGAGGCCTTCCGGGAGGAGATGCGGACCTTCTTCACCACCCAGGTGCCGCAGGAGATCCGCGACCACGTCGCGGCCCACCGCGAGCTGGACAAGGAGGACTACGTCCGCGCCCAGCAGGTGCTCAACGCCGCGGGGCTCGCCGTGCCGCACTGGCCGGTGGAGTGGGGCGGCCGGGACTGGACGCCGCTGCAGCGCCACATCTGGCGCGAGGAGATGCAGCTGGCCTGCGTGCCCGAGCCGCTGGCGTTCAACGCCAGCATGATCGGCCCGGTGCTCGCGGCCTTCGGCAGCCAGGAGCAGAAGGAGCGCTTCCTGCCGAAGACGGCGAACCTCGACATCTGGTGGTGCCAGGGCTTCTCCGAGCCCGACGCGGGCTCCGACCTCGCCTCGCTGCGCACCACCGCCGTGCGCGACGGCGACGACTGGGTGGTCAACGGCCAGAAGACCTGGACCACCCTGGGCCAGCACGCCGACTGGATCTTCTGCCTGGTCCGCACCGACCCGACCGCGGAGAAGAAGCAGCGGGGCATCTCGATGCTGGTCTTCCCGATGGACTCCCCCGGCGTCACCCTGCGCCCGATCGAGCTGATCGACGGCGGCTTCGAGGTCAACGAGGTCTTCTTCGAAGACGTCCGGGTGCCCGCGGAGAACCTCGTCGGCGAGGAGAACCGCGGCTGGGACTACGCCAAGTTCCTGCTCGGCAACGAGCGCGTCGGCATTGCGCGCATCGGCGCCACCAAGCGGCTGCTGGTCCAGGCCAAGGAGCACGCGCGGGCGATCACCGTCGACGGCCGATCCCTGCTCGACGACCCGTTCATGGCCGCCCGGATCGCCGAGCTGGAGAACGAGCTGGTCGCCCTGGAGCTCACCGCGCTGCGGGTGGTCGCGGACTCCGCCGGCGGCAAGCAGAACCCGGCGTCGTCGGTGCTCAAGCTGCGTGGCTCCGAGCTGCAGCAGGCGGCCACCGAGCTGGTCGTGGACATCGCCGGCCCGCTGTCGCTCGCCTCGTTCGCCGACGAGGGCTCCGACGTGCCGGACTGGGCCCGCGCCGCGACACCGCACTACCTGAACTACCGGAAGGTCTCCATCTACGGAGGCTCCAACGAGGTGCAGCGCACCATCATCGCCGGCTCGATCCTGGGGTTGTGAGCAGAGAAGTGAACTTCGACTACGACAGCGAGCAGAACGACCTGCGCGAGGCGGTGCGCGGCCTGCTGGCCAGGGCGTACGCAGACAGCGAGCAGCGCCGCGCCGTCGTCGGGGCCGACCCCGGCTACGACGAGAAGACCTGGGCGCGGCTGGCCGAGATGGGCCTGCTCGGCCTGCCCTTCGCCGAGGAGGACGGCGGCATGGGCGCCGGCCCGATCGAGGTGGCGATCGTCGCCGAGGAGATCGGACGGGTGCTCGCGCCCGAGCCCTTCATCGAGACCGTGGTGCTGGCCGGGGGCCTGGTGGCCGCCGTCGGCACCGCGGAGCAGAAGGGCGAGATCCTCGCGGGCATCTCCGAGGGGACGACGCTCGCCGTGTTCGCGCACGCCGAGCCGCGCGCCCGTTGGACCCCGTCAGCCGAGGCCGTCACCGCCACGCAGCGCGGCGACGGCTGGACGCTGACCGGCGTCAAGGAGCCGGTGCCCAGCGGTGCCCGGGCCGACGTCCTGGTGGTCAGCGCGGTGTTGGCCGAGGATGGCGCCCCCGCCCGCACCGGGCTGTTCCTCGTCCAGGGGGACGCGACGGGCCTGACCCGTACCGGCTACCGGACCCACGACGGCACCCGGGCGGCCAACGTCCGCTTCGACGGGACGCCGGCCCAGCAGCTGGGTGGCAATGGCTCTCCCACCCACCCGGACCGGACCGCGGCCGTCGAGCGGGCCCTGGCCGAGGCGCGGATCGCCTACGGCCACGAGGCGATCGGCGCCATGGACACCGCCCTGCGGACCACGGCGGAGTACCTGAAGACCCGCAAGCAGTTCGGCGTCACCCTGAACAAGTTCCAGGCGCTCACCTTCCGGGCGGCCGACATGTACGTGTCCCTGGAGCTGGCCCGCAGCACCGCGCTGTGGGCGTCGATGGTGACCGACGCCGGCGGCGACGTCGTCTCGGCGGCGGAGCGCGCCCGGCTGCAGGTCAGCCGCGCGGGCCGGCACATCGGCAAGGAGGCCATCCAGCTGCACGGCGGCATCGGCGTGACCGCGGAGTACTCCGTCGGGCACTACACCAGCCGGCTCACCGCGATCGACCACGTCCTGGGCGACGGAGACTGGGCACTCGGCCGGCTCGCCGCCAAGGTCGACAGCTACGAGACGGTCGACCCGCTGGGCGCCCCGTACGCCTGAGCACCGTCCGCCCGGGGCCCCTGTCCGGCTTTCGGTACCGAAAGCTGCGCAGGGGCCCCGCGCTTTCGGTACCGAAAGCGTGGGGGGTCAGACGATCCAGTCCTCCGGGTCGGCCTCCGGGTCGTCCGGGGTCTCCCCGAGCATCGCCCGGCGGAGCTCGTCGGCGTCGGCGCGCACCTGGTCGAGGATCGGCACGAGGTCGTCCTCGCGCAGCTGCCCGCAGGTGAGCCGGACGATCGGCACGGGCTCGTAGTCCTCGGTGGTGAGCCGGGACGCGACCTCGAAGGCGCCGCGCAGCAGCCCGCCCTCCATCGACGTGTAGTCGTCCACCGACTTGAGCGGCAGGGTCATCGAGTGCGGGAAGCCCCACTGCTCGAGTGCCACCGAGGTGAGGCGGAGGCTGCTCAGGCCGTAGCGGCGGACCTCGGCCGCCCGGCGGCCGGTGAAGGTGGGCTCCGCCGCGACGATCTCCGCGTAGCCCTCCGGGTCGTTGTGGTGGAGCAGGGCGGCACCCATCTGGGCCAGCAGGCCGAGGCAGAGCGCGTCCTGGGGACGCTCGCCGAACCGGGGCGCCAGCGTCGAGGCGGCCAGCGCCAGGCTGGTCGTGCTCTCCCAGAAGTCCTCCGGCAGGCGCGACTCGTCGTCGAGGTTGGCCAGCGCGACGGTCGCCATGGTGCGGACCGTCGTGAACCCGACGACCGTGACGGCGAACTGCAGCGACGCCACCCGGCCGCGCATCCCGAAGTAGGCCGAGTTGGCCAGCTTCATGACCCGGCTGGCCAGGGCGACGTCGCCGGCGAGGATCAGGGCCAGCGCCTTGGCGCTGGTGTCGTCGGAGTTGGCCACCGAGACGATCTGGGCGGCGACCGGCCGCTGGGCCGCCATGGTGTCGATGCTCGCGAGGATCTGCTCGACGTCGAAGGCCGGCGTCGTCGGCGGCAGGTCCGATCCCGGCACGGGCAGGTAGGTGACAGTCATCGGGAAGTCTCTCCTCGGGCGGCGTACCAGGCCGCGATATGGCCGCCGGTCATCGGCTTGGCGAGCATGAAGCCCTGCAGGAAGTTGGCGCCGAGGCGGGAGAGCTCCTCGGCCTGTTCGGCCGTCTCCACGCCCTCGGCGACGGTGCTGAGGTTGAGGTTGCGGGCCAGCGCGATGACGGCCGAGGCGATCTCGGCGTGTCCGTCGGCCAGTTCCGCGACGAAGGACCGGTCCACCTTCAGGCAGTCGACCGGCAGGTGCCGCAGGTAGGCCAGCGACGAGTACCCGGTGCCGAAGTCGTCGATCGCCAGCTGGACGCCGAGGTCGCGCAGCTGCTGCAGGACCTGGCGCGCCGACTCCGGGTCCTTCATCAGGGCGGACTCGGTGATCTCGATCGAGATCCGGGACGCGTCCAGCCCGTGGCGGGCGAGCGCGGCCGCCACGTGACCGTGCAGGTTGTCGTCCAGCTGCAGGGCCGACACGTTGACGTTGGCCCGCCCCACCGTGACGTCGCCCAGGAGGTGGTCCCACTCGGCCAGCTGGCGGCAGGTCTCCTCGAGCACCAGCAGGCCGAGCGCCGCGATCAGGCCGCTCTCCTCGGCCAGCGGGATGAACGTGGCCGGGCTGATCGGGCCGCGCTCGGGGTGGTTCCACCGCGCGAGCGACTCGACGGCGACCGGCTCGTGGTCGTCGATGCCGAAGATCGGCTGGTAGTACAGCGTGATCTCGCGCCGCTCGATGGCGTCCCGCAGGTCGGCGACCAGCCGCAGCTTGTCGCGGGCCTCGGCGCGGGCCTGCTGGTCGAGCACGGTGACCCGGCCCTTGCCGCCGGCCTTCGCCTGGTACATCGCGATGTCGCAGTCGCGGATCAGCTCGTCGGCGGCCTCGTGCTCCGCCGTCTGCACCGTGACGCCCACGCTCGCGTAGGGCCGGATGTCGACACCGCCCAGGCGCATCGGCCTGGCCAGCGCGATCGAGACCCGGCCGGCCAGCGCGACGGCGTCCTCCTCGTCGACGTGCTCGCACACGACGACGAACTCGTCACCACCGAACCGGGCGACGAGGTCACCCGGGCGGACCGTGGCCCGCAGCCGGTCGGCCACCTCGACGAGCAGCTCGTCGCCGGCGGTGTGACCGAGGGAGTCGTTGACGACCTTGAAGTTGTCGAGGTCGAGGAAGAGGCAGGCCAGGCCGCTGGTGCCGGGGTGGAACCGCTCCGCGACGTACTGCGCCAGGAGCGTGCGGTTGGGCAGGCCGGTCAGCGGGTCGTGGTTGGCCTGATGCGCGAGCTTGGTCTCGAACGCGAGCCGGTCGGTGATGTCCTCGATCGTCCCGACGAATCCGGCGCCGACGCCGGGGGTGAACAGGTGGGCGAACCGGATGACGGTCGTCCGGACGGTGCCGTCGTCGCGCACCAGGCGGGCCTGGGTCTCGACCTCGTCACCGTCGAGAGCGGCGGCGACCTGCTCGATCACGCCGTCGAGGTCGTCCTCGTGGATGGTGTTGATCCAGCCGGTGCCCAGGAGCTGCTCGGCGCGGAGCCCCACCAGGCTGCAGAACGCGTCGTTGACGTGCGCCAGGCGCATGCCCTGCTCCGAGAGCAGGGTGGGGACCGGCGACCGCTCGGTGAGGGCGGAGAAGCGCCGCTCGTGCGCGTCGGCGGTGGCACGCAGGGCGCGCTCCTGCTCGTTGGCCGTCGAGATGATGCGCAGCGTCCACATCCGGCCGCTGGGTGCCGGCGTGGTCATGACCTCGGTCTCCAGGACCGCACCGCTGGCGGTCCGGACCGGCAGGGTCATCCGCGCGGCCCGCTCGCGGCGCAGCAGCAGCTTCAGCTCGCCGCCCCCGAGGGTGGGGAAGAGCTGCTCCACCGGGAGGGAGCGCAGGTCGTCGAGGCCGTAGCCGAGGAGCTGGACGGCGCCCTCGTTGCCCCAGGTGAGGCGCTGGGTGCCCCCGACCGTCTCGGCGACGACGAGGGCCAGGCTGTCGCTGACCGTGGCGCTGTAGAAGACCGTGGAAACGATCTCCGACGGGACGTAGTCGCCGTCGGGAACGCTGATGCTGGCGGACACGGTCCTCCCCTCGGTTTTCACCTCGACGCCACCGGTCGGCGGTGTCCCGACCTCCTTCGGCCGGTCGGGGGCCCGACTTTCACCCGAACGTGCTCGCACCCCCCCTTCGGGGGAGACGACGCGGGAATCCCGTGACCGCGCGTGACGATCGGGCGGGAGCCCGTGCCCCGTTCGGCGCGTCAGTGGCGAGACGCGGTCGCGCCGGAACTAGCCTCCGGCGTCAGGAGGTACCGAACCGTGACGACGAGTGCCCGCCGGACCGCGGCGGCCGCGACAGCCCTGGCGCTGCTGACCAGCCTCGCCGCGTGCGCTCCGCCGAACTCCGGGGAACCGGCGGGCCCGGGCCCGACGGTGCAGCAGGTGGTCGCCGACCCCGCGCTGGCCGCCTGCCTGGCTGCGGCCCTCGGCCTCCCCGACGCCACCGCGGTGGTCCCGTACGACGCCCTGGGCGCGGTCACGGAGCTCACCTGTGACGGGCAGACCTCGGCGCACGGCCCGATCCGATCGCTGGCCGGGCTCGAGCAGCTGCCGGAGCTGAACGAGCTCGACGCGCCCCGCAACGAGATCAGCGACCTCACGCCACTGGCCTCGCTGCCGCGCCTGGGCACGCTCACCCTGACCAGCAACGCGGTGAGCGACCTGGCCCCGCTGGCCGGACTCCGGCTGTTCGACCTCGGGCTCTCGCAGAACCCGGTCGGCGACCTCACCCCCCTCACCGGGACGACGACGCTCAACGCCCTGGGCGTGGCCGGGGCGCAGGTCACCGACATCGGTGCGCTCGCCGGGCACGACGCCCTCCGGACGCTGGATCTGAGCGGGAACGCGATCACCGACGTCGCCCCGCTGGCGGGCCTGCCCACCCTGGACACCCTCGACCTGGCGCTGAACCGGATCGCCGACCCCACGCCCCTGGGGACGATCCCGACGCTGCTGATCCTCGACGTCTTCGGCAACCAGATCACCGACCTCCGGGGACTGGCCGACGCCCCGCTCCTCCAGCAGCTCCAGCTCGGGGCGAACCCGATGACCGACCTCACGCCCCTGCTGCGGGTGCGCTCCCTGGGAAATCTCGGGCTGGACGAGACGGATGCGACCCTGCTGACCGGCATCGACGAGCTGCGCGCCGCCGGGGTCCACGTCAACGGCCTCGCCTGATCTGATCTCACATCACGGTCACATCTGCGGACCCACGCGGGATCGCGCGGCCCCACCAGGCATGATCCGGTCACGCACCGAGAAACCCAGCACCGCGCACGGCCCAACGACCCGCCGGTGGCGGGTGGGCGTCGACGCCCATCCGCCGAGGATTGGAGCGCCCACGTTGCACATCGGAGTGCCTCGCGAGAACAAGGCCCGGGAGACGCGGGTGGCCGCCACCCCGGAGACGGTCACCAAGCTGGTCGGGCTCGGGTACGACGTCGTCGTCGAGACGGGGGCGGGCGCGGCCAGCAGCTTCCCGGACGAGGCCTATGCCGGGGCGGGCGCTGCCGTCGGCACGGCGGCCGAGGCGTGGGAGGCCGACGTCGTCCTCCGGGTCAACGCCCCGGCGGCCGACGAGATCGGCCGGCTGCGGGACGGCGCCGTTCTCATCAGCCTGCTCAGCCCGGCGCTGAACCCCGACCTCGTCGACGCGCTCGCCCAGCGGCCGATCACGGCGCTGGCGATGGACGCCGTCCCCCGCATCTCCCGCGCCCAGTCGCTGGACGTGCTCAGCTCGATGGCCAACATCGCCGGTTACCGCGCGGTGATCGAGGCGGCCCACGTCTTCGGCCGCTTCTTCACCGGGCAGGTCACCGCGGCCGGCAAGGTGCCGCCGGCGAAGGTGCTCGTCGTCGGTGCCGGCGTCGCCGGCCTGGCCGCCATCGGTGCGGCCAGCAGCCTCGGGGCCATCGTGCGCGCCACGGACGTCCGGCCGGAGGTCGCCGAGCAGGTGCGCTCCCTGGGCGGCGAGTACGTGGCCGTGCCCGCCGGCGAGCAGGAGGTCAGTTCCGACGGCTACGCGCGGGAGATGGGCGAGGACTTCAACCGCCGCGCCGCCGAGATGTACGCCGAGCAGGTCCCCGACGCCGACATCGTCATCACCACCGCCCTGATCCCGGGGCGCCTGGCGCCGCTGCTGATCACCGAGGAGATGGTCGCGTCGATGAAGTCCGGCAGCGTGATCGTCGACATGGCCGCCGCGCAGGGCGGCAACGTCGCGGGCTCGGTGGCCGACGAGATCGTGGTGACCCCCGATGGGGTGTCGATCATCGGCTACACGGACCTGCCCGGCCGGCTGCCCGCCCAGGCATCGCAGCTCTACGGCACCAACCTGGTCAACCTGATGAAGCTGCTGACCCCGGAGAAGGACGGCCGGCTCGTCCTCGATCTCGACGACGTCGTGCAGCGGTCGATGACCGTCGTGCACGAGGGAAGGAAGACCTGGCCACCACCACCGGTCCAGGTGTCCGCCGCGCCCGTCCAGGCCCCCACCGTGGCCGTGGAGAACGTCCGTCCCAAGGCGCCACCACCGCCGTCCCGGAAGTTCATGGTGGTCGGGGTGGCGGCCGCACTGCTGTTCGCGATCACCGCGTTCTCCCCGAACGAGCTGATCCAGCACTTCACGGTCTTCGCTCTCGCGGTCGTCGTCGGCTACTACGTGATCGGGCACGTGCACCACGCCCTGCACACCCCGCTGATGTCGGTCACCAACGCGATCTCCGGGATCATCGTCGTCGGCGCCCTGCTCCAGATCGGCCACGACGACCCCGTGGTCACCACCCTGGCCTTCATCGCGATCCTGCTGGCCAGCATCAACGTCTTCGGCGGCTTCGCCGTGACCCGCCGCATGCTCGGCATGTTCACGAGGGGCTGAGCCACATGACCGCTACGACCGCCGCCTTCGCGGCCTACATCGTCGCCGGACTGCTGTTCATCCTGAGCCTGGCCGGGCTGTCGAGGCACGAGAGCGCGAAGGCGGGCAACACGTTCGGCATGGCCGGCATGGCGATCGCCCTCGTGGCGACCATCGGGCTCGCGTCGCGCAGTGTCTCGGCGCTCGGGATCGGACTGCTGGCCGTCGCCGTCGTGATCGGGGCCGCCATCGGCCTCTGGCGCGCCCGGCAGGTCGAGATGACGGGCATGCCCGAGCTGATCGCGATCCTGCACAGTTTCGTCGGTCTCGCCGCTGTCCTGGTCGGCTGGAACGGCTACCTCTCGGTCGAGGCGAACCTGGCGGAGCAGACGGAGGTCACCGGCAGCCTGCTGGGCATCCACTCCGCCGAGGTCTCCATCGGCGTCTTCATCGGCGCGGTCACCTTCACCGGCTCGATCGTCGCCTTCCTCAAGCTCTCCGGGCGGATCAAGTCCAACCCGCTGATGCTGCCGGCCCACAACCTGCTCAACCTCGGTGCCCTGGTCGCCTTCGTCGTCCTCACCGTGGTCTTCGTCCTCGAGCCCAGCCTGCTGATCCTGTCGCTCCTCACGCTGATCGCGCTCGCCCTCGGCTGGCACCTGGTCGCGTCGATCGGCGGTGGTGACATGCCGGTCGTCGTCTCGATGCTCAACAGCTACTCCGGCTGGGCGGCGGCCGCCTCGGGTTTCCTCCTGGGCAACGACCTGCTGATCATCACCGGTGCACTGGTCGGGTCCTCGGGTGCCTACCTCTCCTACATCATGTGCCGGGCCATGAACCGGTCGTTCATCTCGGTCATCGCGGGCGGGTTCGGCAACGAGGGCGCCGCCAGCACCGACGACCGCGACTACGGCGAGCACACCGAGATCGACGCCGAGTCGGTCGCCGAGCTCTTGAAGGACGCGTCGTCGGTCGTCATCACCCCGGGCTACGGCATGGCCGTCGCCCAGGCCCAGAGCGCGGTCGCGGAGCTGACCCGCCACCTGCGCGACAAGGGCGTCGACGTCCGCTTCGGCATCCATCCGGTCGCCGGCCGTCTCCCGGGGCACATGAACGTCCTGCTGGCCGAGGCGAAGGTGCCCTACGACATCGTCCTGGAGATGGACGAGATCAACGACGACCTGGCGGACACCGACGTCGTCCTCGTCATCGGCGCCAACGACACGGTCAACCCCGCGGCCACCGAGGACCCGTCGAGCCCGATCGCCGGCATGCCCGTGCTGAAGGTGTGGGAGGCCGAGCGCGTCGTCGTCTTCAAGCGCTCGATGAACACCGGCTACGCCGGCGTGCAGAACCCGCTGTTCTTCCGGGAGAACAGCCGGATGCTCTTCGGCGACGCGCGCGAGCGCGTGGAGGACATCCTCCGGGCGCTGTGAGACTCCCCTCCGGGGGGACACTCCAGGCGGCCCTGTCCCCGCCCACCGAAGCGGCCTACCGTGGGGTTCGTGCGCACCCATGGCCGAGTCGTCGAGGTCCCGGAGCCGGGTCCCGCCGACCATGTCTGCTGGGTCTACGACGACCCGCGCGACCTGGCCACGGCCGCCGCCCGGTTCCTCGCCGGCGGGCTGGCGCGCGGCGAGCGCCTGATGGTCGTCGGCGACGGGATGATCGAGAGCCTGGACCGGGACACCCTCCCGTTCGGCGGCACGGACACGCTCCTGGCCACGGGCGCGCTCCAGGTCCTCGACCACGCCACGGTCTACGACGGCACCGGCCGGTTCACGCCGGCGCAGCAGCTCGCCTTCTACGACGCGGCCGCCCGGAAGGCGCTCGACGACGGGTTCACCGGTCTGCGGGTGGCCGCCGAGGTCAGCGCCCTGGCCGCCGACCCGGTGAGCCGGCCCGCTCTCGTCCGCTGGGAGCACCTGGCGGACGACCTGATGGCCAGCGGCTCCGGGTTCACCGCGCTGTGCGCCTACCGGGCGGACCTGGGCCGTGAGGCGCTGACCGAGGTCGCCTCCGTCCATCCCGTCGTGCGCGCGCCCGAGGGTGTCCCGCCGTTCCACGTCTTCCACGACCGGGACCGCGTGGTCCTGACCGGGAGCGTCGACGCCTTCACCGCGACCCGCCTGAGCCGGGTGCTCGCCGAGTCCCCGGCCGCCCGCCCGTCCATGGTCCTGGACCTCGGCCGGCTGGAGTTCGTGGACGTGGCCGGCTGCCGCGTGCTGGCCCGTTGGGCCCAGGGGCTGGGCGGACCCCTGCGGGTGACCGGGGCCTCCGGGCTGGTCCAGCGGATGTGGCGGCTGCTGGGGCTCGACGCCGTGGCCCCCGTGACGTTCGAGGGGCTCCGCGCATGACCGCGCTGCTGGGCGAGGTGGTCCCTGCCGGTGGGTTCGAGCACGAGGTGCTGTTCTACCGGGACGACGAGAGCTTCCTGGCCGGCCTCGTGCCGTTCATCCGCGAGGGACTCGAGCGCGACGAGGCGGTGATCGTCGCCGAGCCCCGTCCCCGGATGGAGCTGCTGCGCGACGCGCTCGGCGACGACGCCGTCGCCGTCTCCTTCCTCGACATGGCCGAGATCGGCGCGAACCCGGCGCGGATCATCGGGGTGTGGGCGGCGGCGCTCGAGAAGCACACGGAGGCCGGTCAGCGGCTGCGCGGGATCGGTGAGCCGGCCTTCCACGGCCGCCGCGAGCTCGAGTTCGTCGAGTGCCAGCTGCACGAGCAGCTGCTCAACGTCGCCTTCGACGGCGGCCCCGCCTGGCGGCTGCTCTGCCCCTACGACGAGGTGCGGCTCCCCCGCGCGGTGGTCCGGGCGGCCCTGCACACCCATCCGATCCGCACCACCGTCGCCGACCGCTTGCCCAGCGACTCCTACGCCCGCGACGGGCACCTCGACGCGTTCGCGGCGCCGCTGCCGAAACCGACCGACGCCGTCCTGCGCGGCGGCTTCGGCCCGGACGACGTGCCGGCCACCCGCCGCACCGTCGCGCAGTACGTCCGGCGCGTGGGCCTCCCCGAGGAGCAGGTCCAGATCCTGGAGCTGGCCGCCTCGGAGCTGGCCACCAACAGCATCCGCCACGGCGGGGGTGCCGGGACGGTGGCCATGTGGCTGGAGCCCGGTGCCGTCGTCATCGAGTTCAGCGACTCGGGCCACCTCGCCGACCCCCTGACCGGCCGGCTCACGCCGCCGCTGGACTCCGTGGGCGGTCGCGGCCTCTACCTGGTGCACCAGCTGTGCGACCTGGTGCAGGTCCGGTCCTCCCCAGCCGGGACGACGGTGCGCGTTCTCACCTGGCTCTGATCGGCTGCCGGCGGCGCGCTACCGGTTGCGGTCCGGCGCCGGGCCGCGAAACGTAGCGGGTACACACCCGACCCCGTGGCACGCCTCCCGTCCTCCGCCGTCGCCCCGTGCGCCTCGAAGGGCGGCCCGCGCTCCCGGCCGCACCACGAGGAGCCGTCATGGCAGCAGGAACCGAGTCGACGGAAGCAGCGCCCGCCAAGCGAGCCGACCGGACCCACTGGCTCTACATCGCGGTGATCGTGGCGGTCCTGCTCGGCATCGCCGTCGGGTTCGCCTTCCCGGAGTTCGCGGTGGGCCTCAAGTGGCTCGGCACCGCCTTCGTCGGGCTGATCCGGATGCTCATCGCCCCGGTCATCTTCTGCACGATCGTCCTGGGCATCGGGGCGATCCGGCAGGCGGCGAAGGTCGGCCGGATCGGCGGCCTGGCCCTGGGCTACTTCATCCTGATGTCCACGGTGGCGCTGGCCATCGGGCTGGTGGTCGGCAACATCGTCAGCCCCGGCGACGGTCTCGAGCTCTCCGACGAGCTGCGCGGTCAGGGGTCGGCCCTGGCCGAGACCGCCGAGGAGGGCGGGAGCACCGTCGACTTCCTGCTCGGGCTGATCCCGACGACGCTGTTCTCGGCGCTGACCGACGGCTCGGTGCTCCAGGCCCTGCTCGTCGCACTCCTCGTCGGCTTCGCGATCCAGGCGATGGGCCGGGCCGGCGAGCCCGTGCTGCGGGGCATCGGCCACCTGCAGCGGCTCGTCTTCCGCGTCCTGGCGATGATCATGTGGGTGGCGCCGATCGGTGCCTTCGGGGCGATCGCCGCCGTCGTCGGCGAGACCGGCGTCGACGCACTCAAGAGCCTCGCGGTGATCATGCTGGCCTTCTACGTCACCTGCGCGATCTTCGTGCTCGTCTTCCTCGGACTGATCCTGAAGGTGGTCACGGGGATCAACGTCTTCACGCTGCTCAAGTACCTCGCCCGCGAGTTCCTGCTCATCGTGTCGACGTCGTCGTCCGAGACGGCGCTGCCGCGGCTCATCGCGAAGATGGAGCACGCCGGCGTGAGCCAGCCGGTCGCCGGCATCGTCGTCCCGACCGGGTACTCGTTCAACCTGGACGGCACGGCCATCTACCTGACCATGGCCTCGCTCTTCATCGCCGAGGCACTGGGCGACCCGCTCTCGATCGGCGAGCAGATCGCGCTGCTCGCCTTCATGATCATCGCCTCGAAGGGCGCGGCCGGGGTCACCGGCGCCGGGCTGGCCACGCTCGCGGGCGGCCTGTCGGCGCACAAGCCCGAGCTGCTCGACGGCGTCGGGCTGATCGTCGGCATCGACCGGTTCATGTCCGAGGCGCGGGCCGTCACCAACTTCGCGGGCAACGCGATCGCCTGCCTGCTGGTCGCCACCTGGACCAAGGAGATCGACCGCGAGCAGCTCGACGCCGTGCTGGCCGGGGACCGGCCCTTCGACGAGGCCACCATGCTCGACGACGACGGCCACGGCGGCGGCTCCAGCGACGACACCCTGGCGGACCTGGAGGACCACCCACGACTCGAGCAGGCCGACGCGGCGAAGTCCGCACGGCCCTGACCCCGTCGCGGCCGGGGGGCTTGCCCTCCGGCCGACCGTCTTCCACAGTCCCGGGTCATGGCCGACCAGCCGGGCGCCGCCGGGACAGCGGTGCACGACTGCACGCCGGACCGCTGGCCCGACGTCGAGGCGGTCTTCGCAGGCCCCGGTGACCCCGGCCGGTGCTGGTGCCAGTGGTTCTACCGCGGGGCCCGGATCGAGCGCGCCTTCGCCGACCGGAACCGCGAGGCGCTGCGGGACCAGGTCGCCGAGCGGACGCCCGGCGTCCTCGCCTACGTCGCGGTCGAGCCGAGCGGCTGGTGTTCCGTCGCGCCGCGGCCCACCTACACCCGGCTGCTCCGCTCGCGCGCGCTCGCCGGCACGCCGCCGCAGGAGCTCGCGGACCCGTCGGTCTGGTCGGTCACCTGCTTCGTCGTCCGGCGTCCCGCCCGCCGGCGCGGGCTGAGCGGACTCCTGCTCGCCGCGGCGGTGGACCTGGCCCGCCGTTCCGGAGCCGCAGTCGTGGAGGGCTACCCGGTGGACGCCGCCCCGCCCGTCCCCGCCGCCGGCCTCTACCCCGGGCCGCTCCCGGTCTTCCTGCGGGCCGGCTTCACCGAGGTGCGCCGGACGCCGCGGGGCCGGCCGGTGGTGCGGCTCACCCTCTAGGGTGCACCGGTTGCGGCGGGGGCCCCGGTCACGGACGGTGGGGGCGTGGACCCTTTCCGGGGGCTCGGGATGCCCCGCATCCCCGGGCTCAGCGAGCTCCTGAGCATCCTGCAGACCCAGACCGAGGCGCTGTCCCAGCTACCGCGCACGTTGAGCGACCTCACCGGGACCGTCCGCGAGCTCACCGAGGCGACGACGATCGCGAGGGAGACCATCGCGTCCGCGCAGCGGATCGCCGAGCGCCTGGAGGTCCTCGTCGACGAGCTGGAGGAGCCGGTCCGGGCGCTGCGGCCCGGGATCGAGCGCGTCGGGAAGGTGCTGGACGACCCGGCGGTCGACACCGTCCCGGACACTTTGCGGCGGATCAACGAGGACCTGCTGCCGCTGATCCACGGCCTGCGGCAGGCCCAGGCGCGGGTCGGCTCGGTGACCGGGCTGCTCCGCCGACGTCCGCGGGACGAGGAGGTCTGGCCCGACGAGCCCTAGGCCGGATCGGCCCGGTCGCCCCCGTCACGGCGGACGAAGTCACCCACGGCCTCCTCGAGGCGGGCCCACGTCGAGCTCCATTCCACGAGCGGGTCGAGGATCCGCTCGAACACGGCCATCTGCTGATCGAAGGCCTCCAGCTGGCCCTGCATCGCCGCGATCGACTGCCGCTGGGCCCGCACCGCCTGCGCGATCGCCTTCAGCTGCGCCGCGGACATGGCGCCGGGCGGGCTGGGCAGCGCGGGCAGGTGCAGCCTGGAGGGGACGGCGCCCGCGAGGGAGCGGGCGCGGTCACTGAAGCCGCGGAGTTGATTCACGAACTCGTCGATCGACCGGCCGACCAGACCGGTCGGACCGGCCTCGGGGCCTGCGCCTTCCTGCTCACCTGCCATGCGATCGACCGTAGGGCGCGGAGCCCCCGGCGGCGAACCCGGGACCGGCACCCCCGCGGCGGTCAGGCGCCCACGAGCTCCCGGAGCCGGAGGGCGTTCCGGACGGCGTGGCCGTGGCCGTCGTTGTTGAAGTACACGAACACGTCCCGGCCCGAGCCGGCCCACTCCCCCACCCGGTCGGCCCACCAGCGGAGGTCGGCCTCCCCGTAGGACCCGGCATAGAGGGAACCGGTGTCGGGGCCGTGCATCCGGACGTAGACGAACGACGCGGTCGCCCGCAGGACGCAGGGCAGGTGCGCCCCGCTCATCACGCAGTAGGCCGCCCCGTGCCGCTCCAGCAGCGCGTAGACCGCCTCGTCGTGCCAGCTCCCGTGCCGGAACTCGACGGCGACCCGCATCCACGGCGGCAGCCGGGAGAGCACGTACTCCAGGCGGACGTCGTCGCGCGGGTGCCCCGGGTGCAGCTGGAGCAGCAGGACCGCCCGGCGGTCGCCCAGTTCGTGCCACGCCGACGTGAGCCGTGGGAGCCACGGCTCCGGCGCGTACAGCTTCCTGGCGTGCGTCAGCCCGCGCGGCGCCTTGACCGACAGCGAGAACCCGGGGGGCAGCCGGCGTCGCCAGCTCGCGAAGCTCGCGTCCCGGGGCCACCGGTAGAAGCTGGCGTTGAGCTCGACCGTCCCGAACCGCCGCACGTAGTGCGCCAGCCGGTCCCGCGGCGGGGTGCCGGGCGGGTAGAGGACGCCGTCCCAGTGGTCGTAGCTCCACCCCGACGTCCCGATGTGCACGCTCACGAGGCAGCGCTACCCGGCTCTGGGGGCGTTGTTCATGCTTCCGGCGTCCGGCAGAACCCCCACGTCAGGGACGACGCCCCCAGAGCGAACAGGTCCGGCCGCTCAGTACCAGCCCTTCGCCTGCGAGTGGGCCCACGCACCGCAGGGCGAGCCGAAGCGGTTCTGGATGTAGATGAGACCGGCGTCGATCTGCCGGTAGCCGTCGGAGGTCTTGGCGATGCCTGTCCCGGCCCACGTGGAGTTCAGGAACTGCGCGATCCCGTAGGCGGTGCTCGACGGGTTCTGCGCGTTGGGGTTCCAGCCGCTCTCCTTGCCCCACAGGTTCTCCAGGCAGGTGAACTCGCTGCCGCTGCCGCCGAGCTTGCCCATGGCGTACTCCTGGTAGGAGCCGGCCGGCGCGACGGGCGCGGACGTGCCCCGTCCCGGGCCCGCCGCGGCCGCTGCGGCCTCACCGGCGCGAGCGGCCTCGGCCCGGGCGGCCTCC
>NZ_SPQL01000038.1 GCF_004570385.1 Blastococcus sp. CT_GayMR19 | reverse complement strand
GTTCCCGCGGAAGCGCCGTCTCAGCCGTTCGCGGGCACGCCGGCCTCGGCGGCGAGGCGTCGGAGGAGGTCGCGGTTGCCCATGAGCACGCCGATGGCGAACCGCAGATCCATGCGGTCGTGGCGTTCCTGCAGCGAGTCGGCGAGTGTCGGTTCGCCGTCGGGGAAGAGGACGCGGCTCAGGCGGGCGGCGTCCCGTGTCGGGCCGGCCGGGGAGGCTGCCTCGGGGGCGACCAGGTGGCCTGGGCGTCGGTTCGCCGGGCGGCCGGCGCGGGGTGGGCGCCCGACACGTGCGGCAGCTCGCCGTGCCCCGGGTCGTCGCGGTCCGGGGCGGCGCGGTGGGCTGGGTGGGCGGTTGAGCAGCCGGCCGGGGGGCGGATCGACGTCGTGGTCCTGGTTGACCGTGGGTGTGCCGGTGGGGCGCCGGCCGGTGATCGTGTCGATCGGGTGCACGCCGATGAACGGGTCAGTGCCCTCGGTGGCGTCGGCGGTCCGGTGGGTGTCGACGCCGGGCAGTCCGGCGGTGAAGGCGGCGTCGGCGGTGCCCCAGATGTGCCGGCCGTCGGCCGTCAGGACGATCAGCTTGCCGTTGCGCCGGTTCAGGACGAGGTCGTGGTCGTGGACCAGGCCGTGGTCGGTGTCGCAGAGGAGCACGAGGTTGGCCAGGTCGGTGCGCCCGCCGTGGAGCCAGTGCCGCATGTGATGGACGTGCAGGCGTTCGATGCGGGTCTCCGGGCAGCCGGGGCGGGCGCAGCCGCCGTCGCGGCGCAGCAGCGCCCGGCGCTGGGCCTTGGTGGCGCGGCGCTTGCGGCGGCCGACGGCCAGCGGCTCGCGCCCCTTCTCCAGCATGACCAGGGCGGTGGCCTCGCAGAGCAGGCGGCGGGCCTGGGCGCCGGTGATGGCGGGCCCGCCCTCGTAGGAGGCGCGTCCGGCGGCGGTGTCCTCGGCGAGCACGTCGGCGTGGACGTGCACCACGACCTCGCGTCGGGGTGGGTCGCCGGGCCGGCGGTCCATGGCCGTGCGGGCCTCGGCGAGCGCGCCGAGGGCGGTGATGCGGCGGGCCGCGGTGCGCTCGCGGGCCAGGCCGGCGGCCTGGTCGTGGAGACAGCGTTCGGTGACCGCGCGGTCCACCGGGCGGCCGGCGGCGCGGTCCCGCTCGTGGGCGGCTCGGGCCTTGGTGTTCTGGGCGCGTTCCCGGCGGGCGTCCCGCTCGGCGAGGGAGTCGATGGCGGTCAGCAGGGCGGCGCCGGCGTCGGCGGGCATCCGGACCTTCAGGGTCAGCC
>NZ_SPQL01000013.1 GCF_004570385.1 Blastococcus sp. CT_GayMR19 | reverse complement strand
CGGCCGGACCGGCGCGCACGCGCGCCGAGCTGGCGGCGCGGGCCGGCGCCGGCGGCTCGGCCGCCTCGTTCAGCTCGCGCTCCCGTCGCGGGCGCTGACCGCCCTCTTTCCGGATCCGCCTGACGCCGGTGTCCCCGATCGGGGACGCCGGCGTCAGGCGGATCCCGGGCGGGACGCCGGCCGACGGTTGACCGGCAGGGCGGCGGGCATGGTCACCGGGAGCTCCACGATCCCGTCGACCGAGAAGGTGTTCCCCATGCGTCTGCCCATCACCCTGTCCGAGATCGGCCCCCGGATCTCGGCCGGCGCCTTCATCCTCAACAGCGGCCTCGGCAAGCGCGGCGCCGACGAGGGCACCGCGGCCGGGCTGCACGGGTTCGCCGCGGGCACCTATCCCTTCCTCAAGAACATCGAGCCGCGGCAGTTCGCGCAGGGTCTGGCCGCGGCCGAGATCGGCATCGGCGCACTCCTGCTCGCCCCGTTCGTCCCGACCGCCGTCGCCGGCCTGGCGCTCACCGGCTTCTCCGGCGGGCTGCTCGGGCTCTACCTGAACACGCCGGGGATGCGGAAGCCGGGCAGTCTCGCCCCCACCCAGGACGGCCTGGCCATAGCCAAGGACGTCTGGCTGCTCGGCATCGGCGTGGGGCTGCTGACCCGCGGCACGATCGACCGGAAGCCGCAGCAGGTCCGCAGGGCGGCCCGGACGCTGGCGAAGGCCAACCGCACGGCGGGAAAGGCCCAGGCCAAGGCGGAGCTGCGGGCCCGCAGGGCGGCGCGGGCCTGAGCGCGGGCGGAGGGCCACCTGTGGCTTTCCTGTGAAGGGGGCGGCTGCCTCTTTCGGTAGGTCCTACAAAGTTGGAGTATCTCGGGAGTGGGCCCGCGCGCCGCCCGGCGCCGGGCCCCGCTCCCGAGGAGGCCCCGTGTCCCGATCGACCGGTCCCCTGTCCCGCTCGGCTGCCCGGCGATCCGGCACGCTCGCGCTCGCCGTGGCACTCGGGCTGCTGACCGCCTGCTCCGGCTCGGACGAGACCAGCGGCGGTAGCAGCACCGCCACGGCAGCCAGCTCGGCCGCACCCGATGCGTCCGGGACCGGGTCCGCCTCGCCCGGCCCGGCGGACGCGGCTGAGGGCCAGACGGTCACCGCCACCGAGGGCGAGATGTTCATCGAGCTCTCGGAGGACTCGTTCAGCGCGGGCAGCTACACCTTCGAGGTCGTCAACGACGGGTCGGCGACCCACGACTTCGTCGCCGAGCGCGACGGCGCCGACGTCGCCGCCACCGAGAGCATCTCCCCGGGCAGCTCCACGACGCTCACCGTCGACCTCGAGCCCGGCGAGTACGTCTTCTACTGCTCGATCGGCAACCACCGGGAGATGGGCATGGAGGTGACGGTGATGGTGACGTGAGCGCCGGGACGCACATGGGCGCGGGAACGCTCGACCGGCGCCGCCCGTCGGGGGCGGTGATCTGGCTCCTGCGGCTGCTGGGGGCGGTGCTGCTGCTGGCCATCTCGGCCATCCACCTCTACCTGTGGTCGGAGGGGTACGACGGCATCGACGTCATCGGCCCCGCCTTCCTGATGCAGACCATCCTCGGGATCGGCGGTGCGGGGCTGCTGCTGATCACGCCGATGCGGTGGCTGCCGTGGGTGGCGGCGCTCGACCTGGCCTTCGCCGCCGGCTCCCTCGCCGCACTCCTGATCTCCACCACCGTCGGGCTCTTCGGCTTCGTGGAGACGACGACGGCCACGCTCTGGTGGGAGACGCTCTGGGTCGAGACCGCCGCGATCGTCGTCCTCGGCGCCCTGATCGCCGTCAGCCGGAGCCGCCGCCCCTGACCGGAGCGGCAGGGCCGTGACCCCGCCCGCCCTGCTCCGGATCAGTTGCCGCTGGAGAAGGCGGCGTCGAAGGAGGCCGTCGGCGGGTCGAACGCGAGCCGCTGCACGAAGGCGAGCGCCTCGGGCGCGCCCACCAGGCGGTCCATCCCGGCGTCCTCCCACTCCACCGAGATCGGGCCGTCGTAGCCGATCGTGTTGAGCATCCGGAAACAGGCCTCCCACGGGACGTCGCCGTGCCCGGTGGAGACGAAGTCCCATCCGCGCCGGGGGTCCGCCCAGGGCAGGTGCGAGCCCATCCGGCCGTTGCGCCCGTTGCCGACCTGCTTCTTCGCGTCCTTGCAGTCGACGTGGTAGATCCGGTCCCTGAAGTCCCACATGAACCCGACCGGGTCGAGGTCCTGCCAGACGAAGTGGCTCGGGTCCCAGTTCAGCCCGAAGGCCTCCCGGTGGCCGATGGCCTCCAGCGTGCGCACCGTCGTCCAGTAGTCGTAGGCGATCTCCGACGGGTGCACCTCGTGCGCGAACCGCACCCCGACCTCGTCGAAGACGTCGAGGATCGGGTTCCAGCGGGCCGCGAAGTCGGCGTAACCGTCCTCGATCATCGACTCGGGGACCGGCGGGAACATGGCCACGGTCTTCCAGATCTTGGAGCCGGTGAACCCGACGACGACGTCGACCCCGAGCCTGGCCGCCGCGCGGGCGGTCAGCTTCATCTCCTCCGCGGCACGCTGCCGGACACCCTCGGGATCGCCGTCGCCCCAGACGCGCGGATGGACGATGCCGCGGTGCCGCTCGTCGATCGGGTCGTCGCACACGGCCTGACCGTTGAGGTGGTTGGAGATCGCGAACACCGACAGGCCGTACTTCTCGAGCAGCGCCTTGCGCTCGGCGACGTAGGAGTCGTCGTTCGCGGCCCGCTCGACGTCGAGGTGGTCGCCCCAGCAGGCGATCTCGAGGCCGTCATAGCCCCACTCGGAGGCCAGCCGGCACATCTCCTCGAACGGCAGGTCGGCCCACTGGCCGGTGAACAGGGTGATCGGACGGGGCATGGCGCGGTTCTCCTCGGGACGTGAGCCTTGTCAGGCGGCGGGGATGTCGGTCCAGGTCGAGCGGTCGGCAGCGCTGCGCTCGACGGCGGCGAGCACGCGCTGGACCTGCAGTCCGTCGGCGAAGGAGGGGACCGGGTCCTCGCCCTTCGCGATCGCCGTCACCAGGTCCACGACCTGGTGGGTGAAGCCGTGCTCGTAGCCGAGACCGTGCCCGGCCGGCCACCAGGCGGCGACGTAGGGGTGCTCGGGCTCGGTGACCAGGATCCGGCGGAAGCCTGCGGTCCCGGCGGCCTCGGTGCCGTCGAAGAACTGCAGGACGTTCATGTCCTCGAAGTCGAACGCGAGGCTGCCGGCCGAGCCGTTGATCTCGATCCGGATGGCGTTCTTCCGCCCGATGGCGAAACGGGTGGCCTCGAAGGTGGCCAGGGCACCGCCGGTGAACCGGCCGAGGAAGACCGCGGCGTCGTCGACCGTGACCTCGCCCGTCTCCGCGCCGCCGACGCCACCGAGCTTCCCGGTGGCGGTGGGCAGCGGCCGCTTCTTCACGAAGGTCTCCAGCATCGCGCTGACCCCGGTCAGCGATTCCCCGGTGATGTACTGGGTGAGGTCGACGATGTGCGCGCCGATGTCACCGAGTGCACCGGAGCCCGCCTTGTCCTTCTCGAGGCGCCACGACATCGGCGCGGCCGGATCGGCGATCCAGTCCTGCAGGTACTGCGCCCGCACGTGCCGGATGTCGCCGAGCCGCCCGTCGGCGACGAGCCTGCGGGCCAGCCCGATTGCGGGGACACGGCGATAGGTGAACCCGACCATCGACCGAACCCCTCGGGCGGCAGCCTTCGCCGCGGCCTCGGCCATGGCCTCGGCCTCCGCCACGCTGTTGGCCAGCGGCTTCTCGCAGAGGACGTGCTTGCCGGCCTCGAGGGCGGCGATCGCGATCTCGGCGTGCGTGTCGCCGGGGGTGCAGACGTCGACGAGGGCGACGTCGTCGCGCTCGATCACGCGCCGCCAATCGGTCTCGGTGTCCGACCAGCCGAGCCGCTGCGCGGCATCGGTGACGGCCGCTGAGTTGCGGCCGGCGAGGACGGTGAGCTGCGGGCGCAGCGGCAGGTCGAAGAAGTGGGGGGCGGTGCGCCAGGCCTGCGAGTGCGCGGCGCCCATGAAGGCGTAGCCGATCAGGCCGACCCCCAGGGCCGGCCGGTCGGGGGATGTCATGTGGGTGCTCCGTGGCTCGAGTGGCGTGGCCGGGGAGGGAGTCCCCTCCCCGGCCACTCCGCTTCAGTCGGTCAGGACTCGAACGCGTTGTCGATGAACTGGTCGACGTTGTCGGCCGTGACGACCGGGGCGTCGAGCACGATCCGCCGCGGGACGCCCTGCGAGGTCAGGTCCGAGACATTCTTCCCCTGGGCGACGAGCCGGGCGAGCTTGATGCCGTCGGCCGCCTGCGTGTGCGGGTAGATGACGGTCGCCTCGAGCACCGAGTTGCCCTCCTGGATGGCCCGCATGGCGTTGGCCGAGCCCGCGCCGCCGACCATGAAGAACTCGTCGCGGCCGGCGTTCTCGATCGCGGCCAGGACGCCGACGCCCTGGTCGTCGTCGTGGTTCCAGATCGCGTCGATCTGCGGCGCGGCCTGGAGCAGGTTCGCCGTGACCTCTTCACCGGACTCGACGGTGAACTCTGCGGCCACCCGGTTGCTGACCTCGAGGCCGCACTCCGAGAGCGCGTCCGCGAAGCCCTGGCTGCGGTCCTGGGTCAGCGGCAGCGAGTCGATGCCGGCGATCTCGGCGATGACGGCATCGGGGTTGTCCTCCAGCCGCGAGCAGATGTACGCGCCGGCCGAGACGCCCATGCCGTAGTTGTCGCCCAGGATCGTGGCACGGGAGGCGGCCGGGTCGTTGAACTCGCGGTCGACGTTGATGACCGGGATGCCGGCCTCCATGGCCTGGAGGGCGACCGGCGTGAGGGCGGCGCCGTCGAAGGGCAGCAGCACGATGGCGTCGACGCCCTCGTTGATGAAGGTCTCCACCTGACTGATCTGCGTGCTCACGTCGTTGGTGCCCTCGGCGACCTGGAAGTCGATGTCGTCGTACTTCTCGGCCTCGGCCCTGGCGGACTCGGTGATGCCGGCGATCCAGCCGTGGTCGGCAGCTGGGGCGGAGAAGGCGATCGAGACGGTGTCGCCGGTCTCGTCGTTGTCGCTCGCGGCGCTGTTGCCGCCGCCGTCGCCGGAGTTCTCGGGGGTGTTCCCCGTGCAGCCGGCGAGAAGCGCACCGACGCCGATGAACGCCACCGCGGTGGACGTCAGGCGACGGTATCCGCGCTGTCTCGTTGCAGACATGTTCTCTCCTCGGGTAACGCCTCCCTGGCCCGTCGCCAGGTGGTCGGTGTGCCGCTGGTGCTGTGCTCGGTGCTGTTGCCGGGAGGCCGGGCGGCCTCCGGGGTGGTGCTGACCCGTGGAGGGTCAGGTCGTGGGTTCGCCCGCTCCGCCCTGGCGGGCTCCGGCAGGGGCGCCGGGGGTGGCGCTGCCGCCCCCGGACGCGCCGCCGGGACCGCCGGGGGCCGACCCGGCGATCGCCTGCTTCGACCGCCGGGTCCGGCCTTCGCCGGTGGCCAGCCGCATCTGCAGCAGGACGGCGAGCACGATGATCACGCCCTTGGCGACCGCCTGCGCAGAGCTGGAGAGGTCGTTCAGCACGAAGACGTTGCTCAGCGTCTGGAAGATCAGGACGCCCAGGACGGTGCCGACGATCGTCCCGCGGCCGCCGATCAGGAGCGTTCCGCCGATGACGACCGCCGCGATCGTGTCGAGTTCGTAGAGCGTGCCGTGGGTGGAGCTGCCCGTCGTCGTCCGCGCCATGAGCATCACGGCCGCGATGCCGCAGGTGACACCGGAGAGCACGTAGAGCTTCACGGTGTGCCGCTGGACCCGGATGCCGGCCAGCCGGGCGGCCTCGGCGTTGCCGCCCACGGCGAAGGTGCGACGGCCGAACGTCGTGCGGTTGAGCAGGACCCAGCCCGCTACCGCGACCAGCGCGAAGATGAGGACCAGGCTGGGGATGCCGAGCACGTCCCCCGAGAAGAAGTCGAGGAAGTCCTGGTTCTGGACGATCTGGGTCCGCCGGTTGGCGAGGATCTCGGCCAGGCCACGGGCCGCCGCGAGCATCGCCAGGGTGGCGATGAAGGCGACCAGCTTGCCGTAGGCGATGACGACGCCGTTGATCAGCCCTGCGCCCGCAGCCACCGCGATCGCCGTGAACACCATGACGATCCAGTGGAAGTCCTCGGCCATCGCCTGGGTGGCCAGCGTGGTCGCCCAGATCGAGCCGAGAGCGACGAGCGCGCCGACCGAGAGGTCGATCCCGCCGCCGATGATCACGAAGGTCATGCCGACGCTGACGACGCCGATGACCGAGGCCGCTCGCAGGATCGTCAGCACGTTGTCGACGTCGGCGAACCTGTCCCCGGCGGTGGCCACGCCCACGACGCAGAGGATCGCCAGGGCGACGACCAGCCCGAGGTTGCGCCCGAGCGGACCCGACATCAGTCCGGGCCGCCCGCCTGACGATGCCGCGGCGGATTCCCGGCCCACGTCCCGCTTCGTCGCCGTCGCGCTCTCACTCATGCCACGTCCCCTTCGGACTGCCGTGCTGGCTGGGAGGTCCCGGGCACGGCACCGTGGTGGCCCGTGCCCTCCATGATCAGGTCGAGCACGCGGTGCTCGTCGAGAGCCTCGGCCGCGTCCGCATGGACGACGGCGCCCTCGGCGACCACGAGCACGCGGTCCGCCAGGCCGAGCACCTCGGGGATCTCGCTGGAGACGACGACGACGGCCACGCCGCGGTCGGCGAGGTCGCGGACCAGCGCGTAGATCTCCGAGCGTGCGCCGACGTCGACCCCGCGGGTGGGCTCGTCGAGCAGCAGCACCCGGCAGTCGCGCAGCAGCCAGCGGGCGAGCACGACCTTCTGCTGGTTGCCGCCCGAGAAGGTCCGCACGATCCGCATCACGTCGGGCGGCCGGACGTCCAGCGCCTCGGTCTGCTCCCGGGCCGCTGCCTTCTCCGCGCTCCCCGACAGGAACCCGCCGCGGGCGAAACGGCCCAGGCTGGAGACCGTGATGTTGCGGTAGACCGCGTCGTCCAGCAGCAGGGCCTGGCTCTTGCGCTCCTCCGGGGCCAGCCCGATACCGGCGGCCACCGCAGCGCCCACGTTGCCGGGACGCAGTCGCCGCCCGGCGAGGCGGACGGTGCCCGCGGTGGCCTTCCGCGCACCGTAGATCGTCTCGAGGATCTCCGAGCGTCCCGAGCCGACCAGTCCGGCGAGGCCGAGGATCTGACCGGGATGCACCGCGAAGGAGACGTCGGCGAACCGGCCGCGCAGGCTCAGCCCCTCGACCTCGAGGAGGGGGGCCTCCTCCGTGTGCGGAGCGGTGCGCCGCTGGGGGAAGACGTACTCGATCGTCCGCCCGGTCATCAGCGTGATGACCTCGCGGGTGGGCGTCTCCCGCGCCGGCAGTCCGGTGGCCACGGTCCGCCCGTCCTTGAGGACGGTGATGCGGTCGCCGACCTGGCGGATCTCCTCCAGCCGGTGGGAGATGTAGACGACGGCGACATCGTGCGCGGTGAGGTCGCGGATGACACCGAAGAGCCGCTCGACCTCCTCGTTGTCCAGCACGGCCGACGGCTCGTCCATGATGATCAACTTCGCGTCCTGGGAGAGCGCGCGGGCGATGCTCACCATCTGCTGCTGCGCCGCCGACAGGGCACCCACCTCGGCCGTGGGCCGGATCTCCGGATGCCCGAGCCGGGTCAGCAGCTCCGCGGCTGCGCGGTTCCCGGCCGCGGGACGGGTGATCCCGAAGCGGGAGACCTCGCGACCGAGGAAGATGTTGTCGGCCACGGTCAGGCCGGCGACGAGATCCAGCTCCTGGTAGATCGTGGCGATGCCCAGGCTCATGGCGGCCTGCGGATCGCCGAGCGTCACCTGCTCGCCGCGCCAGGCGATGGTGCCTTCGTCGGGCTGGTGCGCGCCGGCGAGCACCTTGATCAGCGTGGACTTGCCTGCGCCGTTCTGGCCGAGGAGGCAGTGCACCTCGCCCGGTCGGACGTCGAGGTCGACCCCGCCGAGCGCCCGCACACCCGGGAAGGTCTTGACGATGCCGTGCATCTCGAGCAGCGGAGCCACGGCCGTGCCTGCAGGATCGTTCACGCCACCACCCGGGGACTTTTGCTCAGCGTTGACCATTAGTCGGTAGAGGCGTCAACATATGTCCGGGGCGGGATGTGGTCAAGGTCGCATTTCCGGGGTTACCGAAACGCAATAACACCGCCGTCCTCCGGACCGCACCGCGGTCACGTGCCGTCCTCGGCTCGCGCGGAGCCGCTGCGTCCTGCCTGCCCGGAACCCTGACACTGCGGTCCTCCGGACCGCACCGCCGCCACCTGCCGTCCCGGTTGACGCGGAGCCGCTGCGTCGCGCCCTGCGCGGACCATCACACTGCGGTCCTCCGGACCGCACCGCGGTCAGGTGCCGTCCCCTGTGACGCTGAGCCGCTGCGTCGCGCCTGCGCGGACCATCACACTGCGGTCCTCCGGACCGCACCGCGGTCAGGTGCCGTCCCCTGTGACGCTGAGCCGCTGCGTCGCGCCTGCGCGGACCATCACACTGCCGTCCTCCGGACCGCACCGCGGTCAGGTGCCGTCCCCTGTGACGCTGAGCCGCTGCGTCGCGCCTGCGCGGACCCCTCCGGGGCCCACTCGGCGCGACCGTCCTCGCTGGCGCCCTGACCAGGCGTGCGCCCGGATACGGTGCCGCGGGCGTGCGTACGCGTCGGGCTCTCTTGCCCCCCCCTTCTGCTTTACTGTGATCCTAGTAAAGCAGTAAGGGGCAACCGTGTTCGTCTTCCGGCTCGACACCCACTCCGGCGTGCCGCCGTACCTGCAACTCGTCCAGCAGGTCCGCCAGGCAGTCCTGCTGGGCTTCCTCCAACCCGGGGACCGCCTCCCGCTCATCCGCGAGGTGGTCGAGCACCTGGCGATCAATCCGAACACCGTCGCCAAGGCGTACCGGCAGATGGAGCAGGAGAACCTGGTCACCGGCCGGCCCGGCCAGGGCACGTTCGTCAATGAACAGCAGTCGGCCGCGATGCCGGCATCGACGTACACGTCGCTGGGCCGCGGCCTGGCGACCTGGCTGCGCCGCGCCTACGCCGCCGGCCTCGACGAGCAGGCGGTCAACGCGCTTTTTGCTTCCGTCCACCAGCAGACCAGGAATGAGGGCGTGGCGTGACGGAGACCGAGTTCGCGCTGCGCACCGAGGGTGTGGGCAAGCGATACCGGAAGGGCTGGGCGCTGCGCGACTGCACCCTGACCCTGCCGGCCGGCGGCGTGATCGCCCTGGTCGGGCCGAACGGCGCGGGCAAGACCACGCTGCTGCGCCTGGTCGTCGGGTTGCTGGCACCGAGCACCGGCACCGTGGAGGTCCTCGGCCACGACGTCACCGCCAGCACCCCGCACACCCTGTCCCGGGTCGGGTTCCTGGCCCAGGACCACCCGCTGTACAAGCGCTTCACCGTCGCCGAGATGCTCCGATTCGGCCGGGCCTGCAACCTGCGGTTCGACCAGGGGCTGGCCGAACGCCGGCTGGCGAAGCTGGGTATCCCGCTCGACCGCAGAACCGGGTCGCTCTCCGGTGGGCAGCAGGCCCAGGTCGCGTTGGCCCTTGCCCTGGCGAAGCGTCCGGACCTCCTCGTCCTCGACGAGCCGGTGGCCAGCCTCGACCCGCTGGCCCGGCACGAGTTCCTTCAGGTCCTCATGGGCGCGGTCGCCGAAGGCGGGGTGACCGTCCTGTTCTCCTCCCACCTCGTGCACGAGCTGGAGCGCGTCTGCGACCACCTGATCGTGCTCAACCACGGCCGGGTCACGCTCACCGGTGACATCGACACCCTCCTCGCCGAGCACCGGCTGCTCGTCGGCCCGCGCACGGCCACCGACCTCGACCGGGCGGGCGCCGTCGTGGAGGCCGTCCACAGCGACCGGCACACGACCCTGCTGGTCCGCGACGGCGCACTTCCCACCGCGCCAGGCTGGCAGGCCCACCCGGTCGCGCTGGAGGACCTGGTGCTGGCGTACCTCCGTCGGCCGTCCGAGCCGAGCGCCACGGTTCCGTCGGGGGCGGCGGCATGACGTGGTTGATCTGGCGCCAGCACCGGGCCGAGGTCTGCGTCCTGGGCCTGCTCGTCGGCATGTTCGGCATTGCCCTGCTCGTGCTCGGGACGCAGGCCCACGACCTGTTCCCCGGCGGTCCCGCCCGATGTGCGGGCGAGGCCGGCATCAACGAGGGCTGCGCGGCCTCCTTCCGCCGGCTCGACGAGGACTTCGGGTTCGTCGAGAACCTCCTGGCGGCGTTCTACCTGGTCCCAGTCGTCATCGGTGCGTTCCTCGGTGCGCCGCTGCTCGCGCGCGAACTGGAGGACGGCACCTGGCAGCTCGCCTGGACGCAGGCCATGCCGCGGATGCGCTGGCTGGCGGCCAAGCTCGCGGCACTGGCCGGCGTCACCGTCATGCTCACCGCGCTGTTCTCCGCGGTGCTCACCTGGTTCCGTCAGCCATTCGACGCGTGGGAAGGGCGGTTCCAGTACGACGCCTTCGACCTGGAGGGACTCGTTCCGGTGGCGTACGCGCTGTTCGCGTTCGGCGTCGCCACCGTCGCCGGGGCGATCCTGCGGCGCAGCCTGCCCGCGTTCGGCGTCGCGTTCGGGGCGTTCCTCGCCGCCCGGATGTCGGTGGCGCTGTTGGCCCGTCCCGCGTACGCCACGCCGCTCACCACCATGGAGCCGGTCCCCGTCGGCGGCTCGACGGACCAGGCGGGGAACGGGACCGTGCCCAGCTTCGCCGACTGGACGATCGAACACGGCTACGCAGACGCCACCGGGCGCAAGCTGAGCGGGACCGAGTACTACGAGCTGGAGGGCGCCGCCAACCAGGCCGGCACCAACTTCAACCAGTTCCTGCACGCGCGGGGCGTCCAGCAGTTCGAGGTCTACCACCCGGCCGACCGGTTCTGGACGTTCCAGCTCATGGAGGCGGCCCTGTTCGTCGCCGTCGCGGTGGTCCTGATCGGTGTGGTGGTTTGGCGGGTACGGCGCCGTATCGTCTAGTGCCCTGACCAACACCCACACGGTGTTGGTTGACACGCTGTTCGGCTTGTCGGCCGGGCGGCGTGTCGACGTTCACGCTCTGTGGATGGCAGAACCCGTGCGTGTGCGGAGGCTGTCTGACCGGGAGGATCAGCAAGTTGCCGCGGATCACTCGAGAGGTACTGGCTCGGCGATTCGGCTGCGTCGGGCGATAGTGGTGCCGGCCTCGGCCGGTGGGATCACCGTGGCGGCGAATGCCCGGCTGCTGCAGGCCGACGAGGACTCGGTCCGCCAGGTCATCCATCGGTTCAACGAGCTGGGGATGGCCAGCCTGGACCCCGCCTGATCAACACCACGGACGTTTCTGGTCCAGGCACTAGCTGCCGTGGAGCAGCGCGAGGGCCTGGACCGAGTCCTCGTCCAGGAACTCGTCGATCGCCATCAGCGCGGCGCCGACCCTGCCGGAGAGGTCGGGCGCATCGCTGACCGTGATCTCCAGGGCCCGGGCAGCCAGCGGCATGGAACGGCCGTAGACCGCCTCCCGGATCCCCGCGAGCAACGGGGCGCCCGCGCGGGCCACTCCTCCGGTCATGACGATGGAGTGCGGGTTGAAGAAGTTGACCAACGCGGCGAGCACCGTGCCGATCGTCCGGCCGGCATTGCGGACCAGCTCGATCGCCGGACCGTCGCCCTGGGCCGCCAGCTCGACGAGCTGCCGCACCGTGGTCACCGGCAGGCCCGCCGCGATGGCGTCGCGGAGCAGTGCCCCGCCCCCGGCGATCGCCTCGAGGCAGTTCTCGTTGCCGCACCGGCAGACCACCGTGCGCCCGTCGGGCTGCGCGACGTAGATGTGCCCGATGTCGCCGGCGCTGCCCTGCGCCCCGCGGTACACCCGCCCCTCCACGATGACACCGCAGCCGATGCCCGTCCCGACCTTCACGACGAGCACGTCCTGGATCGATCCGCCGATCCCGATCTCCCCCAGCGCCATCACGTTCACGTCGTTGTCGACGTAGACCGGGCACTCGTAGCGGCCGAACGCGCCGGGGATCGGGTAGTCGTGCCAGCCCGGCATGATCGGCGGATGGGACGGCCGCCCGGTCGAGAATTCCACCGGACCGGGCACTCCCACGCCCACGACGCACACGTCGGCCGGGGTGAGGCCGGCCTCGGCGAGTACCTGCTGGGCCAGCCGGTCGACCTCCGCGAGGACCACGACGGGACCGTCGGCGATGTCGATCGGGTGACCCACCGTGGCGAGGATCCGCGCGGACAGATCGGTGACCGCGACGTCGACGCTCGTGACTCCCAGGTCCACCGCAAGGACGCACCCCGCCCGGCTGTTGAACTGCAGCAGCGTGGGCGGTCGCCCTCCCGTGCTCCACCCCCGCCCGCCCTCTTCCAGGAGGTTGGCCGCGATCAGCTCGTCGACCCGCGCGCTCACCGTGTTGCGTGAGGCTCCGGTCAGCGCCACCAGCTCGGTGCGGCTGCGCGCGCGCCCGGTACGCACATGGCGCAGCAGGGCGCCGGCCGAGGCAGAGGTGTGCGCCACGCCGCCATAGTGGCACGCCGCAGCGTCCGGTCCTCCCGCCCGCGAGACCGGTTCCGGGGAGGCACCACCCGAAAGCAGGAGCCGGCCGGTCATCCGCCCAGGGCGTCCCGCAGGATGCCCGCGACCTCGTCCGGGTGGGTCTGCACCGTCATGTGCGCGGCACCGGGCAGCTCGACGAGCCGCCCCCGCGGCGCGGCGTCGGCGAGCCGGACCGCCCAGTCATGCGGGCAGAGCCGGTCGCGGGTCCCCCGGACGACGACCACCGGCACGCGCACGTCCCGCAGGCGGGAGTCGATCCGGTCCGGGGCCGCGGACCGCCACAGCGCGACCATCGCCCTGGGCCCGGTGTGCCACCACTGCGCGAGGACCAGCGGCAACTGCCACCACGACTCCGCCCACGCCGTCCCCAGCCACCGCCCGGCCAACCCGGCGGCCGACCGCAGCCGGGGGTCCGTCGTCGGGCCGAGCAGCACGACGGCGACCACCCGCGGGTCGCGCGCCGCGACGGCCACCACCTGACAGCTCTGCGAGTGCCCGGCCAGGACGACCGGCCCCTCCCCGACCTCCGCCAGCAGCCGGCGGGCCAGCTCGTCCAGCGGGGGGACCGGCCCGGGCAGGCCCATGCCGGGCAGGGCGACGACGGCCGCCGGTATGCGTTCGCGCACCCGGGCCGAGGACCGCTCGTCGAGGCCGAGGCCGGGCACCAGTACGACGCAGGCAGGGGCAGCACGCATCCCGAGTGGTCTACCCCGCTCCCGCGGGACCCGCGAACCGGCGCCGGAGCGGGCAGACTGTGTCCCGGATCGCTCAATGGCACCCAGGGCGGCACCCCCCGAAGTGGGAGGATGAAGTCATCATGACGACATCACTAGCGCGTGCTCCTGCAGGTCACGACTCCGCCGGCGGCCGGCCGCGCGTGGTCATCATCGGTTCCGGGTTCGGCGGCCTGTTCGCGGCCCAGGCGCTGCGCAAGGCCCCGGTCGACGTCACGATCATCGCCAAGACCGGCTACCACCTCTTCCAGCCGCTGCTGTACCAGGTGGCGACCGGGATCCTCTCCGAGGGGGAGATCGCGCCCGCCACCCGCGAGATCCTGCGCAAGCAGGCGAACGCGCTGGTCCTGCTCGGTGAGGTCACCGACATCGACCTGGCCGGCCGCACCGTCACCTCCTCGGTGCTGGGCCGCACCACTCTGCACCCCTACGACGAGCTGATCGTCGCGGCCGGCGCGGGCCAGTCCTACTTCGGCAACGACCGGTTCGCCGAGTTCGCACCCGGCATGAAGAGCATCGACGACGCCCTCGAACTGCGCGGGCGGATCTTCGGCGCCTTCGAGCTGGCCGAGCTCGCCGAGGACCAGGCCGAGATCGACCGGCTGCTCACCTTCGTGGTCGTCGGCGCCGGCCCCACCGGTGTCGAGATGGCCGGGCAGATCGCGGAGCTGGCACGGCGCACGCTGCGCCGCGACTTCCGCCGCATCGACCCCACCACCGCCCGCGTCGTGCTCCTGGACGCCGCCCCCTACGTGCTGCCCTCGTTCGGGGAGAAGCTCGGCGGGCGCGCCCGCCGCCAGCTCAACCAGACCGGCGTCGAGGTGCAGCTCGGGGCGATGGTCACCGACGTGGACGCCGACGGCATCGAGATCAAGGAGGCCGACGGGCAGGTCCGCCGCATCAACGCGGCCACGAAGATCTGGGCCGCGGGCGTCCAGGCCAGCCCGCTGGCGCGCCTGCTGGGCGAGCAGTCCGGCGCCGAGGTCGACCGCGCCGGGCGGGTCGCGGTGCTGCCGGACCTGAGCCTCCCCGGGCACCCCGAGGTCCAGGTCGTCGGCGACATGATGTCGCTGGACAAGCTGCCCGGTGTCGCACAGGTGGCCATCCAGGGCGGCCGCTACGCCGCGGACCAGATCAAGCGCCGCATCGCCGGCAAGGCCCCCCGCGAGCCGTTCAAGTACTCCGACAAGGGCTCGATGGCGACGATCTCGCGGTTCCACGCCGTCGTCGACCTCGGGAAGCTGAAGTTCGAGGGATTCATCGCCTGGCTCATGTGGCTGGCCCTGCACCTCTTCTACATCGTCGGCTTCAAGAGCCGGATCACCACCGTGCTCCACTGGCTGGTCAGCTTCATGGGCCGCGGGCGTTCCCAGCGGGTCGCCACCCAGCAGCAGGTGTACGGCCGCCTGGCGCTGGAACACCTGGGCCCCGACTTCGAGGCGTCCAAGACCGGCGGTCCGAAGACGTCACCCGTGGACGAGGACATCACCGGGCGCGAGTCGGCCTGACCTGCCGGGTCACGGCCCGTCCGGCCACCGACGCGGGAGCCAGGACCAGGACGCCGCGGTCGCCCGCGAGCCGGCCGATGACCGCGGGGCTGTGCCCGCCGCCGCCCCCCGCGCCGTGGATGAAGACGACGAACGGGCGCGGGCGTGGCGTGCCCCGGTGGCACGGCGAACATCGCCTCCGCGCCCGGTCCCGGCTCGAGAGCGTGCAGACCAGCGGGCAGCGGAGCGGACGGGAGCTCCGGTGGGGGCCGGCTCGCCAGGCGCGCGTCGCGGGTACGCCCGGGGAAGACCACCGCTCAGACCGCGTGGGCCAGGCGCGGGACGTGCTCGTCGGCGCGCTCCAGGTGCAGCGGCTGCAGCGCCGAGGTCTCCTCCAGGTAGAGGAAGGCGTCGTAGCGGTCCCCCAGCACGGTGGACACGTAGTTGCCCCACTTCTCCCGCTCCGGCCGGTAGACGACGCCGATCGCCCGGTGATCCAGCCGGCGGTCGAGCCACTCGGCGCGGCCCCGCCGCGGCCAGACGAACAGCGCGTCCTCGCCCACATTGTCGTGCAGCAGCGCCTCCAGGCTGCCGGAGCGCGCGGGCGGGACCGCCATGCGCGCCATCTGCGCGCCCCACTGTCGCGCGGTAGTAGCGCTCGGCGTCGACGACGACTGCGGCGTTCTGCTCGGCCGAGAAGCGCTCCTCCGGGTCGTCGTCGAACCTGCGGCTGCCACGTTCCTCGCACAGGTGGTGCCACAGGTCGACGACGGTCTGCTCGCAGGAGTTGGGTGCGAACCGGCTGGCGAAGGCGTACTCGGCGCCGTCCTCGCCGAACGGCTCGAAGCACGCGAGCGCCTGGACGGCCCGGTCGACCTGGCCGGGCTCGTGCTCGCGCAGCCAGCCGATCAGCGCGTGCATCGAGTCCCACAGGCTGTAGATGCCGTCCATCGCACTCCCCCGGCGTTCCGCGGCAGTCGGACCTGCCCTGCCGTGGGCCTGCGATACCCCGGCGGCCGGGCCGGCTCACCCGCGTCCGGTCGGTTCAGACGCCGGGGACGCCGTCGGCGACCATCCGGGCGGCGATCGCCCGCCGGTCGCCGGTGCGCAGCCAGATCTGCCGCTGCCGCGCCGCCGAGGTGCCCCGCGAGAACAGCCGCGCCACCAGCTCGCTGACCTCGGTCCACTCGTCGCGACCGCGGAGGTCGTCCTCCAGTTCGGCCAGCAGGCGACGGACCGCCAGTCGCGCGTCCACGGCCGCGCCCAGCACCGGGTCGAACAGCTGGCCGCCGATGCCGTGCCGGGCGGCCCGCCAGCGCGCCGCCCGGAGCAGCTCCGCGCGCGGCTGCGGGCACGGCTCGCCCCGCTCGGCCCGCGCGGCCAGCACGCGCACCAGCGACCGGACGAGCGCCGCGTGCAGGACGGCGTCGTCCACGTGCGTGCAGACGTCGGCGAGGCGGAACTCCAGGGTGGGCAGGTGGTAGGAGGGCCGCACGTCCCAGTACAGATGCGACCGGTCCGCGACGACGCCGGACGCGACCAGCCCGGCCACTACCTCCTCGAACCGCTCGGGGCTGCCCATGTACTCGGGCGGCCCGGTGGTCGGCCAGCGCGACCACCAGAGGGTGCGGTAGCTCTCGTAGCCGGTGTCGACGCCGTCGTGGAACGGCGAGCTGCCGGTCATCGCCAGCAGCACCGGCAGGTAGGGCCGGGCGCGATCCATGACCGCGACGGCGGTGGCCAGGTCGGGCACGCCGACGTGCACGTGGCAGCCGCAGATGTCCTGCTGGGAGGCCAGCCCCGCCCACCGGTCGACCATCGCCTGGTAGCGCGGCGCGGGCGTGATGACCTGCTGCTGCCAGCCCCCGAACGGATGGGTGGACGTCGGCAGCACCGCGACGCCGGCCGCCGCGGCGGCCGCGGACGCCTCCCTCCGGGCGGTGACCAGCTCGGCCCGCAGCCCGTCCAGCGACTCGCAGATGCCGCTGGCCGTCTCGAGCTGGGTGGTGGCGATCTCGGCGTGGATCCGGGGGCCGATCTCCCGGCGCAGCGCCGCCGCGCAGAGGTCGGGGCTGGGGGTCAGCTCGAAGGTGACGGGGTCGACGAGGTGGAACTCCTCCTCGATCCCGAACGTGGCGCCGGCGGGAACCGGTTCGGGCACCGGCCCCGGCAGCACCGGGCCGGCGCTCACCGGGTCAGGGGGAACCATCGGAGGAGCCGCGGCGGAGTGCGCCAGGCGTGCGTCGGGAAAGGTGTCGGGACCTGCCGGCCGGACGGTCCACGCGCGGCTCCAGTGCACGGAGGGGACGTCGGCCTCGACGCCGCCGGCTGCCCCGCACGCGGGGTCGGCTGGTCATCAGCCGCGCGTGAAACGGTACGGCGCAGGGGTCCGGCCCGCATCCATTTCCGCGGCCGTCGCTCAGGGCTCGGCGAACCAGGCGTACCCGAGCCCCGGGAGCAGCAGCCGCCCGTCGCGGATGTCGGGCTGACCGTCACTGGTCAGCACCGGCTCGAACGTCCCGAAACCGGTCACCGTGTCCGCGTGGACGACCTGCATCGAGCGGCTCATGTTGGCCAGGCCGATGAAGGTGCCGTTGCGCGCGCTGCGCCGGCGCCACGCCAGCACGGCTGGGTTGCCCACGTCGAGGACCTGGCACTCGCCCCCGCCGCGCAGCACCGGGAGGGTGCGCCGTGCCTCCCCCAGCCGCCGCAGGGCGGTGAAGACCCGGCCCTCCAGCGAGGTGGGGTCCGACCGGCGTGCGGCGGCGGTCCAGTCCATCGGCGGACGGTGCATCCAGCGGTTGTCCGGGGCGCGCTCGGGATCGTCGAGGTACCCGGCGTCGTTGCGGAGGGCGAGCTCGTCGCCCATGTAGAGGAGCGGGATGCCGCCGAAGGCGTAGATGACTGAGTACAGCAGGACGAGGCGGCGGATCCCGCGTTCCAGCGCCACGGCGTCGCCCCGCTGCAGGGCGTCGTCGATCCCGCAGAGCGAGGCGGCCGACCCGGAGATCCGCGCGTCGCCGGTCGCCTCGTTCTCCTGGAACAGCGCCCCTCGCGCGAACGACCCGGGGAACCGGCCGCTGAAGAACTCGTTGAGGAAGCGCCGGTGGCCGTGGCCGCTCACGCCGACGGACCAGGCGTCGGTGTCGCTGACCGCCCAGCCGATGTCGTCGTGCCCCCGGACGTAGGTGACCCACGACGTCGACGGCGGGATCTGCGGGAGTCGGGCGAGCGCGTGCGCGGCCAGCCGGGCGTCCTCGGTGGCCAGGCTGCTCCAGAGCATCACCATGAGCTGGTTGTGGTACGCCAGCTCGCACTCCGGGCGGTACCGCTCGTGGCCGCCGAGGTAGGGCACCAGGTCCTCGGGCGACACGATGGCCTCGGCCTTGAAGACGACGCCGGGCGCGGCGAGCCGGGTCAGGGCGTGCAGCAGCTGCAGGAGGGTGTGCCCCTCGGGCTGGTTCTGGCAGGTGGTGCCGAGCCGCTTCCACATGAACGGGACGGCGTCCATCCGGAAGACGTCGATGCCGCGGTTGGCCAGCCAGGTGATCTCGCCCAGCATCGCCAGCGTCACCGCGGGGTTCGTGTAGTCGAGGTCCCACTGGTAGGGCCAGAACGTCGTCCACACCCAGCCGCCGGCGCCGCCGCAGGCCTCCGGTACCCAGGTGAACGAGCCCGGCGCCCGGTCGGGGAAGACCTCGGGGATGGTCGCGTCGTAGGCGTCGGGCATCGACCGGTCGGGGAACGCCGTGTAGAAGCCTGCGTAGGCCGCGTCGCCGGCCAGCCAGCCCTGCGCCCAGGGGTGCTCGCGCGCGGTGTGGTTGACGACGAGGTCGATGCACAGGTTCATCCCGCGGTCGTGCAGCTGCCGGGCGACGTCCTCGAGCTCGTCCATCGTGCCCAGCCGGGGGTCGACCGCGCGGTAGTCCAGCACCGCGTAGCCGCCGTCGTTCTCGCCGGGGCGCGGCGCCAGCAACGGCATCAGGTGGAGGTAGGTGGTGCCGAGCTCGGCGAGGTAGTCGAGCTTCCCGGGCAGCTCGCCGAGGGTGCCGCAGAAGCGGTCGACGTAGCAGACGTAGCCCTGCATGCGGGTGCGCTGGAACCAGCCGGGGTCGATCTCCCGCCGGCGGTCGAGGCGCCGGAGCTCGGCGGGGCGCTCGACGGCGGCGGCCAGCGCGACGCGCAGGGCCCGCCCGAGGAGCTGGTCGACCTCGGCCCGGCCGCCGTAGAGCACCGCGAGCCACTCGTGCAGATCGGCCAGGACGATCTCGACCCGGGCCAGGAAGGCGTCCGCCTCGTCGGGCCCCAGCGCGGCGACGGCGTCCGCCGTGAACGCGGGCCCCAGCCCCACCCACGCCTGCTCGGCCGCGCGGCGACGGGCCGCCTCCGTCGCCGTCACCGGGGCTCCGAGGAGATCACCGGGTCAGTATCGGGGTCGTGTTCGCCGAGGGCATGAGGCCGGAGCTGTTCCGCTCTGCTTCCGAGGGGTTCACTGGTCCTGTAAGCCGGTAATCGCGGAGGAGGCGGCCGATGAGCATCGCCCCGGAACCCGATCTCACCTCGGCGCTGGACGCCTACTCCCGGATCGTCACCGCCGTCGCGGCGGACCTCACCCCGCACGTCGCCGCCCTCGAGGTGACCGGCCACGACGGGCGGTCGGGCGCCGGTTCGGCCGTCGTGGTCAGCGCCGACGGCCTTCTCCTCACCAACGCCCACGTGGTGGCCCGCGCGGTCCGGGGCCGGGCGGTGTTCAGTGACGGCACGGAGGCCGACGTCGAGGTCGTCGGCGCCGATCCGCTGTCGGACCTGGCGGTGCTCCGATCGCGGACGGCGACCCCGCCCCCCGCGACCCTCGGCGACGCCGGCACGCTCCGGGTGGGCCAGCTGGTCGTGGTCGTCGGCAACCCGCTGGGGCTCACCGGGTCGGTGACCGCCGGGGTGGTCAGCGGGCTCGGCCGGTCGCTCCCCACCCGCGACGGGCGGACGGCGCGGGTGGTCGAGGACGTCATCCAGACCGATGCGGCCCTCAACCCGGGTAACTCCGGCGGCGCGCTGGCCGACTCCTCGTCCCGCGTGGTCGGGATCAACACCGCGGTCGCCGGCTGGGGCCTGGGGCTCGCCGTGCCGATCAACGACACCACCCGCCGGATCGTCGGCTCGCTGGTGAGCGACGGCCGGGTGCGCCGGGCCTACCTCGGGCTGGTCAGCACGCCGGCGCCGCTCCCGGCCCCGCTGGCCGAGCGCACGGGCCGCCGCCGCGGGCTGCGCATCGTCGACGTCGTGCCCGGCTCGCCAGCCGACCGGTCGGGGCTGAAGGCCGGCGACCTGGTGCTCGAGGCGGGGCGCCGGCCGGTCGCCGACGCCCAGAGCCTGCAGCGGCTGCTGTTCGCCGACGCGATCGGCCGGCCGCTGCCGATGACCGTGCACCGGCGTGGCGCGATGGTCGACGTGATCACCCTGCCGACGGAGCTGACCGGCGCCCGGTAGACGGGATCAGCCGGGGACGGTTCCGGCCAGCCACGCGTCGATCGTGATGGTCACCGTGCGGCCGATCATCAGGCTGGGCGCGCGGATGCCGACCGCCGTCCGGTCCAGCGTCGCGGTCGCCAACACGTGGACGGCGTCGCCGGTGGAATCGGCCAGGACGGCGCCGCAGAGAACCAGCGGGCAGGAGGTGCCCCGCAGAGTCAGAACGCCGTCGGCACGCCAGCCCGACGAGTCCCGCGTGATCGAGTCCGCCGTGTAGGTCATCACCGGGTGGTCGTCGACGTCGAGCAGACTCCGCTTGCGCAGGTCCAGGTCCCGGCGGGCGATGCCCGTGTCGACGGTGTCCAGGTCCAGTTCGGCCCGCATCCCGACAGGAATGCCGGACCGATCGACCTCGACCTCTCCCCGGGTGACCGCGACACGTCCGTGCACGACCTTGAACCCCAGGTTCGAAACGGTGAACGTCGCGCTGGTGCGGTCGACGATCGCGACCCAGAGGCCGGCGGCCAGCCGGACATCCGGTGTGGTGGCGGTCATGACCGCTCCCCCACGGTCGTCAGCACGGGCAGGTCCGCGAACAGCACCCGGTCGAGATGGACCCGGTCCGGCTCGGCGAGCAGCGCCGGGTCCTCGCCCGGCAGGAGTTCCGTTGCGAAGATCGCGCGCTGCACCTCCTCGTGCGTCTCCAGGTCGGTCGAGAGAGCGACGACCACCACGCCGTTGTCGGTGTCGCGGAGCTCGTGGACGGTGACGATCCCGGCCACGTCCCGGACCGCGGGCCACAGGCGTTCCCGGCCGGCCCGTTGCATGGCCTCGGCCTGGGCCTGGCTGCGCGGCCCGTCGAGGCACGTGCGCTGCGCGAACCGGGGGGTCCGGCCGGCCGCGACGCCGACGTGCGTCGCGGAGACCTCGTAGATCCCGGCGTCGAGCCAGACGGTCGAGCCGCCGGTGCGCCGGTCGACCGCGCCCGCCGCGGCGTCCGCGGTCGGCCAGAAGGCCAGCACCGCGCCGGTCAACCCGCTGAACTCGGCCAGCGTGCAGATGCCGGTGGCCGCTCCGCCGTGCAGGTCCCTCGCCAGGGCGGCGGCCCACTCCGGCGACTCCTCGGCGACCGACCGCCGGAACAGGTGGATGGTGGCGTGCATGGGGCGCTCCTCGGTCTCGTGAACCGGCCGCTCGGATGGACCGGTCATCGCGGTGCCGACCTTCCGGCGGACCGCCCCCGCGCACATCAGTGGGAGCACGCACCCGCACCACGCAATGCGAGGGCCCACGCAAATCCGGTACTGCGAACGGGCGGACGGGCGCGACACTGTGCCGGTGGCGGCGCCCGCGCATCGGAGCCCCTTCGTCGGCCGCGAGCGTGAACTGGCCGAGGTCCGGGAGGCGATGGCGGACGCGCGGGCGGGCACAGGCGCCCTGCTCCTCCTGAGCGGCCCGGCGGGGATCGGGAAGACACGGCTGGTCGAGGAGGCCGCGCCGCGCGGTGGCCGCGACGGCCTCCGCGTTCTCTGGGGCCGGGCAGTGGACGATCCGGGGGCACCACCGCTGTGGCCATGGCGGCGCGTGCTCGGGGCCCTCCCCGAAGTCGCGGCTGCAGTCACCACTGCGCTGGCCGAGGTCGACCTCCGCCCGGGCCGGACGGCCGACGCCGAGGCCGCCCGGTTCCGCTTCGTCGCGGCCGCCACCGAGGCCCTCCTGCAGGCGGCCGAGCCCGCGGGACTCGTGGTGGTGCTCGAGGACCTGCACTGGGCCGACGAGACGACGCTGCGGCTGCTGCGCCACGTCGCCGCGGACGTCCAGCGGTCCCGGCTGCTGGTGGTCGCCACCTATCGTGACCCGTCCTCGACGCCGGCCGCCACGGAGACGGTGACGGGCCTGCTGCGCGTACCGGCGGCGCACGCGGTCGTCCTCCGGCCGCTCACCGAACCGGACGTCCGCACGTACCTCCGCCAGGTGCTCCCCCATCCCGTGGCCGAGGCGACGACCCAGCAGGCCCACAGCCGGAGCGGCGGCAATCCGCTCTATCTGCGGGCGGTGGCCCGGTTGCTGGCCGACGGGCGGGGGCAACTGGCCTCGGGAGCCGCGGACGACGAGCTCCGCCAGGTCGTGCGCAGGACGGTCGCCGAACTGCCCCGCGACGTGCTGGACCTGGTGGCGACGGCGGCGGTGCTGGGCGAGGAACTCGACACCACGGTGCTCGCCGCGGTCTCCCAACGCCCTCCCGACGACGTCACCGAGGCCCTCGACGCGGCGATCCGGGCCGGGGTGCTCGCAGCCGACGCCGACGCCGCCGGCCGCCGCCGGTTCGTCCACGCGGTGGTCCGGGACGCGATCTACGCCGACCTCGACGCCAGCGCCCGCGAGATGCTTCACCGTCGCGCGGCCGAGGCACTGGAGGAGGCGGCGGCGACCGACTCCTCGGCCGCGGGCGTCGTCGCCGGGCACTGGCTGCGCGCGGCGGTCGAGCCGGCGACGCTCCGCCGGGCCGCCGGCTGGGCGCGGCGCGCGGCAGCGGCGGCGACCCGGTCACTCGCGTTCGACGAGGCCGCGCGCTTCCTCACCATGGCCCGGGACGGCCTGGTCCGGGCCGGCGCCGGCGACGACGAGCTCGCCGAGGTGCTGCTTGACCTCGCCACCGCGGAGTTCCGCGCCGGCCGGTTCGCGCAGAGCCTCGACGACGCCGAACGGGCATCCGCGGCCGCGCACTCGTGCGGGCGCAGGGACCTGGTGGCGGCCGCGGCGCTCGTGGTGCACGACGTGTCGTCCCCCGAGTTCCCGCCGATCCTCCTCCGGCTCTGCGAACGGGCACTGGCCGCCGTCGACGGGAGCGCCCAGCCCGCCCTACGGTCGCGGCTGCTGGCGCAGACGGCGTCGGCGCTGTGCGACGCCGGGCAGTTCGACCGGGGCGGCAGCGCGGCGGCCGAGGCGCTCGCGCTCGCGGAGGGCTCCGGCGATCCCGAGGCGCTCATCGACGCCGTCCGGGCGCGCGTCAAGTCCACACCGTTCGGGCTCGACGTCGCTGAGCGCCTGCGGCTGGGACAGATCGCGGTGAGCCTCGCCGAGTCGACCGGCCAGCCGCTCGTGGCGCTCTGGGGACACCAGTGGCGGATCGAGGGTGCGCTGTTGCTGGGCACGACGGCGGTCGTGGACCAGGAGCTGGACCAGGTCGGGGCTCTCGCCCGCGCCACGGGCCTGCCGCTCGTCCGCTGGCACGAGCTGCGGATGCGGGCGTCACTCGCGTGTCTGCGGGGCAGGTTCGCCGAGGGGCGGGCCCTCAACGCCGACGCTCGCGACCTGGCCCTCACCCGGCTGGCGCAGGACCGGTCCGCCCTCGGCATGTCCCATGCCTTCCTGCTGCAGCTGGCGCTGGTCACCGGGGAGCGCCCGCCGTGGGACGACGAGGCGCGGACGACCCTCGCGGACGCACCGGCCGTGCCCATCGTGCGGATCTCGCGCGCCCTCCTCCTACTGCTCGAGGGCCGGCGCGACGAGGCCGCCGATCTGTACGAGGAGCTGCGGCCGGAGGCCGGTGCACCGCACTTCGGCACGATGGTCCAGGGCGTGGTCATCAACCTGGTCCGGCTCGTGGCGGAGTTCGGCGACACCGAGACGGCGCGGGTGCTCGAGGCGGACATCGCCGCGCACCCCTTCGCCTCGGGTGGGGCGGGCATCTACTGCTCAGCGCCGTCGGACTACTACCTGGGGCGCCTCGCCGTGGTCCTGGGCCGGCCCGACGATGCCGCGGACCGCTTCGACCGGGCGGTGACCGTCGCCGCGCGGATGGGCGCCCGGCCCGCCGTCGTGCACGCCCGTCTCGGCGTGGCCGCGGCGCTGCTGGACCGAGCCGTGGGTGCGGAGCTTCCCCGGGCCGAGGCGCTGGCCCGCCAGGCGCTCGACGAGGCACGCCGGCTGGGCATGCCGGGATCGATGCGGTCCGCGGAAGCGCTGCTCCGGCGGGCGCGTGAGGCCGGGCGGGCCGCCGATCCACTGTCCGGCCGGGAGCGCGAGATCGCCACGCTGGTCGCGTCAGCCCTGAGCAACCGCCAGATCGCCGACCGCCTGGTCATCTCGGAGCGGACCGTCGAGAGCCACGTCCGGAACATCCTCGCCAAACTCGGCGTCGCCAATCGGACCGAGATCGCCACGTCGATGCTGCGGTCGGGCAGCGGCGCACGCACGTCCGCCGTACCGGTGAAGCAGTAGGCATGGGATCCGTCCTGATCTGCGGCGGCGGCGTCATCGGGCTGTCGACGGCCCTGATGCTGGCCCGCGACGGCCACCGGGTCACCGTGCTCGAGGCCGACCCGGCCGTGCCCCCGGCGCCCGGCGCCGCCTGGGACTGGGCGCGCCCCGGGATCGCGCAGTTCCACCAGCCGCACATCCTGCAGGCCCGCTTCCGCGAGATCTGCGACGCCGAGCTGCCCGGGCTGACCGACCGGCTCCGGGCGGCGGGCTGCGCGGCGGTCGACTACCTGTCCACCCCGCCACCAGGCCTCGACCGGACGTCGCAGCCCGGCGACGACCGCTTCCGCATGGTGACGGGCCGGCGGCCCGTGGTCGAGGCCGTGCTCGCCGAGGCGGCGGCCGAGGAGCCCGGGATCCGGCTGCGGCGGGGCGAGCGGATCGCGGGGCTGCTGCCCGGACCCGAGGTGCTCGAGGGCGTGCCGCACGCCGCCGGGGTGGCGACCTCCGAAGGTGAGGAGCTCGCCGCCGACCTGGTCGTGGACGCGACCGGGCGGAAGACACCGTCGGCGGCCTGGCTGGCGGGACTGGGCGCGCGTCCGCCGGTGCAGGAGTCCGAGGACCGCGGCTTCGCGTACTACAGCCGCTACTTCACCGGCCCGGTTCCGCCGCGACTTCTCGGGCCGGCGATCTCGCCGATGGGCAGCTTCTCGCTGCTGGCGCTGGACGGCGACAACTCCACCTGGTCGCTCACCGTCTTCGCCCTCACCCGCGACGCCCCGATGAAGGCGCTGCGCCTCCCCGAGGTGTTCGACCGGGTCGTCCGCGCCTGCCCGATGCAGGCGCACTGGCTCGACGGGCGCCCGCTGACCGGCGTCCTCGCCATGGCCGGGGTGCTCGACCGCCGTCGCCGGTTCGTCGTGGACGGCCGGCCGGTGGTGACCGGTTTCGCAGCGGTCGGCGACGCGTGGGCCTGCACCAATCCCTCCGGCGGCCGGGGACTCTCGGTCGGCCTGCTGCACGCGGCGTCGCTCCGTGCGGTGGTCCATGACCACCTGGGCGACCCCGCGGCGTTCGCGGCGGCGTGGGACGAATGCACCGAGCGGGTCGTGACGCCGTTCTGGGAGGCCCAGCGGTCGGCCGACCGCACGCGGATCGCCGACATGGCCGCCCGGGCGGAGGGCCGCGAGCCGCCGCCTCCCGACCCCGTGTTCGGCCGGTTCGCCGCCGCCGCGATGCACGACCCCGTCCTCTTCCGCGGGCTGCTGGAGATCGGGCTGTCCCTGGCCCTGCCCCGGGAGGTCCTCGCTCGTCCCGGTATGACCGAGCGCATCGAGCGGGCGGGTGCCGCCGAGCCGATGCGGCTGCCCGGCCCCGACCGGGGGCAGCTGCTGGAGCTGCTCGGGGCCTGAGGGCGGCTCAGGGCCGGCGCCAGTCGTCGGTCGTCAGGTGCGACCCGGCCATCGGACCCATCTGCAGCATGCCGCCGTCGACAGCCCACGACGCACCGGTGACGTAGGCGGCGGCCGGGGAGGCGAGGAACGCGACGACCGCGGCGACCTCGCGGGCGTCCCCTGGGCGGCGCAGCGGCACGCCCTGTCGCTCGTGCCCGGGGGCGGTCGGGTCCTCGTCCTCCTGCCCGGTCATGGGGGTGGCGATCTCGCCGGGCGCGACCGCGTTGACGGTGATGCCGTGCTCGGCGAGCTCCAGGGCCGCCACCTTGGTGAGCAGGTCGAGGCCCCCTTTCGCCGCGCAGTACGCCGCCGCGCCGACCCGGGGCTGATGCTCGTGGACGCTGGTGATGTTGACGATCCGGCCACCCCGCCCGGCGGTGATCATGCGGCGGGCGGCGCGCTGCAGGCAGAGGAACGCGCCGTCGAGATCGGTGGCCATCACCTCGCGCCAGGTGTCCAGGTCGAGGTCGAGCAGCGGGGTCGAGTGCCCGGTGCCGGCGTCGTTGACCAGGACGTCGACGCCGCCGAGCGCATCGGCCAGCGCGTCGACGACGTCGGCCGCGCCCGGGAGCCGGGTGAGATCGAGGTGCCGGACCTCCGCGCGCCGGCCGAGCCCGCGCACCTCCGCGGCGGTCTCCTCGGCCGCGGACTCCTCGCGGTACCAGGTGATGCCCACGTCGAAGCCCTGCCGTGCGAGCGCGACGGCGGTCGCCCTCCCGATGCCCGACTCCGATCCGGTGACGATCGCGACCCGCTGCCTCTGCCCGACCATGCCGCCACGCCAGGGATGGCGCACGGTCACCGCAGCGCAGCGATCGGCTGTCGACCCACGGCCGAGCCCCGAGGATGCGCGCCGGCGGTCCGGCCGCGGCGGCGGATCGAGCGTCTACTGCCGCCCGGCCCCGACCCGGCCGGCCGGGGCGGACATGGTCGTCGCCGCGGCCTCCGCCGTGACGAGCATCGAGGCAGGCCGGCGGAGGTCGTGGACGACCGCACCCCCTCGCATGATGAGAAGACGCGACACATCGAGGAACTCCGGTCTGCCCCACAACCGAGGCGCCGACTCGCGAAGTGCCTCGGCCGTCAACGACGAGGACGTGAGGTCGACCGCCACCACGCCGGCCTGCTGGTGCTTCTTGGCGATCGCCGACAGGGCGTTGGCCATTCTCGGGGAGCGGACGGTCCGGAACTCGACCAGCTGTCGGCCCACCACGAAGTCGCCGGTCCTGGCGCCGGGCAGATTCACGCCCACGACGGATTCCTGCTCGGCGATCTTGATCACGCGCTCGCCGAAGTGATCGGACAGCGCTGCGGCAGCACGCTGTTCCTCTGCAGTCATGTGTCCGGACAGGTCGACGATCCGCGCCGTCGAGCCGGTCTGCTTCGCAGCACGGAGCGTCTCGCCGACGAGGGCGCCTTCCCGCATTCGGCTGATGATGAAGTTCGCCTCGCGGATCTGAGCGACGGAGAGGGGACGCCCCGCCTTGACCGCCCACGCGAGGCGCCGCAGCCGCGCGGCCTGCCGCGGCGTGATTGCCCGGGTGCCCATCAGCAGCCGCCCGGCCTCCAGGATGGAGATCTGGCCGAACGCGCTGTGAGCGCTCACCAACGCGAGCCGGGCAGCCGCTGGGACCGCTCGTCCCGCACGCAGGAGCGGACCCAGCGCCCCGACCACGGCCGCTCCGCCGAGTATCGCGCGCTGGCCGACGCCCAGCGGCCGCCCGGACAGGTCGCGCCCGAGGATGGCCTCGCCGGCCGCAACGAGCGTGCCGACGATGGGGACCAAGGAGACATAGAACTCGAGGATGTCCTTGCCGACCTCCTCGATACCCGCACCCTCGGAAGCTGCGTACGGCCGCTCGCCGGTGAGCACCTCGAGGTACTCGCGCCCCGCCGAGAGCATCGTGGAGTAGTAGCCCCACGTGCCCTGGGACATCGGCTTCGATCCGTAGTCGGCCGCGATCTGGATGCGTGCCTCCATGCTTCGAGCAGCCTCGACGGAGAACCCGACGAGCATCTGCGCGGACTGGTGGGCGAGGCCGCGATCGCCGTACGCCTCGGCGACCCGTGCGGGGTTGGCGACCTCCCCCAACCACTCGCGGATGCCGGAGACGAGCACTTGCGCCGTCGCGAGATCCGGTGGATCGCGGGTGGCCAGCGCGCGGGCGTGCGCGAACATCGCGATGGCATTCGCCACGTCCGACCGCAGCACCGGCGGCGCGGCTGCCGCCTTGCTCGTGCCTCCGCCGTTCCGCTGGACGACCATCGCCGCGACCGGAGCGTCGCCGTCAGTCCTACCGCTCAACAGGCGCGCCACTGCCACGTTGCCTGCCGACTGCTGGAGCAGTTGCAGTGTGTGCGGCCCGGCGCCGCCCGCTCGGCCATGACGTGGACGCTCCCGTCCCAGGGCCACTGGCACTCCGCCGCGCGCATGCTCCGGGACGGGCCAACAGCCCTTCATCAGCCCAATCTAGATCCGGCGGATGCCCCGCCGAGGCATCAGCGGGTGGCGCAACAGGAACCGTTCGCTGCCCGAAAGGGACAGCCGTTCGAGCCGTGGAAGCACGTCGCGCCAGGGACGGCGCCCGGTCAGCGCAGCACGGCGGCGAGCCGCGCGTCCAGCAACCGGTCGACGTCGGCCACGGCGTCGGCGACGCGCCGCTCGTTCTCGGCCGACGGGCAGCGGGTGAACGAGCCCCGGGCCACGCCCAGTGCGATGTAGGCGACGGAGATGTCGAGGTCGATCTCGTCGACGGACGTGATGGTCGGGCTCATGGCGACCTCCTGGCGATGGCGTCTTCGGGACCGAACCTAGGTCGCAGGTATGACGGAATCGGGGCGCCGGAGTGAGCGGCGGGTTGCGTCCCGCCCCGTCCGTCGCACCCTCCCCCTAGCCTCCGTCCGTACGCCCACGGTGAATCCGAGGAGGCAGTCAATGACCACACCGGCATCGGGTGAGCGCGCCGATCTGCTCGAGAGCCTGGCCGCGCAGCGGCACTTCCTCCGGGTCACCGTGCAGGGGCTCACCGAGGAGCAGGCGCGGCAGCGCACGACGGCCAGCGAGCTGACCCTGGGTGGGCTGATCAAGCACGTGGCCGGGCAGGAGGAGAAGTGGGTGGACTTCATCCTCACCGGTCCCGGGGCGATGGCCACGCCGACCGACGAGGCCGGCTTCGCGAAGTGGGCGGAGGAGTTCCGGCTGCTGCCCGGCGAGACGCTCGCCGGGGTCCTGGAGCGGTACGCGGAGGTCGCGCGCCGCACCGACGACCTGGTCGCGACCGTCGACCTCGACCTCAGCCACCCGCTGCCGGAGGCACCGTGGTTCCAGAAGGGTGCCCACCGCTCGGCCCGCCGGGTGCTCCTGCACATCGTGGCCGAGACGTCCCAGCACGCCGGGCACGCCGACATCCTGCGGGAGTCCCTGGACGGGCAGAAGACGATGGGCTGAGGCTCACCCCGGGTCCCGCACGGCGGCGGCCACCTCCTCCAGGGCCGCCAGGCTGTGGCCGCTGACGAACGCGTCGCAGAACGGCAGCGCCGCCGCCATCCCACCGACCAGTGGCGCGTAGCCGGGCGCGGCCCGGCGCGGGTTGACCCACACGATGCGGTGCGCGAGCCGGCGCAGCCGCGCCATGGCGGCGCGCACGTCCTCCGGGTCGTCCTGCGCCCAGCCGTCGGACAGGACCACGACCACCGCCCCCCGTGCGAGGCCGCGCCGGCCGTGGTCGGCGACGAACCGGGTGACCCCGTCGGCCAGCCGCGTGCCGCCCGCCCAGTCGGGGGACGCCGCGGCCGCCCGGGCGAGCGCCTGGTCGGGATCGCGGACCGCGAGCTGCCGCGTGAGCCGGGTCAGGCGCGTCGCGAAGACGAACGCCTCCGCCCGCGCACCGGCCACCGCGGCCTGGAGCAGGGTGAGGAAGACGCGGGTGTAGGGCTCCATCGACCCCGACACGTCGCAGAGCAGGATCAGCCGCCGCGGCCGGGTCCGCCGGCGGCGCCGCACCAGCCGGGCCGGGTCGCCGCCGGTGCGGTGGGCGGCGCGGACCGTCCGCCGCAGGTCCAGCCGCTCCCCGGACCGGCGGGTCGGCACGGTCCGCCGGCTGGTCCGCTCCGGAGTGCTCAGCACGATGCGGCGGACGACCCGGCGGACGTCGGCCAGCTCGTCGGCGGTCAGCTCGGCGAAGGACGTCGAGCGCAACCGCTCCTCGGCCGAGGCCGCCGCCAGGACGACCTCCCGCTCCGCGTCCCCGCCGTCCCCCTCCCCGGGAACCGACAACCCGCCGCTCCCGGCCGGCGGCGACGACTCGGCGGGCGGTCGATGGTCGGGTGCGGCCGGCCGGACGCGCGGCTCGCTGCCGATCGCCGGGTGCGCCGTCGGGTCGCCACGGCTGTCGGCGGGGTCGAGCCGGCCGTCGAACACCGCCGAGAAGACGGCGTCGAAGACCGGCAGCTGGGCCCGGTCGGTCACCAGCGCGACCCGGCAGGTCCAGTACAGCGCGCTCCGGTCGTTCGGCGGGACGAGCCGGAGGGCGCGGGCCAGCCCGACCGCCCGCTCCGGCGAGGTCGGCAGGCCCGCCCGGTGCAACGCGGTCGTCAGCCCGACGGCCAGCGGCCCCGCGGCGACGACGAGCCGCTCAGCCACCGCCGGCCAGCCACGCCGCCCCCCGGCCGCGGGCCAGCTCCAGGTCCTCGCGGTTCTTCAGCACCGAGCCCCAGCTCTCCTCGACCGCGGCGGCGTCCAGGCGCGGGATGCCGAGGACGCTCAGCGCCGCGACCCAGTCGATGACCTCGGCGATCCCGGGCGGCTTGACCAGGTCCAGGGACCGCAGCCGGGTGACGGCGGACGCGGCGTCCAGGGCCAACGGCTCGGCGCTGCCCGGCACCCGCCGGCGGACGATCTCGGCGACCCGCTCCAGCTGCGGGTAGTCGATCCAGTGGTAGAGGCAGCGGCGGGTGAGCGCGTCGTGCAGGTCGCGCGTCCGGTTGGAGGTGAGGACGACGACCGGCGGGTGCGTGGCGCGGATGGTGCCGATCTCGGGCACCGTGACCGCCGCCTCGGCCAGCACCTCGAACGTGAAGGCCTCGAACTCCGCGTCGGCGCGGTCGATCTCGTCGAGCAGGAGGACGGCGGGCCGGGGGCCGGGGTGCTCGATCGCCTGCAGCAGCGGCCGGCGGAGCAGGTACTCGCGGCCGAAGAGGTCCTCCTCGGCGAGCGGCGCGTGCCGGGCCTCGGCCAGCCGAATGCTGAGCAGCTGGCGCGGGTGGTTCCACTCGTAGAGCGCCTCCGCGGCGTCGATGCCCTCGTAGCACTGCAGCCGGAACAGCGGGCTGTCCAGCACCCGGGCAAGCGCCTTGGCCGCCTCGGTCTTCCCGACCCCCGGTTCGCCCTCGAGCAGCAGCGGCTGCGGCAGGCGGACGGCGAGGAAGAGCGCCGTCGCCAGGCCTGGGTCGGCCAGGTAGTCGACGTCGTCCAGGGCGGCGGCGAGGTCCGCGACGTCCGGGACCCGCGACCGGACCTCCTCCTCGGCCCCGACGCGCGCCGGCTGCGTCACGGCCTCCCCCACACGCTTTCGGTACCGAAAGCGCCGCGGGTCCCGCACGCTTTCGGTACCGAGAGCTCGTCAGGAGGCGGTGGCATACCGGGCCGGGGTCTTCTCGAACGCCTTCCGGCAGCCCTCGCAGCAGAACCACGTCGTGATGCCGTCGACGGTGACGTGCGGGGACGTGGCGACGGCGGCGACGGTCATGCCGCAGACCGGGTCCCGGGCGCTCGCCGGTTCCGGCGCGGCCGGGGCGTGCCGCTCGGCCGCCCGCCGCTCGGCCACCAGCTCGGCCAGGATCGACAGCGCGATCTCCGCGGCGGTCCGCCCGCCGATGTCGAGACCGGCCGGGCTGTGCACCCGGCTGCGCTGGTCGTCGGGCACGTCGAGCGCCGCCAGGACGCCCGCGCCGCGGATGCGGCTGGCCACCAGTCCGACGTACGGCACGCCCAGGCGCAGCGCCGCCGTCAGCGCGGGCTCCTCGCCGCGCCCGTGGGAGGCGACGACGAGGGCGGCGTCGCCGGCCTGGGGTTGCGCCTGCTCCCCCGCCACCAGGTCGACGTCGAAACCGAGCGGGCGGCCCAGCTCGGCCAGGGCCTCGGCGACGGGACTGTCGCCGACCACCAGCACCCGCGGGGCGGGCACCCGCGGCTCGAGGAAGATCTCCACGGCGCCGCCGGACAGGCAGGGGTTGGCCACGGTGACCGCCCCCTCCTCCGCCGGCCCCGCGACCTCCCCCGGGACGATGCGCAGCAGCAGCGGCTGGTTGGTCGACAGCGTCATCAGGCCGTACTCGCGCACCGACGCCTCGGCGCAGGTGCCGCCGACGAACCCGGCGATGGTGCCGTCCGCCCGGACCAGCGCGGTGTCCCCGGCGTGCGCGCTCGTCGGCTTCTGCGCCCGCACCACGGTGGCCTGGACGAAGGGCTCGCGGGTGCGGGTCAGCTCGGCGGCGGTCTCGGTGACCGTCATCGGCGCACTCCTAGATCGGCGGGGTGGGCCGGCCCTGCATGGCCTCCCACACCCGGGCCGGCGTGCAGGGCATGTCCATGTGGGTCACCCCGAACGGCGCCAGCGCGTCGACGACGGCGTTGACCACGGCCGGCGGCGAGCCCACGGTCGCCGACTCCCCGATGCCCTTGGCGCCGATCGGGTGGTGCGGGGACGGCGTCACCGTGTAGCCGGTCTCCCAGTCCGGCACCTCCATCGCGGTGGGGATCAGGTAGTCCATGAACGAGCCGCCCAGGCAGTTGCCCTGCTCGTCGAAGCCGATGAACTCCATCAGCGCCATCCCGACGCCGTCGGCCAGCCCGCCGTGGATCTGCCCCTCGACGATCATCGGGTTGATCCGGGTGCCGCAGTCGTCGACGGCGACGAACCGGCGCACCTTCACCTTGCCGGTGCCCGGGTCGATGTCCACCACGCAGATGTAGGCACCGAACGGGAAGGTGAGGTTCGGCGGGTCGTAGGTGACCTCGGCGTCGAGGTTGCCGTCGATGCCGTCGGGCAGGGCGACCGTGCCGTGCGCACCGAGCGCGACCTCCTGGATGGTCTTGGCCGCGGACGGGTCGCCCTTGACGAAGAAGCGGCCCTTCTCCCAGTCGAGGTCCTCCGGCCGGGTCTCGAGCATCGCCGCGGCGATGGCCTTCGCCTTGTCGCGGACCTTCCGCGCCGCCAGCGCGACCGCTCCCCCGCTCACCGGCGTCGAGCGGCTGCCGTAGGTGCCCAGGCCGAACGGCGTCTGGTCGGTGTCGCCGTGCACGACCTCGATGTCCTCGGGCGGGATGCCGAGCTCTTCGGCGACGATCTGCGCGAACGTCGTCTCGTGGCCCTGCCCCTGGGTCTGCACCGACAGCCGGACGACGGCCTTGCCGGTGGGGTGCACCCGCACCTCGGCGCCGTCGGCCATGCCGAGCCCGACGATGTCCATGTGCTTCCGGGGGCCGGCACCCACGGTCTCGGTGAAGAACGAGACGCCGATGCCCATCAGCTCTCCGCGGGCGCGCTTCTCCTCCTGCTCGCGCCGCAGGTCGGCGTAGCCGATCTGCTCCATGCACATGCGCAGGGCGGGCTCGTAGTCGCCGGAGTCGTACTCCCAGCCGGTCTTGTTCTTGTACGGGAACTGCTCGGGGCGGATGAAGTTCTTGAGCCGCAGCTCGGCCGGGTCCATCTCCAGCTTCTGCGCCAGGACGTCGACCATCCGCTCGACGAGGTAGACCGCCTCGGTCACCCGGAACGAGCAGGCGTAGGCCACCCCGCCCGGCGCCTTGTTCGTGTAGACGCCGGTGACCGAGCAGTGCGCGGCCTCGAGGTCGTAGCTGCCGGTGAAGATCGAGAAGAAACCCGCCGGGTACTTGGTCGGCTGCGCGGTGGCGTTGAACGCGCCGTGGTCGGCGAGCACGTGCGTGCGGACGGCGAGGATCTTGCCGTCCTTCGTGGCCGCGACCTCGCCCTTCATGATGTAGTCGCGGGCGAACGAGGTGCTCATCAGGTTCTCGGAGCGGTCCTCGACCCACTTCACCGGCTTGCCCGTGACGATCGAGCCGACGACGGCGCAGACGTACCCGGGGTAGATGCCGACCTTGTTGCCGAACCCGCCGCCGATGTCGCCGGCGATGATCCGGATCTTGTGCTCCGGGATGCCGGCGACCATCGCGTACAACGTCCGGTGGGCGTGCGGCGCCTGCGTGGTCTCGTAGAGCGTGAGCTTGCCGTCGATCGGGTCGTAGTCGGCGATCGCGCCGCAGGTCTCCATCGGCGCCGGGTGCACCCGCGGATAGACGACCTCCTCACTGACGACGACGGCGGCACGCGCGAAGACCGCGTCGGTCTCGGCCTTGTCGCCGGCCTCCCAGTCGAAGATGTGGTTGTCGGTCTTGCCCTCCTTGTCGTCGCGGATGACGGCGGTGCCCGGCTCGAGGGCGCGGCGCGCGTCGATGACGACCGGCAGCTCCTCGTACTCGACGTCGATGAGCTCGAGCGCGTCGCGGGCGGAGTAGCGGTCCTCGGCGACGACGAACGCCACCTCCTGGCCCTGGAAGCGCACCTTGTCGGTGGCGAGGACCGCCATGGTGTCGGCGGAGAGCGTCGGCGCCCAGGCGAGGTTGAGGCCCTCGAGGTCCTTGCCGGTGATGACGGCGTGCACCTTCGGGTGCGCGAGCGCCTCGGTGGTGTCGATCGAGACCAGCCGGGCGTGCGCCATCGGCGAGCGCAGGATCGCGCCGTGCAGCATGCCGGGCAGCACGATGTCGTCGAGGTAGCGGCCCTTCCCGCGGACGAACCGCGGGTCCTCCTTGCGCTGGATGCGCCCGTAGCCGATCGGGCGGTCCGCCGCGTTCGCCGCGGGGTTGGACTCCCGCTCCTGCGGCATCGTGGAGCGTTCCTCGACGGTGGTCATGACGCCTCCTCGCTGGCGCTCGTCGTCGCCATGCCCAGTGGTGCTCTGCCTTCGCATGACCTCGCAAGCTCGGTCATGTCGTGACCTCCTGCTCCGTGGTCGCGGCGGCCGGGTGGGCGGCGGCCCACTGGACCGAGCGGACGATCGTGGCGTAGCCGGTGCACCGGCAGATCTGGCCGGAGATGGCCTCGCGGATCTCGCCCTCGTCGGGGTCGGGATTGCGGTCGAGCAGCGCCCGGGCGGTGAGCATCATCCCGGGGGTGCAGAAGCCGCACTGGAGCCCGTGCTCCTCCATGAAGCCCTGCTGCACCGGGTCAAGCGTGCCGTTCCGGGCCATGCCCTCGACCGTGCGGACGTCGTGCCCGTCGGTCATCGCGGCCAGTGCCGTGCACGACTTGACCGGCTCGCCGTCGACGAGCACCACGCAGGTGCCGCAGTTGCTGGTGTCGCACCCCCAGTGGGTGCCGGTCAGCCGGAGCGTGTCGCGCAGGAAGTGCACGAGCAGCAGCCGGGGTTCGACGTCGCGGGTGACCTCGGTCCCGTTGACGGTCATGGTGACCTGCATCGTCGGCCTCCTCAGGCGGCGGGAACGGTGGCCCCGACCCGGTCGAGCGCGCGGCGCAGGACCCGGCGGGTGAGTTCGTCGGCGAGGTGCCGCTTGTAGTCGACGGGACCGCGCTGGTCCTCGACCGGGGAGCTGGCCGCGGCGGCGAGCCGCCCGGCTTCCGTGATCAGGTCCTCGGACGGCCGCTGCCCCACGAGGACGGCGGCGACCTCGGTCGCGAGCCCCTCGAGACCGAGCGCGGTCAGGCCGATCGCGGCGTCGGCGATCGTGCCGTCGTCGGCCATCTGCACCGCCGCGCCCGCGGCGCCGACGGCCCAGTCCCCCACCCGGCGCTCGACCTTCTCGTAGGCGCTGCCCATCCGTGGCCGGATCGGGAAGCGGACCTCGGTGATCAGCTCGTGCTGCTCGCAGGCGGTCTCGTAGGGGCCGCGGTGGAACTCGGCCATGTCGACGACCCGCTCGCCGCCGGGGCCGGCGATGACGACGGAGGCGCGGAGGACGTCGCAGACGGTGGTGAGGTCCTCGGCCGGGTCGGCCTGGCCGAGCGAGCCGCCGATCGTGCCGCGGTTGCGGACGACGGGGTCGGCGATGACCTTCTCGGCGTCGTGCACGATCGGGAACAGCCGCCCGACGACGTCGGAGGCGAGCAGCGCCGCGTGCCGGGTGAGCGAGCCGACCCGAAGCCGGTCGGGCTCCTCGGTGATGTGCCGCAGCTCGGCGACGTCGTTGATGTCGATCAGCCACTCGGGCCGGGCGAGCCGCAGCTTCATCATCGGCAGCAGGCTGTGCCCGCCGGCGACGACGCGGGACTCGGGGCCGTGGCGTTCGAGCAGCTCCAGCGTGTTGCCGACGCTGGTGGCGCGGACGTAGTCGAACGGAGCCGGTACCTGCACGGGGGCACCCCCTTCCCGAGGACCCCGACGCTGGAGCCCTGGTGGACCGGGACCTTGTCCGTGACGTGGGTCACTGTCAACATCGCGATAACCGTCCGGTTATGAGGCCCGTGATGACGTTCACCCAGCTCCGCGCCTTCGCGCTCGTCGCGGAGCTCGGCTCGCTCCGCGCGGCAGCGACCGCGCTCGGCATCAGCGAGCCGGCGGTCTCCGCTGCGGTCGCCGCGCTGCGGACCGACCTGGGCGACCCGCTGTTCCGCCGCACCGGGACCGGTATCGCGCTGACCCCCGGCGGCCGCGCCCTGGCCTCACGCGCCCGGGAGCTGGTGCGGCTGGCGGAGCGGACCCGCCGGGAGGTCGCCCACGCCACGACGACGGGCCGGCTCCGAGCGCTGGCGACGGCGGCGTGCGCCGAGCACGTGGCGGGACAGGTGGTCGCGGCCTTCACCCGCCGGGTGCCGCGCGCGGCCGTGGACCTGACCGTCGGCTCGACCGACTGCGCTGCGGTCGCGCTCGCGGAGGACGACGCCGACATCGTGCTCGGCGTACGGCCGGCGCCCTCGCCGGGACTGGTCATCGACGCCGTGCCGTTCCTCCGGTACTCCCGCGTGGTCGTCGCGGCGCCCGGTTCCCCCCTGGCAGGGACGCCGACTCTGCGCATCGGAGACCTGTCCGGGCACCCGTGGCTCACCGGGCCGGCCGGTCTGGAGCCCGGCAGCGAGGAGGAGCGCTGGGCGGACCTCGGCGGGGCCGCGCAGGAGGTCGAGCGGCACGACAGCGAGGCCGCGGCGCTCGCCGCGGTGCGGGCCGGCGCGGGTGTGATGCTCGCGCTGACACACTCCGTCGGCGCCGACCTCGCCCGGGGCGCCCTCGTCCGCCTGCCGGTGGAGGGCACGCCGGTGACCGGGCTGTGGTGGGCGAGCGTGCCCGGCGAGGGGCGCTCGACCAGCGCCGCTCGGGCGCTGCAGCGGTTCCTCACCACGCCGGACGCGACGAGCGCCCTGCTGTCGCGGCCGGAGCGGCCCGCCCGGGCGCGCCCGACCGTCCGGGTGGAGCTCTGGAGCTGACCGGCCGATATGGCCGTCGTGGCCGCTCAGCCGGCCGGGGTCTCCGGCTCCTGTCCGGCCGCCACCTGGTCGGTGCGGCGGGCGCCGGGGACGGACTGGGCCACGCCCGAGCTCTCGGGCGTCGCACCGGGCGACGTCCCAGGTGCGGCGCCCGAGCCTTCGGCGTCGCTGCCGTAGACGACCTGGCCCTCGGTCATCTCCGGATCGTCCGCCGAGCGCTCGACCGGCGCCTCCCCGGACTTCGCCTCGGTGCCCCGGTCGTGGACCTCCTCGACCGCGCTGCCCCGCTCGGCGACGTCGATGGCCTCGGCGATGTCCTTGCCGCTGCGGGAGCGGTCGGCCGAGGTGTCGTCGGTGCCTGGCTGCTGACTGGTCATGAGAATCTCCGCGCGCGTCGTCGGGCCGGGGGTGCGAGGAGTGTCGACCCGCGTCCGGCACGGAGCAAGGCGGTCAGGACCGGCTGAGCTCCTCCACGCGGGCGCGGGCGTGCTCGAGCGCGGCGTCCGCCTCTCGCCGGCGGTGGTCAGCGGCCTTGCGCCGCCGCTCGACCCGGGCGAGGTCGGTGCCGACGGTGCTGCACTCCTCGCGCACCCGGGCGAGCTCGCGGGTGAGGAACTCGATGCGGGTGGTCAGCTCGTCCTCGCGCGCGGACAGCTCCTCGGCCTTCGCCCGCTCGGCCTCGGCCGCCTCCGCGGCCTCCTCGGCGGCGGCCTCGGCGTCCTCCGCCGCCTGCCGGGCCTCGGCCAGCTCCCGGCGGCGCTTCTCCTCGGCGGCCTGCCGGGCCTCCTCCTCCTTGCGGCGCCGGCGCTCCTCGGCACTGCCGGTCCGGTCAGGAACGGGCTTGGGCGCCGCGGCGGGCCTCTCGGCCTTCGGCGGAGGGACGACGCGCAGGTGCGGCCGCTGCTCGCCGAGACCCATGCCGCTGTAGGTCAGGGACGAGGTGAGGCGGCCCGACAGGAGCGCCTCCCCCGCCTCCTGATCAGCCATCGCCGCGCGCAGCGTCTCCTCGACCTGGGTGGCGACCGCGGTGCTCACGGAGTGCCCGCGCTGGTAGGCCAGCGAGCGCGCCCGGCGGGTGAGCGCGGCGATCAGCTGACGACGCTGCACGTCCAGCGCCCGCACCTGGTCGCCGGCCAGGCTCTGCTGCGCCTCGCGGACCAGTTCGCCGAGCTCGACCAGCCCCGCGATCTCCTCGTGCGCCTCGCGGACCAGCAGGTTGCACACCCAGGCGGCCGTGGACGGCTTGGGCAGCGCGCCGATCTCCTTGGCCAGCGCCTTGTCGCCGTCGGCCTTCGCCTCGTCCTCCCGCGCCTTCCGGGTGGGGATGAAGTCCTCCGGGGGCAGCACGTAGAGCTCGTCGGCCACGTCGTCCAGATCCACGGGGCCATCCTCCCGCCCGAACCCGTCGAGGGGCCACGAGCGTGCTCGTGGCCCCTCGACCGAGCGGGTCAGGCGGGGCAGCAGGAAGGCCTCGCGGCTCCGGTGGCGCGGTGCAGGGCGGCGGTCGCCCGCTGGACCATCGCGCGGATCCGGTCCGTGACCGGGTGTCCCGCGACTCGGGAGCAGCAGGTGGCGGCGGCCTCGCGGACCAGGTCGGCGACGTGGGCGGCCGCCGACTCCGCGCTCAGGTAGGGGTGCATCGGACGCTCCTCAGCAGCACGCGGCGGCCGGGACCGCCGCCTTCTCGGTGGCGTCGTCGGTGACGCAGCAGGTGCCGTCGCCGGCGACGGCGGAGAGCTCGGCGGCGGTCGTGCCCTCGAGGTCGGGGCGGGCGTCGCCCGTGACCGTGTAGACCTCCCACGGCTCGCCTCCGGGACCGGTCACCCAGACCTTGTCCTGCACGGCGTAGCAACAGGTGGTGTTGTCCTCGACGCGCGTGGCCAGGCCGGCGTCGGCGAGCCGGCCGGTCGCGGCGGTGACCTCGTCGGTGGAGGCGACCTCGACGCCGAGGTGGTCCATGCGGGTGGCCTCGCCGGCCTCGCCCTCGAGGAGGACGAGCTTGAGCGGCGGCTCGGCGATCGCGAAGTTCGCGTACCCGGGACGGCGCTTGGCGGGCACGGCGTCGAACAGCCTCGAGTAGAAGTCGATCGCGGCGTCGAGGTCGGCGACACGGAGGGCGAGCTGGACGCGGGACATCGGGGACCCTTTCGGTCGGTACGCATCGACGTTTGTCGATGTCTCGGGTGACCCTGGCAGGAGACATTGATGCTTGTCAATACGACGTTCGTCGTTATGATGATCGGCGATGTCTACGAACGAGCTGTCGATGACGAGCGACGCCGGGCTGGCCTGCTGCACCCCGCTGGCCACCGGGGCGGCCATGTCCGCCGCCCAGGCCGAGCAGGTCGCCCCCCTGCTGAAGGCGCTGGCCGACTCGGTGCGCCTCCGGCTGGTCAGCCTCATCGCCGCGAGCCCGTCGGGCGAGGCATGCGTCTGCGACCTCAACGACGCCTTCGACCTCACCCAGGCCACCATCAGCCACCACCTCAAGGTGCTGCACTCGGCCGGCCTGCTCGACCGCGACAAGCGCGGCGTGTGGGTCTACTACGCGGTGCGGCCTGCCGCGCTCGCCGCCGTCGCGAACCTGTTCGACACCGCCGCGCTCGCCCCGGCGTGACCGGCTTGCCACGACCCAGGCTCCTCGCCCGGCAGGCGCTGGCCGAGTTCCTCGGCTCCGCGGGTCTCGTAACCGTCGTCATCGGCTCGGGCATCGCCGCCCAACGGCTCTCGCCGGACGACGTGGGGCTCCAGCTGCTGGAGAACGCCCTCGCCACGGGCGCCGGCCTGGTCGCGCTGATCCTCGCCTTCGGACCCGTGTCGGGTGGCCACTTCAACCCCGTGGTCACCCTGGCCGACCGGTTCTTCGGCGGGGTGACCAACCGGCAGGTCGCGATCTACCTGCCGGCCCAGCTCGCCGGCGGAGCGGTCGGCGCCGTCGTGGCCAACCTGATGTTCGGCCTGCCCGCGGTGTCGATCGCCACGACCGACCGGTCCGGGAGCGGCCTCTGGCTGTCGGAGGCGGTGGCCACGTTCGGCCTGGTGGTGCTGATCTTCGCCCTGGTCCGCGCCGGTCGTGCCGCCCTGGCCCCGTTCGCCGTCGGCGCCTACATCACCGCGGCGTACTGGTGGTCGTCGTCGACCAGCTTCGCCAACCCGATGATCGACCTCGCCCGCACGCTGTCGGACACCTTCGCCGGCATCGCCCCGGCGTCGGTCCCCATGTTCGTGGGAATGCAGCTCGCCGGTGGCGCGGCCGCCGTCGCCGTCGTGGCCGCGCTCCATCCGACCGTGGCGGACGTCGCCGACGCCGTCGTCGTGCCCCACGAAAGGAGGGAGACCTCATGACCACGCCCAGCGTGCTGTTCGTCTGCGTGCACAACGCCGGTCGCTCCCAGATGGCCGCCGGCTGGCTGCGCCACCTGGCCGGCGACTCGGTCGAGGTCCGGTCGGCCGGGTCGGTGCCCGGTGACCGGGTCAACCCGGCAGCGATCGAGGCCATGGCCGAGGTCGGCATCGACATCTCCGACCAGCGACCGAAGGTGCTCACCACCGACGCCGTCGAGTCCTCGGACGTCGTCATCACCATGGGCTGCGGCGACGTCTGCCCGGTCTTCCCGGGCAAGCGCTACCTGGACTGGGAGCTCGAGGACCCGGCGGGCAAGGGCGTGGAGTCGGTGCGCCCCATTCGCGACGAGATCGAACGCCGCATCCGGAACCTGCTCAGCGAGCTGCCCCCGGCTCGCTGACTCCGATCGCCTCCCCGGCGGGGACGACGGGCGCGGTCCGCTGCGTCCGTGGGGTCATCCCGATCGCGACGACGGCCGCGAGCACCCCGATCGCGGCCAGCACGATCCACGCGGTCGTGAAGGCCTGCAGGACCTCTCCCGAGTCCGGCGTCCCGAGCACCGCGACGAAGACCGCGATGCCCAGGACGGCGCCGATCTGCCGGCTCATGTTGACCACCGCGCTCCCCGTCGCGGACCGGTCGGCCGGGAGGTCGGCGGTTCCGGTCGACAGGATGGTCGGTAGCGCGAGCCCCACGCCGGCCCCGCCGACCAGCATCGACGGCAGGATGACCGCGGCGTACGACGGCTCGAGGGTCAGCCGGAAGGCGGCGAGCGAGACCCCGGCGGCGAAGAGCAGGCATCCCAGCGCGGCGATCCAGCCGGCGCCGATGCGGCGGGACATCCGCTGCCCCACCGCCGCGAAGACGGGGACCATCGCCGGACCGACCGCGACACCGAGCCCGGTGCGGAGCGCGGAGTAGCCCCAGACGTCCTGCATCCACAGCACGACCGCGAGCAGGTTGCCGGCGAACCCCACGCTGAAGACGACGGCCGTCAGGTTGGCGAAGGCGAAGCTGCGGACCCGCAGCAGCACGGGGTCCACGACCGGGACCGGATGCCGGAGGGAGCGCCGCCAGAACCAGGCGGTGCCCGCGACGGCGATCGCCAGCGCCCCGAGCGTCGGCGCGCTCGCCCACCCCCAGTCCGGGCCCTTCACCAGGCCCATCGCCAGGGCGCCGATCGCCACGGTCAGGACCGCCGCGCCCACCAGGTCGGGCAGTGGCGTCCGGCCGTCGTCGCGGGAGCGCGGCACGATCCGTGCGGCCTGGACGACGGCCAGGAGGCCGATCGGTAGGTTGATGAGGAAGACCCAGCGCCAGGACGCGTCGACGAGGACGCCGCCCAGCGCCGGTCCCGCCGCCGCGGCCAGCGCCCCCGACGCCGCCCAGATGCGCACCGCGCGGGCGCGGCTCGCCGCCGGCGTCGCGACGAGCAGGAGGCCGAGGCTGGTCGGCGTGAGCAGCGCGGCCCCTGCCGCCTGGAGGATCCGGAAGGCGACGAGCAGTTCCAGGGATCCGCTGGCCGCACAGCCGACGCTGGCCAGCGTGAACACCCCGACGCCGAGCACGAAGCCACCCTTGCGCCCGTAGCGGTCGGCGAGTCGGCCGAACGGCACCAGCAGTGCGGCGTAGACGATCGCGTAGGCGTTCAGCGTCCAACTGAGGTCGCCCAGCGACGTCGTCCCCAGGTCACGGCCGACCTCGGGCAGTGCGACGTTGACGATGAACAGATCGAGGCTGGCCATGAAGGCCGCGGCGGACAGCACCGCCAGGACCGCGCCGGGCCGCACGGCGGGCGGCGGCGCTGCTGTCGTCCCGGTCCCGCTGTCGCTCTGCATGGTCCCGCAGCCAAGCACCTGACTATACGAATGGCAAGTCAGGCTAGGATCTCGGCATGTCCACCGGTCACGCAGCCTTCGAGCCGCCCCTGTCCGACCGCAGCACGTGGCAGGCGCACGACCGCTGCTCCATCGGCCGCGCCATGCAGGTCGTCGGATCCCGCTCTGCGATGCTGCTCATGCGCGAGGCCTTCTACGGCACCCGCCGCTTCGACGACTTCGCGGACCGGGTCGGCATCACCGAGGCCGCCGCCGCCAAGCGGCTGCGCGAACTGGTCGACGCCGGGCTGCTGGAACGCACCCCCTACCGCGAGCCGGGACAGCGCACGAGGCACGAGTACCAGCTCACGCCGATGGGCCGCGACCTCCTCCCGGCCGCGCTGGCGCTGATGCAGTGGGGCGACGGCTACCTGGCCGACGATGAGGGCCCGCCCATCGTCCTGCGCCACGCCGACTGCGGGGCGCCGGTCGCCGTCGAGATCCGGTGCGCCGAGGGCCACGACGTCCCGATGCACGAGCTCCGCGCCGGCCGTCCCCGGCGGGGATGAAGCGCGCTCAGCCGGCGGGGTCAATCGCGCCGCAGCACGAAGAAGAACGGCTGCGGCAGGCCGCGCAGGTCCATGAGCCCGAGCAGGGTGTCCGGGCCGGCGCGGCGGAAGACGTCGATGATCGGCAGGGTGTCGTAGACCATCACCGCCGTCGCGACGCCGCGGTGCTCCATCACGCGCAGCCGCGCCTTCGGCCGCTTCGTGTGCAGCAGCGGTCGGACTCCGCCGAACGCCGCCCGGGCCATCGGCCAGCGCGCCAGCCCGGCGTGGTCGCGGAGCAGGCCCACCGGCAGGAGCGCGGGGTCCACCGGACGCGGCCGGCCGGCGCGGTCGAGGAACAGCAGCGGGTGGACGGACTCGGCGTCCAGGAACTCCTTGCCGTACCAGCCGCAGCTCTCCAGCAGGCCGTCCAGCGGCGAGCCCGTGGGCAGTCCGCTCCCCCGCCATCGGCCGACCATCTCCTCGGCGACGGCGGCCGGCAGGGAGTCGAAGTAGGCGAGGACGTCGTCCGGATGCGCGCCGTCCCGGTGCTCGTCCAGCCAGCGGTCGCCGTCGTCGGCCGTGCTCAGGCGACCGGCCGCTCGAAGGTGACCAGCACACCCTCCACGCCGCCGGGCCCGATGCGGCCCTTGACCTCGACGGCCGTGATGGCCTTGAGCTGCCACCCCTCGCGGGCGTGCTCGTTGAGCACCTTCTCGAGCTTGCCGCCGGACATCTTGCCGCCGATCATCCCCTCGCGGAGTTCCTCGACCTTGTACTCATAGCGTCCCGCCACCAGGTGCTCCGATCGTCGCGCCGGCCGTCTTCCCGAGCCACCCTGCCCGGCGGCCGGCGGGACGTCGAGGGCCTCGGGCGCGTCAGCCGCTCTTCTGCATGACGCCCGCGGCGTCGAAGGTGGCGACGTCGCGCAACGCCCGCGCCGCCCCGGCGACCAGCGGCCAGGCCAGGAGCGCACCCGTCCCCTCGCCGAGCCGGAGATCCAGCCCCAGCAGCGGACGCAGCCCGAGGTGCCGCAGCGCGAGCGCATGCCCCGGCTCCTGCGACACGTGCCCCGCCAGCACGTAGTCCAGCGCGGCCGGGCACAGCGCCGCCGAGACGAGGGCGGCGGCCCCCGCGATGGCGCCGTCGAGGATCACCGGCGTCCGGTGCGCGGCCGCGCCGAGCAGGAACCCGGCCAGGGCGGCGTGCTCCAGACCGCCCACCTCGGCCAGTGCGGCGATCGCCGCCTGCGGCGTCGAGGGCCGCCCCGGCACCCGTGCGACGGCACGCTCGACCACCGCGACCTTGCGCTCCCGGGTGCGGTCGTCGATCCCGGTGCCGCGGCCGGTCGCCGCCTCGGCGGCCGCTCCGGTGAACGCGCAGACCAGCGCCGCCGAGGCCGTGGTGTTGCCGATCCCCATGTCGCCGGTGACGAGGCTGCCCGAGCCGGGCGCGATCCGCGTCGCCACCTCGATGCCGATCTCGACCGCCCGCACGGCCTCGTCGACGGTCATCGCCGGGCCCTCGGCGAGATCGGCCGTCCCGCGCCGCACCTTGCGGTCCCACAGCCCGGGCGCCGGGTCGAGGGTGCCCAGCACGCCCACGTCGACCACGATCACCTCCGCGCCCATCTCGGCGGCGAACGCGTTCACCACGGCTCCGCCCGCGAGGAAGTTGGCCACCATCTGCGCGGTGACCTCCTGCGGCCACGGCGTCACGCCCTGGGCGTGGACTCCGTGGTCGGCGGCGAAGACGGCCACGGTCGCGGGGGCGGGATGGGGCGGGGGGCAGGCGCCGGCGATCCCGGCCAGCTGCGCGGCGACGTCCTCGAGGACACCGAGCGAGCCCCGCGGCTTGGTCATCCGGTCGAGCCGCTCGCGGGCGTCCCGCTCGGCCGCGGCGTCCCGAGGGGTGATCGCGGCGATCGTCGTCCCCAGCAGGGTGCCCGCGAACGGCTGGGTGGCAGTCATCCGCGGGATGGTGCCAACCGCGGACGAACGGTACTGACGCGGGTACCTAAGGCCAGAGCGCGGCGGCGGTCAGCAGGGTCACGGCCGTCGCCACCTCGCCCATGGCGCCCATGACGTCGCCGGTCGTCCCGCCCAGCCGGACCGTCGCGCGGCGGTGCACGACCTCGGCCGCGAGCAGCCCCGCGGCGCCGGATCCCAGCAGCACGACAACCCCCGTCAGGCCGCCGACGAGCAGTGCACCGCCGGTGACCAGCGCTGCGACGGCCAGCACCGCCGCGACCCACCACGCCCGGGAGACGGTGCCCGCCACGGCTCGCCCGAGCGACGAGCCGGCCGCGACGGCCACACCCGGCAGACCCGTACGGACCATCGCCAGCCGGGCCACCAGCACCGCCGACCAGAGCGGCAGCCAGCCGCCGTCCGCCGAGAGCAGAGCGGCGGCACAGGAGACCTGGAGCAGCAGGGTCAGCACCACCGTGACGACCCCGAACGGGCCGACGTCGCCCTGGTGCATGACCTGCAGCGCGCGCTCGCGGTCGCGCAGCGGGCCCAGTCCGTCGGCGGTGTCCGCCAGCCCGTCCAGGTGCAGCCCGCGGGTGAGGAGCGCGGGGACGGCGACGGCCAGGACGGCGCCCACCAGCGGCGACACCACGTCGGCGAACAGGACGGCGACGCCCGCGGCGAGCCCGCCGAGGACCAGCCCGACCAGCGGCGCCCAGGGCAGGACGCCCCGCGTCGAGGGCGCCAGCCGGGCGGGCACGGGCAGCGCGGTGAGCAGGGCGGCCGACTCGAACGGCCCGGTCCACCTCACCGGGAGAGCTCCAGGCGGGTCACCGAGCCGTTGTGCGGGGTCACCGCGGGCAGGTCGGCGGGGCCGAGCCCGGCGGCGACGGCCTGGACCGCCCGGATCGTGTCGCCGTGGGTGACGAGCCCGACGACGTCGGCCGGCGGCTCGGCCAGCAGCCGCGCCAGGTACGCCGCCACCCGCGCGTGCAGCCGGGCCAGGCTCTCCCCGCCCTCGGCGGCCCAGTGCGGATCGGTCCAGTCGACGACGTCCCACAGCTCCCGGGACGGGCGCCCCTCGAGGACGCCGTAGCCCTGCTCCCGCAGCGCGGGGGTCACCGCGACCGGGAGGCCGGTGGCCCGCGCGCAGTGCTCGGCGGTCTGCCGGGCGCGCAGCAGGTCGCTGGAGACCAGCGCGCCGGGACCGAGGGCGGCGAGCTCCGCCGCACCCGCGGCCGCCTGGGCGTGGCCGAGCGCGGTGAGCGGGATGCCGTCCGTCTGCCCCTGCATCAGCCCCCGGGCGTTCCACTCGCTCTGGCCGTGCCGGACGAGCAGCAGGGTGAGCGATCGGGCCATGGTGGGAGGCAGCGTAGGCGGCCGGCCCCACCCGCCCGCCGGACACGTGAGCGGCGACGGCCATGCTGGCCGCGTGATCGGGACCTTCCGCAGACCGCGGCGGACGCTCGTGCTGGGCGGCGCGCGCTCGGGCAAGTCCTCGTTCGCCGAGCAGCTGCTCGCCCGGGATCGGGCGGTGGACTACGTCGCCTGCGGGCTGGTGCCCGACGGGAGCGACCCCGAGTGGACCGGCCGGGTGACCCTGCACCGCGCCCGCCGGCCGGCGTCCTGGCGGACCCTCGAGACCGTCGACCTGGCCGCCGTCCTCGGCCGGCCCGGGCCCCCGGTCCTCGTCGACTGCCTGACCACGTGGCTGGCCCGCGTCATGGACGACTGCGGAATCTGGTCGGAGGCGCCGGACGCCGACGCCCGGCTGGCCGCCGAGATCGACGGACTCGTCGACGCCTGGCGGGGTACCCGCCGCCGCGTAGTCGCGGTGAGCAACGAGGTCGGCTCCGGCGTCGTGCCCGCGACGCCGTCCGGCCGGCGGTTCCGGGACGAGCTCGGCGTGCTGAACACCCGCGTCGCGGCGACGTCCCGGCGGGTCTGGCTCGTCACCGCCGGCCTGCCCCAGCGGCTGCGCTGACGAGGGCGCCGGCTCAGGCGGTGCGGGGGCCTTCCCAGAGGTCGATTCCGGCGTCGACGGCGTGCTCGTCGATGGCCCGCAGCTCGTCGTCGGCGAAGCCGAGGTTGCCGAGCGCGCCGATGTTCTGCTCGAGCTGGCTCACGCTGCTCGCGCCGATGAGGACGGTGGTCACGCGGGGATCCCGCAGCGCCCAGGCCAGCGCCAGCTGCGCCAGGCTCTGGCCGCGCCGCTGCGCGATGTCGTTCAGCGCGCGGATGCGGGTCAGCGCAGCCTCGGTGAGCAGGTCGGTGGACAGCGACTTGTCCTGACTGGCGCGGGAGCCCTCCGGGATGCCGTCCAGGTACTTGCCGGTGAGCATGCCCTGGGCCAGCGGCGAGAAGGCGATGCAGCCGGCGCCGGCGTCCTCGAGGACGTCGAGCAGGCCCTCGGTCTCGATCCAGCGATTGAGCATCGAGTACGAGGGCTGGTGGATGAGCAGCGGCGTCCCGAGGTCGGCGAGGATCGCCGCGGCCTTGGCCGTGTCGGCCGGCGAGTAGGAGCTGATGCCGGCGTACAGGGCCTTGCCGCTCCGGACGGCGGTGTGCAGAGCGCCCATCGTCTCCTCGAGCGGCGTCGTCGGGTCCGGCCGGTGGGAGTAGAAGATGTCGACGTAGTCCAGGCCCATCCGCGCGAGTGACTGGTCGAGGCTGGACAGCACGTACTTCCGGCCGCCGCCGCCCTGCCCGTAGGGACCGGGCCACATGTCGTAGCCGGCCTTCGTGGAGATGACCAGCTCGTCGCGGTACGGGGCGAAGTCGTCGGCGAGGTGCCGGCCGAAGTTGGTCTCCGCGGAGCCGTACGGCGGGCCGTAGTTGTTGGCCAGGTCGAAGTGGGTGACACCGAGGTCGAAGGCCCGCCGCAGGATCGCCCGCTGCCGGTCGAAGGGGACGTCGTCGCCGAAGTTGTGCCACAGCCCCAGGCTGATCGCCGGGAGGTCCAGACCGCTGCGGCCGGTCCGCCGGTAGGTCATCGAGTCGTAGCGGTCGTCGGCTGCGGTGTAGGCCATGACCGCGATCCTCGCAGCCGCCCCGCAGGTCAGCGAGGGACGGCGGGGCCTTCGGTCCGGCCGGCGGCGAGCCGCACGAGCCAGGGGTCCCCGAGATCGGCCACGGTGCGGTGCGCCCCGGCAGCCAGCAGGTCGGCCGCCGAGGACGTGGTGGTGATCCCGACGACGTCGCCGATCCCCGCCGCCAGCAGCGCGCGGATCCCGGACGCGGAGTCCTCCACGCCGGCACAGCCCGCCGGGTCGGCACCGAGGCCTTCGCAGGCGCGCAGGTAACCCTCCGGCGAGGGCTTCCCCATGACGACGTCCTCACCCGTGACGAGCACCGACACCCTGTCCCGCACGCCGAGGACCGGCCCGAGCACCTCGTCGGCCCACGCGGGACCGGCACTGGTCACGACGGCGAGCGGCACGCCGGCGTCGGTCACCTGCCGGATGAGCGCGGCCGCCCCGGGCACGGTCTCGACCGCGTGCCCCAGCGTCTGCGCGTGGGCCAGCATCTCCGCCTGGATCGCGCCCAGGTTCCGTCCGGTCCACGGCCCGGACACCGCGGCCAGCACGTCCCGGGCCCGTCGGCCCATGAACGTCCGCTCGTACTCGGAGTCGTCGACCTCGGCGCCCCAGACGTCGAAGAAGTGCCGCCAGGTGAGCCGGTGCACCGGCTCGCTGAGCACGAGCGTGCCGTCCAGATCGAGAAGGAGCCCGGCGGGGCGGCCGGACGACCCGGTCACGAACCGGGCGCCGGCGACCAGGTGAACAGCGGCGCCCCGACGACGACCGGGCTGCCGACCGCGACCGCGGGCTCGACGTCGTCCGGCTTCGACTGCATCACGACCACCGGGCACACCGCCGAGTAGCCGGCCCGACGCACGGCCGTGGGATCCCACGTGATCATCCGCGCGCCCCGCTCGACCTCGTCCCCGTCGGCGACGTGCACGGTGAACCCCTCGCCCTCGAGCTTGACGGTGTCGATGCCGAGGTGCACCAGGACCCCCGCGCCGGACTCGTCGAGGAGGACGAAAGCGTGCGGGTGCACCTTCATGACGCGGCCCGCGACGGGTGAGACGACCAGCACCTCGGTGGCGCCGTCCTCCGGCTCGAGCGCCAGCCCGGCTCCGACGATCAGGCCGGCGAAGACGGGGTCCGGCACGTCGGCCAGCGCGAGCACCTGCCCCGCGAGGGGCGCGTCCACCACCGTCACAGAAGGTCCTGGACGTCGTCCGCCAGCGAGTCGGCCTCCGGTCCGACGACGACCTGCACGATCGCCCCGGCGACGATCACACCGTGGGCGCCCAGGCGCTTCAGAGCCGCCTCGTCCACCTTGGCCGGGTCCTTGACCTCGGTGCGGAGACGCGTGATGCAGCCCTCCACCTCGACGATGTTGTCCGCGCCACCCAGGCCGGCCACGATGTCGCTCGCCTTGGACATGGATCTCCCTCTCCTGCGGCCGGTCGGGCCGGCCCCGCGGTCGGTCACGCCGATGTCACGAGGCGCTCCGGATGTGTTGACTTTGCCACCTTAGTGAGACCAAAGTCTCACCACTGGTCATGACAGGACCCTACCGGTGCACGGCGGCGTGGGACAACGGCTCGCGACTCGGAACCGCCGCCGCGCACCGGAGTCAGGCCGGTCGCCCCACCCGCTCCAGTCGCCCAGATCTCGACACCCCAGATCCCTGAGCCCAGCCCCCTAGATCCGACGAGGCAGGTCCCGCCCATGAGTTCGACCGTCAACCCGACCGCTGACGCCGCCACCGGCGCCCCGAAGAAGCGACTGAACCTCGCCGGCCTGCAGCGCCTCGGCCGCAGCCTGATGCTGCCCATCGCGGCGCTTCCCGCGGCGGCGCTGCTGCTGCGCCTGGGCCAGGACGACATGCTCGGACGCTTCTCACCCCTGGGCACCGTCGCGGACGTCATCGCCGCGGCCGGTGGCGCCCTCTTCAGCAATCTCCCGCTGATCTTCGCGGTGGGCATCGCCATCGGGTGGGCCAAGAAGGCGGACGGATCGACGGCGCTCGCCGCCGTCGTCGGCTACCTGGTGCTCGAGGGCGTGTTCGAGGCCATGAGCCCCGTCGTCCTCGGCGTGGACGAAGCCGGCGAACAGCAGATGATCAACTTCGGCGTCCTCGGCGGCATCATCACCGGCCTGATCGCTGCGGTGCTCTGGCAGCGCTTCTACCGCACGAAGCTGCCGGACTACCTCGGCTTCTTCGGCGGACGCCGTTGCGTCCCGATCATCACCGCCGTCGTCATGATCTTCGTCGGCGTCCTGATGAGCTTCCTCTACCCGCTGTTCTACAGCGCGCTGACCGCGCTCGGTGAGGCCGTGAACGCCAACACCGTCATCGGTGGCGGCATCTTCGGCGTCGTCAACCGCCTGCTCATCCCGCTGGGCCTGCACCACATCATCAACTCGGTCGTGTGGTTCATCCTGGGCGACTACAACGGCGTCCAGGGGGACCTCACCCGGTTCTTCGAGGGTGACCCCACGGCCGGCACGTTCATGACCGGCTTCTTCCCGATCATGATGTTCGCCCTGCCCGCGGCCGCCATGGCGATCTGGCACGAGGCGCGGCCGGAGAACCGCAAGGTCGTCGGCGGCATCATGCTGTCGACCGCCCTGACGGCGTTCCTCACCGGCATCACGGAGCCGCTGGAGTTCTCGTTCCTGTTCGTGGCCTGGCCGCTCTACGTCATCCACGCGCTGCTCACCGGCACGTCGATGGCCCTGACGAACGCACTCGGCATCCACGACGGGTTCGGCTTCTCCGCCGGCGCCATCGACTACGCGCTGAACTTCGGGCTGGCGACCAGGCCGCTGTGGCTCATCCCGATCGGGTTGGCCTACGCCGCGATCTACTACGTCCTGTTCCGCTTCGTGATCCGCAAGTGGAACCTGCGGACGCCGGGTCGCGAGGAGGAGACGACCGAGGCCGGGCAGCCGGAGCTCGCCGACGCCCCGGCCACGGACGCCGCCGTCGGGAACACCCCCGTGGTCGACGCCGCCCGGCCGGACGAGTCCCCGCGCGGGACCTCGACCAGCTGATCCCCGCGACGCGGGACCGGCGGCCCGCCCGCCGGTCCCGCGATCGCCACCCCTTCTCCCGACCGACGACCTTCAGGAGTGCCCGCGTGACTTCCGGACCAGCGGGGCGCGAGTTGTTCCGGGGTGACCTGGTCAGGTCGGGCCGCCGGCTGGACGACGCCCTCGTGCTCGTCGAGGACGGGCGGATCGCGTGGGTCGGACCGACTTCCTCCTGGCCCGGTGGCGCCGACGACCTGCCCGGCCCCGCACCCGGGCGCCTGATCCTTCCCGGGCTCGTCGACGTGCACTGCCACGGTGGCGCGGGGTACGGCTTCCCCGAGGCCGATGCCCCCGGGATGACGGCCGCGTGCGAGCACCACCTGCGAGCCGGCACGACGACCCTGCTCGGCAGCCTCGTCTCCGCGCCCGCGGCTCAGCTGGAGCACCGGATCACCGCGCTGCTGCCGCTCGTCGCGTCCGGGCATCTCGCCGGCATCCACCTCGAGGGGCCGTTCCTCTCGGCGGCGCGGTGCGGTGCCCAGGACCCCCGGTCGATCGTGCCCGGGGACCCGGAGCTCCTGCGCAGGCTGATCGACGCCGGCCGGGGCACGATCCGCTCGATGACCCTCGCGCCCGAGACCCCGCGGCTGACCGAGCTGCTCGACGTGCTGGCGGCTGCCGGCGCCACGCCGAGCTTCGGCCACACGGACGCGTCGGCGGGCGAGACCCGCGCGGCGATCAGGGCCGTCGGCGGGGGCCGGCTCGGGGCCACGCACCTGTTCAACGGCATGCCCCCGCTGCACTCCCGCTCCCCCGGTCCGGTGGCTGCGTGTCTGGCCGCCGCGGCCCGGGGCTCGATGGTGGTGGAGCTGGTGGGCGACGGCGTGCACCTCGCCGACGAGACCGTCGCGACGGTCTTCGACCTGGTCGGCGCCGATCAGATCGCGCTGACCACCGACGCGATGGCCGCGGCCGGCATGCCCGACGGCCGCTACCCACTGGGTCCGATGACGGTCGACGTCGTCGGCGGCACCGCACGACTCGCCGCCGACGCCGGCACGATCGGGGCGATCGCCGGGGGAACGGCCCGGCTGCTCGACGTGGTCCGCCGGGCGGTGCGGGACGCCGGGATCCCGCTTCCGGACGCGGTCACGTCTGCCACCGCCACGCCGGCCCGGCTGCTGGGCCTGGAGGCCGAGGCCGGCGACGTCGTCCCCGGTCGACGGGCCGACCTCCTGATCACCGACTCCGACCTGCTGCCGCACGCGGTGCTGCGTGCCGGTCGCCGGGTCGCTCCCCTGCCCGCCGATCCAAGCGTTCCTGCCACGGAGGTCCACTGACATGGAGGTCGCGATCCTCCCCACGCCCGCCGACTGCGGCCGGGTGGTCGCCGACGTGCTCGCCGCGACGGTCACCGGCCGGTCGGCGGGTCATCGGCCCACCCTCGGGCTGGCCACCGGCTCCTCGCCGGTGCTGGCCTACCGGGAACTGATCCGCCGGCACCGCGAGGAGGGGTTGTCCTTCGCGGGCGTGCGGGCCTTCCTGCTCGACGAGTACGTGGGCCTGCCCCCCGGGCATCCGGAGAGCTACCGCGCGGTGATCCGCCGCGAGCTCACCTCCTCCGTGGACTTCGTCGACAGCGACGTCGACGCTCCCGACGGCTCCGCCCCCGATCCCCTGGTGGCCGCCCGTGAGTACGAGGAGCGGCTCCGCCAGGGCGGTCCGGTCGCCGTCCAGCTGCTCGGCATCGGAGCCAACGGCCACATCGGCTTCAACGAGCCCGGCTCGTCGCTCTCCTCGGTCACCCGCGTGAAGACCCTCACCGAGCAGACCCGCCGGGACAACGCCCGCTTCTTCGAGCGGCCCGAGGACGTCCCCCGGCACGTGATCACCCAGGGCCTGGGCACCATCAGCCGGGCACAGCACCTGCTCCTGACCGCCACCGGCGCGCGCAAGGCGGCAGCCGTGGCGGCGGCCGTCGAGGGGCCGCTGACCGCGAGCTGCCCCGCGTCGGTGCTCCAGCTGCACCCGCACGCCACGGTGGTCGTCGACGAGGCCGCGGCGGCGATGCTGGAGCGCGCGGACTACTACCGCTACACGCTGCAGCACAAGCTGCCGCACCAGCCGTACTGACGGCTCGGACCGGAGCCGCCGGCGTCCGGTCATCCTGGGACGGCGCCGGACGGGGCGTCGAGCAGAGGGAGGGAGGGAGGTGTGCCGTGACCGAATCGCTGCACCTGGCGAACAGCGTGGTGCCCAAGCATCAGCAACTGCGCACCATCCTGGCGGAGCTGGCGACGACCCACCTGCGGCCGGGCGACATGCTGCCGAGCGAGCGGCAGCTCTGCGCCGACTACGGCGTCAGCCGGATCACGGTGCGCGAGGCGGTCGGTCAGCTGGTCAGCGACGGCCTCCTGGTCCGGACGCAGGGCAAGGGCACCTTCGTCGCTCACAGGCCCGCGCGCTCCAGCCTGCACATCGCCTCCTTCCACGAGGACATGCGCCGGATGGGGATGGAACCCTCGACCGTCGTCCTGACGGCCGCCCGGGTGACCCCTCCCGCGCCCACCGTCGAGCGGCTGCGGCTGCCTCCCCAGGGCGCGGCGTACCACGTGCGGCGTCTCCGCCTGGCCGATCGGGTGCCGATGTCGGTCGACGACGCCTGGTACAGCGCCGAGTTGCTCCCGGGCCTCGACCGGCTCGACCTGCAGGCGTCCCTGTACGACACCCTCGCCCGGCACTACGGGCGTCCGATCGATCATGCGGAGCAGACGGTGAGTGCCGGCCTGGCCGGGGAGGAGATCGGGCGGCTGCTGGGCATCCCTGCGTCCGGACCGGTCCTGAGGTTCGACCGGGTCTCCTACAGCCGGGGGGACGCCGTGGAGCACGCCCGCTCCTGGTACCGAGCCGACCGGTACGAGCTGTTCATGAGCCTGGACACCAGCGGCCCGGTGAGCGAGCCGGTCCGCGGGGTCGCGGGCTGACCGGAATCCGGGCCGCGCCGCGACGGTCCCGCGGCGCGGGGGATGCGGCCTAGGCTCGAGCCCGCACCGCACCCCGGCGAACGGAGACCCCCATGTGGCGCCTCATCGGCTTCCTGCTCGTCGTCTGGCTCGTGATCACGGTCGTCGGCGCGGTCGTGGAGGGCCTGTTCTGGCTGGCCGTCGTCGGCCTGCTCTTCTTCGCCGCGACCGCGGCGCTGGGCCTGACGAAGCGCGACAAGCCGCGGCTGACCTCGGGCCGTTAGATCCGTCCGAGCGCCCGCAGGCGCTCCTCCCGGGCCCGGTGCAGAAGCGGCACCAGCCGGGGATCCGCCAGGTCGTCGGCCGTCCGCACCGTCGTCTTGCGCATGTTCTGCCCCGTGCCCTCGAGCAGGCCACCGTCGTCCAGGTGGGCCCCGTAGTTGCACCCGAGGTTGACGTGGCGGGGATGGACGGCGAGATAGGCGTAGTGCTCCGACATCTTCTTCGGGCCGACGCCGTAGCCGACCGTCCTCTGATGGGGCCAGACGACGCGGACCACGGCGGGATCGGTGCGCCGGATGAGCTCGTCGGCCGCCGCGACCAGCGCGGCGACCTCGGACGAGAGCCGGCCGATCAGCTCGTCCCAGTCGTCGGACCCACGCTCCGGGTCGATCTCCGACGGGGACCGCGGGTCAGTCGCCATCGGCGTCGCCGGCCATCCCGTCGGCCCAGGACATCGGGCCCGGGTACGGGTTCCCGGGGACTGCGCGGTGCTCACCCTGCCCCTCGACCTGTTCGGCGACGGGCACCCGCGTGCGGTCCACGAGGTCCTCGACCGGGATGGCGTACGGGCTCGTCGTCATGGCGAGAGCGTCACCCGACCCGGATCCGTTGTCCAGCGCTCGGTCAGGAGCCGGCGCCCCGACCGCCGCCCAGTCCGGCGTCGCGGGCGCGGGCGACGGCCGCCGCGCGGTCGGGCACCTGGAGCTTGGTGAGGACCGCCGAGACGTGGTTGCGCACCGTCTTGTCCGACAGCGTCAGCCGCCGGGCGATCTGGGAGGTGGGCAGGCCGGCCGCGAGCAGCTCGAGCACGTCGCGCTCCCGCGCGGTCAGCTCCGGAAAGGCCGGGGAGCGGGCCGCGGTGCCGGTCAGGAAGTCGACGACCCGGCGGGCGACCGCCCCGCCGTACACGGCGTCCCCGGCGGCGACCGCGAGCACCGCCCGGACGATCTCGTCGCGGTCGGCACCCTTGAGCAGGTAGCCGCGGGCGCCGGCCCGTAGCGCGCCGAACAGCGACGCGTCGTCCTCGTGCATGGTGAGCACGAGCACGCCGAGGCCCGGGAACCGACGGGCCAGCTCGTCGATCGCGGCCGTGCCGGACAGCTTCGGCATCGACAGATCCGTGAGGACGACGTCGGGTGCGCTCCGCGCCACCAGCGCCAGCAGTTCCGCGCCGTCCGAGGCCTCGCCGACGACCTCCACCTCCGGCGAGGTATCCAGCACCGCGCGGAGCCCGAAGCGGAACATCGGGTGGTCGTCGGCCAGCGCCACGCGCACGGTCACGGACGCACCTCCAGCGGCAGACCGGCCACGACGCGCGTGCCGTCGGGGCCGCTCGTCACGGTGAGCTCGCCGCCCACCGCCTGTGCCCGGGTGCGCATGGAAGCCAGTCCCACGCCGTCCGGCCGGCAATCGTCGTCCGCAGGCCCGAAGCCGGTGCCGTCGTCCACGACCGCCACCTCGAGGCGGCCCTCCCGTGCACGGAGGCCCACCTCGGCCGAGCGGGCCCCCGAGTGCCGGGCCACGTTGGTCAAGGCCTCCTGCGCGATCCGGTAGGCCGCCGTCTCGACGTCCGGCGGCAGCGGCGGCAGCTCATCGGCGGTCACCCGCACCGGCACGGACGGGGCGAGGGCGTCGGCATGCCGCTGCACCGCCGCCACGAAGCCGACCTCGTCGAGTGGCGCCGGCCGCAGCCCGTCGATGATCCGGCGCACCTCCCCGACGGCCGCGCCGACCTCGTCCTTCAGCCGCGCCAGCAGCCCCGCGGTGGGCGGGTCGGCCCGCTCCCCCAGCTGGGCCTGCACCGCCTGCACGGCCAGGCCGATCCCCGCCAGCGACGGGCCGAGGCCGTCGTGCAGGTCGCGGCGGATCCGGTCGCGCTCGTCGTGGGTCGCCGTCAGCACCCGGTCGCGCTCCCGCTCCAGCGACCGGGTCAGCTCCAGCGCCCGGACGACGACGGCGACCTGCGGTGCCAGCGCGGCCAGCAGGCGGCGGTCGCCGGCGGTGAACGGCTCGCCGGGATGCCGCTCGGCGACGTGCAGCGTGCCGACGTCCCGTCCGCCCACCCGGAGTGCGACGGCAACCGTGCCGGTGTCCCCGGCGGCCGGCTCGCCCGGCCCCGTGACCCGGGCGGCCGGTGCCCGCAGCGCGGCGGTGACCGTGCCGAGTACCGCCGGCAGCAGGTCGGCCTCCTCCGCGCTCGCCACCCGGTCGCCGAGCTCGGTCACTGCGGCCACCGGGTCCCGACGACGTCCGTACACGAGCCGGTCGGCGGCCGACTGCAGCCGCGTGCGCGCCGGGCTCAGGGCGACGGCGATCAGCGCCGCCGCGACCGTGCCCGGCACCGGCGAGAGGGTGCGCCCGAGCGCCGCCGCGGCAAGGGTCGCCACCGCGAGATAGAGGACGACGACGGCGGCCGTGAGCGTGGCGTAGACCAGCGCCCGGCTGACGACGATCCCGAGCAGCTGGTAGCGGACGACGCCGATGACGATGGAGCCCGGCACCATCATCGCGAGCAGCACGAAGACCCACTCCGGCGCCGGGACCGCGAACGTCACGACCATGAGCGGCAGCACCACGCAGACCAGCCAGGCCAGCTGCTGGCGCTCAGGCGGACCGGCGCGCACGAGCCGGACGACGGTCGCTCCCCAGATGGTGACCGCGCCGGCGAGGACGGCCACGCCGGCGCTCGTTCCCACCGCCGCGACCCAGGCGTCCGGCAGCACGACCGGCGCCGGCCCGGAGGCGATGTCGTCGTAGGCGTCCTGCGTCAGGCCGGTCGCGACGGTCACCAGCAGGAGCCCTGCCGAGACCGCGCCCACCGGCCACTGCCACCAGCGCGCGGGCAGCCGGCCGGACGGATAGACGGCGACCAGCACGGTCGCGGGCAGGACAAGGGACGGGAGCCAGACCATCGAGCCGGCCTGCGCCACGACCGGGGCCAGCGGCCAGTCCGGGGCGGCGAACTTCACGCCGTAGCTGCCGTAGGCGTTGGAGCCGACGCTGAGCCCCTGCAGCAGACCGGTGAGCACGAGCAGCCAGCCGATCGCGTTGCGTGGGCGCAGGTGGACCAGGAGCGCCCCGAGGGCGGCGCAGGCGACGCCGTAGACGCCACCGAGCGTGGACGACTCCGGCTCGGGCACCCGGGCCTCGACCCAGGCGGACAGGCCGACGGCGGCGGCGCACAGCAGCGTGGCCGCGAGGGCGGCGCCGGTGGCCTGCGGACGGGAGTGCACGACGTCAGTGTGTCGCCGACGACGTCCCGGTCGGGGCCTTCCGTGTCCCGGTCGACCGGGAGGACTTCCCGGTTCCGCGGGCCGTGCGGCCCATCCGGGGGGATGCCCGGGACGGCCACGGTGGCATCCGGTCGGCCACCGGGGCCGGCCGTGACCCGGGAGGACCGACATGTCCGTCAACTCCACCGTCCCGTCCACCGCCGCGCGGCGGGCGGTGCCCGCACCCGATGGCTTCACCGCCGCCGGCGCGGTCGTCGCGCTCGGTTGCACGCTGACCGGCAACTACGTCCAGAACCCATGGAAGGGCGACCCCGTCTGGGGCGTCGACTTCTTCGGCAACGGAGGCTGGGCCGCACTCGGGGTGACCACCGCCTTCGTCGCGGGAACGCTCGTCCTCGTCGGCGTCGCCACCGACCGGGCTCGCGCGGTGCCGCCGGAGCGCACGTCCGTGCGAGCGCTGGTGCTCGCCGGGCTCGGCGGTGCGGCGATCGCCGTCTTCTACCTCGGCATCCCGTCGGTCCTGGCGGGCGGTGCGGCCGGGCTCGCCCTCGATGCCCGTCGCCGGCTGGGCCGGTTCCCCGGACCGGCGGCGGTCGCGCTTCCCCTCGCCGTCCTCACCGTCGCGTCCGCCGTCTACCTGGCCTTCACCGGCTGACGTCCGCCCCCGACCGATATCCCGACCACCCGACCTCCGAGGAGCCCACCGATGACCCCGATCCGTTCCGCTCGCCGGCCACTTCTGGTGGCCGCCGTCCTGGTCGCCGGCGCCGGCGCCGGCACGACGCTGGCCGTCGTCCCGGCGGCGAGCGCCGACCAGACCCTGCGACTGACCACCGTGAAGGTCCCCGACCGGTCCACCGAACTCGATCTCGGGAACCCCGAGTTCGGCCCGGGCGACACCGAGATCTTCGTGGACGACGTGCAGCGACGCGGCCGGACGATCGGCAGCCAGGCCGGCAGCTGCACGGTTGCCGCCGCCTCGGAGACGCGACTCGTCGTCCTGTGCACGACCACCTGGACGCTTCCGGACGGGTCGCTCACCACCCAGGGCGCGGGCGACGAGAACCCGAGCCAGGGACCGGCGGGCATCCGCTGGGCCGTCACCGGCGGAACCGGGCGCTACGCCGGAGCGGCGGGTGAGGCCGTGGGTACCTTCCGGCCCGACTCCGACGTCATCGACTGGGAGATCCGTGTCGACTGACTCGCCCTCCGATGAACCTCGCCGGGACCGGTCTGGCCCGTGGAGAGCGGTCCCGGCGTCGTGCTCGTCGTCGTCGCGGCGCAGTCGGCCGGTCCCGCGCCCAACGTGCCCGCCGCTTCGTTCAGCCGTGGAGGCGGCGTCCCGATGGGGTTCTGGTGCCATGGCGTTCTTGAACCGCGGCGAGTAGCTTCGGGCACCGCCGTCGACGCCGGTTCGAGCCCTCCTGCGGCCGAGGTGAGTTTCGGCAGCAGGCGCTGAGATCAGGCGTCCGAGTGGGTGCGCCGGCACCCGAACACCGCGGGGGTCCGCATGCTCCACTCAGCGCTGCCGCGCGTTCCCTTTCGCGCCGCACTCGCCACCATCGTGACCGCAGCACTGAGCGGAACTCTGCTCGCGCCCCCCGCCCACGCCACACCGCCCGCGAGCAGCACCGCCGCGGCCGCCGAGCCTCCCTGGTCGGACTGCCGGGACGGCTTCCGATGTGCCGAGGTGCCGGTCCCACTGGACTACGGCGACCCACAGGGCGAGCAGATCGGCATCTCGGTGATCCGGCTTCCTGCGGGCGACCCGAGTCAGCGTCTCGGCTCGTTGATGCTGAATCCGGGCGGCCCTGGCGGATCCGGCGTCGAGTTCGTCCGGTTCGTGGCCAAGGTCCTGCCGCTGGAGCTGCGGGCCCGGTTCGACATCGTCGGGTTCGACCCTCGCGGGATCAACCTCAGCACGCCGCTGCGCTGCTTCGACACCTTCGACGAGGCGCTCTCGATCCTCCCGCCGTTCGCGTTCCCGGTCACCCCCGCCGAGGAGGAGACCCTCCGGGAGTCCGACGACCAGCTGGCCGCCGCCTGCGCCGAACGCGGCGGCGCCATCCTCGACCACATGTCCACTGCCGATGTGGCCCGCGACATGGACCTGCTGCGCGGAGCGCTGGGGGACGAGAAGGTGAACTACGTCGGCAACTCCTACGGCTCGATCCTCGGTCAGAACTACGCGAACCTGTTCCCCTCGCGGGTCGGTGCCTTCGTCATCGACGGCGTGACGGACCCGATCGCGTGGACCACTGGGCAGGGTCAGGACGCCGAGACCACGCCGATCGGCACCCGGATCGGCAGCGCCGACGGGGCGCAACGCACCCTGGAGGAGTTCTTCCGGTTGTGCGACGCGGCCGGTCCCGACTGCGCTCTCGCCGGGGACTCGAGCGGTCGGTTCGCGGCACTGGCCGAGCGACTGCGCGGGGACCCGACGTCGATCACCGACCCGCTCACCGGCGACACCTTCACGGTGACCTACAACGACCTGATCGGCCTGACACTGGGCGCCCTGTACGCGCCGTTCATCTGGCCGGACCTCGCCTTCATCCTCGCCGACCTGGAGCAGCGGCTCTCTCCAGAGGTGCTCGGGCAACGCCTGGCCGCGATCCGCACCGAGCTCGGGTTGGCGGCCGCGCCACAGGAGGAGTACCCCAACTTCGTCGAGGGGCTTCCTGGAGTCGGTTGCTCGGACAGCATCAACCCGCGGTCCTTCGAGGCGTGGCAGTCGGCCGCGGACGCCGCCGAGGCCACGTACGGCTATTTCGGCCGGCTCTGGAACTGGGCTCTGAGCGCATGCCGCGCATGGCCGAGCACCGCCGGTGAGGACCGCTACCTGGGTCCATGGACGGCCCAGACGTCATCGCCCGTGCTGATCGTCGGCAACCAGTTCGACCCGGCAACCCCGTACCACGGCGCTGTGACGGCTTCGGAACTGCTGCCCAATGCGGCGCTGCTGACCTACGGCGGCTGGGGCCATACCGCCTACCTCAGCGCCGGCAACTTCTGTGTGGACAGTCACGTCACCCGGTATCTGCTGACCGGTGAGCTGCCCGAGGCGGGGACCGTGTGCCCGCCGGAGGGCTCACCGTTCGGACCGACATCGGCGGCGGCGCTGAGCACGGCTCAGGTCGGGGCTGCGGTGCACGCATCGACCCTGCCGGAGGCGGTCCGTCGCGCGTTGCGCGCCGAGTGATCCGTGCGCGGTGCTCGCGTCGGCCGAGCATGTCCGGGGCCGGTCCGTCCGGGACGCGGGACTGAGCGGGTCGTCCCTGTCGCCCCTGGTGGCAGGGTGACGGAGCCGCTGGACGGCGGCGCGGGGAAGCCGACGGAGCGAGGCAGCATGCAGGACGTGGAGGTCCGCCGGCACACGGCGGCACCGGTGCAGCGGGTGTGGGACGTGGCGACCGACCTCGCGGGCGCACCGCGGGTGATCCAGGGGATCGACGCCGTGGAGGTGCTCACGCCGGGGCCGTTCGGCGTCGGGACGCGCTGGCGGGAGACGCGCACCATGATGGGCCGGTCGGCGACCGAGGAGATGACGGTGACCGCGGTGGAACCGCAGCGGTCCTACACCGTCGAGGCGATGAGTTCGGGCGCCCACTACGTGTCGACCTTCGCGTTCGCGCCGGCCGCCGGCGGCGGCACCGACGTGACGACGACCTTCGGCGGCCGGCCGACCAGCACTGTGGCGCGGGTCCTCGCGGCGGTCACCGCACCCCTGGGCCGGCGCGTCGTGACCAAGGCGCTGGAGCAGGACCTGCGCGACATCGCGGATGCGGCTGAGCGGGGCTGACCCCGGTTCGACCCCGTGCGCTGTCCACGGTGGTGGCAGGGCGCGTGGGCCGGGTCCCCTCGTGATCAAGCTCTGGGCTCGCCGGCAGGGACTCATGTCGCAGCACGTGCTCCCGCGGCCTCGGTTCGGGGCGGACACTGACGCGTCCGGGGACGGCACGTGCAGAGGGAGGGGGCGCGGTCACGCTTGAGGCGTCAGCACGTGCCAAGGCCTGCCCGGCCTTCCGGTGCGGGCTCGGGCCAGGGCGACGGGGGCTCAGTTCCTGGCGCCGCGACTGAGCTCCCCCGTACTGTGATCTTGTGACGCCGACCCGGGTGAGCAGCACACCGGTGGGGCCGGTCGTGGCGCTCGCGTTGGCCGCAGGCGCGGCGGCCTCGTTCTCCGTCAGCGATGCGCTCGGATCCGTCGATCCGGGCACCGAGCAGCTGTTCGTCGGGACGTGGCTCCTGGGGTGGGTGCTCCTGTGCTGGGCATCGCTCGTGAGCGCAGCGTCCGCCGTTCCGCTCCTGCGAAGAGCGGTGACGCGGCAGCCCGTGTCGCGCTCCGGAGCCGGTCTCCTCGGCGCGACCCTCGCGCTCATCGTGGTCTTGGTGTCGACGCATCCGCTCTGGGGGTCGGGGTCGGGATACGGGGCCTGAACGAGCGCCGCTCCGCGCTGGGAACGCGGTGGGAGACGCGCCCGCGGGCGGACGCCATTGGATTCGTTGTCCGTGTCCGTGTCTGACCATTGCGGCACTGCTTCGGTGGCAGGGAGAAGTCAATTGCGCGCCGCGCCCCGCTTTCACCCGAGGTGGCCTCGGGGTTGGGCGCCCGTCGTACTTCACGCACGCATCTGCCGCTGATCGTGGGACCGCGTCGAGATGTGCGCACTGCACGCCGTGCCTGGAACCCGCTGACCAGGCTCGGACGAACGGTCGCGCCTGAAAGGGCTGCGGCTGCGGGCATGTCGAGAACGCTTCGGCAGCTTCGTCCCTGAAACGAGGACCGAGGAAGCGCCGGAGGTTGGCAGTCATGTCACAGATCAGGCAGTTGGACCATGTCGGAATCACCGTCGCCGACCTCGACTCGGTGACGGCGTTCTTCGTCGGCCTGGGTCTCGAGGTCGAGGGCCGCACGCTCGTGGAGGGCGAGTTCATCGACACGGTCATCGGCATCCCGGACTCGCGGACGGAGATCGTCATGCTGCGGCCGCCCGGCGGAGGAACCGGGATCGAGCTCGCCAGCTTCGTCAGGCCCGAGCACGAGCCCGGATCGCCCACTGCGATGGCCAACGAGCTGGGTCTGCGCAGCGTTTGCTTCGAGGTCGACGACCTCCGAGCGGCCGTTGACGGCCTTGCTGCGGACGGATACGGACTGGTCGGCGGTATCGGTCAGCACGAGAACACCTGGCGCATGGCGCACGTGCGCGGACCGGAGGGGATCGTCCTCTCGCTGACCGAGCGGATCGACTGACGCCGCGTCGTCGCCCGCTGCAATAGGTCTCCCGCAACGTGCGGCTCGACGTCGGCGACGACACGGAACGGCCAGGTGTTCCCGCCGCCGGCCCCCGCCAGGGCCGACGGCGCGTAGGCCGTGCCAGCGCCCCGGCCGCCGCTGCGGGCACGCCGCGGGTAGGCCGTCCGGGCGCTGGTGCCGGCGACCGCACGCGGCCGCCGCTGCGGTGAGCGGGGCTCCGTCACGCCCCTGTCCTTCTGGGTACATGCAGAGCCGCCCCGACCCTCCGAAGAGGGCCGGGGCGGCTGGGTGCCGTACACCAGGACACGAACTGGCACGAGCTCGGTATGTGGTGTCAGTGCGCGCCGCGCTGCCATTTCGGCAGGCCCGCCGGGACATCAGGCGAGAACCGCGCTGACATCCCGGCGAGCCTCGCCATCAGCTGCAGCCGCTGGTGGAACCGCAGCCCTCGCAGACGTAGCAGCTACCGGCCGGACGCATCTTCGTGCCGCAGGTCATGCACAGCGGTGCGTCGGTGGCGGTCCCGGTGACCAGCTCGAGCAGCTCGGCCGAGGAATGGGCCTCCTTGACCGACTTCGGGCCCTCCGGGGTGACCTTCTCCGCCACCTTGGCGGTCTCGATCGGCGCGGAGTTGCGCAGCTGCTCCAGGTCGACCTCCTCCTCCTCGGTGACCGCAGGGGTCGAGGCCGAGGTGCCGTAGGACCCGGCGACCTGGGCGGCCCGCTCCTCGGCGGTGAAGATGCCGAGGTTCGCCCGCTTGTCGACGGGCAGGTGGTCGAGCGCCAGACGCCGGAAGATGTAGTCCATCACCGACTGGGCGATCCGGATGTCCGGGTCGTCGGTCATGCCGGCCGGCTCGAACCGCATGTTCGTGAACTTCTGGATGTAGGTCTCCAGCGGAACACCGTGCTGCAGCGCGATCGACAGCGAGATCGAGAAGGCGTCCATGACACCGGCCAGGGTCGAGCCCTGCTTGCCCAGCTTCAGGAACACCTCACCGAGGCTGCCGTCCTCGTACATCCCGGCGGTCATGTAGCCCTCGGCGCCGGCGACGCTGAACGACGTCGTGACGCTCGTCCGCTTCTTGGGCAGCCGCTTGCGCACGGGGTGGGACATGGCGGCCGGTGCCGCGACCTCGGCCTTGACGTCGGCCTTGCCCTCGTTCTTGCCCTTGCCGCCGGACAGCGGCTGGCCGACCTTGCAGTTGTCCCGGTAGATGGCCAGCGCCTTCAGGCCGAGCTTCCAGCCCTCGAAGTAGATCTTCTCGACGTCCTCGATGGTCGCCGACTCCGGCATGTTGACCGTCTTGCTGATGGCGCCGGAGATGAACGGCTGGACCGCCGCCATCATCCGGACGTGGCCCATCGGGGAGATGGCCCGCTCGCCCATCGCGCAGTCGAAGACCTCGTAGTGCTCCGGCCGCAGGGTCGGCGCGTTGACCACGTGACCGTGCTCGGCGATGAACTCGACGATCGCCTCGATCTGCTCGTCCTGGTAGCCCAGGCTCTTCAGCGCCCGCGGCACCGTCTGGTTGACGATCTGCATGGAGCCGCCGCCGACCAGCTTCTTGAACTTGACCAGCGAGAAGTCCGGCTCGATGCCGGTCGTGTCGCAGTCCATCATGAAGCCGATCGTGCCGGTGGGGGCCAGCACCGAGGCCTGCGCGTTGCGCCAGCCGTTGTCGGCACCGATCTCCAGGCACTCCTGCCACTGGGCCGTGGCGGCCTTGAGCACGTCGGCGTCGTCGGCACCGACGGGACGGATCGCGTCGTTGGCCGCGGCGTGCTTGCGCATGACCCGGGCGTGGGCCGAGGCGTTGCGGGCGTAGCCGTCGTAGGCCCCGACGATGCCGGCCAGCTCGGCCGAGCGCCGGTAGGCGGTGCCGGTCATCAGGGAGGTGATGGCCGCGGCCAAGGTCTGACCGCCCCGCGAGTCGTAGGCGTGACCGGTGGCCATGAGCAGCGCGCCGAGGTTGGCGTAGCCGATGCCCAGCTGGCGGTAGGCCCGCGTGGTCTCGCCGATCGGGTCGGTCGGGAAGTCGGCGAAGCAGATCGAGATGTCCATCGCGGTGATGACCAGCTCGACGGACTTCACGAAGTTCCTCGTGTCGAACGTGCCGTCGCTCTTGAGGAACTTCATGAGGTTCAGCGACGCCAGGTTGCACGAGCTGTTGTCCAGGCTCATGTACTCCGAGCAGGGGTTGGACGCGTTGATCCGGCCCGTCTCGGGGTTGGTGTGCCAGTCGTTGATCGTGTCGTCGTACTGGATGCCGGGGTCGGCGCACTCCCACGCGGCCTGGGTGACCTTGCGGAAGAGGGTCTTTGCGTCGACGGTCTCGATGACCGAGCCGTCGAGACGGGCGCGCAGCCCGAACTCCTCGCCCTCCTCCACCGCGCGCATGAACTCGTCGGAGACGCGCACGGAGTTGTTGGCGTTCTGGTACTGGACGCTGGTGATGTCCTTGCCGCCGAGGTCCATGTCGTACCCGGCGTCGCGGAGCGCGCGGATCTTGTTCTCCTCGCGCGCCTTGGTCTCGATGAACTCCTCGATGTCGGGGTGGTCGATGTCGAGGACGACCATCTTGGCCGCGCGACGGGTGGCACCACCGGACTTGATGGTCCCGGCCGAGGCGTCGGCGCCACGCATGAAGCTGACCGGCCCCGAGGCGGTGCCGCCGGAGGACAACAGCTCCTTGGAGGAGCGGATGCGCGAGAGGTTGAGGCCGGCGCCGGAGCCGCCCTTGAAGATCAGGCCCTCCTCGCGGTACCAGTTGAGGATCGAGTCCATCTGGTCGTCGACGGCGAGGATGAAGCAGGCGCTGACCTGCTGCGGGGCGCTCGTGCCGACGTTGAACCAGACGGGGCTGTTGAAGCTGAACACCTGGTGCAGCAGCATCCAGGTCATCTCGTGCTCGAAGATCTCGGCGTCACCCTCGGTGGCGAAGTAGCCGTGCTCACGGCCGGCCGCGCCGTAGGTGAGCACGACCCGGTCGATGAGCTGACGCAGGCTGCTCTCCCGCTGCGGCTGGCCGACGGCCCCGCGGAAGTACTTCGTGGTGACGATGTTGGTGGCGTTGATGCTCCACTCGGAGGGGAACTCCACACCGCGCTGCTCGAAGTTGATCGAGCCGTCGCGCCAGTTCGTCATGACGACGTCGCGGCGCTCCCAGGTCACCTCGTCGTACGGGTGCACACCGGCGGTGGTGAAGACGCGCTTGATCTTCAGACCCTTCCCCCGCGTCGGCACCTTGGCGGCACGACGCGTACGGCCTGACAAGCGATCCTCGGTTTCGGTCACGGAGCTCTCCTTGGTGTCGTGACTCGGCGGCTGGGGAAGAGCCGCTTTCTGGTCGTGCGCTGGTTGTGTTGTAGCGGTAGGTACTGACAGTTCTCAGGTGCCGGAAGGGCCCGCGGCGGAGGCGGCCTGGCGGGGCGCGGGACCGCGCCGACGGACGAGCGGCGGGCTGTCCTGCATGCCTGGCAGCGGTGGGGTCCCCCCGCTGAGGTGGCGCGCCCGGAGCTCGGTGATCTCCTTCTCGAAGTCCTCGAGCGAGGTGAACGCGCGGTACACGCTCGCGAAGCGGAGGTAGGCCACCTCGTCGAGCTCGCGCAGCGGCCGGAGGATGGCCAGACCGACCTCGTTGCTCGGCACCTCGGCCGCACCGGTCGCACGGACGGCGTCCTCGACCTGCTGGGCCAGCAGCTGCAGCTGGTCCTCGTCGACGGGCCGGCCCTGGCAGGCACGTCGCACGCCGGCGACGACCTTGGACCGGTTGAAGGGCTCGCTGACGCCGCTGCGCTTGACGACGGCGAGGACCGCTTCCTCCACGGTGGTGAACCGGCGTCCGCACTGGGGGCACGAACGGCGGCGACGGGTGGTCGCGCCCTCGTCGGCCTCCCGCGAGTCGATGACCCGGCTGTCGGCGTTGTGGCAGAACGGACAACGCACCGGGGGTCACCTCCTTCCGGGATTCCGACCGCTCGTCCGGCCCTTCTGTGGACCCTCCTGGGGACATCCGGTGGATGTCCCGGGGAGAACCTGAGGACGGGCTTGTGGACGGGCTTACAACTCTGTAACTACTAGATGTAGGGGAACCCTAGGCCGAGCTACACAAGATATGCAAGCGATCGGCCGCCCGGCGTGTTCCGCCCAGACACTGCTGTCACCAGGGGGAACACCCCTCCCCACGCGTCACACGACACGCCGGAACGGCGCGCCGGAGATGTGGCCCGGAGCGCCCGACGACACCGTCCACCGGGATGCCGCTCGACCCGCCGGGCCCGCCCGGCGAGGCCTGAGCCGCCGGCGAAGCGTCGGACCCCTTGGATCCCCCGGCCCGGCCGAGTGGGTCACGGACACTGCGGCACGGGATGCCCTCGGCGAGGTCCGGACGATGGGCGGCGAGCGACGGGACCCCGACGACCGCGGGCAGCGGACCCGGGTTCCGCAAAGGTGGCTCAGGTGCTCCGGGGCGCGCCCCCGGGACGAGGACGCCGGGCGTGCGGAACGTGGTCGCTCAGCCGCATGGGCCGGGTCAGCAACTCGGATTCCAGGCCGCTGGGCGCTGACCACGTGCCCGAGGAACCGCTCACTGCGATGGCGGCCACCGTGGACGGGCCCGCCGACTCGACCGCCCGGCCGCGCGCGAGGGTCGCCGGTGCCGCGGGCGGGCGGCTGTTGCTGAGCGTCGTGGTCACGTCCGAGACGGCCGGGAACAGGCCGGTGTCGGCCGTGCGGTGCCGGCCGGCGTCGGCAGCAGCGGCCACCGGTGCCGGGACGCTGTGTCGCCCGAGCAGGGCTGCCGGCCCGGCGGGGCTCGACGTGGCACTCTCCGGCGCACGGCGCCGACCGGGGGCCGCAGCCGCCACGGACTCCTCGGGCGCGCGGCGACGACCCCCGCTGCCTGCGGCGGCCGGAGCCTCCGGAGCACGGCGCCGACCGCCGGAGGAAGCGCCCGCCGGCTCCTCGGGAGCCCGGCGGCGTCCGCCGGTCGAGGCCACAGCGGGCACCTCGGGCGCCCGGCGGCGACCTCCGGACGGGGCGACCGTCGCGTCCGCCACGACGGACAGGTCGCGCACCCGGGGCAGGCTGGCCGTGGTGGAGGCGTCGCCCTCGGCCCGGTGCTCGCGTCGGGAGGAGGGGTGGCGGGCCACCGACATCTCCCGCTGGGCCGCCTCGGCCGATGCCGGCTCCGGCGCCATGGCGAGATGGCGCTCAGGCAGGCGCAGGGTCTCGAGATCGGTCCAGGCCGTCTCCTCGGCGCCATCGAGGACCACCCGGACCCACACCTGGCAGGAGCCGTCGGCGGCGTGCCGCCAGCCCAGCAGCTCGCCGGACCACCAGGCCCCGGCCTGGTAGACCTCGACGGCCTGCGGCTTGCTGGTGAATACAGCTGCTCTGTTCTCCATGGCGCCTGACACCCGACGACCGTAAGCGTCCGTGTCACCACAGAGGGTGAACGCGCCCGCACGGAGGGTTGACGAAGTCGACCACGGACGTTGTGGACCTATTGCCTCGGCGTGGCAGATTGCGCCGTCGACCTGCCCGCGGCGCGCCTGTCCGCCGGCGCGCGAGGAACGATCCTCCACCCCGCCCGTAACGCTCCCGCGGCAGTCGCTGATCACGGGAGCTGCAGGACCTGACCGGGAACCAGCTCGGTCCCTTCGAGTCCGTTCAACTCCTGGATGCGGTCGACGACCATCCGGACGTCGTCCCCTCCGGCCACGGAGGCCGCGAGGGACCAGAGCGTGTCCCCCGACTGGACGACGACACTGCGCTCCCCCGCGAGCCGCAGTCCCTCGCCCCCGTCGCCCGCGAGGAACGGCCCCATCCAGGAGCCGAGCACCACGCCACCGCACAGCGCCAGCACGACCGCGAGCCGCCGGGCCCGGCGGGTGAGCCGGACCCGGGTCGACCGGGGCCGGGCAGCCGCGTCGAAGCCACCGATCTCCCCCGGGACGGGCCGGACGCCCCGCACGGCGCGTCGCCCGTCGGGGCGGGCAGGGCGATTCGGCACCGGCGCCCGGTCCACGGGAGGAACGGCCGGACGGCAGGCACCCACCCTCGACGAGCTCTGGCGGGACGACTGGCGCCTCAGCAGGGGAGCCGGCGGGGCGGCCACGTCAGGCGCCGACACGAGCCGGGGGCGCCAAGGCACCTGCACCTCCTCGTCGAACTCCAGCACGGCCTGCTGTACGCACCCCATCGATCTCTCCTCCCGTCCCGTCGATCCTGCGCCGCAATCGAACGTCTGTTCGATTCGGACGCGTGGGGGATGTCTACCGCACGCCTCCGACGAAAGCGACCGGACACTGCACGACTTCGAACATGTGTTTGATCGGAGGGCTCCGGCGCGCTACCGTTCGCCCGACGACCAGAAGTGCTGCGCGAGCAGCCGACGAGGAGGCGACGTGGTGGAGAAGAGTCGGACGTCCGGTAGCGGCGGGGCACCTGACGACGCCACCGCGGACACGGAGTCGGCCACCGTCCGCTCCTTTCCTGATCGTGGCGCCGACGGTGACGGCCTGACCCAGCGGCAGCGCCGGGTCCTGGAGGTCATCCGCGACTCGATCGAGCGCCGCGGTTACCCGCCCTCGGTGCGCGAGATCGGCGAGGCCGTGGGCCTCTCCTCCGCCTCGTCGGTCGCCCACCAGCTGTCGGTGCTGCAGAAGAAGGGCTGGCTGCGCCGCGACCCCAACCGGCCGCGCGCCCTCGACGTCCGGCTGCCCGGCGACTCGGTCCACGCCGCTCAGGCCGGACCGCGTGGGAGCGGTGACGACGTCGCGATGCCGGCACCCACGTACGTGCCCCTCGTCGGACGGATCGCCGCCGGTGGTCCCGTCCTGGCCGAGCAGGCGCTCGAGGACGTCTTCCCGCTCCCCCGCGAGCTCGTCGGCGAGGGCACCTTGTTCATGCTCAACGTGGTCGGCGACTCGATGGTGGAAGCCGCCATCTGCGACGGCGACTGGGTCGTCGTCCGGCAGCAGCCGACGGCGGAGAACGGCGAGATCGTCGCGGCGATGATCGACGGCGAGGCAACGGTAAAGACCTACAAGCGCCGCGACGGACACGTGTGGCTGCTTCCGCACAACCCGGCGTTCGAGCCGATCCCCGGGGATGACGCGACGATCCTCGGCCGCGTGGTCACCGTCCTGCGCCGCATCTGACCGGGCCTGCCCGGCCGGGTGCGCTGCGGGGGCGCGCCCGGCCGGGTTTCACGCATCTCGCCTCACGGTCAGGACGCGGCGGTCACGACCAGGCCGTCAGGTCCAGGCTGTTCAGGACCAGGCTGTTCAGGACCAGGCCGTCAGGACCAGGCTGTTCAGGACCAGGCTGTTCAGGACCAGGCTGACAAGGCCAGGCCGTCAGGCCGTCAGGCCCTCAGGCCGTCAGGCCGTCAGGCCAGGGTCAGGACCGGCGGCGTACCAGTCCGAGGATCCAGACCACGACGGTCGCCACGAGTGCGGCGATCACCGCCGAGGTGATGGGCGAGAGCCCGGAACGGGTCAGGTCGGTCAGGCTCGGGACGTCGCCCAGGGCCGGCGTCCCCGCCGCCACCACGGCCTGCGGGAGCGGGACCACGGTGAGGTCGCTCGGCAGGCCCTCACTGGCGACGAGGAGCTGCTGGTTGTCCCCCGTGAAGCTGATCGCCTCGCCCTGCGGTGACTCGGGCAGCGCTACCCGGACCGGGGCCGCGGCGAGGGCACCTGCGACGTCGGACCCGGAGAGTGGCCACACGTAGGCGTCGGTATAGGTCCGCAGGGCCAGGTGCGTGCCGTCGGCCGACACCGCTCCGCCCGTGATCATCAGCTGCCCCGCCCGGCCGACCGGTCCACCCGGCGTACCGGTCAGCGTGATGTTCACCGCGGCGACCTCGACGAGTCCGACCGTTCCGCCGTCGACGAGCGCGGACGCCGGGCGGTACACCGCGCTCGCGCCCAGCACCTCCTTGGTGACCAGGTAGGGGGTGCCGTCGGGCGCCAGCAGCAGCGCCTCGGCGTCGTGAGGTCCGTCCGGATACGCGAGCCGGTACACGCTGGTGGTGCCGTCGGTGCGCAACGCGAGGAGGGCCACCGTGGGCCGGTTCACGTTGTTGTCGCCCGTGTCGGCCAGCCAGACGGTGCCGTCCGGGCCGAGGGCCATGTCCTCGGGGTCGTAGGGATCGACCGCTGCGGTGTGCACGTCGACCACCTGGCAGGCGGCGTCCAGGAGATGGACCGCGACCTCGTCCCCGCCGTCGTTGACCGCGAGCACCTGGTCCCCGACCGCGACCAGCCCCGACAGCTCCGCGAGGCGGCCGTCGGAGATCTGGCAGCGGGTGCTGGGGGGCGCCTCGGCCGGCACGGGGACGGCGGCCTCCTCGGCGGACGCGGGCGCCACGGAACCGAGGACGAGGGCTGCGCCGAGGGTCATCCCCGCAGCCAGCACCCGCCCCCAAACGCCGCTACGCGGACGGCCGGCCTGCTCGGGCACGCACCCAGCGTGACAGAACCAATGCGTCCAGTGTGTGAACCACGCCCAACAGCAACACGCCCACGGCGGCGCCGACGACTGCGTCGGTGACCCAGTGGAAGTCCAGGGACACCATCGCGACGGCCGTCGCCACCGGCCCCGCGATGTGCAGCAGCCAGAAGGTGCGCTGGATCCGGACCGGCAGGTCGTACTCCACGGCCTGCCATCGGGCCACGCCCCACATGAGGACGGCGTTGGCCACGTGCCCGGACGGGAAGGACGCGCCGTCCGCATGGAAGAAGAAGGAACCCGGGAACGCGGGCGCCGTCCGGCCGATGCCGTGCTTCAGTGCGTAGACCGCGAAGGTCAGCAACGCCAGCGCGACCAGGACGCGCACCAGTGGCAGCCACGTCCGCCGCCGCCAGGCGAGGTGCCCGACCAGTACGGCGAGGACGACGAGGATCGTTCCCCGCCCGCCGAGCTGGGTCACGATCCACACGACGGGATAGGCGACCGAGGCCTCGAGGTCCCAGTCGCTGACGATCTCGGAGACCCAGAGGTCCATCCGCTCCAGGGCACCCCGCGTCAGCAGGTCGAGCGTGACCAGGGAGCCCGCGACCAGCGCCACCAGAAGCAGCCACCAGGGAGGCCGGCCGGCCGAGACGACGCGGGAGTCGTGGGGCAGCTCGGCCGCCCGGACCACGCCGCTCGTCACGGCCTCACCGTACCGGGCCGTGACCGGACTGTGATCCGGGCGAGGAAGTGCTGCCCCGAGCTCACCCCGCTGGGGCAGCGAACCCCTCCAGCGTGGCCGCCAGTGCGCCGTCCACCCGGGCGGTCAGCCGGGTGCCCGACTCCTCGTGCTTCTCGCTCAGCACCTCGCCGTCCCGGTGCATCCGCGCGACGAGGTCGCCACGGTCGTAGGGGACCAGCACGTCGACGTCCACCTCCGGGTGCGGCAGCCGGGCGGCGATCAGCTCGCGCAGCGCGTCGATGCCGGCGCCGGTCCGCGCGGACACCCAGACGGCGCCGGGCAGCGCCCGCCGGAGCGTGAGGATGTCCTCCTCGCTCATGGCGTCCACCTTGTTCACCACGATGACCTCCGGCACGGCGAGGGCGTCGATCTCGCCCAGGACCACGCGGACCGCATCGATCTGGCCGAGCGGGTCGGGGTCGGAACCGTCCACGATGTGCAGGAGCAGGTCGGCGGCGGCGACCTCCTCGAGGGTCGAGCGGAACGCGTCCACCAGCTGGTGCGGCAGGTGCCGCACGAAGCCGACGGTGTCGGTGAGCGTGTACTCCCGGCCGTCCGGGGACTCCGCGCGCCGGACCGTCGGGTCCAGGGTGGCGAACAGGGCGTTCTCCACCAGCACGCCGGCACCGGTGAGTGCGTTGAGCAGGCTGGACTTGCCGGCGTTGGTGTACCCGGCGATGGCCACGCTCGGCACCGCGTTGCGGTCGCGGCTCGACCGCTGGGTCGCCCGGGCGGTCGCCATGCCGGCGATCTCCCGGCGCAGCTTGCTGACCCGGGACCGGATCCGCCGCCGGTCGGTCTCGATCTTGGTCTCACCGGGGCCACGCGTACCGATGCCGCCACCACCGGCGACCCGGCCACCGGCCTGCCGGGACAGCGACTCACCCCAGCCGCGCAGGCGCGGCAGCATGTACTGCATCTGGGCCAGCTCGACCTGCGCCTTGCCCTCCCGGCTGCTGGCGTGCTGGGCGAAGATGTCCAGGATCAGCGCGGTCCGGTCGACGACCTTGACCTTGAGCACCTTCTCCAGCTGGGTGAGCTGGCCGGGGGTCAGCTCACCGTCGCAGATGACGGTGTCGGCGCCACTGGCGGCGACGAGGTCGCGGATCTCGATGGCCTTGCCGGAGCCCACGTAGGTGGCGGCGTCCGGCCGGTCGCGCCGCTGGCTGACCGCCTCGAGGACCTCGGAGCCGGCGGTCTCGGCGAGGGCGGCGAGCTCGGCCAGCGACCGGTCGGCGTCGGCCTGCGTCCCCTCGGTCCACACGCCGACGAGGACGACGCGCTCGAGGCGCAGCTGCCGGTACTCGACCTCGGTGACGTCGGCGAGCTCGGTGGAGAGTCCGGCGACCCGGCGGAGGGCCCCGCGCGCCTCGAGGTCGTAGGAGCCGGCCGACTCGTCGGGCTCGTCCCACTGCCCGGCGGGAGCGGGCCAGTCCTCGACGGCTGAGTCAGCGGCCGTCGGCGTCGGGTCGGCGTAGGTCGCGTCGGCAGCGGTGTGGTCCGGGGAAGCGGAGTGCGGGGCGGTCGTCATCGTCTCCAGCGTGGCACGCCCCGCACGGCGGGGCACCTGAGTTGTCATCACCGCGTACAACGCATCCCACGTCCGGGTGCATCCCGCGCGGAGCGACCAATCAGCCGGGATTCCCCGCGCGTGAGCCACGGGCTCCCGGGTAGGGCCGACGCACGGACGACGCACCGACGCGAGGAGTGCCAGATGAGCGGGACCGGGTCCAGCAGCCTGGGTTCGAACAGCGAGACCGAGGACCCCGGGCGGGAGCCCAGGGGCCTCGGAGGTCCGCCGCGCAACCCGCTCGGCGGCGGGCCCGACCAGGACAGCGGCCGCGGGGAGCCGGCCGGCAGCCCCGGGACCGCGGGCGAGTCGATGATGCCGGAGGCGCCCGGCGGCGGGACGGACAACGCCCGTACCGACGCCGACAACGGCTGAGGCTTCGCGCGGAAGCGGCTCAGCCGGTCAGCCACTCCGGGCACAGCACGCCGGCCGACACGAGGAGGGCGGGGCCGGTCAGCACCGTCGTCGACGCGCCGACCTGCACCGACAGTCGGCCACCGGGGACGTCGACGAGCACCGTCCCCTCGGCCAGGTCCTCGGCGGCGAGGGCGGCGTAGGCAGCGGCGCAGGCCCCGGTGCCGCACGAGCGGGTCTCCCCCACACCACGCTCGAACACGCGCAGGCGGATGTGCGCGCCCGCCTCGAGCACGTTGATCAGCTCGACGTTCACACCATCGGGGAAGAGGCCGGGATCGAAGCCGGGCGCGTCCGCCAGGTCCAGCGTCCCGACGGGGACGTCGGTGAGGCAGGCCAGGTGCGGGTTCCCCATCGACACGGCCAGACCGGGGAACGCCTGCCCGGACAGGGTTGCCTCCGAGGAGCCGAAAGGCCGGGCCGGGCCCATGTCCACCCAGTAGTCGCCGTCGGGGGTGGCGCCCACGCGGCGCGGGCCGCCCCGGGTACCGACCAGCACGCCGGCCTCGCACGAGGCGCGGTCGAGCAGCCCCTCACTGACCAGCACGTGCAGGAACAGCCGGATGCCGTTGCCGCACATCTCGGCGTGCGTGCCGTCGGCGTTGCGGTGATCCATGAACCACTGGCAGCGCTCCACCTCGCTCCCGAGCACCGCCGGCGCATCGGGCACGTGGGCGGTGCGGACCACCCGGAGGACGCCGTCGCCGCCGAGACCCGCGCGGCGGTCGCACAGCCTGCGCACCATCGCGGCGTCGAGCCGGTCCTCGGGCCAGACCGTGCCGTCGGGGTCGGGGAGCACCACGAAGTCGTTCTCGGTGCCGTGCCCGAGGAGCACCCGGGGAGACTCGTTCACCGCTCGATCCTAGGGGCGGCGATCGTGGCGACGACCGCCTCGACCAGATCGGGACGGGCGGCGTCGAACCAGGTGGTGGCGGGGTCGCGGCGGAACCACGACCGCTGGCGGCGAACGAAGCGACGGGTGGTGAGGACGGTCCGCTCGCGTGCCTCGTCCGGGGACAGCTCGCCGTCGAGCTGCGCCAGGACCTGCGCGTACCCGAGCGCACGGGACGCCGTCGGCCCCTCGCGCAGTCCCTCCGCCGCCAGGCCCTCGACCTCGGCGACGAACCCGGCGGCCCACATGCGGTCCACCCGGACGGCGATCCGCGCGTCGAGGTCCGCCGCCTCCCGGTCGATGCCGACGACGACCGCCGGGTAGTGCGGCCGCGGCTCGGGCAGGGAGGCGCGGAAAGGGCCGCCGGTCAGCTCGATCACCTCGAGCGCACGCACGATGCGGCGTCCGTTGCTGGGCAGGATCGTGTCCGCCGCAGCGGCGTCGAGCGCGGCCAGGCGCTGGTGCAGGACGGCAGCGCCGACCGTGGCCAGCTCTCCCTCCAGCCGGGCCCGGAGAACGGGGTCCGTGCCGGGGAAGTCGAGTTCGTCGAGGACGGCGCGGACGTAGAGCCCCGAGCCGCCGACCAGCAACGGGACGACGCCGTCGCCGCGCAACCGGTCGATCTCCGCCCGCGCCTGCTGCCGGTACTCCGCGACGGACGCCGGCTGCCGCACGTGCCAGAGGTCCAGCAGGTGATGAGGCACGCCCCCGCGCTCGGCCACGGAGGGCTTGGCGGTGCCGATGTCCATGCCGCGGTAGAGCTGCATCGAGTCGGCATTGACCACCTCGCCGCCCAGCCGGTGCGCCAGCGCCACGGCCAGAGCCGTCTTGCCCGTGGCCGTCGGGCCGACCACGGCCACCACCGGAGGGAGCCGGCTCATGCCGCCAGCCAGTCGGCCACCAGGTAGCCGACGCCGAAGGGCGCCTCGTCGTAGTGCAGTCGCGCGGTGACGCCACGGCCCGCGAGCGCCGTGCCGACCGCCCGCCAGGCCGGCACGCCGGCGGCGAGGAGCCGTCGTCCCTCCTCGGGGTCGAGCGCGGCGAGCGCGTCCGCGTCCCCGGCGCTGAGGGCGGACGCGACCGCGGCGTCGAAGGCGCCGGCGGAGGGGTCGAGGTAGCCCGGTGCCTTGACCGAGCGGCGGGCGGACCCGTCCCCCATCGCGAGGACGCCGACCGGGCCGGGCAGGTCGCGCAGCAGCTGCTGCACGTCGGCCGGGGACACGCCGACCCGCACCCCGGGGAAGCGGGCCTCGTGCAACAGCCACGCCCCCACCGTGTGCGCCAGCGGCAGCCGCCGTCCCCCCGGTCGCACGCGCCCGTCGAAGGGCAGCTCGAGCTCGACGCCGAAGCCGCGCAGGTCGCCCGCGTCGCCGGGTCCGAACCGGACGCCGGGCGGCCCGCCGTCGCCCACGACGACGACTACCTCGGGGGAGGCCGCGAGCATGGCCGTGACCGCCTCGGCGCACGCGCGGCGCAGCGCGGCCGTCTCTGCTGCAGCTCGACCCTCGACGGCCGGCAGGAGCAGCGGCGGCGCGGGACAGAACGCGACCGCGACGGTCGCGCGGGGCGCGCGGGCGGCAGGCCCTGCGGGGTCGACGGTCACGCCCTCAGTCTCCCGGATGCGACGTGGGACACTGCCGGACGTGTCGAGCACGGACAACCCCGGCAACGGGGCGCAGCAGGACTCCCCGCCGCATGCGGAGAACCCGGAAGCGATGAACCCCGAGGCGGTGAACGAGGCGGACACCGCCGCCGAGGCGGTCACCCCCGAGATCGCGGTGCCCGCCGCGGGCCCACCCGAGGCCGAGGCGCCCACCGGCGAACCGGCCCTCCCGGAGGCACCGGCTACGTCGGCAGTGACCGCCGACGCGGGCACCCCCGCGGCCCCGTCCCCGGCGGACGCCGCCGTCGCCGACCCCACCACGGACGAGCCGACGCTCGTCGCGACGCCGGAGATCGACGCCCCGGCCGGGGCGGTCGAGGCCGCGCCCATCGAGGCGCAGGTCGACGACGCACCGGCGCCCGACGCACCGGCGCCCGACGCCCCGGCGACCGAGGCGACGGCGACCGAGGCGACGGCGACCGAGGCGACGGCGACCGAGAGCACCCCGCGGGCGGTGCCCAAGCCGGCGCCGCCGCGGGCCGGTGCACCGAAGCCACACCCCGTTCCCGCCCCGGCAGCGGCGCCCGCCGCTGCTGCGCCCGTCGAGCCGGTCGCCGCTCCCGCCAGCGACCCCAGCGAGTGGGGGCGGGTCGACGAGGACGGCACGGTGTACGTGCGCACCGCCGACGGCGAACGCCCCGTCGGCTCGTGGCAAGCCGGCGAACCGGCAGCAGGCCTCGCCCACTACGGCCGCCGCTACGACGACCTCGCCACCGAGGTCGCGCTGCTGGAGGCGCGACTGAAGGCGCACACCGGCAACCCCGGCGAGATCAAGAACAAGGCGCAGGGTCTGGCCGACACCATCCCGACCGCCGCCGCCGTCGGAGACCTCGAGGGGCTGGCCGAGCGAGCCCGGGCGATGGTGGGCACCGCCGACTCCGCAGCCGCCGAGTCCCGGGCCGAGAAGCAGGCTGCGCGTGCCGCCCAGATCGCGCGCAAGGAGGCACTCGCCGCAGAGGCCGAGCAGATCGCCGCCGAGTCGACGGCATGGAAGGCCTCCGGCGACCGCCTCAAGGCCATCGTCGAGGAGTGGAAGTCGATCCGCGGCATCGACCGCAAGACCGACGAGGCCCTGTGGACCCGCTTCGCGGCGGCCCGCGACGCGTTCGGCCGCCGGCGGGGCACGCACTTCGCCGCACTCGACGCCCAGCGGGGCGAGGCGCGGGCCGCCAAGCAGGAGCTGATCAACGAGGCCGAGCGCCTCGCCGCCTCCACCGACTGGGGCCCGACCAGCGCCGCGATGCGCACCCTCATGGACCGCTGGAAGGCGGTGCCGCGCACCGGTCGCGAGGGTGACGACGACCTGTGGAAGAAGTTCCGGGCCGCGCAGGACGTCTTCTTCAACGCCCGGGCCGAGTCGGACAAGCAGCGCACCGGCGAGGAGACGGCCAACCAGCAGCTCAAGGAAGAGCTGCTCGCCGAGGCCGAGAAGCTCGACCCGTCCAGCGACCTGCGCGGGGCGCAGAACGCGCTGCGCAAGATCCAGGAGCGCTACGACGCGATCGGCCACGTGCCCCGTGGCGCGATGCGTTCCCTGGAGGACCGGATGCAGGCCGTCGAGCAGAAGGTCCGCGGCGCCGCCGACTCCACCCGCGCCCGCACCGCCCCGGAGAATCCGATGGTGACCTCGATGCGGGCCGCCGTCAGCAAGGCCGAGGAGCAGCTGGCCAAGGCCGAGGCGGCCGGCGACAAGAAGCGCGTCGAGGAGGCCCGGGCCAACCTGGCCACGCGCCGCGAGTGGCTGGCCGAGGCCGAGAAGAGCGCCGGCCGCCGCTGAGGCGAGGCACCTCACCACCCGGGAGGAAGCCCGATGGCCACGTTCGTCCTGGTGCACGGCGCCTGGGGAGGAGCCCACGGGTTCCGGCACGTCCGGTCGGCGCTGCGGACGGAAGGCCACGAGGTCTTCACGCCCAGCCTGACCGGCATCGGCGAGCGCGTGCACCTGATCAGCCCGCAGGTCGGTCTGACCACGCACGTCACGGACGTGGTCAACACCGTCCTGTACGAGGACCTCGACGGCATCGTCCTGCTCGGGTTCTCGTACGGGGGCATGGTCGTGTCCGGGGCGCTGGAGCACATCGGGGGGCGGGTCGCCGCCCTGGTCTACCTGGACGCGTTCGTGCCTGCCGACGGCGACACGGTCGAGCGGCTGCGGGGGCAGCCCCTCGACGGTCCGCCGGGCGTCGGCCGGCCGTGGTCGGTCGACGGCCCTGCACGGGCCTACGACGACCCCGCCGAGGCGGCGTTCTCCGTGCCTCGCCGCTCCGCACAGCCGATCCGGTCGTTCACCGAGCCGGTTCGGCTCCCCCGGCCACCGGAGGACTTCCCGTTCTCCCGTACCTACATCCGGGCCACCGTGCCGGATCCCGGGGTACCGGTGAACCCGGCGTTCGAGTCCGCGGCCGCGAGAGCGCGCGACTCGCCGGCCTGGCACTACCACGAGATCGCGACGACCCACCTGGTGCCGCAGAACCGGCCCGCGGAGCTGGCGGGCCTCCTTCTCGACCTGGCCTGACGCGTCGGGCGCGGGTCAGCAGCCGCCGACGGGCACCGGCTCGGCAGGAGCGCCGATGCGCGGCATCCCGAGCAGGATGCCCGGCGTCGACGGCCTGATGCCTGCCTCGGCGGCGTCCCCCGCTCGGGTCCGCCGGTGGGCGAGCAGGACCCCGTCCGCGACGAGGAAGTGCGGCTTGGCCTGGGTCACCACCGTCTCGACGACGTCACCGGGACGGACGCCGTCCGCCGCCGTGAAGTGCACGAGCCGGCCGTCGCGGGCGCGGCCGGAGAGGCGGCCGGTCGCCGCGTCCTTGCTCCCCTCCCCCGCCGCGACCAGCAGCTCGACCCTCCGGCCGACCAGCGCCTGGTTCTCCGACCAGCTGATCTCGTCCTGCAGCGCGGTCAGCCGGAGGAAGCGCTCCTGGACGACGTCCTTCGGCAGCTGACCGTCCATCTCGGCCGCCGGCGTGCCCGGGCGCTTGGAGTACTGGAAGGTGAACGCGCTGGCGAAACGGGCCGCGCGGACGACGTCGAGGGTCTGCTGGAAGTCGGCCTCCGTCTCGCCCGGGAAGCCCACGATGATGTCGGTGGTGATCGCCGCGTCGGGCATCGCCGCCCGGACCCGGTCGATGATCCCGAGGTAGCGCTCCTGCCGGTAGCCGCGGCGCATCCGCCGCAGGACGTCGTCGGAGCCGGACTGCAGCGGCATGTGCAGCTGGTGGCACACCGCCGGCGTCTCGGCCATCGCGGCGATGACGTCGTCGGTGAACTCGCGCGGGTGCGGGCTGGTGAACCGCACCCGCTCGAGGCCCTCGATGGCGCCGGCGGCGCGGAGCAGGTCGGCGAAGGCACCGCGGTCGCGGAACTCGACGCCGTAGGCGTTCACGTTCTGGCCGAGAAGCGTCACCTCGAGCACGCCCTGGTCGACCAGCGCCTGCACCTCGGCCAGGATCTCGCCGGGCCGGCGGTCCTTCTCGGAACCGCGCAGCGACGGGACGATGCAGAACGTGCAGGTGTTGTTGCAGCCGACGCTGATCGAGACCCAGCCGGAGTAGGCGGAGTCCCGCTTGGCCGGCAGCGTGGACGGGAAGACCTCGAGGGACTCGACGATCTCGACCTGCGCCTCGGCGTTGTGCCGGGCCCGGTCCAGCAGCGCCGGCAGCGAGCCGACGTTGTGCGTGCCGAAGACGACGTCCACCCACGGCGCGCGCTTCACGATCTCGCCGCGGTCCTTCTGCGCCAGGCAGCCGCCGACGGCGATCTGCATACCCGGGTGCGCGTCCTTGACCGGGCGCAGGTGACCGAGGTTCCCGTACAGCCGGTTGTCCGCGTTCTCCCGGACGGCGCAGGTGTTGAGCACGACGACGTCGGCGTCGGTCCCCTCGGGGGCGGCCTCGTAGCCGGCCTCCTCGAGCAGGCCGGACAGCCGCTCGGAGTCGTGCACGTTCATCTGGCACCCGTAGGTGCGCACCCGGTAGGTCCTGCCCTGGTTCACACCCGCATCGTACGGAGCGTCCCGTCGCGCACCGGCGCCGTCGGCCGGCCCGGCCGGACGTCCCGGAGCCGGGGCGGACGGAAGGTCCGCCCCGGCTCCGAGCACCTGCTGCTGCTAGTCCTCGCCCCACTCGTCCATCGGCTGGTTGGTCTCGACCACCTCGACCGTGTCGACGACGTGCAGCTGCTCGGTCGAGCCCGACGGCTCCGCCACCACGGTCGCCGACGGGACGGGCGTGGTCTCCTGTGCGGTGCCTCCCGAGGACTTCACCGCCGCGGCGGCCGCGACCGCGACACCGGCCGCCGCCGCGACGCCGGCCGCGACCGCCGTGCCGGACACCCCCGCCTTGCCGCTGTCCCCCTGGGAGGACGCCGCGGACGACACGCCGGGGGTCCCGATACCGACGCCCTCGTTGACCCCGCCGCGCCAGGCGCCGCTGGCGTAGCCCTGGTCCTCGACGAGCTTCTTGAACCGCTCGAGATCCGACTGCACCTGGCGCTCGACGATGCCGAGCTTGTCGCCGACCTGCTCGATCACGCCCTCGGGCTCGTACTCCAGCGTCAGCGAGACGACCGTGGCGGTCGGCCCGGCGGCCGCGAAACGGACGGCGCCGGCGTTCGTGGCACCGGCGGTGGCGGCCCAGGCGATCTTCTGGTCCGGCACCTGCTCCAGGATCGAGGCCTCCCACTCCCGGCGCACGCCGGCGATCTCCGCCACCCAGTGCAGGCGCCGGTCGTCGAGCTGACGGACCTCCTTGACGCCGCCCATGAAGTACGGGAAGTCCTCGAACTGCGTCCACTGGTTGTAGACGGTGGTCAGCGGCACCTCGACCTGGATGGACCGTTCGACCTTGGTGGTCATCTCGTCAGCCTCCGTGGTTGCAGGATGGGGTTCCTGAACGGGAGCGCTACCCCCGGGACGGCCTGCTGACGCCCGGGCAGGCGACCTCCGTCGGGCCGCTTCGTTACGCCTTCGTGATCGTCCGGTTCGTTCGCTGTCCCCGAGCGCCCTTACGGTGACCAGCGTGACCAGCCCTGCGATCGGAGAACCTCTCGTCCGCCTGTCCGGCGTCAACAAGTGGTTCGGCGACCTGCACGTCCTGCAGGACGTCGACCTCGCGATCGACCGTGGCGAGGTCGTCGTCGTCATCGGCCCGTCCGGCTCGGGCAAGTCGACGCTGTGCCGCACGATCAACCGTCTCGAGTCCATCGAGAAGGGCGAGATCTCGATCGACGGCGTGAAGCTGCCGGACGAGGGCAAGCAGCTCGCCCGCCTGCGCAGCGACGTCGGCATGGTGTTCCAGAGCTTCAACCTCTTCGCGCACAAGACCATCCTCGAGAACGTGACGCTCGGGCCGATCAAGGTCCGCGGGAAGTCGAAGGCCGACGCCGAGAAGCGCGCCCGCCAGCTGCTGGAGCGGGTGGGCGTGAGCGCGCAGGCGGACAAGTACCCGGCGCAGCTCTCCGGCGGTCAGCAGCAGCGCGTCGCGATCGCCCGCGCCCTGGCCATGGACCCCAAGGTCATGCTCTTCGACGAGCCGACCTCGGCCCTGGACCCGGAGATGATCAACGAGGTCCTCGATGTGATGATCTCGCTGGCCCGGGACGGCATGACGATGATCGTCGTCACCCACGAGATGGGCTTCGCCCGCAAGGCGGCCAACCGGGTCGTGTTCATGGACGGCGGACGCATCGTCGAGTCCTCGGACCCCGAGACCTTCTTCACGAATCCGACGTCCGACCGGGCGAAGGACTTCCTGTCCAAGATCCTCAACCACTGAATCCGAAGGGATCACCCATGCGCATCACCCGTTGTGCCGCCACCCTGGCGGCGTTCGGCCTCGTGCTGACCGGCTGCGCCAGCGAGGCGGGCCAGCAGGCCGAGGAGGCCGCGGAGAACACCGCCGAGGTCCAGGAGGACGTCCAGTTCGAGGCCGGCACCACCATGGCCGAGCTCAACAAGGCCGGCGCGGTCACCGTCGGCACGAAGTTCGACCAGCCCGGCTTCGGCCTGCTGAACCCGAGCGGCGACCCCGAGGGCTTCGACGTCGAGATCGCCAAGATCATCGCCGCGGAGCTCGGGATCGACGCGGAGAACATCGAGTTCGTCGAGACCGTGTCCGCCAACCGCGAGCCGTTCATCCAGAACGGGCAGGTGGACTTCGTCGTGGCGACCTACACGATCAACGACACCCGCAAGCAGGTCGTCGACTTCGCCGGGCCGTACTACGAGGCGGGCCAGGACATCATGGTCGCGAAGGGCAACCCCGAGGGCATCGAGGGCCCGGACGACCTGGCCGGCAAGACGGTCTGCTCGGTGGAGGGCTCGACCCCCGCGGAGAAGATCCGCACCGAGTACCCGGAGGCCCAGCTGGTCACCTACGACGTGTACTCCAAGTGCGCCGACGACCTGAAGAACGGCAACGTCATGGCCGTCACGACCGACAACGTGATCCTGACCGGCCTGGTCGCCGGTAGCCCCGACGACTTCGAACTGGTCGGCAACCCCTTCACGGAGGAGCCGTACGGGGTCGGCCTGGCCAAGGGCGACGACGAGTTCCGGACGTTCATCAACGACGTGCTCGAGAAGTCCTTCGACGACGGCTCCTGGGCCGAGGCGTGGGACCGGACCGCCGGCGCCATCTCGGGCACCGAGGCCCCCGAGCCGCCCGCCATCAACCGCTACTGATCCCTCGCGGCTGCGGGGCCGGGTACACGCCCGGCCCCGCAGCCGCTGCCCACCCGACGATCGAGAGAGGCGGACCGTGCAGTTCCTGGCGGACAACTTCCCGCTCCTGCGGGACGCCTTCCTCACCACGCTGAGCCTGGCGGTCATCAGCGGCATCTGCGCCCTCGTCCTGGGCACGATCCTGGTCGCCATGCGGGTGAGCCCCGTCGGCCCGCTCCGCGCGCTGGCCACCTTCTACGTCGAGGTCTTCCGGAACACCCCGCTCACGGTGGTCTTCTTCTTCCTCGCCTTCGGCATCTACGAGATCGACCTGCAGTTCCCGAGCCGCTTCATCACGGCGGTCGCGGCGCTGTCCTCCTACACCGCGGCGTTCGTCTGCGAAGCGCTGCGGTCGGGCATCAACGCCGTTCCGCCGGGGCAGGCCGAGGCCGCGCGGGCACTGGGCCTCGACTTCGGTCAGACGCTGCGCACCGTCGTCCTGCCGCAGGCGTTCCGCACCGTCGTGCCGCCGCTGGGCAACGTCTGGATCGCGCTGGCGAAGAACACCTCCATCGCCGCGGGCTTCGCCGTCACCGACCTGACGGCGGCGCTGCAGCGGCTGAGCAACGCCAACGCCGACCAGCTGCTGCTCGTCTTCGCGGCCATCGTGGTCGGTTACCTGGTCATCACACTGCCGTCAGCGGCGCTGATCCGGATCATCGAGCGACGGGTGGCGATCATCCGATGAGCGCCACCGTCCTGTTCGACGTCCCCGGGCCGCGTGCCCGCCGGCGTCAGCGCATCGGAACCGCCGTCGGTGCGGTCGTCGTCCTCGCGCTGCTGGGGCTGGGGCTCTGGCGGCTGGCCATCAACGGGCAGCTGGATCCCGCCCGCTGGGCGATCCTGTTCGACCCCAACACCAACGTGCCGCAGGCGCTCGGCGAGGCGCTGGTCAACACCCTCCAGGTCGCCGCCGTGGGGATGATCGCGGCAACCGTGCTCGGCGCCTTCCTCGCCGTGGGCCGGCTGTCGGACCACGCATGGGTGCGGGTGCCGGTGATCGCCGTGATCGAGTTCTTCCGCGCGGTGCCGCTGCTGGTGCTGATCCTGTTCTGCCTGCTCTTCCTGCCCACGGTCGGCATCCCGATGACGGCGTTCCGGGCGCTCGCACTCGGCCTGACGCTCTACAACATGGCGGTGCTCGCCGAGATCTTCCGGGCGGGGATCCTGTCGGTGGACCGCGGGCAGAGCGAGGCCGCGTTCGCCCTGGGGATGCGCAAGACGCAGGTCATGACCACGGTGCTGCTGCCGCAGGCGGTGCGGCGGATGCTGCCGGTCCTCGTGGCCCAGCTGGTCGTGCTGCTGAAGGACTCGTCCCTGGGGTTCATCGTCAGCTACCTGGAGCTGCTGCGGCAGGCCCGGAGCCTGGTCGAGTTCTTCAACTCGCGGTTCGGCGACCTGTACACCTTCCAGATCTACGTCGCCGCGGCGCTGATCTACATCGTCGTGAACGTGCTGCTGTCGCAGGTGGCGCGCTCGATCGAGAAGCGCACCCGGCGCAGCGCGAAGGCGGCGGCCACCGAGGACGTCGAGCTGCCCGCCGACGTGCAGATGGGTGGCGGCGGGGGTGCCGTCCCCCACGTCTGACCGGAGCTCGCCGGGGCGATCCCCCGCCGGCCCCCGCGGCTCGCGGGCAGCGGGGAGCGCCCTGGCTGACGACGGCGCATCGAAGGCGCCGTCGAGCGGGTTCCCCCACCCGTGCTGATGCGCGACGATGACTGGGCCGCTCCACCCCGCGAGCGACGTGCCGACTGCGTGCTCGCAGCGAGCGCGCGAGGATCCGTGGGGGGACCCATGTGCCGGATCGTCGAAGCTCCCCAGCGGAGGACCACGCGGCCCGGTCCGGGGACGCCGTCATGACCGCGATCGCGCCGCAGCCGATCATCAGCCGCCCGAGCCCCGCGCACATCCCGGTGAAGGGCTCCCGGCTGTCCAACATCCTCCGGACGACGGACCACAAGACGATCGGTCTGATGTACCTGGTCGCGTCGTTCGTGTTCTTCATCCTCGGCGGCCTGATGGCCATGCTCATGCGCGGGGAGCTGGCCCGCCCAGGCCTGCAGTTCCTCTCCCCGGAGCAGTACAACCAGCTGTTCACGATGCACGGCACCGTGATGCTGCTGATGTTCGCGACGCCGCTGTTCTTCGCGTTCGGCAACCTGATCATGCCGCTGCAGATCGGCGCGCCCGACGTGGCGTTCCCGCGGCTGAACGCCTTCTCGTTCTGGCTGTTCCTCTTCGGCAGCACGATCGCGATGTCGGGCTTCCTGACCCCCACCGGCCCGGCCGACTTCGGTTGGTACGCCTACGCGCCCCTGACCAACGCCGTGAACTCACCGGGCGCCGGCGCGAACCTGTGGTTCGCCGGCCTGGCCGTCAGCGGCCTGGGCACCATCCTGGGGGCGGTCAACTTCATCGCCACGATCATCTGTCTCCGCGCACCGGGCATGACGATGTTCCGGATGCCGATCTTCGTCTGGAACGCGATGGTGACGAGCCTGCTCGTCCTCGCCGCCTTCCCGATCCTGACCGCCGCCATCTTCGGGATGCTGGCCGACCGCAACGTCGGGGCGCTCATCTACTCGCGGGAGAACGGCGGCCCGATGCTGTGGCAGCACCTGTTCTGGTTCTTCGGCCACCCCGAGGTCTACATCATCGCGCTGCCGTTCTTCGGCATCGTCACCGAGATCATCCCGGTTTTCAGCCGGAAACCCCTGTTCGGCTACAAGGGGATGATCGGGGCCACGCTGGCGATCGGGTTCCTGTCACTGGCGGTGTGGGCGCACCACATGTTCGCCACCGGCGCGGTGCTGCTGCCGTTCTTCGCCTTCCTGACCTACCTCATCGCCGTGCCGACGGGGCTGAAGTTCTTCAACTGGATCGGCACGATGTGGCGGGGGCAGCTGACGTTCGAGACGCCGATGCTGTGGTCGGTCGGGTTCATGGTCACGTTCCTGCTCGGCGGCCTGACCGGTGTGCTGCTGGCCAGCCCGCCGCTGGACTTCCACGTGAACGACTCGTACTTCGTCGTCGCCCACTTCCACTACGTCGTCTTCGGCACCGTCGTGTTCGCGGCCAACGCCGGCGTCGCGTTCTGGTTCCCCAAGATGTGCGGCCGGATGATGGACGAGCGGCTGGGCAAGCTGCAGTTCTGGATGACGTTCATCGGCTTCCACGGCACGTTCCTCATCCAGCACTGGCTGGGCAACGAGGGCATGCCGCGCCGCTACGTCGACTACCTGGAAACCGACACGTTCACGATCCTGAACACGGTCTCGACGATCTTCTCGTTCATCCTGGGCGCCTCGATCATCCCGTTCCTCTACAACGTGGTGAAGTCGTGGAAGTACGGGAAGCTCGCGCTCCGGGACGACCCCTGGGGCCACGGCAACTCGCTGGAGTGGGCAACCTCGTCCCCGCCGCCGCGGCACAACTTCGTGGCGATCCCGCGCATCCGGTCGGAGCGCCCCGCCTTCGAGGCCCACTACCCGCACATGCTCGAGCGGCTGCAGGTCGAGGCACACGCGGGCAAGGGACACACGCCCTACACCGACAATCTGGTCGACGACCAGTCCGGACCGCGGCAGGGACCCAGGGACCCCGACCCCACCTGACCGGCGGTCAGGGGAGCAGGACGTCCTCGTCGAGGGCCTCGAGGCCGTCGCCGTGGGGGTCACCGACCCCGTCGTCGTCGAGCGCCTCGCGGACGACCGCTGCCGCAAGGCCGCCGTTGTAGCCCTTGCGGGCCAGCATGCCGACGAGCCGCCGGGTGGCCGTGGCGCGGTCCAGGCGACGCATCCCGGCCACCCGCCGGGCGACGAGTCGCTGGGCCGCGGCCCGCTCGTCGTCGTCGTCGACCGCCTCGACCGCCTCCGCAGCCACCTCGGCGTCGACGCCCTTGGCCCGCAGCTCGGCGGAGAGCGCTCGCCGGGCCAGCCCACGGCCAGCCTGGCGCGAGCTCACCCACGCACGAGCGAAGGCGGCGTCGTCGATCAGGCCGACCTCGGTGAACCGGTCCAGCACGGTCTCCGCCGCGTCGTCCGGGATGTCCCGGGCGGCGAGCAGATCGGCCAGCTGGGACCGGGTCTTGGGCGCCCCCGTCAGCGCACGCAGACAGATGCCGCGGGCGGCCGACACGGGGTCACCGGGATCGTCCTCCGGCGGGCCGGGAACGACGTCCGGGTTCAGGGGATCGCCGCCCGCGGTCTCGTCCTGCCGCCGCCCACCTCGACGCCCGTCGAGGCCGCGGCGGCGCGAGGACTGCCAACCGGTCACCGGACGGCTCAGAAGTCGACGGGGGCGGCCGCCGGGGCGTTGAGCTGCGGGCCGATGCCCAGCTTCTCCTTGATCTTCTTCTCGATCTCGTCGGCGAGGTCGGGGTTGTCCTTCAAGAAGTTGCGGGAGTTCTCCTTGCCCTGACCGAGCTGATCGCCCTCGTACGTGTACCAGGCGCCGGACTTCTTCACGAAGCCCTGCTCGACGCCGACGTCGATGAGCCCACCCTCGCGGCTGAACCCCTGGCCCCAGAGGATGTCGAGCTCCGCCTGCTTGAACGGCGCGGCGACCTTGTTCTTGACGACCTTGATGCGCGTGCGGCTGCCGACCGCGTCGGTGCCCTGCTTGAGGGTCTCGATGCGCCGGACGTCGAGGCGGACCGACGAGTAGAACTTCAGCGCGCGGCCACCGGTGGTGACCTCGGGCGAGCCGTAGACGACGCCGACCTTCTCGCGCAGCTGGTTGATGAAGATCATCGTGGTGCCGGAGTTGCTCAGCGCGCCGGTGATCTTGCGCAGCGCCTGGCTCATCAGACGGGCCTGCAGGCCGACGTGGCTGTCACCCATCTCGCCCTCGATCTCGGCGCGGGGCACGAGAGCCGCCACCGAGTCGACGACGATGAGGTCGAGCGCACCGGAACGGATCAGCATGTCGGCGATCTCGAGCGCCTGCTCACCGGTGTCGGGCTGGCTGACCAGCAACGCGTCGGTGTCGACGCCGATGGCGCGGGAGTAGTCGGGGTCGAGCGCGTGCTCGGCGTCGATGAACGCGCAGATGCCGCCGGCGGCCTGTGCGTTGGCCACCGCGTGCAGTGCCACCGTCGTCTTACCGGAGGACTCCGGCCCGTAGACCTCGACGACCCGGCCACGCGGCAGGCCGCCGATGCCCAGTGCGATGTCGAGGGCGATGGAGCCGGTCGGGATGACCTTCATGGCCACCTCGGGGCTGTCGCCCAGGCGCATGACGGAGCCCTTGCCGAACTGCTTGTCGATCTGGGCGAGGGCCATGTCGAGGGCCTTGTCGCGGTCGAGCGTTGCCATGGTGCTCACCTTCGGTTCGCGGGGAAGCGGGTCGGGACCGACGCTAGGACGAGGCACCGACAGTTTGTGGGCTGCGGCGGATCTGTGGAGAGCCGGCGGGCCTGTGGACGCCACTGTAGGACGAACACCTGTTCGAGTGCCAGGGCGACACGCCGCTCCGCGACAGGGCCCGCTCAGCGCTCCTTCGGAGGCACCTCGTACTCCTCGCAGACGGCCAGCCAGACCTTGCGCACGGGCAGCCCCGCCTCGATCGCGTCCACCGCGTTCCGCCCACCGAGCGCCGCGAACACGTGGTCCCGGGCGACGCTCTGGGCGCGCATCGAGCCGAACTGACGATCGAGACGGGACCAGAACTCCTGCAGGCGCACCCCCCGACGCTAACCCGCGCCCGGATGCCGGCGCTGCCACGACGCAACCGGGGCGCCGCAGCGGCCTACCCTCGGCCCATGCTTCCCGGCACGGGCTCGGGCGCCCTGGACACCGTCCTGCAGATCGGCATCGCCCTGGCGCTGCTCGTCAGCATCGTCCTGCTGATCAGGAACTACCGGGGCCGCTGAGCCCCGGTCGGGCACTCGTGATCCACACCGCGATCAGCGGCAGCACCAGCGCCCCGGACACGGCGGCGACCAGACCGAACCCGCCGACGGCCAGCAGCGGGCCGCCGACGACACCCGCCAGTGCCGCACCGAGCCCCATCAGCAGGTCGGTCCCGCCCTGCGCCGTCGGCCGCACCTCCGGCCCCACCGATTCGGTCACCAGGGTGGAGCCCGCGATCAGGCCGCAGGACCAGCCCAGGCCGAGCAGGAGCAGCCCGATCCCCAACTGGACGGCCGCCCCCGGCGCTGCCGTGCCGGCCAGCGCAGCCGCGGCGAGGAGCAGGACGCCGCCGAGGGCGACCGTGGCCGCCCGCCCCACCCGGTCGGCGAGGAGCCCGACGAGGGGAGAGAACAGGTACATGCCCGCCACGTGCACGCTGATGACCAGTCCGATGATCCGCAGCGTCGTCCCCTCGGAGCCGCCGGCGTGGCCCATGTGCACCGGCGTCATGACCATCACGCCGACCATGACCGAGTGCGAGATGACCACCGAGGTGAGTCCCAGGCGCCCGCCCGGTGAGGCCCACACCGCGCGGACGGCGGTCAGGGTCGCCCGGCGCGGGCGCACGGCGGGGGCGCCGCTCCCGCCACCCTGGCGACGCGCGAGCAGCAGCGGATCGGGGCGGAGGAGCAGGTAGAGGCCGAACGCCACGACCGCGAAGACGACCAGGGCGACCACGAATCCGCCGCTCAGTGCGGGCAGGCCCAGTGCCCGGCCGAGGTCGGCGCCCGGCCCGGCCAGGTTGGGCCCCAGCACCGAGCCCACGGTGGTGGCCCACACCACGAGGGCGAGCGCGCTCCCCCGCCGCTCCGGGACGGCCAGGTCCGCCGCCGCGTAGCGCGCCTGCAGACCGCAGGCAGTGGCCGCGCCGAAGGCGAAGAGCCCGACCAGCAGCAGCGTCAGCGACGACAGCACCGCGGCCCAGACGGTGAGCGCCGAGCCCAGGACGGCGACGGCGTAGCCGGTCGCCAGCCCTGCCCGCCGTCCCGACCGGTCGCTGATCCGGGCCAGGGGCACGGCGAGGACCGCCGAGCCGAGGACGGCGGCGGTCTGCCCGAGCCCGGCCGCCGTGTCGGTGCCGGCCACGTCCCGGGCCAGGAGGCCCCCGACGGTGATCCCGACCGTCACCCCGATGCCGCTCAGCGCCACGGCTCCGCTGAGCACACCGAGAGTGCGACGCTGCACCTGGACGACGTCCGACGCGGCCTGCGCCTGCACGGTCATGGTCCCAGTGTGGCGCTTCCGGCTCCTCGGCGTCACAGGCCCAGGGAGCGGCCGATGATCTCCTTCATGATCTCGTTCGTGCCGCCGTAGATCGACTGCACGCGCGAGTCCCGCCACGCCTTCGACACGGGGTACTCGTCCATGTAGCCGTAGCCGCCGTGCAGCTGGAGGCACCGGTCGGCGGTCTTGTTCTGCAGCTCCGTCGTCCACCACTTCGCCATGGCCGCGTCGGTGGCGGTCAGCTCACCGGTGTTCAGCTGGCGGACGCACTCGTCGACGAACGTGCGCGCGATCGTCGCCTCGGTCTGCAGCTCGGCCAGTACGAAGCGGGTGTTCTGGAAGCTGCCGACCGGGCGGCCGAACGCCTTGCGGGACGTCACGTACTCGATCGTCAGGGACAGGACGCGCTCGACGGCCGCGACCGCGCCCACCGCGATGGAGAGGCGCTCCTGCGGCAGGTTCTCCATCAGGTGCAGGAAGCCCCGGTGCTTCCCGCCCAGCAGGTTCTCGGCCGGTAGGCGCACGTCGTCGAAGAACAGCTCGGCGGTGTCCTGCGCCTTGAGCCCGACCTTCTCCAGGTTCCGCCCGCGGGAGAAGCCGGGCATGTCCCGCTCCACCACGAGCAGGCTGAGGCCCTTCGCCCCCGTGGCCTCCGGGTCGGTCTTCGCGACGACGATGACCAGGTCGGCGTTGATCCCGTTGGTGATGAACGTCTTCGAGCCGCTCAGGACCCAGCCGTCGCCGTCCCCGCGCGCGGTGGTCTGCAGGCCCTGGAGGTCGCTCCCGGCGCCCGGCTCGGTCATCGCGATCGCGGTGATGAGCTCCCCGCGGCAGAACCCCGGCAGCCAGCGCTCCTTCTGCTCCGCGGTGGCGAGGTCGCGGAGGTAGGGACCGACCACGTCGTTGTGCAGGCCGAAGCCCACGCCGCTGGCCCCGATCCGCACCAGCTCCTCGTCGACGACCGCGTTGTAGCGGAAGTCGTGGACGCCGCCCCCGCCGTACTGCTCCTCCATGTCGAGGCCGAGCAGCCCCTGCTTCCCCCCGGCCAGCCACACGTCGCGCGGCACGATGCCGTCCTTCTCCCACTGCGCGTGGAAGGGCGCGATCGTCTTCTCCGCCCAGGCACGGACCATGTCGCGGAACTCGTCGTGCTCGGCCTCGTACAGCGAGTGGCGCATGCCGTGAGTCTGCCGGAGCCGGTTACCGGCGAGTACCCGGGGGAGACGGCGCCGCGACGCTCGACGGCGGACTGTCGTACCCGCGTGGACACTGGTCGACGTGTCCGCTCTCGACCGGTTCAGCGAGCCCACCCGGGCGTGGTTCACCGGTGCGTTCGTGGAGCCGACCGCAGCGCAGGACGGCGCCTGGGACGCGATCAGCAGCGGGGAGCACGCCCTCGTCGTCGCGCCCACCGGCTCGGGCAAGACCCTGGCGGCGTTCCTCTGGTCGCTGGACCGGCTGGCCGGCGCCCCGCCGGTCGACGAGAAGACCGCCTGCCGCGTCCTCTACGTCTCCCCGCTCAAGGCCCTCGCCGTCGACGTCGAGCGCAACCTGCGGGCCCCCCTGGCCGGGATCGGGCAGGCGGCCGCCCGGCTGGGCCTGCCGCGCCCGGAGATCCGCGTCGGCATCCGCTCCGGGGACACTCCGGCCGACGAGCGACGGGCCTTCACCCGGCGGCCGACCGACATCCTGATCACCACGCCGGAGTCGCTGTTCCTGCTGCTGACCAGCGCCGCACGGGAGGCGCTGCGCGGGGTGGAGACGGTGATCGTCGACGAGGTGCACGCGGTGGCGGGCACCAAGCGCGGCGCTCATCTCGCGGTGTCCCTCGACCGGCTGGACGAGCTGCTCGACCGCCCGGCGCAGCGGATCGGCCTGTCGGCGACGGTGCGGCCGATCGAGGAGGTCGCGACGTTCCTGGCCGGTGGCCGCCCCGTGCAGGTGGTCGCGCCCCCGTCGACCAAGGAGTGGGACCTCTCCGTCGTGGTCCCCATCGAGGACATGAGCCAGCTGGGGCAGCCCACCGGCGAGCTCGAGGGGTCGGCCGCAGGCAACCAGCCGCGGAACTCGATCTGGCCCGCCGTCGAGGAGCGGGTGCTCGACCTGGTGCAGGCCCACCGCAGCACGATCGTGTTCGCCAACTCCCGGCGCCTGGCCGAACGCCTCACCAGCCGGCTCAACGAGCTGGCGTACGAGCGCACCACCGGCGAGACCGTGCCGCCCGGCACGAACGCCGCCGCGCTGATGGCCCAGGCCGGCGCCGGCGGCGGCGTGCCGGAGGGCATCCAGCCGGTCGCGGCCGCGCACCACGGATCGGTGTCCCGGGAGCAGCGCGCGATCGTCGAGGAGGCGCTGAAGTCGGGCCGGCTGCCCGCCGTGGTCGCCACCTCCAGTCTCGAGCTCGGCATCGACATGGGCGCGGTCGACCTCGTGGTGCAGGTGGAGTCGCCGCCGACGGTCGCCTCCGGCCTGCAGCGGGTCGGGCGCGCCGGGCACCAGGTGGGGGCGGTCAGCCGCGGGGTCCTGTTCCCGAAGTACCGGGGCGACCTGGTGCAGTGCGCCCTGGTCGCCGAGCGGATGAAGTCCGGCGCGATCGAGTCGCTGCGCTACCTGCGCAACCCGCTGGACGTGCTGGCGCAGCAGATCGTCGCGATGGTCTCGGAACGGCCTCGCACGGTCGACGACGTCGCCGGGGTCCTGCGCCGGTCGGCGGCGTTCGCCTCGCTGCCCGACTCCGCGCTGCACGCCGTCCTCGACATGCTGGCCGGGCGGTACCCCTCCGACGCCTTCGCCGAGCTGCGGCCGCGGCTCACCTGGGACCGCGTCACCGACACCCTCACCGCGCGTGCCGGCGCCCAGCGGCTGGCCGTCACCAGCGGCGGGACGATCCCCGACCGCGGCCTGTTCGGCGTCTTCCTGGTGGGTGCCGAGGGAACGGGTGGACGGCGGGTCGGCGAGCTCGACGAGGAGATGGTCTACGAGTCCCGCGTCGGCGACGTCTTCCTCCTCGGGTCCTCCTCCTGGCGGATCGAGGACATCACCCACGACCGCGTCCTGGTCACGCCGGCGCCCGGGCAGCCGGGCAAGATGCCGTTCTGGCACGGCGACGCCATGGGCCGCCCGCTGGAGCTCGGCCGGGCGCTCGGTGCGTTCCTCCGCGAGGTCGGCTCCGCCACGCCCGAGGACGGTCTGGCCCGCGCGCGGGCCGCCGGTCTGGACGCGTGGGGGGCGGCCAACCTGGCCGCCTATCTCACCGAGCAGAAGCAGGCCACCGGCCACCTCCCCGACGACCGCACGCTGCTGGTCGAGCGGTTCCGCGACGAGCTGGGCGACTGGCGGCTGGTCGTCCACTCGCCGTTCGGCGCGCAGGTCAACGCCCCGTGGTCCCTGGTCCTCGCCGCCCGGCTGCGCGAGCGGTACGGGGCCGACGTCGCCGCGATGCACTCCGACGACGGCATCGTGCTGCGCCTGCCCGACACCACCGGAGAGCCGCCCGAGGCCGACCTCGCCGTCCTCGACCCGGACGACGTCGAGCGCGAGGTGACCGCGGAGGTCGGCAACTCCGCCCTGTTCGCCAGCCGCTTCCGGGAGTGCGCCGCCCGCGCCCTCCTCCTGCCCCGCCGCGACCCGCGCCGCCGCACCCCGCTCTGGCAGCAGCGCCAGCGGGCCGCGCAGCTGCTGGCGGTGGCCAGCGAGTTCGCCTCCTTCCCGATCACCCTGGAGGCGGCCCGCGAGGTGCTTCAGGACGTCTACGACGTCCCCGGGCTGGTCGAGCTGATGCGCGACGTCCGGGCGCGGCGCGTCCGCGTGGTGGACGTGCAGACCGACTCCGCGTCACCCTTCGCGCAGTCCCTCCTGTTCGGCTACGTCGGCCAGTTCATCTACGAGGGCGACGCCCCGCTGGCCGAGCGGCGGGCGCAGGCGCTCGCCCTCGACACCGGCCTGCTCGCCGAGCTGCTCGGCCGCACGGAGCTGCGCGAGCTGCTGGACGCCGAGGCGATGGCCGAGATCGAGGCCGAGCTGCAGCGGCTGCCCGCTGAGCGGCATCCGCGGGACCTGGACGGCGGGGCCGACCTGCTGCGCGTGGTCGGCGACCTGACGACCGCGGAGGCCACCGTCCGGGGCGTGTCCCAGGCCTGGCTGGACGAGCTCGTCGCCGCCCGCCGGGCACTGCAGGTGCGGATCGCGGGCCAGGAGCGGTACGTCGCGATCGAGGACGCGGGCCGGCTGCGCGACGCGCTCGGCACCGCGCTGCCCGTCGGGGTGCCCGAGGTCTTCACCGAGCCGGTCGCCGATCCGCTCGGTGACCTGATCGGCCGCTACGCCCGCACCCACGGTCCGTTCCAGCCGATCGAGGCCGCTGCCCGGTTGGGGCTGGGCGTCGCCGTCGTCACCGCCACGGTGCAGCGGCTCACCGGCACCGGACGGCTGGTGACCGGCGAGTTCCGGCCGGGCGGCAGCGGCCAGGAGTGGTGCGACGCCGACGTGCTGCGGTCGATCCGCCGCCGCAGCCTCGCCAAGCTGCGCCAGGAGGTGGAGCCCGTCCCGATCGACACCCTGGCCCGGTTCACCCCCTCCTGGCAGTCGGTCGGCGGACGGCTGCGCGGTGCGGACGGCGTGCTGGCGGTCGTCGAGCAGCTCGCGGGGGCCCTGGTCCCCGCCAGCGCCCTGGAGTCGCTGGTGCTCCCGGCCCGGGTGCGCGACTACTCCCCCGCCATGCTCGACGAGCTGACCAGCGCGGGCGAGGTCCTGTGGGCGGGCGCGGGCGGCCTGCCGGGCGGCGACGGCTGGATCAGCCTGGTCCCCGCCGACCTGGCGCCGCTGCTGCTCCCGGAGCCGCTGGAGATCCCCGGCGAGGGCGAGCCGCTGCTCGACCTGCTGGCCGGCGGGCAGGCGATGTTCTTCCGCGGGTTGTCCGACGCGGTCGGCGCGACCGACGACACCGCGCTCGCCGATCTGGTCTGGGACCTCGTCTGGGCGGGCGCCCTCACCAACGACACCCTGGCGCCGTTGCGCACGCGGCTGGGCGGGGGCGGCACCCACCGCAGCAGGCCCGCCGCTCCCCGCGCCCGCATCGACCGCGGCCGTGGTGGTCGCGCCCGGCTCGGGCGGCCCGCGATGCCCACGCGCACCGGTCCGCCCACGGTGGCCGGCCGCTGGTCCCGGCTCCCCGACCGCGAGGCCAGCGTCACGAAACGGACGACGGCGCGGACGGAGGCGCTCCTGGAACGGCACGGGGTGCTCACCCGTGGGGCGGTCATGGCCGAGCAGGTGACCGGCGGCTTCTCGGCGGTCTACCCGGTGCTGCGCGCGTTCGAGGAGAACGGGCGGGCCCGTCGCGGATACTTCGTCGAGACGCTCGGCGCCGCGCAGTTCGGCACCCCGGGATCGGTCGACCGGCTGCGCAGCTTCGCCGCGCCCGACCGGGTTCCCGCGGGCGCCGTGGTCCTGGCAGCCACCGATCCGGCCAACGTGTACGGGGCGGCGCTGCCGTGGCCGGATCGGGGGCCGGCGAACGATCCCGACGCGGTGGACGTCGGCGAGGGCACCGGCGCACGCAAGACGCCGAGCGGCCACCGGGCCGGCCGGAAGGCGGGCGCGCTCGTGGTCCTGGTCGATGGCGACCTGGTGCTCTACGTCGAGCGCGGAGGGAAGACCCTGCTGTCCTGGACGGAGGACGAGCACGAGCTCAAGGAGGCGGCCACCGCGCTCAGCGGCGCGGTGTCGGCCGGCGCGCTGGGCCGCATGGTGGTGCAGAAGGCCGACGGCGCCTCGGTGCACGAGGCAACGCCGCTGTCGGCCGCTCTGCAGGCCGCCGGCTTCGCGGCCACCCCGAGAGGCCTCCGCCTGCGCGGCTGAGCCAGGCGACGGAGCACTGGTGCGGACGCACGCCCAGGTGCGGACCCCGGTGCGTCAGTCGCGCGGAGGGTGCAGCCAGCCGGCGAACAACCGGGTGAGCGCCGGCATCAGCACGTGGCCCAGGAGCAGCACCACGACGACCGCCGACCCGAGCAGGCGCAGACCCCACGGGACGGCGTCCAGGTGCGGCATGACGAACAGCTGCAGCATCGAGGTGATCGCGAAGACCGCAGCGATGGTCAGCAGCGTCATCCGCCAGCGCGGCCCGGGCCTGGCGGGGCGGGTGAAGAAGCTCTCGAGTCCGGCGACGCGCGCATAGCGCTCGTCGTCAACCATGTCCTCGACGTGGGCCAGCGCCGACCGCCGCTCCGACGACCGCTCCCAGGCGGCCAGCGACTCGTCGTCCTCGAAGCGGTACACGAGGTGGTACTCGGAGCTGCCCGGTCCCGGGTGCAGCAGGGAGGCACCGAGATTCCCGGGGAAGCGCGATGCCATTCCCAGCACGTCCTCGGCCCACCGCTCGAAGGCCTCGCGCTTCTCGGGGCGGACGACGCGGGCCACGGTCACGGTCACGGGCTCCGCATTCGGGGTCGACGGGTCGCCACCGAACACGGCACGCAGTCGCAGGGGAACGCTCACGGGTGGAACAGCGCAGCGGGGCCCGCCGGCCATTCCGGGTTGTCAGGGGTCTCACACCAGGTGAGGAGGCCGCCCGGAGCGGGGACACTGGGACGGTGCCCGAGGGAGACACCGTGTGGCTGGCCGCGCAGCGCATGCAGACCGCGCTGGCGGGGGCGGTGCTGCGCCGCGGCGAGTTCCGCATTCCCCAGCTGGCCACCGTCGACCTCACCGGCGCCACCGTCCGCGAGGTGCTCCCCCGCGGCAAGCACCTGCTGGTCCGCCTCGGGGACGGCCGGACGCTGCGCACGCACTTCCGGATGGACGGCAGCTGGCACATCTACCGGCCGGGCACGAAGTGGCACGGCGGCCCGGCCTACGACATCCGGATGATCCTGAGCACCGACGAGTGGGAGTGCGTGGGCTACCGGCTGCACGACATCGAGCTGGTCGAGACCTCCGAGGAGGACCGGCTGGTCGGTCACCTCGGACCCGACGTCCTCGGCCCCGACTGGGACCTCGACGAGGCGCTGCGCCGGCTCCGCGCGAGCCCCGACGAGCAGGTCGGGGTCGCCATCCTGGACCAGCGCAACCTGGCCGGGATCGGCAACCTCTACAAGGTGGAGACGTTGTTCCTGTGCGGGGTGCACCCGTGGGCGCGGGTGGCGGACGTGGGCAACCTCGAGGCCGTGGTGACCCGCGCGCGCACGCTCATGCTGGCCAACCGGCACCATCCCGAGCAGAGCACCACGGGGATCGCGCGCCGCGGCCAGGACCACTGGGTGGCCGGCCGCAAGGGACGCCCGTGCCGGCGGTGCGGAACGGCCATCCTGCTCGGCGAGCAGGGGCCACCCACGCAGGAACGGGTGACCTGGTGGTGCCCGTCCTGCCAGGCGGCGACCAGCCCCATCGACCCGCAGGCCCGCACCGGCGAGCCCGGCCGGCCCCCGCCGGTGACGCTCTACCGCTGAGTCCGCACGGCGCCGGGAGTGGAGGGGGCCGGGTCGAGTTCCCGGACCCGCCTCCGCCCGCTCAGGCCTGCTGGTCGGGGCGCTCGGCCGGCTGGGCCTCGCGCTCGGCTGCGGCGGGCTGCCCCACCTGGGGTGCGCCCTGCTCGATCGCCGCGGCGGGCGAGCTGCCCTCGACCGCCGTCTGACCCGAGCCACCCATCGAGGCGCGGATCTGGTCGAGCCGCGAGGACCCGGCGACGTCCAGGGTCGCCTTCTGCACCTCGAGCATCCGGCCCTCGACCGAGGTCTGGGCCAGCTCGGCCTGGCCGAGCGCGTTGGCGTACCGCGCCTCGATCTTGTCGCGGACCTCCGAGAGGCTCGGGGTGTTCCCCGGCGCGGAGAGCTCGTTGACCTGCTTGAGCGACGCGGCCACGTGCTCCTGCATCTTGGCCTGCTCCAGCTGCGACATCAGCTTGGTGCGCTCGGCCAGCGTCGTCTGCAGCCGCATCCGGCTCTGCTCGACCGCACCGCGGGCCTGCTCGGCGGCCTGCAGCGCCTCGTCGTGGCTGCGCTTGAGGTCCTCCATCGCCTGCTCGGCGGCGACCAGCTGGGTAGCGAAGGCCTGCGCGGCGTTCTCGTACTCCGCGGCCTTGTTCGCGTCCCCGGCGGCGCGGGTCTTGTCGGCCAGCACCAGCGCCTGGCGGGCGGAGGCCTGCAGCTTCTCGACCTCCCCGAGGTTCCGGTTGAGCCGCATCTCCAGCTGCCGCTGGTTGCCCAGCACGGCCGCGGCCTGGTTGGCGAGCTGCTGATGGCGCTGCTGCTCCGCCTCGATCGCCTGGGCGATCTGGATCTTCGGGTCGGCCCGCTGGTCGATCTGGGCGTTGGCGGAGGCCGTGAGGTACTTCCACAGCTTCACGAGGGGATTGGGCACTGGTCCTCCTGCTCCGGCGCGAAGGCCGGCCTGGCGATGCACGTCGCTCCCCATCGTCCCAGGTGACCACCCCCCGGAGCCAACGCGGGCGGAACTCCCACGTCCGCGGCTAGGGTTCGCCCGTGCGCAGCGGCGATGCAGGGCCCGGCGGCGACTCCCAGCTCTGTGTGCTCGGCGAGCTGGTCGTCGACATGCTCCCCGTCCCCACGGCCGGGGCCGGCCCCGAGGGCACGGCGCCGCAGTTCGTCGCGAGACCCGGCGGCAACGCGCTCAACGTCGCCGTCGCCGCCGGTCGGCTCGGCACCCCGGTCCGGCTGCTCGCCCGCCTGGGCACCGGCCCCCTGGGAGCGAACCTGCGCCGGCACGCCGAGCTCTCCGGGGTGGACGGCGCCGGGTTCGTCCCTGCCGAGGAGCCGGTCAGCCTCGCCGTCATCGGGCTGAACCCGGACGGCTCCCCCGACTACGGGTTCCACGTCCTCGGCGCCGCCGACTGGCAGTGGACCGACGCCGAGCTGGCGGGCGTCCTCCCCGAGCGGACGGCGATCCTGCACGTCGGCTCCATCTCCAGCTGGACGGCGCCCGGCTGCGACGCGATCGCCCGCCTCGTCGAACGCGTCGCGGGCAGCGCGCTGATCAGCGTCGACCCGAACATCCGTCCGCCGCTCGCCGACGGTCCGGTCGGCGCCAGCCTGGGCAACACCGCGCCCGTCGTCCGCGAGCGGCTCGACCGGCTGATCAGCCGGGCCGACGTCGTCAAGGTGAGCGCCGAGGACCTCGAGTGGCTGGAACCGGACGTGCACGGCAGGGACGGGCTGGACGACGCCGCGCAGCGGTGGGCGGACCGCGGCCCGGCCCTGCTGCTGCTCACCGACGGGGGGAGCCCGCTGCGGATCGCCCGACCGGGACGCCCGGTCCTGCACCGCGAGCCCGTCCGCGTGACGGTGGCCGACACCGTCGGCGCCGGCGACTCGCTGGCCGCCGGACTGCTCTGCGGGCTGCTCGATGCAGGGGTCACCACCCGGCGCGCGCTCGAGGCGCTCCCGGACGAGGACCTGCTGCGCGTGGTGGACGACGCCGCGTTGGTCGCCGCGCTGAACTGCACCCGTGTCGGCGCCGACCCGCCCACCCGGGCGGAGCTGGACGCCGCCCGCGCGACGCGGTGAGCGACGCGCCTCGCCTGGTCGGCTTCGAGGAACTGTCCGCGGCGGCCGTCCGGGACAGGCTGGTCGCCCGCCGGGCCGAGTTCTGGGCCGGCTCGATGCTCGGCGAGGACGCCGTCCTGGCGCTGCACGACCCGATCTTCTTCCACCAGCTGGGCGGGTTCGGCGCGGTCGCGCTGACCGGCACCGGCACCGGCACCGATGCCGGCTACCTGCTCGGTGTCGTGAGCGCCGACCGCCTCGCCGTCGTCCACGCCCTGGCGGTGCACCCCGACCAGCGGCGGCGCGGGCTGGCCACCCGCCTGCTCACCCGGTTCGCCACCCTGGCGTCGGAGGTGGGCGCCCGCGTCCTCCAGGGGGTCGCCCATCCTGGCGACGACGCCGTCCACGGGCTCGCCGGGCGTCTCGGTGCGCACGCCGCCGTCTCCCCCGGCCATGCCGGCCCGGGCGAGGACCGCGTGCTGTTCACCCGCTCGCTGCCCCTGGACTGACCGGGGCGACCGGGGCGACAGGGGCGGCTCCGAGCACGGCGCTCAGCCTCGCGGCGTGCCGGTGCCGGGTCGTCGACCGGCCGGGCTGGAGGACGACGCCGAGCAGCCAGCGCCCCGCCAGCTCGGCGGCGTCCGCGTCGATCCGGAGAGCCGCGGCCAGCCGGCCGGTCAGCTCGGCCCAGCGATCCGTGGTGAGCAGCGCGGTGAGCACCTCGGGCTCGGTCTCGGCCAGCCGGCGGAGCACGGGATGCGCACCGAGCTCGTCGGAGAGCGTGCTCAGCGCCTGCTCGGTCGGCAGGGCCCATGCCGTGGCGCTCAGCCGGTCCAGCTCGAGCGCGAGCAGTGCGCGGGCGACCTCGTCCTTGGTCCGGAAGTGGTTGTAGAGGGTGGCCTTCGCGACGCCCGCAGCCACGGCCACCGACTGCATGGTGCTGCGGCGCAGCCCGTGGTCGGCGAAGGCCCGCGCGGCGCCGGCGAGCAGGCCGGCCCTGGTGCGGTTCATCGCGCCGGATGCGGACCGCTCAGGCGGCGAGGAACACCGTCTCGCCGCGGCGCAGCGTGCCCCGGCCGGGCTGGCCGGCCCCCACCAGGGCGAGCGCGGGCTCGCCGGCCGGCGAGGCAGCGACGGGCTGCTCCTCCGCGGCCGGGGCGTCGTCGGCCGCGGTCTCGGGCGGCGACAGGGGGCGGACCTCTCCGGCCGCTTCGGCGGCGCCGACCCGGACGCCGCGCAGTTCGAGGCTGACCTCGGCGAGCAGGTCGGCGAGCTCCAGGTCGAGGGCGTCGCAGATCGAGGCCAGCAACTCCGAGGAGGCTTCCTTCTGCCCGCGCTCGACCTCGGACAGATAGCCCAGGCTCACCCGGGCCACGCCGGAGACGTCGCGCAGTGTCCGGCGCTGGCTCTGCCGGTGGCCACGCAAGGTGTTCCCGAGCTGGGTGCGCAGCAGCGTCATGGCCGTCTCCTGTCCTGCGAGCGGGGGAAGCGACGGCCCCCCGGAGGAGGCCGTGTGCTCACGGTACGCGGCGCCCGGCACCAGGGCGGGAGGGACCGGGGCGCGTCCGCTGATGGCGTAACGCTGTGGCCCTGACGGGCGTTCCCCGGAGGGCGCCGGGCCCGGCGCCGCACCGGGTCAGGCGGCGGTGTCCGAGCGCGCGCCGCTCGCCCCGCTGGGGCCGGCCGCGCGACGGGCGGCCGCGGCCTTCATCGCCCGGGCGCTGGTCTGACGCAGGGTCAGGGCCCGGTACACGTAGTCCAGGCCGGTGAGCACGGTGAGCACCAGCGCCGCGGCCATCACCCACCAGCGACCGCTGGCCAGCAGGCCGGTGAGAGGCAGGATGTAGAGCCCGATCGCGAAGGCCTGGACGACGGTCTTGAGCTTCCCTCCGCGGCTGGCGGCGATCACGCCGTGCCGGATGACCCAGAACCGCAGCAGGGTCACCCCGACCTCGCGCACCAGGATCACCACGGTCACCCACCACGGCAGCAGCGCCAGGATCGACAGCCCGATCAGGGCGGTGCCGGTGAGCGCCTTGTCCGCGATCGGGTCGGCGAGCTTGCCGAACTCGGTCACCTGACCGGTGCGCCGGGCGATCATGCCGTCGTAGCGGTCGGTGATGATCGCGAGGACGAAGACCAGCGTGGCCCAGTACCGGCCGGCGTCGTCCAGCCCGGAGTCCTGCAGCAGCAGCGCCGCGAACAGCGGGACGACGGCGAGGCGCAGGACCGTCAGCGCGTTCGGCAGGTTGACCAGCTTGACCGACTGCGGGGGTGTCGCGGCCGGGTCCGGGGCAACGTCGGTCACGGCGGTCACCGCCCGGCCGGTGCGACCGCGGGGACCAGGACCCGGGCGATCAGGTCCACGCCCTCGGTGCCGACGACCTCGGCGGCTACCAACTCCCCCGCGACGGCGCCTCCAGGTACGCCCGCGACCGTCGTCGTCCCGTCGGCGTCGGGATCCTGGTGGGCGGCGTGGCCCAGCCAGACTCCGGGACCCTCGGTGTCCGCGAGATCCTCGGTGAGCAGGACCTCGACGCGCTCGCCGATCCGGTCCTCGGCCCGCTGCGCGGTCAGCTCCTCCACCAGGTCGGTGATCCGGCGGACGCGCGCGTCGATCTCGGCCTGGTCGAGTTTGCCGGTCAGCCGCGCCCCCTCCGTGCCCTCCTCGTCGGAGTAGCCGAAGACCCCGACCGCGTCCAGGCGGCCCTCGGTGAGGAAGCGCTCCAGCTCGGCGACGTCGTCCTCGGTCTCGCCGGGGAAGCCGAGGATGACGTTGGTGCGGAAGCCGGCGGTCGGCGCCAGCGAGCGGGCCCGCTCGATCAGCGCCAGGAAGTCGTCGGTGCCGCCGAACCGGCGCATCCGGCGCAGCAGGGTCGGCGAAGAGTGCTGGAACGACAGGTCGAAGTAGGGCGCGATCCGCTCGGTCCCGGCGATCACCTCGAGCAGTCCCGGCCGCAGCTCGGCGGGCTGGAGGTAGGCCACCCGCACCCGCACGAGGCCCTCGACGGCGGCCAGCTGCGGCAGCAGCTTCTCGAGGGACCGGAGGTCGCCGAGGTCCTTGCCGTAGGAGGTGGAGTTCTCGCTGACCAGCACCAGCTCGGTCACACCCTGGGAGGCCAGCCACTGCGCCTCGCCGAGCACCTCCGCCGGGGGGCGCGAGACGAAGGCGCCGCGGAAGGTCGGGATGGCGCAGAAGGCGCACCGGCGGTCGCAGCCCGAGGCCAGCTTGAGTGCGGCCGTCGGGCCGGAGGCCAGCCGCTTGCGACGCAGCCAGTCGTGCCCGGGGATCGCGGGCGAGTCCGGGGCCGCGGTGACGGCGGTCCGGTCGACGGGGCTGATCGGCAGCAGGGTGCGGCGGTCGCGCGGGGTGTGCGGAACGAGGGGGCGGCCGGCGAGGACGTCGTCCAGGCGGTCGCCGATCGCGCCGTAGTCGTCGAAGCCGAGGACGGTCGCCTCCGGCAGGGCGCCGGCGAGCTCGGAGCCGTACCGCTCGGCCATGCAGCCGACGGCGACCACGGAGGCGCCGGAGTCGGTGGCGGCCAGGATCGCGTCGACCGAGTCCTTCTTCGCCGTCTCGATGAACCCGCAGGTGTTGACCAGGACGGCGTCCGCGCCCTCGGCGTCGTCCACCAGCTGGTAGCCCTCGGCGGACAGCCGTCCCGCGAGCTCCTCCGAGTCGACCTCGTTCCGGGCGCATCCGAGGGTCACGACCGCCACGCGCCGCCCGGTGGGGAGCTGCCCGTCCGACGTGGGGGCAGGGCGGGGCACAGCTGTCACCGGGCCATCGTAGTTGCCCCGCCGCCCGGGGCCGACCGAGAAACGGGGAAGACCGGTCAGGCCTCGCCGCCGCTGCCGCCGCGGAGGACGAACAGGGTCGACTCGAGCTCGTCCGGCTTGATGAGCACGTCGCGCGCCTTGGAGCCCTCGGAGGGCCCGACGATGCCGCGGCTCTCCATGAGGTCCATCAGCCGGCCGGCCTTGGCGAAGCCGACGCGGAGCTTGCGCTGCAGCATCGACGTCGACCCGAACTGGCTGGTCACGATCAGCTCCACGGCCTGGAGGAGCAGGTCGAGGTCGCCGCCGATGTCCTCGTCGACCTCCTTCTTCTCGCCCTGCGCGACCGAGAAGACCTCCTCGAGGTACTCCGGCTCGGCCTGCTTCTTGCTGAACCCGACGACCGCCTCGATCTCGGCATCGGAGACGAAGGCGCCCTGCACGCGCATCGGCTTGCCGGCGCCGATCGGCAGGAAGAGCGCGTCACCCATGCCGATGAGCTTCTCCGCGCCCGGCTGGTCGAGGATGACCCGGCTGTCGGTGAGGCTCGAGGTGGAGAACGCCAGCCGGGACGGCACGTTGGCCTTGATCAGGCCGGTGACGACGTCGACGGACGGGCGCTGGGTGGCCAGCAGCAGGTGGATGCCGGCGGCGCGGGCCTTCTGGGTGATCCGGACGATCGAGTCCTCGACGTCGCGCGGGGCGACCATCATCAGGTCGGCGAGCTCGTCGACGATCGTGAGGATGTAGGGGTAGGGGCGGTAGACCCGCTCGCTGCCGGGCGGGGTGGTGATCTCGCCCTTCTCCACCTTGCGGTTGAAGTCGTCGATGTGCCGCACACCCGTGGACTTCATGTCCTGGTAGCGCTGCTCCATCTCCTCGACCAGCCAGGCCAGCGCGGTCGCGGCCTTCTTCGGGTCGGTGATGATCGGCGTGATCAGGTGCGGGATGCCGTCGTAGGGCGTCAGCTCGACCATCTTCGGGTCGATCAGGATCATCCGGAGCTGGTCGGGGGTGGCCCGCAGCAGCAGCGAGGTCAGCACCGAGTTGATGCAGCTGGACTTGCCGGCGCCGGTGGCACCCGCGACCAGCAGGTGCGGCATCTTGGCCAGGTTGGCGCAGACGAAGCCGCCCTCGATGTCCTTGCCCAGGCCGACCAGCATCGGGTGCGGGTCCTGCTTGGCCGCCGTGGAGCGGAGGACGTCGCCGAGGCTGACCTTCTCGCGGTCGGTGTTGGGCACCTCGATGCCGACGGCGGACTTCCCCGGGATCGGCGCCAGGATCCGGATGTTGTCGTTGGCGACGGCGTAGGCGAGGTTGCGGGTGAGCGCGGTGATCTTCTCGACCTTCACCGCGGGGCCGAGCTCGACCTCGTAGCGGGTGACGGTCGGGCCGCGCGTGAATCCGGTGACCGCGGCGTCGACGTTGAACTGCTCGAGCACGCCGGTGATCGCCTCGATGGCGACGTCGTTGGCCTTGGAGCGGGCCCGCGGCGGGTCGCCGGGGCGCAGGTTGGTCAGCGAGGGCAGCACGTAGTTGCCGGCGACCGGCTGGATGGTCAGCTGCTCCGGCTCGGTGATCGGCGGGAGGTCCTCCGCCGGTGCGGTGCGGTCGACGACCGCGGGCCGCAGCTGGGTGTGCACGGGCGGGGTCGTGATCGCCGCATCGGCGGCCGCGTCGAGCGCACCGAGGTCGACCGGGCCGGTGGTGAGGAGGTCCTCCGAGAGCGACTTCCGGCGGAAGCGGCGGCCCGTCGGCTCGTCCGTCTCCTCGTCCTCGTCCTCGTCGTCGTATTCGTCGTCGTCGTAGTCGCCGCGGCCCAGCACGCGGTCACCGAGCTCGCGGAGCCGCTCGGGGATCTGGTGCACGGGCGTCGCGGTGATGACGAGCAGCCCGAAGAAGGCCAGCAGGGCGAGGAGGACGACGGTGACGATGGTGCCGATCCCGGCCGTCAGCGGGGTGCCGACGGCCCAGCCGAGCAGCCCGCCGGAGCCGTGCTCCCCGTTCCGGGGGTCGGCCGGGGTGCCCAGGATCTGCGCGATGCCCAGCACGGAGGCGATGCTGCAGAGCCAGCCGATCGCCAGCCGGCCCCGCGACTCCGGGTGCGGGCCGCTGCGAAGGAGGCGCAGGGCCGCGAAGAACAGCACGACCGGCAGGACCATCACCATCGAGCCGACGATCCAGCGGACGCCGTCGGCGAGACCCACGCCGACCGGGCCGATGCTGTTGCTCCACGCTGCGGCGCCGAGCACGATCGACAGCCCCAGGACGGCGAGGCCGACGCCGTCGCGGCGGTGCTCGGGGGCCAGCGGTTCGGCCTCCTCCGGCTTGGCGACCGAGCGGGCGAGACCGCCGGCCCCGCGCGCGAGCAGGTTCCAGCCCCCGCTGATGACCCCCCAGAGCCCGGGTGAGGTCTTCTTCTTGGCGGCCGGACGGCGGGTACCGGACCGCTTCGCCGGCGGCCGCTTCCGCGAAGCCGTCGAGCCGGACCGGCCGCGCGAGGCGGCCGGCCGGCGGGTCGACGTGGTGCGGGCAGGCATGCGCCGACCGTAATCGCCAGGACAGCGTTGACGGGGCAAGCGGAGGGACGTGTCCCGCACTGTCGGTACCGGGCCCTAACGTCACAGCCATGGCGAACCCGTCCTCCCGAGGCTCCTTCCCCCACGGCGGCTGGCCGACCCCGATCACCTCCGAGCTCGTGGTCCGCGCCGGCGCCCGGCTCGGCGAGGTGGTCGTGGACGGGGAGGACGTGTGGTGGTCGGAGTCGCGGCCCGCGGAGGGCGGCCGGTCGGTCGTCGTCCGCCGGTCCGCCGACGGCACCGTCACCGACGCGCTCCCCGCCCCGTGGAACGCCCGCACGCGGGTGCACGAGTACGGCGGCGGCGCCTGGACGGTCTCGGACGGGACGCTGTGGTTCACCGAGTTCACCGACCAGCGGCTGTACCGGCTGCCCGCCGGCGCGACGACGCCGGAGGCGGTCACCCCCGAGGCGCCGGTGCGGGCCGGCGTGCGGCACGCCGACCTCACCGTCCTCCCCGAGGGCGGGGTGCTCGCGGTCCGGGAGACGCATCCGTCGGAGCACGGGTCGGCGGCCGACGTCGTCAACGAGATCGTCCGGATCGCACCGGACGGGTCGACGTCGGTCCTGGTCAGCGGTCCGGACTTCGTGGCCGACCCGCGGCCGGCACCGGACGGTGTCACGCTCGCCCATCTCCGGTGGGACCACCCGCACATGCCCTGGGACACCGCCCAGCTCGTCGTACGGGCCGCGGACGGCACCGACCACGTCATCGCCGGCGGACCGGGCGAGTCCGTCGTCCAGCCGGTCTGGGGCGAGGACCTGGCGCTGTGGTGGCTCAGCGATCGGACCGATGTGTGGTCGCTGTACCGCCGTCGTCCGCACGGGGAGGCCGAACTGGTCGTCGACGTGGGCAGCGACATCGCCGGGCCGCAGTGGGTGTTCGGGCAGCGCCGCTTCGCCCTGCTCGCCGACGGCCGGGTCGTGCTCGCCTACGGTCGCGACGGCGCCGATCGGCTCGCCGTGCTGGATCGGGACGGCGGCCTGCGCGAACTCGACCTGCCCTACGCGGTGTTCCGCTACGTCACCGCCCAGGGGACGGCGGTCGTGTGCGTCGCGGGTGGCCCCGCCGCCGAGCCGGTGGTCCTGCGGGTGGACGTCGACAGCGGGGAACCGGAGGTCCTGCGCCCGGCGCGCGACCTCGGGCTGGACCCGGCGTGGTTCGCCCGCCCCGAGCACGTGACGTTCCCGACGGAGGAGCGCGGCACCGGCATCGCCGAGGCGCACGCGTTCGTCTACCCGCCGGCCAACCCCAACGTCGCCCCGCCCGAGGGGGCGCTGCCGCCGCTGATGGTCGTCGTGCACGGTGGCCCCACCGCCGGGGCGGTGCCGGTGCTCAACCTGGAGGTCCAGTACTGGACGTCCCGCGGCTTCTGCGTCGCGGACGTCGACTACCGCGGCTCCACCGGTTACGGCCGGCGTTACCGGGACGCCCTGCAGGGTCGCTGGGGCGTGGTGGACCTCGACGACGTCGTCGCCTGCGCGCGGTTCCTCGCCGATGCCGGCCGGGTCGACCCGGCCCGGATGGCGATCCGCGGCGGCTCGGCCGGTGGGTACACGACCCTCGCCGCGCTGACCATGCGCCCCGGCGTCTTCACCGCCGGCGCCAGCCACTACGGCGTCGCCGATCTCGGCGCGCTGGCGGCCGAGACGCACAAGTTCGAGTCGCGCTACCTCGACGGACTGGTCGCCCCGTGGCCGGAGGGCGCCGACGTGTACGCGGAGCGCTCGCCGATCAACCACGTCGACGCCCTCGACACCCCGCTCGCGGTGTTCCAGGGCGAGGAGGACGAGGTGGTGCCGCCCGCCCAGGCGGAGGCGATCGTCGCCGCACTCCGGAGGAAGGGCGTGCCGCACGCCTACCTGCTGTTCCCCGGCGAGCAGCACGGGTTCCGGAAGGCGGAGAACATCCGCGCGGCGCTGGACGGCGAGCTGTCCTTCTACGCGCAGGTGTGGGGCTTCGGGCTGCCCGAGAGCGAGAACATCCGCCCCATCGAGGTGGTGCGGCCATGACATCGTCGCCCTCCGGACGACACCGCGCCCAGGACATCGTCGTCCTCCGGACGACACCGCGGCCAGGAGCGGTCCCCTGCTGCGTTGAGCCGTTGCGTCGCGCCTGCGCGGACCCCCTCCGGGGGCCCACCGGCACGACAACGGAGCGCCGTCCCCGGCTCAGACCTCGAGGACGGTGGGGATGATCATCGGCCTGCGGCGGTAGGTGTCGGAGACCCATTTGCCGACCGTCCGGCGGATCGTCTGCGAGAGCCGGTGGGGGTCGACCTCGCCGTCCTCCAGCGCCCGCCGGAGGTTGTCCTCGACCAGGTGCAGCGCCCCGTCGAAGGCGGCCGGGTCGTCGGAGAACCCGCGCGTGGACAGGTGCACCGGCCGCACGATCGTGCGCGTCGAGGGCTCGATGACGACGGTCAGCGCCACGAAGCCCTCGTCGCCGAGGATCCGCCGCGCCTGCAGCGACTCCTCCCCCACGTCGCCGACGTTGAGCCCGTCGACGTAGACGTTGCCGATCGGCACGCTGCCCACGATCGAGGCCTTGCCGTCGACGAGGTCCACCACGACGCCGTCCTCGGCGAGGATCACCCGGTCGCGGCGCATGCCGGTCTCCTCGGCCAGCGCGGCGTGGGCGCGCAGGTGGCGCCACTCGCCGTGCACCGGCATCAGGTACCGCGGCCTCGCCACATTGAGCAGCGTCCGCAGCTCGCCGGCGGGGGCGTGCCCGGAGACGTGCACGCGGGCGGTCTCCTTGTGCACCACGGTCGCGCCGAGGCGGGCCAGCCCGTTGATCACCTTGTAGACGGCGGTCTCGTTCCCGGGCACCAGGGAGGAGGCGAGGACGACGGTGTCGCCGGCCTCGATCGTGACCTGGTGGTGCTCCCCGCGCGCCATCCGGCCCAGCGCCGAGAGCGGCTCCCCCTGCGAGCCGGTCGACACGAGCACGACCTGCTCGGGGGGCATGGCCGCGGCGTCGTCGAGGGAGACCATCAGGCCGGGAGCGACCCGCAGCAGGCCGAGATCCCGGGCTACGCCCATGTTGCGGACCATCGAGCGGCCGACGAAGGCGACCTTGCGATGGTGGGTCTCGGCGCAGTCGAGGACCTGCTGGATGCGGTGCACGTGGCTGGCGAAGCTGGAGACGATCAGCCGCTGCGTGGCCCGCGCGAACACGTCGTCCAGGACCGGCCCGATGCTCCGCTCGGGGGTGACGAACCCGGGGATCTCCGCGTTGGTGGAGTCCGAGAGCAGCAGGTCGATGCCCGTGGCGCCGAGCCGCGCGAATGCGCCCAGGTCGGTGAGGACGCCGTCCAGCGGGAGCTGGTCCATCTTGAAGTCGCCGGTGTGCAGCAGTACCCCGGCCGATGTGTGGACCGCGACGGCGAGGGCGTCCGGGATGGAGTGGTTAACCGAGATGAACTCGCAGTGGAACGGCCCGGCCACGTGGTCGTCGCCCGCGGCCACCTCGACCAGGACCGGCTCGATCCGGTGCTCGCGGAGCTTTGCGCCGACCAGCGCCAAGGTGAACCGGGAGCCGACCAGCGGGATGTCGGCCCTCATCCGCAGCAGGTACGGGACGGCGCCGATGTGGTCCTCGTGGCCGTGGGTCAGGACGAGCGCGTCGATGTCGTCGAGCCGGTGCTCGATGACGCCGAAGTCGGGCAGGATCAGGTCGATGCCGGGCTGCTCGGCCTCCGGGAAGAGGACGCCGCAGTCGATCACCAGCAGCCGGCCCTCGAACTCCAGCACGGCCATGTTCCGACCGATCTCCCCGAGGCCGCCCAGCGCCATGACGCGCAGCCCGCCCTCGGGCAGCGGTGGCGGGGCCTTGAGGTCGAGGTGCGGCTGGGTGACCTGCCCGCTCACCAGGCGGCACCGCTCACAGCGAGAGTCCCCCGGCGGCGAGGTCCACGCGCAGCTTGGCGACCTGCTCGGGCGTGGCGTCGACGAGCGGCGGCCGGACCGGGCCTGCGGGCAGGCCCAGCTCCCGCAGCGCCGCCTTGATCATCATGGCTCCCTGGCCGCCGCCCATCACCCCCGAGTAGACCGGCAGCAGGCTCTCGTTCACGGCGCGTGCCTTGACCAGGTCACCGGACTCGACGGCAGCGACGAGCTCGGCCAGGCGGGGCCCGACGAGATGCCCGACCACGCTCACCACGCCGACGGCGCCGAGCGCGAGCAGCGGGAAGTTCAGCATGTCCTCGCCGCTGTAGTAGGCGAGGTCGGTGCGCGCGAGGGTCCAGGCGACGTCGCCGAGATTTCCCTTCGCGTCCTTGACCGCGACGATCCGCGGGTGCTCCGCGAGCCGCACGAGCGTCTCCACCTCGATCGGCACGATCGACCGCGGCGGGATGTCGTAGAGCATCACCGGCAGGTCGGTGGCGTCCGCGACCGCGGTGAAGTGGCGGAGCAGACCGGCCTGGGAGGGCCGGTTGTAGTACGGGGTCACGACCAGCAGGCCGTGGACGCCGAGCCGCTCGGCCGACCGCGCGTTCTCGATGGAGTGCGCCGTGTCGTTCGTCCCCACCCCGGCGACGACGACGGCGCGGTCACCGACCGCGTCGAGCACGGCCTCGAGCAGGGTCTTCTGCTCGGCGTCGTCGACCGTCGGCGACTCCCCCGTCGTCCCGAGGACGACCAGCCCGTCGTGGGACTGCCGGTCGACCAGGTGCGCGGCCAGTTCCTGGGCCCCGGCGAGGTCGACCGAGCCGTCCTCGGTGAACGGGGTCACCATCGCCGTGAGGACGCGCCCGAACGGCCGGGCGGGGTCGGTGGTCATGGGAGGAATCTACCGAGCCTCGCCACCGGCGCCCGCTCCGCCCGCATCGGAGCGCACGTACTCCGACACCGCGTAGCGCAGCCCCGCCGGCATCGACACCGACCATCCCTCGGCCGGGGTCCTGGACGTCCGGACCCAGCCGTCGAGCGAAGGCGCCCACGTGTCGCCCTCGACGAGGACGTCGACGTCGGTGACCACCAGCCGATCGGCGTGCGGCAGGAAGGCCGCGTAGACGGCCCCGCCGCCGATGACCCAGCAGGAGGCGTGCTCGGCGAGCACCTGCTCCACCGACGCCGCCGGCCGGGCCCCGTCCGCGGACCAGCGCCCGTCCGACGTCAGGACGACGTTGGTCCGCCCCGGGAGGGGCCGGAAACGGTCGGGCAGCGAGTCCCAGGTGCGGCGGCCCATCACGACCGTCGAACCCATGGTGAGCCGGCGGAACAGCGCCAGGTCCTCGGGCAGGTGCCAGGGCAACCCGCCACCCGCGCCGATGACCCCGTCGCGCGCCTGGGCCCAGATCAGCCCGACGCTCACGTGCCCGCCCCGTCGGTGCTCGTCGGCCCCGTTCGCGAGGCTGCCGCGGCCTCCGGTGACCTGGCGAGCTCGGTCACACCGCCACGGCTGCCCGGATCGCCGGGTGGGGGTCGTAGTCGCGGACCGTGAAGTGCTCGTAGGTGTAGTCGAACAGCGACGGTGCGGTGGCCAGCTCCAGGGTCGGGAACGGCCGCACCTCGCGGGAGAGCTGCTCGGTGACCTGCGCGGTGTGGTTGCGGTAGATGTGGCAGTCGCCGCCGACCCAGATGAAGTCGCCCGGGGCGAGCCCCACCTGGTCGGCCACCATCCGCGTGAGCAGGGCGTAGCTGGCGATGTTGAACGGCACGCCCAGGAACATGTCGGCACTGCGCTGGTAGAGCTGGCACGACAGCTTGCCGTCGGCGACGTAGAACTGGAACAGCGCGTGGCAGGGCGCCAGCGCCATGTCCGGGAGCGCGGCCACGTTCCAGGCCGAGACGATCATCCGGCGGGAGTCGGGGTCGGAGCGCAGCGTCGAGAGGATCGACGAGATCTGGTCGATCTGGTCACCGGCCGGCGTCGGCCACGACCGCCACTGGACGCCGTAGACCGGCCCCAGCTCACCCTCGGGCGAGGCCCACTCGTCCCAGATGGTGACGCCGTTCTCGCGCAGCCAGCCGACATTGCTGTCGCCGCGGAGGAACCACAGCAGCTCCACGGCGATCGACCTGAAGTGCACCTTCTTCGTCGTCACCAGGGGGAAGCTCTCGGACAGGTCGTACCGGAGCCGCTCGCCGAACAGGCTGACCGTGCCGGTGCCGGTCCGGTCCTCCTTCGGCGTCCCCTGCTCGAGGATGCGCCGCAGGAGGTCTTCGTACTGGGTGTCGATCGCTGCCACGGGCCTCAGACTACGGGCGGCCGCTGACTGTTCGGCAGTGCTGCGACCCATCCGCACCACGGGCCTCCGGAGGGCTCAGCCCTCGGTCACGAACGGGCTGGCGGCGACCTCCGTGCCGTCGGCCAGCGCGCTGATCCGGAAGTCGCCGAACACGTTGCCGGCGACCCGCTGCAGCTCGCGAAGGCAGGCGATGGCGAGCTGGCGGATCTCGACGTCGGCGTGCTCGCTGGCCCGCATGGCGACGAAATGCCGCCAGGCGCGGTAGTTGCCCGTGACGACGATGCGCGTCTCGGTGGCATTGGGCAGCACCGCGCGGGCCGCCTGGCGGGCCTGCTTCCGTCGCAGCGTGGCGTTCGGGACGTCGGCGGAACGCTGCTCCAGGGCGCTGAGCAGCTCGGTGTAGGCCGCGACCGCGGCGCCGGTGGCGGCGAGGAACCGCTCGTGCAGCTCGGGATCCTCGGCGATGACGGCCGGCTCGACGATCGCGGCGTCCCGCTCGGGCACGTACCGCTGGGACAGCTGGCTGTAGGAGAAGTGCCGGTGCCGGATCAGCTCGTGGGTGAGCGACCTGGAGACGCCGGTGAGATACATGCTGACGGTGCCGTGCTCGAGAACCGAGAGGTGGCCGACCTCGAGGATGTGCCGCAGGTAGCCGGCGTTGGTGGCCGTGGCCGGGTTCGGCTTGTCCCACGACTCATAGCAGGCCCGCCCGGCGAACTCGGCGAGCGCCTGGCCGCCGTCGGCGTCGGTCTCCCACGGCACGTCGGCCGGCGGGGTGAACTGCGTCTGCGCGATCACCTGGACCTGGAGCGGCACGATCTCTGGCACGCCGGCGAGCGTACGGCGGCCGACGAGCCGCCTCGGCGCGGACGCCGGGCAGACTGGCGCCGTGGACCTGCTGGGACCGGTGCTCGCCGTCGTCGGCGGCCTGGTGGTGCTCTGGCTGCTGCTGCTGGCGCTGCTGTGGCGGGCCCGGCCCGACGAGCTCGGCGCGCGGGAGGCGCTGCGGCTGCTCCCGGACGTCGTCCGCCTCGTGCGGCGCCTGGCGGCGGACCGCACGCTCCCCCGCGCCGTCCGGATCCGGCTGTGGCTGCTGCTCGCCTACCTGCTCTCCCCGGTCGACCTCGTGCCGGACGTCGTGCCCGTGCTCGGCTACGCGGACGACGTCGTCGTCGTCGCCTGGGCGCTGCGGTCCGTCGTGCGCCGCTCCGGCGCGGAGGCCCTCGCCCGGCACTGGCCCGGGCAGCCGGCCGGGCTGGCGGTCGTCCACCGGCTGGCGGGCCTCACCCCGCGAGCCGGCGGCCCACCACCCGGCTGAGCTCGGGTGCGAGGTCGCCCCTCTCGGCCACGGCGACGTCCGCCAGCCCGAGCCAGTCGGCCATCAGCCCCAGCTCCTCGGTCAGCGCCGCGGCGACGAGCGGACGGTCCGCGCCCTCCTCGGCGTGGGCCGCCTGGACGCGGAGCACGCCGGCCTGCCGGTCGGCCTTGAGGTCGACCCGCGCCACGAGCTGGTCGCCGAGCAGGAACGGCAGCACGTAGTACCCGTGAACGCGCTTCGCCGCGGGCGTGTAGATCTCCAGCCGGTAGCGGAACCCGAAGATCCGCTCCACGCGCGGCCGTTGCCACACCAGGGAGTCGAAGGGGCTCAGCAACGCCCGCGCGCGGATGCGCCGGGGTTGCCGGGCCGCAGGGTCCAGCCAGGCCGGGCCGCCCCAGCCGGGCACGTCGACGGGCAGCAGCTCCCCGGCGTCGGCGAGCTCGTCGACCGCGGTCCGGGCCGCGGCGGGCCGGAGCCGGAAGTAGTCGCGCAGGTCCCGCTCGGTGGCCACCCCCAGCGCCCGGGCGGCGGTGCGGACCAGCTCGCGGACGGCGTCGGCCGAATCCGGCGTCGGGATCCGCAGGACGTCGGCGGGGAGCACCCGTTCGGTGAGGTCGTAGACCTTCTCGAAGCTGGTCGTGCGGTGGGTCGCGGTGATCTCGCCGGTGAAGAAGAGCCACTCGAGCGCGACCTTGCCGGGGTGCCAGTTCCACATCGTCCCCGGCCGGTCGGGCTTGGGCTCGGCGATGTCGCCGGCCTTCAGCGGACCGTCGGCGCGCACCCGCTCCAGGACCTCGGCCACGTACCCGGGTTGCTCCCGCTGGAGGCGGACCATGTTGCCCCAGGCGTGCTCCTCGGCCGCCGCCATCCGCCAGCGCAGGAACGGCTGCAGCCGCACGGGCAGGAACGACGCCTCGTGCGCCCAGTACTCGAAGACCGCATGGCGGCGGGCGGTGAGCTCGTCGAGCGCCGCCCGCGGGTAGCTCCCCAGCCGGCTGAACGCCGGCAGGTAGTGCGAGCGGGACAGCACGTTCACCGAGTCGATCTGCACCACCGCCAGCCGGTCGGTCATCCGCCGCAGCTGTCGGGTGCCGACGGATCCGCTCGGGCGCGGCTCGGCGAACCCCTGGGCGGCCAGCGCGATGCGCCGCGCCAGCCCGGCGGGCAGCCGTTCGGCGGCGGGAGCACTCACGGGCGCCGATCCTGCCTGCCCGGTACGACGTTCGTCGTCCCTGGGCGGTCCGCTTACGCTGCCCGGGTGAACCCCGAGGCGACGTTCCCGCGCATCACAGGCACGGCGGACGTCTCCGTGCGGCCGGCGCGACCGGAGGATGCCGCCGAGATCGCCCGGGTCCAGGTCGTCACCTGGCGGACGGCGTACCGGGCCCTCCTTCCCACGGCGGTGCTCGACGACTGGGACGCCGAGGCCGCGACCGCCTCCTGGCGCGCGGCCGTCGCAGCTCCGCCCACGCCGGGCCACGGCGTGCTGGCGGCGCTGGAGCGGAACAGCGTCGTCGGCTTCGCGGCCTTCGGTCCCGCCGAGCTGGCGGCAGGCGAGGCGAGCGACCCCGCCGGACCGACGGCCGAGCTGTCCACGCTCCTGGTGGAGCCCCGCTGGGGACGCCGGGGGCACGGCAGCCGCCTGCTGGCCGCGGTGGCCGACGTCGCCCGGAGTGGCGGCGCCGCCCGGCTCCAGGTCTGGCTGCCGGAGGCCGACGCCGTCTCGGCCGGCTTCTACGCCTCGGCCGGCTGGGCGCCCGACGGGTGGGCGCGCACCCTGGACACCGGCGGCGCCGAGCCGCTGCGCGAGATCCGCTGGCACGCCCTGCTGGACGACGAGGGCCCGGCGTGAGCTTCGAGGGGTTCCCCGACGAGGGGCTGGTCTTCTACGAGGGCCTGGAGGCCGACAACTCCAAGACCTACTGGCAGCGCAACAAGTCCGCCTACGAGACGCACGTCCGGGCGCCGCTGCTGGCCCTGCTGTCGGAGCTCGCCGCCGAGTTCGGTCCGGCCAAGGTCTTCCGTCCCTACCGCGACGTGCGCTTCAGCCACGACAAGACCCCCTACAAGACGCACCAGGGCGCCGTGATCACCCCGGAGGGCCGGGGGGCCGGCTCCTGGTACGTCCAGATCTCCGCCGACGGCCTCACCGTGTCGGGCGGGTGCTGGCGACTCGAATCGGATCAGGTCGCCCGCTACCGGCGCGCGGTCGCCGATCCGGTCCAGGGGCCGCGGCTCGAGCAGGAGGTGGCCCGGCTCGCGCGCGGCAGCTGGTCCATCGAGGGTGAGCGGCTGACCCGGGTGCCGACCGGGTACGCGGCCGACGCCGAGCGACTCGAGCTGCTGAAGCACAAGTCCCTGCACGCCACGAAGAGCTGGGAACCGCAGGACTGGCTGCACGAGCGGCGTGCCCTGGACGAGGTGCGGACCGCCTGGCGCGATCTGCAGACGCTCAACGCCTGGATGGCCGACAATGTCGGGGCGACGACGAAAGAGATCCGCCGCCGCTGAAGCACCCGCTTTCGGTACCGAAAGCGGAGGGGTGGGGAATTTCCGCGCGGAGAGCCCCTTCGGCGGGCCTGGTCCGGGGGACGCCGGGGCTTCCGCTTTCGGTACCGAAAGCGGAGGGTGGGGTCTTTCCGCGCGGAGAGTCCCGCCGGGGCGCCCCGGAGAGTCCTGCGTGGGGCCCGGGGGGGATTCCCGGGAAGTTCCGTCGGGGTGCCGTGGTCCGGGCATGCCGGAAGGGGCCCCAGCACAGTGTGCTGGGGCCCCTTCGGGAATGGTTGTCCGGCGGTGTCCTACTCTCCCACCCCGTCTCCAGGGCAGTACCATCGGCGCTGAGAGGCTTAGCTTCCGG
>NZ_SPQL01000012.1 GCF_004570385.1 Blastococcus sp. CT_GayMR19 | reverse complement strand
CCCCCACGGCCGCCGCCCAGCCGGCGGCCCGCGGCGCCTGGTCCACCAGCCGGACCAGGGAGGCGAGCGCGGCCTCGCCCAGCTCGCGATGGCGGGGGGAGCCGGCCAGCGCGCCGTAGGTCACGGCCGCTCCCGCCGCCGCGGCGACGCCCGCCGGTGTCGGTCCGTCCGCCGGGTCGAAGGGGCGGTGCACGAGGGCCTCGGCGTCCGCGGCGGTGTCGTGCCAGCCGTCGGCATCGATGAACTGCTCGGCGACGACGTCCAGCAGATCCCCGGCCAGATCGAGCCAGCGCCCGTCAGCGGTCGCTTGATGCAGTGCCAGTAGTCCCTCGGCGAGGTCGCCGTAGTCCTCGAGGACCCCCGCGTGCCGGCCGGGGACGCCGTCCCGGGACGCCCGGCGGAGCCGCCCGCCGCTCCAGTGCGTCCCGGCGAGCAGCTCCGCGGCGCCGCGGGCCGCGGTCACCGAGACCTCGGACCCGGCGAGGACCCCGTGCTCGGCCAGGGCCGCGATCGCCAGCCCGTTCCAGGCGGTGACCACCTTGTCGTCCCGTTCCGGCTGGGGCCGTTCCGCTCGGGCCGCGAGCAGTCGCGCCCGCACCGACTCGAGCCGGGCCGCGTCGTCGGGTTCGTACAGTCGCTGCAACGTCGATGCACCGTGCTCGAAGGTGCCGCGGTCGGTCACCTCGAACTGCTGCGCCGCCCATCGCCCGTCGTCCGTACCGAGAACCTCGACCAGCTGGTCGGGCGTCCACACGTAGGTCAGCCCCTCGACGCCGCTCGTGTCGGCGTCCAGCGCGGAGGCGAAACCGCCCTCGGGCGTCCCGAGGTCGCGGATCAGGAAGGCGGCCGTCTCGTCGGCGACCCGCCGCGCCCACTCGTCCCCCGTGGCCCGCCACAGGTGGAGGTACACCCGCAGCAGCAGCGCGTTGTCGTAGAGCATCTTCTCGAAGTGCGGCACGACCCACTCCGCGTCCACCGAGTACCGCGCGAAGCCGCCGGCGAGCTGGTCGTAGATGCCGCCGCGGGCCATCGCCTCCAGCGTGCCGCCGGCGGTGCGCAGCGCCTCGTCGTCGCCGGTGCGCGCCGAGTGGCGCAGCAGGAACTCCAGCAGCATGGACGGCGGGAACTTCGGCGCACCGCCGAACCCCGCGGACTCCTCGTCGTAGCTGCCCACCGCGGTGGCCGCGGCCCGGTCCAGCACCTCCGCCGAGAGCGGTGCGGGAGTGCCCAGGTCGAGTCTCCCCGACAGCGCCGAGACGATCGACGTGCCGGCCCGCTCCAGGTCGTCCCGGCGGGTGGTCCAGGCGTCCCGGACGGCGGCCAGGACCTGCCGGAACGCCGGCATCCCGTGCGCCGGCCGGGGCGGGAAGTACGTCCCGCAGTAGAACGGACGACCGTCCGGGGTGTTGAACACCGTCATCGGCCAGCCACCGTGCCCGGTCATCGCCTGGGTCGCGGCCATGTAGACGCTGTCGACGTCGGGGCGCTCCCCCCGGTCGACCTTGACGCAGACGAAGCCTTGGTTCATCTCCGCCGCGGTCGCCGGATCCTCGAACGACTCGTGCGCCATGACGTGACACCAGTGGCAGGCGGCGTAGCCGACCGAGACGAGCACCGGCACGTCCCGCTGCCGCGCCTCGGCGAAGGCTTCCGCGCCCCACTCCCGCCAGTCGACCGGGTTCTCGGCGTGCTGGAGCAGGTACGGGCTGGTCGCAGTGGCGAGGCGGTTCGGCACGCCTCGTGCCTACCCCTGCCGGTCGGCCTGACGCTCGGGTGGCGGCGGTCCGCTGTCGCCCTCGTCGGGCTCCCGCTCCTTGCGCCTCAGCAGGAACGACGTCAGTCCCAGGAGCAGGACCAGGACGCCGAGCACCGCGATCTCGATCATGCGGTCGTCGAACTCGGCGGCGTTGCCCACCTCCTTCGCGGCCTCGACCGAGAGCACGACGATCTCCTTGATCGACGCGATGATGCCCACGAGCAGGAACGGCTCGGCCAGGAGCTCGCGCTTCTCCACCGTCGTGCGGACGGCGAACAGCAGCTCGACGACGATGAAGACCAGCAGGAGGATGTCGAGCAGGTCCAGGATCGGCTGCTCCGAGAAGTCCGAGACCAGCCCCCAGGTCGTCTTCCCGGCGAGCACCAGGCACACCAGGGCGGTCCCGACGAGGAACGTCGCGATCCCCGCGTAGACGACGTTCTCGGCGATCTCGAGCAGCCGGGTGCCGAAGCGGCCGATGCCGGGGCGGGCGTCGTCCTCGGACTCACCGGCTGATCGTCTCTTGGCCACCGGGAGATCTTGTCCGGTCGGGGCACGCACGGGAAACCGGGGCCCGGCGTGACGCACCGTCAGCGGGCGATCTCGATCATCACATCAGGCCACGGACAAGGCCGTCGTGTCGGCACGCATTGGGCAAGAACAGCCAACTGACACGCCGATGCTTCGTCCTTGCTATGTACTTGTGCCTATGGTAACGGTCGGCGTGTCGGCGGATTCTCGCCTTGGCGCAACCAAGGAGGCCCGCCATGACCCGGTACCGCTCCCGGCTCCTCGTCCTGACCGTCGCGGCACTCGCCACCCTGGGGGTGATCAGTCCCGCTTCGGCGGCCACACAACCGTACTGCGGCATCACCTGGGGCTCCGGGGCCGAGGTGAACGACCCCCGAGAGGACACCGAGGTCGTCAACGACGTCCGTGCCGGCCGGCACGCGTGCTTCGACCGCCTCGTGTTCGACGTGGGCGGTCAGGACACCCGGTTCTCCACGTACAACGTCCGGTACGTGCCCCTGGTCCACCAGGACGGTTCAGGATTCCCCGTCCCGGTGCGGGGCGGCGCCGTGCTGCAGGTGATCCTCGGCGCGCCCGCTCACGACCAGTACGGCAACAGCACCGTCCCGACCAGTAGCGAGATGGTCGACGTCGCCGGGTTCCGCACCTTCCGGCAGGTCGCCTTCGCCGGTGACTTCGAGGGACAGACGACCTGGGCCCTCGGGGTCCGGGCACGGTTGCCGTTCCGGGTCTTCACCCTGACCGGCACGCCACAGTCCGACGACACCCCGCGCCTCGTCATCGACGTCGCGCACCGCTGGTAGCGCACCCCGGCGACGGCCGGACCGGTCAGCTCCTGCCCGGGGCGTCCGGCCGGCCGTCGTCGGCGTCCCGGGGCGGCTCGATCGCCCGGGGTGCCCGACGGAGGGAGTCCAGCAGGGTCTCCCCCGGCTGCGGGCCGGGATCGACGAGCTCCGAGGCGTCGTCCGGGACGCGGACGGCGTCCTCCGGTGCGTCGAAGCTCGGCGGGATGCGCTTGAGGTGCGTCGTCATCGAGCGGACCAGCAGGCCGACCGCGATCAGCAGCACGACGATGAGCAGCAGTCCGATCGGCGGGGCCTTGCCGACGTCCTCCGGGAGCTGCTGCTCCGCGGCGGCGAGGAAGGCGACTGTGGACGCGGTCATCGGACCACCACCTCACTGCGGATGCCTGCGAACAGATCGTCCTCGGGTACCTGGGAATCCACCAGGGACCTGGCCAGCTCGTAGTCCTCGGTGGGCCAGACCCGCTGCTGGACCTCCAGGGGGCAGGCGAACCAGCGGCCGGTGGGGTCGATCTGGGTGGCGTGGGCGATCAGCGCGGCGTCCCGGACGGCGAAGAACTCCGCGCAGGGCACCCGCGTGGTGACCCGATGGGAGATGTCGTGCTCCGGGTCCCAGTTCGCCAGCCACTCCGCGTAGGGCGACTCGGCGCCCGACTCCAGGATCGCCTCGTGCAGCGCCCGCGTCCGGGGCAGCGTGAAGCCCATCTGGTAGTAGAGCTTGCTCGGCTGCCAGGGCTCGCCCAGGTCGGGGTAACGGTCGGGGTCGCCGGCCGCCTCGAAGGCGTGCACCGAGATCTCGTGGGTCTTGATGTGGTCGGGGTGCGGATAGCCGCCCCGCTCGTCGTAGGTGGTGATGACCTGCGGCCGGAAGCGCCGGATCAGCGCCACCAGCGGGGCGGCCGCCTCCTCGAGCGGGAGGACGGCGAAGCAGCCCTCCGGCAGCGGGGGCAGCGGATCCCCCTCGGGCAGCCCGGAATCGACGAAACCGAGGAACTCCTGCTCGACGCCGAGGATCTCGCGGGCGCGGTCCATCTCCTCCGCCCGGATCTGCGGCAGCCGCTCCCAGACGTCGGGGCGGTCCATCGCCGGGTTGAGCACGGACCCCCGCTCACCACCCGTGCAGGTGGCCACCAGGACGCGCACGCCCTCGGCGACGTACTTCGCCATCGTGGCGGCGCCCTTGCTCGACTCGTCGTCGGGATGGGCGTGGACGGCGAGCAGCCGGAGCTCGTCGGGTGCGGTCACCCGGCCATTGTCCCCCGCGCCCGCAGCCGGGTCGCGGACGCCCGGGATCCCCGCTGGCGAACCCGCAGGTCGTTCACCCGCCCGGGGGGAAATGTGCCACTGGTCACGAGTCGGTCCAGTACCGTTCCGCATCCCGGACCAGGCCGTCGCATCCGTGCATCGGCGAGGACGCCGGTGTTAGCTTGGCCGGATCGACAAGAGGCCGTTCCCGCACGGGGACGGCCACCCGAGTCTCAGGAGCAACCCCCGTGTCCACCTCCACTGACGAGTCCCAGGGCGTCTGGCTGACCCAGGAAGCCCACGACCGGCTGAAGGCCGAACTCGACGCGTTGGTGGCCGGCCGTCCGGCGATGTCCGCGGAGATCAACGCCCGCCGCGAGGAGGGCGACCTCAAGGAGAACGGCGGCTACCACGCAGCCAAGGACGAGCAGGGCAAGCAGGAGGCCCGCATCCGCCAGCTGACCGACCTGCTGCGCAAGGCCACGGTCGGTGAGCCCCCGAAGACGGCGACGAACGCGGCTCTGGGCACCGTCATCACGATCAGGTTCGCCGGTGACGACGACACGGAGAAGTTCCTGCTCGGCTCCCGGGAGATCGCGGGCACCACGGGCCTGAGCGTCTACTCCCCGGAGTCCGCCCTCGGCTCGGCCATCATGGGTGCGAAGCCCGGCGCCACGGTGACCTACCAGGCCCCCAACGGCCGCGACATCACCGTCGAGGTCGTCGGCATCGAGCCGTTCGTCCCCTGACCGGACGCGGCGGCCGCTCCCGGCGGGCGGAGAACACCGGGTTCGTCTGCGCGCACTGCCGTGCCTCCGTCCCGGCCAACACCGACGGGCACTACCGCAACCACTGCCCGTTCTGCCTGTGGTCGCTGCACGTCGACGACCTCCCCGGCGACCGGGCGAGCGAGTGCCGGGCGCCCATGGAGCCGGTCGGGCTCGTGGAGAAGTCGGGCAAGGGCTGGCAGGTGGTGCACCGCTGCACGGCGTGCGGCCACCGCCAGCCCAACCGGCTGGTGCGCGAGGGCGCGGCCCCCGACGACCTCGACCTGGTCCTCGGGCTCCCCTGGCTCTGACACTGCGGTCCTTCGGACCGCACCGCGGCCAAGTGCTGTCCCCTTGCTTGGGCGGAGCCGCTGCGCACCGTCCGGTCGGAGGCCTCCGGCCCCCACCCGAACGCCGCCCCTGGCGGTCACCTTCGCAGACTCAGCTCGCCAATCCCCGGCGCCTGAGCAGGGGCGCGGGGTCGGCGTCACGGCCCCGGACGGCGCGGAACGCGTCCATCGGGTCCACCGAGCCGCCCACCGCCAGCAGCTTCGACCGGAAGGCGTCGCCGTTCTCCCGGCGCAGCCCGCCGTTCTCCTTGAACCACTCCACGGTGTCGGCGTCGAGGACCTCCGACCAGATGTAGGAGTAGTACCCGGCCGCATAGCCGCCCGCGAAGATGTGCTGGAAGTACGTCGTCCGGTAGCGCGGGGGCACGAGTGCCGACGCGACGCCGGCCTTCTCCAGGGCCGCCTGCTCGAACGCGATCGGGTCGCCGATCTCCGCGCCCGGGGGAATCCGGTGCCAGGCCTGGTCGAGCAGCGTCGCGGCGAGGTACTCCAGCGTGCCGAAGCCCTCCCCCCACAGCCGGGCGGCCTCGATCGCCTCGACGACGGAGGCGGTCAGCGGGTCCCCGGTCTCGACATGCCGGGCGTAGTGCCCGAGCACCTCCGGCCACATCGCCCACATCTCGTTGACCTGGCTCGGGAACTCCACGAAGTCACGCGGCACGCTGGTGCCCGAGAAGCGCGGATAGGTGACCGCCGAGCTCAGCCCGTGCAGCGCGTGGCCGAACTCGTGGAAGAGGGTGTTGACCTCGTCGAGGGTGAGCAGGGTCGGCTGCCCGCCCGCGGCCCGGTTCACGTTGAGGTTGTTGACCACCACCGGCTGGGTCCCGAGCAGCCGGGACTGCCGGACGAACGAGCTCATCCACGCGCCGCCACGCTTGCCCTCGCGGGCGAAGAAGTCGCCGAGATAGAGGCCCACGGCCGCGCCGTCGGCATCGGTCACCTCCCACACGCGGACGTCGGGGTGGTACCCGGCGAGGTCGGGTCGCGGGCCGAACCGGTAGCCGTAGAGCAGCTCGGCGGCGTGGAAGACACCGTCGACCAGGACCCGGTCGAGCTCGAACCACGGCCGCAGGGCGGCGGTGTCGACGGCGTAGCGCTCGGCCCGCACCTGCTCGGAGTAGAACGCCCAGTCCCACGGAGCCAGCTCGACGCCGTCCCGCGCGGCCGCCTCGGCGAGCACCGTCGCCTCCGCCTCGGCGTTGGCCACCGACGCCGGCACCATCGAGGCCAGCATCGCGTCGACCGCGGCGGTGGTGCGGGCGGTCGAGTCGGCGAGGACGACGTCCGCGTGGGTCCCGAAGCCCAGCAGCCGCGCCCGCTCGGCCCGCAGGAGTGCGATCCGCACCGCGACCGGGCCGTTGTCGTGCTCGCCGGCCGACGCGCGGCCGGTCGAGGCCTCGAACACGCGCCGGCGCAGCTCGCGGTTGCGCAGCTTCGGGAGCAGCGGCTGGCCGGTGGGCAGGACGAGGGTCAGCAGGTACCCCTCCAGGCCTCGGTCGGCGGCGGCCGCGGCGGCGGTGGCGATCTCCTCCGGCGTCAGCCCGGCCAGCTCCGCGGCGTCGTCCACCCGGACCGCCGCCGCCTCCGTGGCCAGCTGGAGGTTCTGCCCGAACGTCGTGGACAGGGTCGACAGCTCCTGGTTGAGACCGGTGAGCCGGGCCCTGCCCTCGTCACCGAGCTGCGCCCCCGCCAGCACGAAGTCCAGGTGGTAGCGCTCGACCAGGCGCACCGCCTCGTCGTCGAGGCCCCGGTCGTGCCGGGCGGCGTGCACGGCGTCGATACGGGCGAACAGGGCCGGGTCCAGGCGCAGCGCGTCGTCGTGCGCGGCCGCCAACGGGGCGATCTCGCGCTCGATCTCCCGCAGCCGCGGCGTGGACACCGACGACGTCAGGTTGCCGAACACCGCCCATGCCCGGCTCAGCAGCCGGCCCGACCGCTCCAGCGCCACCACGGTGTTGTCGAAGGTGGGCGCCTCGGCCGAACCGGTGATCGCGGCGACCTCGGTCCGCTGCTCGGCCATTCCGGCCAGCAGCGCCTCGCGGCAGTGCTCCGGCGTGATGCCGGCGAACGGCGGCAGGGCGAACGGCAGTGCCGAGGGCGTCGACAGCGGGTTGTCGGGGGACACGGTCGGGGCGGCGTCGGCGCTCATCGCCGTCCATCCTGCGCCATGGCCTGGCGGTCCCCCGGACCGCACCACGACCCGCCTAGCTGGGGGTGACGGCGTACCCGGCTCGCGTGAGGGCGGCGCAGACCTCGTCGGCGTGGTCCGGGCCGCGCGTCTCGACGACGACGAACACCTCGACCTCCCCGAGGTGCAGCTGGGTGTCGGTCCGTTCGTGCTCGACCTCCAGCACGTTGGCGCCGACGGCGGCTAGCTCGGCGAGCACCGCGGCCAGCGAACCCGGCCGGTCGGGCACCCGGAGGCGGAGGGACAGATAGCGGCCGGCCGACGCCATGCCGTGCTGGACGACCTTGAGCAGGAGCACCGGGTCGATGTTGCCGCCCGAGATCACCGCCACCACCGGCGGCGGAAAGGCAGCGGGATCGGCGAGCACGGCGGCGACGGCGGCGACGCCCGCGGGTTCGACGACGAGCTTGGCCCGCTCCAGGCAGAAGAGCAGGGCCCGGGAGAGGTCCTCCTCGGTCACCGTGCGCACCTCGTCGACGAGGCCGCGCACGTGGGCGAACGTGAGGTCGCCGGGTGAGGCGACGGCGATGCCGTCCGCCATGGTGGACATGCTCCGCAGCGACACCGGGTGGCCGACCGCCAGGGAGCCGGGGAAGGCGGCGGCGGCCTCGGCCTGGACGGCGACGACCTTCACGTCGGGACGGCGGGCCTTGATCGCGGCGGCCATCCCGGAGACCAGTCCCCCGCCGCCGGTGCAGACGAGGACGGTGGCGACGTCGGGGCACTGCTCGAGCACCTCGAGGCCGACCGTGCCCTGCCCGGCGATCACGTCGGGGTGGTCGAAGGGGTGGATGAAGACCGACCCGGTGGCCTCGGCGTGCTCGGCGGCCGCCACGAGGGGCTCGGACAGCGACTGCCCGATCATCCGGATCTCCGCCCCGTAGGCGCGGGTGGCCGCCACCTTGGGCAGCGGCGCGGTCTCGGGCATGAAGATGGTGGCGCGGGCGCCGAGCAGCCGCGCGGCCAGCGCGACTCCCTGCGCGTGGTTGCCGGCGCTGGCGGCCACCACACCGCGGGCGCGCTCCTCGTCGGTCAGCCGGGAGATGCGCGTGTAGGCCCCGCGGATCTTGAAGGAGCCGGTGCGCTGGAGGTTCTCGCACTTGAGCCACACCGGCCCTCCGACCCGGTCGGCCAGCCCACGCGAGTGGTGCAGCGGCGTGTGCCGGACGACGCCCTCGAGCAGCTCGGCAGCGGCCTCGACGTCCGCGCCGCTGACGAGAGGGACGTCGGGAGTGGCCATGGGCCGATCATGGCAGGCGTAGTTGTCCGCGCAGACAGACAGAGGTGACGACCACCCTGTCGTGCCGAGTGGGCCCCGGAGGGGTCCGCGCAGGCGCGACGAAACGGCTCCATCCAGCAGGGAACGAAGTCTGGTCGCGGTTGGAGTCCGGAGGACGACCGTGTAGTCGTACCGTGGCTGAGGTGACGGACGTCGCCGCGCGCACTTCCCCGCCCCCCGCCCCCACGACCCTCGGCGAGCTCCGCTCCAGCGGGGCCACCTTCCGGCCGGTCAAGGCCGAGCTCCGCGCCAACCTGCTGGCCCGCCTCGGCCGCGGCGAGCCGAGCCTCCCCGGCATGGTCGGCTTCGAGGACACCGTCGTCCCCGAGGTCGAGCGGGCCCTGATCGCCGGCCACGACCTGGTCCTGCTCGGCGAGCGCGGGCAGGGCAAGACGAGGCTGATCCGCACCCTGGTGGGCCTGCTCGACGAGTGGACGCCGGTCCTCGTCGGCAGCGAGCTCAACGAGCACCCGCTCCAGCCCATCTCCGTCTGGGGGCACCGCCAGGTCGCCGAGCACGGCGACGCCACCCCGGTCGGCTGGCTGCACCGCAGCGACCGGTACGGCGAGAAGCTGGCCACGCCGGACACCAGCGTCGGCGACCTGATCGGCGACGTCGACCCGATCAAGGTCGCGGAGGGCCGCACGCTCGGCGACCCGGAGACCGTGCACTACGGCCTGGTCCCGCGCACCAACCGCGGCATCTTCAGCGTCAACGAGCTGCCCGACCTCGCCGAGCGCATCCAGGTCGCGCTGCTCAACGTGCTGGAGGAGCGGGACATCCAGATCCGGGGCTACCGGGTGCGACTGCCGCTGGACCTGCTGCTGGTCGCCAGCGCCAATCCGGAGGACTACACCAACCGCGGGAGGATCATCACCCCGCTCAAGGACCGCTTCGGCGCCGAGGTGCGCACCCACTACCCGCTCGAGCTCGCCGACGAGATCCGGCTGCTCCACCAGGAGGCGACGACGTCCTGGCGCGGGCCGTCCGGCGGGAACGGCACCCTCGACTCGCCAGTGGTCCCCGAGCACCTCGCGGAGATCATCGCCCGCTTCACCCGGCTGGTCCGCGAGTCCAGCCACGTCGACCAGCGCTCGGGCGTCAGCGCGCGCTTCGCCATCGCCGGGTTGGAGACGGTCACCGCCTCCGCCGTCCGGAGGGCCGCGATCGCAGGTGAGACCCGGCCGGTGGCCCGGGTCGTCGACCTTCCCGGCGTCGTCCCGGCCAGCCGGGGCAAGGTCGAGTTCGCCGACTCCGGCGCCGACCCGGACGACGACCGGGAGGTGGAGGTCCTCGAGCACCTGCTGCGCCAGGCCACCGCCCAGACCTTCCGGGCCCGGTGCGCCGGCCTGGACCTGACCGGTCTGCAGGAGCACTTCACCGGCGGGGAGACGGTCGAGTCCGGCGAGCTGGTCCCTGCCCCCGCCCTGCTGGGTCAGCTGGGCAGCATCCCCAAGCTCGCCGAGCTGCTGGGCCGGCTGGGGGTGCCGGAAGGCGAGCAGTCGGTCGAGCAGGCCGCCGCCGCGGTCGAGTTCGCCCTCGAGGGCCTGTACCTGACCCGGCGGCTCGCCAAGGACGTCGACGGCACCCGCACGGTCTACGGAGCCTGACGTGAACCGGCCGCGCAGCAACCGGGGCTACCGCTACGGGCGGTGGCACGGCGGCCCGGACCCGCTCGCTCCCCCGTACGACCTGGGCAACGCCGTCGACGAGATCGGCGACTCGGTCCTGGCGGGCAGCGGGGTCCGCGAGGCGCTGCGGGAGCTGCTGCGTCGCGGTACCGAGGGACGCCGCGGCCTCGACGAGCTCCGCCGCTCCGTGCGCGACCGGCTGCGGCAGGCCCGCACCGCCGGGCGGATGGACGGCACCCTCCAGGAGGTCCGGGAGCTGCTCGACAAGGCGCTGACGGCGGAACGGCGGGAGCTCTTCCCCGATCCCGACGACGCCGCCCGGCTCGCCGAGGCCGAGTTGGACGCGCTGCCCGAGGACACCGCAGGCGCCGTCCGCGCACTGAAGGACTACCCGTGGCGGTCCGCCGAGGCGCGGGAGAACTACGAGCGGATCCAGGACCTGCTGCGGCGGGAGGTGCTGGACAGCTCGTTCGCCTCGATGAAGAACGCCCTCGAGAACGCCGGCGAGCAGGACCTGCAGGCGGTCAAGGACATGGTCGCCGACCTGTCCGCGCTCATCGATGCGCACAACCGCGGCGAGGACACCGACGAACGGTTCCGCGAGTTCATGGACAAGCACGGCCAGTTCTTCCCGGACGACCCGGAGACGGTCGAGGAGCTGATCGACTCCCTCGCCCGCCGGGCCGCCGCGCAGGAACGGATGATGGCCGGCCTGTCCCCCGACCAGCGGGCCGAGCTGGCCGATCTCATGGCGCAGACCATGGCCGACATGGGCCTCGCCAGCGAGATGGCCCACCTCCAGGACGCGCTGCGCCAGGCCCGGCCGGACCTGCCGTGGGGGCAGCGGGGCCAGGTCCCCGACGGCGAGCAGGGGCTCGGCATGGGCGACGCCACCACCGCCGTCGCCGAGCTGGCCGACCTGGAGGCGCTGTCCAACCAGCTGTCCCAGGGCTACGCCGGCGCCTCGCTGGCCGACGTCGACGAGGAGCTGCTGGAGCGGGCCCTCGGGCGGCCCGCAGTCGACGACCTCGCCGCACTGCGGCAGCTGGAGCGCGAGCTGGAGCGGCAGGGCTACCTGAACCGGTCCGACGGCCGGCTCGAGCTCTCCCCCAAGGCGGTCCGCCGGCTGGGCGCCACGGCGCTGCGCCGGGTCTTCGCGAAGCTCGACGCGACGGGCCGCGGCGAGCACGACGTGGCCGACGCCGGCGCCGCCGGTGAGCTCACCGGCAGCTCGCGCGAGTGGCAGTTCGGGGACGAGCAGCCCCTCGACGTCGTCCGGACCGTGCGCAACGCCGTCCTCCGGACGGCGGGTGTGCCACGAGGCGAGTCCGACCGTCGCGTGCGGATCGCCGTCGAGGACTTCGCGGTGGTCGAGACCGAGCGGCGCACCGGCGCGGCGGTGGCGCTGCTGGTCGACCTGTCGTACTCGATGGCGCTGCGCGGCACGTGGGGCGCGGCCAAGTCGACGGCGATGGCGCTGCACTCGCTGGTCACCACGCGGTTCCCGCAGGACGCCATCCAGATCATCGGCTTCTCCTCCACCGCCCAGGTGCTGCGGCCCGAGACCCTCGCCGAGCTGTCGGTGGACACCCTCCAGGGCACCAACCTGCAGCACGGGCTGATGCTGGCGCGGCGGTTCCTCGCCCATCACCGGGACGCCGAGCCGGTGGTCCTGGTGGTCACCGACGGCGAGCCGACCGCGCACCTCGAGGACGACGGGACGCCGTTCTTCTGCTGGCCGCCGATGCCCGAGACGATCGCGCGGACCGTCGCCGAGGTCGAGCGGGTGGCGCGCACCGGCGCGACGGTCAACGTGTTCGCCCTCGACCCCGACCCGGGCCTCGTCCACTTCGTGCACGACCTCACCGAGCGCGCCGGCGGCCGGGTGTTCCAGCCCGATCCCGAGCGGCTCGGCGAGTACGTGGTCGCCGACTACCTCCGCACCCGCCGCGGCCGTCGGAAGCACTGACCCAGCGGCCGAGATGGCCATTTCGGCCGCTGGGGAGACTGGTGGGATGAGCGCCGACCACGACTGGGCCACCCTGACCGTCGCCCAGGTGCCCGCGGAGGTCACCCATCCCCTGCGGCGGTCGGTCCTCCGGCCGGACGGCGGGGAGATCACCTGGGCCGGCGACGAGGACCCGGCGACGTTCCACCTGGCCGCGCGCATCGACGAGCGGGTCGTGGGCGTCGTCCGCTTCTCCCCCGCTCCGTGCCCGTGGCGGCCGGAGGCACGGGCGCCCTGGCAGCTGCGCGGGATGGCCACCGATCCCGCCCTCCGGGGCGCGGGCGTGGGGCGGGCGCTGCTGGTGGACGGGCTGATCCGGCTGACCGACCGCGGCAGCGACGTGGTGTGGTGCGACGCCCGGGTGACCGCCGCCGGCTTCTACGAGCGGTTCGGCTTCACGGTGGTCACCGAGCCCTTCGACAAGCCCGGCATCGGCCCGCACGTCGGCATGGTCGCCGACGTGCCGCCGCCGGTCAGACGGGCGGGTGGTCGCCGCTCGGGCTGATCCCCGGGATCGCGCCGGCGCGGAAGGCGTCGACGAAGCGGCGGTGGTCGTCCTGGGTCTGCCGGGCGTAGTCGTGGGCGAAGGTGACGAGGTCGGCGACGAGCTCCTCGCGGCGGTCGCCGATCATCGAGGTGATCGCCTCCTCGGTCTGGAACGGCACGAGGGTGTGGTCGCTGTCGGCGTCGCCCACGCAGTGCAGCTTCGCCGTCGCCTTGCCGAGCTGCACCATCACCGGCCGGATGTCGTCGGGCTCGGTCAGGTCCTCCCAGTCGAGGTCCAGCTCGTAGGGCGACAGCTCCGCGACGACGAACCCGACGCCGTCGATCTCGGTGTGGCCCAGGAACTGCGAGGCGTTGGCCTGCAGCGACCGCTGGCTCACCGCCGTCCGGTGGCCGTGGTGCTCGAAGTAGGCGGCGATCTCCTCGTCCTGCACGATCCGGCTGGGGGCGGCCACGTTGCCCTGCTTGATCGACAGGACGACGTCGTTCTCCAGCGCCTGGTCGTAACCCTCGAGCAGCACGTTGTAGGCGGGGAGGCCCGCGCTGCCGATCCCGAACCCGCCGGTGCCGACGACGTCCTTCACGTCGTAGGCGATGTCCCGCCGACGCCGGGGCGGCGTCACCGTCTCCCGGTCGGGTCAGCGCCGCCATCACCTTCTCCCGCTCGTCCTCCTCGAGCCGCCGGTTGCGCGGCAGGTCGGCGAACCGCCGCTCGTGGTCCTCCACGACGGTGAGCCGCTGCAGCAGCCGGAGCCGGGTGTGGGTCGCCGTCTCGAGGATCACCTCGTGCACCGCGCCGTCGGTGTTGTCCTTGAGGAGCGCGAACGAGCGGTCCTCGTCGGAGCGGGTGAAGGCCGCCACCTGGTCCAGATAGGAGTTGAGGTAGATCCCGACCAGCTCACCGATCACGTCGTCGGAGAACGCCTTGCGCCAGGCCAGCAGCGCGAAGCTGGCGGCGAAGCGGCGCAGGTCCCAGCTGACGTGCCCGAGATAGGCCTCGTCGAAGTCGTTGACGTCGAAGACGATGCGGCCGGCGCTGTCCATGTAGGTGCCGAAGTTCTCCGCGTGCAGGTCACCCTGGATCCACACCCGGGACGTCCGTTCGTCGCACCACTGGTCTTCCATGGTCGACATGTCGGCATAGAACAGGCACGCGCTGCCCCGGTAGAACGCGAACGGATCGGCGGCCATCTTCCGGAACTTGGTGCGGAACGCGTCCGCGTCGGCCGCCATGAGATCGGAGAAGGCCTCGACCAGTACCTCGACGATGAGCTGCGCGCGCTCGTCGAGCTCGGTGTCCTGTGTCACACGTACGAGGGAGTCGACCACGGGGAACACCGTAAACCGCCGATAACCTGCATATCGCAGGATCGAGCAGGCGAGGAGATCGGGACGCGAGGACGGCCGTAGGGTCGTCCGCGAGGAACCGGAGCGGAGGCACCGTGACGCGAGCGACGACTGCTCGGGCGCTCGTGGCCGGCACCGGCAGCCTCGGACTCGGGTTCGCCGCGCTGGTCGCCCTCCTGCGTGAGGAGGCCCGCGCCGCTCGCCGCAAGGTCGACTCCCGGAAGGCGACGGCCGATCCCCCCTCCGGCGACGGCGTGTACGGGCGGGGACGCGCGAAGCCGCTGGTGTTCGCCGTGCTGGGCGACTCCACCGCCGTCGGTCTGGGTGTCGAACGGGCCGGGGAGACCCCCGGCGTCCTCATCGCCTCGGCCCTCGCCGAGCTGGCCGAGCGCCCCGTCCGGCTGGTGCGGGTCGCCGTCACGGGGGCCGAGTCCCGCGAGCTGGACGAGCAGGTCGACCGCGTGCTGGCGGTGAAGCCCGACGTCGCACTGATCATGATCGGCGCGAACGACGTCACGACGTTCACCAAGCCCGCCGTCTCCGTCCGGCACCTCGAGGACGCGGTCCGCCGGCTCACCGCCGTCGGCTCCGAGGTCGTCGTCGGCACCTGTCCCGACCTCGGGACCGTCCGGCCGATCGCCCAGCCGCTGCGGCTGCTGGCCCGCCGGTGGAGCCGGCAGATGGCCGCCGCCCAGACCATCGCGGTCGTCGAGGCCGGCGGCCGCACGGTGTCCCTGGGCTCGGTGCTCGGTCCCGCCTTCGCCTCCGACCACAGCATGTTCAGCAGCGACGAGTTCCACCCGAGCGCGGCGGGCTACGCGCAGGCAGCCGCCGTGCTGCTCCCCTCGGTCGCCGACGCCGTGGGCGTCTGGCCCGCCGCCGCCGACCGCGGCCTGCGCCCGATCCGGCGCGGCACGGTGCGGCCGATCGAGAAGGCCGCGGCGCGGGCGGCCAGCCGTACCGGTACCGAGGTCCAGCCCGCGGAGGTCCGCGGCTCCGACACCGGGCCGTGGGGACCGTGGGCGCTGCTGCGGCGACGCCGCCCGCCGGAGATCGCCGCCCCCGGCGAGTCGGAGGTCGCGGCGGCGGAGGTGTCGGCCGTCGGCTGAGGGACGGAGCTCCGGGCGGACGGCCCCGGAGTAGTTTCGGCGGTGAACCGACGCCCGGCGATCCCGTCCGGAGCCCGCCTCATCGTGGAGGACCCATGCCCGAAGCCGTCATCGTCGCGACTGCGCGCTCGCCCATCGGCCGCGCGTTCAAGGGGTCGCTGAAGGATCTGCGCCCCGACGACCTGACCGCCACCATCGTCCGTGCCGCCCTGGACAAGGTGCCCGCGCTCGACCCCACCGACATCGACGACCTGATCCTCGGCTGCGGTCTCCCCGGCGGCGAGCAGGGCTACAACATGGGCCGCGTCGTGAGCGTCCTGCTCGGCATGGACCACCTGCCCGGCACGACGATCACCCGCTACTGCTCCTCGTCGCTGCAGACCACCCGCATGGCCATGCACGCCATCAAGGCCGGTGAGGGCGACGTCTTCATCTCCGCCGGGGTCGAGATGGTCTCCCGCTTCGTGAAGGGCAACAGCGACTCGCTGCCCGACACCAGGAACCCGGCCTTCGCCGACGCCGAGAGCCGCGTGGCCAAGGTCGCCGAGAGCGGTGCCGACAGCTGGCGCGACCCGCGCGAGGACGGCGACGTCCCCGACATCTACATCGCCATGGGCCAGACGGCGGAGAATCTCGCGCTGCTCAAGGACGTCTCCCGCCAGGAGATGGACGAGTTCGCCACCCGGAGCCAGAACCTGGCCGAGGCCGCGATCGACAACGGCTTCTGGGACCGGGAGATCACCCCGGTCACGACGCCCGACGGCACCGTCGTCAGCAAGGACGACGGCCCCCGCGCCGGCACCACCGTCGAGGCGCTCTCGCAGCTCAAGCCGGTCTTCCGTCCCGACGGCCGGGCCACCGCCGGCAACGCCTGCCCGCTCAACGACGGCGCCGCCGCCGTGATCGTCATGAGCGACACGAAGGCCGCCGAGCTCGGGCTCACGCCGCTGGCGCGGATCGTCTCCACGGCGGTCACCGGCCTGTCGCCGGAGATCATGGGCTACGGCCCGGTCGACGCCTCCAGGCTGGCCCTCCAGCGGGCCGGCATGAGCATCGGGGACATCGACCTGGTCGAGATCAACGAGGCCTTCGCCGCGCAGGTCATCCCGAGCTACCGCGACCTGGGCATCGACCTCGACCGGCTGAACGTGCACGGCGGCGCGATCGCGGTCGGGCACCCGTTCGGCATGACCGGCGCCCGCATCACCGGCACGCTGATCAACGGCCTCCAGACGAAGGACAAGACCTTCGGCCTGGAGACCATGTGCGTGGGTGGCGGCATGGGCATGGCGATGGTCCTCGAGCGCCTCTCCTGACCCCCTGCCCTTCGCTTTCGGTACCGAAAGCGAAGGGCTGCGCCGCCGCTTTCGGTACCGAAAGCGTCGGCGTGGGCGGCAGCTTTCGGTACCGAAAGCGGACGAACGGCGAAGGCCCGGCCCCCTCGCGGGAACCGGGCCTTCGTCGTCGGTACTAGTTCAGCTCACTCGCGGAAGTAGCTGAGCAGCCGCAGGATCTCCAGGTACAGCCAGACGACCGTGACCAGCAGGCCGAAGGCGATGTACCAGGCGAACTTGGCGGGGGCGCCGCGACGGATCGCCTCGTCGGCCATGTCGAAGTCGAGCAGCAGCGAGAACGCGGCCACACCGATCACGACGAGGCTGAAGACGATCGCCAGTGCGCCGCCGTCACGCAGGCCCAGGTTCACGCCGAAGAAGCCGGCCAGCATGTTGGCCAGCATCAGGACCAGGACGCCCACCATGGCGCCAACCATCCAGCGGGTGAACTTGGGGGTCACCCGGACGGCACCGGTCTTGTAGACCACCAGCATGCCGGCGAAGACACCGAAGGTGCCGATCACGGCCTGCGTGACGATGCCCTGGCCGAAGTAGTCGTGGAACGCCTCGCTGATCGCCCCGAGGAACACACCCTCGACGGCGGCGTAGGCGAGGGTCGCGGCCGGGTTCGCGATCTGCTTGAACGCGATCACCAGGCCGAGGACCAGGCCGACGAGAACGGCGGGGATCGCGAGACCCCAGCCCGTCTGGCCCGGGAGCGCCCAGACCCCGGCCGCAGCCGCGACGGTGACCAGGAAGGTCAGCCCCGTCTTGGTGACGACGTCGTCCATCGTCATGTAGCGCGTGCTCGGGGGCGCGTACGGCGCCGGGGCGGCGTACGGGTCGTACTGCGTCGGGGCGCCGTACTGGGTCGGCGCGCCGTACTGCTGGGGCTGCGCACCCCAACCGGGGTACTGACCGCCGTTGCCGGCGTTCGCGAAGCCCCGGCCGAAAGCCGGGTTGCTGCTGGGCATCGTCATCTCCTCGAGGTGACTGGTCGGTCCGTGGAGTCCACGGTGCTGCACTCCACTCGGTCAGGTCAACGCCCTGAGGGGTGGCTGCGTTCCCTACCGTTGCAGGTCACCCGGTCGAGGGGGGGTCAGGGGGTGGGGCAACACGCCGGGTCGGAACCGCGCAGACACGGGCCTGTCACCCATCGTTGCGGCCGAGCGCGCCGCCGCGATGAGTTCCGGCCGGGTCGCCGGTCCGTCCTGGTGTCGCGGGACGTCGGACGACGCGGCCCGGCACGAGATCCCACGGAGGACGCCATGACGACCACGCCGAGGAACCCGGCCACCGCGCTGCCCGGCTGCCCGCCCGTCGTCGACCGAGCCACCTGGCAGGCCGCCCGGAACGAGCTCCTGGTCCGCGAGAAGGCCCACACCCGCGAGGGCGACGCCCTCGCCGCGGCCCGCCGCCGGCTGCCGATGGTGGAGGTCGACGGGACGGCCGAGGTCGTCGGACGCGACGGCCCGGTCCCGTTCCTCGACGCGTTCCAGGGTCGCGACGAGCTCGTGGTCTACCACTCCATGTGGTACGACGGCGCGCCGCACCAGGGCCAGTGCGAGGGCTGCACCTTCAACCTCTGGCACATGAAGGACGCCGCCTACCTCAACGCCCGCGGCGTCTCGTTCGCCGTCCTGACCTCGGGCCGGTGGGACGAGGTGGCTCCCTACGTCGAGTTCATGGGCTACACCCAGCCCTGGTACACGGCGCGCGGCGTCGAGGGGCCGATCGGTACGGAGGAGGGGCACATCGTCTGCTTCCTGCGCGACGGCGACCGCGCCTTCCTCACCTACTCCACGACGGGCCGGGGCAACGAGCCGGCCGACGGGTCGCTCGGCCTGCTCGACATGACGCCCTACGGCCGCCGCGAGGCGTGGGAGGACGACCCCGAGGGCTGGCCCGAGGCCCCTGAGGTCGGTGCTCCGGTCGGTGGACACGGGGCGCCGATCTGCTGGTACTGGCGCTCGGACGCGGACGGGAACGCCGACTGGGGCCCGACCAGCCGCCCCGTGCCGCAGTGGACCCGACCCGGCGCGACCCGCGAGGAGACCCTCGGCCGGCACGGCCACCACCACTGACGGGCCCCCCTCGACACTCCCTGGGCCCGACGTCCGCCGCCGAGACCGGCACCTGGCCGACGCCCACCCCGACCCACGTGGTCCGCGGGCGCACGCGACCCTCCTCAGCGACCGGCAGCGCGGATAGGCTCTCGGAGCGGCCGCCGTTCGGCGGAAGGAGCAGCCATGACGTCGGCACTCGGCATCCAGGCGGAACGTCCACTCCTGCGCACCAGCGGGGCGCTGCTACTCGGCGGGCTCATTCTCAACGCCGCCGTCACCATGCTGTTCCATCCGGCGGGCGCCGAGGACGTGCACGAGGAGATCTTTGCCGAGTACGCCGCCAGCGACACCTGGGAGTGGGTCCACTTCGGCCAGCTCGCCGGCGTTCTGGTGGCCCTCGGCGGGCTGCTCGTCCTGCACCAGGTCCTGCGGTCTCGGACGTCGACGCTGTCCGCGTTCGCGGCGGCGATGACCGTCGCCACGGCGGCGGTCTGGGCGGCCCTCCAGGCCGTCGACGGGATCGCCCTGAAGCAGGCTGTCGACGCCTGGGTGGCCGCCGACGAGGGCAGCCGGTCCTTCCGCTTCGCCGACGCCGAAACCGTCCGCTGGACCGAGTGGGGCCTGCAGAGCTACATGCGGGTGCTTCTTGGCGCGACCCTGCTGCTCTTCGGCGCGGCCATCCTGAGCAGTCACCTGCTGGCCGCCTGGACAGGCTGGATCGCCGCCCTCGCCGGGCTCCTGTCGCTGGTCGTCGGGCTCGACGTGAGCTACAGCGGTCTCGACAGCGGCTTCCAGCAGGTCGCCTCCCCCGCCTTCCAGGTCCTCATGCTGGCGTTCGCGATCGGGGTGGTCGTGGCCGCCCGCGGGCGAGTGAGCGAGTCCTCCCGCAGCTGACGCCCGCACGGCAGAAGCCCTCGCGCAGCGACCCGAACCTGTCAACGGGCGTGGTGATGTCACCAGCCGGTCGGCTTCCGTCGCGGCTGGTCACGGGCCGGGGCGGGTCCGCTGGGCGCGCGGTGCTGGCGACCCGCTGGGCCGCCCGCCCGGCAGTTGCCGACGAGGGATCCGCCCGGCGGTCCGCTGAGGCTTGCGGCCGGCGGGCCGGTGGCTGCACCGTGACCGGTGTGCCCACCGCCTCGAGACCGCGGGTCCGGCCATGACCGCCGACCCCGTTGACCTGGCCGCGATCAGCAGGGAGATGGACGACGCCTTGGCCCGGCTGCACGCACTGCTGACCGCCGCCGGCCCCACGGACCTGCGTCGGACCTCCGACGGCACCCGGTGGACCAACGAGCAACTGCTCTACCACATGGTCTTCGGCTACCTCGTCGTCCGGACCCTGCTGCCGCTTGTGCACCTGATGGGCCGGCTGCCGGCGCCGGTGGGCCGCGGCTGGGCCGCGCTGCTGAACTCCGCCACCCGGCCCTTCCACGCCGTCAACTACTGGGGGTCGGTGGCCGGCGCACGGGTGTTCAACCACACCCGGATGGGCCCGCTCGCCGACCGCACCATCGCCGTCCTGCAGCGGCGCCTCACAGAAGAGTCCGAGGCGGCGCTGCACCGCGGCATGCCGTTCCCGTCCGGCTGGGACCCGTACTTCGGGTTCCTGACGCTGGCCGAGGTGTACCGGTACCCGACCCGGCACTTCGAGCACCACTACCGTCAGCTCACCCTCCCCGACCCAGGTCCGCGGCCGGGCGCTGACGAGCCGCCCGACCTCCCGGGCCGGAGCGACCGGTGAGAGCACCGGCCGCCCAGGTGCTGATCGCGCTGCTCGCTGGGGTGAGGCGCCCCGACCACCACGCCCGCGCTGCTCGACCGGAGTGCAGAGCTGCCTCTTGGCAGCGACCGCAGGCCCGCAGCTGGACCCGGGACGGTGGCCCCGCCGCTCCGGCAACAGCGCGGCGGGTGGCTACGGGACCCGTTCACCCCGGTGGCACCGCTTGCCCGAGGCCGGACGTCACCGTGGTGCCACCGGACCGGCCGCGTGAGCTGGCGGATCTTCCTTAGGTGGGTCAGCCGCAGCGACAACGGCGCGATCAGCAGCGGGGTCGATGTCGACTGCCAGCTCGAGGAGTGGCTCGTCGGCTGCCCGAGGCGTCCGGCGCCCTGGTGCCAGACGCGAGGACGCGCACGTGGCCCGCGCCGGAGGGCGCTTCGGTGGTGGGCGGTTCGACCCACCTCTCAAGAGATCCCGGCGGCTCGACCGGCTGGTCGATGAGTTCCGGGCCTGCATGCGGTCCCAGGCTCCAGGACCTGCCGGGAGACTGACGCGCCCGTTCGCGAAGGAGACGCATGGCCAAGCTGATCTACTCGATGATCACCTCGCTGGACGGCTACGCCGAGGCGGCGGAGGGCGACCTCGGTTACGGAGCCGAGGACGAGGAGGTGCACACCTTCATCGGCGACGTCTTCCGCCCGGTCGGCACGTTCCTCTACGGCCGACGGATGTACGAGACGATGGTCTTCTGGGAGACCGCGCACACCGAGCCCGACGCGCCTCCGTACATCGTGCAGTACGCCCGGGACTGGCAGGCCGCGGAGAAGATCGTGTACTCCACGACGCTGGAGTCGATGTCCAGCGCGAGGACCAGGATCGAGCGGACCTTCGACCCGGACGCGGTGCGCAAGCTCAAGGCCGAGGCTGATCACGACCTCAGCGTCGACGGCCCGAACCTCGCCGCCCAGGCGATCGCCGCGGGCCTGGTGGACGAGTACCACCTCTTCATGACGACCAGCGTGGTCGGTGGCGGCAAGCGATTCTTCCCCGACGGCGTCCGCCTCGATCTGGAGCTGGTCGAGGAGCGCGCCTTCGACAGCGGTCTGATCTACGCGCGCTACCGGACCCGCTGAGCCGGCACCTGTCGTCGGCCGGTCGGCAGCGATCGCGCGGGCAAGTGGAGACGGTGAGCTGCTGAACGTGCCCCCGGTCGGGTTCGAACCGACGCTGGGACCCTTTTAAGGGGTCTGCCTCTGCCGATTGGGCTACGGGGGCGCGCTGGGCACGGTATCCGGGCAGCCGGGTGGACGGCGGCCGCCCTGCCGCGACCGGGCTCCGTCCCCCCGGCTCAGCCGTCGGCCGCGGCGACCTCGGTGGCGCGGGCGAGGACGGCGTCGAGCATCGGCTCGGTCAACTTCCCCGTGAAGGTGTTCTGCTGGCTCACGTGGTAACTGCCGAGCACGGTCAGCGGGCCGAGCGTTCCGGTCAGCTCCACCTCCACCCCGTGCCCGAAGACCGGCCGGGGCCTCGGGACGGCGTAGCCCGCGGCGGCCAGCACCGGCCACAGCGCCGTCCAGCCGAAGCCGCCGAGCACGACGATCACCCGCAGCCTCGGCAGCAGCGCCAGCTCGCGGGCCAGCCAGGGCGAGCAGGTGTCCCGCTCGGCCGGGGTGGGTGCATTGGCGGGGGGCGCGCACCGCACCGCGGCGGCGATCCGGACGTCGGTGAGCTCGAGCCCGTCCCCGAGATGGGTCGACACGGGCTGGTTGGCCAGGCCGGCCCGCCAGAGCGCGGCGAAGATCCAGTCCCCGCTGCGGTCGCCGGTGAAGACCCGGCCGGTGCGGTTCCCGCCGTGGGCGGCCGGGGCGAGGCCGACGACGGCGATGCGGGCATCGGCGGGCCCCAGGCCGGGAACGGGCCGCCCCCAGTAGTCCCACTCGCGGAACGACGCGCGCTTGACGCGCGCGACCTCCTCGCGCCAGGCGACCAGGCGCGGGCAGGCGCGGCAGCCGGACACGCAGGCGTCCAGCACCGCCAGGTCCGGAACGCCCCGGGCGGTGCGGGCGACACCCGCTGCCGTGCGGGTGACCGGGAAGCCGTCGGGATCGAGCGCCAACGGATCAGCCGCGAGCCAGCCGGAGGGCGATGCCGTCCAGGATGTCGTGCTCGCTGACGACCACCTCGGGCAGCGCGAACTCGTCCATCAGCACCCGGAGGATCAGCGCCCCGGCGCCGATGACGTCGACCCGCCCCGGATGCATGACCGCCATCGCGGCGCGGGTGGCGCGGGTCGCGGCCAGCAGGTCGGCGGTCACCGCGCGGACGTCGGCCACCGGGATCCGGGAGCCGTGGATGGCGTCGGCGTCGTAGGCGGGCAGCCGCAGGGCCAGCGCGGCGACCGTGGTGACCGACCCGGCCAGGCCGACCAGGCTGGCCGCTGCCTCCACCGGCACCTCCGCGCGCACCTCGGCGAGGGCGGCGCGGATGTCGTCCTCGGCCCGCCGGACCTCGCCGGCGGTCGGCGGATCGCCGTGCAGATGCCGCTCGGTCAGTCGCACGCAGCCGACGTCGACCGAGCGGGCGGCCCGGACCCCGGCGGCGTCCCCCAGTACGAACTCCGTCGACCCGCCGCCGATGTCGACGACCAGGAACGGCGGGGACGGCGGCGGATTGCCGTGCGCCGCGGCGGCCGCGGCGAGCGAGGCCGTGGCGCCGAGGAAGGACAGCTCGGCCTCTTCCCGGCCGGTGATGACGTCCGGGGTCTGCCCCAGCGTGCCGACCACCATGTCCTCGAAGTCCTGGCGGTTGGCGGCGTCGCGGGTGGCGCTCGTGGCGGCCATCCGGATCCCGGTGGCGCCGAGGTCCCGCGCCTGGTCGGCGTACTCGGCGAGCACCTTCCGCGTGCGCTCGATCGCCTGCGGCGCGAGCCGGCCGGTGGCGTCGACGCGCTCGCCCAGCCGCACGACCTCCATGCGGCGCAGCAGGTCGGTGTGCGCGCCGGAAGGGGGGACGTCGGCGATCAGCAGCCGGATGGAGTTGGTCCCGCAGTCGATCGCGGCGACCCGTGTCATGCCCGCTCCGGCTGCGCGCAGGGCCCGGCCGCCCACCACTCCCCCATCCCGGCGACCGCCCGGTCGCCGATCGGGTTGACGCCGGGGCCGGCGGCGAGCGCGTGCCCGGCCAGCGCGTGCAGGCACTTGACCCGGTCGGGCATGCCGCCGGCGGTGCTGCGGGTGGGCAGCACGTCGCGGGCGTCGCGGGCGGCCAGGTAGGCCTCGTGCGCCGCGCGGTAACCGGCGGCCAGCTCCGGATCGGTGGCCAGCTCGTCCTGCCACTCGCGCATCAGCCCGGCGGATTCCAGACGGCTGGCGGCGGCCGACGCCCGGGGGCAGGTCAGGTAGTACAGCGTGGGGAACGGCGTCCCGTCCTCGAGCCGGGGCGAGGTCTCCACCACGTCGGGCTGACCGCACGGGCAGCGGTGCGCGACCCCGACCAGCGCCCGCGGGGGCCGGCCGAGCTGGCGGCCGACGACCTCGCGCTCGGCCGCACTGACCGGTTCGCTCATTCCGCCGGCTCGGCGGCGGGTCCGCCGTCCGCCACCGCGAGCGACTCCATCAGCCCCTCGTACCAGGGCAGCGGCTCGTCGGCGGTGGCCGCCTCGGCCAGCGTGCCCGCGTCGCCTTCCACGGCCTCGCCGTCGACGACCACGATCAGCCGGTCGCCCGGCAGGACGTAGGTCAGCCGATCGCGGGCCTGCCGCTCCGCGTACATGGGGTCGGCCTGCCGCCCGAGCTGCGTCTGCAGCTCCTCGGCGCGCTCGTCCAGCGCACGGCCCTCGGCGGCCAGGCGCACCAGCTCGGCCCGGCCGGCCAGGTACTGCCGCACGGGACCGGCCAGGGTCAGCGCCAGGAGCAGGACCAGCGCGCCCAGGAGCACCGCCCGGCCCGTGAAGAGCGGACGACGGCGCGCGGCCGCCGCGGGACGCCCGGCGCGCCGTCCCGAGGTCCGCGAGCCGGGACGCCGCGGAGCCCCGCTGCCCGTCCCCGTCCGCACCGGCCGGGTGGAGTGGACCCGCGGCGCGCGACCGGTGTGGCGGCGGGCGTCGGCCGAGGTGCCGCTCCGCCGGCCCCGAACGCTGCTCATCCGCGGGCGCTCATCCGGCCAGCCGGGGGAAGGCCGCCGCGCCCGCGTACCGGGCGGCGTCGTCCAGCTCCTCCTCGATGCGCAGCAGCTGGTTGTACTTGGCCACGCGCTCGCTCCGCGCCGGGGCGCCGGTCTTGATCTGGCCGCAGTCGGTGGCGACGGCGAGGTCGGCGATCGTCGTGTCCTCGGTCTCGCCGGAACGGTGGCTCATCATGCAGCGGTAACCGCTGCGGTGCGCCAGGTTCACCGCGTCCAGCGTCTCGGTGAGCGTGCCGATCTGGTTGACCTTGACCAGCAGCGCGTTGGCCGCGCCCCGGGCGATGCCGTCGGCGAGGCGGGTCGGGTTGGTGACGAACAGGTCGTCGCCGACGATCTGCACGCGGTCGCCGAGGGCGTCGGTGAGGGCGATCCAGCCGTCCCAGTCCTCCTCGGACAGCGGGTCCTCGATCGAGACGATCGGGAAGGAGTCGACCAGCTCGGTGTAGTACGCGGTCATCTCCTCGGCCGACAGCTTCTTGCCCTCGAAGGCGTAGGCGCCGTCGCTGTGGAACTCGGTCGCCGCGACGTCGAGCGCGAACGCGATGTCGCTGCCCACGGAGTAGCCGGTCTTCTCGACCGCGCGGACGATCAGGTCCAGCGCGGCGCGGTTGCTCGACAGGCTCGGCGCGAAGCCACCCTCGTCGCCGAGCCCGGTGGCCAGGCCGTCCTTCTTCAGGACCGCCTTGAGCGCGTGGTAGGTCTCGGTGCCCATGGCCAGCGCCTCGGCGAAGGTCGCGGCGCCGATCGGGGCGATCATGAACTCCTGGACGTCGACGTTGCTGTCGGCGTGGGCGCCACCGTTGAGGATGTTCATCATCGGCACCGGCAGCAGGTGCGCCGAGGGCCCGCCGACGTAGCGGAAGAGCGGCAGACCGGAGGAGTCGGCGGCCGCGCGGGCCACGGCCAGCGAGACGCCGAGGATCGCGTTGGCGCCGAGACGCGACTTGTCCGGCGTCCCGTCGAGGTCGATCAGCCGCTGGTCGATCATCCGCTGCTCGCTGGCGTCGTAGCCGACCAGCTCCGGGCCGATGACGTCGAGGACGCCGTCGACCGCCTTGGTCACGCCCTTGCCGCCGTACCGGTCCCCGCCGTCGCGGAGTTCCACCGCCTCGAAGGCACCCGTGGAGGCGCCGCTGGGCACCGCCGCGCGGGCGATCGTCCCGTCGTCGAGGGCGACCTCGACCTCCACGGTGGGGTTTCCGCGCGAGTCGAGGATCTCCCGCGCGCCTACGGCGTCGATGCTGGCCACGGGGGCAGCCTAACCAGCCCAACGGGCGGGCCGCGCCTGCCTCGCCCGCCCCGTCCGCGCTTTCGGTACCGAGAGCCCGGGACCCCTTCCCCGCTTCCGGTACCGAAGGCGGGGAGCCCGGGCTCCGCTTTCGGTACCGAAAGCTCAGGGGGGCGGGGTGCCGGTGCCCGCGTGGGCGGCGGCGTCCAGTTCTCCGGCGTAGCGGCGGACCGCCTCGCGGAGGGCGTCCTCCAGGTCCCAGCCGCGCTGCTCGGCGGCGGTGACGACCGACAGCATCCGCTCCCCCAGCTCCTCCGGGCTGGTCGCGGTCAGCTCCGCGGCCACCGGCGTCGGCAGCCCGGCCCGGCCCGCGCGCCGCACCAGCGCCGCACCCCAGGCGGCTGCGGGCTGGGATCGGGAGACGCCCTCGGTCGGCGAGCGGCGCTGCTTCTCCGCCTGCTTGATCTCCTCCCAGCCCGCTTCGACCTGCGCGACGTCCATGGCTCTCCCACCCACCCCGACCGCGTTCCCGAACACGTGCGGATGCCGGCGGACCAGCTTGTCGACCAGGTCCCGGGCGACGTCGTCGACGTCGAACCGCCGCTCGGGCGCTGCCTCGGCGGCCACGCGGGAGTGGAAGACCACCTGCAGGAGGACGTCGCCGAGTTCCTCGCGCATGGCGACGGCGTCGTCGTCGACGATCGCGTCGTAGGCCTCGTGCGCCTCCTCGAGCAGATAGCCGCGCAACGAGGCGTGCGTCTGCTCCGCGTCCCACGGGCAGCCGCCCGGGGAGCGCAGCCGGTCCATCACGGCGACGACGTCGAGCAGCCGGCTGCCGGGTGGCTCGGCCGCTCCGTCGACGACCTCCGCGCCCGCGGGCACCTCGTCGTGCGCGGCGAGCACGACCACGTCCCCGGTCAGGGCGCCGGCGTCGTGGACCGAGGCGACGTCCCATCCGTCGGCGCGTAGCGCCTCCGCGGTCTCGGCGGCCCCGGGCAGTGCGGCCAGCGGCCGTCCGCCGGACAGCGCCCGCCAGCCCGCCGGGCTCAGCAGGCCCGGCAGGCGCGAGCTGACGGTGACGACGAGGGCGACGGGCACCGGGTCAGTTCCCGGGAGCACCCGCGCCGGCGGGCTCCTCCCCGCCGCCCTCCCCGAGGATCTCCACGACACCACCGGTCCCCGGTACGAGCTGCCCCTTCTCGAGGACGCCGTAGCGCGGGTTCACCGTGACCCCGAGGTCCTCCCGGACGGCCTGGACCAGTTTCCCGCCGGCCGCGGCGGCCGCGCTGAACGCCTCCTCCTCGAGGTCGGTCCGCACGTCCTCGAAGGGCGGGTAGACGGGCCCCTCCACGAAGACGACGGCCACGCCGGCCTCGGTGGGGATGGAGAAACCGGTGTTCGGCTGGGTGGCGGCGATCTGCTGGGCCAGCTCGGGCGGGAGCTCGGAGGGGGAGCTGGCCTCCAGCGCCGGCAGCGTCATCTGACCCTGGTACTGCGCGGCCACGGCGGGATAGGCGGCGGGATCCGCGGCGAGCTGGGCGAGGACGGCGGTGGCGGTCGGCTCGTCGGGGACCGTGATGTAGCCGAACGAGACCTCGGCGAGCTCCTCGCGCACCTCCGCGTACCGGTCCTGCAGGTCCGCCTCGGTCGGTGCCTCCCACTCGCCCTCGGACTCGGCGATCTCCTTGCTCACCAGCTGCTGGCGCACGTTCTCGAAGACGTCGGCCCGGCCGAGGCCCCGCTGGGTGGCGAGCTGGCTGTACTCGCGGTCCTCGTCCCGCCCGGCGAGCAGGACCTCGAGGCGGCGCCGCACGTCGTCGTCGTCGACCTGCACCCCGTAGCGCTCCGCGGCGGCGTCGTGCACCTCCCCCTGCACCAGCAGGGAGAGCACCTGCCGTCTGAACTCGTCCCCCTGCGCCGCGGCGAAGTCCGCGAGCTCGGGGTTCTCCAGCCGGCGGGCGACGGCGTTCTCCAGCTCGGTCACCGACACCTGCTCGTCGCCGACGTACGCGGCGACGTTGGGCGAGGTCCGGCAGGCGGTCAGCCCGGAGACCGCGACGGTCAGGACGAACCCGGACAGGAGCACCCGGGCGGCGCGACGCTTCAACACGCCCGCGAGACTCCCACACGCGCGGTGACCCACGACGCAGGGGCGCGGCCGACCCAGGGGCCGAAAGCGCGACGATGGCCCCTACGAGGCGGCGGCAACCGGCTGCTCGATCACCGCGCGCAGGACCGAGTGCAGGTTCTCGAGCAGGGCGACGTCCCGGAGCGGCGTGCGCCGGTCCGCGCCGACCGGCACCTTGAGCACGATCGTCTCCACGGCGGCCTTGTACGAGGCGCCGTCGGCGAGCCGCGCCAGCCGCATCTGCTGCGACTCCCGCAGCGCCACCGGGCCGACGCGGATCGCGCGGCCCTGCAGCGACACGTCGGTGACGCCGAGCGCGCGCATCGCGGCCCGGAACCGGGCCACCGCCAGCAGGTTGAGCACCGGGGCCGGCGGGGCGCCGTAGCGGTCGGTGAGCTCGTCGAGCACCGCCTGCGCCTGGTCGTCGTCGTGGACCGAGGCGACCTTGCGGTAGGCCTCCATCCGCAGGCGCTCCCCCGGGATGTAGTCGTGCGGCAGGTGCGCGTCCACGGGCAGGTCGACGCGGACGTCGGCCGGCTCGACCGCCGGCGCCTCCCCGGTGGCCTGCGAGCGGTAGTCGGCGACCGCCTCGCCGACCAGCCGGACGTAGAGGTCGAAGCCGACCCCGGCGATGTGCCCGGACTGCTCGCCCCCGAGCAGGTTGCCCGAGCCGCGGATCTCGAGGTCCTTCATCGCCACGGCCATGCCGGCACCGAGGTCGGTGTTGTGCGCGATCGTGGTCAGCCGGTCGACCGACGTCTCGGTCAGCGGCCGCGTGGGGTCGTAGGTGAAGTACGCGTAGGCCCGCTCCCGGCCCCGGCCGACCCGGCCCCGGATCTGGTGCAGCTGGGAGAGCCCGAAGGTGTCCGCGCGGTCGACGATCAGGGTGTTGGCGTTCGGGATGTCCAGGCCCGACTCCACGATCGTCGTCGCGACCAGGACGTCGTACTCCTTCTCCCAGAAGCCGACCATGATCCGCTCGAGCTCGTGCTCCTTCATCTGCCCGTGGCCGACGGCGACGCGCGCCTCCGGCACGAGGTTCCGGATCTTCGCGGCCGCCTTGTCGATGGACTGCACCCGGTTGTGGATGACGAAGACCTGCCCGTCGCGCAGCAGCTCGCGCCGGATCGCCGCGGCCATCTGCTTGTCCTCCCACGCGCCGACGTAGGTCAGCACCGGGTGCCGCTCCTCGGGCGGGGTGAGGATCGTCGACATCTCGCGGATGCCGGTCAGGCTCATCTCCAGCGTGCGCGGGATCGGGGTGGCCGACATCGACAGCACGTCGACCGCCGTCCGCATCGACTTCAGGTACTCTTTGTGCTCGACGCCGAACCGCTGCTCCTCGTCGACGATCACCAGCCCGAGGTCCTTGAACCGGGTGGTCGGCTGCAGCAGCCGGTGGGTGCCGACGAGCACGTCGATCTCCCCCGCGGCGAGCTTGCGGACGACCTCGTCGCTCTCGGTCTTCGACTGGAACCGCGACAGGACGCCGACGGTCACCGGGAACTGGGCGAAGCGCTCGGAGAAGGTCTTGAAGTGCTGGTTGGCCAGCAGCGTCGTCGGCACCAGGACGGCGACCTGCTTGCCGTCCTGCACGGCCTTGAACGCCGCCCGGATCGCGATCTCGGTCTTCCCGTAGCCGACGTCCCCGCAGATGATCCGGTCCATCGGGACCGGCAGCATCATGTCGGCCTTGACCTCGTCGATCGCGCCGAGCTGGTCGGGCGTCTCCTGGAACGGGAACGCGTCCTCGAGCTCGCGCTGCCAGACCGTGTCGGGCCCATACGCGTGCCCCTTGCTCGCCATCCGCGCCGAGTAGAGCCGGATCAGCTCGGCGGCGATCTGCTTGACCGCCTTGCGCGCCTTGCTCTTCGTGTTCTTCCAGTCGGCGCCGCCGAGCTTCGACAGCGCCGGGGCCTCGCCGCCGACGTAGCGGGTCAGCTGGTCGAGGGCGTCGGTGGGGACGAAGAGCCGGTCCGGCGGCTGATTCCTTCGCGACGGGGCGTACTCGACGATCAGGTAGTCGCGCTGTCCGCCGTTGACCGTCCGGCTGATCATCTCCAGATAGCGGCCGATGCCGTGCTGCTCGTGCACGACGAGGTCCCCCGGCTGCAGCTGCACCAGGTCGACGGCGTTGCGCCGGCGCGCGGGCATCTTGGCCGCGTCGCGCATGTTCGTGCCGCGCTGCCCGGTGAGGTCGTGCTCGGTCAGCAGGGCGAGCCCGACGCCGGGGAACGCGAACCCGGATTCCAGGCCGCCCTGGGTGACGTGCGCCAGACCGGCGTCCGGCGTGCCGGCGATGTCGGGCACGAGGCGCACGCCGAGGTCGGCCTCGGCGAACTGATCGGCGGCGCGCTGCGCGGGGCCGGGCCCGGCGAAGGTCACGACCACCCGCCAGCCGTCGCGGGACCAGGTGCGTACCTGGTCGATGGCGCGGGGGACGTCGCCGGAGAAGCGGTCGACCGTCGTCGCGTCGAGGGTGACGTGGTCGTCGTCGTCCTCGGCCCGGACGGTGAAGCTGCCCGTCGTCCACCAGGGCAGCCCCCGCATCCGCGCGGCGGTCTCGACCTCGGCCAGGTCCCGGAAGGACGACGCCCCGAGATCGATCGGCGCCTGCCCGGCCTCCGCCGCCGTGGACCAGGACGCGGCGAGGAACTCCTCGGCGGTGCGCACCAGGTCGGCGGCCCGGCTGCGCACCCGCTCGGGGTCGCAGACCAGCACGTGCGTGCCGCGGGCGACGAGGTCGGTGAGCAGCTGCATGTCGCCGTCGGCGAGCACCGGGATCAGCGACTCCATGCCCTCAACCGCGATGCCCTCGGCCAGCTTGCCCAGGATCTCCAGCAGTTCGGGGTGCCGATGAGCGAGCTCGGCCGCCCGCTCGCGCACCTCCGGGGTCAGCAGGAGCTCGCGGCACGGCGGGGCCCAGAGCCGCTCCGGGCGCTCGTCCAGCGACCGCTGGTCGGCGGCGGAGAAGTAGCGCAGCTCGTCGACCTCGTCGCCCCAGAACTCGACGCGGACGGGGTGCGGCTCGGTGGGCGGGAAGACGTCGAGCAGCCCACCGCGAACGGCGAACTCGCCGCGCTTCTCCACCAGCTCGACACGGGTGTAGGCGGCGTCGACGAGGGCCCGGGCGACGTCCTCGAGATCGGCCTCCGTCCCCGGCCGCAGCTCGACCGGGACCAGGTCACCCAGGCCCGGTGCCAGCGGCTGCAGCACGCTGCGGACCGGGGCGACGAGGACGTCGATCGTGCCGTTCTCGCCGGGATGGGTCAGGTCGCGCAGCACGGCCAGCCGGCGCCCGACCGTGTCGGCCCGGGGGCTGAGCCGCTCGTGGGGCAGCGTCTCCCAGGCCGGGAAGGTCTCGACCCGCCGGTCGGGAAGGAAGCAGCGGAGCAGGTCGGCGACCTGATCGGCGTCCCGCTCGCCGGCGGTGACGACGAGGACCGGGACCCCGGCGCCCGGCTCGGCCGCCGCCAGCGCGGCGGCCACCAGCGGCTGGACGGGCGGCGGGGCGGTGACGGCGAGCGCCGCGTTGCCGGCCGACCCCACCACGCGCGCCATGCCGGGATCGGTGAGGACGACGTCGAGCACGCCGCGCAGCGTCACGGTTGAGCACTCCTGGTTCTACGGCCACGCACGGCGCGCCGGATGCGCGCGTGGGCCGTCGTCCAGGCTAGACGGGGGTACCGACGGGGCGCCGTCCCCGACCGGGGCGGACCCGTCCGACGGGACCCGTCCGGAGGTCCCGGTTCCTGCGGGAGCGCGTAACGGACGTCGCGTCGACCCCGGGGCCGTCGTCCGCGTCAGGTGCCGAACGCCGGTCCAGACCCATGGCGAGCGCCAGCACGATCGTGGCGAAGACGCTGTTGAACGCCGAGACGGAGAGGGCGCTGAGGGTGATCACGCCCAGCAGCGCCAGCGCGTCCCGCGCCGGGGTTCCCGAGCGGCGCAGGCCCCACCAGAGCAGCCCGTAGAGGAGCCCCAGACCGATCAGTCCGTGATCGAAGACCGCGCGCATGAGGAAGGAGTGGAAGATGACCGAGTAGCAGACCCCCGGATCGGTCTTGCTGAACAGCTCGACGTAGAACGACAGGCTGCCGCACGCCCCCGGCGAGAGGGGGGTGAGCGGGAAGGCTCCGGTGAGGAACTGCCACAGCGGCCAGTCCCGGACCTCGGCGAGGAACGTCTGGAAGAAGACCAGCCGGTCGAGTTGGGTGCCGTCCTGCTCGGCCCGGGCGCTGAACAGCGCGAGGACCGCATGACTGACGACGGCGACGCCGGCGACGTGCAGCGGCCACGTCCGGTTGCTGGTCTTCACGTAGCGGAACAGGTACACGCACACCAGGCCCAGCGCGGCGCTCCGGGAACCGGAGATGAGCACCGTGATCGCGAGAGCGGCGAAGACCCAGTCCCGTCGGGCGCCCAGGTAGGGATAGGCCAGGTAGACCAGGCCCATGAGCAGGATCAGTTCGAAGTTGTTCTCGAGGTAGATGCCGGGGCGGTCCGCGAGGCCCAGCGCGATCGAATAGCCGTACTTGGCCAGGAACACCGCGACGAGAAAAGTGGTGAACTGCGCCAGTCGCCGACCGTAGAATACCGATCTGCCCACGAAGAAGGCGAGCGCGGCGAGATAGATGAAAGCCTTGTGCGCCAGCAGGAAGTCGGGGAGGCTGGCCGAGCCGTAGAGCACCAGCAGCAGGGTCTTCAGGAAGACGTAGAGGCCGGCCGGCACCAGCACGAACCAGGAGCCCACCCTGCGGGCCAGCAGCACGGTCGCGGCCAGGAAGGCGACCTCCACGAGCCGGTCCGCCGGGGCCAGGTTGAACCGGTCCGGGGCGACGAGACCCGTCACCGCCAGGATGCCCAGTGTTCCGTACAGGATGCGCTCAGTGCCGCTCACCTGCGGCTTCGGCGCGCTTCCGGTCGGGACGTCGGCTGCTCGGACCTCGATTTCCGGACGTGCGGCCCTCACGCGTCGGCTCCGCAGTGGCGCCACGACGGCCCGGTGTCCCCACCGGCGTGCCCGGAACGTCGCCGGCCCGGCGAGCCGGGAGCACGACGGACGGGGCGGGGCGTGGTGCGCACAGTGGGGTCCCTCGATCGGATTGGTCGTACTCGTCAATAGAATAGGCGATCGAAATGGTCCACGGCGGCATTCTCACTCATTGGGGAGTTCTTCCGCCTATTCGCCCGGGGCCTCGATCACATCAGTTCCAGTCCGATCTGCACGGCGCGGTCGCTCGCATTGGCGACGGCGACCGTGAGCTGCGCGCCGTCGGCACTGACGGCCGCACCCACGCGGTAAGGCCTGTCCGCGGTCCCGAACCCGTCGCCGATCCGGTTGTCCACGGCGCCGATCGCGACCTCGGCGTCCCCGCGGTCCCGGAAGACGAGGAGCACGGCCTCCCCGACCCCCCGTGCCCGGGTGCCGATGTCCCTCGACACCAGATGCAGCCGGTACGACGTCCCCGGCACCTCCCGCCCGGCCGCACCCAGCTCGAACACCGCTGATCCGGACTCCCCGGCGCTCAGCCGGAGATCGACCGCCCCGATCCGCACCCGCGTGCCCGAGGCGCTCTGGACGCCGGCGACGCCGAGGTTCAGCAGGGAACTCCGGCCGGTGCCGCCCGCCCCGCTCGCGATCGCCACCGCCGACGTCCGGCCCGTGAGGTCGTTCCCGGTGAGGCTGACGCCGGCGCCGCCCTCGTCCCGGATGGCGACGGCGGGCGACGCGTAGCCGCTGACGTCGTCGTCGTCCGGTCCGGAGTTCGTGGCGATCCCGGTGACCACCAGGCCCGCGCAGTCCCGCTGGTAGAGGTGGCAGTCGTCGTCGGGCACGCCCTTCGAGAGCCGCCCGTTGCGCCGGAAGACGCTGCCCACGACCGTGGTGTGCGAGCACTCGACCAGCCGGGCCCCGGTCCTCCCGTTGCGGTCGAGGATCCCGCCGATGACCACGTTGTGCAGCGCCCGGTCGGCCTGGATGCCGTGCCCGTCGTTCCACTCCACCTTGTTGCCCACGAGCATGTTGTCGTTGGCGCCGGGTCCCAGCCTGATCCCGTCCCCGCTGTTGGCGTTGATGACGCACGTGCGGACCATCGAGTCGACGAGGTCGGCGATGCCGACGCCGTTCTCGTGCACCATGCAGTCGGCCAGCAGGCTGCCGCTCGCGTAGTTCGCGGCGTAACCGACGGAACCCTCGAGCATGGTGACGCGCTGCAGGACGGCGCCGTAGCCGGCCGGCTGCACCGCCGGCTGACGCCGGCCGTTCCCCTCGACCGAGATGTCGGCCAGCTGACCCAGTTCGCCGACGACCAGCACCGGCACCGTCTGGCCGGCCAGCCGCGCCTGCAGCCGCGCCCCGCTGCGCGGGCTGCGGGTGTAGCTGCGCGCCGGTGGGCCGGCGAGCGACTGCCGCAGACGGAGCACCAGGCCGTCGACCCGGTAGAGGCCGGCGGGCAGCCACAGCGAGGCACCCTCGGGCGCCTCGTCGATGAGCGACTGGAGGGCGGCCGTGCTGTCGCCGGCACCGGAGGGGTCGATGCCCTTCCCGGCGAGGACCGTTTGCCCGGCCGGTGGCGCCGACTGCGCCGCCTGGGCGTCCCGGCCCGGCAGCGCATGTCCGGCCGCAGCCGCGCTCAGCGCCGTCCCGGCGAGCATCGTGGCGACGAATCCGCGGCGGCCGAGCCGGCTGCGGGTCCCCGGCGGGGGCGGCTCCGCCTCGGGAGCCGGCGTCCGGGGATCCCCGTCGGACCCCGGCATCACGGACCGGGCGCGTCGACCGAGAGCCGTGCGGCGTCCCGGCCGGCGAGCGCGGCGGCGAGGTGCTCCAGCACGGGCACGAGCGCGTCGACCACGAGCTGTCCCACGTGGGAGTGCACGACGTCGTCCTGGCCGATCGGGTCGAGGACGTCGTCCGCACCGCTCCCCGCACGGCAGGACCGGGCGGCCGCCATCGTCGTCACGAGTGCCCGGGCCCTCTCCACCGGGCACGGACCCGAGAGGCGCACGTCCGAGCCGGGCAGGTCGAGCAGGCCGGCCGCCTCACGGAGGGTGAAGGTGCGCGACATGGCCCGCGGAGCGCGACCCAGCACGTGGTGGCGGTGCTCGCGGGTCATCGTGAGGGTGAGGTCGGCTCCGGCCGCCATCCCGTCGGTGAGCTGGCGCGCGCGGAAGCCACAGGGGTCCCCACCGAGCTCGGCCAGCACCCGCGCACTGGCGGGGTGCATCTGGGCGCCGACGACGGCGCGCGTTCCCGCGCTGACGATCTGCACCAGGCCGGCGTCCTTCCCGAGCATCCGGGCGAGGAGGTCGCGGCCCACCCGTTCGGCCAGCGGGGAGCGGCAGATGTTCCCGGTGCACACCAGCAGGACGGTGAAGGGAGCGTCCGGGGCCGGGCCGAGCACGGTCAGTCGCCCCGGCCGGTCAGCCCGGGCGCCCGCGCGTACTCCGGCCGACGCAGGTTCTCCGGCACGCGCAGGTAGTCGGGCTCGCGCGGGTACTCAAGACTCCCCGCGTGCCCCGGCACGGACGCCGGTTCCGCCTCCGGTGCGGGGTCCGCCTCACGACCGGCGCCGTAACCGTAGTCCAGTCCGTAGGCGTGGGCGGCGGCGAGGTCGCCGCGCGGCGGGACCATGTTGAGGACGACGCCGAGCGTGGTGGCTCCCACCCCTTCGAGGGCACGGGCCGCCTCGCCGAGCTGGTCCTTGGTCGTGTTCCCGTGCCGAACCGACAGCAGGACGCCGTCGACGTGCGCGGCCAGCCCCCGTGAATCGGCCACGGGCAGCAGGGGCGCGGCGTCGACCAGGACGTAGTCGTTGTCGCCGCGGAGCTTGTCCAGCAGGACGGCCATCTGGCTGGAGCCGAGCAGCCGGCTGGGACTGGGCGGCGTCGGACCGGCGGCGATGACCCGCAGGCCGCCCCCGCCGACGACCTGGGCGACGTCCTCGACCTCGGCGCTGCCGGCCAGCAGATTGGTGACGCCCGCGCCGCTCACCAGGTCGAGGTACTCGACGACCTTCGGGCGACGCAGGTCGGCCTCGACGATCGTCACCCGATGACCGGCGTCCGCCAGCGCGATCGCCAGGTTGACCACCATGGTGGTCTTCCCCTCGGCCGGGACGGCGCTCGAGACCATGATGACCTTGGGCGGCTCGTCGACGTCGAGGTACTGGAGGCTGGTGGCCAGCTGGCGGTACTGCTCCGCGGTGCGGCTCTCGGCCCGCTCGATCGTGTGCCCGTCCCGGAGCATCTCGTCGTGGAACACGATGCCGATGACCGGCGCGCCGGCGATCTCCTCGGCGTCGTCCGGCTCGGTGACCGAACGGTCCAGCAGGGTCCGGCCGATGGACACGGCGGCACCGAGCAGCAACCCGAGCAGCGCGCCGAGGACGATGTTCCGGACGGCGAGCGGGGGGGACGGCGCGATCGCCGCGCCCGGCCGGTCGGCGAACTCGACGTTCACCGGCGTGCCCGCGGTGTCGCTCGTCGTCTCGAGGTCGGCCACGAGCGCGGGGAACTCCTCGCCCAGCGCCGCGGCGATCCGCTCGGCCCGTTCCTGCGACGAATCGGTGACGGAGACGTAGATCAGCACCGTGCCGGTGACCGTCGTCGCCTCGATCTTCGCGGCCACCTCGTCCGGCGAGAGCTCCAGGTCGAGCGAGTCGACGATCCGGGTGGCCAGCGTGTCACCGGTGACCAGACCGGCGTAGGAAGCCACCCGCTGGTGGGCGAACTGATTTCCCTGAAATGCATCGGACATCGACCCAGAATCGGCGGTCGACACGAAGAACTGCATGGTCGAGGTGTAACTGGGACCCAGGAGAATGGAGATAGCCCCCGCGATCACGGCCCCGACGAGCAGCCCCGCAACCGACGTCCGCCAGCGCATTCGCAGCGCGGACCACACAGCCCTCGGTTCCATGACCACTCCGATTTCCACAATTGGTCGGGCGGGCCATTTCGTCAGAACTGCCCGGTCCAAGATTGACACGATCGGCTGATGAGAAACGCCTCATCGGGCCTTTCCACCACCACGGGGGGAGGGATCCGATGACGGCCGGTCACGCGACGGCGGACACCACCGGCGGGCTGTCGTCGGCGCTGCGCGCAGCCGGCCGGCCGCCCCCGCGCAGCACCCGCCGGCACGCCGGGATCTGGGCGACCAGGGCGGCCGCCTGCGCCACCGCCACCGACACCGCGCCACCCACCGCTCCGAACAGCGGCGAGAGGATCGCGATCCCCACGACGACGACCAGCGCCCCCACCGCCGTGCTGCGGAAGATGGCGCCGGTGAGGCCGGCCGGCGCCAGCACGGTGAAGGTGATCGAGGACGTCAGCGCGTACAGCGCCAGCGACAGGCCGAGGAAGACGCTGACGCCGTGGCCGACGCTGACCTCGCCGGCGAACAGTGCGTCGTCGACCACGGGCAGGCCGACGGCGAACACGAGGCCACCGAGGGCGCCACACGCGGACGTGGCTCCGACGGCCAGCCGCATCCGGGCGGCCGCTTCGGCCGGCGCCTCCGAGACCCAGCCCTGGAAGGCGTTGAACACCGGCTGGATGCCCGACTTGGCCAGGATCTGCACCCGCTCCCCGGCGGCGAAGGTCGCCACCGCCCCGGGCGCGACCGCGGCCAGGAGTGACGTCGGCACGGCCAGGATCACCGCGAAGACCACGTCGGTGCCGGCTGCGGCACGCTGCTCGCGGAGCACGCGCACCGCGGCCGCCCACGTCGTGCGGCCCAGCGAGACGACGCCGAGACGGCAGGTGAGCCAGCCGGTCGCCAGCACCTGACCGCCCAGGAACAGGACCGGGTACCAGATCGCGTCCTGCGTCAGCAGCACCACCGCGGCGGCCGCGAGCAGCACGACCACCCGGGGGACCGTCTCGTACCGGGCCGCCGAACCCGGCTGCCCCTTGCCGACGAAGAACCACAGCGCCGACAGGCCCGTCGTCCCGAGCGCGAGCGCGGTGAGTGCCGCCAGGAGGCGGTACCCGTCCGGCGCCAGCACGGCGGCCGCCGCGGCGGCCGCCGGGAGCAGGAGTGCGCCGACGAGCAGCCGGGACAGCATGCTGACCCACAGCAGCCGGCCCCGGTCGAGGGGGGACAGCGTCAGGAGGCGGGTCGGCCCGACGAATCCCCACCCGTACTGCAGGACCGTCGCCGCCCCTCCCCCGAGCGCCTGCCCCAGTGCCACCGCCGCCCAGCCCCGGGCACCGCCGGCGGAGGCGACCGCCGGGAGGATCGCCAGCGACCCCAGCAGGGAGATCAGCGGCAGGCCGACGAACGAGGACACCCGCCGCCACGGGACGGCGGGAGATCCGTCCGCGACCTGCCGTGTGAGGGTGCCGGCCTCGCTACAGGGAGCAGCCATGCTCACCGGCGAGTTCGGTCCAGGCGTCCGCGGCGGCGTCGATCGAGTAGCGCTCGATGTGCCGCTGCATGACCGCGAGGTCGGGCGTCCGGTCCAGCTCCGTCGCCCGTTCCTTCAGCGTCAGGGCCAGGCCGGCGGAGTCCCCCACGGGGAAGAGGCTGAGGATCTCGGGGCGCTCGCCCAGCACGGAATGGATCTCGCTGGGGCCCATGGATGCGGCGCTGACGACCGGCACGCCCGTCCCGATCGCCTCGAGGAGGACCAGACCCAGCGCCTCGGAGTGCGATCCGTGGACGAGCAGGTCGGCGTCCCGCACCACCTCGTACGGCCGCGGGTTCCCGCCGTGGGCCCGCACCACCACGGGCCCGTCGGAGGGCAGGCTGTCGAGCCAGCCCCGCAGCGGGCCCTCCCCGACGACGTGCCACTCGCACTCGAGTCCCGACGCGAGCAGCCCCTCGTAGATGACGTCCAGGCCCTTCAGCGGGACCAGCGAACCCACCGTGGCGACCTTCAGCGGCCGGACCCGCGGCTCGGCCGGGACCCGCTCCTCCGCCGCCGCCTTCAGTGCGTGCAGGTCGACCCCGGGGCTGATGACCCGCGGGCGGGTGTCCAGGCCGTACACGCGCACCATCGCATCGGCGACCCGGTCGGTGTTGGCGACGACGACGTCCTTGCGGCGGAAGACGCGCTGGACGAGCCGCTGCTTGAGGCGGCCGAGCGGGATGAAGCGGGCATGCTCGGAGGGGTCGAGGTCCTCGTAGTAGACGAACGTGAACGCGTCGTCGTCCGGCCGTTCCGCCAGGCCGCCGGCCAGGATGCTCGACCACAGGTGGAGCGCGACCAGCGACTTCTCGCCGGTCCGGAACTTCTCGTCGAGGGTCTTCCGCAGCCGGCGCGCGACGAGCGGGGTGAGCAGGTGGTCGTCCAGCCCCAGGGACTCGACCGGGATGTCGGGGTGCAGCTCCTCCAGGAGCCCTCCCGTCGCCTCGTGCAGCACGACAGCAGGAGTGGCCCGGCGTCGTTGCAGCACGTTGGACAGCAGAACGGTCTGCCGCTCCGCGCCTCCGAAGCGAAGGTGGGGCTGGACGCTGATCAGCATGGCTGCTCCTGTTCAGGCAGCCGGGGCATCGGCCGTGGCCGTGCCGGGCTGGAAGATGACCGCGGTCATCGGGCGACGGCCCACGCCGGTGACGTACTGGCGCAGGGCCGTCCGCGACCGGAGTGCCCGGACCGCGTCGACCGTGTAGCGACGCCACAGCCGCCTCGGTTCCCGAGCCAGTCGGACGAGCCAGTTCAGCCGCAGCGGATAGGCCCACGCCGGGTAGTAGGTGTCCCCCGCGAACTGGTCCAGCCAGCCGCCGCAGGTGGCGACCACGACACCGGGGCTCCGGAGCGCCAGCGCGTAGTGGTCCTGCAGCGGCGCCCCCAGTCCGACGACGGCCACCTGGACCCGGGCCGCGCGCAGCTCGTCGCGGAGCTCCGCCGGCGTGGACAGACCGGCGTAGCCGTCCCGCAGGAGGACGACGTGGTGTCCGTACTGGGCCTCGATCTTGGCCGCGACGGCGTGCAGCGTCTCCTGCGTCGAACCGATGAGGGCGACGCGGAGCCGCACGGGGTGCTCGAGCAGCAACGGGAGGACGAGGTCGGCGCTCGTTCGCGGGGCTTCCGACTTCAGCAGGTGGCACAGCAGGATGCCGTCCAGGCCCAGGTAGTCGAAGCGGTCCAGCTGGACGCCGCCGTGCAGGGACTGCATCGCGCTGTAGTGGTTCAGCCAGGTGACCGTCGCACCGGAACCACGCCGCAGGTCGGCGAGCAGCATCGCCGCGAACTGACGCTCCGGGGTCTCGGCCGGGTCGGCGAGCACGAGCGCCGGCTGTCCACGGAGGTCGAGCACGTCATCCGACAGAGGCGCGCTCTGCCGCGGGGCCGCGGTCATCGGGACGCCGCGACAATGGCGGAGGTGCGGACCACCGACACATTCCGGATTCCGCCACCGTGGCGGCTCCCCGTGATGTCCTGTCCCATTCCCACGACGAGTTCGCCGGGTGGGACCGGATGAGTCGCGGCCATTTCGTGTCCTCAATGCTCGTCGTGTCGACCGACCAATGCGAGGAGTGGAATTCCACCGGAGTCGGGACTCCTCGAAGAGGAGTCCCGTCGAGGCTAAAGTGAGAAAAGGCCAATAGCACGCTCCGCATGCGCCCGCTCACCCCTTGGAGTCAGCGGGCGCCGTGCGTCGGCCCGCGGGGTGTCCTGCGGGGCCGGTCCGGCCGTTCGAGGACCGGCGCCGCCGGCGGCGTTGCCGGTCAACGGCGCGGCGAGCCACCCGATCCGTCGCGCCGCTCACGCGGCCGGAGGGGCGTTCCTCCGGGGTGCCCGGGGGTGTCTCGCGGGCGGCTGAGCCGTTGCCGCGCTCATGCTCGTCGCGGCCGGCTCAGCCGCCGGCCCGAGGAGAGGTCCTGCCCGGCGGCCCGGTGCGGGCCGGAAGGTCAGTAGGCGCCGGACGAGCTCAGGACGGCGCGGAAGGTCTTCCACAGGATCAGCGCGTCGAGGGCCAGGGACCAGTTCTCGACGTACCGCAGGTCGAGGCGCACGGCCTCCTCCCAGGGCAGGTCGCTGCGTCCCGAGATCTGCCAGAGGCCGGTGAGTCCCGGCTTCACCAAGAGCCGGCGGCGGACCTGCGAGTCGTACTGCGCGACCTCGGTGGGCAGCGGAGGCCGCGGACCGACCAGCGACATGGAGCCACCGAGCACGTTGAGGAGCTGGGGCAGCTCGTCCAGCGAGAGCCGCCGCAGCCACCGCCCGATGGGGGTCACCCGCGGGTCGTCGCGCATCTTGAACAGCAGGCCGTCGGAGATGTTGGCGGCCTGGATCTGCTCCAGGCGCTCCTCGGCGTCGACGACCATGCTCCGGAACTTCAGCATGGTGAAGGTCCGGCCGTTCACGCCCACGCGCTCCTGCCGGTACAGCACCGGGCCGGGGCTGGACAGCCGGACGGCCGCCGCGATCCCCAGGAGGACCGGGGCGAGGACGAGCAACGCCACGACGGCCCCGCAGCGATCGACGCCGCCCTTGACCATGCGTCCCCAGCCCTCGAAGCGAGGCTGCTCGACCGACAGGAGGGGCAGCCCCTCGAAGGGGCGGATGTGCAGGCGCGGCCCCGCGACCTCGATCAGACCGGGTGCGACGAGCAGCTCGATCCCGCTGCCTTCCAGCTGCCAGGAGAGCTGCCGCAGGTACTGCGCGGCGGTCTCGCTGGCGGAGGTCACCGCGATCGTGTCCGCTCCCAGCCCGGTCGCCAGGGAGACCACGTCGTCCATACCGCCGACCGGCACGTCGGCGACACCGGCGACGCGCGCCCGGTCCGCGGGGGTCACGCAGAGCGCCACGACGTGCATCCCGGCGAAGTTCTCCCGCCGCATCTGCGCGGCCAGGTCGAGGGCGGCGCCTCCGCGGCCCACCACGACGACGCGCTTCGTGCAGCGTCCCTGTGCGCGCAGGCGGCGCAGTCGTGACCGGGCGGCGTACCGGCCCACCAGCGTCACGGCCACGAGTGCCGGCATGGCGACGACGACGAGCGCACGGCTGAGGTCCAGGGCGGCGGCGTAGGAGATGAACCCGGCGAAGGCGAGCAGCAGCAGGCCCGCCCGGCCGACGCGGCGGTACTCGTCGCTGCCGGTGCCGAAGACGCGCTCGGCGTGGGCACCGGACGCGCGGAGCAGCATCGGCCAGGCAGGGACCAGGAGCAGAGCGGCCCAGAACAGCGAGCTCGACATCGGGGCGTCGGCCGGGTGCGTGAGGACGACGCTGCCACCGGCGACGGCGGCGGCGGCGGTCTCGAACGCGACCAGCGCGCGGGCGTAGCTGCGCGCCCAGCGGACGGTCGGACGATGGGTGGCCGAGGCCGGAACGAGCTCCTCGACGCCGGCGCCCTTCCGCGGCGACGGGACGTACCCGACACCGCCGGCCAGCTTGCCGTGCTCCAACAACATGGTTCCCCCCGTGTCACGCACTGTAATCGAACGCTTACCGGTGTCGTGACGAAACAGCCCGTCTGCCAGGCCGTTCACCATCCGGTGGTGCAATCGATCTGCAGCCATCCTCACGGTGAGTCACCGATGAGTCAACCGTGGCACCCGTCAGTTCACCCTTGCGGGCGGGCGGGCACCGCCCCCTCGACCACGGGTCAGTACGCGCCGGAGGAGCGCAGCACCGCGCGGCCGGTACGCCACATGATCCGGAGGTCCAGCGACAGCGACCAGTTCTCGACGTATCGCAGATCGAGGCGCACCGCTTCCTCCCAGGGCAGGTCGCTGCGGCCGGAGATCTGCCAGAGGCCGGTCAGTCCTGGCTTCACGAGCAGCCGGCGCTGGACCTGCGAGTCGTAGCGGGCCACCTCGCTCGGCAGGGGCGGTCGAGGACCGACCAGCGACATCGTTCCGCCGAGGACGTTGAAGAGCTGGGGCAGCTCGTCCAGCGAGAGACGCCGCATCCACCGGCCCACAGGGGTCACCCGGGGGTCGTCGCGCATCTTGAACAGCAGCCCGTCGGAGATGCTGGCGTCCCGGATGTCCTCGAGACGCTTCTCGGCGTCGACGACCATGCTGCGGAACTTCAGGATCGTGAACATCCGTCCGTTGACGCCCACGCGCTCCTGGCGGTACAGCACCGGCCCCGGGCCGGACAGGCGGACAGCGACGGCGAGGGCGAGCAGGACGGGACCCAGGAACAGCAGCGCGAGCGCCGCCATGGACCGGTCGAAGACGGACTTCACCAGCCGGCGGACACCGCGGAACTCGGGTTCCCGGACGTGGAGGAGCGGGAAGGACGTCGTCGGCCGGACCTGCAGGCGGTCGGGCGACACCTCGACCAGCCCCGGGGCGACGAGGATCTCGATGTTCGTGCCCTCGAGCCGCCAGGAGAGGTCGCGCAGGTACTGGCCGGCCGTCTCGCTCGCGGAGGCCACCACGACGGCGTCCGCCCGGGTCCGCTCGAGCGCTTCGACGGCGTCGGCCATGCCGGCGAGGACAGGCACGTCCTCCCCTGCCAGCAGCCCTGCCGAACGCGGGTTGGGCACGCAGGCACCGACCACCCTCAGGCCGGCGTCCGGGTCGCGCCGCAGCCGGCGGACCAGGTCGAGCACGGCGATCTCCCGGCCGACCACGACGACCTGCTTGGTCATCGCCCCACGCCTCCGGGCAGCGTGGAGGCGGTGGCGCAGGACCAGCCGGGCCATCAGCGCCAGGAAGGTGGCGTTCGGCGCACCCAGCAGCACGAAGCTCCGCAGGTCCGGCTGCGCGAAGGCGACCGCCGACGTGCTGAGGACGGCGACCGCGAGGAGGCCGGCCAGGAGCACCCGGCGGAACTCGTCCGTGCCGGCGCCCAGGCGGCGCTCGGCATAGCCACCCGACATCGCCACCAGCGCCGGCCACCCCGCCACGAGCGACAGCGCCGCCGCCACGGCAGCGGTCGTGGCGCCGGCGACTGCCAGGGCTGCGCCGCCGGCCGCGGCGGCCGCGGCGACATCCGCCACGACCAGGCTGCCGGTGTAGCGGACGAGCCAGCCGGGTGCGCGGCGACGTCGTGCCGAGAGCGGGTCGTACACGGGACGCAGGGCCGGGACCGGCTTCACGAGGTCACGAGCAGCCGCGCGGGCCAGCGGAGGCACCGGACGGAGCTGCCGCAGCGGGCGGACGGAGGTCGAGTCGAACATCGCGTCCTCGTCCACACCGGACGCAGCCGCTTCGGCCGCCAGCTCCGCGGCCCGGGCCAGCTCGGCGTCCTTGTTCCTGCGGGCGGCCTCGGCGAGCGGGGACGAGCCGGAACCGGAGCCGGCGGATCGCCGCACCGTGCGCGGCAGCTCCACGGTCGGGTCGCCGTGAGGGAAGAGGTCGTCGCCACCCACCGGGGTCTTGCCACCGGTCGGGCGCGCCTTCTTCCCTTCAGCCACGAATAACCCCCGACCCCCGTGTGGTGGACGCATGATCCGTCCTCAGAAACAACGACCCTCCGGTGTTCGTGACGGAGGGTCAACCTGGATTGCGGCGACCAGCCACGATCAGGTGACTCAGGTGACGCTGCGTGCTCACGGAGGGCGCAGGACCACACCGCGTATCAGTCCCGGACGTGGACGAGGTTCTGCGCCGCCTCCAGGCCACGCTCGAGGAGCAGCTCGGTGGCGTCGACCGCCTCGGCCAGCAGCAGGTCGAGTTCCTTCCGCTCCGTCGCCGAGAAGTCCTTCAGCACGAAGTCGGCCGGGTCCTGCCGACCGGGCGGCCGGCCGATCCCGACGCGCACCCGCAGGTAGTCCTTCGTGCCGGCGGTCCGGCTGATCGACCGCAGACCGTTGTGGCCGCCCTCGCCCCCGCCGCGCTTGAGCCGCACCGCTCCGAAGGCGATGTCCAGCTCGTCGTGCACGACGACGAGGCTCTCCGGCGGAAGGGAGTGGTAGTCCAGCAGGCCGCGTACCGGACTCCCGGACTCGTTCATGTACGTGAGGGGACGCGCGAGGACGACGCGGCGCCCGGCGAGCCTGCCCTCCCCGGAGACGGCACGGGCGCGGGCGCCCTTGCCCGGCGACAGCCGGATCCCGGCCCGCGCGGCGAGCTCGTCGAGGACCATCGCCCCGACGTTGTGCCGGTTCCCGGCATATCCCGGGCCCGGGTTGCCGAGCCCGACCACCAGGAAGGGGCCCTCGGGCACGGGGGGTGCGGCCGCGGGGGCGCCGGCAGTGCCGGCGCCCCCGGGGATCGTGCGCTCGGTCAGCGGATCCCGCTCAGGACTTGTCGTCCGGACCGGTGCCGGCCTCGGACGGGACGGAGTCCTCGGCCGCCTCGGTGGCCTCGGCAGCGGCCTCGTCGGACTCCTCGCGCTCGATGCCGGCCTCGGCCTCGGCCTCCTCCAGCTCGGCCTCGAGCTGCTCGGCCGTCGGGGCGCCGAGGAAGCCGATCACGAGCGCCTCGGCGTCGGTGATCAGCGTGGCGCCACGCGGCAGGACCAGGTCGCCGGCGGTGATGTTCTGGCCCGCGGACCGGCCGGTCACGTCGACCTCGATGCTGTCGGGCAGCTTCGTGGCGTCGGCCTCGATCTGCACCGTGCTCAGCTGGTGGTTCGGGATCGTGTCGGGAGCCACCTCACCGACGATGACGATGGGGACGTCGACGGTCGTCTTCTCGCCGCGGCGGACCAGCAGCAGGTCGGCGTGCTTGTGCACCCGGGTCAGCGGGTCGCGCTGCACGGCCTTGGTGAGCGCCAGCTGCTCCTTGCCGTCGAGCACGATGGTCAGGAGGGCGTTGGTGCCGCCGTTGCGCAGGGCGGCCGCGAACTCACGGGCCGGCAGGGACAGGTGGACGACGTCCTGGCCGTGGCCGTAGAGGACGGCGGGGACGCGCCCGGCACGGCGGTCGCGGCGGGCGCTGCCCTTGCCGAACTCGGTGCGGGTCTCTGCTTCGAGGCGGAAATCTGCCACGGGGGGTGTGCTCCTCAAGAGGTGGATCGGGTCTGCGGGCCGGCGCACGAGCGCGGCACACCCCTGAGGGCAGACGCACGTCGATCACGGAGCAGGGCTCCCTCGCCGGGCAACAGGAGCAAGAGTACCCGAGCCGCGAGGACCAGGTGCCCGAGCCCGGTCGAGGTCCCGCGAAGCGGTCGTCCTGAGCGGGGGCCCGGAGGGTTCCCCGAAGGACGACGGGACGTGAGCCGAGGAGGGAACCCCGCGCAGCGGGTCACGCCGAGTGGGGCCCGGAGGGTTCCGCGCAGGCGTGAAGCAGCGGCTCAGCTCGACGGGGGAACGGCCCCTGGCTGCGGTGCGATCCGGAGGATCGCGATGTCACGAATTACCGTCGAACAGGGAGGTCACCGAGCCGTCCTCGAAGACCTCCTTGATCGCGCGGGCCAGCAGCGGCGCGATCGACAGGACGGTCAGCTTGTCGAAGTGCCGCTCGGGCTCGATCGGCAGCGTGTTGGTCACGATGACCTCGCTGACCCGGCTGTTCTTGAGGCGGTCCACGGCGGGACCGGACAGCACGCCGTGGGTGGCGGTGACGATGACGTCGGCGGCGCCGGCCTCGAAGAGCGTCTCGGCGGCCTTCACGATCGTGCTGCCCGTGTCGATCATGTCGTCGACCAGGATGCAGACCCGGCCCTCGACCTCACCGACGACGCGGTTGGCCTTGACCTCGTTCGGCCGCATCGGGTCCCGGGTCTTGTGGATGAAGGCCAGCGGCACCCCACCGAGCTTGTCGGTCCACCGCTCGGCCACCCGGACGCGACCGGCGTCCGGCGAGACGACGGTGATGTCACGGTCGCCCCAGCGCGAGCACACCTGGTCGACGAGGAGGTCCAGCGCGAAGAGGTGGTCGACCGGGCCGTCGAAGAAGCCCTGGATCTGCGCGGTGTGCAGGTCGACGGTCATGAGCCGGTCGGCACCGGCGGTCTTGAACATGTCGGCGACCAGGCGCGCGGAGATGGGCTCCCGGCCGCGGTGCTTCTTGTCCTGGCGCGCGTAGGGGAAGAACGGGGCGACGACGGTGATCCGCTTGGCCGAGGCACGCTTGAGCGCGTCGACCATGATCAGCTGCTCCATGAGCCAGGTGTTGATCGGCGCCGTGTGGCTCTGCACCACGAAGGCGTCGCAGCCACGCACGGACTCCTCGAACCGCACGAACAGCTCGCCGTTGGCGAACTCGTAGGCGGCGGTCGGGGTCGGCTCGACGCCGAGGTGGCCGGCGATCTCTGTGGCCAGCTCCGGGTAGGCCCGCCCGGAGAAGAGCATGAGGCTCTTGCTGTTGGCCTGCCGGATCGCGCTCATCGGCTGCTGTCCCTACTGGTCGTGGTCGGTCCCGGTGGGCTCGGACCGGTCGTTCCCGGATGCCTGGGCCTGGCTCTCGGCCGCATCCGCGGCCTTCGCTGCGGCACTTCCGGGCCGTCTGCGGCGCACCCAGCCTGCCACATTCCGCTGGGGCGCCCGCGAGACGGCCATGGCGCCCGGGGGGACGTCGGACGTGATCACGGACCCCGCCGCGGTGTAGGCGCCGTCCCCGACGGAGACCGGCGCGACGAGCATCGTGTCCGAGCCGATGCGCACGTGGTCGCCGACGGTCGTGTGGTGCTTGGCCACGCCGTCGTAGTTGACGAAGACGGTCGCCGCGCCGATGTTGGCCCCGCGGCCGATGGTGGCGTCGCCGACGTAGGACAGGTGCGGCACCTTCGAGTCCTCGCCCACCTCGACGTTCTTGGTCTCGACGAACGCGCCGACCTTGGCGCCGCGCGCGAGCCGGGTGCCCGGCCGCAGGTAGCTGAACGGACCCACGGTGGCCTCGGGTCCGATCACCGCGCCGAGGCAGTGCGACCGGACGACGGAGGCGCTCTCGCCGACCTCGGCGTCGACCAGCGTGGTGTCGGGGCCGATCACGGCTCCCGACGCCACGGACGTCGTGCCGCGCAGCTGGGTGCCCGGCTCCAGGACGGCGTCCGGCCCGACGGAGCAGGTGACGTCCACCCAGGTGGTCAGCGGATCGATGACGGTGACCCCGCTGCGCATCAGGTCGCCGAGCACGCGGTCGTTGAGCGTGCGCCGCCGCGCGGCCAGTTCGGCCCGGTCGTTGCAGCCCAGCACGTCGTCGGGGTCCTCGGCGACATGGCCGCCGACCGGTGCCCCCTCGTCGACCAGCAGGCCCAGCACGTCGGTGAAGTACTGCTCACCCTGGTCGTTGTCCGCGTCGATCCGTCCCAGGGCGCGGCGGATGGCCGCCGCGTCACCGAGGTAGACCCCGGCGTTGATCTCCCTGATCGCCCGCTGCTCGTCGGTGGCGTCCCGCTCCTCGACGATCGCGCGGACGGCGCCGTCGGCGTCCCGGACGATCCGGCCCAGACCCGTGGGGTCGTCGACCTCGGCGGTGAGGACGGTGAGGACGCTGCCCGCGGCACGGTGGGCCGCCACGAGGCCGGCCACCGTGTCGGCGCGCAGCAGCGGGGCGTCGCCGTTCACCAGCAGGACCGGCCCCTCCAGGTCCGGCAGGGCGTCGAGCGCGACGGCAGCCGCGTGCCCGGAGCCGCGCTGCTCCTCCTGGACGACGGGAACCGCTGCGGGCAGCACCTGCGCCAGGTGCTCCTCCACCATCGCGCGACCGGCACCGACGACCACGACCGTGGCGCCGGCGTCCAGCGGCTCGACCGCAGCCAGCACGTGACCGAGCAGGCTGCGGCCGCCGAGGGTGTGCAGCACCTTGGGCGTGGCCGAGCGCATGCGGGTGCCCTGGCCTGCGGCGAGGACGACGACGGCGGCGACGCGTGCCTCCGGGGAGGTGGGCGCCGAACGTTCCTGGGTCACGGATCTCCTCGGACGGGGACGGACGTGCTGAGCTGGGGGACTCGGACTCGAACCGAGACTGCACGGCTCCAAAGGCCGGCGGGCTGCCGATTACCCCATCCCCCACCCGCGGCGCGGGCGACCGCCGCGGAGGCGCCGCGTGCCGGCACCCTCGGCGAGCCTAGGGCCGGGCGCTGGCGAGGGCACGCGCCGGCACCTGGCGCCGAGGTCCCGGCGACCGTCGGGTGCTCGGGTCGCCGGGTTCCCTACGGTGACGTAGGTTACGGAGACGTAGCTTTGCCGGAGGGCGTTGAGCCGCAAGCGCGCCGGCGTTCCATTTTCCTGCCCCGGAGGCACCTTGTCCGCTCCTGCCCTCACCCGGCCCACGGCTCCGCCCCGCACCGCGGACCCGAACGCCGGGTTGCCCGCCACCGCGCTCGGAGCCGAGAAGGGCACCGTCGAGCAGGTCACGCTCTACGTCTTCGTGATCGTGCCGTTCCTGGCGCTGGCCGCAGTGGTGCCCGCCGTCTGGGGATGGGGGCTCTCCTGGACCGACGTGAGCCTCTTCGTGGGCTTCTACTTCCTGACGCTGCTGGGCGTGACCGTGGGCTACCACCGGCACTTCACCCACGGCTCGTTCAAGGCCACCAAGCCGCTCCGCGTCGCGCTGGCCGCCGTGGGCGGCATGGCGGTGCAGGGCCCGGTCGTGCAGTGGGTCGCCGACCATCGCCGTCACCACGCCTTCGCCGACCGCGAGGGCGACCCGCACTCCCCGTGGCGCTACGGGTCCGGAACCCGGAACCTGCTCAAGGGCATGTGGCACGCACACCTGGGCTGGCTGTTCGACCGCCGGCAGACCAACGCCGATCGCTACGCGCCGGACCTGGTGAAGGACACCGCCGTCCGCCGCACGAGCCGGCTCTTCATCCTCTGGGCCTTCCTCACCTTCGCCCTGCCCACCGTCATCGGCGGGCTGGTCACGATGAGCTGGGCCGGCGCCTGGTCGGCGTTCTTCTGGGCCGGTCTGGTGCGCGTCGCGCTGCTCCACCACGTGACGTGGTCGATCAACTCCGTGTGCCACGTCGTCGGCAACCGGCCGTTCACCTCACGGGACCGCGCGACGAACTTCTGGCCGCTGGCGATCCTCAGCGGCGGCGAGTCATGGCACAACCTGCACCACGCCGACCCGACGTCCGCCCGTCACGGCGTGCTCCGGGGGCAGATCGACATCAGTGCCCGGGTCATCTGGATCTTCGAGAAGCTCGGCTGGGCCCGCGACGTCAAGTGGCCCGACCCGGTCCGGCTGGCCGCCAAGCGTCGCGACGCCGTTCCGGCCACGAGCTGACCGGGCCCGGACCCGGCGTTCCCTCCGCCCGGGGCAGGATTCCGCCGATGAGCAGCAAGCCATGAGGCCGGCGACATGACCAGCAGCGCACCCCGCCCCCGCATCCGGATGACCGGCGCCCAGCGGCGTGAGCAGCTGCTGGACATCGGCCGCGAGCTGTTCGGGCAGAAGGGCTTCGAGGCCACCTCCATCGAGGAGATCGCGGCCCACGCCGACGTCAGCAAGCCGGTCGTCTACGAGCACTTCGGCGGCAAGGACGGGCTGTACGCGGTCGTCGTGGACCGTGAGCTCCAGCTGGTCCTCGACCGCTTCACCTCGGCACTGGCGGCCCCCGGCCATCCGCGCCAGCTGCTGGAACGGGCCGCCCTGGTGCTCCTGGACTACATCGAGGAGGACACCGCCGGCTTCCGGGTGCTCACCCGGGACGCGCCGGTCACCACCGGGGGCGGCACGTTCTCCTCGCTCATCGGCGAGGTGGCCCGCAAGGTCGAGCACATCCTCGCCGACCAGTTCGACGCCCGCGGGTACGACCCCCTGCTCGCCGAGCTCTACAGCCAGGCGCTGGTCGGCATGGTCGCCCTGGTCGGGCAGTGGTGGCTGGACAACCGCTCGCTCGACAAGCACGCCGTGGCCGCGCACCTGGTCAACCTGTCCTACAACGGCCTCGCGCACCTGGATCCGCACCCGAACCTGATCGATCGGGCCGTGCGCCCGACCGGCTGACGGGTCAGCCGACGAGCCGCGCGCCCGGCACCGGCCCGCTGACGGCACGCACGGTGCGGAAGACGCCCGCACCGGCCAGCGTGGCCGCCAGCCGGACCGCGCCCGCCTCGTCCTCGGCGAGTGCCGCCACCGTCGGGCCGGAGCCGCTCACGAGAACGGCGGCGGCGCCGGCATCGGCCGCCGCGCTGAGGGCGCGCCGGAGCGCCGGCCGCAGGGCGAGCGCCGGCGCCTGGAGGTCGTTGCAGAGCCCGGCGGCCAGCGCGGCCGGCGGACCACTGCGGAGCGCGGCGATCACCCGCTCGGCCGGCGTGAGCTCGGTGCCGTCCGGTATCCGGCCCGCCGCCCGGAGCCGGTCCAGCTCCGCGTAGACGGCGGGCGTCGACAACCCCTCCCCCGCGATGCCCAGGACCCAGTGCCAGGGCGTGCGGGCGAGGACCGGCGAGAGCTGCTCCCCCCTCCCCGAGCCGAGTGCGATCCCGCCGAGCAGGCTGAACGGGACGTCGCTGCCCAACTGGGCCGCCAGCCCGGTGAGGTCGGCGCGGCTGGCCCGCGTACCCCACAGCGCATCCAGGGCGACCAGCGCGGCGGCGGCGTCCGCGCTGCCCCCCGCCAGGCCGGCCGCCGCCGGGATGGACTTGGCGATCCCGATGGTGGCGTCGGCGGGGACGCCTGCGGAGCGGGCCAGCAGCTCGGCGGCCCGCCAGACGAGGTTGCGGGAATCGGTCGGGACGGCGGCCGCACCCGTCGCCGCACCGGTCCCCTCCCCCGTCACGGTCAGGGACAGCCCGCTGCCCGGCGCCACGGTGACGGTGTCGAACAGGGAGACCGCGAGATAGACGGTGCGCAGCTCGTGGAAGCCGTCCGGCCGCAACGGACCGACCGCCAGGTGCACGTTGATCTTCGCCGGGGCGCGCGCCGCGACGGAGTCCCCCGCGGTCACGGCTCCACCGGGGCGGTGGCGGCCAGCCGGGCGAAGTCGGTCACCGACAGCTGCTCGCCCCGGACGGTGGGGTCGATCCCGGCGGCCCTCAGCCGGGTCTCGGCAGCCGCCGGGCTGCCGGCCCACCGCGCGAGGGCCGCGCGCAGCCCCTTGCGCCGGGTGGCGAAGGCGGCGTCGATCACCGCGAAGGTGGCCTGCCGGTCGCCGGGCGGGGGTGGCCGGCGCACGAGGGCCACGAGTCCGGAGTCGACGTTGGGCTCGGGCCAGAAGACCCGGCGGCCGACGGCGCCGGCGCGACGGACCTCGCCGTACCAGGCGGCCTTGACCGACGGCACGCCGTACGCGGGGGTGCCCGGCCCCGCGGCCAGCCGCTCGGCGACCTCGGCCTGGACGAGGATCAGCGCGCGGTCGAGGGTCGGGAAGCGCTCCAGCAGGGTCAGCAGCACCGGCACCGCCACGTTGTACGGCAGATTGGCGACCAGCGCCGTCGGGGGCGGGCCGGGCAGGGCGGGCAGCCGCAGGGCGTCGGCCTCGACGACGGTGAGCCGCTCGGCGAGCTGCGGGGTGCGGGCGGCCACCGTGACGGGCAGCTGGGCGGCCAGGCGCGGATCGATCTCGACGGCGACAACCCGGGCCGCGGCCGGCAGCAGGCCGAGGGTCAGGGAGCCCAGACCCGGACCCACCTCGAGGACGACGTCGGCCGGCCGCAGCCCTGCGGTGCGCACGATCCGGCGGATCGTGTTGGCGTCGTGGAGGAAGTTCTGACCGAGGCTCTTGGTAGGCCGCAGCTCGAGCTGCTGGGCCAGCTCGCGGATCGCGGCCGGGCCCAGCAGCCCGTCGGTCTGCTCGGGGAGGGTGCTCAGGAGGGCTCGATCAGCCGAACAGGCGGGGACCGCAGTGCGGCCACTGACCCGCGCCGGAGCGGGCGTAGAGCTGCTGCGCCCGGAACGTCTGCTCGTCGGCGGAGGCCGCCGCCGGGTCGCCCGTCCCGCCCACGCTGTTCCAGGTGCCCTGCGAGAACTGGTACATGCCGCGGTACTTGCCGGAGGCGCTGACCGCGTTCGGCCGGCCGCCCGACTCGCACTTCGCGAGCGCCGCCCAGTTCAGGCCGTCGGCGCTCGGGCTGTTCGCCGGGCGCGCCTTGGTGCCGACCGTCACCTGCTCGGCGACGGGCTCACGGGTGACCTCGGTGCTCAGCGCCTCCCGAGCGGTCTCGACGCCGTCGACGACGGTCACGCGGTAGACCGTGACCTTCTCCCCGTCCACGCCCGGCGCGGTGACCTTCTCGTCACCCTGCAGGGCGTTGGGGTCGGCGGTCTCGACGCGCTCGTGCTCCACCGCGACGGTCTCGGCGACCTCGCTGACCTGCACCCGGTAAACCTGCAGGCGCATGCGGTTGAGCAGGCCCTGTTCCAGGTAGAGGCTCGTGCGGTCCGTCTCGCTGAGGGCGACGCCCTGCTCGGCGAGCAGGTCGCCCGCGGTCGCGGCGGTCGTGGTGACCACCCGCTCCTGGCCGTCGGAGACCAGCACGATCTCCTTCGGGGTGGTGATCGTCAGCTCCATGCCCTGGAGCGGGAGACGCTCGCTGCGGCTCGCCGAGAGGACCAGCCCGTCGGCGCGGAAACCCAGCTGCGCCAGCGCCTCGTCGACCGAGAGCGCGGTGACGTAGACCTCGCGCGAGACGCCGTCCACCGTGAGCTCCAGCGGGCGGGCCCGGCTGAGGACGACGGCGTCACCGTCGGCGAGCGCCTTGTCGGCGGCCGGCAGGAGGACGTCGTGGTCGCCGGGCTCGAGCCCTTCCTCGTCCAGCATCTCGGAGACCGTCGACGCGTACGTGCCGACGGTCTGCACCCGGCCGTCGACGGTCAGCGTCACGGACTTCTGGGCGAGGAAGAAGGCCAGCGAACCGCCGACGAGCCCCAGGAGGACGACGGCGAAGAGGCTGAGCTGGAGGGAGCGGCGCACAACACTTCCACAAGGTCACAGAACCCGGGCAGGAGAACAGGCACCACCCGGAGGCGGCCGCCTGTCATGGTCCCCACCCTGGACAGCGACCAGCCGGAGCGCCTGCTCCGGTCGGATACGCCGCCCGGATAGGTCTCCACCCCGGCTGTCGGTCACGACACGATAACGAACTCGGTACTAGTGGCAACGGTGCGCAACGAGTGAACCAGAGGCGCTCAATAGCGCTGAGTGGGCACGCCGATACCCTGTGTGACGGACGTGCCGGGTGAGGCTGCTGGGACGGAAATCTTCCTGGGCCGGCGCCTGTGAGCAAGGGCACAGCGTGCCATCGGCGACAGCAGGGCATGCCCACGGGTCGAGCGGCGTCCCGCCGGTCGACCGGACGACCGGCGGATCAGCCCGTGAAGGCGCGGGCGCTCGACTCAGCCCGTGAGGGCGCGGGCGCTCGACTCAGCCCGTGAGGGCGCGGGCGCTCGACCGGATGGGGCGCAGCCAGGTCAGCAGGAAGCCGGCCACCGCGATGCCGGCGGCGAGGGCGGAGAAGCCACCGGCGACGAGGGCCACCGGCAGGAAGTCGTAGCCCTCGCTCACGCCGTCCGGATCGATCCCCGCGACCAGCAGCAGGGCGCCCAGCGGCAGGAGCGCGAGGACGGTGGCCGCCGCGGTGACCAGGTGTGCGGTCCACGTCCGCAGCGCCTCGTCGACCGGCACGTCGGCGCCCTCGGACGGCAGTGGCCGGAGGACGGCGCGCAGCAGGGCGGTCTCGGCCAGCAGCCAGGAGACGACGGGAACGATCAGGGCCGCCCAGGCGACCGGCATCCCCAGCTCGCCCGAGCTCCATAGCCCGACCGTGGCAGCCACCTCGGCGGCGACGACCGCACGCATGATCCAGACCAGCCAGGGCGAGATCAGCTCGCCGCGGCGCGGCCGCCGGGGCGGGGTGGCCAGCTTCCAGCGCGGCCGGGGCCGGGTCGCCTCGGCGAGCACGACGCCGACCAGGAGCGCGGCGGCCAGGACCGGCACCCACAGGAACACCGAGGCCTCGGCGAGCAGGACGACGCTGCCGATCACGCCGGCGACCCCGAGCAGCAGACCGAGTTGCCGGATGCGCCGTCCGTGCTGCGCCTGGCGTTGCAGGGTCGCGGCACCTGCGGGGCTCGGCTCCGCGAACTCCACGGCCCCGGCTGCGACGGCGCGACGCCCTGCGGCGAGCCACCACGCCCGGGCCAGCAGCACGCCGGGAACGAGCACTGCGATGAACAGCACGAAAGCGATGAGGCGACCCACGGTGCGCATTGTCCTCCTCCGGAGGACACCGCTGCCATGACACCGTCCATGACACCGTCGTCCTCCGGACGACACCGCGGCCAGTTTCCGTCCCGGCCGGCGTTGAGCCGCTGCGTCGCGCCTGCGCGGAGACCCTCCGGGCCCCCACTCGGCTCGACCGGTCCGCGACACGGTCGTCCTCCGGACGACACCGCGACCACGACACCGTCGTCCTCCGGACGACACCGCTGCCAATTGCCGTCCCCGCCGGCGTTGAGCCCCTGCGTCGCGCCTGCGCGGAGACCCTCCGGGCCCCCACTCGGCTCGACAGCTCGTCCCCCGCTGCCTAGCTCCGGTCGTCCCAGCTGCCGAAGACGCGTTCGGCGGTGGCGGTCAGGCTCTGGCACAGCTCGTCGAGGTCGACGCCCGTCACCTCGGCGAGGGCGCGCACCGTGTGCGGCACCAGGCGGGAGGCGTTGGGCCGGCCGCGGTACGGCATTGGGGTGAGGAAGGGCGCGTCGGTCTCGACCAGCAGCTGGTCGACCGGCGTGAGCGCGGCCGCCGCGCGCAGGTTGGCCGCATTGCCGAAGGTCAGGGTGCCCGCGAAGGACAGCACGAACCCCCGGGAGACGCAGGCCCGGGCGAAGGCGGCGTCCCCGGAGAAGCAGTGGAAGACGGTGTGCTGAGGAGCGCCCTCGTCGTCCAGCACGCGGAGGATCTCGTCGTGGGCGTCCCGGTCGTGGATGACGAGGGCGACGTCCCGGTCCTTGGCGATCCGGATGTGCGCGCGGAAGGACGCCTCCTGCGCCGCCCAGCCCTCGGGACCGGTGCGGTAGCGGTCCAGCCCCGTCTCCCCCACCGCCCGCACCCGCGGGAGCGCCGCCAGGCGGTCGATCTCGGCGAGGGCGTCGTCCGTCGCCTTCCCGGCCCCGGCCTCGTTCGGATGGAGCGCGACGGCGGCCAGCACGTTCGGGTGCCGGGCGGCCAGGGCGGCCGACCAGCGCGACGAGGGCACGTCGACACCGACCTGCACCAGCCGCGGCACGTTCACCGCGACGGCAGCGGCGATCTCCGCGTCGACGTCGTCGTCCGATGCCCATTCACCGTGCTCGTCGCCGGCCGGCCGCTCGCCCAGGACGATGTCGAGGTGGGTGTGGCTGTCCAGCGCCGGCGACGGCAACGGCTCCGGGGACGGCGGCGGCTCGCCCCGCCGGTTCGCGCGGGCGGATGCCGACCGACTCACGACGCTCCGCCCTCCAGGCGGGCCAGCTCCTCGTCCACGATCGACGGATCGAGCTTGGTGAAGATCGGCGTCGGCGGCGCGAGCGGCGTGCCCGACGGCGGCAGCGGCGTCGAGCCCCAGCCGGCCTGCCCCTCGTCGTACCGCCCGGTGATGATCGGGTAGGGCGAGCCGTCGTCGAGGTCGGTGACCTCCTCGATCTGCGGCCGGCCCGACCAGACGCCGGTGCCGCCGAGCAGCTCGTGCACCGTCTGCGCGGAGTGCGGGAGGAACGGCGTCAGCAGGGTGTTGCAGTCCTTGATCGCCTGCAACGCGGTGTGCAGCACCGTGTCCCGCCGGGCCGGGTCCTCCTTGAGCTTCCAGGGCGCCTGGTCCGACAGGTACTTGTTCGCCTCGGCGACCACGCGCATCGCCTCGCCGATCGCCGCCTTCTGCCGGTTGCGGGACAGCAGGTCGCCCACCGGCTCGAAGGCGCCGGACGTCGTCGCCAGCAGTGCCTTGTCGTCGCCGGTCAGCTCACCGGGCGTGGGGATCCCACCGCCGTTCTTGGCGGCCATCGAGACCGTGCGGTTCACCAGGTTGCCCCAACCGGCGACCAGCTCGTCGTTGTTGCGGCGCAGGAACTCCGCCCAGGTGAAGTCGGTGTCCTGGTTCTCCGGACCCGCGACGGCGATGAAGTACCGCAGCGCGTCGGCGTCGTACCGGGCGAGGAAGTCGCGCACGTAGATGACCACCTGGCGCGACGAGGAGAACTTCCGTCCCTCCATCGTCAGGAACTCGCTGGACACCACCTCGGTCGGCAGGTTGAGCCGGCCGAGCGAGCCGGCGGTGCCACCCTTGTCGCCCTCGCCGTTGTACCCGAGCAGCTGGGCGGGCCAGATCTCGGAGTGGAAGACGATGTTGTCCTTGCCCATGAAGTAGTAGGCGTCGGAGTCCGGCGTCTGCCACCACTGCCGCCAGGCGTCGGCGTCGCCGGACCGGCGGGCCCACTCGATCGACGCCGACAGGTAGCCGACGACGGCGTCGAACCAGACGTAGATCCGCTTGTCGTTCCGGTCGCGCCAGCCGTCCAGCGGCACCGGGACGCCCCAGTCGATGTCGCGGGTGTAGCTGCGGGGCTTGAGGTCGTCGAGCAGGTTGACGCTGAAGTTGAGGACGTTCGGGCGCCAGCTCTTGCGGGTGGCCAGCCAGTCGCCGAGTGCCCGCGTGAAGGCCGGGAGGTCGAGGAAGTAGTGCTCCTCCTCCACGAACTTCGGCGTCTCCCCGTTGATCTTGCTGACCGGGTTGATCAGGTCGATCGGGTCGAGCTGGTTGCCGCAGTTGTCGCACTGGTCGCCGCGCGCGCCGTCGTACTGGCAGATCGGGCAGGTGCCCTCGATGTACCGGTCGGGCAGGGTGCGCCCGGTCGACGGGCTGATCGCGCCGAGCGTCGTCTGCGGGAACACGTAGCCGTTCTTCAGCAGGCCCAGGAAGATCTCCTGGCTCACTCCGGCGTGGTTCACCGTCGTCGTCCGCGTGAACAGGTCGTAGCTCAACCCGAGCGACTGCAGGTCGTTGACGATGATCCGGTTGTTCCGGTCCGCGATCTCCCGGGGCGTCACGCCCTCGGCGTCGGCGGCCACCGTGATCGGCGTCCCGTGCTCGTCGGTGCCGCTGACCATGAGGACCTTGTCCCCGGCCATGCGGTGGTAGCGGCTGAAGACGTCGGAGGGCACGCCGAACCCGGAGACGTGGCCGATGTGCCGCGGGCCGTTGGCGTAGGGCCAGGCGACGGCGGTGAGGATGTGCCGATCAGTCACGGGCTGAGCCTAGGCGGAGGCGTCCACCCGGCTCGGCGCGCGGCGGCCGCCCCGGGGGTCAGTCGTTGGTGTAGACGACGCTCGACGCTGCGGCGCCCGGCCCGCCGTCCGGCGCCTGGGCCGGAGCGAGCAGCGCGAGAGCGCCCAGCGAGATCCCGATGACCCCGAGGGTCACCGTGGCCAGCAGGCGGTGCGCGGCGACCGGGTCGGGCCGCTGCACGCGGGTGCGGGGACCGTCGGCGACCCACTGCCGCGCGGACGGAGCGCCGGCGAGCAGGAGCTTGCCGACGGGGACGGCGAGGACGAGCAGCGCCAGCGCGGGGAGGGGCAGGCCCGCGGGGGGCGCGAACACCGGAGCGACCGTGGCCGCCACCAGCAGCACCGCGACCAGCACCGTCTCGCCGTAGGCGAGGCCCATGAACAACCGGCGGCCGACGCCCTCGATCAGGCCGGCGCCACTGCCGGCGCACGCCACCACCCAGGCGGCCAGGGCGCTCAGGCCGAGCGCCAGGGCCATGCCGGTGGGCCGCACGGAGGTGAGCACGCCGTCGATGCCGGCGACGGCCACGGCCAGCAGGCCGACGGCCTCGATGATGCCGATTCCGCCGGCCGCGATCACGGTCAGCGGCAGGCGACGGGCGGACGACGTCGACGCGGTCGCGACCAGACGCAGGGCGGGCACGCGGACGCGCGGCGCTGCGAAGGTGTCGCGTGCATCGAGGACGTTGATCGCCATGAGATCCCGTCGTCCCGTCCGGCGCCCGGCTGTAGGCCCCGACCGCTGGATTCACCCCTCCGGATGACCGTTCAGGCGCGTCGGGCGGCGTTCGCGGCGGCGGCGTCCTCGCGGTCCCCCGGCGTGTTGAACCGACTGCGCCGGCGTCCGTAGGCGAAGTAGATGACGAAGCCCAGCGCCATCCAGGCGAGGAAGCGGATCCAGGTGTTCCCCGTCAGGTTGAGCATCAGCCACAGGCAAGCCAATGCCGCGAGGATGGGCAGCACCGGCATCAACGGCACGCGGAAGGCCCGCGGCAGGTCCGGCCGGGTCCGGCGCAGGACGATCACGCCGATGGAGACGAGCAGGAACGCAGCGAGCGTGCCGATGTTGACGAGTTCCGTCAGCTCGCCCAGCGGGACGACCCCCGCCATGACCGCCACGAGCACGCCGGTCGCGATCGTGATGCGGTACGGGGTGCCGTAGCGCGGGTGCACCGTGGAGAACCACCGAGGGAGCAGCCGGTCCCGGCTCATCGCGAAGAGCACGCGGGACTGCCCGAGCAGCAGGATCATGACCACCGACGTCAGGCCGATGAGCGCGCCGAGCCCGATGATCGTGGCGAACACCGGCAACCCGGCGGCGGAGAACGCCCCGGCCAGCGGCGCGTCGGCGTTGAGCTCGGTGTAGCGCTGCATCCCGACGACCACCAGCGACACGGCCACGTACAGGGCCGTGCAGATCGCCAGCGAGCCGAGGATGCCGCGGGGCATGTCCCGCCCGGGGTCGCGGGTCTCCTCGGCCGCGGTCGCCACGATGTCGAAACCGATGAACGCGAAGAACACGATCGAGGCGCCGGCGACGACCCCGCCCCACCCGAACGTCGTGGGCGCGAAGCCGAACAGGCTCTGGACCAGCGGCGCATCCCAGCCCGAGGCGGCCTCGCTCGGCTGTGCCGGCGGCACGAACGGGCTGTAGTTGCCGGCGTTCAGGTAGAAGACGCCCACCGCGACGACGAGCAGCACGACGGCCACCTTGATGGCGACCACGACCGCGTTGTACCGGGACGACAGCTTGATGCCGAGCACGAGCACCGCGGTCATCGCCAGGGCGAGCACCATCGCGGGGATGTTGAACCGCGCTTCCTCGCCGGCGACCGTCGAGGGGAGCTCGAGGCCGATGTCGCCGAGCATCTGCTGCAGGTAGCCCGACCAGCTGACCGAGACGGCCGCGGCCCCGATGGCGAACTCGAGGATCAGGTCCCAGCCGATGATCCAGGCGACGAACTCACCGAACGTGGCGTAGGAGAACGTGTAGGCGGAGCCGGCGACCGGCACCGTCGAGGCGAACTCGGCGTAGCAGAGCGCGGCCAGACCGCAGGTGATCCCGGCGATGACGAACGAGAGCCCCACCGCCGGCCCCGACTGGGTCTGCGCGACCACACCCGTGACCACGAAGATCCCCGCCCCGATGATCACGCCGACGCCGAACACCGTCAGGTCCAGCCCGGACAGACTCTTCTTGAGCCGGTGCTCCGGCTCGTCGGTGTCGCGGATCGAGTCCTCGACGGACTTCACCCTGCGGGTGCCTGCGGCCACGGCGTCCCCCTGTCGGGCATCGATCATCCCTCCGGGCAGCGTGGCACGGGGGCGGGGACGGCGCATGCCTACGCTGCACACGCCCACGGGACGGCTCGCGGGCGAGCGGAGGAGGTTGCGCGATGAGCGCCAGCGATCGCCCGGCGGGCCCGCCCGAGGTCTCCCCGCTGCCCATCCCGCCGTCCACGCTCGTGGATCCGACGCCCGGCCTCCGTCCCCGCCCGGCCGGCCGGCAGCGCCAAGCGCCCACCCGCAGGCGGGGCGAGGACCCCGTCGTCGACTGCGCGGTCTACGTCGACGGTCACCGGCAGGCGCCGGTGACGCCCGACGAGGCGCTGCGGGTGGCCGCCGAGACCGGCGGCTTCGTGTGGCTGGGGCTCTACGAGCCCACCCAGGCCGAACTCGACGCCCTCTCCGCCACCTACGGACTGCACCCCCTCGCCGTCGAGGACGCGGTGTACGCCCACCAGCGGCCCAAGCTCGAGCGCTACGACGACGCGCTGTTCATGGTGCTCAAGACGGCGACCTACGTGGCGCACGAGGAGCTGACCGCGACCAGCGAGGTGGTCGACACGGGCGAGGTCATGGTCTTCCTCGGCGCGAACTACGTCATCACCGTGCGGCACGGCGGGCACAGCGGGCTGGCCGAGCTGCGGGCCCGCATGGAGGAGCAGCACGACCTGCTGTGCCTGGGGCCCTCCGCGGTGCTCTACGCGGTCGCGGACCTCGTCGTCGACACGTTCGTCGAGGTGGCCGGCCTGGTGGAGGAGGACGTCGACGAGCTCGAGGCCTCGGTCTTCAGCCCCGACCGGACCGACGACATCGGCCGGCTGTACCAGCTCAAGCGGGAGCTGATGGGCCTGCGACGGGCGGTCACCCCGCTGGAGGTGCCGCTGCAGAAGCTGGCCGACCGGCCGATCGACGTCGTCCCCGACGCCATCCGGTCCTACTTCCGGGACGTGCTCGACCACGCGATCCGCGTCCGTGACCAGGTTGCCGCGCTCGACGAACTGCTCTCGTCCATCCTGCAGGCCTCGCTGGCTCGGACCTCGCTGGCCGACAACGAGGACGTCCGCAAGATCTCGGCGTACGCCGGCATCATCGCCGTCCCGACCGCGATCGCCGGGATCTACGGCATGAACTTCGAGCACATGCCGGAGCTGGGCTGGCGCTTCGGCTATCCCCTGGTGCTGGTGGTCATCGCCCTCTCCTGCGTGCTGCTCTACCGCGCCTTCAAGCGCAACAACTGGCTCTAGGCACCCCGGCCCGCCGCGACTGAGCAGTTCCGGGGCCCATCCGGCGGGCGGATATGGGCCCGAAAGGCGCACAGACGCGCGGGTCAGCCCCGCTTCGCGGCGAGGACGGCGTCGTAGACGGTCCGCCGCGGCAGCCCGGTGCGGACGACGACGGCGCGGATCGCATCCTTGCGGGTGGCACCGGCGGCCTCCTCCGCGGCGACCTCGGCGGCCAGTTCTGCGGCGTCCAGCGGGGCGGGCACGCCCGATGCCCCGGCGACCACCAGCGTGATCTCGCCCTTCACGCCCTCGGCGGCCCACTCCGCGAGCTCGGCCAGCGGGCCCCGGCGGATCTCCTCGTAGGTCTTGGTCAGCTCGCGGCACACGGCCGCCTGACGGGTGTCCCCGAACGCGGCGGCGGCATCGGCCAACGCGTCGGCCAGCCGGTGCGGCGACTCGAAGAAGACCATCGTGCGGCGCTCGTCCGCCAGGGCGGCCAGCGACGACCGCCGCTCCCCGCCCTTGCGGGGCAGGAACCCCTCGAAGCAGAACCGGTCCACCGGGAGACCGGAGACGGCGAGCGCCGTCGTCACCGCCGACGGGCCGGGCACCGACGTCACGGGGACGCGGGCCTCGATCGCCGCCCGCACCAGCGTGTAGCCCGGATCGGACACCGACGGCATGCCCGCGTCGGTCAGCAGCAGCACGGTCGCCCCGTCGGCCAGGGCGGCCAGAAGCCCGGGCAGCCGCGCCTTCTCCACCGTCTCGTGGAAAGTCACCACCCGGCCGGTGAACGTGACGCCGAGGTCGGCGGCCAGGCGGTGCAGGCGGCGGGTGTCCTCGACGGCCAGGACGTCGGCGGTCGCCATCACCTCGCGCAGCCGGGGGCCCACGTCACCCGGCTGCCCGAGGGGCGCGCCGCCGAGCACCAGCCGTCCGGTCACGGCACGGAGCCTGTCACGGGAGGACGACGGGTCGCGCCACCTACCCTGGCGGCATGGCGGTGCTGGCACCCGAGCGGGCGGAGGAGGAACCACCGCCGTCCGAGGTGCCGCACGCCCCGAGCCGGCAGCCGCGGGCCAGGCGGGACCACTTCCGTCCGCTCCCGGACGACCGCCGGCTGGCGTGGCTGCTCACCGGGGCGCTCGGTGTGCTGACTCTGGCGATGCGGCTGTGGGGCATCAGCTACCCGCGGGACCTGCTCTTCGACGAGGCCTACTACCCGCGCCACGCGCACCAACTGCTGACGTGGGGCTTCGAGTACAACCGCGGCTACTCCTTCATCGTCCATCCGCCCCTGGGCAAGTGGTTCATCGCGGCGGGCGAGCAGCTGTTCGGCTACAACTCCTTCGGCTGGCGGTTCCCCTCGGCCGTCGCCGGGGCGCTCGCCGTCGTGATCCTGGTCCGGCTCGCGCGCCGGCTCACGGGCTCCACGGTCCTCGGCCTGGTCGCGGGCCTGCTCCTCGCGCTGGACACCTTCTCCTTCACCCTCTCCCGGGTCGGCCTGCTGGACGTGTTCGTCCAGGTGCTCGTGCTGGGCGCCGTCGCCTGCCTGGTCGTCGACCGGGACCGGGTCCGCGCACGGATCCACTCGGCGACCGACATCGGGGCCACCGGCGTCCGGCTCGGGCCGCGGGGCTGGCGGATCGCCGCCGGAGTGCTGTTCGGCGCCGCGTGCGCGGTCAAGTGGAGCGGCGTGTGGTTCCTGGCCTTCTTCGCGGTCGCCTCCCTGTTGTGGGAACGGGCCGCCTGGCGGGAGGCCGGCGTCGTCCGCCCCACGCGCGCCGCCGCCCGGCGGGGGCTGCCCGGGGCGGTCTGGGCCCTCGCCGTGCTCCCGGTGCTCACCTATCTGGCGTCGTTCACCGGCTGGTTCCTCGGCGAGACGTCGCAGGGCAAGGCCTGGGCCCAGCAGAACCCCGACACCGACTATCCGTTCGTCCCGGACGCGCTGCGCTCGCTGTGGCACGAGCACGCCCAGTGGCTGACGTTCCACAACGGGCTGTCGACGCCGCACTCGTGGGAGTCGGGGCCGTGGTCGTGGCTGGTCACCGGGCGGCCCATCCTGCTGTGGAACCCGCAGGGCCTCACCGACCCCGCAGGCGACCAGGTCGTCCGCTACATCCTCATGTTCGGGGCGCCGATCCTGTGGTTCACCTTCGTCCCGGCCGCCCTGTGGCTGGTCTGGCGGATCGCCGCCCGTCGGGACCCGGCGGCGGCCGTCGTCGCCGTGGCGCTCGCAGCGGGCTGGGGAACCTGGTTCGTCAACCTCGACCGGACGATGTTCATCTTCTACATGGCGCCGGTCGTGCCGTTCTTCATCCTCGCCCTGACGCTGGTGCTGCAGGACGTCCTCGGCCCGGCGCGGTCGGACGTCCTGCGCCGGCAGATCGGGCTGGGCGTGGTGTGCCTCTATCTGGCCGTGGTCGCGGCGACCTTCGCCTACTTCTATCCGGTGCTCACGGGGGAGCCGCTGTCGGTGGTCGAGTGGCGCACGCGCATGTGGTTCCCCTCCTGGTTCTGACGCCCCGATCGAGAGGACGGCGATGACGCGGCCCCGTGTGCTGACCGAGTCCGACGGCGACGTCTGGCGGATCACCCTCGATCGCCCGGAGGCCGGCAACGCGCTGGACCCCGCACTCGCCGAAGCCCTGGCCGACGCGCTCACCGGACGCCCCGCCGAGACCAGGGCGGTCCTGCTGCTCGGCAACGGGCCCCGCTTCTGCGTGGGCGGCGACGTCGCGTCCTTCGCCGGCGCCGACGACCTGGGGACGTTCGTCGGGCAGCTCGCCGCGGACTGGCACGCGGTCGTGCGGCGGATCCTCGACTGCCCGGTCCCCGTCGTAGCCGGTGTGCACGGCGCCGTCGCCGGGGCGGCGGTCGGCCTCCTCGCCGCCTGCGACGTCGTCGTCTGCGCCGCGTCGACGACGATCCGCCCCGCCTACGGGGCCCTCGGCTTCTCCCCCGACGGCGGGTCCTCCTGGGCGCTGACCCGTGCGCTGGGCGCCCCGCGGGCGCTCGAGCTGATGCTGACCAACGGCGCGCTCACCGGCACCCAGGCGCACGAGCTCGGCCTGGTCGGCCGGGTGGTCGCGGACGACGACCTCCAGGACGCGGCGACCGCCCTGGCCCACCAGCTCGCCGCCGGACCGGTCCGCGCCATGGTGCGCACCCGTCGGCTCGTGCGCGGAGCGGCAGCGCACACCCTGGACGAGCACCTGGACGACGAGGCGCGGTCGATCCGGGAGTCCGCGGACGACCCGGAGGGACGCGAGGGCGTGCGGGCGTTCGTCGAGAAGCGGACGCCGAACTTCCGCAGCGCCGGCTGACATCAGCCCTCGCGGCCGCGCCGGGCCAGGTAGCGGAGCCCGACGACGGCGAAGGCCACCCCGAGGACCACCGCCACCACGATCATCACCCGGGCCACGGTCCCGGCCCCAGGCCACATGCCGCTCAGCCCGTCCGCGATGAACCACAGCGCGATGGCGACGACGACGCCCCGCCCCAGCCAGCGGAGCCGGTCGGACTGCGGACCGCCCGGCTGGGGCTTCCCCTGCGCGGTCACGCGTCCTCCTCGCCGGCGCTCGTCAGCCGCGTTCGCAGGGCTGCACCATCCATCGGTGAGCTCGCACGCTCGCTCACACGTCCTCCTCGCCGGCGCTCGTCAGCCGCATTCGCAGGGCTGCACCATCCATCGGTGAGCTCGCACGCTCGCTCACGAGTCCTCCTCGCCGGCGCTCGTCAGCCGCGTTCGCAGGGCTGCTCCATCCATCGGTGAGCTCGCACGCTCGCTCACACGTCCTCCTCGAACGGCGAACGCCGCCGGGGCGGTGAGCCCCGACGGCGTCGGCTGGATCCTGCGGTGTCTCGGTGGAACGGTGGAACGGTGGAACTGTGAAGGTGTGGAGCTGAGGGGAGTTGAACCCCTGACCCCCTCGATGCGAACGAGGTGCGCTACCGGACTGCGCCACAGCCCCTTCGACGGACACTTTACCGTCCCGGCGCTCCGGCGCCGCCACCGGGGCGACGCCGGAGAGCCGGGCTGCGAACAGGCCGATCAGGCGTTGGCGACGCGGCGCGGCTCGTAGACGTCGATGTCGGCGAAACCGATGTCGTCGTCGTCCAGACCGACCACGGCGCTCTGCTGCCAGCCCAGCGGCGCCGGCGTGCGGGCCGCCACCACCCGGCCGGGGTGCAGCGGGTGCACCGGAGCCAACGGCACGCTCGGGTGCGGCAGGGCCGGCAGGTGCTCCTGCGCCACGGTCTCGTGGACGGCGTCGGAGACCATCGGCGCCTCGACGGGAGCCGGACGGTTCCGGAGCGCCTCGCGCATCGCGGCACGCGCCGCCCGGCGGGCCGCCAGCCGCTCGCGGCGGGCGACCTTGCGCAGGACGAGCACGTAGCCCACGACCGCGAGGTCGAGCACCACGTTCGCCACCCACAGCCACGGGCTGTAGATCAGCGCGCCGACCAGGGAGAGGGCAGCGAGCGCCGTCAGGCCGGCGAGCGTGCGACGCCGCAGGGCATGCACGTCGACCTGGAGCTCACCGCTGGTGCGCAACGCGTCGCGGTCGATCGACACCCGCTCCGTCGGCGCGTGGACGACGGGGTCCACCGTCCGGCGACGTTGCAGCGTTCGGCCCGAAGAGGCCAGTTCGGCCCGGCCTCCCTGAGAGTCGCCGCGGGTGACCACCATCGGTACCAGCACGACGAACCAGAGCACGACCAGAGCGGCCAAGAGCACGCCCGATCCCATCCGAACACCACCTGTCACATCAGTCACTTGCGGTGGCCACGGTAAGCAGGAACGGGTTCCGGAACAGGGAGGCGCGCGGTGTGTCGCTGAGGTGTTGTGTGGTCGGTGTGACGACTGGGGCGTGTCGCCCGGCGCGTGCCGGTTCCCGCACCGGTCAGCGTGGTACGCGCTCCCGCCACCGGGCGAGCACGCCGGCGGGCAGATCCTCGGCCAGGAGCGCGTAGGCGAGGTGGTCCCGCCAGTCGCCGTCGATCTCGAGGTAGCGCCGCAGCAGTCCCTCCTGGCGGAACCCGAGGCGCTCGACCAGGCGCTGGCTGGGCAGGTTCTCCGGCCGGATGTCGGCCTGCACCCGGTGCAGTCCGACCTCCCCGAACGCGTGGTCGCAGACGAGCGCGACGGCCAGCGAGGCCATCCCGCGGCCGGCGACCGACCGGTCGATCCAGTAGCCGAGGTAGCCCGACCGGAGGGCCCCGCGGACGACGTTGTCGATCGTCACCTGGCCGGCCAGCCGGCCCTCCACGCGGATCGCGAAGGGCAGCGAGGTGCCGAGGCGGGCGCGCTGGGCCAGCACGCGGCGCATCGCCCGGAAGGCCGCCGGCGTGTGCCGCACGTCCCACGGCTGCGAGGCCGACGGCTCCCAGGGCCGCAGCCAGTCCTCGTTGTCCAGGCGCAGCCGGCTCCACTCGGCGGCGTCCCGGCGGCGGATCGGCTCCAGTTCCACCGGCCCCCAGCTCAGCCGGGCGGGCCAGCCGGGATGCAGGGTGGCGTCCAGCTCAGCCGCCGAGGAGCAGGGGCATCACGGTGACCAGACCGCCGGCGGCCACCTCCGTGACGTCCTCGTCGATGACGATGAGGCAGTTGGCGCGGGCCATGCGGGCGAGCAGCGCCTCGGTGCCGTCACCGACGGGCTCGACGACGTAGCCGCCGTCCGGATGGCGCATCACAGTGCCGTGCAGGTACTGGCGGTAGCCCAGCGGCGACATCAGCGGCTGCCCGGCGATCGCCTGCACGGTGCGGCGGAAGAGCTGGCGCTTGCCGAGCATCAGCCGGATCGCAGGGCGGACGAACACCTCGAAGGCGACCAGCGCGGCCACCGGCTCGCCGGGGATGCAGATGACCGGGACGTCGTCGCGTCCCATGCGCCCGAAACCCTGCGCGGGCCCCGGGTGCATCGAGACCTGGCGGAAACGCATCTGGCCGAGCTCGTTGAGCGTCTCCTGCACCAGGTCGAACCCCCCGCTGGCGAAGGTGCCGGCGATGAGCACCAGGTCGCTGCGCAGCAGCTGGCTCTCCAGGACCTCGGCGAGGCGGCGCTTGTCCGACGGAAGGATCCCGGAACGGTAGGCCTCGGCGCCGGCGTCCCGCGCCGCCGCGGCGAGCGCGTAGCTGTTGACGTCCACCACCTGGCCCGGCGCCGGCGACGTCCCGACGTCGACGAGCTCGGTGCCGGCGCAGAGGACGGCGATCCGCGGCCTCGGCCGCACGAGCACCCGCTCCCGGCCGACCGCCGCCAGCAGGCTGATCTGCGCGGGGCCGATCGGCGTCCCGATCTGGACGGCGGGATCACCCGGTGCGACGTCGTCGCCGGTGCGGCGCACGTAACTGCCGGCCGGCGGTCCCGCGTGGACGCCGACCCGTACCGCGCCCTGGTCGGTCCACACCGCGGGGACGACGACGTCCGCGCCCGCCGGCAGCATCGCCCCGGCGGCCACCTTGAGGGCGAGGCCGGGTCCGATGGAGGACGGCGCACTCGCCCCGGCGACGCTCTCCCCCACCACGGCCAGCCCGACCGGCTCGTCGGGGGTGGCCGCCGCGATGTCCTCGGAGCGGGCGGCGTACCCGTCGAGCGCGGCCTGGTCGAAGGCGGGCAGCGCCCGCGCGCTGACCACCTCCTCCGCGCAGAGCAGGCCCTGGGCGTCCAGGACCGCGAGCTCGATGGGGTCGGGCTGCGGAACGGCGGCGAGGATCTCGTCGAGGTGCCGCGTCACGGTGCGGACCTGCGCGAGCCCCTCCGACAGCTGCACCGGGTAGGCCGGCGCCGGTTGCTCGACCGGCGGCTCCGGCTCCTCCACGAACTCGGCCCGTGAGCGGACGGCGGCGCGGACGGGGGCCGGACGGACGGCCTGGGTGTCCCACGAGGCGGCCGCCGGGTGCGTCGGCCCGCGGCGCAGGTCCACCTCCGCGGTGTCCCGTCGACCGCCCGTGCTGTCCTCGCTCATCCTCACCACCGTCGCTCTGCCGTGCCGTTCGCCGCCTGCCGACACCGGCCTGTGCGGCGTCCCCTGCCCGGGTCCATCCGGTCCGGAGCCGCCGTGCAGCCCCGATGGTGCCCCGGTTCGGCGCCGGTCAGGCCCGCGACGCGCTGTCGGCGGACCGCTCGGGGGACGAAGTCTCGCAGGAACGCCCTAGCCTTCCCCGGTGACCTCCCCGCGCGAGACCGGTGCCGAAAAGTCCGCCCTGCGGTCACTGGTCCTCGCCCGGCGCGCCGCGCAGCCGGAGGCCGGGCGGACCGCGGCGTCCGCGGCGATCGTCGCGGCGCTCCTGCCGGGCCTGGCGAAGGTCCGGGCCTTCGCCGCGTACGTGCCCGAGGAGACCGAGCCCGGTCACGGCCGCCTGCCGGCCGCCTACACCCAGCTCGGCGCCCGCGTGCTGCTCCCGGTGGTCCCTCCGGGCGGCGAGGAACTGGCGTGGGCGGTGGACACCGGCCGGCTGGCCCCCGGCCGCTTCGGTCTCCTCGAGCCGCTGGGTCCGCGGCTCGGCCCGACCGCGATCGGGACCGCCGACGTGGTCGTCGTGCCGGCGTTGTCGGTGGCGCGCGACGGCGGCCGGCTCGGCCGCGGCGGTGGCTACTACGACCGGGCCCTGCTGCACGCCCGCCCGGACGCCGTCGTGGTGGCGCTCGTGTTCGACGACGAGCTCGTCGACGCCCTCCCGTCCGAGCCGCACGACCACCGCGTCGACGCCGTCGTCACACCGTCGGGGGGCTGGCAGGCGCTACCGGTGAGTCACTGAGACAGTGGTCTGACCTGCAATTCGCCGATCTCGGGGCCGCGCTCCCCGGATCGGCCGTGAAGGAGAGGCACCACGTGAGCGGACCACTGGACGGCGTCCTCGTCGTCGACCTCACCCGGGCCCTCGCCGGGCCGCACGCCGGGATGATGCTCGGCGACCTCGGCGCGCGCGTGATCAAGGTGGAGACCCCGGGCGGCGGTGACGACAGCCGCGGGTGGGGCCCGCCGTTCGTCGACACCCCCGACGGCGGGCGGGAGTCGACCTACTTCTTCTCCGCCAACCGGAACAAGGAGTCGATCGCCCTCGACCTCAAGGACGACGGCGACAAGGCGGTGCTCACCGAGCTGCTGCGCCGGGCCGACGTGCTGATGGAGAACTTCCGTCCGGGCACCCTGGACCGGCTCGGCTTCGGCACCGACGTGCTGGCCGGGCTCAACCCCCGGCTGGTCACCCTCGCGATCTCCGGGTTCGGGCACGACGGCCCGGAGGGCGGCCGGGCCGGCTACGACCAGATCGCCCAGGGCGAGGCCGGCCTCATGTCGATGACCGGGTCCGGCCCCGACGACCCGCAGAAGGTCGGCGTCCCGATCAGCGACCTGCTGGCCGGCATGTACGGCGCCTACGGCGTGCTGGCCGCGCTGCTCGAGCGCGAGCGCACCGGCCGCGGGCAGGTGGTGCGCACGTCGCTGCTCTCCGCCGTCGTCGGCGTGCACGCCTACCAGGGGACGGCGCACACCGTGGGCGGGAAGGTCCCCCGCGGGCAGGGCAACCACCACCCCTCCATCTCCCCCTACGGCCTCTTCCACTGCGCCGGCGGCGGCAGCGTGCAGCTGTCCTGCGGCAGCGAGGGGCTGTGGCGGCGGCTGTGCACCGAGTTCGGGCTGGACGCCGAGGCCCCCGGCTTCGCCACGAACGGCGAGCGGGTCGCGCGGCGCGGGGAGGTCATCGAGCTGCTGGAGCGGACCTTCGCCGACATCGATGCCTCCGAGCTGCTGGCCCGGCTGTCCAAGGCCGGCGTGCCCGCGGGCAAGGTCCGCACGCTGGACGAGGTCTACTCCTGGGACCAGGTCGAGTCGCAGGGCCTGAAGATCTCCGTCGAGCACGCGACCGCGGGCACCCTGACCCTGCCCGGCCCGCCGTTGCGCTTCTTCGACGCCGGCCCGGACGGCGAGACCGAGACCACCCGGCGCGACCACACCCCTCCCCCCGTCCTCGGGGCCGACGGCGCCGCGATCCGGGCGTGGCTGTCCGGATCGGCGGGGTCCGGATCAGCGGGGTCCGGTCCGGCCGAGGGCGTGCCGCAGGCCGGTGAGGTCCCGGACGGGCACGCGACATGAGCGCGCCGGCGGCCGGGAAGCCCAAGCGGCTGGACGCCCGGTCTCTGCGCGATCTCGTCCTGGACGCGGGGTCGTGGAAGACCTGGGACTCCCCCGTGCCGCCGCGGGAGGTCGACGACGACTACGCCGCCGAGCTGGCGGCCGCCGCGGCGAAGACCCGCCAGGACGAATCGATCATCACCGGCGAGGGGACGCTGCGCGGGCGTCGCGTCGCCGTCGTCGCCGGCGAGTTCGGCTTCCTCGCCGGGTCGATCGGCGTCGCGGCCGCGGAACGGCTCATCGCGGCGGTCGAGCGCGCCACCGAGGAGGGCCTGCCGCTGCTGGCGGCGCCCGTCTCCGGTGGCACCCGGATGCAGGAGGGCACGGTCGCCTTCCTGCAGATGATCGGCATCACCGCCGCCGTCGCCCGGCACAAGGAGGCGGGTCTCCCCTACCTCGTGTACCTGCGGCACCCGACGTTCGGCGGGGTGCTGGCCTCATGGGGTTCCACCGGCCACGTCACGATCGCCGAGCCCGGGGCCTCGATCGGCTTCCTGGGGCCGCGCGTCTACGAGTCGCTCTACGGCGAGCCGTTCCCGCCGGGCGTGCAGACCGCGGAGAACCTCGCCGACCACGGGCTGATCGACGCCGTCGTACCGCACGAGGAGGTCGCCGAGGTCGCCGACCGGGCCCTCCGGGTGCTCGCCGCCCGGGCGACCTGGCACCGCGACGTCGCCGGCGCGGAGCGGCCGACGGCCGAGGACGGCACCGACACCGACGACCCGGAGGACGGCCGCAGCGCGTGGGACGTCGTCACGGCGTCCCGCCGGGAGGACCGGCCGGGGGTGCGCCGGCTGCTGCGCACCGCGGCGACCGACGTCGTCGGCCTCTCCGGCACCGGAGCCGGGGAGAAGGATCCCGGGCTCCTGCTGGCCCTGGCCCGCTTCGGCGGCGCGCCCTGCGTGGTGCTCGGCCAGGACCGCCGCGGGCAGAGCCTGACCGCCCCCCTCGGGCCGGCGGCGCTGCGCGAGGCCCGGCGCGGCATGCACCTCGCCGCGGAGCTCCGGCTGCCGCTGGTCACCCTGATCGACACACCCGGCGCGGCGCTGTCGCGGGAGGCCGAGGAGGGCGGGATGGCCGGTGAGATCGCCCGCTGCCTCCAGGACCTGGTCATGCTCAAGGCCCCCACCCTCGCCGTCCTCCTGGGGCAGGGCACGGGGGGCGGGGCCCTGGCCCTGGCGCCCGCGGACCGGGTGCTGGCCGCGGCCAACGGCTGGCTCGGACCGCTGCCGCCCGAGGGTGCCTCGGCCATCGTGCACCGGACCACCGACCGGGCCGGCGACATGGCTGCCGCGCAGGGCGTCCGGGCCACGGACCTCTGGCGGGCCGGCATCGTCGACCGGGTGGTGCCGGAGCGGCCGGACGCCGCCGACGAGCCGATCGAATTCTGCCGGCGGCTCGGCCGGGTGCTCGGCGAGGAGCTGGCCGGGCTCCTGGGCCGGGACGACGGCGAGCGCTTCCGCCGCCGGCTGCACCGCTACCGCCACCTGGGCCGCTGACGCCGCTCTCCCCCGATCCGGCGATCGCCGGAACCGCGGTACTACCGCCGGAGCCGCTCTGCACGGTGGCTCCGGCGGTAGTGCGGCGGCGGTACGTCCACCGGCGGTAGCGCGGCCTCAGGCGGCGGTCCGTCCTCGGGACGGCGCCAGGCCCCACGCGTCCGCGAGGAGCTCCAGGCTGCGCACCCGCTCGGCCCCGCCGTGCGTGCTGGACGTGACCATGACCTCGTCGGCACCGGTGTCGGCGGCGAGCCGGCGCAGCTGGTCGACGGCGCGGTCGGGCGCGCCCACGATCCAGTTGGTCGGCATGGCCTCGGCCGTCGGCCGTTCCGGGTCCACCTCGGCCTCGGCCAGGCTCGGCACCGGCCGAAGGCGGTTCGTGCGGATGGCCAGCATCATCAGCCGCCCGGGGAGGGCCAGCCGCTGCGCCTCCTCGTCGGTGCCGGCCGTCAGCACGTTCGCGGTGATCATCGTGTGCGGGCGGTCGAGCACGCGGGAGGGACGGAAGGAGTCCCGGTAGAGCTCGACGGCGGCCTGCGCGTGCGTGCCGAAGTGGTGGGCGTAGTTGAACGGCAGGCCGAGCGCGCCGGCCAACTGCGCCGAGAAACCGCTCGACCCGAGCAGCACGACCTCCGGGGCCGAGCGGGCGGCCGGGGTCGCGACGAACCGCTCCGCAAGCCCGCCCGCGACGCGCTCGTCGCCGAGCAGACCGAGCAGGTCCAGCAGGTGCTGCGGGAAGTCCTCGGCCGACAGGGCGGCGGGGTCGCGGCGCAGCGCCAGCGCGGTCCGCTGGTCGGTGCCGGGGGCGCGCCCGATGCCGAGGTCGATCCGGCCGGGGTGCAGGGCCTCGAGCATGGCGAACTGCTCGGCGACGACGAGCGGGGCGTGGTTGGGCAGCATCACGCCGCCCGACCCGACCCTGATCCGCTCGGTCACCGCGGCCAGGTGGGCGATCAGCACCGGCGGGCTCGTGCTCGCCACGGCCGGCATGTTGTGGTGCTCGGCGACCCAGAGGCGCGTGTAGCCGAGCCGGTCGGCGGCCCGGGCGACCCGGGCGGTGGCGGCCAGGGCATCGGCGGAGGACTGGCCCGTGCCGACCGTGGCCAGCTCGAGGACGGACAGGGGCAGGGGAGGCGCGGACTCGGACATCACCCGTCGCAACGTCGCCGGAGTGCCCGCGGCTTCCCCTACCGGTCGGAGCGCACGTCCGCCCCGTGCTCGACCCGCAGGCTGCGGTCGGGATCGAGCCCCTCGACGACCGCCTGCAGCGCCTCACCGAGCACGCGGGCCTGCTCGTCGGTCAGGGGCCCGAACATCGCCTCGCGGACGGCGTCCACGTGGCCCGGCGCCACCGCCCGGACGACGTCCCACCCTGCGTCGGTGAGGACGGCGAGTGCGCCCCGCCCGTCCTCGGTGGCCCGCTCCCGGCGGACCCAGCCGCGCTCCTCCAGCCGGGCCACGGTGTGCGAGAGCCGGCTCTGCGACTGGTTCGCCCGGCGGGCGAGGTCGCTCATCCGGCGGCTGCGGTGGGGCGCCTCGGACAGCATCGCCAGCACGATGTAGGCGGCATGGCTCAGGCCCGCGTCGCGCTGCAGCTGGGCGTCGAGCGTCCGCGGCAGGAGCTCGGCGAGCGTCAGCCAGGCCCGCCAGGTCCGCTGCTGCTGCTCGTCGAGCCACTGCTGTCCCACGATGCGACCGTACTGTTCCACGGGCACTGCGCCGTATGCAGTGGCCCTGAGCCCGTCGACGCCGGGAGGCGCTAGGAGCCCATCGGCTCCATCTCGGTCATCCGGTCGGTGCCCGGAACGGTGAGGGCCGGGACCGCGTGGGGTGCGGCGAGCAGCAGCACGCCCAGGGCGAGCATGACGACCGCCGTTCCGTACGTCGCCACCCGGCGCCACGGCAGGGTCTTCTCGATGGCGATCAGTGCGGCGACGAAGGCCATCCAGGCGACGCTCATGACGCCCAGCGCGAAGAGGGACGCCATCAGCGCCCAGCAGCAGCCGACGCACCAGGCGCCGTGCCTCATGCCCATCCCCAGGGCACCCCGGTGGCCTTCCCGCCAGGCGCCGAGCAGGAAGCCCAGCGGACTGCGGCACTTGCCGAGGCAGACGGCCTTCAGCGGGCTCAGCTCGTACGCCGCCGCGACGACGAGCGTGGCGCCCGCGACCCACCGGCCCGCGCGGTCCCACTCGAGCAGGTCGCCCGAGGCCCGGCCCACGATCGACGCCAGCGTGAAGGCGACCAGCCCGGCGCCGGCCCAGGTCACCAGGTAGCCCGCCGCGAACAGCAGCGGCGAGAGCGGGGACCGCTGCCTGGTCATGCGCGCGTACAGGGCGACCGTCGGCGCGACCGACGGGAACATCATCGCGGCCATCATCACGACCCAGGTCCCGACGAACCAGGCCAGGGATCCCAGACCGGTCCACGGCCCCTGGTCCATGCCCTGCATCTGCTGGACCGTCCACCACCAGCCGGCGCCGGCGAGGGCGAACAGCAGCGCGACCAGCCCGAGCCGGACGCGAACCGCCGCGAAGGCCGGTGCGAGACCGCCGCCCTCGGTGTGGCGATCCTGCGCCGGAGCGCTCATCGCCTCAGGCGGCCCAGGAGAACTCGGCGGTCGAGAGCCCGGTCCTGCCCTCGTACTGGATCCCGAAGGCGTCGATCCGCGAACTGCGCGCCTCGGCCATCGTCAGGTTCGACCCGACGGGGTGGAACATGCCGTCGAACCGGACCGGCTGACCGTCCTCCTTGCCGAACGGCACGATGTCCTGGACCTCGAACTCGATGACGTCGCCGACGCGGACACTGTGCAGCAGCCCGTCGTCGCTCATCGTGATGGCCGCCCGCTCGACGCCGACGACTTCCCCCACCAGGGGTGCGAGCGCGCCCATCGGGCCGCCGAGCTGCCCGCCGAAGACCTTGACCAGCTTGTCGAACTGGTCGTCGGTGGCCTGGTCGTCGACGAACATCCCGAGCCGCCAGTTGCCGTCGGTCATGACCTTCGGGGTGTCGATGATCGTCACCACCCGGCGGCCGCTGACGTCGGTGCCGTCGACCTCGCCCGACCGTATGTCGAAGGCGAGCGTCGCCCGGCAGTAGTCGTAGGTGGCCCCGTGGTCGAACGAGAGATTGCACGGACACATCAGCTCGCACGAACAGGTCTCGGCGTAGCTGCCCGTGAGGTTCCACGTCATCGCAGGCTCCCTCCGGAGGCCGCAAGTCTCCATCCGGCGGACGAAACGGGTCAACCACCTCGCGAGCGTCGAGCCCGGTCGGGCCCGGTCGGGCAGTCGCCGCGACGGCGGGTAGCCACGGCGGGGAGGCCGATCGGGGCACCTCGATCAGGGCCGGGGGTTGGACCGCGTCCAGCCGCGCTCGTCCCGGCGGGCGCCGAGCGCGGCGTGGCAGCAGCGGCACACGGCCTGCACGCCCTCGGCGTGCCGGCCCGATTCCGGCTGGACGTCGGCCCAGCTGACGTTCGGGAAGCGGGTCAGCCGGGATCTGCTCAGCGACAGCCCGCAGACCGTCTCGTTGCGTCCAGGCGCCCAGGCGTGGACCTCGCCGGCGGGATAGCGGATGCCGTCGTCGGGGTCGATCCACTGATCGGCGGCCGCGGCCGCCGCACTGCGCACTCCCATGCGGGCACCCGTACCCGCCGTTCCCCGGCTGATGACCGTTCCCGCGGACCGGTTCGAGGGCGAGGAAGCTCCCGGGAGAGGAGGCGGGCGACACGCCCAGCCGCCTGGGTCACGCCTGCTTCGGGGACGGCGGGGCGTCGGCCGGGTCATGAGTGGCAGCCCAGCTGGCGAGGAACCTCAGCGAGTCGTCGGCGGGTGAGCCTGCTTCGGCGCTGAACGCGATCAGCGACAGGCCAGGGTCGGCAGGCAGCTCCATGACCTCGTAGGACAGGTGCAGGTCACCGACGACGGGGTGGTGGAAGGACTTTGATCCCGGTGCGGTGCAGGCGGACGTCGTGCGCGGCCCAGCGGGCACGGAAGGCGTCGCTGTGCGTGGACAGCTCCCCCACGAGGTCGGTCAGCCCCTTGTCGTAAGGGTTCCGGCCCGCTTCGAGGCGCAGCGCGGCCACGGTGTCGTCCGCGGCCCGCTCCCAGTCGATCCAGAAGTCGCGAGCGCCGGGATCGAGGAAGCAGAACCGGGCGTGGTTGACCGGCCGGGCCGGGGCGGCGAACACCGGGGCGAACAGCGCCCTGCCCAGCGCATTCGCGGCGAGCAGGTCGAGGGTCCCGCTGTTCACGATGGCGGGAACCCCGGTCATCCCGGCGAGGACGCGCGCCAGACTGGGCCGGACCTGCTGCGCACGTGGCTTGCGCCGGGCGCGCGCGGCGGGGCCGGCGGCGCGGGCGAGGTCGCCCAGATGCACCCGCTCGGCTTCGTCCAGCTGCAGCGCCCGGGCCAGCGCCTCCAGCACGCTCTCCGAGACCCCGCTGAGGTTGCCCCGCTCGAGCTGGGCGTAGTACTCCACGCTGACGCCGGCCAGGTCGGCGACCTCGCTGCGGCGCAGGCCCGGCACGCGCCGGTTGCGGCTGTAGTGGGCCAGCCCGGCCTGCTCGGGGGTCAGCTTGGCCCGCCGGGTGCTGAGGAAGGCCTTGACCTCGTCACGGTTGCCCACGAGCCCAGGCTAGGGGCGGATCCCCCAGGCAGGGGTGGGCTGTCGGTACACCTCTCAGCAGTGACTTCTTCCTCCCGGCGACCCCCGGTTGCATGGTCGTCGCGGCCGCCGGCCGGGGCGTGGGACACCACTGGACCGGCGCCCGACACGGGACGCGCATCTGCGATGGAGGACGGACGAACATGGCTGACGACACGATGAAGAAGCAGGTCTGGCTGGTCACCGGTGCCGGCCGGGGCATGGGTGTGGACATCGCGCAGGCGGCCCTGGCCGCCGGTCACGCGGTCGTGGCCACCGGCCGCAACCCCGAGCGGGTCGCCGCTGCGCTCGGAGAACCGGACGACCTGCTGGCCGTGGCCCTGGACGTCACCGACCCGGCCGGCGCCCAGGCCGCCGTCCAGGCTGCCGTCGATCGGTTCGGCCGCATCGACGTGCTGGTCAACAACGCCGGCAACTTCCACGCCGGCTTCTTCGAGGAGATCAGCGACGACGACTTCCGGGCCCAGGTCGAGACCAATCTGTTCGGCCCGCTGAACGTCACCCGGGCCGCGCTGCCGGTTCTGCGCGCCCAGCGCTCCGGGCTCGTGGTGACCATGAGCTCGACCGCCGGCCTGATCGGACAGGAGTTCACCTCCGCCTACGCCGCGTCGAAGTTCGCCCTCGAGGGGTGGATGGAGTCGCTCGCGCCGGAGGTGGCTCCCTTCGGCGTCCGCACGCTGGTCGTCGAGCCCGGGTTCTTCCGCACCGACCTGCTCACGCCGGAGTCGACGAGCTACGCCGAGCCCTCGATCGAGGACTACGCAGAACGCACCCGCCGGACCGTCGCCGCCTGGACCGGCATGAACGGCCTGCAGGGCGGCGATCCCGCCAAGCTCGCGAAGGCGCTGGTCCAGCTCGCCGGCCAGGAGGAGCCGCCGGTGCGCTGGGTCGCCGGCGCCGACGCCGTCGCCGGCGTCGAGCAGAAGGCCAAGGACCTGCTTGCCCAGGTCGACGCCCACCGGGAGCTGTCATCGTCGCTCGCCCTCGACGACGCCACGGCGAACGCCTGACGTCCTGGATGAGCCAGTGTCGGGGAGCCCGCTGGCGCCGCACCCCACCAGTCGGCCGGGCGCGACGCCGGCCCTCGTCTGCCCTCCTCCGCCGCCGCGGCGTCACCGGTCACCCGCAGGGGGCGCGCGAAGGGAAGACTCGCCGCCGGACGTGGACGGACGGAACGGAATGGCGCATGATTAGCAGTCGCCGGGTGAGAGTGCCAGCCCGGCGACCGACCTCCGCTCGATCAGGGAGACCGCCCCGTGCCCACGTACCAGTACGCCTGCACCAACTCCGAGGGCAAGCACGAGTTCGAGCTGGTGCAGTCCTTCACCGACGCGCCGGTGAGCGAGTGCCCGCAGTGCGGCGCACCCGTGCGGAAGGTCTACGGCTCGGTGGGCGTGGTCTTCAAGGGCTCGGGCTTCTACCGGACCGACAGCCGCAAGTCCGCGACGGCGTCGGAGAAGGCCTCCTCCTCCTCCTCCTCCGGCTCCTCGTCCAAGGACGGCTCGTCGTCGGCGGCGAAGGAGAGCTCGTCCTCCTCGAACGGCACATCGTCGTCCCCCGCCCCCGCGGCGTCGACGTCGTCCGGCAGCGCTGCCAAGGCCGCGAACTGACGACGCCGGGTTCGCCCCGCCGTCCACAGCTCTGCGCACCGTCCACAACCTGACCCGGCCCCGGTAGCCGGGTCCCTCGAGGGCTCACCCTCGGGGCATGCCGCGCCTGCGCCGTCCCCGCTCCCCCGTGCACACCGCGCGGCGGACGGCGGCCGTCCTGCTGGCGGCGGCTGCGCTGTTCCTCGCCGCGCGTCCGGTCCCGGCTCCGGCGACGGCGCGCGTTCCCGCCGCGGTCCCGGTCGCGGTCGCGGCGCGCGACCTGCCGGCCGGGGCCGCCCTCTCGGGTTCCGACATCGCCGTGGCCAGGTGGCCCGCCGGCGTCCTCCCGGGCGGCGTGGTCGCGGACAGCCGGCCGCTCGTCGGCCGGGTGCTGGCCGGGGCGGTGCGGGCAGGTGAGCCGCTCACCGACATCCGGCTGGTGGGGCCCGGGCTGACCGCGCTGCTACCGGCGGGCCAGGTCGCCGCCCCCGTCCGGCTGGCCGACCTGGCGGTGGCCGCCCTGGTCCGCACCGGCGACCGGGTGGACGTCCTGGCGGCGCTGGCGGATGCCGGGCAGGCGGAGGTCGTGGCCGGCGGGGCGCTCGTGCTGGCCGCTCCGCGGCCCGCGTCCGCGGACGTCGATCCGGCGGCCGGACTGCTCGTGCTGGCGGTGGACGCGGCCACGGCCGCCCGGCTCGCCGCGGTGTCCACCACGGCGACCCTGACCGTCAGCCTGCCGCCGCCGTGACGGCACCCGGGGTCACCTGGCACATCGGCGGTATGGGTGGATGTCCGGGTGTTGACCAGCTTCGGCGGATTGCCCGACCTGCGCGAGTTCCCCGGCTACCGGGGTCTGTCCGGCTTCAAGAAGTTCCTGCTCCGGGGGAACATCGTCGACCTCGCGGTCGCCGTCGTCATCGGGACGGCGTTCACCGCGGTGGTCACGTCCTTCGGGAAGTCCTTCCTCGAGCCGCTGATCGGGCTGGTCGGCGGTGGCGGCCGGCTGGGCGGCACGTTCTCCCTGGGCGGGCAGACCTTCACCTGGGGGGCGTTCCTCAGTCAGGTGATCACCTTCGTGCTGACCGCGGCGGTCATCTACTTCCTCGTGGTGCTCCCGCTGCACAAGCTGCTCGAACGCGGAGCCACCGAGCCCGCGCCCGCCCCAGGGCCCACGGAGCTGCAACTGCTGGTGGAGATCAGGGATCTGCTGCGGGCCCAGCAGGGCATCGCGCCGCCCGACCCGTCCGTGGGCCGGCACAGTCCGCCGGCACCCGACAGCTGACCGGATCCCGCACGGTGTGGGCGACCGGAACTCTCCCCGCCGACCTGCGGGACGAAGGGCTCTGGAAGGAGCCGTAGCCGGGCGGCCAGGCTCCTCGGAGAGCTGCGGGGTCGCGCCGCGCAGGAGGAGTCATGACCGCTTTCCCCGAACGGGTCGAACAGGCACGGCAGCGGTGGAACGCCGGGGACCTGCCCGGCTACCTCGAGGTGTACGCCGAAGACCTGCGGTTCCACGGCGTGGAGCCGGACCCGATGGACAAGCCGACGGTGACCGCCTTCTACCAGCAGTTCTGGTCGGCTCTGGGCGCACCGGGGCGTCCCAACCCCGAGCTGCACTTCCACGAGCACCTCGTCGACGGCGATCTGTACAGCTGCCGGTTCACCGTGTCCGGCGAGCACCGCGGGAACTTCATGGGCGTTCCCGCCACGGGCCGGCCCTACGTCTTCGAGGGCATCACGATCATGCGGTTCCGCGGCGACCAGGTGGTCGAGCGCTGGACGACCGCCGACTTCCTGGGCCTGATGGTGCAGCTGGGCGCCGTCCCGGCCCCCGCCTGAGACGCGGCTCCTGCCCGGCCGGCGGTGGCCCGGTCGGGACGGACCGTCTCAGTCGCTGCCCCAGTGCGGCGGCCGTTCCTCCAGATAGCGCCGGTCGTCGTCCGGGGTCTCGACCCGTTCGCCCCAGCCGACGTCGCTGTCGTCCGGCGCCCGCTCGCGCCGGGACGGGCCCGACGCCTGGGCGGCGTCGGCTGCCGACAGCGGCTGCCCCAGCCCCTCCAGCACCACGGCCGCCGGCAGGGCGGACAGCACCGAGCCTGGGACGGCGAGCTTGCTGCCCCGGGTGCCCGAGCCGATGACCACCCAGTCGGCGGCCGCGACCGCGGGGTCGACGAGCACCGGCCAGTCCGTGGGCAGGCCCACCGGAGTGATCCCGCCGTAGGCCATGCCCGATTCGGCGACCGCGACGTCCTGGGGCGCGAACGAGGCCTTCCGCGCAGCCAGATGGCGGCGGACCAGCCCGTTGACGTCCGCCCGCGTCGTCGCCAGGACGACGCAGGCGGCCATGGTGGTCTGTCCCGCCCGGCGGGCGGCGACGACCACGCAGTTGGCCGACGCCTCGGCCGGCACCGCGTAGGCGTCGGTGAAGGCCGCCGTGTCGGCCAGGTCGTCATCGATCTCGGCCACGAAGACGGGGCCGGAGAGCAGCGGGAGCGCGGCCGCGACGGGCGCGCCGAGGAGGTCCGGGCGCTCGGCGGCCGGGACCCAGGTCAGCGAACCGAGCCGGGGTGCGGTCATCGGGCAGGAGCGGCAGGCAGGGCGGTCACCCCCCGATCCTGCGGCATGAGCGCCGGAGACCGCCGCCGGGATGGCCCGATCACCGTGCGGCGCGTGGCCCGATCCCGACGCAGCGCGGCCGGGAACCGACTGGTCGCGGCTCGGGGCCGCCCGCCAGGATGGGCCCATGATCGGTCAGCTCCATTCCGTCGTGGTCGACGCGCCCGACGCCCACGCCCTCGCCCGCTTCTACGCCGACCTCCTCGGCATGGAGGTCAAGGGCGACCCCGGCGACGACTGGGTGGTGATCACCGGCGCCGGCTACCGGATCGCCTTCCAGCAGGCGCCGGACCTCCAGCCGCCGGACTGGCCCGATCCCGACCGTCCGCAGCAGTTCCACCTCGACATACGGGTGGCCGACGTCGAGGAAGCCGAGCCGAAGGTCCTCGCCCTGGGGGCCAGGCGGCTGCCCGGCGAGGGCGGCGACTTCCGGGTCTACGCCGACCCGGTCGGCCACCCCTTCTGCCTGGTGTGGGACATATGAGCGAGCAGCTGCCGTCGGTGGACCTCACTGCCGCGAGCCCCTTCGTGGCCGCGATGAAGTTCGAGGTCACCGAGGCGACCGGCACGCGGGTCGCCGGACACGTCGAGCTCGGCCCGGACCAGCACACGCCGTGGGGCGTCGTCCACGGCGGGCTCTACTGCTCCATCGTGGAGTCCGCCGCCAGCATCGGGGCCAGCACCGCGGTCGTCGGGCACGGCCAGTTCGCCGTCGGTGTCAACAACAACACCGACTTCCTCCGCGCGATGACCGAGGGCCGGATCGACGTCCTCGCCGAGCCGATCCAGCAGGGGCGCACCCAGCAGCTCTGGCAGGTGCTGCTCACCCGCGCGGACGACGGCAAGCTGGTCGCCCGCGGTCAGGTCCGCCTGCAGAACGTCAAGCTGCCCGGCGGGAGCTGACGCCGGCCGAGCACGTCGGGGTCGAGGACGACGGAGAACAGCGCGCGGGGGTCCTGCAGGGTCGCGGGCGGGCGGGCGGCCGACCGGGGCACGACGCGGTCCCACCGAGCCGGCCGGCGGTGCGGCAGCAGCTCGCGTCCCTGGAACAGGTAGTCCCCGACGAGCTCGCCGAGCAGCAGGCCCGCGCCGTGCTCGATCGGAAGGGCGACGGGGTCCCCGGGCTTCATCTCGTCGAGGAACGAGGACAGCTGGCGCAGATCCTTCGCCGGACGGCGCCCCGACAGCTCCTTCGCGAGGGCCCGCAGCTCCGCCGGTGCCAGGCCGGTCGCGTCGACGTCGATCCCCGACTGGGTGCCCAGCCCGATCACTCCGGCCATCAGGCAGGCGCCCAGCTCGCCGTGGGCCCGGGGCCGCACCACCCACGTCCGCACGCCCTCGGGTTGCGGCGCGGGCGGGACGTCGTCCGGCTCCGGCCAGACGTAGGGCAGGTCGTCGGGCTCGGAGCCGAACCGCTCCTCGAATCGTGGCCGGTAGAAGGCCGGGTCCTTGGCGAGCAGGTTGGACCGGTGCGAGCGGTGCAGCGCCTCGTCGCCCACCCAGGAGGGCAGCGCCCCGGCCGCCGCCAGGTCGGCCTGCGCGAGGTCCACGACCTCGGGGGCGAACTCGGCGATCTGGTGCGCGGTGGTGTCGGCGAAGCCGCGCTCGCGCCAGACCCGCACCATCGCGAGGCCGTAGGCGACCAGCGCCGGCGTGCGGCCCCGCCACATGCGGACGGCGGGGTGGGTGGCCCAGCCGTAGTCGGGCAGCTCGATCGCCCGCAGGATCTGGAGGGTCTCCACCCGCTGCTTGCCCAGCCGCGGCGAGTCGAGCAGCCGGGCGCCGTCCTCGAAGTCGGCCACCGGCAGGAAGGTCTGCATCGCCGTCCAGTCTCGGTCAGCACCGGCCGGTCCGCCGGGTCAGCCCTCCAGCGCCCGGAGCGCGGCCTCCCAGCGCGCGCGCCGCGCGTCGTCGTCCTGGTCCCACCAGGCGGTGCCCCGCTCGCCCAGCCCGGTCTTCGCGAGCTGCACCCGCACGCGGGCAGCGGCCACCGCCGCCTCGTCGCCCGCGCGGCCGGCGGTGCGGACGCCGGAACGGGCGACGCCGAGGTGGTGCAGCAGCCGCGCCCGGACGTCGTCGGGCAGCGCCGGGTCGGCCGTCCGCCAGCGCCGTCCGTCGACGACGACGAAGCGTCCGTCGTCGGTGCGCTCGACCTCGCGGGTCATCCGGCCAGGCGGCGGGCCAGCGTGGGGAGCACCTCGCCCAGCGGGGCGTCGAGGCGGACGTCGGCCTTCGCGTCCCCGCGCGTCGGCCCGGCGGTGACGATCGCGACCGGGATGCCGAGCTTCGCGGCACGCAGCACGAACCGGTAGCCGCTCATGACGGTCAGGGAGGAGCCGAGGACGAGCAGGCTCGCGGCGCCGTCCACCAGGTCGAAGCAGTGATCCACCCGGTCGCGCGGCACGGTCTCCCCGAAGAAGACGACGTCGGGCTTGAGCGCCTCCTCACCGCAGACCAGGCACCCCACCATCACGAACCTGTCGAGCACCTCCTCGGGCAGCTCGACGTCGCCGTCGGGGTTCACCTCGTCGCTGCGCGCCCCGAAGGCGGGGTTGGCCTCCTGCAGGCGCTGGTCGAGGCCCTCCCGCGACGCGACGTCCCCGCAGTTCAGGCAGACGGTGCGGTCGAGCCCGCCGTGCAGCTCGACGACGTCCCGGGCGCCGCCGGCCTGGTGCAGCCCGTCCACGTTCTGGGTGATCACCCCGCCGACGAGACCGGCGGCCTGGAGCTCGCCCACGGCCCGGTGCCCGGCGTTCGGCCGCGCCTCCCGGATCTGCCGCCAGCCGACGAAGCTGCGCGCCCAGTAGCGATGCCGGCCACGGGGGTCCCGGGTGAAGGTCTGGTAGGTCATCGGCGTGTGCCGCCGCAGGGTGCCGGTGACCCCGCGGTAGTCCGGGATGCCCGAGTCGGTGGAGAGCCCGGCCCCGGACAGGACGACGACGTCGCCGCCGGCGACCAGCTCGGTGAGGGCACTCAGGGGCCCTGTGTCAGCCGAGAGGGGCATCGCGTCGGCGTCGAGGGGCATCGCGTCGGCACGGGGGCCGACGGCCGGCGCGGCGGTCACCGGACCATCGTCCCCTCCGATCGCCCGTTCCGCCGCGATCGGCCGGCGATCGCGGCGTCCCCTCGCTCGAGCATGCCGGCGTACGGGGGCGTGGGGCACGTCACGGGGTCGCCCCCTACGGCCCGGGTACCCCCCTCAGCATGACCGCCCCGCTGTCCCTCACCCGATCCGGGAAGGGCGAACCCCTTCTCCTCCTGCACGGCTGGGGCAGTTCGCGCCGCGACTTCACCGCCGTCCTCCCCGCGCTGGCCGACCGCTTCGACGTCCTCAACGTCGACCTGCCCGGCGCGGGCCGCTCCCGGCACCTGGACGAGCGTCCGACGGTCGCCGCGATCACCGACGCCGTCGAGCGCACCCTGGACGCCGAAGGCGTCGGCCGCGTGCACGTGCTGGGCAACTCCCTCGGCGCCCGGGTCGCCCTCGAACTGGCCCGCCGGGGACGCGCCCGCTCGGTGGTGTCGATCGCCCCGTCCGGGCTGAACGTCCTGCCGGAGCGGGTGTACCAGGGCGCCGGCATGGCCGTGGCCCGGCTGGCCGGTCGAACGGCCGCCCCCGTGATCGGTCCGCTGTCGCGCTCCGCGCTGGGCCGCACGGCACTACTGCTCCCGCTGAAGACCCGGCCGTGGTCGACCAGCCGGGAGGAGGCCATCGGCGCCCGCGAGGGGTTCGCCGACTCCCGCGACTGGTGGCGGACCCTGCTCTGGGCGCTGCTGCTCGACGTGCCGCGGGGCCTGGGCCACATCGACTGCCCGGTGCTGCTCGTCCAGGGCACCGCGGACTGGATCGCGATGGGGCAGACGGTCCGGTACCTGCCGTTCGTGCCGCGGTCGCGGTTCCGTCCGTTGCTCGCGGCCGGTCACGCGCCGCAGTCGGACCGGCCCGAGACCATCGTGCGACTCGTGGAGCGGACGGCGGCCCAGGCGCGGGAGTCCGACAAGGCCGGAACCCTGCCGTCCGAGGCCGTTACCGACCTCCGCGCTACGCGGACTCCTCGGCGTTCAGGTACGCGCAACGGAAGCGCGCTCGCGACATCGCCTCGGTGAACAGCGCTTCCCAGGCCGGGTCCTGGGCCGGGAAGGTCTCCAGCACCCGCTCCTCCAGCACCGCCGGGCGGCCGTCGAGCCCGGTGTAGGTCCGGCGCAGCAGCACCCGCGTGAGCCCGTCGACCTCGTCGTGCCCGGGCACCCAGCGCGCCCGACCGATCGCCGCCGCCAGTTCCGCCCGGTCCCGCGAGGGCAGGCGACCGGGGCCCGGGCCGGCCCCGTGCCACGCCGTCAAGGCCGCCCACCCACCGAGGACGAGGAGCCCCAGGAGCAGCGCGACCAGCACGAGCTCAGCCACGACGATCATGTCCGGACGCTAGTTCCCCGCACCTCCAGGGCGAAGGCCGATCAGCGGCGCAGGGACCCCGCGTCGTCCAGCCGAGCGGTGCACGGGATGATCCGGTCGGCGTCGGGATCGGGCACCGGCAGCTCGGCGGCGCCACCGCTGAGCAGCGGCCGCGGGCGGCGCGGCTGCCGGCTGCCGGATCCCCCACCGCGGTGCGGATAGACGAGGACGCCGTTCACCGGGTCCGGGACCGCGTCGAGGGCGGCCAGGAGGACCGGCGCCTGCCGGAAGGCGTCGCGGCGACGCTCGTCGTCGAAGGTGAACTCCAGCACGACGCCCCAGCGGTGCGCGTGCTCGTCCCAGAAGACGGCACCGCCCGTCACCGCCGCCTCGATGAGCCGGTCGCGCCACGCGCCCGCCCATCCGGCGGCGGACGTCCCGCCGTCGAACACCTCGACCGTGATCCAGTGCACAGTGGCCCGAAAGCTACACCGGGAGCCGCTCCCCGAACAGGGTCGAAGGTCGGCTGGCCCTACCGGTCCGTCGGGGCGCGCCAGCCGGCCGGCGGGTCCTCACCGACCAGACCGTCCACGGCCTCGCGGAGCAGGTCGGCGTGCCCGGTGTGCCGCCCGTACTCCTCGATCAGGTCGCAGAGGAGCCGGCGCAGGCTGGGATGGCGGCCGTCGTCCGTCGAGAGGTGGACGAGCTGGTCGAGCCCACCGTCGGCGAGCGCCGCCCCGAGCCGGACGCGGGACCGTTCGACGGCGGCCTCCCAGATCGCGTACAGCTGCTCGGGGTCATCGTCGGCGGCGGAGACGAAGTCCCAGCTGGGGACGGCGTCCCAGTCCGCGCTCTCCCACGGTGGACCCGGCGACCTCCCGCGCAGCTTGACCGTGAAGGTGAAGTCCTCGACGAAGGCGAGGTGCTTGAGCAGGCCGGCGAGGGTCAGCGACGAGGCGCCGATGCGGGTGCGCAGCCCGGCCGCGTCGAGGCCGTCGGCCTTCCAGCGGAACGTCGTGCGCAGGCGGTCCAGCGCGCCCACGAGGTGGTCGGGCTCGGTGCCGGCGAGAGGCGGTTCCCACGGGACGTCGCTGTCGGTCATCGCGGCACCGTAGGTCGCCGCGGTCCCCGATCGGGGAACTCGTCCCACGATCGGGACCGGTGACCGCTCCCGTTCTGGTGCCCCCGGCAGGATTCGAACCTGCGGCACACGGTTTAGGAAACCGATGCTCTATCCCCTGAGCTACGGGGGCCCGCGAGGAAGGCTAACCGGTGCCCTCGGAACCTTCGGCACGCCCGACTCGTCGGTAGCGGATGAGCCGAGCAGACGATTCCGCGGGTTACCGTTGGGTACACGTCGAGCTCCGGCAACGGCGCCGGAGGACGGAAGGACGAGTGACCATGGACACGAAGGTGGTGGACGTCCCTGAGAAGGGACGCTTCGAAGTTCGGCTCGACGACCGGGTCGTCGGCCTGGCGAGTTACCACGTCGACGGCGGGACGATGACCCTCCCGCACACCGAGGTGGACCCCACGGTCGGCGGGCGCGGCATCGGGACGATCCTCGTGTCCGGCGTCCTGGACGCCGCCCGTGAACGGGGCCTGCACGTGCTCCCCTACTGCTCCTTCGTCCGGCACTACATCCAGCAGCATCCCGAGACGGCCGACCTCGTCGCCGCCGAGGACCGGGGCCGGTTCGGTCTGGAACCGGCGCCCCGCTGAGCCCGGGCCGGTGATGCCCGCCCTCCCACCCAGCGCCGCACGCGTCGGGCCGAGCTGCCTACGCTCCGCCGGTGCCTGAAGGACACACCCTCTACCGCCTGGCGCGGGAACAGTCGCAGCTGTTCGCCGGCCGGCCGGTCCACGTCTCCAGCCCGCAGGGCCGGTTCGAGGCCGGCGCAGCACTCCTCGACGGCCGGGTGCTCGACGAGGTGTTCTCCTACGGCAAGCACCTCTTCGCCGGTTTCGGCGGCGACACCCTGCACGTGCACCTGGGCCTGTACGGCAGCTACACCAGCGGCACCGGGCCGCCGCCGCCCGCTCGCGGCGCGCTGCGCATGCGCTGGGAGGGGCCCGGACCGGAAGGAATCGGCGTCTGGACCGACCTGCGCGGTCCGACCGCGTGCGAGGTGCTGCCCGCGCCGGAGGTCGACCGGATCCTCGCGCGGCTCGGCCCGGACCCCCTCCGGCCCCGTGCAGACGGCGTGGCGGCCCACCGTCGCATCGCCCGCAGCCGCACGGCCGTCGGCGCCCTGCTCATGGATCAGACCGTGCTCGCGGGCGTCGGCAACGTCTACCGCGCGGAGCTGCTGTTCCGGCACGGCGTCTCACCGTTCCGGCCCGGCCGCAGCGTCGATCCCGACCTCTGGTCGCGGATGTGGGCCGACCTGGTCGCGCTCATGCGGTCCGGCGTGCGGATGGGCCGCATCGTCACCACGCGATCGGAGGACCGGTCCCGCCGGCGCGGAGCGGTGCAGCGCGACGACGCCCACTACGTCTACCGCCGCACCGGCCTGCCCTGCCGGGTCTGCACCACGGAGGTCCGCACCGAGGTGATGGTCGGCCGCAACCTCTACTGGTGCCCGGTCTGCCAGGCCGCCTGAGCGCCTTGGCGTCGTCACTTCTGTCACACGCAGCCTCAGGTTCGGCGGGTACCTTCAGGCGCGATGAGGAAGCGGCTGCGCTCGGTCCTGCTCGTCGCCACCGCGGTGGCGACGGCGGTCCTTGCCGTCCCCGGGACGGCGTCCGCGGCGCCGACGACGGCGGGCTACGACGTCTCCTACCCCCAGTGCAAGGCCTCGCTCCCGAGCGACCGAGCGTTCGCCGTGGTGGGCGTCAACGGTGGCCTGTCCACCAAGGCCAACCCCTGCCTGAGCACGCAGCTGTCCTGGGCGTGGAAGTCCTCCGGAGCCGTGCGCGCCCAGCCGAAGGCCCAGCTCTACCTGAACACGGCCAACCCGGGCGAGGTGCGCGACCAGGTCGTCACCTGGCCGAAGGACGGCAGCACGCCGTACGGGACGTGCGACGGCAGCAACTCCGCGGCCTGCTCGTACGAGTACGGCTGGGAGCGAGCGAGCAACAGCGTGACCGCCTTCTTCGCACCCGCAGCGCAGGCCGCGCGGGTGGAGACCGACATCGACGACTACACGTGGTGGCTCGACGTCGAGACGATGAACACCTGGCAGTCCGGGTCGTCCGAGGCGAGGGCGCGCAACCGCGCGACGCTGGAGGGGATGACCGACTACCTCGCTTCGCGCGACGCGAGGGTCGGCCTCTACTCGACGGGCAAGCAGTGGGGCCAGATCGTCGGGACGGTCCCCGGCGACAGCTCCCTCGCGGGGCTGCCGAGCTGGCTCGCCGGGGCGACGTCGCTCAGCGGCGCCAAGGCGAACTGCTCGAAGGCCGCACTGGTGCCCGGCAGCAAGGTGACGCTGACCCAGTACGTGCAGAACGGCTGGGACCGCAACTACTCCTGCTGAGTTCCCCGTCCGACCGGGCCTGATCTGGTGCGCGGGCCCGGACCGGGTGAGGATGCTCGACGTGTCGGTCGACGGAGTGCCTGTCCCCCCGTCCGCCGACCGCCCGCTGCGGGTCGCCGTCGTCGGTGCCGGGCCGGCCGGGATCTACGCCGCCGAGGCGCTCACCCGTCAGGACGCCGTCCCGGTGGCCGTGGACCTCGTCGACCGGCTGCCGAGCCCGTTCGGGCTGGTGCGGTACGGCATCGCCCCGGACCACCCCAAGATGCGGGCCATCCGCGACACCCTGCACCGCACCCTCGACGACCCCCTCGTCCGCTTCGTGGGCAACGTGGAGATCGGGGCGGACATCACCCTCGACGAGCTGCGCCGGCACGTGGACGCCGTGATCTACACCTACGGCGCGGCCCTCGACCGGCACCTCGGCATCGAGGGCGAGGACCTGCCCGGGAGCCTGGCCGCGACCGAGTTCGTCGCCTGGTACACCGGCCATCCCGACGCCGACCGCGCCCGCGTCGAGGCGGCGCTGACCGGCGCGCGGTCGGTCGTGGTCGTCGGCGTCGGCAACGTGGCGCTCGACGTCGCGCGGGTCCTGGCCCGGACCGCCGACGAGCTCGAGACGACGGACATGCCGCAGCACGTCCTGGACGCGCTGGCCGCGACGCCGGTCGAGGAGATCACCGTGCTGGGCCGTCGAGGACCGGCGCAGGCGACGTTCACGACGCAGGAACTGAAGGAGCTCGGCGAGCTCGAGGCCGCCACGGTGCTGGTCGACCCCGCCGCCCTCGTGGTGGACGCCGAGACCGAGGCGAACGCCGACCGCAACGTCACCCGCAACCTCGCGGTGCTGCGCGGATGGGCCGACCACACCCCCGAGCCCGGCCGCACCCGGCTGACCCTGCGCTTCTGCGCGCGGCCGGTGCGCATCCTCGGCGAGGACCGGGTCAGCGGCGTGGAGATCGAGCGGACGGCGGTGGACGCCGACGGCCGGGCGGTGGGCACCGGCGAGCTCGAGGTGCTGGCGGCGGATCTCGTCGTCCGTTCGGTGGGGTACCGCGGCACCCCGCTGCCGGGCCTGCCGGTCGACGAGCGCTCGGGCACCGTTTCCCACGAGGCGGGGCGCGTGCTGCGCGACGGGTCTCACTCACGCGGCGAGTACGCGGCCGGGTGGATCAAGCGCGGCCCCAGCGGCGTCGTCGGCACGAACAAGCACGACGCCCGGGAGACCGTGGCGTCCCTGCTGGCCGACGTCGCCGAGGGCCGGCTGTGCACCGGCGGCCCGGTCGGCGACCTTGTGCAGGAGCTGCAGGACCGCGGCGCGGAGCCGGTGCTGCTCGACGACTGGCGGGCGATCGACGCCGCGGAGGTCGCCCTCGGGGCGACCCGCGGCCGGGCGCGGACGACCCTGCACGAGCGGGAGGCCCTGCTGGCCGCCGTGCGGGCGGCGGCCGCCCGCACCCGCTGAGCCGGCGTCGGGGACTCTCCGCGCGGAAAGTCCCCGAGGTCACCCGCTGTTGCGCAGGGCCGTCGCGATGCCGTTGATGGTCAGCTGGATGTTGCGGCGGGTCAGCTCGTCGTCGTCCCCGCCGCGACGGCGCCGGAGCATCTCGACCTGCAGGTGGTGCAGCGGCTCGAGGTAGGGGAAGCGGTTCCGGATCGACCGCTTCAGCGACGGGTTGTCCGCCAGCAGGTCGTCGTCGCCGGTGATGGCCAGCAGCATCCGGCAGGTGCGCTCGTGCTCCGCGGTGATCTGGTCGAACACCCGGGCGCGGAGCTCCTCGTCGGGCACCAGCTCGGCGTAGCGGGCGGCCAGGCCCAGGTCGGTCTTGGCCAGCACCATGCCCATGTTGGACAGCACGGTGCGGAAGAACGGCCAGTGGCGGTGCAGCTCCTGCAGCCGGCTCAGCTTCTCGTCGGAGCCGTCGCCTCCGTCCTCGTCGACCCAGGCCTCGAGCGCCGACCCGGTGCCGTACCAGCCGGGCAGCATGATGCGCGCCTGCGACCAGCTGAACACCCACGGGATGGCGCGCAGGTCGGCTATCGAGTTGCCGGCCTTGCGCGAAGGTGGCCGGCTGCCGATGTTCAGCTCGCCGAGCTCGCCGATCGGCGTCGCGGCGCGGAACCACTCGACGAAGCCCGGCGTCTCGTGCACCAGGGCGCGGTAGGCCTGCTGCGCCCGGGCGGCGAGCTCGTCGAGGAGTGCGTAGGCCGGTTCGGCGTCGTCCCCCAGCCCTTCGATGTCGAGCAGGCTGGACTCCAGCGTTGCCGCGACGAGCGCCTCCAGGTTGCGCCGGGCCCGGTCGGGATCGCCGTACTTGGCGGCGATCACCTCGCCCTGCTCGGTGATCCGCAGCGCCCCGGCGACGGCGCCCGGCGGCTGCGCCCGGATCGCCTCGTAGCTGGGCCCGCCGCCCCGGCCCACCGTGCCGCCGCGGCCGTGGAAGAGGCGCAGCCGGATGTTCTCGGTCCGCGCCACCTCGACCAGGTCCAGCTCGGCGCGATAGAGCGCCCAGTTGGCGGCCAGGTAGCCGCCGTCCTTGTTGCTGTCGGAGTAGCCGAGCATGACCTCCTGGACGTCGCCGCGGCCGGCGAGCATCGACCGGTACAGCGGCTGGTCCAGGACGGCGGTGAGCGTCCTCCCGGCGGCCTGCAGGTCGTCGATCGTCTCGAACAGCGGCGAGATGCCCACCGAGCAGGTCGGACCGCTCTCGGCGCCGGGGTCGAGCAGGCCGACCTCCTTGAGCAGGACGGCGACCTCCAGGACGTCGCTCACCGACTCGCACATGCTGATCACGTAGTTCGGGATGGTGCGCGGCCCGAGCAGTGCCACCTGGTCCGCCGCCGCGAGCAGGACGTCGAGCTCGCCCCGCGCGTCCTCCGACAGCTCGGCGTCCGGACGGACGAGCGGACGGCGCAACCTCAGCTCACCGGCGAGCAGCTCCACCCGGGCCGCCTCGTCCAGCCCGGTGTAGTCGTCGCACACGCCGGCCCAGGCCAGCAGCTCCCGCACCACCTGCTCGTGGACGGCGGCGTTCTGCCGCATGTCCAGCCCGCACAGGTGGAAGCCGAAGACCTCCACCGCCTCCCGCAGCCGGAGCAGACGGTCGTCGGCGAGCGCCGCCGCGCCGTGGCTGCGCAGTGAGGTGTCCACCACGTCGAGGTCGGCACGCAGCTGGTCGGGAGAGTCGTAGACCGGCAGCTCCGCGTGCGGCGCCGGCCCCGGGACGTGGCCGAGCACCCGCTTCGCGGTGGCGGCCAGCCGCGCCGAGATCCCGGTCAGGGCCCGGCGGTAGGGCTCGTCGGCGCGGAAGGCCAGGTCGTCCCGGGATGCCTCGGCCAGGGAGTACAGCTCCGGCGTCGGGGTGACCAGCCGATCGGACATCGACAGCTCGTCGCGGAGAGCCTCCAGCTCGGCCAGGTGGTGGCCGAGCGCCGTCTCGGCCTGGCGGGTGGTGGCCCGCCGCAGCGCGTCGGCGGTGACGAAGGGGTTGCCGTCCCGGTCGCCGCCGATCCAGGAGCCGGGCAGCAGCATGGGCCGGGGCAGCAGGCCGGCGTCGGGCCAGCGCTCGTTCAGCGCGCGGCGGAGCTCGGCGTTGAGGGCCGGGACGACGTCGAACAGCGACAGCTCGTAGTACCGCAGCGCCTCGTCGATCTCGTCGGTCAGCCGCAGCCGGGACAGCCGCAGCAGCGCGCTCTGCCAGAGGGTGAGCACCGAGCGCCACAGCTTGGCCGACCACTCGGCGTCGTCCCCCTCGCCCACCGCCGTCCGGTCGCGCTGACGGATGAGCTCCATGACCTGCCGCTGCACGTCGGAGATCGTCTTGCGCCGCACCTCGGTCGGGTGGGCCGTCACGACCGGGCACACGAGGGCCCCGGCGAGCTCGCGCGCGACGACGTCGGCCTTCAGATCGGCCTCGTCCAGCAGCTGGAAGGTGGCGGCCAGGCTGCCCTTCTGCGGGGGCGAGCCCTCCCGGCGGTGGAACCGGCGGCGCCGCTCGTGGTGGATGTCCTCGGCCAGGTTGGCCAGCAGCGAGAAGTGGCTGAAGGCGCGGATGACGTGGTTGGCCGACTTGATGTCGAGCCCGGCCAGCCGCTGGGCCAGCTCGACGCGGTCCACCTCCGAGCGGCGGATCTTGAAGGCCTCGACACGGGTGGACTCGACCAGGTCCAGGACGTCGGAGCCGGCCTGCTCCCCGATCACCTCACCCAGGACACGGCCCAGCAGGCGGATGTCGTCGCGCAGCGGTGCGTCGTCGGCGCGGACGGCGGCGCCAGGCGAGTCTGACGAGCGGAGGTCGGCGACGTCGACGGTGGCTTCGGACACGTGCGCAGTATCCGACTCCCGTGTGACGGGCTGATGTCGGGTCGGCGCGGGCCGGGTTCAGCCGTGCTCGAGCTCCCGCAGCGCGTCGGCGGCGAGCCGGTCGCCGGCCGCGGCGCCGAGGCGGAACTGCTCGAGCGCGCCCTCGAGGTCGCCGCGCTCGGCCAGCAGGTAGGCGAGGTTGTGGTGACAGTGCACCTCACCGGCCGCGATGCCGCCGCGGTAGGCCTCCTCAGCGGCCTCCTCGTCGCACATCTCGTCGGCGTAGAAGTTGCCCAGGGGCAGCCAGGCGACGGCCTCGCCGAGCTTGGCGCCCCGCTCCAGCACCGCCCGGGCCTCGGCCGGCCGGTCGGTCTCCCGCAGCAGGTCCGCGAGGTCGGCCCGCGCCGGCGGGTAGTGGTCCGCGGCGGCCCGCAGGTCGGCCTCGAGCGTCGTGTCCAGCGTCGCGCACCAGCGCCAGCAGGCGAGGACGGCGGCGCTCTCGACGTGGCCACCGGCGGCCATCTGCTCGGCGACCTCCATCGCCTCCAGCCGCTCCCCCTGCTCGCGCAGGAGGAACGCCAGCTGCAGCCCGCCGGCCAGGTCTCCCGATCGGGCGGCTCCGCGGTAGGCGCGCATCGCCCCGGCCAGGTCACCGAGCTCCTCGAGGAGCCCGCCCAGGCAGCGCCAAGCGTCGGTTACGCCGCCGTCGACGGCGGCCTCGTAGGCGGCCACCGCCTCGACGTCCCGCTGCTGCGCCCGCAGTGCGATCGCGAGATTGAAGGAGCCCAGGCTGTCGCCCAGGTCCGCGGCCCGGCGGAAGCACCGTTCGGCGTCCTGCTGCCGGTCGATCGCAGCCAGGTCGCAGCCGAGGTTGACGAGCGCATCGGTGTCGACGGAGGCAGAGAGCCGCCGCAGACGCGCATCGAAGTCCTCGGTCATGACGCTGATGATCACGGCCTGGAGCCCCCAGGACGACGGGTTGGCGGGTGACCTCACCCCATCGTGGCCTGCATGTCCCCCGATCAGCCGCCGAACGCGTCCCGCCAGGCCGGCATCAGGGTCTTCCGGGCCCACTCGATGTAGGGAACCTGCTGGTCGCCGCCGATCTGCACCAGGGCGAGGTGGGTGAAGCCGGCGTCGGCGTACTCCTTGGCCGCCTCGAGGACGGCGTCGACGTCGTCGCCGCAGGGGATGCTGCCGGCGACGTCCTCCTCGCGGACGAACTGACTGGCGGCGTCGAAGGCCGGCGGGCCGGGCAGCTCGGCGTTGACCTTCCAGCCCAGACCGAACCAGCGGAACAGGGTGTGCGCCCGGGTGACGGCGGCGTCCTGGTCGGTGTCGAAGCTGATGGGCATCTGCCCGATCCGCGGCTTGCCGGCGCCGCCGGCGGCGTCGAACCACTGGCCGAGCTCGGGCTTCGGCTCGACGCCGATCATCACGTCGCCCAGTTCGCCGGCGATCTCGCAGGACTGCTTGCCGGAGACGGCGACGCCGATCGGCACCCGCTTCTCGGGAAGGTCCCAGAGCCTGGCCGACTCGACGTCGAAGTGCTCGCCGCGGTAGTTGGTGTAGCCCTCCCCGTCGAAGAGCTCGCGGATGATGTGCAGCGCCTCGACCAGCATCTCCTGCCGGACGTCGGCCGGCGGCCAGCCCGCGCCCACGACGTGCTCGTTGAGGTTCTCCCCCGAGCCGAGGCCGAGGGTGAACCGGCCGTCGGAGAGCAGCTGGAGGGTCGCGGCCTTCTGGGCCACGACCGCCGGGTGGTACCGGAAGCTCGGGCAGGTCACGTAGGTGGTGAGCGGGATGCGGCTCGTGGCCTGAGCGGCGGCGCCGAGGACGGTCCAGGCGTGCGGCGAGTGGCCCATCTCGTCCAGCCAGGGGAAGAAGTGGTCGCTGCAGACGGCGAAGTCGAAGCCCGCGTCCTCCGCGCCCACCACGTGCGCGACCAGATCCTTCGGTCCGGCCTGCTCGGTCATCATCGTGTAGCCCAGCTGCATGCCCATGCGGCCCGGCTACCCGCGCCCCGTTGCGCGCAACCGGCCAACCCGGGCCGACGGGAGCCGCCGTGCAACCGCCGGAGCCGCCCTGCGGGGCGGCTCTCGCAGTGACGCGTCGGCTCCGTGCGGTGCGGTCAGACGCGCTCGGCCCGCAGCGCCTCGCGCATCTTGATCCGGCCGCCGGTCCGCAGCAGCGCCCCGGCGTAGATCCGCCCACCGACCCGCACGATCCCCGTGATGGCGACCAGCATCAGGACGACGGCGAGCGCGATCTCCCAGACCGCCACGTCGCCCGCCGCCTGCCGCACCGGCATCACGAGCGGCGACAGGCCCGGCACGTAGGACGTGATCGCCGCGAGGGCGCCGTCGGGGTCCGCCGACGCTTGGATCCCGACGAGAAAGGCGACCACGAGGACCAGCGTCGTCGGCATGACGACGGCGGCGAGGTCCTCCTGGCGGCTGACCAGGGACGCCGCCACGGCGAAGATGGCCGCGTAGAAGGCGTAACCCAGCACGAACCAGAGGACGACCGAGACGGCGGTGCCGATCAGTTCGCCCGGGATGTCGACCAGGTCGAAGGCGAGCGCACCCGCCACCCCCACGACCGCGATGACCACGATCTGGGCCAGCCCGAGCAGCCCGAGCCCGACGATCTTCCCGGCCAGGAGCTGCCACGGCCGCATCGTGGCCAGCAGCAGCTCGACGACCCGGCTCGACTTCTCCTCCACCACGCCCTGGGCGACGAACTGACCGAAGAGGATCAGCAGCCCGTAGAGGACGCCGACGCCGATGATCGCGACGACCACCCGCTGCTGGTCCTGCTCCGCGCCCGGGTCGAGCGCGCGGACCGACACCTTCGGGACGTCGAGGGCACCCACCCCGGCCGCCGAGAGCTGCTCGGCGATCGACAGCTGCGCCACCGCTCCCTGGACGACCGCCTGCAGCGCCCCGCCCGCCGACTGCTGGACCAGCAGCTCCGGATCGCCCTCGGCCACGAGGACGCCGTCGACCTCCTCCGCCTCGACCGCCGCCCGGCCCGCGGCCTCGTCGTCGAACTCCACGACCTCGACGTCGACCTCGAGCGCCTGACCCTGCGCCTCCAGGGCCGGCCCCAGTTGCCCCACGTCGCCGACGACCCCGATCCGGGTCTCCTCGCCGCCGGAGCTGAACGCCACCTGCAGGCCCAGGGTGCCGATCAGCAGCACGAGGATCACCGCAGAGCTGATGAGGAAGTTCTTGTCGCGGACGCGCGCGGAGATCTCGCGGGCGGCGACCAGCCGGATCATCGACGTGGAGCTCAGGCTGCGCGGCTCGCTCACTGCGCCTCCTCGCTGGCGCTCGTCGGCCACGCTCGCGCCGCTGCTCTGCCCATTGGTGAGCTCGCGAACTCGCTCACGCAGCCACCTCCTGCGGTGCGGCCACGGCCTCGCGGAAGAGCTCGACGAGGCTGGGCTGCTGCCAGGCGAAGTGGGTGACCCGGCCGGTGCCCACGGCCGCGGCGAGCACGGCCTGGTCGTCGGCGTCGGCCGCGAGCTCCAGCAGCGTGTCGCCGGCCCGCTCGGAGACGATGCGGACGCCGGGCAGACCGGCCGCCCAGTGCGCGGCCGCGTCGGGCACGACGACCCGCAGCAGCCGGCCGGTCTCGCGGCGCCGCAGCTCCTCCACCGTCCCGGTGGCGACGATGCGGCCGCGCGCGAGGATCCCGACGGAGTCGCAGAGCCGCTCGACCAGGTCGAGCTGGTGGCTGGAGAAGACGACGGGCACGCCCCGCCGGCACTGGTCGAGGAGCGCCTCGGCGAGCGAGTCGACGCCGACGGGATCCAGCCCGGAGAACGGCTCGTCGAGGATGAGCACCTCGGGCCGGCTGACCAGGGCCGCGGCCAGCTGCACGCGCTGCTGGTTGCCCAGCGAGAGCTTCTCCACCGGGTCGCCCCGCCGCTCACCGAGCCCGAGACGCTCGACCCAAACCGATGCGGCCCGCGTTGCCGCGGCGGCGTCCAGCCCGTGCAACCGCGCGAAGTAGGCGACCTGCTCGCCGACCTTCATCTTCGGATAGAGGCCGCGCTCCTCCGGCATGTAGCCGACCCGGCGGCGGGCGTCCAGGTCCAGCGGGGAGCCCTGCCAGCGCACCTCGCCGGCGTCGGGCCGCACCAGCCCCATCGCGATGCGCATCGTCGTCGTCTTGCCGGCCCCGTTGGAGCCGCAGAACCCGAACATCGTCCCGGGCGCGACCGCGAAGCCCACTCCCTCGAGCACCCGGTTGCTCCCGAAGCTCTTGTGCAGCCCGTCGAACTCGAGCACGCGTCCCCTCCCAGGTGGTTGCTTCCTGCATCGACCGTATCGGTCGACCCCGCTCGCGCCCCGCCCTTTCCTGCGGTGTCATCGACGGCATGAGCGAGGAGAACGGTCTGGCCCAGCCCCCCGAGGGCGTCGGGCTGGACGGACTGCGCGCCGCGGCGGCGCGCTGCCGCGCGTGCGAGCTGTGGCAGCCGGCGACGCAGACCGTCTTCGGGGAGGGACCGGTCAGCGCGCGGATCGTCTTCGTCGGTGAGCAGCCCGGCGACCAGGAGGACCGGAAGGGCGAGCCGTTCGTGGGCCCTGCCGGGAAGCTCCTCGACCGGGCGCTCGGGGACGCCGGCATCGACCGCGACGACGCCTACGTCACGAACGCGGTCAAGCACTTCCACGCTCGGGACATACGAAAGGTGAAGCACCCGGTCCTCCTGCAGATCCTGGCGCCAACGAGCTCTCTTGATTGAGGGACTGCCAATGGCGCGCCGCTCGGCTCAGAACCGGACCAGGACCCCAGCGCCTCGCCGGAGCTCATCGCGCGCCGCCATCGCGGTCTTTCCTTCGCGATTCGCCCGATGAGTTCGACACCACACCGGCGGGATCGCGGGCAGGATGGCGTGTCCGGTGACGGCCTAGGGGGAACCGTGTCGCAGGGGCTACTCGTGCTGGTCGGGGTGGATACGGCTCCCGGGGCGGAACCTCTGACGTACGCGTGTAGCGATGTCAAGCAGCTGCGGGCGCTGGCGTCCGCCGAGTTGGTCGGGGAGCCGCTGCTGGACCCGACCGAACAGCTGGTCCGCGATCACTTAGACGCCTTGTTCGACGCGCTGAAGGATTCCGGCGGGCCGCTGCTGCTGGTGTGGGCCGGTCACGGCGTGGTCTCGGCCGGGCAGCTGCTGCTCCGGGCGGCGAACACCATGCCGCGACCGAGCGCCGGGATAGCCGCAACCGAGGTCATGCGCGCGTGCGTCGACTCGGGCGCCGGTCAGTTACTACTGATCTTTGACACGTGCTACTCCGGCGCTGCCGCCGACTCGGCCGGGGTAGCAAAGCAGATGTTGGACCAGCTGCCACCGAACGCCGAGCACGTCTGGGTAGGCGTGCTGGCCTCGGCCCAGGCCTCGGAGAAGGCCCGTGACGGGTTGTTCGGGCGCGAGCTGCGCCGGCTGCTCAGCGAGGGGCCATCCGATCCTGACCTGCGGCGGCGATGGTCGGTGCACAACCGAGAGCTGCGCGGCGATGACCTGTGCGACGCGCTTGTGAAGGAGTGGGCCAGCGACCGGCAGCGGCTGGATTTCCGGTCCAGCGGCTCCGGCTGGTGGGTGTTGCCCAATCCGCTGTATCGGCCGGACGCGCCCGAGCAGGTGGTCGAGCATCTTCTGCGCGCGGCCCGCGGCGGGGCAGAGGATGACGAGCGGTCCTGGTTTACCGGCCGCACCGGTGAGGTCGACCAGGTCGTGGGCTGGGTGACCGCCGCGCGGCCGGGGCTGTTCGTGGTGACCGGCTCGCCGGGCACCGGCAAATCGGCGGTGGTCGGGAGGGTGGTCAGCGTCGCCAACCCCACCGAACGGGTCCGGCTCCTCGCTGACGACCCCGACTTGGGCCACGCCGATCCCGGGCGGAGCGCGATCACGGCAAACGTGCACGCCCGCGGATTGACCGCCGACCGGATTGCGGAGCTGCTCGACGCCCAACTGGTACGCGCTGGGCGCCTGCCACGGTATGAGCCGGGTGAGCGCAACGCCGCCGAGTTGCTCGGCGCGCTACAACGCGCCCACAACGACACGGCCGCTGCCGGAAAGGGCGACGAGCCACCCTCGCCAGTACTCGTCGTTGACGGGCTGGACGAGGCCCGCGAGCAGGCCTTCCCTATCGCCGCTGAGCTGCTGGTGAAGCTGGCCGGGCTGGCCACGGTGATCGTCGCCACCCGGCAGCTGCCTCCGCCGCCGGGATCCCAGGCCCCACTGCTGGGTGTGCTGTCGCCCGTTGAAACTCTGAATCTGGACGATGAGCAGTGGCAGGACAGTGGCCGCCAGGCGCTACGCGAGTACGTGATCCGCCGGCTGACCGGCGTGGACCAACGGATGACCCCGGATCTGGTCGCGGCTCTCCTGGCCGGCGATGACGACGTTGAACCCAGAGCTGCCGTCTCGTGACGACGCGATCGGAGCCTTTCCTGTTGGCTCGGCTGGTCACCGACCAGCTGCGCATCGCACCGGTGGACACCGGCCTGCCGAACTGGCAGCAGCAGGTCAGCCGGTCAGTGGAGACGGCGTTCGAGGTTGACCTCGCCCGGGCCGACCCACCTGACCGCTCGGGTGAGTTCAGCGCAGCCGGGTTCGCCCGCGGGCTGCTGACGGCGTTGACCTGGGCGCTGGGTGCTGGGTTTCCGGAGCCGGAGTGGCGAGCGGTCGCCCGGGCGCTGACCGGGCGGGAGGTCACAGCGGGGGACATCAGCTGGGTGCTCGACCAACTGGGTCGCTATGTGGTGCAGGACGGCGAGGCCGGGGTGGCGGTGTACCGGCTGGCGCACCAGGCGCTCGCCGACCACCTTCGCCCGCTGCCCCGGCAGCCCGGCGGCGGTGACGATGCCGAGGCCGTCGCGGTCAACGTGGCGCTGCTGGAGCACTACGCCCGCCTGCTCACCGGCGGGCTGACTCCGCGGCAGCCCGGCTACCTGTGGCTGCACGCCGCCGAGCATGCGGCGATCTCCGGCGAGGCCGGGCTGGATCGGCTGCGGCACCTGGCCGACGACCATCCCGACCTGCGGCCAGGCCTCGCCGCCGCGGCGGGGACCCTATCGGCTCGGCTCGGCGGGTGGGGGCGGCGGTTGGCCGCACTGCCGCCGGCACAGGAGGCGGCACGGCTGTATCAGGGACTGGCCGCCGACAACCCCGCGTACACCGCCGACCTCGCCATGTCGCTGACCAACCTCGGCATCCGGCTCAGCGGGGTCGGCCGCCCCGCGGACGCGCTGCCCCCCACCACCGAGGCCGTCGACCTCTACCGGGCGCTGGCCGCCGACAACCCCGCCCATACCGGCGACCTCGCCGGCGCACTGAACAACCTCGGCATTCTGCTCAGCAAGGTAGGCCGCCGCGCCGACGCACTGCCCCCCACCGAAGAGGCCGTCGATGTTTACCGGACGCTGGCCGCCGACAACCCCGCCTACACCGGCGACCTCGCCGGCGCACTGAACAACCTCGGCGTCCGGCTCAGCGAACTCGGCCGCCGCGCCGACGCGCTCGCCCCCACCACCGAGGCCGTCGACCTGCGGCGGACGCTGGCAGCCGACAACCCCGCCCTCACCGGCAACCTCGCCGGCGCACTGAACAACCTCGGCATTCTGCTGAGCATGGTAGGCCGCCGCGCCGACGCACTGCCCCCCGCCACCGAAGCCGTCGACCTCTACCGGGCGCTGGCCGCCGATAACCCCGCCCATACAGACGACCTCGCCGGCGGGCTGACCAACCTCGGCGTCCTGCTCAGCGAGCTCGGCCGCCGCGCCGACGCACTGCCCCCTACCACCGAAGCCGTCGACCTGCGCCGGGCGCTGGCCGCCGACAACCCCGCCTACACCGGCAACCTCGCCAGCTCGCTGAACAACCTCGGCGTCCGGCTCAGCGAACTCGGCCGCCCCGCCGACGCGCTGCCCCCCACCGAAGAGGCCGTCGACCTCTACCGGGAGCTCGCCGCCGACAACCCCGCCTACACCGGCGACCTGGCCATGTCGCTGACCAACCTCGGCGTCCTGCTCAGCGGGGTCGGCCGGCGCGCCGACGCGCTGCCCCCCACCGCCGAGGCCGTCGACCTCTACCGGGCGCTGGCCGCTGACAATCCCGCCTATACCGGCGACCTCGCCAGCGCCCTGAACAACCTCGGCATCCGGCTCAGCATGCTGGGCCGCCGCGCCGACGCGCTGCCCCCCACCGAAGAGGCCGTCGACCTGCGCCGAGCGCTGACCGCCGAGAACCCCGCCTACACCGGCGACCTCGCCAGCTCGCTGAACAACCTCGGCATGTGGCTCAGCGAACTCGGCCGCCTCACCGACGCCCTGCCCCCCACCGAAGAGGCCGTCGACCTCTACCGGGCACTGACCGCCGACAACCCCGCCTACACCGACGACCTGGCCATGTCGCTGAACAACCTCGGCATCCGGCTCAGCGAACTCGGCCGCCCCGCCGACGCGCTGCCCCCCACCGAAGAGGCCGTCGACCTCTACCGGGCGCTGGCCGCCGACAACCCCGCCTACACCGGCAACCTCGCCAGCGCCCTGACCAACCTCGGCATCCGGCTCAGCGGGGTCGGCCGCCCCGCCGACGCGCTGCCCCCCACCGAAGAGGCCGTCGACCTCTACCGGGCGCTGGCCGCCGACAACCCCGCGTATATCGGCGACCTCGCCGCTGCCCTGACCAATCTCGGCGTCCTGCTCGGCGAACTCGGCCGCCCCGCCGACGCGCTGCCCCCCACCGAAGAGGCCGTCGACCTCTACCGGGCGCTGGCCGCCGACAACCCCGTCTACACCGGCGACCTTGCCCGCGCGCTGATCAACCTCGGCGACCGGCTGACCGAGCTGGGGCGGCCTGCCGAGGCCGAGCCGGCTTGGCGGCAGGCACTCGGGGAGAAGCCGCCGGTGTCGCAGTCGGTGCTGTTACTGCACCGCGCCGCGCGCGCCACCCCCGGGAACCCGGACACGGCCGGCTGGCTCCACTCCGCCCTTGCCGGCGCCGACCGGGACCTGCGGTCGGCGTTGCACCAGCAGGCCCGCCGCCACCGTTCCCCCGACCCGGCTACTTTCGACGCCGCGTGGCTGACCGTGGCCGGACCGCCGCTACCCGAGTGGTTCACGGTCGATCCAGATCTGCTGCAGAACGCGCGGAACTGGATCGCCACCGACACCTACGAGGCCGAACGCGCCCACCTCACCGCCCACCCCGAGCTGCTGAACCCCGACGCCGACAGCGCGGTCGCCGAGGCCCTCCTCGCCGTGGGCGAGGACAACCGGTACGCGGCGCTGCGGGCCGCCGCCCGCACAAATGGCGTGGAGGCGGCCTACCGGCCGCTACTGCTCCGCCTGCTCGCCCACCAGTTCGCCGCCGTCGGCCCCGGCCAGCAGCGGCGGCTGCTCGCGGAGCGGCGAGACGACCTCTTCGACGACACCGTCACCACTGAGCTTGACGAACTGGCGGCCAGCGACGACGACGCCACCGGCAACGCCGCCATGGCCGCCGAGGCGCTTCTCGACCTTGCCCGCCTCCACGAGCACCAGCCGGCCCTCACCGCGCTGGAATCCGAGCAGGGACTAACGGCGCTGCTGCCCGATCTGGCCCGCGTCCCGGACCTCTCTGCTCTGGCCCCGACCGCGACCCTCGCTCTGCTGAACGCTCGCACCGAGGCTGACGCCGCCACGGCACGGCTGTACCTGGCCGTGGCCGCCGCCGCTGCCGGCGACCCCGCCTCCGCCGAGGAGCACCTCGCTCTGGCCCTGGAGTCGGACCGGACACGGCTGCCCGACTGGATCACCGAACTCGCCGCCCTCGGCGCCCAACACCCCTCGGTACTGCGCCTCATCCCTCCCCTGACGACCACGCTGACCGCCTCGCCACAACCCGCGCCCGCGCTTGCCGACCCGTCGACGCACCACATTCAGGCTGGTCCTCCATGACCGTGCGGCCGGAGCCGTTCCTGTTGGCTCGGCTGGTCACCGACCAGCTGCGCATCGCACCGGTGGACACCGGCCTGCCGAACTGGCGGCAGCAGGTCAGCCGGTCAGTGGAGACGGCGTTCGAGGTCGATCTCGCTCGGGCCAAACCACCAGTTGGCTCGGTCGAGACCAATGTGACGGCACTGGCGCGCGGGCTGTTGACCACGTTGACCTGGGCGCTGGGGGCAGGGTTCCCGGAGCCGGAATGGCGCGTCGTCGGTCAGGCGCTGACGGGGCGGGAAGTCGGCGCGGAGGACATCAGCTGGGTGCTCGACCAGCTCGGCCGCTACGTGGTGCAGGACGGTGAGGCCGGGGTGGCGGTGTACCGGCTGGCACACCAGGCCCTCGCCGACCACCTCCGCCCGCAGCCCCGGCTGCCGGGCGGAGGTGACGATCCTGAGGCTGCCGCCGTCGCCGTGGCGCTGTTGGAGCACTACGCGGAGTTGCTCACCGGCGGGCTGACTGCGCGGCAGCCGAACTACCTGTGGCTGCATGTCGCCGAGCATGCCGCGATCGGCGGCGAGGCCGGGCTCGACCGGCTGCGGCAGTTGGCCGGCGATCATCCTGACCTGCGGCCGGCTCTAGCCGCCGCAGCGGGAACCCTCGCGGCGCGCCTCGATCGGCGGGGGCAGTCGCTGGCGGCGCTGCCGCCAGCACAGGAGGCGGAGCAGCTGTACCGCAGTCTGGCCGTCGAGGAGCCAGCCTTCCAGGCCGTTCTCGCCAGCGCCGTGAATGACCTGGGCGTCCTGCTCAGCGAACTCGGCCGCCCCGCCGACGCGCTGCCCCCCACCCAAGAGGCCGTCGACCTCTACCGGGCCCTGGCCGCCGACAACCCCGCCTACACCGGCAACCTCGCCGGCGCCCTGACCAACCTCGGCGTCCTGCTCAGCGAACTCGGCCGCCGCGCCGACGCGCTGCCCCCCACCCAAGAGGCTCTCGACCTCTACCGGGCGCTGGCCGCCGACAACCCCGCCTACACCGGCAACCTCGCCAGCGCCCTGAACAACCTCGGCGTCCTGCTCAGCCAACTCGGCCGCCCCGCCGACGCGCTGCCCCCCACCGAAGAGGCCGTCGACCTACGCCGGGCACTGGCCGCCGACAACCCCGCCTACACCGGCGACCTCGCCATGTCGCTGACCAACCTCGGCGTTCGACTCAGCGAACTCGGTCGCCCCGCCGACGCACGGCCCCCCACCCAAGAGGCTCTCGACCTCTACCGGGTCCTGGCCGCCGACAACCCCACCTACACCCGCGACCTCGCCGGTGCCCTGAACAACCTCGGCGTCCTGCTCAGCGACCTCGGCCGCCCCGCCGACGCGCTGCCAGCCACGGAAGAGGCCGTCGACCTGCGCCGGGCGCTGGCCGCCGACAACCCCGCCTACACCGGCAACCTCGCCATGGCCCTGACCAACCTCGGAAGCCGGCTCAGCGACCTCGGCCGCCGCGCCGACGCGCTGCCAGCCACCGAAGAGGCCGTCGACCTCTTCCGGGCGCTGGCCGCCGACAACCCCGCCTACACCGGCGACCTCGCCATGTCGCTGAACAACCTCGGCGTTCGCCTCAGCGAACTCGGCCGCCGCGCCGACGCGCTGCCCCCCACCGAACATGCCGTCGACCTCTACCGGGCGCTGGCCGCCGACAACCCCGCCTACACCGGTGCCCTCGCCAGCACGCTGAACAACTTGGGCGTCCGGCTCAGCGGACTCGGCCGCCGCGCCGACGCGCTGCCCCCCACCACCGAAGCCGTCGACCTCTACCGGGCGCTGGCCACCGACAACCCCGCCTACACCGACAGCCTCGCCAGCACGCTGAGCAACCTCGGCGTCCGGCTCAGCGAACTCGGCCGCCGCGCCGACGCGCTGCTTCCCAGCGCTGAGGCTGTCGACCTCTACCGGGCGCTGGCCGCCGACAACCCCGCCTACACCGGCAGCCTCGCCATGTCGCTGGATAATCTCGGCGTCTGGCTCAGCGAACTCGACCGCCCCGCCGACGCACTGCCCCCCACCGCCGAGGCCGTAGACCTTAACCGGGCGCTGGCCGCCGACAACCCCGCCTTCACCGGCAGCCTCGCCATGTCGCTGAGCAATCTCGGCGTCCGGCTCAGCGAACTCGACCGCCACACCGACGCACTGCCCCCCACCGCCGAGGCCGTGGACCTATACCGGGCGCTGGCCGCCGACAACCCCGCCTTCACCGGCGACCTCGCCATGTCGCTGAACAATCTCGGCGTCCGGCTCAGCGAACTCGACCGCCACACCGACGCACTGCCCCCCACCGCCGAGGCCGTAGACCTATACCGGGCGCTGGCCGCCGACAACCCCGCCTACACCGGCAACCTCGCTAGCTCCCTGAATAACCTCGGCGACCGACTGATGAAGGTGGAGCGGCCCGTCGAGGTGGAACGGGCCTGGCGGCAGGCGCTGGCGGCGCTACCCCTGGCCGCGCGGGCGTTGCTGCTTCTGCACCGCGCCGCGCGCGGTGAGGCCGGGCACCCGGACGCCGCTAGATGGCTCCACTCAGCCCTTGCCGACGCCGGCGCCGACCGCGGCCTTCAGTCGGCGCTGCACCAACAGGCCCGCCGCCACCGTTCCCCCGACCCGGCCACCTTCGACGCCGCCTGGCTGACCGCCGCGGGCCCGCCGCTACCCGAGTGGTTCACGGTCGATCCAGATCTGCTGCAGAACGCGCGGAACTGGATCGCCACCGACACCTACGAGGCCGAACGCGACAATCTCGCCGCTAACCCGGAACTGCTGACCCCCGACGCCGACGGCGCGGTCGCCGAGGCCCTTCTGGCCATCAACGAAGAGCAGGCACACCGGTACGAGGCAGTGCGCAGAGCTGCTCGCATGGAGGGTGCGCAAGCGGCCTACCGGCCGCTGCTGCTCCGCCTTCTCGCTCATGAGTTCACCGGCGCGGATGCCGTCCGGAAACGCCAGCTGCTCGCGGAGCGGCGAGACGACCTCTTTGACGGCATTGTCACCACTGCACTAAACGAGCTGGCAGTCAGCGATGACGATGCCACCAGCAACTCAGCGATGGCCGCCGAGGCGCTGCTCGACCTTGCCCGCCTCGGCCAGCACCAGACGGCGTTGACCGCCCTGGAATCCGAGCAGGGGTTCGCAGCACTCCTGGCCGATCTGGCCCGCGTCCCGAACCCCTCCGCGCTAGCCCCGACCGCGATCCTCGCCCTGCTGAACGCACGCACCGAGGCTGACGTCGCCACGGCACGGCTGTACCTGGCCATCGCCGCCGCCACCACCGGCGACCCAATCACCACCGAGGAACACATCGCTCTGGCCCTGGAGGCGGACCGGACACGGCTGCCCGACTGGATCACCGAAGTCGCCGCGCTCGGCGCCCAGCATCCCCAAGTGCTCCGCCTTGTCCCCCTGTTGACCGCCGCGCTGACGGCCCCATCAGAGCCCCGCGCCATCACCAACACTGACGGAAAGTGAGGTCGAGATGACCGCCGCCCGGACAGCCAAGCCCTCATCAACCGATCTGGTGGTGGTGCTGCCCGGGATCATGGGCAGCACGTTGGTCGACCGTGATGGCCAACTTGTTTGGGGACTTTCGGTCGGCTCATTGATGCGCACTCTGCGCAGCCGGGGGGAGGGCCTGCGACGGCTACGCCTCCCCTCCGGGATCGGGGACGAGCATCCCGGCGACGGGATCCGGCCGACGGCGCTGATGCCCGACCACGGGCTGCCCGGCATCTGGACGCCGGTCAAGGGCTACGACAAGCTCATCGACCGGCTGCACGGGCTCGGCTACCGGCCCAGCCCCGACCCATGTAATCCGGCCGCGCCGCCGGGAAACCTGCTCGAGGTGCCCTACGACTGGCGGCTCTCCAACCGCTACAACGGCCGCTACCTGGCCCAACAGATCCAGCCGGCGTTGGAGCGATGGCGGACGCAGGGTGGCGAGTACGCCGACGCCCGAGTGGTGCTGGTCTGTCACAGCATGGGCGGTCTCGTCGCCCGCTGGTACCTGGAGCGCTGCAGCGGCGCCGACGTTACCCGGAAGCTAGTCGCCTTCGGCACCCCCTGGCGGGGGGCGGCCAAAGCCGTCGAGCAACTTGTGAACGGGGTGCACAAGGGCCTCGGCCCACTCAGCGTCGACCTGACCGAGATGGCCCGCAGTCTGCCGGCGCTGCACCAGTTGCTGCCCGAGTACGCCTTCCTGTCCTCCGGCAGCGATCTGCTCAAGACCACCGAGACCACGCTGCCCGAGCTCGACACCGGCATGGTCGCCGATGCCATGCACTTTCACACCGAGCTGCAGGGCGCCGAGACCGCCCGCCCCGCTTCCCTGGAGGCGACGCACATGATCGTCGGCGCGCGTCAGCCGACCTGGACCACCATCAGCCTTCAGAATGGCCGAGCGGTGCCGCTGGACACCATCGACGGGCGCAACGAGTACGGGGACGCCACCGTGCCACTACCCGGCGGCATCGGCCATGGCCTGACTCAGACCAGCAACCGCATCCGGCGCATCGTCGACCAGCACGGCAACCTGCACCGCAACCCCGCCGCGCTTGACGAACTCGAGGAGATCCTCACCGGCAACGACATCCGCTACAGGCCGGGGGAGGGAGAGGTGCCGATCCGAGTCGCCGCACCGGACCTATCCCTCGCTGGCCAACCAGTGACCGTCATTGTGGACCTCGACGACGACGCACGACACGCCTTGGCCGTCACCGTGACGGACGAAGACGGCCGCACGCTGGACACGCTACGGCCGCGCATTCGCAACAGCCGCGCCGAAGCCACCTTCGACGACCTGCCCCCAGGCGCCTACACCGTGACGGTCGCCGGAATCACCCCCGCCAGCCCGGTCACCCCGGTCAACACCATCGTTCTCGTCACCGACGCCATCGCCGCCGGCCAGCGGCCTCAAGCGCAAGGCACGGGTGCAGACACCTCGTGAACCGCCGCCACGCCTCCCGCTACACCCGAGGCAATCCACGGATCGGACACCCTGCCGGGACAGCGGCGGGCGCAACAAGCGGATCGTCGCCCAGGAGCGCGTCCGTTCTACCCCGCCGGCCCATTCGCGGTCAGCCGCTCGGTGCGGTGTCATCGACGGCATGAGCGAGGAGAACGGTCTGGCCCAGCCCCCGGAGGGCGTCGGGCTGGACGGACTGCGCGCCGCGGCGGCCGGCTGCCGGGCGTGCGAGCTGTGGCAGCCGGCGACGCAGACCGTCTTCGGGGAGGGACCGGTCAGCGCGCGGATCGTCTTCGTCGGTGAGCAGCCCGGCGACCAGGAGGACCGGAAGGGCGAGCCGTTCGTGGGCCCTGCCGGGAAGCTCCTCGACCGGGCGCTCGGGGACGCCGGCATCGACCGCGACGACGCCTACGTCACGAACGCGGTCAAGCACTTCCGCTTCACGGTCAAGGGCAAGCGGCGCATCCACCAGACGCCCGGGCCGGAGCACCTGCGCGCCTGCCGGCCGTGGCTGGAGTCGGAGTTCGCCGTCCTCAAGCCCGAGGTCGTGGTCTGCCTCGGGGCGACGGCGGCCAAGGCGCTGATCTCGCCGTCGTTCCGGATCACCAAGGACCGCGGGCAGCTGCTGCCCTGGACGCCGCCGGGGACCGCGGCCGTCGAGGCCGCCGACGAGGACGAGGACGCGCCGTCCCAGACCTGGATGCTCGCCACGACCCACCCCTCGGCGATCCTGCGGACCCCCGACGAGGGCCGCGCCGCTGCCTACGACGCTCTGGTCGCGGACCTGAAGGTCGTCGCGCACGCCCTCGCGTGATCCAGGCTGCGAAGCTCCGGGCGAGCGGGTAGACCAAGCGCATGGACCGGCTCTACACGGCAGAGGCCAGCGCCTACGGGCAGCGGACCGGCGCGGTGATCACCTCCGACGACCGGCTCGACCTGAAGCTGTCCCGGCCCAGCGAGATGGGCGGCGACGGCGGGCCGGGCACCAACCCCGAGCAGCTGTTCGCCGCCGGCTACGCGGCCTGCTTCCACAGCGCGATGCGCTTCGCGGTCAAGGACGTCGGGCTCACGGCCAAGGATCTCGAGGGCTCGCACGTCACCGCCCGGGTGCACTTCCTCAAGGGCGCGCCGGGCGAGTTCGGGCTGGCGGCCGAGCTCGAGTTCACCGCCCCGCTGATCGACGAGGAGAAGGCCCGGGCGCTGATGGAGCGGACCCACCAGATCTGCCCGTACTCGAAGGCGACCGCCGGCAACATCGACGTCGAGCTGCACGTCGCCCAGCACCCGCACGCCGGCTGACTCTCTCCCTCGTGCGTGCGTAGTCACGCCGCCCGGGGGTTATTGCGCGGAGGAGCCCGGCCGGCCCTCGCCACTCTCGGGGGCGGGCGAGCCCGGCCGGGCCTCCCCTGCCGGCCCGGGGACGCGGGACGCCCGGAAGAACCAGAACGAGGGGACCGCGAGCGCGATCACGGCCATCGCCACGACGATGACGACGCCGCCGGACACCATCGCGACGGTCACGCCGGCCGCGCTGGCCATCGCCCCGGCGCGGAGGTCACCCAGCCGGGGCCCGCCGGCCACCACGACCAGGAACACGCCCTGCATCCGTCCGCGCATCTCGTCGGGGGCGGCCGTCAGGAGGATGGAGTGCCGCAGGACGGCGCTCACCATGTCCCCCGCGCCGGCCACCGCGAGGCAGAGCACCGCCAGCCACAGCGTCGGGGCGAAGCCGAACCCGACGATCGCCACGCCCCAGACCGCGATGGCGACGAGCACGACGGCGCCCTGCCGCTCGACGCGGGTCACCCACCCCGAGGTCAGCCCCATGACCAGGGCGCCGATCGAGATGCCGGCGAAGAGCCACCCCAGGCTGTTGGGCGATCCCTCGAAGCGGGTCTCCGACAGCTCCGGGAACACCGCCTGCGGCCAGGCGAACAGCATCGCGACGACGTCGACCACGAACGTCATCAGCAGCACCGGCTGGGTGCGCAGGAAGGTGAAGCCCTCCCCCACGCCGCGGACCGCCATGCTGAGCCGGAGCGGTCCGACGACCCCGGCGGGCGGCAGGGACGGCAGCCCCCGCAGCAGCAGGACCGCGATCAGGAACCCCAGCGCGTCGACGGCGTAGGCGAGGAACAGGCTGCCCGCACCGATCAGCAGCCCCGCGAGCAGCGGGCCGGCGATGACGCCGACCTGGCGGACCGTCATGACCAGCGCCTGGGCCGCCGGTACGCCGGGGCGCCCGACCAGGGCGGGGATGACCGCACTGCGGGTCGGCTGGTTGACCGCCGTGAACCCCGAGACGCATGCGGTGAGCACCCACAGCAGCGCGAGGTTGCCGCCGCCGGGCAGCAGCGCCTGGAGGGCCAGCAGCGCGCTGGTCACCGAGGCTCCGGTCGAGGTGATGAGGATCAGCCGGCGCCGGTCCATCGAATCGGCGATCGCGCCGCCCAGCAGGCCGAAGACGATCAGCGGCACCAGCGCCACGATCGAGGTGACGCCGACCAGCAGCGACGACCCGGTCAGCACGTACACCTGGTACGGGACGGCGACCAGCGTCATCTGCTGGCCCATCATCGTCGCCGCGACGCCCCAGAACAGCCGCCGGAAGGCGGGATTGCGCAGCGGGGTGGTGTCGATCGCCCACCCGCGGCGCCGGGGAGCGGCCGGGGCCGGCTGGTCCCCGCGGCCGCCCTCGACCGGATCGACGGGATCGCTCACGACGTCCGGCTCGCTTCCGCCCGGCGGAGCCGGACGTTCACGGAGTCGCTCACGGGGCGAGCCGCTGGATGATCCAGCCGCCCCCCTCGGCGTCGTCACTCACGAACCGCAGCCGGTCGTGCAGCCGGTCGGCGCCGCCCTGCCAGAACTCCACCCGCTCCGGGATCACGCGGTAGCCGCCCCACACCCGCGGACGGGGCACCGACCCGGGCGGCGTCTGCTCGTCGAGCGCCCGTACCCGGTCGGCGAGCTCCTGCTCCGACTCGACGACCGTCGACTGCACCGATGCGACGGCGGCCAGCTGCGCGCCCCGGGGGCGCGGGTCCCAGAGCGCGTCCGAGGCGGCGTCCCCGATCCGCTCGACCCGGCCGGCCACCCGCACCTGCCGCTGCATCGCGTGCCAGGGGAAGACCAGCGCCGCGCGGGGGTTCACCGCGAGCTGGGCCCCCTTCGTCGAGGCGTAGCTGGTGCCGAAGACGATGCCGTACTCGTCGTAGCCCTTCATCAGGACGATCCGGGCGTCGGGGGCGCCGTCGGCATCGGCCGTGGCGACGACGACGGCGTTCGGCTCGGGCAGCTCCGCCGCGACGGCGTCGACGAACCAGCGGTCGAACTGCTCGACCCAGGTGGGGGCGAGGTCCTCCTCCCGGAGCCGGCGTGCGGTGTAGTCCGTGCGCATGTGGGCGAGATCGGGCACGCCGCCATGCTGACACCGCCGGGTCCGCGGGGCTCGGGAGGCCCGACGAGGAGCTGCCGGAGCCCGCCCCGCGTGCGACCGGCGGCCCGGCACCACCTAGGGTCGGCAGGCAATCGTGTGGGCCATTCGCCGTGGCCGCACGGGTCCCGCGCGCAGAGGAGCATGCGAGATGGCAGACGACTTCGTACCGGGCCTGGAAGGCGTCATCGCCTTCGAGAGTGAGATCGCCGAACCCGACCGGGACGGCGGCGCCCTGCGCTACCGCGGCGTCGACATCGAGGATCTCGTCGGCAAGGTGACCTTCGGCAACGTCTGGGCGCTCCTGGTGGACGGCAAGTTCGGTCCCGGCCTCCCGCCGGCCGAGCCGTTCCCCATCCCGGTGCACACCGGCGACGTCCGGGTCGACGTCCAGGCCGCGCTGGCGATGCTGACCCCGATCTGGGGCTACCGCCCGCTGCTGGACATCTCCGCCGAGGAGGCCCGCGAGGAGCTCGCCCGGGCCGCAGTCATGGCGCTGTCCTACGTCGCGCAGTCCGCGCGCGGCATCGGCATCCCCGCCGTGCCGCAGAAGCGCATCGACGAGTGCAACACGATCGTCGAGCGGTTCATGACCCGCTGGCGCGGCGAGCCCGACCCCCGGCACATCGCCGCCGTCGACGCCTACTGGACCTCGGCCGCCGAGCACGGCATGAACGCCTCGACGTTCACGGCCCGCGTCATCGCCTCCACCGGCGCCGACGTCGCCGCGTCGCTGTCCGGTGCGATCGGGGCCATGTCGGGCCCCCTGCACGGCGGCGCGCCGTCCCGCGTGCTGGACACGCTCGACGGCGTCGAGGAGAGCGGCAACGCCGAGCAGTACGTCAAGGACCTCCTGGACAGGGGCGATCGGCTGATGGGCTTCGGTCACCGCGTCTACCGCGCCGAGGACCCCCGCGCCCGCGTGCTGCGCCGCGCCGCCGAGGAGCTCGGCGCGCCGCGCTTCCAGTCCGCGCTGGCCCTGGAGCAGGCCGCGCTCAAGGAGCTGCGCGAGCGGCGTCCCGACCGGCCGATCGAGACCAACGTCGAGTTCTGGGCGGCGGTCGTCCTGGACTTCGCCGAGGTCCCCCCGCACATGTTCACGTCGATGTTCACCTGCGCCCGCACCGCCGGGTGGTCCGCGCACATCCTCGAGCAGAAGAAGACCGGCCGGCTCGTGCGACCGGCCGCGCGCTACATCGGCCCCGACCCGCGCAGGCCCGAGGACGTCGAGGGCTGGGACACCATCACGACCAAGACCACGACCCAGGCCGCGCCGGCCTGATCCACGTTCGCTGACGTATCGACGGCCCGGGTCCGCGCTGCTGCGGTCCCGGGCCGTCGTCGTCGAAGAACCCCCGCTGCACCCCGCACCGAACCGAGAGGCACTCCCCGGATGAGCATCACCCTCCCCGCCGAGCTCCTGCCCGCCGACGGCCGGTTCGGCTGCGGGCCGTCCAAGGTCCGCCCGGAGGCGCTGCAGGCGCTGGTCACCGACGGCGCCGCGATCATGGGCACCTCCCACCGCCAGTCCGGCGTCAAGGGACTGGTCGGCCAGATCCGTGCCGGGCTCCGCGACCTGTTCGACCTGCCGGACGGCTACGAGGTCGTCCTCGGCAACGGTGGGACGACGGCGTTCTGGGACGCCGCGATCTTCGGCCTGATCCGGGACCGCGCCGCCTTCGGCACCTACGGGGAGTTCTCCGCCAAGTTCGCCTCCGGGGTCGCCGAGGCGCCGTTCCTCGCCGACCCGGTGATCGCCAAGGCCGCCCCCGGTTCCCTGGCGCTGCCGAAGGCGCAGGACGGCGTCGACGTCTACGGGTGGGCGCACAACGAGACCTCCACCGGCGTGATGGCCCCGATCCAGCGGCCGCACGGCGCCGACAACGACGCCCTGGTGCTCATCGACGCGACCAGCGGCGCGGGTGGCCTGCCGGTGGACATCGACCAGACCGACGTCTACTACTTCGCGCCGCAGAAGTCCTTCGCCGCCGACGGCGGTCTCTGGGTGGCGGTCATGTCGGGCGACGCCCTGGCGCGGGTGGCCGAGGTCAAGGCGTCGGGCCGCTGGATCCCCGGCTTCCTCGACCTGTCGATCGCCGTCGACAACTCCTCGAAGGACCAGACGTACAACACCCCCGCGGTGGCGACGCTGTTCCTCCTGGCCGACCAGATCCAGTGGCTGCTGTCCCTGGGCGGGCTGTCCGGTGCGGTGGCCCGCACCACCGACTCGTCGAACCGGCTCTACCGCTGGGCGGAGAAGTCGTCGTTCGCCACCCCGTTCGTGTCCGACGCCGACCAGCGCTCCCTCGTCGTCGGCACGATCGACTTCGACGACTCCGTGGACGCCACCCGGATCGCCGCCGTGCTGCGGGAGAACGGCGTCCTGGACACCGAGCCCTACCGGAAGCTGGGCCGCAACCAGCTGCGGGTGGGCATGTTCCCGGCCGTCGACCCGGACGACGTGAGCGCGCTGACCGCCTGCATCGACCACATCGTCGAGCGGCTCTGACCCCAGGGCACCATCACGTGTCGAAGTCGCCGCGGGTACGTTGCGTAGGCGGGTTGTCGAAGCCGGGCCGGCTGCCGACCGGACGCGTCGTCCGGGCTCGCTGTCCTGCTCGGCGTCTCGGCTGGAGGTGAGCGTGGTCCCCGCTTCCCCCTCGGGACCAGGTGACGGCGACCTCGGCATCTTCACCGCCGGTGGCGAGGCCGGCCGGCTGATGGCGGCGATGGACTGGTCGAGCACCCCGGTCGGACCGGTGGAGACGTGGCCGGCCAGCCTGCGCTACGCCGTCCGCACCGTGCTGGTGTCGCGGTTTCCCATGGTGCTGACCTGGGGGCCCGAGTTCACCCAGTTCTACAACGACGGCTACGCCCCGCTGATCGGCGCGCACCACCCGGCCATCGGGAACGACATCCGGGAGACCCTCTCCGCCGCGTGGGACGCGCTCGGGCCGCCCATCGCGCACGCGATGACCACGCTGGAGTCGTCGTGGTTCCCGGCGCTGCAGCTGCTGCTCGAGCGGCACGGGTACCGCGAGGAGACCTACTTCACGGTCACCCACGCGCCGGCCTTCGGGGACGACGCCACGGTCGCCGGCATGCACGCCGTCTGTTACGAGGTCACCGGGCAGGTCATCGGCTCCCGGCGCCAGCGGCTGCTGCACGAGCTCTCCGTGGCCGGGGCCCACGTGACCGACGAGGCTGAGGCCGTCGCGGCCATGTGCCGCGCGCTGGCCGAGGACCGACTCGACGTGCCGTTCGCGGCCGTCTACCTGGCGGGCGAGGATGCGCAGCTGCACCGGGCCGCCGCCGTCGGCTGCAGCGCCGGCCTGCTCCCCGAGGTCACCGGTCCCGATGCCGCCGAGGTCGTCGCCGGGATCGACCGGCTGCTCGTCGCCGGCGGTCCCTGGGGCGACCCGGTCACCGAGGCGGCCGTCCTCCCGCTGGGCATGGGCGCCGAGCCGCTCGGCGTGCTCGTCGTCGGCAAGAGCCCCAACCTGGCGCTCGACGAGGAGCACCGCTCCTTCCACGAGCTGCTGGGCGCGCAGTTCGCCGGTGCGGTGGCCACCGCCCGCGCGTTCGAGGCGGAGCGGCAGCGGGCCGAGTCACTGGCCGAGCTGGACCGGGCGAAGACGACGTTCTTCTCCGACGTCAGCCATGAGCTGCGGACGCCGCTGACGCTCCTGCTCGGCCCCATCGGCGACGTCCTCGACGACCCGGCCGAGCCGCTGCCGGCCGGCGTGCAGGAGCAGCTCAGCCTGGCCCTGCGCAACGGCCAGCGGCTGCAGCGGCTGGTCAACGACCTGCTCGACTTCGCCAGCATCGAGGCCGGCCGGGCCGCTCCCGTGCGGGTGGAGACGGATGTCGCCACGTTCACCGCCGAGCTGGCCGGCATCTTCCGGGCCGCGGCCGAACGCGCCGGACTGCGACTGACCGTGGACTGCCCGCCGCTGGGGCAACCGTCCTACGTCGACCCGCGGATGTGGGAGAAGGTCGTCGTCAACCTGCTGGCGAACGCGGTCAAGTACACGTTCGTCGGCGGGATCGACGTCCGCCTGCGCGCCGACGGGAACCGCTTCGTGCTCACCGTGACCGACACCGGCGTCGGGATCGCGGCCGAGGAGCTGCCGCACCTGTTCCAGCGCTTCCACCGGGTGCCGGGAGCCACCTCCCGCACGCGCGAGGGCACCGGGATCGGGCTGGCGCTGGTGCACGAGCTGGCGGCCCTGCACGGGGGCGCGGTGTCGGTGGAGAGCGAGCCGGGCACGGGCAGCACGTTCACCGTCGCGCTGCCCTTCGGCGCGGCCGACGTCGTCGGCGGGAGCGGTTCGACCGCTCCGTCGGAGGCGGCCCGCGGGGAGGCCGCGAGCTGGGAGCAGGACACCTCCCGGCCCGGCGAGCCCGCCGCCGGGACGCGGGGTGCGGACATCCTGGTCGTGGACGACAACGCCGACATGCGCGCGTACCTGACCCGGCTGCTCGGGCGGCACTGGGCGGTGCGGACGACGGCGAACGGCGAGGAGGCGCTGGCGGCGGTGGCGGAGCGCTCGCCCGACATCGTGCTGACCGACGTGATGATGCCGCGGATCGACGGGTTCGAGCTGCTGCGGCGGCTGCGCGCCGAGGACGCGACCGTCGACATCCCGGTGATCATGCTGACCGCCCGCGCCGGCCAGGAGGCATCGGTCGAGGGGCTGGAGGCCGGAGCGGACGACTACCTGGCCAAGCCCTTCCGGGCCGACGAACTGGTCGCCCGCGTCCGGGTGGCCCTGGAGCGGGCGGCCGGGCGGTCGGCGGCACGGGCTGCCGAGCGCGCGACGGTGGACGCGACCACCCCGCCCGTCGAGCCCGCCGCGATCGCGGGGTTCGCCCCGGCTCCCCCGTCGCCCGAGTCGAACGGTTCGCGGCCGGGTCCGCCGTCCCCGCGGCGCCGGCATGAGAGCGCGCCGTCCGCGCCCGGCCGGAACGCGGAGTGGCGGTTCCCCGCGGAGGCGGCGTCGATCCCGGTGCTCCGCCGGCGGCTGCGGACGCTGCTGGACGACGCCGGGGTGGAGCACGACCAGACGTACGACCTGTTGCTGGCCGCGTGCGAGGCGGCGACCAACGCGTTCGAGCACGCCCAGGACCCCACCGAGCCGATCTTCGACGTCACGGTGCACGTGGACGACATCCAGGTGCGGATCGCGGTGCGCGACTACGGCCAGTGGCGCGAGCGGACGCCGAGCATGGATCGCGGCCGGGGCGGCACGCTGATGAGCGCCATCGGCGAGATCACCGCCACCCCCAGCCCGGACGGCACGACCGTGACGATCGTGAGCCCGGTGTCCGGCGACCACGCGACCGCTACCGCCTGACCCTCGCACAGGCCCAGGCACTGCATCTCCGCCCACTGGCCAAGGATCGCCAGGCGTAGCGCCCACCAGGACACGGCCCGTGACCGCGCGGCCGCGGGCAGGGGCATGAACCTGCGGAGCGGGCCCGGGAAGGTCAAGACCCAGCGGGACGGGTCCCGATTTGCGTACTTACTTCAAGTCAAGGGGGTGCTGCACCGCCCGTCAGAACGGCGGTTCGTCTGCGACCTCTCTACGGAACTGAGCCGCCTCTCCGACTTGGACGTACACGTTATCGGTGTCGAATTCATCATCAGTGACCTTCTTGAGAGGTCCCTTAGTTGTATTCGTGCCCCATGGGTCTATCTTGACAGACTTGGCCGGGGTTCGGTCGGTAACCCTCGCAACACTGTAGGCATCAGCTACCAGGTTCACCGCTAGGCGAAGCTTGGGAAGCAAGACTACCCCCAGCTTTTCGCCGGTATCCGGATCCTTGATCTCGACCGACCGACTGAGAACGACAACGTCGCCCTCCTGAATCCCAGACTTACCACCCGCATTGAACGCTAGCTGGTACTCATCGACGTGAGTTGCCACCTTGGCATCTGCGACCTTTATTTGTGCCATTATATCGTCCCCTCGACGGCGTCGAAACTCTCAACCTCAGCCGTGGCTGCATTATCTTGTACGGGCAACGCAGACGGCCGTAACGCCAGCCCCTTGGGTAGCTCGGTGTCCACGTCGGCTCGTTCGGCCAGGCGAGTCCAGAAAGCAGATGACTTCTTGCCAACGCAGACGAAGGCCACCAACTCGCGTTGCTGGTCGTAAGTGCGCGCCTCTACGACGCCGCGTACCGCTCCAGTCGTTCGGACTTCCAGATCGTATCGGGCTCCCAGGATCTCGGGATGCTCGTCCGGCCAACGCGCGAGGACTGCGACATCACCATTCACGGCCTGGACACCTACGAGCTCAGGCACGTGTTCCAGGGATTGCGCCAACAGCGCGCCACGGACCTGTCGGATTCCCTCTTCCATGCCCACTGACCAATTCTTCTCTGCCTCTAGGGTAGCCCGGCGATTGCTTTCCTTCAGTGATTCGATCTCGACCTGGAGGCGCCCGGAAAGCTCAAGCAATCGATCATAGCCGCGGACCTTTTTGGTCCATTCGAAGCCGCGGGGTGCAAGAATGGTCGCCGCGGTGATCGCAAGAGCGCCAGCGACCACCACCCAGAAGGCCCACAAGAGGTCTTCCACTTCCGCCGCAATATAAAGGCCAACGACACCAGCCAGGGACACGAGCACGGCCCAGAATCGCGCTAGGATCTTGAACATCTCCCCAAGACCCTCCGACGGCGGATAGCGCTCTGCGTTCGAGAGGTTACCGGACGCGCACGGGACTCATCTGAACACAATGTGGATCCGGGGCGCGGACAGGCCACCACAGGCGGGTGGCCACCGGATGAATCCGCTGTCTAGGCACCTCAAGCGGACTGGTGTGCCGTCGCGCAGTGGGCGGAGTCGCACCTAGCGAGGTTGCCCAGGCGGTGTGCCAACGATCAGCCGACGAGCCAGGTGTCCTTCGTGACGGCGCTCGACTCACCCGAGTTATCCGGCGTCACCCGCGTCAGCGGGGCCGGAAGGGCCTGGGTGGCCCCGGCCGCGCCCGCCACCGAGAACACCCGCAGGTCCACGTGCCGCGGCACCAGGGCGCCGTCGACCAGCGTCGGCACGGTCGAGGCCTCGATCGGCTCCCGCGCGACGAAGCGGTACGGCGCCGCCGCGACCTCCGCCTGCAGCGACGCGAGCTCGGCGGCCGAGCACGTCGGCCCGAACACCGCGCCCCGCCCGCCGTATCCGGCGACCGGCTCGATCACCAGCTCGTGCAGCCGGTCCCGCACCTCCGCCCACTGACCCTCGTCGGCCAGCACCCAGGTGGACACGGAGGGGAGCAAGGGCTCCTCGCCCAGGTAGAAGCGGATCATCGCCGGCACCCAGGCGTAGGCCGCCGCGTCGTCGGCCAGCCCGTTGCCGGGCACGTTGGCCAGCCCCAGCAGGCCGCCGCGCACCGCCTCCGTGAGCAGTGAGTCCAGCGGCGATCCGATCGGCACCCGGAACGCCCCGAGCAGCCCGTCGTCGAACCGGCGGTACAGGACGTCCACCGGCAGGCGCTCGCTGCCGACCGCCACCTCCACACCCCCGTCCAGGCGCGGCCACACGTCCGTGGCCCGCACCAACGGGACACCGAGGGCGTCGGCCAGCACCTGGTGCTCGAACCAGGCGTTGTCGCTCTGCCCGGACGTGAGGACGGCGATCCGCGGGGTGCCCGAGATCCCCGGTGGCGCCGCCGCCTCCAGCCCGGCCCGCAGCAGCGGCACCGCGTCGAAGGGATCGGACGGGCGGCAGTCGTCGAAGAGGGACGGCAGCGCGCCGCGCAGGCTCACCCGGTTGGTCAGGGCGTACCCGAGCCCGGCCGGCACCCGGAGATGGTCCTTCGCCACCACCCAGGAACCGTCGGCGGTCCGCAGCACGTCGGTGCCCGCCACGGTGGCCCGTGGCTGGCCCGGCCACGCCATGCCGACCGCATCCGGGTCGCGGCCCGGGCTGTGGGCGACGGCCCACTCGGGCAGCACGCCGGCCCGCACCACCTGCGGCGCCCGGTCGGTGTCGTTGCGCCGTCGTCCCGCCGCCCGGTAGGCCTCGGCCAGGAAGGCGTTCAGCGCCCGATGGCGTTGCTCGACTCCCTCGGCGATCCGCGCCCAGTCGGCCGCGGGCACGACACGTGGAAGCGGGTCGAGCTCCAGGGGACGGACGATCTGCCGTCCGTCGGCCCACGTCGCCACGCTGACCCCACGGTCGCGGCGCTCGGTCGACATCGCGTCCGCAGCGGCCACGAGCCCCGAGGTGCCCAGCCGCGTCAGCGCCGGTGCGACCCGGCCGTAGGCGCCGCGCAGCCGGCCGTCCGGGCCGACCGCTTCGTCAGCGGGGCACGCGGGATAGCCGGCAAAGAGATCCCCGCTCACAGCCAGCGATCGAACCACGCGGCGACGCGTGTGCTGAGTTCCACGAGATGGTCGCGCCCCACGACGGTGTGCCCCTCGCCCGGGAGCAGCAGCAGCTCGCTGACCGCGCCGAGCGCCTGCAGGGCCTGATGCGCCTGCACCGACTCGGCAACCGGCACGTTCGTGTCGCGGTCCCCGTGCGCGAGCAGCACCGGTGTGGTCAGCCGGTCCAGGGCCGTCATCGGCGAGAGGTCGGAAAGCAGGTCGCGGTCGGCCACGGGGTCCCCGTACTCGGTGACCGACGCCGCCGCCATCCACGGCTCGGTACCCGCGAAGAAGGTGCGCAGGTCGCTCATCCCGGCGAGCGTCGCGGCTCCGGCGAACAGGTCCGGCCAGCGGGTCAGCGCCACCAGCGTCAGATAGCCCCCGTAGGACCAGCCGTGCGCGCCGATCCGGCCCGGCTCGGCGATGCCCTCGGCGACGAGCTCCTCGACGGTCGCCCGCACGTCGGCGAACGAGGCCGCGCGGGCGGCGCCGTCGTCACACGTCGTGAACGCGCGCCCGAACCCGCCGGACCCCCGCACGTTGGGCGCGAAGACGGTGAAGCCCGCGGCGACCAGGCTCTGCGCCACCGGCGAGTACGCCGGCCGCTCCGAGCCCTCCGGCCCGCCGTGGAAGCTGACGACCGTGCGGTTCGGACCGACGGCGCCCGGCGGCCGGTAGAGCCACCCGGACAGCGCCAGGCCGTCGAAGGCGACGTACTCGTGGCGCACCGGCGTCACGAGCAGCGCCGGGTCGGGACGGCGCGGCGCCGAGGGCAGCGGCACCGGCGGTCCGGCGTCCTCGTCGAGGGGAACGACCCAGAGACCACGCGGCGCGAGCGGGCCGGTCAGCTCGGCGACGAGCGTCGCGCCGTCGGCGGCCAGCGACCAGCCCGGCATGACCGGCTCCGGCAGCGCCACCTGCCGCAGCGGCGATCCGTCGGACAGGTCGTGCACCCACAGCTCGGTGACCTCGCGGACCGTCCAGACCGCCAGCGCCGTCCCGTCGGCGCGGAGGGCGTAGCCGTCCAGATCGGCGTCCGGGCGGTACAGGACGACGCGGCCGGCGCCGGGAACGCCGTCCTCGGACAGCGGGACGACCACCAGCCCGGCACGGTCCGTCCCGGGCTCGCCGGGGAGCGACGCGCGCACGTGGACCGAGCGGCCGTCGGGCCCGAACCGGCCGTCCTCCGAGGCGATCCCGCCCGGTGCGTCCAGCGGCAGCACCCGGCGCTGGACGCCCGTGGCGACGTCGATGACCACGATGTGCCGGTAGCCGCGCGGACCCCGGCGGGCCAGCAGGAACCGCTCGTCGGCCGACACCGCGTTCACGGACAGGAAGCCGCCGCGGGCGAGGGTCCGCTGCTCCCCCGTGTCCGCGGTGACCAGGACGATGTCGGCGTCGGGACCGTCGCCGTGCGCGATCGAGCAGGCGTAGTGGCCGGGGCCGGTCCATCCGCCGGCGAACACAGTGGCCCGCGGGTCCTCCCCCGCGACACGGCGGCGGCCGGACCCGTCGGGACGGACGACGTGCAGCTCGGCGCAGATCGAGCCGCCAGGGCTCACCAGGTACGCCAGCCAGGCGCCGTCGGGCGACCACGCGACGGAGACGACCTCCTGCTCCGGACCGGAGAGGACGACGGGCGGGGTCTGCTGGTCGACCGTGGCCACCTCGAGACGGGGGATCCCGGACCGGTCGGTGACGTAGGCGACGCGGTCTCCCTGGGGCGCGAGCGCCGGGCACCAGGCGCCCGGGGCGCCGGCGATCTCGGCGACGGCGGAAGCCGAGGGCGCGAGGCGCACATCGGTCAGGGGGCTGGCCATCGCACCTCCTGTGCAGAAGTCCCGGGTCCGCGACGCGCGCTCGACTGTGCCGTGCGCAGATTGCGAACAGGTGAATGAAGCACTCATCGGCCGACCAGGGACCGACCGGCACCGTCGCGGCGGGAACGCGCCACGCCGCACCGCCTGCGGGCCGCGCCCCCGGCACGCCGTTAGCCTCGGACTCCGCTCTCTTTCCGGGATCGGGTCGCGCAGTCAGCAGGAGGTCGTCCATGCGCACGCTGCGCCTCGTGGCGCTCTCCGACGACGGGCAGAACCTCATCCTGGCGGTGGACGGCGCGGACGCCGACGGCGGTGAGCGGTTCGAGCTCCCCATCGACGACCGGCTGCGCGCCGCGGCCCGGGGAGACTCCCGCCGGCTCACGCAGATCGACGTCGACCTCGGCACCGAGCTGCCCCCGCGGGTGATCCAGGCCCGCATCCGCGCCGGCGAGACCCCCGAGCAGGTGGCCGCCGCCTCCGGCACCCGCGTCGAGCGGATCATGCGCTTCGCCCACCCCGTGCTGCAGGAGCGCGCCCGCGTGGCCGAGCAGGCCCGCGACGCGCGGGTCCGGCTGAGCGAGGGCCCGCCCACCGTCGCGCTGTCCTCCTTCATCTCCGAGCGGCTGCGGCTGCTCGACACCGACGTCGACGCGGTGACCTGGGACGCCCACCGCACCGACGACGGCTCGTGGCTGATCACCGGCGCCTGGCGGGCCGGCCCGAAGTCGGGGACCACCCGCTGGGCCTTCGACCTCCCGTCGCGCACCGTCGCCCCGGCGGACGCGGCCACCCTGGACTTCGCCGAGGGCACCCGCCTCGTCCGGGTCGTCCCCGACGTGCCGGCCGGCGTGCACGCCGCGCCGTCCCTGCGGTCGCGGGCCGTCACGGTCGTCCGTGACACCCCGTCGGACGACGAGCCCGCAGATGACGACGAGGGCGTGGACGCGTACGCGACCGACGCCCTGGCCATCGAGGAACTCGCCCTGGAGCGATCCACGCCCGAGCTCCGCGGCGCCGACGACGCGCACGTCCGGGACGTGCACGCCCCGGTGGGCTCCCCCGACGACGACCGCTCGGTGGACGACCTGCTCGACCAGGTGGCCGACCACGACACGGTGGTGCTGGCCCGCGGTGCCGAGGAACCCGAGGACCCGCGCGCCCGCATCCCGGCCTGGGAGGACATCGTCTTCGGGGTCCGCCGCCACCGCTGACGCCCGGGAACAGCGTTTCGCGGCCGGGAGTTGATACGGGCATGTCAGCGTCGGTATCCATGCCGCTGGGCGGCGTCCAGGTCGGGTCCTACGACAGTTACGAGCAGGCGCAGGCCGCCGTCGACTACCTCTCCGACCAGAAGTTCGCGGTCGAGAACGTCACGATCATCGGCACGGACCTCCGCATGATCGAGACCGTGACCGGCCGGCTGACCCGTGGCCGCGCGGTCGGCGCCGGGGCGGCCGGTGGTGCCTGGTGGGGTCTGTTCGTCGGCCTGCTGCTCGGCATCTTCGCCCCCGACGGCAGCCAGTGGCTGAGCTCGGTGCTCGTCGGCCTGCTGATCGGCGTCGTCTTCGGTGCGGTGTTCGGCGCCATGGGCTACGCGGCGACGCAGGGCAAGCGCGACTTCACCAGTACCAGCAAGATCACGGCCGGCCGCTACGACGTGATGTGCAACCCCGCCCACGCCGAGGAGGCCCGGGGGCACCTGGCCCGCTTCTCGCTCCGCGGCTGAAACCACCGGCCTTCATGGCCGTTTCGGCCGCCCTCAGCGGAGGGTCGCGAAGGCGATCGCGGCCGCCGCGGCGACGCCGAGGGAGTCCACGCCCTCTCGCATCGGGATCTTCGCCCGCACACGGGCCGCTGCCTGCGCCTCGGCGGTGAGTCCCGGCCCCTCGGCCCCGAGCAGCAGCGCCGTCCGGGGGTGCTCCCGCGGGTCGATCGACGTCAGGTCGACGGCGTCGGCGGCCGGGGTGAGCGCGACCGTCGTGTAGCCCGCCTCGTGCACCCGCTCGAGATCGGCCGGCCAGTCGGGCAGGACGGCGAACGGCAGCGCCAGGATGTGCCCCATCGAGACCCGCACCGAGCGCCGGTAGAACGGGTCCGCGCATCGCGGGTCCAGGAGCAGGCCGTCGATGCCCAGCGCGAGGGCCGAGCGCGCGATCGAACCCAGGTTCTCCGCGTCGTTGAGCGCCTCGAGCACCGCGAGCCGCCGCAGGGCCGCGGGATGGGGACCGGCGAGGAGGTCGTCGAGATCGGCGGGCGGGCGGCGGTCCGCCGAGGCGAGGACCCCGCGGGTGAGCCGGAAGCCGATCACCTCCGAGAGCAGCCACTTGTCCGCTTCGTAGGCGACGACGTCGCCCGGCAGGTCGAGGGCGGCGACCCGGCCCGGCACCCCGAACACCGCCCGGATCCGGTAGTCCGAGGCCAGCAGTCGCTGGACGGCCGGCACGCCCTCGACGATCACCGGCCCGCTCCACCGGGGGGCTCCCTCCGGGCGGTCCCCCGCCTTGAGGTCGCGGAAGTCGGCCACCCGCGGGTCGGCCGGATCGGTGATGACGACGGGAGCGGGCACGCCGACGATCATGCCCGGCGGATCCCACGCGCCCGCCCGGGGAGCGGAGAGCCGCCGTCCTACCGCGGGAGCCGCCGTGCACGCCGGCTCCCGCGGTTGCGGCCCGGCTCCCGTCCACAGCAGCCAGGGACCAAGGACCCGTTGACGGAGCGCAGACAACTCATCTAGCGTTGAGTTCATCAGTCGTTGAGTTTCGGAGAGCCGCCATGGACAGCGCCGTCACCGTCACCGATCTCGTCGTCGTCCGCGGGAAGCGCGAGGTGCTCCGCGGCCTCTCCTTCGCCGTCCCCACGGGTCAGGTGACCGGCCTGCTCGGCCCGAGCGGCAGCGGAAAGACCACGCTCATGCGCGCCGTCGTCGGCGTGCAGGTGGTGAGATCCGGCGAGGTCACCGTCCTCGGCGAGCCGGCCGGCTCGCCGACGCTCCGCAGCCGCGTCGGCTACGTCACCCAGGCCCCGAGCGTGTACCAGGACCTCTCCGTGCGCGAGAACGCCCGCTACTTCGCCTCGCTGTACGGAATGGGTGCCCGTGAGGCGGACGCCGCCGTCGCCGACGTCGGACTCGGCGACGCAGCCGGCCAGCTCGTGCGCGACCTCTCCGGCGGCCAGATGGGCCGCGCCTCGCTCGCCTGCGCCCTGGTCGGCCGTCCCGAGGTGCTGGTCCTCGACGAGCCGACCGTCGGGCTGGACCCGGTGCTCCGCGTCGAGCTGTGGGACCGCTTCCACGCCCTGGCCCGCGCCGGGACGACGCTGATCGTCTCCAGCCACGTGATGGACGAGGCCGGCCGGTGCGACCGGCTGCTGCTGCTCCGCGACGGCGAGCTGCTCGCCGACTCCACCCCCGCCCAGCTGCGCATCGACGGCCGCTCCGACGACCTCGAAGTCGCCTTCCTCAACGTCGTGCGCGACCGCCAGGAGGTGGCGGCATGACCGCGACGATCGCCCGCCCCGCTCCCGCCCCGGCCGGCCACCTGAGCTCGCGACTGACGACGGCGACCGCGGGCCGCGTGCTGCGCCAGCTGCGGCACGACCACCGGACCATCGCGATGATGCTGGTCCTGCCCAGCCTGCTGCTCGGCCTGCTCTACCTGCTCTGGAAGGACGTGCCCACGCTGCCCGGCCAGCCCGGCATCTTCGACCGGGTCGGGCTGACCATGCTCGGCATCTTCCCGTTCGTGGTGATGTTCCTGGTCACGAGCATCGCGATGCTGCGCGAACGCACGTCGGGCACGCTCGAACGGCTGCTCACCACGCCGCTGGCCCGGCTCGACCTGCTGCTCGGCTACGGCCTGGCCTTCGGGCTGATGGCCGCGCTGCAGGCCCTCGTCACCGTCACCGTGGCGACGACGGTGTACGACCTCGACGTCGCGGGCTCGCTCTGGCTGGTGGTGGTCATCGCCGTCGTCGACGCGGTGCTCGGGGTTGCTCTGGGACTGCTGGCCAGCGCGTTCGCCCGCAGCGAATTCCAGGCCGTGCAGTTCATGCCGGTGGTCGTGCTGCCGCAGTTCTTCCTGTGCGGGCTGCTCGTCCCCCGCGAGCAGATGGCCGGCTGGCTGCAGGCGATCAGCGACGTCCTCCCGCTCACCTACGCCGTCGAGGCCCTCCAGGAGGTCGGCAGGTCGGCGGCGGAGACAGGCATCATGTGGCGCGACATCGGCATCGTCGCCGGCGCCGCGCTGGTCGCCCTGGCGCTCGCGGCGGCGACCCTGCGGAGGAGGACGAGCTGAGCGCACCCCAGGGCCGGCCGACCGGCCGGCGCCCCGGCAACCCGGACACCCGGGAGGCGGTGCTCGCGGCAGCGCGCACCGCCTTCGCCGAGCGCGGGTTCGACGGCGCCACCATCCGGGGCATCGCGACGGCGGCCGGCGTCGACCCGGCGCTGGTGCACCACTACTTCGGCAACAAGGACAAGCTCTTCCTGGCCGCCGTCGAGGCACCGGCCGATCCGGCGGATCTGCTGCCCACCGTCCTGGCCGCGCCGCGTGACCAGCTCGGGGCGGCGGTCGTGCGGATGCTGCTGCACGTCTGGGACGGCCCGGCCCGGCCCGCCGGTCTGGCGCTCATCCGGTCGGCGGTGAGCAACGAATGGACGGCGAAGCTGCTGCGTGAGTTCCTCGTCTCCCGGGTGCTGCGGAAGGTGGTCAGCACGCTCGGCTACGACCCGGACGTACGCGCCGCGCGCGCGTCTCTCGTCGCCTCCCAGCTCATCGGTCTGGTCATGACGCGGTACGTGCTGGAGCTGGAGCCGCTCGCCTCGGCCTCGCACGACTCGATCGTCGCGGCGATCGGCCCGACCGTGCAGCGCTACCTCACCGGCACCATCGAGCTGCCGCACTAGCCCCTCGGAGCTCGGGCGAGCTGGCGGCTCTGCGCGACCAGTCGGCCGGTGGAGTCCCAGATCCGGTAGTCCTCGTCGAGCCAGCCGTCGGCCACCTCGCCGGCCCGCGCCTCGGCCAGGCACCACCCCGGCGCCGGCAGGGCGCGCAGCAGCACCTGCAACTGCACCGTGGGTGCCCAGCCCATCCGCCCCATCGACCAGAGCGTGGGGGGCAGCGCGTCGGCGAAGGTGATCAGGCCGAGCGGATCGGGGTCCCGGCCGTCCGCGAAGCGCACCCAGGCGCGCATCACCGGCTCGCCGGACGGCCGGCCGGTCACCCAGCCGGCGGTCGCCGGATCCAGCCGGGTCTCCACCCGATGGCGGATGCCCACGTCGGGCATGTCCACCTGCCCCGCGGCCTGTTCCGCGGCGGAGAGACACTCCTCGACCGGCGCGATCCCCGGCGGCGGGGTGGACCACGCCACCTCCCCGGAGCCGAGCGCAGCCGTCGTCGTCTGGACCGACAGGCACGGGCCACCCGCGTCGGACAGGACCACGTGCGCGTGCGCGAGGGTGCGACCGGCTGAGCCCGGGGTGACCAGCAGCGTGGCAGGGCCCGCGCCCGTGGCCCGCAGATAGCTGGCCGCCAGCGCGACCGGATGCGGGTGCGGGCTCTCCAGGACCGCCGCCCGGGCCGCGACCGCGAGCAGGTAGCCGCCGTTGAGGACGCCGCCGCCGACGTCCCACCCGGGATCGAGGTCGGCGATCAGCCCACCGCCCTCGGTCCTGCGGACGGCGGTCGCGGCGTCGAAGGCGGAGAGCTCACCGTTCTGCGGCACGGAGATCAGGGTGCCAGGGTGGTTTCCCATGGAGTACACGCACCTCGGCCGCAGCGGCCTGTCCGTCTCCCGCCTCTGCCTCGGCACGATGAACTTCGGCTGGAAGACCGAGGAGGCCGACTCGCACGCGATTCTGGACCGGGCGCACACCGAGGGCATCAACTTCTTCGACACCGCCAACGTCTACGGCTTCGACGTCGGCAAGGGCCGCACCGAGGAGGTGCTCGGCACCTGGTTCGCCCAGGGCGGCGAGCGCCGGGAGAAGACCGTGCTGGCGACCAAGGTCTACGGCGGCATGTCGGACTGGCCGAACGACACCTTCCTCTCCGCCCGCAACGTCGTCCGCGCGTGCGAGGCGTCGCTGCGCCGGCTGCAGACCGACTGGATCGACCTCTACCAGTTCCACCACGTCGACCTGCGCACGCCGTGGGACGAGATCTGGCAGGCCTGCGAGACGCTGGTCGCGCAGGGCAAGGTGCTCTACGTCGGTTCGTCGAACCACGCCGCCTGGCAGCTCGCGGCCGCCAACGAGGCGGCGGCCCGGCGGCACTTCCTGGGCCTGGTCAGCGAGCAGTCGCACTACAACCTGCTGACCCGGCACGTCGAGCTCGAGGTGCTCCCGGCCGCGCAGCACTACGGCATCGGCGTGATCCCGTGGAGCCCGCTGGCCGGCGGCCTGCTGGCCGGCGTGCTGGAGAAGAACGAGGGCACCCGCCGCAACGAGGAGCGCAACCAGAAACGGGTGGAGAAGCACCGCCCCGAACTGGAGGCGTACGAGGCCTTCTGCCGGGAGATGGGGCAGGCACCCGCGGACGTCGGCCTGGCGTGGCTCCTGCACCAGCCGGCCGTCACCGCGCCGATCGTCGGGCCGCGCACCATGGAGCAGTTCGAGGGATCCATGACGGCGCTGGGCGTGACGCTGGACGACGCCGCCCTCGCCCGCCTCGACGAGATCTTCCCCGGCTACAAGCCGGCCCCCATGGAGTACGCCTGGTAGCTGCTCTCGTCGCGTTGATCATCGGCGAATGGCTGGTCGGCACGCCGCCAGGCCCAGCCATGTGCCGATGATCAACTCGACCCCACGTTCCAGGTTTCGAACGGCTCGTAGCTGGGCCTCGGGCCGAGGTGGCTCTCCAGCAGCCGCACTTCGGGAACCGGCCACTCCGGCCCGCGGTAGTCCGTCAGCAGCGCGGCCAGACCGGCGTCCGCCGGCTGCCGGGGCCGCCAGCGGCCGACGGTGAGGTGCGCCCGGAACGGCCGGTCCTCGACGGGCAGGCCGAGCGCCCGGGCCGCGGCGGCCAGCCGCCGCGCGACGTCGGCCAGCGCGCGGACGTCGCCGTCCAGGCCGGCCCACAGCACCTGGGGACGGCGCGACGTCCCGAACCGGCCGCCCCCGGCCAGGCGCAGGGTGAGTGGCGGCGCGGCGGTCACTGCAGGCGCGGCCGCCCGCACCAGGAGCGGCAGCCGGTCGGCCGGCACCGTGCCGAGGAAGAGCAGGGTGAGATGCCAGCGCTCGGGCGGGATCCAGCGCGGCTCACCCGCGGCGCCGCGGAGGGGTTCCAGCGCGCGGGAGAGGTCGGCGCGCGCCTCCTCCGGCGGATCGACGGCGAAGAAGACCCGCGGTCCGGTCGACGTCAGTCGTGCACCGCCAGCCCGGCCCCCTCCAGGGCGGCCAGCAGGCGCAGGCGCTCGAAATCGCGCGCGAACCCTTCCGGCGTGCCGGTCAGGTCGTGCGGGACTCCCAGCTGCGCCGCGGCCTCGACGAGCACGTCGTCGTAGGCCGCCCAGAGCGCCTTCCACCGGACCAGCGGTGCGCCGGCCGGGACGAGCGCGAGCTGCCGGGAGAGCCGGCGCAGATCGGCGGCCACGACCTGGATGGGACGCCGCACCGGCTCGGGCGCCTTCTGCGCGCGCGGGCGGCGCCAAGGCGCGGCACGGCCGGTCGCCATGCGGTCGAGCAACGACAGGAGGGCGACCGGGGCCAGGATCAGGCACGACACCAGCAGGAACTGACCGACGATCGCGGCCATGGCGCCTCCCCGGATCCCCTACCACAGGATCGCCCGAAGGTACCGCGATCGGAGGCCCGGCGGGACCACGATCCGCCCGGGATCCGCCGTCTCCTACCGCGGGCCCACGGTCACTCCGGAAGCGTCGGCCGGCCCGGGGCGCGCTCGGCGACGGCTTCCTCGGCCGCCCGCAATCCGGGGCCGGCGACCACGGGCCGCCGGTCGCTGATCCGCAGCCGCATGCGCGGCGGCGCCAGCCCCGCCTCCAGGCGCACCCGGCGCCCGCGGCTCAGGTAGATCGCGGCGCCGATCCCGGCGAGGACGCACACCGCCCCGCCCAGGATCAGCCCCCATGGCGCACCGAAGCGCTCGGACACGAAGCCGATCAGCGGCGCCCCGACCGGGGTGCCCCCCAGGAAGCACATGAAGTAGAGCGCCATGACGCGGCCGCGCATCTGGGGGTCCACGCCGAGCTGCACGAAGCTGTTGTTGGCCACGCTGAACACCAGGGCCGCGGCTCCGGTCGGCACCAGCATCGCGGCGAACGGGACGAACCCCGTCATCAGCCCGGCGGCAATGGTGAACAGCCCGAACACCACGGCCGAGAGGACCAGGAACACCTGCCGGGGCCGGACGCTGCGCCGGGTGGACAGCAAGGCCCCGCTCAGGGAGCCGAGGGCGAAGCACGTGGAGAGCAACCCGAACGCCTCGGCACCCAGATCGAAGACCTCGCGGGCCATCAACGCGATGGTGACCTGGTAGTTGAACCCGAAGGTCCCGAGGACGAACGCGAGCACCATGGCGAGCATCAGGTCCGGATGCGCCCAGGTGTAGGCGAGTCCGGCCCGCAGCTGGCCGGCAGCCCGGGCCACCGGAGGGCTCGGCCGCAGCTCGTCGGTGCGCAGCCCCGCCAGCGCCCCGATGGTGAAGGCGAAGCTGGCCGCGTTGACGAAGAAGGCCGGGGCGGTGTTGCCCCCGGACGCGCCGATGAGCAGCCCGGCGATCGCCGGGCCCACCAGCCGGGCGCCGTTGAAGATCGTGGAGTTGAGCCCGACGGCGTTGGCCAGCAGGGCGGGACCGACCATCTCCGAGACGAACGCCTGCCGCACCGGGGCGTCGATGGCCGCGACGGCGCCCAGCCCGCCGGCGAGCAGGAAGACGTGCCACAGCTCGACGACGTCGGTCGCCACGAGGATCCCGAGCGCGAGGGCGAGCAGTCCCATCAGCGACTGGGTGACGAGCAGCATGCGGCGCTTGGCGTAGCGGTCGGCCAGGACACCGCCGTACATGCTCAGCAGCAGGGAGGGGCCGAACTGGAGGGCGGTGATCAGCCCGAGGGCGACGCCGCTGTCGTCGGAGAGCTGCAGCACCAGCCAGTCCTGGCCGATGCGCTGCATCCAGGTGCCGGTGTTGCTGACCAGGTTGGCCGAGGCGAAGCGGCGGAAGTTGCGCACCCGCAGGGCGCGGAACATCCCCTTCCCCTGGTCCGGCTCGGGGGCAGGCGGGGACTCGGGACCACGACCCGGCGCCGGGGCGCCGGCAGGCCGGCTGTCAGGCTCGGTGCTCGGCGAGCTCACTCACTGGCCAGCTTGTCCATGATCGCCGCGGCCTCGCGCAGCGTGGCCCGGTCGTCGGCCGACAGCTGCTGCAGCCGGCTGCTGAGCCAGGCCTCGCGCGCGCGGGCCTCGGCGGCGAGCAGGTCCTCGGCGGCGGCGGTCAGCCCGATGATGACCTGCCGCCCGTCGGTGGGGTGCGCCGTGCGGGTGACCATCCCCATGCCCTCGAGCGCGACCACCACCCGCGTCATCGACGGCGGCTGGACCCGCTCGTGGGCGGCCAGCTCCCCCGGGCTCATCGGGCCGTGCCGCTTGAGCGTGGACAGCGCCGCCAGGTGCGTGAGCGTGACGGAGGTGTCCACGCGCTGGTTGCGCAGGCGCCGGGAGAAGCGCATGACCGCCAGTCGGAGGTCGTGCGCCAGCGCCGCGGTGTCCAGCGTCGTCCGGCTCACGGGGCCAGCCTAGCCCCGATGGTTAGCCGTGCGCAGGATTTCAGAGCAGCTGCTGCAGCGGCTCCAGCGCGAAGTAGATGAGGAACAGCACGCTGATGACCCACATCAGCGGGTGGATGTCGCCGCGCCGGCCGACCGCCAGCCGGAGCAGCACGAAGCTGATGACGCCGGCGCCGATGCCGTTGGTGATCGAGTAGGTGAACGGCATCAGGGCGATCGCGAGGAAGGCCGGGATGACCAGCGACAGGTCGTCCCAGGCCAGGTGCCGGATCTGCGAGATCATCAGCGCGCCGACGATCACGAGCGCCGGGGCCGCGGCCTCCGACGGCACGACCAGCACCAGCGGGCTCAGGAACATGGTGACCAGGAACAGGACGCCGGTGACGACGCTGGCCAGGCCGGTCCGGGCGCCGTCCGCCACCCCGGACGCGCTCTCGATGTAGGTCGTGTTCGAAGAGACGCTGCCGGCACCACCGGCCGCGGCGGCCAGCGAGTCGACCAGCAGCACCGGCTGCGACCTGGGCAGGTTGCGGTCCTTGTCGAGCAGGTTGCCCTCCGCACCGACGGCGGTGACCGTGCCGACGGTGTCGAAGAAGTCGGCGATCATCAGCGAGAACACGATGAGCACGGCGGCGAGGACGCCGATCCGCTCGAAGCCGCCGAAGAGGGAGACGTTCCCGAGCAGCGAGAGGTCGGGGGTGCTGACGACGTCCTCGGGCAGTGCCGGGACCTGCAGCGCCCAGCCGCGCGGGTTGACCTCCTCGCCGTTCGAGATCCGCGGCCCGATGTCGGCGATCGCCTCGATGATGATGGCGAGGACCGTGGTGGCCACGATCCCGATGAGCAGGCCACCGCGGACCTTCCGGACGACCAGGACGCTCATCAGCAGCAGGCCGACGATGAAGGTCAGGATCGGCCAGCCGGCGAGCTGACCGTTGACGCCGAAGCTGATCAGCGGGATACCCGGCCGGATGATGCCGGCGTCGGCCAGCCCGATGATGGTCAGGAAGAACCCGATGCCGACCGCGATCGCCGTCTTCAGCTGGGGCGGGATGGCCTCGAAGACCGCGCGCCGGAAACCGGTGAGCACCAGGACCGTGATGAGCAGGCCCTCGAGCACGATGAGGCCCATGATCTCCGGCCAGGAGAGCTGGGTGGCCGCGAAGACCGCCACGATCGCGTTGATGCCCAGGCCGGCGGCCACCGCGAACGGGTAGCGGCCGACGACGCCCATGAGGATCGTCATGACGCCGGCGATCAGGGCGGTGACCGCCGCGATCGCCGGGAACGGCAGCACGGTGCCGCTGACGTCGGCGCCCAGAGTGCCGTCCAGGCCCGGGATGCTGGTCAGGATGATCGGGTTCAGCAGCACGATGTAGACCATCGTGAAGAAGGTCGTGAACCCGCCGCGGACCTCGCGGCCGACCGTCGAGCGGCGCGCGCTCACCTCGAAGTAGCGGTCCAGCCCGTTCTTCGGCCGCACCTGCGGGCCGTCACTGCGACGGGGCAGCGTCCCGGTCCCCGCCACCACGTCGGCGGGCGTCCCGCTCTCTGCGGCCGGGGCGGGAGCGCTGGCGCCCTTGACGGGGCGGCGGGACTTGGCAGGCATGACGGCTCCGGTGGGCTCGTGACCAGGCCGGATGCACAGAAACTGCCCCGGCTCGGCCGCGGTGACGGCTATGAGCGGCGACAGCGTGCCACACGATCATCACCAGCACGTGTCCTCGTGACCCACCCGATATGTAGCGGGCCGCCTCTAGGGTGGCCCCGTGCCCGGTCCGACCAAGCAGGCCCCGCCCCCGCTCCAGGTGGACACCGTCCGCGTGGTGCTGGCCGGGACGGCGCTCTGGACGGTCGCCCTCGTCGTCCTGCTGCTGCTCGGCGACCGCGTCGACCGCATGTGGACCTGGACCTGCGTCGCGGCCATCGCGCTGGCCGCGCTCGGCCTGTGGGTGATGCATCTGCAGGGTCAGCTGCGTCGCCGCCGTCCAGGGCCGGACGACGGATCCGACTGACGGTCGGCGACTTCTCACCCGCTGTCCGACGAGGAGCGTCACCCACCCCCCGAACGAGGAGCGTCACCCGCCCTCCGGCGATGAGCTTCACCCATCGTCCGGCGACGAGCTCAATGGCCCCACGACATCTGTGGACAAGCCGCTGACCTGGGGATTCGTCTGGCCCAGCGCTCGCGGGAGGCGGTACTATTCGAACACCTGATCGAACTGTCGGGAGGTGTTGTGAGCGAGCTGTTGTCGGCGCTGGACGCCCTGGCCGCCGAGGACCTCGACGATCTGTCGGCCGGTGAGCAGCTGGACCGGATCCGGAGCCTGGTCGCCGCGCAGAACCGGCTGGCCGCCGTGCTCACCCGCGCGGTGCGCACCGCCGACCTGACCCAGGCCGTCGAGTACGACGGAACGAAGTCGACGGCCTCCTGGCTGCGTACCCACACCCGGCTGTCCGAGGGTGCCGCCCGGCGGCTGGTCGAGGCCGGCCGCGTCCTGGACGAGCTGCCGGCCGTGCAGCAGGCGTACGCGACCGGGG
>NZ_SPQL01000011.1 GCF_004570385.1 Blastococcus sp. CT_GayMR19 | reverse complement strand
CCGAAGGAAGGGGCTCGCTCGACTTGCATGTGTTAAGCACGCCGCCAGCGTTCGTCCTGAGCCAGGATCAAACTCTCCGTAGATGATTCGATCACAGGCCGAGAACCGAGAACTGGACGCTCTCGATGTCAATCAACCAAAGGAATCCCAAACCAGAACCCGAAGGCCCCGGCACGGGGTATTACTTGGCACTGACTTTCGGCACGCTGTTGAGTTCTCAAGGAGCGGACGCACAGAAACTCGACCCTCGCGGGTTCTGTTTCCAGCTAATTGTCCATCTCTGCACCGCACTCGGATGCTCCCCGCAGGGGGCCGATCCGATGCCCTCCCGGGCCGGTGCGGTTCGTGGAGAACGATACACGCCCCTAGGCCACCTCTGCAGGGGGGTGCCGAACCGCCGATGCCGGAGAGGTCAGGCCACGCCCGCTGGGCGGAACTGCACGCTCACGCGCGGCCCGACCGGCTTCGTCGTCTTGGGGATGCAGTGCTCCCATGTCCGCTGGCACGAGCCGCCCATGACGGCCAGGTCGCCGTGCCCCAGGGGGAACTTCAGGCTGGCCCCGCCGCCGACCGGCCGGAGCATCAGCGGCCGGGGCGAGCCGAACGAGACGATCGCGACCATGGTGTCCGAGGACCGACCGCGTCCGATCCGGTCGCCGTGCCACGCCACGCTGTCCCGGCCGTCGCGGTACAGGCACATTCCGGCGCTGACGAAACGCTCCCCGAGCTCGGCCCCGTAGTGCCGGTTCAGTTCGGCACGCGCCTCGGTCAGCAACGGGTGCGGCAGTGTCGCGTTGCCGCCGTACCAGCGCAGCAGCCGCGGGACGGCGACCTCACGCTCGTACATCTGGCGGCGGTCCTCCCGCCAGCCGATGTTACCCAGCAGCACATCGAGGACCTCGTCGGAACCGTTGACCCAGCCCGGGCGGTGATCGACCCAGGCGCCGGCGCCCAGGTCGTGCCGGACCACCCGGCCGGCCAGGGGGGTGAGCGTGGCCTCCTCGGCGAGGTCCCACATCGACGGCTGATGAGCGAGCGTCATGCGGGCACGCTACTCCGGTTTCGCACATGTGTGCGAAACCCTGTGGATGCAGCGCCGTCGTCCCGGCCGCTGGTTCAGGGGACGCCGTGGAGGGTCGTGTCCCCCTGTCCGGCCGCTGCCGTTGCGGCGGTATGCGGGGGCCACGTGGGCCACCTGTGCGGTGGTCCGTCCGAGCGGGGTTCGTCGGCGTCCGGCGGGACCGGTTCCTCGGCGTCCGGCGGGACCGGTTCCTCGACGTCCGGCTGACCCGCGACCCTGCCGGCGAGATCGACGAACGTGTAGCCGCGGTCGCGGTAGAAGTCGATGATCGCCGGTAGTGCCGCCACGGTCGCCGGTGAGCCGGCCGGCATGTTGTGCATCAGGACGACGGGGTTGGTCTGACTGCCGCCGGCCTTGGCCAGGTCGACGATGCGGTCGACCCAGAACGGGTCATCCGAACCGCGGGCCTTCCAGTCCTCCGTGTCGACCGACCAGTTCCAGACGTTCATGCCGCGGGCCTGGGCCAGGCTGAGGGTCGTCTCGTCGTAGGAGCCGTAGGGCGGGCGGAAGTCGCACGGGGGCGCGCCGACGAGGCTCGTCTGCCCGGCGATCGCGTCGTCCATCTCGCGGGCCTGCGCGGTCTCGGACAACGTCGCCATGTCGGGATGGGTCCAGGTGTGATTGCCGAGCAGGAATCCCCGGCTCGCCTGCGCCCGCACGATCTCCGGGCGCACCGCCTCGTTGACGCCGACGTTGAAGAACGTCGCCGTCACCTCGGCGTCCTCGAGGATGTCCATGATCGCCTCGGTGCTGCGCCCCGGGCCGTCGTCGAAGGTCAGGGCGACCGTCTTGCCTTCACCCGGTGCGACATAGCGCACTCCGTACCCCACGGAGGGGCAGACCCCCTCGGCCGTCGGAACGGCGTCCGGCACGGGCACTGTCGCCGGATCGGCGGCCAGCACCGGCGAGGACCGCCACGAGGCTCCGGACGACGACGCCGCAGACGGCTCACCCCCGCCCGACGGTGGCGGGACGGCCTGGGCGGCCGGCGCCGTGATCGAGAAGGCGCCGACGAGCAGGCCCGCGATGAGGACCCGGAGACAGGGATCGTGCCGTCGCCTGTTCATGGTGCACCGCCCGATCGGTCTGCGGCCCGGTCCGGGCCGTCCCACTGTGACCGACCGCGCCAGACACGACCAGTGCTTTCTGCACAGGGACGGCGACGCAGAGCGAACGTGTTCGAGGGCCCGGCTCCACGACCGCCTCGGACCGTGGTCGGCGGGTGCCGGCGTCGACGGATCAGGCGGTGAGGGCGAGCGCGAAGGGGAGGACGGCGGTCGCTCCCGCCCTCCGGAGCTCGCGTCCGGCGACCGTCATCGTCCACCGGGAGTCGGCCAGATCGTCCACGAGCAGCACGGGGGCCGAGCCGGCCTCCGCCAGTCGCGCTCGGAGCTGGTCCCCCACCACGATCCGCTCCCACACGGCCGCCAGCCGGAAGGCGCTGTTCCCGCCCGGCTGCCCCGTCGGGCCGCCGTGCACCAGGGACATCTCCCCGAGGTAGGGCAGCCGACCGAGGCGGGCCAGACCCTGTGCGATGCCCGTCACCAGGTGCGGGCGGCGCCGGGAGGGGACGGCGACGACCGCCCCGGGCCGCTCCTTCCAGTCCCAGGACGCGAGCACGCGGGCGCAGGCCTTGAGCAGCTCCTCGTCCGGGGGGACGTCGGTGACCGTGCGCTGCACCGGGACGTCGAACGCGGCGTCCGGGTCCTCCTCGATGCCGGGTGCCTCGTGGTCCAGCGTGACGACGCCGCCGACGCCGTCGTCCCCCAGGAGCGTGCGCAGGCGCTGCCCCCAGCCCAGGTCGGTCAGGCGCGCAACGGCCCGTCCCATCTCCACCTGATCGGTGGCGGCGATCTTGCCCTTCACTCCGACGCCGAGCCGGTCGGCGCCGGTCGGCCACTGGGCCCGCGGGGCGAGCTCCACCCCGGGCCGGTCCAGGACCGCGGACGCGGCCTCCGCGGCGGCCGCGGGCACGTCGGCGGAGTACCAGGGGCCGGCGCACACGTCGCACCGGCCGCACGGCGCGGCGGTGGGGTCGTCGAGCGCGGTCTGCAGGAAGGCCATCCGGCACTCGGCCTCATCGACCGGCTTCGCGTAGGCGATCATCGCCCGCTGCTCGGCCTCCCGGGTCCGGGTGACGCGGGCGTAGCGGTCGGCGTCGTAGACCCACGGCTGCCCGGTGGACCGCCAGCCGCCCTGCACGCGCTCCACCGCACCGTCGACGGCGAGCACCTTGAGCAGGAGCTCGAGCCTCGATCGGCGGACGTCGGCCACCGTCTCCAGCCGGGCCACCGACCACGCCTTGCCGTCGGCCATCGCACCGAGCACCGCCGCGGCGTGGTCCTCCCGCGGCATGGACGACGTCGCGAACCACTGCCAGATCGCGAGGTCCTCCGGCCCGGGCAGCAGCAGGACGTCGGCCTTCTCCACGGCGCGACCGGCGCGGCCGACCTGCTGGTAGTAGCTGACCGGGGAGGACGGCGCACCCAGGTGGACCACGAAGCCGAGGTCCGGCTTGTCGAAGCCCATGCCCAGCGCGGAGGTCGCGACCAGGGCCTTGACCTCGTTGTTCCGCAACGCCTCCTCGGCGTCCTTGCGGTCGGCGTCGTCGAGGCGCCCGGTGTAGGCCCGGACCTCGTGACCGGCGCCGCGGAGCAGGGCCGCCGTCTCCTCCGCCGCGGCGACGGTGAGCGTGTAGACGATGCCGCTTCCCGGCAGGTCGCCGACGTGCGACGCCAGCCACGCCAGCCGCGCACGGTCCGACGGCAGCCGCAGGACGCCCAGGCGCAGCGAGTTCCGCGCCAGAGGGCCGCGCACGGTCGTCACGTCGACGCCGCCCGCGCCCAGTTGCTCCGCGACGTCGGCCACCACGCGCTCGTTGGCCGTCGCGGTGGTCGCGAGCACCGGGGTGCCGGGGGGCAGAGTGCCGAGCAGGTCGCGGATGCGGCGGTAGTCCGGCCGGAAGTCGTGCCCCCAGTCGGAGACGCAGTGCGCCTCGTCGACGACGAGCAGGCCGCAGCGGGCCACCAGACCGGGCAGCTGCTCCTCGCGGAACCGCGGGTTGGTCAGCCGTTCCGGGGAGACCAGGAGGACGTCGACGTCGTCTGCCGCCAGGCGGGCGCCGATGTCGTCCCACTCCGTCATGTTGGCGCTGGAGATCTCGACGGCGCGGATACCGGCGCGGGCGGCGGCGGCCACCTGGTCGCGCATGAGCGCCAGCAGCGGGCTCACCAGCAGCGTGGGGCCCGCGCCGCGGCGGCGGAGCAGCGCGGTGGAGACGAAGTAGACCGCCGACTTGCCCCAGCCGGTGCGCTGCACCACCAGCGCCCGCTGCGAACGCTCGACCAGGGCCGAGACCGCGGCGTCCTGACCCTCGCGGAACTCCGCGTCGGGCCGGCCGGTCAGCTCGCGCAGGACCGCCCGCGCCTCGTCCGTCAGGTCGACAGGTGCCACGGAGGTCATGGCCCGACAGTAGGCAAGAGGCCCGACACCGTGACAACGCGGCAGGCAGCTGTGGACAACCGGAGAGGCCGTGGACGACGGCGTCCGTTTCGGAGGCCCGCGCCCCTATCCTGCCGTCCAGCTGCGATCCCGTTCCGACCGCGGCCGAGAGGTGCCCGCCATGCCCAGCGCACGCGTCGTCCCCGCGCTCCTGCTCTCCGCGCTCCTGCTCACCGCGTGCGGCACCGACCCGGCCGCATCCGATGCGGCCGCCACGCTGGATGCCATCGAGGAGGCGCCCACGGCCACCGATCAGGGCCAGACGACGGACGATGCCTGCGCGCTGCTGACCCCGGACGAGATCGCCACCGCAACCGGGCGGCCACCGCAGGAGACGGCGGGCGGCGGGGGCAGCTGCTACTGGACCGGCGCGGTCGAGGACCCGACCGAGATCCCGATCGAGATCTCCGTCGACACCACCTACCAACCCGACGAGTTCGCGACGTTCGCCCAGCCCGACGGCGAGCAGGTCGACCTGGGGGAGGCAGCCACCTGGGACGACGGCGTGAGCCTGCTGCTGGTCGACACCGGAGCGGCAGTGTTCAGCCTGCAGGTGCTCTCCGTCAGCGGAGATCCCAAGGCCATGGCCGTCGAGCTGGCCAACCTCATCGCGGGCCGCATCTGACGGCGGCCTGCCCTGCGGCGGGTGCCACTGGACGGCGGAGGACAATCGGCAGCGATGCGACTGTTCCGCAACAGACCTCCCGACAACCGGCCCGCCGACAACCACGTGCACACCAGGTGGTCGTGGGACACGCCTGACGCCTCCACGATGCGCCGGGCCTGCGAACGCGCCATCGCCCAGGGTCTCCCCGCGATCGCCTTCACCGAGCACCTCGACTTCACGGTCTGGCACGAGGACGACGCCGCGACGTCGCAGGGGCTGATCGACCGGCACCCCGCCTACCAGCGGCCCATCGACGTCGACGGCTACTGGGCCGAGCTCACCGAGTGCCGGGAGCGCTTTCCCGAGCTGCGGATCTGGTCCGGCGTCGAGACCGGTGAGCCACACCTCTTCGCGACCAGCGTCGCCGAGCACCTGCAGGACTCCCCCGTCGACCGGGTCCTGGGTTCGCTGCACTCGCTCAGCCTCGACGGGCAGCTCGTCGGCGTCGGCCGGCTCCTCTACGCCGATCCGGACGCGACGATGCGCCGGTACCTGGGCGAGGTCGTGCACATGATCGAGAGCAGCGACGTCTTCCAGGTCCTCGCCCACGTCGACTTCCCGCGGCGCTACTGGCCCGGCGGGTCGGAGCACTACGTCGAGAAGGACTACGAGGAGGAGTACCGGGCGGTCTTCCGGGCTCTCGCCGCCACCGGCCGGGCGCTCGAGGTGAACACGAGCAGTCCCCTCGCCTCGGTCGACCAGGTGCGGTGGTTCCACGAGGAGGGCGGCGAGGCGATCAGCTTCGGCAGTGACGCCCATGCGCCGACGGCGGTCGGCCAGCGGTTCGACCTCGCCGTGGACATCGTGGAGACGGCCGGTTTCCGCCCGGGCCGCGACCGCTTCGAGTTCTGGCGCCGATGAGCGCGGTCCGCGACGCCACCGAAGAGGACGCCGAGGCCTGCGCGGCGATCTACGCGCCGTACGTCACCGACACGGCGATCTCGTTCGAGTACGAACCGCCGTCGGCAACCGAGATGGCCCGCCGGATCGCGGCCGCCCAGCGCGCCCACGCATGGCTCGTGCTGGAGGACTCCGGACCGGACGGGCGGGGCCGCGTCGTCGGCTACGCCTATGCCGGGCCGTTCAAGGAGCGCACCGCCTACCGGTGGTCCTGCGAGGTCAGCGTCTACCTGGAGTTGGGACGACGGCGCAGCGGGAGCGGCCGGCTGCTCTACGAGGCGCTGTTCGAGCGGCTGGCCGAGCGCGGGATCCGGACCCTCGTCGCGGTCATGACCCTCCCGAACGACGCGAGCGAGGGCCTGCACCGCGCGCTGGGCTTCGAGCCGGTCGGCACGTTCCGGCGAGTCGGCTGGAAGCACGGGCGGTGGCGTGACGTCGCCTGGGCGCAGCGCAGCATCGGCCCGGACGACGGTCCGCCCGGTGAGCTTCGGTAGGGGACGGCCTGCGCAACTACTTCACCGCTAAGGAATCTGCCACTAGGCTTCGCGGGGTGAGTGCGTCGCGCGTCGTCATCGCCCTGGGCGGTAACGCCATGACCGGGCCCGACGGGTCCGCGACGCCCGGCGCGCAGCGGGACGCCATCGCCGAGGCCGCGGCGCACATCGCCGACGTCGTCGCCTCCGGGGTGGAGGTCGTGCTGACCCACGGCAACGGCCCGCAGGTCGGCAACCTGCTGGTCAAGAACGAGCTGGCCGCGGACGTCGTCCCGCCGGTGCCGCTGGACTGGTGCGTCGCCCAGACGCAGGCGACCATCGGCTTCACGCTGGCCGACGAGCTGGACGCCGCCCTGGCCGCCCGGGGCCTGTCCCAGCGCACCGCCGGGCTGATCACCCGCACGCTGATCGACGCCGAGGACCCCGGCTTCCGCGAGCCGACGAAGCCCGTCGGCCGCTTCCTCCCGCGCGCGGAGGCGGAACGGTTCGTCGCCCACGGTCAGGTCTGGGAGGACCGCGGGGAGCGTGGCTGGCGCCGGGTCGTCGCCTCCCCCGAGCCGAGGTCCGTCGTCGACACCCCGGCGATCCACGCGCTGGCCGGCGCCGGTTTCGTCGTGGTCTGCGCCGGCGGAGGCGGCATCCCGGTCGTGGACGACGGCCAGGACGGCCACGCCCTCCGCGGCGTCGAGGCCGTCATCGACAAGGACCTCACCGCCGCCATCCTGGCCCGCGACCTCGGCGCCGACACCCTCGTCATCGCCACCGACGTCCCCCACGTGATGATCGACTTCGGGCAGCCGACCGCCCGGCCGCTGGGCCGGGTCACCGTCGCCGAGATGCGCGCGCACGCGGCGGCCGGCCAGTTCGCCCGGGGCAGCATGGGGCCGAAGGTCGAGGCCGCGCTGCGCTTCGTCGAGGGCGGCGACTCCGCCGCCGGAGGACGCAGAGCCGTCATCACGTCCCTGGAACACATCGCCGACGCCGTCTCCGGGGACGACGCCGGCACCGTCCTGACCGCCTGAACCCGATCCCGCAACGAGAGGAAACCCTGTGCCCGCACCGATCGAGGTCCGCAAGGTCCCGCTGCACAACGTCAGCGACGCCTCCGAACTGGCCAAGCTCATCGACGACGGCGTCATGGAGGCCGACCGCATCATCGCCGTCATCGGCAAGACCGAGGGCAACGGCGGCGTCAACGACTACACCCGGATCATCGCCGACCGCGCGTTCCGGGAGGTGCTTGAGGAGAAGGGCACCCGCTCGCGCGAGGAGGTCAAGCAGATCCCGATCGTGTGGTCCGGTGGCACGGACGGCGTCATCAGCCCGCACGCCACGGTCTTCGCGACCCTCCCCGAGGACGAGGTCGAGAAGACCGACGAGCCGCGCCTGACGGTCGGCTACGCGATGAGCGACGTCCTGATGCCCGAGGACATCGGGCGCCTCGCGATGGTGGAGAAGGTCGCCGAGGGCGTGAAGCGCGCCATGGAGGCCGCCGGCATCACGGACCCGGCCGACGTGCACTACGTGCAGACCAAGACCCCGCTGCTGACGATCGACACGATCCGCGACGCCCGTGAGCGCGGGCAGACGACGTACATGCAGGAGCCGCACGGCTCCATGGACCTCTCCAACGGCACGACGGCGCTCGGCGTCGCGGTGGCGCTGGGCGAGATCGAGATGCCGACGCAGGAGCAGGTCATGCACGACCTCTCCCTCTTCAGCGCCGTCGCCTCCTGCTCGTCGGGCGTCGAGCTGGACCGGGCGCAGATCGTCGTCGTCGGCAACGCCCGCGGGCACGGCGGCAACTACCGCGTCGGCCACTCGGTCATGAAGGACGCCCTCGATCAGGACGGCATCTGGAACGCCATCCGCGACGCGGGCCTCGAGCTTCCCGACCGGCCGCACCACACCGACCTCGGTGACCGGCTGGTCAACGTGTTCCTCAAGTGCGAGGCCTCCCCGGACGGGAAGGTCCGTGGACGGCGCAACGCGATGCTCGACGACTCCGACGTCTCCTGGCACCGCCAGATCAAGGCGACCGTCGGAGGCGTGACCGCCTCGGTGACCGGCGACCCCGCCGTCTTCGTGTCGGTGGCCGCGGTGCACCAGGGCCCCTCGGGCGGCGGCCCGGTCGCCGCGATCGTCCGCGCTCAGTAGCTCCCGACGTCGGGGAAGTAGGGGTCCGGACGACGTTCCCGGCCCCTACTTCCCCGCACTCGGTGCTCATGACGAACGCGCCCGGCGCGTCACAGGACGAACTGCACCCGCGCGATCGACTCCGAGATCGGGTCGAACAGCTCCCGCCGGATCCGGTTGTGCTCCTGCTCGAGGTCGTAGCGGCGGTAGGCCTCCTCGTCGACGAAGTCGGCGGTGATCGCATAGCCCCAGTTGCCGGCCCGCAGCCCGGCGTCGCGGCCGGCCCGCATCTCGATCAGTCCGTCCGGCCGCAGCCCCAGCAGCGCCTGCAAGGCCCGGTCGACCGCCTCGGGCGGCACGTCGGCCCGGAGGCGGCCCACGACGATGTTGCGGATCACGACTCGCTCCTCCCCTGGCGGAGCCGTCCCTGTTCCCGCCTGCTCCCCGGATCAGTCCTCGGGACCGGCATCAGCGGGCTCCGCAGACCCCGCTCAGGCGACGCGGCTCCAGTGCCGGCCGTGCCTCGGCGCCGCGATCAGCGGTAGCGGCGAGGTCAGGTCCGGCGGCACCGGGTCGATCCTGGGCAGCGGCCACGTGGAGTCCACCGGCTGGGAGACGGACGCGGGCGCCGGTACGGGCGCGGACACGGGCGCCGGGACGGGGGGCTTGCCGCGGTGGCGGCCCTGCGCGCCGGGGACGACGAAGCGGTAGGTCGCGTCGGCGTCACGGACCACGAAGACGTCCTCGTCCTCAGCGGCGTGGTGCAGGACGACCGTGTCGAACCGCTCCGCGACCCGGTGCAGGGACTCGGCATCGGCCACGTCGAAGACGGTCGGGCCCGGGCTGAACGCTGCGACCGGGAGGATCCGGTCGGCGTGCCTGACGAGGAACCGGTCGGCCGCGTCACCTCGACGGCTCTGGCCGATCCAGGCTCCAGCACCGAGCACCAGCAGCGCGACGGCGAAGAGGACGGCCGCGACGAGCCGGGCGGTGTCGATCGGCACCTGGAAGTCGAGCACGGGGATGGTGCGGGGGACGACCTCGTCGATCGCGACCTCGGTCTTCGTGATCGGCGCCAGGTCCGTTTCCGCGGCCCCGACCGGTGCCAGGGACGCGGCGTCCAGGGCGAAGGACAGCCCGGCCGGGGAGCCGGCGGTGAAGCGCCGTCCCTCGGCCCTGCCGGTCAGCTCGACGACGGGGGTGACCGTCAGGCTCGAGCCGCCGCCCACGCCGCCGATCTCGGCGTAGTGCCGGCTCAGCAGCGCGGCGGCGGCTGACGGTTCGACGGTGACGGTCGCCGTCCCCGCCCCACTCTCGAGGGCCGCGACGGGGCCCTGCGTGACGACGGCGGTCCAGCCGTCGGCCGCGGTGACCGACACGTCGAGCCGCAGGGATCCCTGCAGCTCGGTGAGCTCCGGGCCCATCACCGTGTGGGTGAAGGAGGCGGTCACCTGGCGCGCGAGCTTCGTCCAGACGGTGTCGCCGGTCTCGATGACGCCGGACGGATAGGTGGTGCCCGGTTCGGCCGCACCGGTGTAGGAGAACTGCCCCTGCTGGGTCACCTGCAGCGTGCGCGCGTCGGTCTGCGTGGACGGCAGCACGAGGAGCACGCCGCCACCGACCAGGGCGACCAGGGCGACTGCCCCCGCCCCGAGGGCGGCCTGACGGGCGACCGAACGCGTTGGCATCGAGTAGGCGGCCGTCCGGCGCGCGACGCGGCGCCGGGCAGCGCGGAGATGGCGCCGGACAGGGTGGCGGCGTGCGTTGCCGGCCACGGCGAGCAGACCGCACACGACGAAGACGAGTGCTCCGGGCGACGTGATCGCGTCGAGGGCGATCCCGCCCCGGGGGATGCGGAGGAACAGGCGGCCCAGGATCTCGTCCCGCGACGGCTTGTCCTGGTCGAGCCAGTCGTTGTTGTCGCCCTGCGTCACGAACCCGGCGACATCCGCGGAGACGACGCGGTGCATGACCACCGTGTTCAGCGACGGGCTGCGGTAGGCGACGACGTCGCCCACCGCGTACCGGTCGGCTGTGCGCAGGATCGCCAGGTCCCCGGCCTGGAACCCGGGCTCCATGCTGTCGCCGTACGTGGCGAGGTACGTCGTCCCGCCGCCCAGCGCCAGCGGCCAGAACAGCCACACGGCCGAGAGCACCAGCGCGAACACAGCGCTGATGCGAACGGTCCTGGGAGCGGCTGTCATGGCCGGCGCAGCGGTCCGAGATCAGGCGGGGCGGCCGAGTGGCCGCCCCGCCCGGTCCGGGGGTGCTACTTCGACACCACCGTGAGACCGACCTTGGTGATGTCCTCGATCTCGATGGTGTTGGGGGTGTCGCAGACGACCTGGTGCGCGGGGTTCGCGAAGTTGTACGTACATGCCACGGCGCCACCGCCCAGGACGCCGCCTGCTCCGGAGAGGGTCAGGAGCGCGTTCATGTCGCTGGTGCTCTCGCCGACCGTGAAGACGACGGAGTCGAGCATCGTGGCGTCCGCGGCGAGCGGGTTGTAGGCGATGTTGCTCACCGTCACACCCGTCGCCGTCACCTCGCCGTAGCCGGCGTTGTCGTCCGCCAGGGCACCGGCGGTGAAGGTGTTGCCGGCAGTGAAGGCGGAGGTGGTGGCGACGGCGCCGGCGACCGCGACACCGGCGAGCAGAACGCGCGACATACGCATTGCTGTGGTCCTGTTCTCTCAGTGGCGGAGGGCCGGCCGGCGAACGTGCACGCGGTCCGGTTGGAGCTGCGCCGTTGGGTTGACACCTGGTCTTCGGCCGGGCACCCCGCACCCTCAACTCCTGTCCCAAAAGAAACTGGGAATCGTCGCTCACCGCTGGCCGCCGGAGCACCGTCGCCCGGCCGACATCGCGACCGCCGGCGGTCGGTGCGGCGCGGCTGCCCGGTGAACGCGGAAACCGGCACACCGTCTCCGGGAAGACCATCACCGGGGCGTGCGTCCTTCATCGCTACGCGTGACTGCCCGACACCGAAAGGGACTGACCGGGGATGCAGGCGCGTCGGCGTGCGCCCCGGAGGCGGCCACCAGGAACGGCTCCTTGCGCTTCGACTTCTCGGCGACCGCGACGAAGTCGCCGGGGCGCAGCCGGTAGGAAGGCCGGTCCACCCGCTTGCCGTTGACCAGGACGTGCTGGTGGGTGACGAACTGGCGCGCCTGGTAGATGGTCCGGGCGAAGCCGGCGCGCAGGACGGTCGCATCCAGCCGCGACTCGAGGTCCTGGATCAGCGCCTCGCCGGTCTTCCCGCCCGACCGCTTGGCGCGGTCGAAGGCGGCCCGGAGCTGGGTCTCGCTGATGTCGTACTGCGCCCGCAGCCGCTGCTTCTCCTTCAGCCGTGTCGAGTAGTCGCTGTCCTTGCGGCGCTTGCGCCCGTGCTCGCCCGGGGGGGTACGGCCGCCGCTCGAAGTACTGCACGCCCTTCGGCGTGAGCGGGATGCCCAGCGCGCGACTGAGTCGGACCTCGAGACGGGGTGTGTTCACGGAGCCTCCAAGTTTGGTTAGGCTCGCCTTACTACTCGCCCACGAGCTTCCGAGGTGGTCCATGACGGCCGGCCCGATGCACCCGTCCCGTGCCGTGCACGCGCAACCCCCGGCGGCGGAACGCGCCCGCACGATCGCCGCTCGGCCCACCGCCTCCCTCTACGGCCTCGGTCTGGGCATCTGCCAGTTGTGGGGAGCGACGACGACGGACGCCGGCGAGGTGCTGCTCGTCGTCCCCACCGACGGCCCCGTGACGATGGCGCTCCGCGGATCACCCCTGGGCGACGTCCCCGCCCGGCTCACCGTCACCGACCGGACGCCGTTCCCGCTGTCCCATCCGGTTCGTGGGCTGGTGCGGCTGTCCGGCTGGGTCGGGCCGATCGCGGAGTACGAGGTCACCCGGCTGGTGCTCGAGTTCGCCGACGCCCACGCCTGCGACCGGCTGTTCGACGTCGGACTGAGCGCCACGCTGCTGCGGCTGGAGCTGGCCGAGGTACAGCTGGAGGAGACCGGGGGCACGACGGAGGTCGAGCCCGAGGACTTCCTGGCCGCGCGTCCGGACGCGGTCAGCCGCGCGGAGAACGAGCTGGTCACCGAGCACTGCGAGGCGCTGGTCCAGCTCGCCTCCCGGGTGCAGCGGAGGGTCGGCCGGCACGACCACGTCCGGCTGCTCGGCCTGGACCGCTTCGGCGTCCGCTTCCGGGTGCAGGGCCGCAGCGGGTGCTACGACCTGCGCGTGCCGTTCGCCGCGGCGCTGGACGGCCCGGCCGGAGTCGGCGCGGCGGTCGACCGGCTGCTGGTCTGCGGCCCCGCCTGATCCCGCGAAGCAGCCCTCGTCCTCGGACCGCCGGGGGCCGTGGCGGATCTCGCGCGGGAGATCAGGCCGTGCGGGATTCCTCGGCCAGCGCCTGCAGCGCCTTCTCGAAGCACTCCTGCGGCGGCTGCACCAGCCCGGCGCCGACCTGGCCGGTGCCGGCCACCCGGCCGGCCATGCCCGTGTTGATCTGCGGCAGCCAGCCGGTGCGCGCCACCTTGAGGACGTCGATCCCGGTCGGCGCCCCGCGGAAACCCATGATCGGGATGGCCATCGCCGGGTTCTCCGTCAGCGTGAGCTGGTGCATCCGCTCGGTCGTGGCCAGCGCGTCGGGCACCGAGCCGCCGACGAAGCGCACGATCGCCGGCGCCGCGGCCATCGAGAAGCCGCCCACGCCGTAGGTCTCCATGATCGCGGAGTCGCCGATGTCGGGGTTGGCGTCGTCCGGGCCGAAGTTCCCGAGGAACAGGCCGACGGGGGTCTGCGCGGGGCCGGTGAACCAGCGGTCGCCGGTCCCGGCGGTCTGGATGCCGAACTCCGTCCCGTTGCGCGACATCACCGTGAGCATCGTCGAGCCGGGGATGTTCCGGGCGGCGTCCAGGGCGAGCTTCGCCGTGGGCATGCCGAGGTTGAGGAAGAAGTGCTCGTTGCCGCCGATGAACTTCAGCACCGCGGCGATGTCGGACGACGGCGCATCGACGGCCACGACCGCCGGCGACAGCTCGCGCAGCGCCATCAGCGACCCGGCCCGGTTGCGGTTGTGCCCCTCGTCGCCCATCTGCAGCATCTGGGCGAGGATCGACTTCACGTCGATCGGGTCGTCGGACCGGCTGCGTACCGCGTCGGCCAGCACCGGGCCGAGCACGTCGCGCATCCACCGGAGCCGGGTCTGCACCTCCTGGTTGAAGGCGCCCATCCGCAGCACCTTGCCGAGGCCCTCGTTGAGGTTGCAGAACGCCTGCCCGCCGTTGACCGGGTCGGAGAGGCACCACAGCCACATCGACGGGCTGGTCACACCGGCCATCGGGCCGACCGTGCGGTGGTGGTGGCAGGGGTCGAGGGCGACCTCGCCGGCGGCCAGGATCGCCTCGGCCTCCTCGACGGTCGACGCCCAGCCCTCGAACAGGCAGGCGCCGATCAGGGCGCCGCGCATCGGGCCGGAGGCCATCTCCCAGCTGAGCGGCGGCCCGGAGTGCAGCAGCGTGCGGTCGGCCAGGCCGATCACGTCCCGGGCCGGGCGGACGTCGACCAGCTCCGAGCCCGCGGCCAGCAGCCGCTCGACCGCCGTCCGGTTGGCGGCGGCCCGGCGCGGGTCGAGGGCGATCGCGGACAGGTCGGCCGGGTCGCCGAAGCCCGGCGGCCGCCAGTCGACGTCGTGCACCTCGGCGCCCTGGGCGCGCAGCGCGTCGGAGAAGACGTCGACGCCCGCGGAGACGATCGCGGGCGGGGAGGACAGCAGGCCGCCCAGGCTCACTTCGTCTCCTCGCTGGCGCTCGTCGTCTGCGTGACCCGGGCTGCTCTTTTCAGCGATGAGCTCGCAAGCTCGCTCATTGGTCGGCTCCCAGCAGGTCGAGGGCGTACCGCGTGGCGGCGGAGTTGGAGGAAGACGTCACGGGGCCACTCCGAGCAGTCTGAGGGCGTGCCGGGTGGCGGCAGCGTTGCTGGCGAAGACGACAGCCCCGGCGGCGGCGAGGGCATCGGCCTGGCGGCTCCAGCCCTGCGGGTCGGCCTCGGTGCCGACGAGCGCGACGACGACGGGCAGCTGCTTCCTCGCCCGGGCGGCGTGCAGCGCCGGAACGAGCGCGCCCGCCGGATCGGGATCGGCCCCGTACCCGAGGACGACGTCGAGCAGCAGGACGGCCGGCTCGTCGGAGGCGGCCAGCGCCGCGATCGCCTCGAGCCGCAGCGTCGGGTCGATCATCGGGTGCGCGCGGCCCACGGTCAGGGCGTCGTCCCCGAAGTCGATGACGACGTGGCCGGAGGCGGACAGGTCCGTACCGAGGTCCAGCTCGGGTCTGAGCGGGGTGTTGGAGCGGATGTCCCCGAGCGCCGGGGCGGCGATCAGCATGGCCTCGTCGGCGAGCGTGCCGCCGGAGTAGAGGCCCTTCAAGGTCGCGCCCGGGACCGAGGATTCGACAGGCCCCGGGCGCGACGGCCAGGTGGGCACGTCCATGCCCATGTCGGTGAGCAGCGCCTCGACGGCGGCGGTCAGGTCGGGGGTCTCCGGCGACAGGACGGCGGAGCGCACCGGCACGGAGAGTTCGGCAGCGGCGGCGGAGACGGATTCCTCGACCGACGGCGCCGGGGGCTTGGAGACGAGCAGCACGCGCTCGGTGGCCGGGTCGGCATCGAGCGCCGCGAGGGCGTCGAGCGTGGCCAGCCCGCCGACGGCCTCGGACAGGTCGCGCCCGCCGACGCCGAGCACGTGCGAGACCCCGACCCCGGCCATGTCGAGCAGGCAGGAGACCTGCTGGGCGCCGGTGCCACTCGCCGCCACCAGGCCCACGGGACCGGGTCGGACCACGTTGGCGAACCCGAGGGCGACGCCGGAGACGATCGCCGTTCCGCAGTCGGGGCCCATGACCAGCACGCCGGCGTCGCGGGCCGCCCGCTTGAGGGCCACCTCGTGCTCGACCGGGACGCCGTCGGAGAAGATCAGGACACTGCGGCCGGCGGCGATGGCGTCCGCGGCCTCGGCGACGGCGTACTGCCCCGGCACGGAGACGATCGCCAGGGCCGAGGCGTCGGGCGGCAGCTCGTCCAGGCCGGCCCCGATCGTGCGGTGCCGGACGGCGTCGGCGGTGCCGGCCGAACGCTCGCGCTCGGCCAGCGCGGCGTCCACGGCGGCGACCGCGGCGGTGAGTGCGGCGTCGTCCTCGGCGCGGACGGCGATGAGCAGCTGCTCCGGCGAGGGAACCTCCTCCGGCGCCAGGCCCATGTTGCCCGCGAGCTCGAGGTTGAGCGGCGTCGCCATCGCGACGATCACGCCGGTCACCCCGGGCAGCGCGGACACGGTGCGGCTCACCTGCATGAGGCGGACGGAGTCGGCGTAGACGCCGGAACGCAGGGAGACCGACCGCACGCCGGCGGTGCCGGACAGGGCTGGTGAGGCGGTCACTGTTCCTCCACGCTGACGCTCGTCGGACAGCGACCGCTCGGGGTGCTGCGCTGTCCGGCGGGCGTGCCACCTCGCCCGCGTGCCGACCGTACCGACAGATGTCTCAGCGGTGAAGTATCGCCTCCAAAGAGCAATAACGATTTAGCACTGAGGTACTTCCGCCCCGGGGTGTCGAGTGACACAGTGGCGCCTCCCGGGGCCTCCGACGCCGTCGTCGCGCACCGGATCGAGTCGGTTGGTGCACGTCGAGGAGGCACGCAGATGGCGTTCAGCTGGAAGCTCTACGGGGACGGCAAGACGCCGCCCCTGGGTGAGGCGGTCGCCCCGGACGAGCGACTGTCCTGGCCGCGGACCGTCGGGATCGGTGCGCAGCACGTCGTCGCCATGTTCGGCGCGACCTTCGTCTTCCCGCTCATCATGGGGCTGGACCCGAACCTCGCGATCATGATGAGCGGGATCGCGACGATCCTGTTCCTGCTGATCGTGAAGGGGCAGGTGCCCAGCTACCTGGGCACCAGCGCCTCCTTCGTCGGAGGTGTCGTCGCGATCCGCGCCAACGGCGGTGACTCCAGCGACGTCGTGGGCGCGATCCTGGTGGCCGGTGTCGTCCTGGCCATCGTCGGCCTGATCATCCACTTCGCCGGCGTCGGCGTCGTGAACAAGGTGCTGCCCCCGGCCGTCACCGGCGCGGTGGTCATGCTCATCGGGTTCAACCTGGCCCCGGTGGCCGCCGGGATCTACTGGCCCCAGGACCAGTGGGTCGCCCTGGCCACGATGGCGTTCGTCATCGTCTGCTCGCTGGCGCTGCGCGGCTTCCTCGCGCGCATCGCCATCCTGCTCGGCCTGATCTTCGGCTACCTGCTGTCGGTGCTGCTCGACGTCACGGCCGGCCAGATCACGTCCCCCGACGGCACCGGCACGGTGTCCACCCGCGACCGGATCAACTTCGACACCGTCGGCCAGGCCGATTGGTTCGGCCTGCCGGAGTTCACCTTCCCGACCTTCTCGCTGAACTTCAGCCTGCTGGTGCTGCCCGCCGTCATCGCGCTGGTGGCCGAGAACGCCGGGCACGTCAAGGCCGTCGCCGAGATGACCAAGCGCGACCTCGACCCGGTCATCGGCCGGGCGGTGTTCGCCGACGGTGTCGGCACGGTGGTCGCGACCGCCGTCGGCGGCTCGCCCACCACGACCTACGCCGAGAACATCGGTGTCATGGCCGCCACCCGGGTCTACTCGACCGCGGCGTACTACGTGGCCGCGATCGTGGCGATCCTGCTGGGCCTGGTGCCCAAGTTCGGCGCGCTGATCAACATCGTCCCGGGTGGGGTCCTCGGCGGCATCACCGTCGTCCTCTACGGGATGATCGGCCTGCTGGGCGCCAAGATCTGGAAGGAGAACCGGGTCGACTTCGCCAACCCGATCAACCTAGTGCCGCTCGCCGCGGGCATCATCATCGGCATCGGCAACGTGACGCTGACCTTCACCGAGAACTTCTCCCTCGCGGGGATCGCGCTCGGCTCGATCGTCGCCGTCGTCGCCTGGCACGTCGCTCGTGCGCTGGCGCCGGCGGACATGAAGGAGGCCCTCCTGCGCGAGGGTCGGCACCCGGCCGCCGGCACCACGTTCGGGCACGTGCACGGTGAGGAGCCTCTGCTCGCCGACGCCGCCGCCCGTCGCGGCGAGACCCCGCTGCGCGAGAGCCCCGACCCGTCGTCGGTCGACGAGGTCGGCCGCCCCGGCGTTCCCGGCGGGCACACGCCGGGAGAGGGCAAGCACAACCGGTGAAACCAGCTCCCTTCCGTTACGCCGACCCCGGCACCCTCGAGGAAGCCATCGCGGTTCTCTCGTCAGAGGGTGCGGGCGCCAAGGTGCTCGCCGGTGGCCAGTCGCTGCTCCCGCTGCTCTCCATGCGGCTCGCGGCGCCGACCACGCTGGTGGACATCAACCGGGTGCCCGGCCTCGACACCGTCGAGGCCACCGGGGACGGCGTGACGGTGGGAGCGCTGGTCCGGCACAACGCACTGCTCCACGACGCCGCCGCCGCCCGGGTCCAGCCGCTGCTGGCCCGGGCGACGGCGAACGTCGCCCACCCGGCGATCCGGAACCGGGGCACCACGGTCGGGTCCATCGCGCACGCCGACCCCTCGGGCGAGATGACCTCCGTCCTCGCCCTCACCGACGGCCACGTCACCGTCGCCACGCCCTCCGGTGTCTCCACCGTCGAGTGGCGCGACTTCTTCGTGGGCCCGCTGGAGACCTCGGTCCACGGCCCGGCCGTCGTCACCTCCGCCTTCTTCCCGGCGCTCCCCGACCGCTCCGGCACCGCCTTCGCGGAGGTCGCCCGCCGCAAGGGCGACTACGCGGTCTGCGGCGCCGGCGTCGTCGTCACGCTGGACGCCGACCGCCGCGTCGCCGCCGTCCGCGCCTCCTACGTCTCGGTCGGCCTGACCCCCGAGGTGCACGACCTCACCGACGCCGTCGTCGGGCAGCCCGCGGACAGCGCCGACTGGGCCGCCGCCGGGGCGCTCGCCCGCACGCTCGTCGACCCGGACACCGACATCCACGCGAGCGCCGACTACCGCCGCCTGCTGGTCGGCGTCCTCACGGAACGCACGCTCGTCGCGGCGGCAGCCGAGGCGCTGGGGGGAACCGAATGAATGTCGACACGGAACGGACGATCACCCTCACGGTGAACGGGATCCCACGCGAGGCCACCGTGCCCGTGCGGCGGCTGCTGTCCGACGCCCTGCGCCACGACCTCGGGCTCACCGGCACGCACGTCGGCTGCGAGCACGGCGTCTGCGGGGCGTGCACGGTGCTGGTGGACGGCGAGCCGATGCGCTCCTGCCTGCTGCTCGCCGTCCAGCTGGACGGGGCATCGGTGACCACGGTCGAGGGCCTGGCCCGCGACGACCACCGCGGGGGACAGGTCCTGCACCCGGTGCAGGAGGCCTTCCGCGAATGCCATGCGCTGCAGTGCGGGTTCTGCACGCCGGGCTTCCTGACCACGATCGCCGCGGGCCTGGAGAAGCGCGACAACTCCGCCGAGCTCACCGAGGAGGAGGTCGACGACATGGTCGGCGGCAACCTCTGCCGGTGCACGGGCTACGCCAACATCAAGAAGGCCGTCCACACCGCCAACGCCGCCATGCGGGACGGCTCCTGATGCCGCTTCCGGTACCGAAAGCGGCACCGTCCCCCTCAGCTTTCGGTACCGAAAGCGGGAAGGGGGGACGACGCCCGATGACTGGGCGCCCAGGCTGCGGGGCAACCGCGAGAGCCGGGCTGCGGGGCGGCTCTCGCGGTTGCGCGGCGGCTCTCGCGACCGGAGGTGGACGGCGGTGACGACCAAGCTGTTCGGTGAGCCGGTCCGCCGGCGCGAGGACGCCCGGCTGATCGTCGGGAAGGGCCGCTACCTCGACGACATCGGCTCGAACGCGCTGGCGGCCGCCTTCGTGCGGTCCCCGCACGCGCACGCCCGCGTCGTCGACATCGACGTCGACGGCGCCCTGGAGGTCGAGGGCCTCGTCGCGATCTACACCTACGAGGACCTGCACGGCCCGATGGCCGAGCCGCTGCCGGTGCTCATCCCGCACCCGCAGCTGCACGCCCCGCGCACCGGCTATCCGCTGGCCAACGGGGAGGTCAACCACGTCGGCGAGCCGGTCGTCATGGTCGTGGCCACCGACCGGTACGTCGCCGAGGACGTCTGCGACCGGATCGTCGTCACCTACGAGGAGCTGCCCGTCGTCGTCGGCGTCGACGCGGCCCGCTCCGCGACCCACGCGGTGCACGCCGAGATCCCGGACAACGTCGCCGCCCGGCACCACCAGGAGACCGGGGACGTCGAGCCGGCCCTGGCCGCGTCGCCGCACACGCTGAGCTTCACCCAGTACATCGAGCGCAGCGCCTGCATGCCCATGGAGGGCAAGGGCGTGCACGCGCGCTGGGACGACGCCGACTCCTCACTCCGGGTCTACAGCAGCACCCAGGCCTCGACGTCGGTGCGGGCGGCGATCGCGGCGAAGCTGGAGCTGTCGCTGGACAAGGTCGAGGTGATCGCGCCGGACGTCGGCGGCGGCTTCGGCGTGAAGATCAACCATCCGTGGCCGGAGGAGCTGATGGTGCCGCTGGCCGCCATCGCGCTGCAGGCCGAGGTGAAGTGGTCGGAGGACCGGCGCGAGCACTTCATCTCCTCGGCCCACGAGCGCCAGCAGCGCCAGGAGATCACCGTCGGGTACGACGACGACGGCCGGATCACCGCCCTCGACGTCCACATCTGGCACGACAACGGCGCCTACACGCCGTACGGGATCATCGTGCCGATCGTGACGGCGACCCAGCTGGTCGGCCCGTACGTGCTGCCGGTCTACCGGGTGATCGTGGAGAGCGTCTACACGAACACCGTCATCGTGACGCCGTACCGCGGGGCCGGGCGGCCCCAGGGCTGCTACGCGATGGAACGGACGATGGACCGCATCGCCGACGCGCTCGGCCTCGACCGGGCGCTGGTGCGCGAGCGGAACCTGATCCGGCCCGACCAGTTCCCCTACGACCACCACCTGACGTTCCAGGACGGGCGACCGGTCATCTACGACTCGGGCGACTACCCGGGGCTGCTGGACAAGCTGAAGGCGCTGGTCGGCTGGTCTGCCGCTGAGGAGCTGCGGGCCGCCGCCGCTGAGCGCGGCAAGCTGCTCGGCGTCGGCATGGCCATGTACGTGGAAGGCACCGGGCCCGGGCCGTACGAGGGCGGGCACGTCCAGGTCCTGGGCAGCGGCAAGGTGCTGGTCTCGACCGGCCTGACGTCGCAGGGCCAGGGCCACGAGACGGTGTTCGCGCAGATCGTGGCCTCCGAGCTCGGCGTGCCGATCGAGGACATCGAGGTGACCACCGGCGACACCCGGCGCTTCGGCTACGCGGTGGGCACGTTCGCCTCGCGGGCCGCGGTGATGAGCGGCAACGCGATCGCGCTGGCGGCCCGGGGCGTGCGCGAGAAGGCGCTGCGGATCGCGGCCGACGTCCTGGAGGTGGACCCGGGCGACCTGGAGATCGACAACGGCGTCGTCCAGGTGAAGGGGACGCCGGGGGCATCGATGCCGCTGCGCACGGTCGCCGTCGTCTCCAACCCGCTGCGCTACGCGTTCGACGAGGCCGCCAAGCAGGCGACCCAGTTCGCCCGTCCCGGGTCGGACGACAAGCCGCCGGTCGCGGTCGGGGACGCCCCGGGCCTGGAGCACGTCGACTACTACTCACCGATCCGGTCGACGTTCGCGTCGGGCGCGCACGCGGCGATCGTCGAGATCGACCCGGCGACGTGGGAGATCGACGTCGTGAAGTACGCCGTGGTGCACGACTGCGGCAACGTCGTGAACCCGATGATCGTCGAGGGCCAGGTGCACGGCGGGGTGGCGCAGGGCGTGGGCGGGGCGCTGTACGAGCGGATGGTCTACGACAAGGACGGGCAGCTGCAGAACGCCTCGTTCATGGACTTCCTGATGCCGTACGCCTCCGAGGTGCCCGACATCGACATCGACCACCAGCAGACGCCGTCGCCGCTGAACGCGCTGGGCATCAAGGGCGCCGGCGAGGCCGGCGTCATCCCGGGGACGGCGGCGATCGCGTCGGCGATCGAGGACGCGGTGGGACGGCGGATCGCGTCCATGCCGATCTCCCCGACCGAGCTGTACGACCTGATGCGGAACGACGACTCGGAGCTGACCGCGGCCTGTGCCCGGCGCTCCGGAACAGGAGCGATGGCGTGAACCTCGACGGATCCGCGGTGCTGCACGCCGACCCCGAGCGCGTGTGGTCGGTGATCACGGACCCGGCGGTGCTGGCGCGGACGATCCCGGGCTGCGAGTCGCTCGAGCAGGTCGGGGATGACTCGTACCGGATGAACGTGTCCGTCGGTGTCGGAGCGATCCGCGGGACGTACGCCGGCGAGGTCCACCTGACCGACCAGCAGCGCCCGACGTCCTACGTGATGCACGCGTCGGGTGCGGGAGCGCCCGGTCAGGTGCGCGCGACGGTGACGATCAACCTGCAGCCCGACGGCGAGGGGACGACGCTGACCTACTCGGCGGACGCCGTGGTGGGTGGGCCGGTGGCCGGTGTGGGGCAGCGGATGATGACCGGCGTCGCGAAGCGGATGGCCGGCCAGTTCTTCACGGCGATCGACGCCGAGCTGACCGGGGTGGCTGTGCCTGTCGCTGCGGCGCCGTCGGCAGCTGCCGCGAGTGACACGGCGCTGGCGGCCGTCGGCGCGCCGGCCGTGGGCCGGACGTTCACCGGCAGGGCGGCGGCCGCGGGTCCGCTCGGCGGCGACGTCCAGTCGCTGCTGCTCGGCGCCGCCGGCGGTGCCGTGCTGACGCTGCTCGGCGTCCTGGTCGGCTACCGCCTCGGTCGCAGGCGCTGACCCTCGCGTTCCGGCGTCACATTCCTGGCTGGGCGACGGCGAGTCCCACCGCTCCGGCGGCCGCGACGAGCCGCGCGTCGTGCGACGAACGTCTCGAGGTCGGGATCGAGGGACCGCGCTGGCCAAGTGCAGCGCGTCGAGAGTCCGCAGGCCGGGATCGGGCAGTCCGGCCGCTGCTCCGAGGACCCCGTCGTCGAGGGGGACGACGCCCAGCACGGCGAGCACCGAGCGCCCCCGGTCCAGCAGCCGTTCGTCGATGCGCCGACACGAGCGGAGCACCTCGACCTGCGCCAGCGCGCTGCTCACCAGCGGTGCATCCGTCCGGGTCGGCCGGCCAGGAGGTGACTCGGCGGTGTGTTTCTCGGCGCGGACCAGCTCGAGCAGGGCGGACGAGTCCAGGTAGATCAGAGGCGGTCCTCGCGGAGTTCGTCCAGCACCGTGCCGGTCGACGGTCCCTCGACGCTCACCGGCTCGGGGAGGTACCGCGGCCCCTTGGCCGGTATCAGCCTCCCCGCCGCGACCAGCCGATTCCGTGCCGACTCCGACGGGTGCAGCGGCACGAGCCGGGCGACGGGAACACCGCGCTCGGTGACCTCGATGGACTCGCCCGCCTTGACCTGCGCGATGTACCGGCTCGCGTTCTGTCGGAGCTCTCTGACGGCGGTGCGCTCCATCCGCACACGGTGGCACCTGATGTGCTACCCCGGCTCGCTCTGGGCCGTCACGTCTGCGGATCCATCGCAGACCGGACGAACTGAGGCTCCGGCGCATCCGGGTGGGCGGACGCGGCGGAAGTCATGGTGTCCGACCCCCGACGCCCGTACCGCGGGCCACATCCCGAGGAACGCCATGAAGATCACCCGAGTACTCGTCACCACGGTCCTGTCCGCCGGAGCACTGGCGGCGAGCGCCGTTCTCGCGCCTGCCGCCGGCGCCTCCGACGACGACCACCGTTCGGCCGGCACCACGACCGTCGTCCTCAATCCCGAGCTGGTGCCGGTTCTGGTCGACACCTTGAAGGTGAAGCCCATCGAGCCGGGAGAACTCACTGCTCCGGGCGGTGTGGCGCAGGTGTCCTTCCCGATCACCGAGGTGGAGGACGACGAGATCGAGCACAGCGGTGGCCTCCAGTTCACGCCGGTCGGCGGCGGCTCGCTGAAGATCACCGAGTTCGAGGTGGAGCTCGACGACGGTGTCCTCAGCGCCGACAAGACGAAGCTCAACGGCAAGAAGCTCGGTGAGGTCGACATCTTCGTGCTCGGCGAGGCTCAGCCGATCAACGGTGAGGTCCCGTCCTGCGACGGCGTCCAGGCGGGGCTGACCCTCACCCCCGAGGCCGCGGCGGCGCTCGGCGCTCCGGACTTCGCCGGCGCGTTCGTCGGGGATGCCTGCGTGGTGCCGACGGACTGAGGACCTGGCCGGGCCAGGTCGCCGGCCGGCCGGGAGCGGTTCCACGCCCCGGCCGGTCGGCGACCGGGTCACCCGGCCGAGCCGGCCGTCACGTCGAGGCGGACGCCGGTCTCGCGCTCGGAGACCTGCCACAGCACGTCGATCTGCTCCTGCAGGTCCCAGCGGCGCAGGATCGGCCGCCGCACGGCCGGTCCGTGCGAGCCGAACCGCGGCGCGTACAGCTCCCCGCCCCGCGCCCGCGGATCGGTCGCGGCCCGGAGCTGCGGCCGGGCACCCTCGAACGGCGTCATCCCCGACCGCGCCGTCAGCGCCTCGAAGAACGCGCCCACCCAGCCGGCCCCACCCTCGCGCACCGACCGCGCCTGCAGATCGGTGTTCGACAGTCCCGGATGCGCGATGAGGCTCTGCGCCGCGACGCCAGCGCGGGAGAACTGCTGCTGCAGCCCCAGCCCGAAGTGGAAATTGGCCATCTTGGCTTGCGCGTACGCCGTCCACGCCCCGTAGTTCCGCGTCATGTGCGGGTCGGCCGGGTCCAGACCCCGCAGCGCCCGGTGCCGCGCCGTGCTCGTCACGGTCACCACCCGCGCGGCCGGCGCCCGCAGCAGCGCCGGCAGCAGGTGCGCGGTGAACGCCCAGTGCCCCAGGTGATCGACGCCGAACTGCATCTCGAACCCGTCGACCGTCCTCCGCTGCGGCATCGCCATCACCCCGGCGTTGTTCACCAGGAGATCGACGCGCTCGTGCCCGGCCAGGATCGTCGACGCGGCCGCCGACACCACCGACAGGTCCCCGAGGTCCAGCGGCACCACCGCCAGCGACGCCGACGGATACCGCTCCCTGATCCGGGCCTCCGCCGCCGCCGTCTTCGACGGGTCACGAGCGGCGAGGACGACGTGCGCGCCGGCACCCGCCAGCGCCAGCGCCGTCTGGTAGCCGAGCCCGCCGTTCGCGCCGGTCACCACCGCGGTGCGCCCGCTCAGGTCGGGGATGTCGGCTTCGGTCCAGGGCATGCGGGTCCTCTCGAGAGCTGCTGGCTCCAGGGGACCACGACGCGTCACCCGCGGCTGAAGGTGAAAACCCGCCGAGGGCCCTCTCGATCGGATCGAGAGGGCCCTCAGCGTGCGTCGATCAAGAACCTTTCAGCCGGCGGGCGCCTCGGCGCGCAGCGCGACCGCGGTGAGCACCTCCCACCGGATCGCCGAACTTCCGGGTCCGACGACTAGCCAGTACCGGTTGAACCGCCGTCGGGTCGCAGGGTCCGTCGCGGCGACCCGGGTCTCGGAGCTGAGATGCGTGCCGCCGACCGCGGGCGTGAGGCGGAACTCCATCCCGATCTTCACCCAGCCGGGCTCCGCGAACTCCCGCACGCCTGCGGCGTCCAGAGCCGGCGGCTGCTCGCCGCCGGTGAGCCGCCAGGCCTGCAGCACCCCACCGAAGACCACCGCGGACGGCTGTTCCGAGGACAGCACCGGTATGGGCACGACGTCGAGGAACGTCCGGTCGAGTCCCCGGCGTCCCTTGCCCGCCAGCAGCACCGGCAGAGCTCGGACGGCGCCCAGCACGAGAGAGACCGGGAGCGAGGACAGCTTCAGCCGGTGCAGCTCCTCCCAGACGACGGACCGCGGCGCCTCGATGACCCGCGACTGGCGGGTGACGTGATCGGCCACCGGGACCAGGTCGTCGAGGTCCATCCGGCCGGGCCTCAGTCGAGCGCGGAGTACACGGCGCGGAGATAGGACTCGGCGCGCTCGGAGCCCAGGAGGCCGGCGCCCATCTTGTTCATCATGTAGCTGAACGTCAGCCGCCGGTCGAGGTCCATCACGACCAGCGACCCGCCCCAGCCACCCCACCACGCCACCCGGCCCTCGGGCAGGTACGGCACTGACGGCGCCGGGGTGAGCGCGTAGCCGATGCCGAACGTGTACGGCGCCTCGAGCACCAGGTCCACGCCGTCCGCCTGGACGTCGAAGATCAGGTCGATCGTCTCCTGCGACAACAGCCGGCGACCGCCCGCCTCCCCGCCGAGCGTGACCACCCGCAGCACGTCGAGCACCCCCCGCGCGTTCGAGTGGCCGTTCAGCGCCCCCAGGTCAGCGGCCCGCCATTCGGGCGTCGTCGTCGCCTTGGCCGACATCACCGGGCCCGTCCACGTCCGCATCGCCACCGACGCCGGGTCCGCGTCGGGGTCCGCCTCCGGCCGCGGTGGCGGGACGACCGGCGCGATCCGGCCCCAGTCGGCCTCGCGCGCCCCGACCTGGAAGTCGGCTCCCAGCGGGCCGGCGATCTGCTCGGCGACGAACTGCTTGACCGTCCGTCCGGTGATCCGCCGGATCACCTCACCTACGAGGTGCCCCTGGTTCGCCGCGTGATAGCCCGAGGCCGTGCCCGGCTCCCACCACGGCCGCTGGGCGGCCAGCCGCTCGCACGCCGTCTCCCAGTCGTACATGTCCCGGATGGAGAACGGCTGCTCCCAGGCGGGGACGCCGGAGGTGTGCGACATCAGGTGCCGCACCTCGACGTTCTTCTTCCCCTTCGCGGAGAACTCCGGCCAGTAGTCCCCGACCGGCGCGTGGACGTCCAGCTCCCCGCGGTCGACGAGCATCAGCGCGGCGAGCGACAGCACGCACTTCGTCGTCGACCAGACGTTGACGATCGTGTCCTGGGTCCACGGCGTCGTCCGCTCCTGGTCGCGGTACCCGCCCCACAGGTCGACGACGGTCTCCCCGTCGAGGTCGACCGCCACCGACGCCCCCAGCTCCTCGCCGTCGAGGTTGCGCGCCAGCGCGTCCCGGACGGCGGTGAACCGGTCGTCGCAGCTGCCGTGCACCTGGGACAAGAGAGCCTCCTCGTCGCGGCACGACGACGGTGTCGCGCCGCGTGGATGAGACCACGGCCACGGAGTGGCCGACAACGCAGGTGCAACGTTCCCGCGGGAACGCGGTCAAGCGTCCAGGCTTGCCGACGTTCCCGCGGGAAGGCGGTCAGGCGGCCTGGGCTGCGGCTCCCGGCTCGCGAGGAGTCGGCGAGGACTCCCGACGGGCGCGCAGGAGCAGCACGATGCTCGTCGCCAGGACCCAGACCAGGAAGAGCAGGAACCCGCCGAAGCCGGCGAACCCGAGCACGCCTTCCTCGCTGTCGTCGAACACCGCACCGAGGCTGACGACGAGTAGCAGCCCGGTGACGCCGGCCAGCCAGCCCACCCACGCAGGCAGCGCCCGCGTCGTCAGGATCGCCATCGCGGCCCCGAGGAACATCGCCACCCCGGCGGGGACCGTCGCGGCCCCGACCCAGTTGTCGAGGACGACGAGCGTGCGCAGCACGGCCGGGTCGTCGCCCGCGGTGTCCGCGCCCTGGACCAGCGCCAGGTGCAGCCGCTCCGACACGGCGATCGTGGCCGCGAACACCGCTCCCGCGACGACGAAGAGCCCGGCGAACATGCCGCCGGCTCCCCCGTGCCGGCGCAGCCTGCTCCAGAGGCCGGCCAGGAACACGAGGAAGGCGATGTCACCGAGGAAGCCGAGAAGCAGGGAGACCTGGTGGGCCGGCTGGTCCGCGCTCAGCCGAGCGGCAATGGCCTCCGTCGAGCTGTCCGCCGAGGGCGTGTCCGGGGTGAAGAAGCCGGCCACGATGAGCGCGATGAAGACGAGGCCGGCGATCGCCGTGATCTGGTCCCACCTCCGCGCCTGCCCGGCGACGTCACCACCGTCGGAGGACCGACGCCCCGCGACCGCCGGGCCCCCCGCTCCGGATCCCGGTCTGGCTTCCATGACGGCACCCTTCCGATCTGCGCATCCGCTGCCGACCGGCGGAATCTGCCGAAAGTGTGGATCTTCCGGGGCCGGCCGTCGGCGTTCTCTGCGCGCCGTCCGCACAGCGGCGATGGCGGCGACCCCAGCGGGTCGGAGTGCGTCCGGTCACGTTCCGGTTCTCATACCTACCGGCGGGTAACCGTTGCCCATGGCCAACTCAAGTACTTCTGCGCACTCGACCGACCGTGAGGTCCGCCGGGACCACCGGGCCAACCCGATGGGCGCCTACGTGGCCACCGCCGGCGTCGTCGTCTTCCTGATCGCCACCTTCCTGGACTGGGTGTCCACGAACGGCGACACCGCGACGACCGGCTCCGGCTACGAGACCGACACCGTCATTCCCCTGCTCGCCTTCCTCGGCGTGGGCCTGGCTGCGGCACTGCTGTACGCCCTGAACCGCGCGCGCGGCCGTCAGCACCGTGGTCTCTCGCTCGTCACCATGGCCGTCGGCCTCGCCGCCACTGGCATCTCGCTGGCCTACGTCCTCGACGTCCCCGGCGCCTTCGAGCGCACCGCCGACCTGTCCACCGAGATCGGTGCCTTCGTGGGCGTCGTCGGCGCGATCGTCTGGACCGTCGGCGCGTTCCTGCTCGCCAAGGAGCCCGAGGGCGACGACGACTGGTCGACCGAGCGCATCACCGCGGGTCACACCGCCCACTGACGCCGTCGGGTGCCTCGCGCACCTGAACGCTGAACCGCCGAGTGCCCGTCCCGGACGTCCGGGGCGGGCACTCGGCGTTCCTGATTGCGCGCACATGCACGTATCAGGGGCAGGTGCACGAGTGCGCAATCGCAGCGCGCGGCCGGAGGGGCGCCGCGCTCACTCGTACTCGGGGCCGATCGAGCCGGTCTCCACCTCGCCCACGCGCTCGTAGCTCGCGATCAGCGCCCCGGTCGACGACGCCTTCGACGAGGTCAGCTTCCACGTGCGCGGGATGGTGCCCTCCCCGAACAGGCGCTTGCCCGAGCCCACCACGACCGGGAAGACGATCAGCCGCAGCTCGTCGACCAGGTCCTCCTTCAGCAGCGTCTGGATCAGGCCCGCCGAGCCGTGCACCTGCAGCTCCCCGCCGTCCTCGGCCTTGAGCTTCCGGACGGCGTCGCCGACGTCGCCCTGCAGCAGCTCCGCGGTCTCCCACTCCACGTCGCTCAGCGTGCGCGACGCCACGTACTTCTTGTTGAAGTTGATCTTCTGGGAAACCTGGTCGTCGCTGATCATCTTCGGCCAGGATCCGTAGAAGATCTCGTAGGTCGTCCGGCCGAGCAGGAAGTCCTGCGCGCCGGAGAACCAGGCGTCCATCTGCGCCCCGATGTCGTCGTCGAAGTGCGGCACCAGCCATCCCTCGTAGGAGAACCCGCCCGACGGGTCCTCCCCCGGACCGCCCGGCGCCTGCATGACGCCGTCCATGGTCACGAACGTGGTGACGACGAGCTTGCGCATGGGACCTCCCCTGTCCGGTGGGCGACCGGCGCCGCCCCTGTAGAGACGTCGAACGGGCGCCGTCCTCATCGACACGGGTGCGCAACGAATCCGGGCGCCCGAGCTGTCAGAGTGTCCGCGTGACGCCGCACCCGTCCAGCAGGCCGCGCGCCGTGCGGGGGCCGCTGCGGCTGGCCCTGGCCGTGACCCTCCTGCTCGCCACGTTCGGGAGCTTCGCCGCCGCCTTCGGCGGCATGACCGCCTGCACCAGTGAAAACAGCTGCAGCGTCACCGACTGCGCGCCCTGCGCCACCGCGAACGACTGGTTCATGGCGGGCTGGGCCGGCCAGGGCCTGCTGCTGCTCGCGGCGGGGGCGCTGGCGCTCCTCGCCGGTCGGCGCATCCGGCCGCCCGCGATCCGCGTGACCGCCATGTGGCTCACGGCGCTCAGCCTCACGCTCTTCGCGGTCACCACGGTGCTCGCCCAGCGGAGCTTCTGACCTCGCACGAGGGCACCTCCGTCTGCCCCCGTCCGGGGGGCTGCACGTCCGCGATTCCAGAGATGTGCCGGTCGTGCCGATCAGCAGGGAAGGAAGGTCATCGAGAAGAGGAACCCATGGGCAGGAACCGATCGGACGCGGAGCAGCAGATCGCCGATCTGCTGCACACGGCGAGGAAGTCGCTGCGCCTCAGCGTCGCGTTCCTGAGCCGGCTCGACGGGACCACCCAGCACCTGGAGGTGGTCGACACCTCGGCGCCGTTCCTGTTCAAGGAGGGCTACCAGCAGAAGCAGGAGGTGACCCTCTGCCAGGTCATCCTCGACGGCAAGCTCCCGCAGGTCATCCCGAACCTCAAGGACTTCCCCGAGGCGATGAAGCTGCCGGCGGCCCGCATGCCGCGCCTGCGCAGCTACGTCTCGGTGCCCGTGACCCTCAGCGACGGCTCGCTCTACGGGACGTTCTGCGCGGCGGGGCTGACGTCGGACAAGGACCTGACCAAGCGCGACAAGGCCCTGATGGACGTGCTGGCCTCGGCCGCCGCGGTCATCATCGAGCCCGAGGTGCGCTCGCAGGAACGGCGCACCGAGATCTCCGACCGGCTCGGCCCCCTGATCGAGGCCGGCGGCCCGGTCGTCGTCCTGCAGCCGATCGTCGACATCGGCACCGGCGAGCGGGTGGGTGCCGAGGCGCTCAGCCGCTTCCCGGCCGAGTGGGGCATGGCTCCTGACGTCTGCTTCGCGGAGGCGCACAGCGTCGGCCTCGGCCACCGGCTCGAACTGCTCGCGCTCGAGGCGGCCGCCGTCCATCTCGACCGCGTCGGCGGCTACGTCGCGATGAACGTCTCCCCCGCCACCCTCCTGACGCCCGAGTTCAGCGAGCTCATGACCCGGATGCCGCTCGAGCGGGTGCTCCTGGAGCTGTCGGAGCACGACCAGGTCGAGGACTACGCCGCGCTCTCCGCCACCCTGGCGCCCTTCCGGGCGGCCGGCCTGCGGCTCGCGATCGACGACGTCGGTGCCGGCTTCTCCTCGCTCCGCCACATCGTGGTCACCGCTCCCGACGTCATCAAGATCGACCGGAGCATCGTCGCGGGACTGGACACCGACCCGGTCCTGACCAAGCTGGTGCAGTCCCTGGTCGCGTTCGGGCACGGCTGCGACGTGCGCGTCGTCGCCGAGGGCATCGAGACCGCGGACGAGGCCACCGCCCTGCGGGCCCTGGGCGTCGACTACGGCCAGGGCTGGTACTACGGCCGCCCCGGTCCGCCGGAGGCACTGGTCGAGATCGCGCCCGCCGTCGCGATTCCCACCCCCCGCCGCAGCCGGGCCGAGGCACTCACTTCCTGAGCCCCATGCGGACGCCCTGATCCGAATTGGGATGAGCGGCCACGACATTGCTGATCTGCACCGGCGACGATCGCGCCGCCATTTCCGCCATTCCGTGGAGGGCACGTTCCCGAGGATGACGCCAGCTTCGCCATGGACGTCCGCGCAGGCAGGACGAACGTGGTCGCGGTCACGATCGACCTCGCCTCGCGTGGCCGCCGTCACAGAATGGCGCCCGGAGTGTGAGCCCGCTCATGCCGACAGGCATGCCCGTGGCTATGGTCACACCATTAGCCCGGGAAACGAACGCCGCGCAGGACTAACGTGATCATGACAACTTGAGCACGCATTAATGGGAGTCCTTGACGTGACGACGTTCGTTTCGCAGCAGGTCCGCCGCGCCACCCCCGCCATCTCCCTCGCCGCCCCGGCGCAGCGGGTGGCCCGCTCCTTCGCCGCCGTCGGCACGGCGGTCACCCGCTCGTACCGCGCCTTCGGCGGAGCCTCCGCCGCCCAGCGCGGCCAGGGCTTCGACACCACCGACATGCTGATGCACGCCCGCGGCTGATCCCGCCCGCGGGGCGCCTCACCCCGCACGCAGCACCCCGGGCATTCCGTGCCCGAGCGAGGGTCTCGGACGCCGAGCGCGCCGTCGTCCAGGAGCGGCTGCGCCGCGCGGTCGGGGACGGGCAGCTGGACCTGCACGAGTTCGACGTGCGCGTGCAGTCGGCCTGGTCCGCGCGCACCCGCGGGCGACCGTCTGCCTGGCCACCGGCCAGTTCATCCACCCGTGGTGGCTCTACGTGGCGGCCCCGCCCGGGGCCGTCCTCGGGGTCCTCTACGCCGCGGGGATCGGCCGGCCGACGCCCTGAGCGAGCCACACCTTCCCCGACAGGTATCTCATCGCTAAGGTAACCGGCATGAGCGAGCGCCGGGTCCGCATCGGCATCGACACCGGCGGGACGTTCACCGACGTCGTGGCCGTGGACGAGGACAGCGGCCAGACCACCACCACCAAGACGCCGTCCACCCCCGCCGACCCGGCCGAGGGCTTCCTGACCGGCGTCCGCAAGGTGCTGGGCCTGATGGGCCTGGACGGGACCTCGATCACCGCGGTCAGCCACGGGACGACGGTCGCCACCAACCAGCTGCTCGAGGGCAAGCTCGACCGCATCGGGTTCATCACCACCGAGGGCTACGAGTCCGTGCTGGAGATCGCCCGCCAGTCCGTGCCGGACGGCTACGGCAACAGCTACTTCTGGGTCAAGCCGCCACGGATCGTCCCGGCCGACCTCGTGCGCACGGTGCGCGGCCGGCTGGACCACCACGGCGCCGAGGTCCGGCCGTTCTCCGAGGACGACGCCCGCGCGGCCGCCCGCTTCTTCAGGGACGCCGGGATCACCACCATCGGCGTCTGCTTCCTGCACGCCTACGCGAACGACGCGCACGAGCGCGCGATGCACGAGGTCATCGAGACGGAGCACCCCGGTGCCGTCGTGTCGATCAGCTCCGAGGTGCTGCGCGAGTACCGCGAGTACGAGCGGTCGGTGACCACGCTGGTCGACGCCGCCGTGAAGCCCAAGGTGAGCGCGTACGTCACCAACATCCGCACCCGGCTGGACGAGATCGCCCGGCACGTGCCCTTCTACGTGATGAAGAGCAACGGCGGCGTGCTGTCGGCCCAGGAGGTCGTGCACCAGCCGATCACCACGATGCTGTCGGGCCCGGCCGCCGGCGCCCTGGGGGCCGCACTGATCGCCGGCACCGCCGGCTTCGACCGCGTGCTGACCTGCGACGGCGGCGGCACCTCCACCGACGTCACGGTCGTCATCGACGGCGAGCCCGCGCTCACCACCGAGGGCTCGGTCGGCGACTACCCGTCCAAGATCCCGATGATCGACGTCGTCACGGTCGGTGCGGGCGGCGGATCGATCGCCTGGCTCTCGCCCGAGGGCACGCTCAAGGTCGGCCCCAGATCGGCCGGCGCCGATCCCGGCCCCATGTGCTACCCGGACGGCGGCGACCAGCCGACCGTCACCGACGCCCACGTCACCCTCGGCCGGATCCCCCCACACCTGCTGGGGGGCGAGATTCCGCTGTCGATAGAGAACGCAGCCGCCGGCCTCCGGCAGCTCGGCGCGAAGCTCGACCTGTCGCTGGAGCGCACGGCCACCGGCATCCTGGAGATCTCCGCGTGGAACCAGGCCAACGCACTGCGCCAGGTGACGGTCGCGAAGGGCCTCGACGTCCGTGACTTCACGCTGACCACGTTCGGCGGCTCCGGCTCGCTGCTGGCCTGCCGGCTGATGGACATCCTCAACCTCCCCCGGACGCTGGTGCCGCCGAACCCGGGCAACGTCAGCGCATTCGGGCTGCTCACCGTCGACGTCCGCAACGACTACGTGCAGACCGTCGTCTCCAAGCACCTCGATCTCGACCTGGCCCGGGTGCGGTCGGTGTTCGGCGAGCTCGAGACCCAGGCCCAGACCGCGCTGGACGGCGAGGGCTTCGAGCGCTCCCAGCAGCGGATGCAGCGCACCGCCGACCTGCGCTACGTGGGCCAGGCCTTCGAGGTGCGCGTCCCGGTGGCGGACGGCGAGCTGGACCGGGCCGCGGCCGAGGACGTCGCGCAGGCCTTCCACGCCGCGCACCGCCAGCTCTACGGCTACGACTTCGCCACCGACCCGCGCCAGGCCGTCGAGTGGGTGAACCTCCGCGTCAGCGGGATCGGGCCGATCCGCCGTCCCGACCTGGTGGAGCTGCCCCCGAAGGACGGCGGGACGGACCGGGCCGTCACGGGCTCGCGCCGGGTCTTCTTCGACGACTGGGTGGACACCCCCACCTACAACCGGCCCGACCTCGCGCCGGGTGACGTGGTGACCGGCCCCGCGGTCATCGAGGAGTTCGGCTCCACCGTCCCGGTGCACCCCGGCTTCGCCGTCACCGTCGACGCCTACGGCAACCTGCTGCTCACGAAGGAGTCGGCGCTGTGACCTCCAGCCTGCAGAACGGCAAGGTCGACGCCGACCCGGTGCTCGTCGAGATCGTCGCCGGCACGCTGGCCGCGATCGAGAAAGAGGTCGAGACCTCCATCGGCCGCACCTCGCGCTCGCCGATGATCCGCGACGCGCACGACTTCCGCGCCGGCATCCACGACCGGCAGCTGCGCAAGCTCACCGGCCGCTCGTACTCGGCGCTGGTGCACCCGGTCGTCCGCGACTACCCGATCGAGACGATGAACGTCGGCGACGTGTACTTCCACAACGACGTCTACCTGTCCGAGGGCGGGATCGGCCACCTCCCCGACCTCTGCGTCACGGTGCCGGTGTTCGCGGCGGATCCGGAGAGCGGCGAGCAGCGCGTCGTCGCCTTCATCCAGGCCTTCGGCCACCACGACGACATCGGCGGAGCCGTCCCCGGCTCCATGCCGAGCGCCGCGACCAGCGTGTACGAGGAGGGCCTGATGGTCCCCCCGATCAAGCTGTGGGACCGCGGCGTGCCCAACGAGTCGGCGCTGAAGATCATGACCCGCAACTCGCGGATGCCCGACTCGCTGGCCGCCGACCTGGACGCCGAGTGCTCGGCCTGCCTGGCCGGCGCGCGGCGGCTCGGCGAGCTCTTCGACCGGTACGGCGTGGCCGCGGTGGAAGCCTGCTTCGACTCGATCCTGGCCAGCTCCACCGAGGTCTACCGGCGCGAGATCCTCAGCCAGATCCCCGACGGCACCTACGTCTGGGAGGACTACGCCGAGCACGACGGCGTCGACGAGCCGCGGCTGCACCGCCAGCGGATCACGCTGACCATGGACTCCACCCAGGAGACGCCGCTGGTCATCGACTTCACCGGCACCGGCCCGCAGGCCAAGGGCCCGATCAACCACTGCGGCGACTACGCCGACGGCAACTTCCTCAAGAAGTGGCTGGCCCCGATCCTGCGCAACCTGGCCGAGACGCCCGAGCGCATGGCCCAGCTCGACGTCAACGAGGGCGTCGTCCCGCTGATCGAGATGCGCTTCCCGGAGAAGGGCACGCTGCTCACCCCGATCTTCCCGGCACCGACCAACGCCCGGACGTTCGTCATCCTGCGGCTGCTCGGCGTCCTGGCCGGAGTGCTGGCGAAGGCCACCGGCGGCCGGATGCCCGCCGACCAGGAGACGATCCGCTACACCGGCGTCTACGGCACCGACTTCGACGGCGAGCCCTACCTGATGCGCGAGGTGCTGGGCGGCGGTTCGGGCGGCCGGTTCTACGCGGACGGCGAGGACACCATCCACGTCGTCCCCGACTCCCGGAACCTGCCGACCGAGTTCACCGAGGGCCGCTTCCCGCTGCGGGTCGAGCGGCTCGGCCTGGCGCTGGACTCCGGCGGCGCCGGCCGCTACCGCGGTGGCTGCGGGTACGAGAAGCACATCCGGGTGCTCCGCGACGCGCACTTCATGTCGATCGCCGACCGCTCGATCCTCGCCTGCTGGGGCGTCAAGGGCGGCAAGGCCGGCAAGCCCTTCCAGGTCACGGTCGACCCGGGCGGCCCCGACGAGCACGACGTCGACGCGCTCGCGGATGCCGAGCCGCTCAAGGCCGGCACGGTCGTCCGCATCCGGACGACGGGCGGCGGCGGCTGGGGCGACCCGCTGGACCGGCCGGTCGAGGAGGTCCTGCGGGACATCGCCTGGCGCAAGGTGTCGGTCGAGGGCGCCCGAGCCGACTACGGCGTCGTCGTCGAGGACGACGGCACGGCGGACGGCGCGGCCACCGGCGAGTTGAGGGCGTCCATGCGGGCGGCCCGCACCGGTGAGGAGCCGTTCTTCGACCGCGGGCCCGGCTACGCGACCCTCTCCGGCGGAGCGGCGTTCAACGAGTTCGACGTCCTCTGACTCCCGGCTCCGCGAGAGCCGGTGCTCCGCCTGCGGTTGTGGGCGCGGCACCAACTCCTCGGTGCAACTCAGACGGCCGCCGCCTGCGCGATCGCCTGCGGCAGCACCTTGAGCCGCTCGTGCGTCGTCCAGGCGTAGAGGGGGGAGAAACCGCCGGAATGTCCCCTGCGGCCGGCTGAACGCATGGCGCAGCGTCAGGCGACTGCCAGCTCCGTCGTCCTCGATCTCGACGCGCAGCCATTCGGTGTGCGCGCGGCTGGGAAACCGCGCCTCCCACTCGACCAGCCGGCCTCTGCCGTCTCCGTCACGATGTGCGTGAACACCAGGCCGGGGTCCTCGACGGGACGACCGGGACCGGCGATCGCGCCGGACAGGGCGTCCAGCGTCCGGAAGGACCAGTCGTCCAGGACCTGCACGCGGGCCACGGTGTCGTCCCATTCCACGCGCCGCCGCGGATCGCTCACCACCCGCCAGAGGTCGGTCCTCGGCACCGCCACGGTGCTGGTGTGGGCGGACGTCCAGGCCCGGGAGTCGTCCCCGGCGACGGAGTGCGGGCCGCCGGAGCCCGCGACGATGCGGGCGGCGGCCAGGACGGCGCCGGTATCGAGACCCGCCTGCTCGAGCAGCCTGCGCGCGGGGCCTTGCTCGTCGGCCAGCAGCGCCGTGAGAGCCAACGCGTCCGGGTCGCCCTCGGTCATCGGCTGGAGCGCCCGGCGCGCCCGGTCCGACCAGGGCAGGGCGGCCGTCGCGACGCCGTAGGTGTGATGGGCGAGCGCCGGCGGCACCGGCGTCGAGCCGCCGAGCGAGGACAGGTCCTGCCGCTGCCCCTCCACGAGCGACGTGCGCGCGGTCGCCAGGTCGAGGCCGGCCCGCGCCGCCTCGTCGTCGGCCGCGGTGACGAGGAGGAGCCAGCGCTCGCCCTTCGGCTCGTCCGGCGTACGGCTCATGAGGACCCCCTGGGGACGTCGACGCGGCGGACGTACTTCTTGTGGACGGCCTGACGGGTGACCCCCAGGGCGTCCGCAATGGCGGGCCAGGAGTGGCCCGCGTCCAGGGCCGCCTGCACCTGCCGCAGCTCCAGCGCGTCGACGAGCCGCCGCAGGGCGACGACGGCGCGCAGCGCCCGCATGGGGTCACTGGTGTCGGCGGCCCGTGCCTCCAATGTTCCGACGCTCATGGACGAGCAACCCAGGTTGCTCCGGTGGAGTTCGTCGACCTCGGTTGCTCTGCGACAACGACCCGGTTGCGGTTCGGGTCCATCTCTTGATCAGCCGCTCGCGCGCGGGGACGCTGGCCGCCCGGCAGCACGGGGAGGCGGACGGCGATGTGGTCCAGGACATGGCTCGCGACGGCGGCCGCGCTGGTCACCGTCGTCCTGACCGGCGGACCGGCGTCCGCTCTGCCCGTGCCGACCGTTCCGGAGGACGTCCGCGCGGTCTCCGCGGGCGCGGGGCTCCGCCAGGCGCAGGCGGGGGCGGAGGGCCTGGGTGCGGACTTCTCCGGCGACGTCCGGGCCGAGGACGTCCATGAGTTGTTCCGCTTCTCGATGACCTTCGTCGACGAGGGCCCGGTGACCGAGCCGGTGGTCTCGACCGGCCAGTGGGTGGCCGCCCTCGAGCGCGGCGACGAGGTGCTCGGCACCCTCGGCGTGTGGCGGCCCGACGGTGGTCGCGCGCAACCGAACGGCTACTCGGACGACGTCGCTCTCGGCGCTGCGCTGGGGGCGGTGTCCGCCACCGAGCTCCTGATCCACGACGCGCCCAACGGGGCCTACTACGCCCTGTCCGGCACGACCGTGCGGCCGCTCAACGACTGGGCCCGGAAGGCCCTCCCCGGACCCGCCGAGCTCGCCGAGCTGCGGACCACCGTCGTGGAGCAGTACGACGTCCTCAGGTCGCAGCCGACGGACCACGCGGACCCACCCGCGCTGCCCGTCTCCCTTCTCGCCATGGCGCTCGCCGTCGCGATTGCCGGTGGGCTGCTCGCCCTGGAGCGACGACGCCGCCGCTCCGCCCTCCGGTCGTAGCCGGCGACGCTCACCCGGGCGTGCGTCGCGAGCAGGCTCGGGGCGGCTCAGGCCGAGACCGTGGCCCGGGTGCGGCCGGGCACCGGCGCCGTCAGCCCGCGGGCGACCAGGGTCGCCGCGATGCCGACGACCAGCAGCCGGAGAGCCTCCGGCGCGGGCACCATCGAGGCGGCACCGCCGACGACCACGAGGACGCCGAGCCACGTCGGGACCATCCGGGCGCGGATCGACGCGACGCCGGTGGCCACCCAGCCGAACGCGAAGACGGCGTAGGACGCGACATAGCCGACCATCACGCTGCCCAGCGCCCCGGATTCGAGGACGTCGGGCGCCTCGGCGGCGAGCGACGGCAGCACGAAGAGTGCGGCCCATGCGCCGCCGGCGACGAGCACGGAGCCGATGACGGCCAGGGCCGGCGCCGCCGCACCTCTACCGACCTCCCGCGCCCGGGCGAGCACCGAGAACGCGGCGGCGCCGATGCCGAGAAGCGCCGCGAGGAGCAGCGCCGAGGAGGCCACGGCGAGCGGGGAGGACTCGATGTCCGGGCCTGCGGTCGCCGCGGCGGCGAACACCAGGCCCATGGCGACGACCGTGATCGGGCCGGCGGCGAGAGCGAGGGGCCGGAGGAACGAGGGGATGTCCATGAGGAGCTCCTTGTCGGTGGCGACCCCCGGTGGGCCGACGCCGAGCACGCTCCTGGGCCGCCGCACCCCGCGTCCCCGGCCGGGCGAGTGAACCGTCTCCTCCGCACGGACGAGGGAACCCGTGCCCGCGGAGGTGGTGCGACCGGGCGGCCGGACGGGAGGCTTCCCACCGTTCGGGACTTTCCGCGCCGAAGGTCCCGGCCGCGAGGGGGACTTTCCGCGCGGAAAGTCCGGGAGGAGGGGCCGTGCGGGGCACCTCGTTGCACTCGGCCTCGACCCGGCAGCTGCTCGACGTCGGCGTCCCGGCCCTGCTGACCGTCCTCGCGATCACCCAGCTGGTCTCCGACGAGCCCCCCGGTAACGCCGCCCTGGTGACCGTGGGCGCTCTCGCCGCGGTGCTGCCGCTCGCGGTCCGCCGGCGGTTCCCCCTTCCGGTCACCGTCGTCGTCGCGGCCGGCGTCGGTCTCCAGGTGGTGGCCGCCGACGGGGCACCGGCGACCTTCGCGTCGTTCGTCGCGACGATGATCTGCGTCTACACGCTGGCCCGGGAGGCGCCTCCCGTCACGATCGCCGCCGGATATGCGGTCCTCGCCGTGGCGGTCACCGGCATCACGGTCCTCCAGGCGCGGGACGACCCGATCGAGACCTTCGAGTTCGTCTATCCCCTGGTCTACTTCGGCCTCTCCGGCGGGCTCGGCGCCTTCGTGCGGCAGCGGGCCCTGCGCCTGTCCGCGGTCGAGGACCGGGCCGCCGCACTGGAAGGCGAACTGGAGCGGGAGGCGGAGCTCGCCGCCGCCCAGGAGCGCACACGGATCGCCCGCGAGCTGCACGACGTCGTCGCCCACGGGCTCAGCCTCATGGTCGTGCAGGCCGAGGCCGCCGAGGCGCTGCTGGCCTCCTCCCCCGACGCGGCCGTCCAGCCGTTGCGACGGGTGCAGGACACCGGTCGCGAAGCGCTGGGGGAGATGCGCCGGCTGCTCGGCGTGCTCCGGGCCGCCGGCGACCAGGCGTCGACCTCTCCGCAACCGTCGCTCGGCCGGATCCCGGAGCTGGTCCGCGAGGCGGCCGAGGTCGGGCTCACGGTGGACGTCGTGGTGACCGGCGAGCCGGCCGCCCTTCCGCTGGGACTGGAGCTCGCGGCGTTCCGGATCGTGCAGGAGGCGCTCACCAACACCCGCCGGCACGCCCGCGCCACCCGGGCCTGCGTGCGACTGGACCACACCCCCGTCAGCCTCCGGATCGAGATCACCGACGACGGCCGCGGTCCGGCGGGCAGGTCCACCGGTCACGGGCTCGTGGGCATGCGCGAGCGGGCGGCGCTCTACGGCGGCACCCTCGAGGCCGGGACGGACCCGGACGGCGGTTTCCGGGTGACCGCCGTCCTGCCGGTGGGGGTGCCCGCCCCGTGACGATCCGCGTGCTGATCGCCGATGACCAGGCGATGGTCCGCGAGGGGCTGCGGCTGATCCTGGACCTGCAGCCCGATCTCGAGGTGGTCGCCGAGGCCGGTGACGGGCAGGCGGCGCTGCGCGGGGTCGCGGAGCACCGTCCGGACGTCGTCCTGATGGACATCCGGATGCCGGTCATGGACGGCCTGCAGGCCACCGAGCGGCTGCTCCGGGGCGGCCGACCCGGCCCGCGCGTGCTCATCCTGACGACCTTCGGCGAGGACGAGTACCTCTACGCCGCCATGCGTGCCGGGGCCAGCGGCTTCCTGCTCAAGGACTCGCCCCGGTCGGCGCTGCTGCACGCCGTCCGGACGGTGGCCGACGGCTCGGCCCTCCTCGACCCGGCCCTGACCCGGCGGCTGATCGAGGACTGGGTGCGCCGGCCACCTCCGGGAACGGGCGTGCCCGAGGAACTGCGCACGCTGACCCCGCGGGAGCTCGACGTGTTCACCGAGCTGGCCCGCGGCCGGTCGAACGCGGAGATCGCGGCCGACCTCGTGCTCTCGGAGACGACCGTGAAGAGCCACGTCGCGCACCTGCTGGCCAAGCTCGACCTGCGCGACCGGGTGCAGGCCGTCGTCCTCGGCTACGAGTGCGGACTGGTCCGTCCCGGCTCGCCGGACTGACTCACTCCTCGACGCGCCACGAGCCGACGACGGTGTAGTCGCTGTCGGAGAGGTCCTGCCGGTCCCCCGCCGCGAGCGGTGGCATCTGCTTCATCGCACCCGCCCAGTACCGCAGGATCCGGCCGAGCTCCGCGGCGCGGTCCTCGCCCGCCAGCCGCCCGGCCTCCAGGTCCACCTCCAGCACGAAACGCATGCCGTCATCCTCGCCGCCGGACGCGCCACCGGTCGAGCCACCGGCGCCGCTCCGGAGCAGCCGGCTCTGGTGCGAGCGCAGGCCGCGGCGGACGGTTCCGGTGCCACTCGGCCACCAGCGCCTCGACGTCGGCCAGGCCCGGGACCGGCGACCAGCGGCTCTCCTGGGGACGGCGCCAGAAGGCCTCCACCCGGGCGTTGTAGTCCTCGGCGAGCGCGCGCACGGCGGTCTCGGACATGAGCTCGGCCGCGCGGCGGGGCAGGTCCTCCCGCTCCTTGCGGAGCGCCAGGCCGGGCGGCAGCATGCCGAAAAGGTCGAGGTTCTCCTGCCGCGCCTTGGCGACCACCCAGTCGACCATCGAGTCGGCGTCGGAACGCCGCGGCAACGGCTTGCCCGATCCCGCCAGACCCTCGAAGTCACCGCGTGCCATGCCCTGGGCGATCTGGGACTCGACCCAGGTCTCGAAAGACATCCCCGCCGGCTTGCGTTCGGTCATCGGCGTCCATCGTGACAGGCTCCTGGCGTGCGGACCACGAGCAGCCGGGAGGCCTACCGCAATCCCTGGATCCGGGTGCGGGAGGACGTGATCGAGCACGACGACGGCTCGACCGGCCTGTACGGGGTGGTCGAGCGTCCCGACTTCGCCCTGGTCATCCCCGCGGCCGACGACGGCTTCTGGCTGGTGGAGCAGTTCCGCTACCCGATCGGCCGGCGGTCGTGGGAGTTCCCCCAGGGCACCTGGACCCACGGCACGGACGGCTCGGCGGAGGAACTGGCACGGGCCGAGCTCGCCGAGGAGACGGGCCTCCGGGCCGCCGAGCTGCGCCGGCTGGGCCACCTCGACCTGGCGCCCGGCCTCTCGACGCAGGAGTTCGACGTGTGGCTGGCGACCGGCCTGACGGCCGGGCCCACGGCCCGGGAGGCCAGCGAGGCGGACATGCGCTCGCGCTTCGTGCGCGAGACGGAGCTGCGGGCGATGGTCGCCGACGGCCGCTTCACCGACGGGCCGTCGCTCGCGGCGTTCAGCCTCCTGCTGCTCGACCGGGGCTGACCGCGGTGCGCCCCCGGTAGGGCTCGATCGGGTGACGCCACGACCGCGGGACCTGCAGGTCCGCCGCGTGCCCGGCAGGCTGGCCGGATGCCGCTCTCCGCCCCTGGCCTGCCGGGCCTGCCGCCCGAGCTCGCCGGGCCCGTGGCGGTGCAGCTGTCCAAGCCGGTGCGGGAGATCCCGGCGGCCCACGCGCTGCCCGGCGGCTGCCTCTACGAACCCAAGTGGGACGGCTACCGCCTGGTCGTCGTCCGGAGCGGCTCCGCGACGCGCGTCTGGTCCAAGCAGGGTCGCGACCTCACCGACCGCTTCCCGGACGTCGTCGCAGCGGCGGTCGCGCAGGTGCCGGCCGGCACGGTGCTGGACGGCGAGGTCGTCATCTGGAACGGCTCGCGGCTGGACTTCGGGTTGCTGCAGCAGCGGATGTCCGCCTCGGTGGGACGGATCCGGGGTCTGGTCGCCGCCGCGCCGGCGTCCTACGTCGCCTTCGACCTGCTCGCCTCCGGTGGGCGGGACCTCAGGGGGCAGCGGCTGTCGCGCCGCCGGGCCGATCTGGAGACGCTGGCCGGACGCTGGGCGCCGCCGCTGCAGCTGTCCCCCGCCACGTCCGACCCCGCCGAGGCGCGTCAGTGGTTCGAGGACTTCCGGACCGCCGGGGTGGAGGGCCTGGTCGTGAAGGGCGCCGGTACGCGGTACGCACCGGGACGCCGGGAGTGGCTCAAGGTGAAGTCCTGGGAGACGACCGAGGTCGTGGCCGGCGGGGTGATCGGCCCGATCGAGCGGCCCAGCCAGCTGGTGGCCGGCCGGATCCGGAACGGAGAGCTCGTCGTGGTCGGGCGGACGAGCCCGCTGAACCCGCAGCAGGCCGCCGAGCTGGCCGCCGTCCTCACGCCCGCCGGGCCCGACCACCCGTGGCCCGAGCGGATCGGCACCGGCCGGTTCGGCGGCGGGAAGCTGTCGGTCGCGCTCACCCGCGTCGAGCCGGCCGTCGTCGTCGAGGTGAGCGCGGACGCGGCCCTGCAGGCCGGGATCTTCCGGCACCCGCTGCGCTACGTCCGGGTGCGTCCGGACCTGCGGCCGGAGGACGTCGACCCGCTGCCCTGACCGCTCAGCGCATGGTCAGCCCGCGGCGGGTCAGGACCCGGCGCTCGAGCGGCGCGAAGAGCAGCAGCTCGATCGCGACGCCCACGACGAGGATCAGGGTGATCGAGGTGATCACCAGCGACATCTGCGACAGCTCCCGGCCGACGTTCAGCAGCTGGCCGAGGCCCTGACCCAGCGCGGGTGAGTAGGTGATCAGCTCGGCGGCCATCAGGGAGCGCCAGGCGAAGGCCCAGCCCTGGCGCAGACCGCCCAGGTACCCGGGGAGCGCGGCGGGCAGCAGCACGTGCCGGATCCGGCCGGCGGCCGACAGCCCGAGCACCCGGCCGACCCGGTCGAACAGCGGCGGGACCTGCTTGAGCCCGCCCAGCAGGCCGTTCGCGATCGACGGGACGGCGCCCAGCAGGACCACGGTGTAGATCGCCGCGTCGGACAGCTGGAACCAGATGATCGCCGCGGGCACCCAGGCCACCGACGGCAGGCTCTGCAGGCCGCTGACGATCGGCCCGACGGCCGCGCGCAGCCATCGGCTCGCCCACATGGCCAGACCGAGCAGGGTCCCCAGCACCAACGACATGGCGAACCCGATCGCACCCCGGCTCAGGCTCGTCCAGATCGCCTCCGATGCCCGGCCGCTCAGGACGTTCGTCCAGAACGTCTCCGCGACGTCGGCGGGTCCGGGCAGGGCGTAGGGCGGCTTGACCTCCGCCACGTACGCCAGCTGCCAGACGCCCACGAGCAGGGCGAGGAAGACGATCGGCGGCAGGACCGAGCGGACGAAGCGCCGGCCGAGCCCCGGCCGGGGCGGCAGCTGCGGGCCCGCGTCGAGGGCGTCCAGGCCCGCGACGACGGCCCGGTCGGCGGCGGACGCGACGTTCGGGTCCGCCGCGTCCGCCCGCATCCCACGGGAGGAGAGGTCAGTGACCATGGCGGCTGATCTCCTGGTGCAACTCGGAGGTGATCTCCGCGGCGAGCGCCCCGACCGCCGGGGACTCGATGGTCCGGGGGTGCGAGATGTCGATCTGCCACTCCCGGACGATGCGGCCGGGGCGCGACCCCATCAGCACCACCCGCTGCCCCAGTTGGACGGCCTCGCGCACGTTGTGCGTGACGAAGACGATCGACAGGCCCTGCTCGCCCCAGACGCGGGTGAGCTCCTGGTGCAGCACGTCCCGCGTGATGGCGTCCAGCGCGGCGAACGGTTCGTCCATCAGGAGGACCGAGCTGTCCTGGGCCAGGGCGCGCGCGAGGGCGACCCGCTGCCGCATCCCGCCCGACAGCTCGTGCACCCGCTTGCCCCCGTGACCGTCGAGGTTCACCAGGTGGAGCAGCCGGAGCGCCTCCTGCCGGCGCTCACCGCGGCCGACCCCACGGGCCCGCAGGGCCAGTTCGACGTTGCCGGCCGCGGTGAGCCATGGCAGCAGTGCCGGCTCCTGGAACATCAGGGCCGGTCGCCGGGCCGTCACCTCGATGTGGCCCGCCGTGGGCTGGACGAGTCCGGCGATCAGGTTGAGCAGCGTGCTCTTCCCGCAGCCGGAGGCGCCGAGCAGGCAGACGAACTCTCCCGGGGCGACGGTGAGATCCACGCCCTGCAGGACCGGGGGCCCACCCCGCTGGAAGAGCTGGGAGACGCCGTCCACCTGCACCGCGGGGCGCACCGCCTCGGCCGGCCGTGGGGCCTGCTCGAGAGGCGGTGCCTCCGTCAGCGACCGGGTGCTCATGCCGACCTCCTGCTGGGAGCGAATGGTGCTGGTCATCAGTCCTCCCCGAGCCCGCCGGCGGACACCGGGTCGAGGCCGGCGTCGGCCAGGATCGCGTTGAGCGGCCGCAGGTCGTAGATGCCGGCGAGATCCACCTCGTTCTCCGTGGTGCCCGCGGCGACCCCGTTCTCGGCGGACTTCTCCAGCGCCGAGGCGATCGGGTCGTAGGTCACCGACAGCTCGCCCCACGCACGGTCGAGCACCTCGGCGCCCAGCGGTGAGCCTCCGGCGGCCTCCAGTCCCGCGTTGACGGAGGTCGTCGCGGCCGCGGCGTCGCCCGAGGCGAGCTCGACGGCACGAACGTGCCCGCGGAGCAGCGCGGCGACGGACTCCGGGTACTGCTCGAGGAACTCGGTGCGGACGACGAGGTGCGTCGTCACGAACTCGCCGTCGGGCCAGAGGTCGCGCTCGTTGACCAGCACGTGGCCGCCGCCCTCGAGCACCAGCCGGGAGGCGAAGGGCTCGGGGAGCCAAGCGCCGTCCAGCTCGCCGGCCGAGAACAGGTTCAGGACGTCGCTGTTGGCGGTGGGCGCGATCGTCACGTCACCCCCGCCGTCGACGCTGTTCTCGAGCCCCTGCTCGGTCAGCCAGGTGCGCAGGGCGACGTCCTGGGTGTTGCCGAGCTGCGGGCTGGCCAGCGTGGCGCCCTCGAGGTCCGCGGGGCCGTCGATGCCCTCGCGCACCACGAGCTGGGCGCCGCCCGACGCGGCCCCGGCGATGATGCGGATGGCATCCCCGTTGCTCTGCCCGTAGGCGTTGACCGTGGGGCTGGGGCCGATGTACGCGGCGTCCAGGGCGCCGGCGAACAGCGCCTCCACCTCGTCGGGACCGGCGTTGAAGACCTGCGTCTTCAATTCGGTGTTCCCGAGCTCGTCGGCCAGGTAGCCCTCCTCCACGCCGATCAGCGCGGCGGCGTGGGTGACGTTGGCGAAGTAGCCCAGGCGGAGCTCGCCGGCGGCGCCGCCGGTGTCAGCGGAGTCCGCGGCGCTGCTGCTGCCGCAGGCGGCCAGGACGGCGGCCACCGGCAGGAGGGCGAGCAGCGCGACGGAGCGATGGACGGTGCGGGGGGCGGTCGTGCGGTCGTTCGACATGGGTCCTCGTCGGTACGGAGGCACACGGACGACGACGAGGGCTTCGGGGGCGCGCGCCGACGAGCCGCGCGCCCAGGATGGAAGAAGGGGGCGGCGGTCAGATCGGCATACAGAGCGCGCTGCTCAGCAACCCGTGGTCCAGGTGGCGGCGAGCCACAAGGAGGGGCAGCGGAGGCATGCGGGAACTCTAACCCACACCATCCCTACCGAGTTAGTGGGGTATCGCTCATTCCCGAGTTCGGCTCCCGCGACGGGTTCAGGGGTCCTGCGGCAGGTGCCCGAGAGCCACCAGGAGCCGCCGGAGAAGGGCGGCCAGCTGCTCACGGTCGGCGACGGGCAGCCCCTCCAGCAGCTGACGCTCCGTCTCCAGGTGATCGGGCAGCGCGGCGTCCAGGGCGGCCCGCCCGGCGTCGGTGAGGGTGACGACGACCGCCCGCCCGTCGTCCATGCTCCGCTCCCGGGTGATGAGCCCCTTCTCCTCCAGCCGGTCCAGCCGCTGGGTGATCGCGCCGGACGTCACCAGCGCCGTCCGCATGAGGGCGGTCGGCGTCAGCTGGTACGGGGGGCCGGCTCGCCGCAGCGCCGCCAGGACGTCGAAGGAGGGGGCGTCGAGTCCGTGCCGGGCGAACGTGGCCCGCTGGGCGAGGTAGACCTCCCGCTGGAGCTGGGTGATCCGGCCGATGACGCCCATCGGGGAACAGTCGAGGTCGGGCCGCTCCCGTCGCCACTGGTCGAGGATCTGGTCGACGGCGTCCTCGATGTCGCTCACGAGTCCTCCTCGCCGGCCCTCGTCGGTCGCGTCCGCGGCGCTGCTGTGTTCCTCGGGGAGCTCGCAGGCTCGCTCACGTCCCCTCCTCCGCGTCGGGCACGGGCACCGAGGCGAGGTGCTCGGCGAAGGTCCGTGTCGGCCGGCCCAGCAACGCCTCCAGCACGCGGGGAGAACCGGTGAATCCGTGCGCCCGGTAGTGATCGAACATCACCCGGCGGCAGTGCGCCGGATAGTCCGACGCCGGGGGGACCGGTCCGCCCGGTTCGGCGTCCACGGCCGTGACCGCGCGGCCCAGCCGGCCGGCGAGCAGCTCGGCGATGCGAGGGGCGGTCAACCGCTCCGGGCCGACCGCCTCGAAGGTGCCCCCGTCCAGCCCGTCCTCGGTCAGGAGGACGACGGCCGCGTCGGCCACGTCGCGGAGGTCGACCAGCGACTGGGCCGCGGTCAGCCCCCACGGACTGCGGAAGAGCCCGCCGGACGCCACGTCGGCGAGCTGGCCGTCGAGGTTGTCCGCGTAGGCGCACGGTTGCAGCACCCGCCAGGCGAGCCCGCTGGCGTCGAGCGCCTCCTCGACGCGGTCCTTGGCGGCGTGGTGCGGCATCGACCGCGCCTGGGGCCGCAGCACCGAGTGGTAGACGAACCGGCCGATCCCGGCCTGCCGCGCCGCGGCCAGCAGCGCGGTCACGCCCGCCGCCTCATCCGGGTCGAAGTTGGGCCAGATCAGGTAGAGCGCCTCGGCTCCGGCGAGCGCCACCTCCACCGAGACCGGGTCCCGGAGGTCGGCCGCGACCACGTCGGCGGCCAGCGCGGTCAGCTCGGGCCGGTCCCGGCTGCCGGTCACGACGGCGCGCACCCGGTGGCCGCGGGACCACAGCGCCCGGACGACGGCGGCCCCGGTCTGCCCGCCCGCCGCCGTCACCACGATCACAGCGGTAGCTCAGCAGTGAGAGATCTCCCCCGTCAAGGCGACCGGGCCTGCGCGGAACTTTCGGTACCGGAATGCCGCCGGTTCAGCGGATCCTGGTGCTCAGCCGCACGGTCAGGCCGGCATCGGTGGGCAGCACGTCGACGTGGTCCCACAGCTTCCGGGCCAGCCAGAGGCCCATGCCCCCGAGTGAGAGGTCCGGGCCGTGGGCGGGGGCGAAGCCGGAGAACGGATCGCTGTAGGTGGTGCCGTGGTCGCTGATGAGGCAGACCAGCCGGTTCCCCTCCGCCCAGACCCGCGCCGACACCGGCCGCACGCCGTGACGGAAGGCGTTGGCGGCGATCTCACTGGCGGCGAGGTGCAGGTCACCCTGCTGGTCGCGGTCCGGGACGAGGGAGGCGATCACGGCGCCCAGGGAATGACGCAGGCCGGCCAGGGTCGGGGCGTCGTCCACGGCGAAGACCGGTTCGCCGTCCTCGACCGGCTCCCGGGGCAGGGGCAGGGAGGGGACGTAGGTGCGGGGGTCCTGGAAGGCGCCGCTCCCCCTCCACGCCGTCCCTCCGACGAGCTGGGGGTGGGTGGCCGCGGCGCTGGCGATCACCGGGGCGGGCAGCCGCCGCCGGTCGTACAGGCACAGCGCCGAGACCGGGGCGCCGGCCATGAGGCGGTTGTAGACCGACTCGAAGCGCTGCCCCTCGCGCCAGTCGGCCGGCTCGTCGCCGAAGTCCACCTCGGCGACGACGCGCAGCCGGCCCGACCCCGCGGCCATGGCGCGCTCGAGGTACCGGCTGCACATCGTCAGCGCGTCCGGCGCCCGGGCGCCCAGCAGACTCATCCGCTGGTCGGACACGACCGCGGAGGACTGAGCGCCCAGCTCCCGGCAGAGCAGCGCGACGGTGTCCTCCGGACACGTCAGCGCGACGAGGTCGCCGTCCCGCAGGCCCGCCTCGAGAAACGGAAGGGCCGCCGCGAGCAGCTCGGTCTCGGAGCCGACGACGGCCGCACCGTGGCTCGGGGAGACGTCGTCGTGATGCGCGGCGGCGGCGGACGCGGGCATCGTGGACCGCGGCGACCAGTCCCCTGCCCGTCCGTCCACCCGGCTCCTCGACGTCGCCCGGCCGATCTGCTTCAGCCGGATGCCCCGGCCATTCTGGGACATTCCACCCGCGGACCCCGCACCGGGCCCTCCCCGCGTGTCAGCCGCCTAGGGGCAGCCCGCGGCGCGCGCGGCAGGACGCCGAGCCGAGCCAGGTGTGCGGAGCACCCTGGTAGCACCACCCGAGCCGGGGCCGGCGCTCGCTGACCCACAGGGCGGGGACCCGCTTGTCGCCCGCCCGGGAGCCGAGCAGTGAGAAGCAGTTGCGGGTCCGCAGCACGCCGTGGTCGGACACCAGGACGGCGAGCCCCTCGGCGATCGTGAGCGGCGACCGGCCGGCAGCGGTGAGCCGTGGCAGGACCTCCGCGGGCGTCAGGTTCAGCGTGTCCGGGCCCGGGTCGACGTCGTGCAGCAGATAGGGCGTCGAGGGGACGTCGAGCTCCGGCAGCGGGCGGAAGCGGGCCAGGTCGTCGGGCTCCATCGTGGTGAAGCCGGCGCCGCCCGTGCCGTGCACGGTCTCCAGCACCGGCGCCACCGGCAGGTCGGGGACCACCACGACGAACGGGATCCCGGTGCCGTCCTCGGCGGGGGGCGGGAGCAGGTCCCGCAGCGGCTCGAGCCGGGCGCGGAAGCACGACACCGAGAGGTCGAAGTGCTCGGGCAGGCCGGTGGTCACGAGGGCGTCGACCTGCCGGTCGAACTCGAGCTCGGCCTCGGTCGGGACGGCGACAAGGGGTAGCGCGCTCATGTGGTGCCTCTCGTGCGGGCCGCGCCGTCGGAGAGAGCTGGCGGGGCTGGCGACGATCGGCGGCCCTCAGGATCCCCCTGGCCGCCGGCCCACGAGTGTATTCAGCTGCGTGCGGTCGGGGCCGCCGGCCACGCCGACCTCGTCGATGTCCACGGCTCCGCAGTCCAGGCCGCGCACGACGACGGAGGCGAGCGCCCGCGCGGTCGCCGGTTCGTCGAGGATGCCCGCGCCGGTCCGGTCCAGGTACGCCGCCAGGCGGCCGGCCGCGGAGGGCAGGGCGGCCCGGAAGAAGGCGTAGGTGGCGACGTAGCGGGTGACCAGCTGGGCCGGGTGCAGGTCCCAGCCCTGATAGAAGCCGCGCTCCAGCGCGCGGCGCACCAGCCCGGCGTGCAGCCGCCAGGCCTCGTGCACGTGCTCGCGCGGACCGACCGGGAGCACGTTCGTCGAACCGTCCACCGCCCGCGCCCCGGTGCCGGCGACGGCGACCTGCATGAGCTGCTTGGCGAAGTCGGCCGCCGGGTGGTCCGAGGACTGGTGCGCGGCGGCGATCCCGAGGGCCGCGCTGTAGTCGTAGGTGCCGTAGTGGAGGCCGGTGAGGCGTGGGCCGGCCGCGTGCACCATGCGGGCCAGGGTCGCCACGCCGTCCGGGCCCAGGACCGCCTGCGGCGTCTCCACCTGGAGCTCGAGTGCGAGCGCGACGCCGTGCGCCGCCTCGAGCGCGTCCAGCACCGGCAGGAAGGCCCGGACCTGCTCGACGTCGGTCACCTTCGGCAGCGTGACCACGATCCCGCTTTCGGTACCGGAAGCGGAGGAGTGGCGGCCGCTCTCGGTACCGAAAGCGGAGAGGAAGAGGTCGAGGCTGCGGACGCCGCGGCGGCGGGTGGGCTCCTCCAGCGACTTGGCCCGGATGCCCAGGGACGGCGGCGCGCTGCCGGCCGCCCGGTCGGCCGCCACGGTCGCCGCGGCGCGCCGGACGTCGTCGTCCTCGGCGTCGGCCGCTCCGCGGTAGCCGTCCTCGGCGTCGACGCGGAGGTCCTCGATCGGCTCGGCGGCGAGCTTGCGCCGGACCCGCGGCAGCACGTGCTCGACCAGGGCGGGGTCGAGCCCGAGGTCCGGCAGGCCGTGCTCGTCGAGGGCGGCGAGGGCCGCGGAGCCCCAGGCCCCGGCCAGCCCCGGGACGACGGCGTCGGCGGGGACGTAGCAGGTGTGCAGCGGCTGCCGCGCCGGCCGCTCCCCGGGATACGCCGCCAGCCGGGCGGCGTCCACGGGCGCGAGCCGACGGTCCAGCTCGGCGAGGACGGCCTCGTCCATGCTCACGCGCCGTCCTCCCGATCGTGCTGCGCAGGCCCGGGAACCCGGGAGGCTGGCATCCTCTCACCGTGGCCGCCCTCGACGACTTCAACTCCGACCCCGCGGGGACGGTGGCCGAGGCCCTCCGGACCTGCAACGCCGCTCCCCGCTTCGCCGCCGAGGTGCTGGCCGGGCGCCCGTACCCCGACACCGAGGCCGTGGTGGCCCGCGCCGAGCAGGTGGCCCGGGCGCTGCCGTGGGGGGAGGTCACCCTGGCTCTGGCCGCCCATCCCCGGATCGGCGACCGGGTGGCCGGCGCCTCGGCCGAGGCGGAGGCGTCGCGGCGGGAGCAGAGCGCCATGTCGGACGCCGACGCGGAGGTGCGGGCAGCGCTGGTCGAGGGGAACCGGGCCTACGAGGACCGCTTCGAACACGTCTTCCTCATCCGCGCCGCCGGGCGGTCTCCGGAGGAGATGCTCGCGGAGCTGCGCCGGCGGCTGGGCAACGACGTCGAGTCCGAGCGCGCCGAGGTGATGGAGCAGCTGGCGCAGATCACCGGGCTCCGCGTGAGGGGACTCGTGACATGAGCGTTTCCACGCACGTGCTGGACTCGGTGGCGGGCCGCCCGGCCGCCGGGATCGCCGTCCGGCTCTTCGTGGGCGAGGACCTGCTGGCCGAGGGGGTCACCGACCGCGACGGCCGCGTCCGGCTGACCGAGGACGCGACCGCCGTAGGCACGCACCGGCTGGTGTTCGCGACCGGCCCCTGGTTCGCCGAGCAGGGCCGCGACGCCTTCTACCCGGAGGTGTCGCTCGCCTTCGTCGTCCACGAGCCGGCCGAGCACCACCACGTGCCGCTGCTCCTGGCGCCGTTCGCGTACTCCACCTACCGCGGCAGCTGACGCAACAGACGTTCCACGTGCAACAGTGCGCGGCATGGCGATCGTGCTCGGACCGAACCAGTACGGAAAGGCCGAGGTCCGCGTCGTGGCGGTGGACCGGAGCACCCCGCGGCACACCCTCGTCGAGCTGAACGTCAGCTCCAGCCTCCGCGGCGACTTCACCGCGGCGCACACCGCCGGCGACAACGCCCACGTGCTCTCGACCGACGCCCAGAAGAACACCGTGTTCGCGTTCGCCCGGGACGGCGTCGGCTCGCCGGAGGAGTTCGGCCTGCGCCTGGCCCGGCACTTCGCCGGCTCCTACGACTGGATCACCGGGGCGCGGGTGGCGGTCGAGTCCTTCGACTGGGAGCGCATCTCCGTCGGGGGGCAGCCGCACGAGCACTCGTTCCGGCGGGCCGGCGGCGAGGTGCGGACCGCGGTCGTGACGGTGGACGGCGACGAGGTCCACGTCGTCGCCGGGCTCACCGACCTCGTCGTCCTCAAGACCACCGGCTCGGAGTTCTGGGGCTTCCCCCGCGACCGGTACACGACCCTCGCCGAGACCCGCGACCGCATCCTCGCCACGGCGGTGACGGCGCGCTGGCGGTACACCGGCACCCCACCGGACTTCGGCGCGGCGTTCGCGAGCGTCCGCACGGTGCTGCTCGAGACGTTCGCGACCACGCACTCGCTCGCGCTGCAGCAGTCCCTCTACGCGATGGGCGAGGCGGTGCTCGCGCAGCACCCGGACGTCGCGGAGATCCGGATGTCCATGCCGAACAAGCACCACTTCCTGCAGGACCTGTCGGCGTTCGGCCTGGACAACCCCGACGTCGTCTACCACGCCGACGACCGCCCGTACGGGCTCATCGAGGGGGCGGTCCTGCGGGACGACGTCCCTCCGGCCGAGGTCGCCTGGCAGGGCACTCCCGGCTTCTGCTGAGCCCCCGAGCCAATCCGAGCCCTAGCCTGCGGAGCCCTCGATCCCGATGCCGCCGAGCACCACGGTGGCGTAGATCCGCAGGTCGGCGCCGTGTGCGTCGTGGGTGCGCTGGACGGTCCCGTCGGAGCCGATGCCCCCCACGCCGCGGAACTCCCACCAGACCCGCCAGCCGGCCGGCACGCGCACCGCCATCCCGGCCATCAGCACGTGCACCGTGAGGTCGATGCCGGTCGGCGGCTGCGGGATCCCGGTCAGGTCGATCTCCGCACCCGACATCGCCAGGTCCACGCGGAGTCTGCTGAGCTGCGGATTCGTGGGCCGCAGCTCCAGCCCGGAGTGGGTGAGCGTCCGGCGGATGCTCAACGAGGTCTCGTCGCCCTCGTTCCGCCGCCAGGCGGTTCCCCAGCCGACGAGTGCCACCAGCGCGTGGAATGCGAACACCCCGACCAGCCAGGGCAGCGCCCTGCGAACCGGGCGGGGAAGCGGTCGGGACGTCGTCATGGGCCCACCATGCCCTCCTCGCATGCCGCTGCCCAGGGCTGTCACCATTCCGGCCGTGACCGACGAGCGGGAGACGCTGACCTACGAACTCTTCGGGACGGCGGCCCGCGAGCTCGCCGAGCAGGTGGCCGACGACGGCTACGAGCCGGACCTGATCCTCTCCATCGCGCGGGGCGGGCTGTTCCTGGCCGGCGCCCTGGGTTACGCGCTGGACGTGAAGAACCTCTTCGTGATGAACGTGGAGTTCTACACCGGGGTCGACCAGCGGCTCGACCTGCCCGTGGTCCTCCCGCCCACCCTGGACCAGGTCGATCTCACCGGGGCGAACGTGCTGGTCGCCGACGACGTCGCCGACACCGGCAAGACGCTCGAGCTCGTCCGCGACTTCTGCGCGGGCTACGTGGCCGAGGTGCGGACGGCGGTCGTCTACGAGAAGCCGCAGTCGGTCGTGACGTGCGACTACGTCTGGCGCCGGACCGACCGGTGGATCGACTTTCCCTGGTCGACGCTGCCGCCGGTCGTCCGCCGCAGCGACCGCCCCGCCCACTGACTCCCCCGGCCATCATCCGGCCAAAATGGCCATTTTGGCCGCGGGGGGACCGTCGAATGGCCGCACCGGGTGCCGGACATGAAAGCGGCGGCGGTGGGAAGCCCCCCACCGCCGCCGCTCCTCAGGTCGCTCCGATAGCGCGTCAGTACCGGAATCTCGCGACCGAGCTCTGCAGCGAGGTGGCCATGCGGGCCACCTCGTCGATGGCCGCCTGGGCGTCGCCCATGGCCCGCGTGGTCGAGCCGGTGGCTGTGGCCACCGCCTCGATGTTGTCGGCGATCTGGTTGGCCGACATCGCCGCCTCGGAGACGTTGCGGTTCATCTCCGTGGTGGTCGCGGTCTGCTCCTCCACCGCCGCGGCGATGGTGCCCTGGGAGTCGTTGATCAGCGCGATGATCGAGGAGATCTCGCTGATAGCGGTGACCGCGCCCTCGGTGTCGGTCTGGATGGCCTGCACCCGGGCGGTGATGTCCTGCGTCGCCTTGGCGGTCTCCTGCGCCAGCTCCTTGACCTCGTTGGCCACGACCGCGAAGCCCTTGCCGGCCTCCCCCGCCCGAGCCGCCTCGATGGTGGCGTTCAGCGCCAGAAGGTTGGTCTGCTCAGCGATCGAGGTGATCACCTTGACCACGCTGGCGATCTCGAGGGAGGACTCCCCCAGCTTGGCGACCGTCGCCGTCGTGGCGTCCGCCGCGCCGACCGCCTGGGCGGCGACGCGGGAGACCTCGCTGGCGTTCTGGGCGATCTCGCGGATGGAGGAACCCATCTGCTCGGACCCGGCGGCGACGGTCTGCACGTTGGTCGACACCTGCACGGCGGCGGCGGCCACGATCGAGCTCTGCGTCGAGGACTCGTCGGCCAGCCGGGCCATGTCCTGCGCGGAGGCGGAGAGCTGCTCCGTGGCGGAGGCGAGGGTGGTGGAGCTGTCACCGATCGCCGCCATGACCGTTCGCATGTTGTCCATGGACGTCTCGAGCGACGCGGCCATGCGGCCGACCTCGTCCTTGCTGTCGACCCCGGGCGAGCCGGTCAGGTCGCCGTCGGCCAGCCCGTCGATGACGGCGGCGACCCGGCGGAGCGGGCGGACGACGGAGCGGGTGATCACCCAGCCGAGCAGCCCGAGCACCAGCAGCGCGACCACGGCGACGATCACCAGGACGGTGATCGCGGTGCTCTGCTGCGCCTTGCTGTCCTCCGCGGCGGCATCCGCGTGCGAGGCGATGGCATCGCTGACGACGGGCAGCGCGTCCTCGAGGGCCGAGAAGGCCTCGAGGAACTCCGGGTAGGACTCCTCGGCCGCGGGGCCGTTGGTCCCGGCCAGCGCGACCACCCCGTCGGCGGAGGCCAGGTACTCCTCGACCACCGGGGAGACCTCCTCGACCGCCGTGTCGACGTCGGCACCCAGGTCGTCGGCGAGGATTGCCTCGAGGAGCTCGCGGAAGCGGCCCGAGTGCTCGCCGAGATCGGCGACCGCCGACTGGTAGAGCGGGCCGGAGTTCTCGAGCAGGGCCTGCAGGACGTCCCCCCGGACGGCGTCGTGCATCATGTCGGCCTCGAGGGCCTCGGCCGTGGCGTGCGTCGTGTCCAGCAGGACGTCGGTGCGCTTCTCGGCGCCGTGGAACTCCTCGACGGCCACGACCGCCAGGACCCCCAGGGACAGCCCGCCCGCGGCCACGAGGGCGGTGAGCTTGACGCCGAGGGGGCGGTCGGACCAGACGTTGCGTGCCATGGGAGCTCTCCAGCGCCAGGGGCCACCGGTGGGGGAGGACCACCGTTCAGCGCTGTCTTCGGTCCAAGGCTTGAGTCACTACACTTGAAATCTGCAATTCCTGTGGTTCTTTTCGTTCCGGGATCGGCCCCGGATCCGGTAAGTCCTCTCGCCCATTCCCTGCGCGGCCGAAGGACTTATCATCAGACCAACGGTTCCGCCCGTTGGGCGGCGGGCATCCCGGCCGCCCGTCAGCGCCGGGTGGAGACCGTCACCGTGAACTTCGGCGTCCGGTCGACCACATGGGTGGGTCCGACCAGCCGGGTCAGCGTCGGCTTGTGGCGCAGCGCGGAGTTGTAGACGGTCCAGAGCTCCCCGCCCGGCCGCAGCACCCGCCCGGCGGCGGCGAAGAGCCGGTCGGCCGCCGTCGGAACCACCGCGGCACCCAGGTGGAAGGGCGGATTGCAGACGACGAGATCGACACTGCCGTCCGGGATCGACGCGGCGGCGTCGTCGCGGGTCACCCGGATCCGGTCCCCCAGGCCGTTGACCGCAGCGGTCGCCGTCGCCGAGGCCACGGCTGCCGCGGACTGGTCGACGGCGAGCACGGCGAGGCCGGGCCGGCTCCTGGCCAGGACGGCGGCGAGCACGCCCGTCCCGCAGCCCAGGTCCAGGGCGGTGCCGGCGGACGGCGCCATGCGGTCCACCGAGCCCAGCAGGGCGCGGGTGCCGATGTCGATCTTGGTGCCGGCGAACGCGGCGCCGTGCGCGCAGACGGTCAGCCCGAGATCGGCGTGCTCCTGGCGCCGGGGGAAGGACGACGAGCCGGGGCGGGGGCCGCGCGCGACGAGCACGCGCGACTTCTGCCGCGCGAGCGTGGCCGAGACGTCGGTGAAGGAGGCCCCGAGGACGTCGTTCATCGCGTGCGTCATGTGCTTGACGCGACCGCCGACCAGCAGGGTCACGTCGGGGGCCGCCGAGGCCGCGACCACCTCGGCGATCTCGCGCAGGGCCTCGAGCCCCTTCGGCGCCTGCACCAGCACCACGCGGGCGCCGTCCCCCAGCTCGGGGCCCAGCGGGAGCTGCCGGTAGCAGCCGGCCAGGCCGGTGCGCTCGGCGTTGCGCGCCAGCGCCAGCTCGCCGACCAGGAGGTCCTGGTGGACGCGCACGTCGGCGTTCCGGTGCAGTGCCGCGGCCCCCAGGGTGAGCGCCCCGTAGTTGTCGTCGACGACGGCGACCTCACCCGGCCGGCAGGTCACGAGGAGGTCGGCGGCCTCGTCGAGCAGCAGGCGGTCGGTGGCGTCGACGGCGACGAGGTCGGGCGCCTCGACGTCCGGGGCCCGGCGGAGCCGGTCGAACAGGTCGACGGCCGACATGGCCGTTTCGGCCGTCGAGGGGTCAGACACCCGGGAGGCCGACCGGGCAGGAGACGCCCGTCGAGTGCACCGGGCAGTAGCCGTGCGGCACCTTGTAGAGGTACTGCTGGTGGTAGTCCTCGGCGTAGAAGAACTCGCCCAGCGGCGCGATCTCGGTGGTGATCTCGCCGTAGCCGGCCGCCGTCAGCCGCTCCTGGTAGGCGTCGCGGGTGGCCCGCGCGGCGGCCTCCTGCTCCGGACCGTCGACGTAGATCGCCGAGCGGTACTGGGTGCCGATGTCGTTGCCCTGCCGCATGCCCTGCGTCGGGTCGTGGTCCTCCCAGAAGACCTTGAGCAGCTGCTCGTAGGAGATCACCGCGGGGTCGAACACGACCAGGACCACCTCGGTGTGCCCGGTGCGCGCCGAGCAGACCTCCTCGTACGTGGGGTTCGGCGTGAACCCACCCGCGTAGCCCGCGGCCGTGGAGTACACGCCCGGGGTCTGCCAGAAGACCTTCTCCACGCCCCAGAAGCAGCCGGCGCCGAAGACCGCCGTCCGCATGCCCTCCGGGAAGGGCGGCTGGATCCGGTTGCCGTTGACCGCGTGCACCTCGGGCACGTGCGGCAACGCCTCGGAACGGCCGGGGAGGGCCTGGTCGGCCGACACCGGCTGGGACTTGGACCGGGAGAACAGCATGGTCCAAGCCTAGGCCCGAGCCGCAAGCCGGTTGCGTGCCACCGACCGGCCCCGGACGGCGGCCCGGATCCCCGCCGGGCAGGATCGGGCTGCCCGTCGCCGTCGACGCAGGAGGTTCCGATGCCCGTGCCCACCCGCGAGTGGCAACTGGCGGCCCGGCCGCAGGGCGAGCCCACGCCCGACGACTTCCGCCTGGTGGAAGGTGAGCGACCCGACCCGGCCGAGGGGCAGGTCGTCGTCCGGATGCTGGCCATGTCGGTCGACCCGTACATGCGCGGTCGCATGCGGGACGCCCCCTCCTACGCCCCGCCGTGGCAGATCGGCGAGACGATGAAGGGCGGCGCGGTCGGCCGCGTCGTCGCCTCGCGCGCCCCCGACGTGCCCGAGGGCGCCCTGGTGCTGACCGACGCGGGCTGGCGCGACGTCGCCGTCCTCGGTGCCCGCGAGGTCGCCGTGCTGCCGGAGCTCCCGGACATCCCGCCCAGCTACCACCTCGGCGTCCTCGGGATGCCCGGGCGCACCGCCTATGCCGGGCTGTTCCGGATCGCCGCCTTCCGCGAGGGCGACGCCGTGTTCGTGTCCGGTGCCGCGGGCGGCGTCGGCAGCCTGGTGGGCCAGTTCGCCCGCCTCCGCGGCGCCTCGGCGGTGATCGGCAGCGCCGGCAGCCCGGACAAGGTCCGCTGGCTGACCTCGGACCTCGGGTTCACCGCGGCCTTCGACTACCACGACGGCCCGGTCGCCGACCTGCTGTCCTCAGCCGCCCCGGACGGGATCGACGTCTACTTCGACAACGTCGGCGGGGAGCACCTCGAGGCGGCGATCGGCGCCTTCCGCCTGAACGGGAGGGCGGCCCTGTGCGGTTCGATCTCCACCTACAACGCCGTCACTCCCCCGCCCGGCCCGCGGAACATGTCCATGATGGTCGCCAAGCGGCTGACCCTGCGCGGCTTCCTCGTCTACGACCACGACGACCTGCGCCCGGAGTTCGAGGCAACGGTTCCGGGGTGGCTGAGGTCCGGGCAGCTGGTCGTCCGCGAGACCGTGCGCGAGGGCCTGGAGGACGCCGTCCCCGCGTTCCTGGACCTGCTGCGCGGGGGCAACACCGGGAAGATGATCGTGCGGCTGGCCGACTGACCGTGCCGGTGGGCGGGCTGTGATCTTCGACAGCTTCCGGGGGTTCCCGGTTCCCGGCGCCCGGTCCGGGGCAGAGCCGGGTCATGTGGCTCTTCTTCACCCGCCGGCTGCGCATGTGGCTGATCCTGACCGTCCTCGTCCCGCTCGGTAGCGGGATCCTGCGCCGGGTCGGCCTCGCCCTCGAGCGGCGCAACGGCTCGACGGGGATCAGCCGGGCCCTGCTCAAGGCCGGTGAGCTGGGCGACCGGACCCGGCGACGCGGCCGCCGGGCACACTGATCCCCGTCCCCTACCGGACGGGAGGGCGTCCCGTGACCGAGCCCGTCCTGGAGAGCCGTCCCGCCGGCGCCGGCACCCGGGCGGTCGCCCTGTTCTGCCACGGCGGCACGGTGGCCAGCCTGGAGCCGCCCCGGGAGCGGGCGCTGTCGCTGGTGCGGATGCGCGCGATGGAGCAGTTCGTCGCCGCCGCAGCGGGCCCCCGGGGAGTGGCCACCTCGCTGCTCCGCTACCGGGTGGCCGGCTGGAACGGCCTCGCCGCCGACGCCTTCGCCGACGTCCGGTGGAGCCTGGACCGGATCCGCGCCGAGCACGGCACCGACGTGCCGATCGTGCTCGTCGGTCACTCGATGGGCGGCCGGGCGGTGCTGCGGGCCGGCGGGGAGCACCAGGTGGCCGCCGTGTGCGCGCTCGCGCCGTGGACGCCGCCCGGAGAGCCGGTCGCACACCTCCGCGGCCGGACCGTGGCGATCCTGCACGGCCGGGGCGACCGCTGGGTGCCCGCGGCGCTGTCCGCCGAGTTCGCTGCCCGGGCGGAGGAGGCCGGCGCCCTCGTGGCCCGGTTCACCGTCGCGGGCGGGCACAGCATGGTCCGCCGCGTACAGGTCTGGCACACCTTCGTCCGGGACGTCGTCCTGGCCGGGGCCGGTCTCGAGCCGATGCGCCGCGACATCGACGAGGCCACGCGCAGCACCGGTCCCGCAGGGCTGGCAGTTCCTCTCTAGCAGCTCAGCCCGAGGGCCGGCGGAGCCGGGTCGTCGGACAGCCGGGCCCAGAGCAGTTCGTCGTGTTTCACCCCGTCGCCGTAGCGGTAGGAGCGGCGCAGGTGGCCTTCGTAGCGGAAGCCGGCCTTCTGAGCCACCCGCCCGGAAGCGGGGTTGTCCACGGCGTGGCACAGCTCGATGCGGTCGATCGCCGGCGTCCGGAAGGCCCACCGGCAGGCCGTATCGACCGCGACGGCGGCCACCCCGCGGCCCCGGGCGGCCGGGGCGACCCAGTAGCCGATCTCCGCGCCGGCCTGGTCGCGGTCGATCGAGTGCACGGAGACCGAACCCAGCACGGCGTCCGCCCCGTCCACCACGGCCCAGGAGGCGTGGGTGCCCGAGCTCCAGTCGCTGCGGCGCCCGAGCAGGGCCACCGCCTCGTCGTGGGAGGCGACGCCGCCACCGTTCCACAGCCGGATGTCCGGGTCCTGCAGTGCCGCCCAGACGTCGTCGATGTCGTCCGGCCGCCACGGCCGCAGTCGCAGGGAGCCGGCGACCAGCTCGACCGGCTCGATGGTGTCCATGCCCCGATTCTTGCGGGTCCGGCTCCTGCTGCCTCCGAGCCCCCGCGGGCGGTCAGGCCGACCCGGGTTCGGAGAGCTTCCGAATGGCCTTCGCGGCGAGCGCGTCCGGCGAGATCCTGGACATGGCGCCCATCGCCCGGCTGGCCAGCGAGCCGCCGAGGACCTGCGCCTCCCCCGCCATGAGAGCCTCGAACCCCTGCCGGGCCACCTGCGCGGGGTCGTCCTTGCTGTCGGAGGCGCCCACCCGGGTGTCCTGCATGCCGGCGCGGTCGAAGAACTCGGTGTCGGTGGGGCCGGGCAGCAGGGCGGTCACGCTGACCCCGCTGTCCGACAGCTCCTCGCGGAGGGCGAGCGCCAGCATGTGCACGAAGGCCTTCGACGCGCCGTAGACGGCCTGGAACGGGGCCGGCGCCTGGGACACGACCGACGAGGTGAAGAGGATCCGCCCCTCGCCCCGCGCGGCCATGTCCTGGGCGATCCGCTTGGCCAGATGCACGGTGGAGGCGCAGTTGAGCTCGACAAGAGACAGCTCGGCGTCCAGATCGGTCTCGACGAAGGCACCGCCCACCCCGACCCCCGCGTTCAGAGCCGCGGCGTCCAGCGGCCGGCCGGCTCCCCGGATCGCGGCGACGAGCCGCTCGACGTGGTCCCGCCGGGTCAGGTCGACGCTGACCGGGGCCACCGCCCCGCCGAACCCCCGGAGCACCTCGACGGCGTCGTCGAGCTCGACGTCCTCCGCCGCCAGAACAGGTCGAAGCCGTGCTCGGCGAACTGCTTGGCGAGTTCCAGGCCGATGCCGCTGGAGGCGCCGGTGACGAGGGCGAGCGATCGGACGGCGGGCTCGGACACGGCGGCCTCCTGCGGGATCGGGAGCGGCCCCCTTCCTGCCCCGTGCGCTCCACGGCCACGCGTCAGGCGGGGACGGAGACCCCGACGCCGCCGCGGGTCTGCGCGCCGTAGCGCTCGATCTCGCGGTCGAGGTCGAGCGGCCGCGTGGTCGCGCCCTGCGCGGACACCTCGGGGGTGATCAGGTCGGCCGGGAGCAGCCAGGACACCTCGAACTCGATGCCGTCGGGGTCGGCGGCGTACAGGGCCTTGGTGGTGGCGTGGTCGGAGGCACCGACCAGGGCGCCGGCCTCGAGCAAGGCGCCGCGGATGCGGGCCAGCTCGGCGAGGGTGTCGACCTCCCAGGCCAGGTGGTAGAGGCCGACGGTGCCGCGGCCGGCCTGCGACGGTCCGGCGTCGGCGCCGATCGCGAACAGTCCCAGGTCGTGGTCGTTCGTGGAGCCCTCCGCCTGCAGGAAGACCGCGCGGCCGGGGATCTCGACCTTCGCCCGGAAGCCGAGGACGTCGCGGTAGAACGCGAAGCTGCGCTCGACGTCGCGGACGTAGAGGACGGCGTGGTTGAGGCGCTGCACGGGCATGACGGGCTCCTGCTGTCGAGGGACTGGGTTCACTCTCCTCCAAGATGTTTTAGAGTTCAAGTATTCCGCTGCGGGCCGTGGGTACCTCCGGCGCGTGGTCGACCGCGTCGTCGTGCGCCTCCCACCGGACCTCCGGTTCCTGCTGCCGCCGCGGCACCGTGCGTCGGGGGAGCGGGCGCTCGCCTTCGACCCGGACGCCACCGTGGGCCACCTCGCGCAGGCCGCCGGCGTGCCGCTGACCGAGGCCGGCGGGCTCCGGCTGGACGGCGACCCCGTACCGGTGGCCGCGCGGGCGCGGCCGGGCGCCACGATCGACGTCCTCGAGGTTCCCCGGCCGCAGCCGGCGGCGGCCGGCGGCTTCCTCCTCGACGTCGGCCTCGGCGCCCTGGCTCGTCGGATGCGGCTGCTCGGGCTGGACGTGGAGTGGTCGAACGACGCCGACGACCCCGGACTCGTGGCCCGGGCGGTCGCGGCGGACCGGGTGCTGCTCACCCAGGACCGCCGGCTGCTCATGCCGCGGGCGCTCCACGCCGGCGCACTGGTCCGTGGCAGCCGTCCCGACGACCAGCTCGCCGACGTCCTCGCGCGGTTCGCTCCCCCGCTGGCGCCGCTCACCCGCTGCACCGCGTGCGGCGGCGGACTGGAGCCGGTCCCCAAGACGGAGATCGCGGCCCGGCTCGAGCCGGGCACCCGGCGCAGCTACGACGACTTCTCCCGGTGCGCCGCCTGCGGACGGATCTACTGGCAGGGCGCCCATGCCCGCCGCATCGAGGGGCTCATCAGCGCGGCCGTGGACGACAGGGCTACGCTCGGCGGCACAACCGAACATTCACAGCAGGGGAGCGCTTCGGCGCTGAGAGTGCGGGACACCGCAGACCCTCGAACCTGATCCGGGTCATGCCGGCGCAGGGAGTCTGGAGGAATCATGGCCGGTCAGGCCGTCCGTCCGTCGTCGTCCGATGCCGGCGCAGCACGCTGGCGCACCGTCGACATCGTCGTCACCGCCGTCCTCGGCGTCGCCTTCGGCGTCGTCTTCTGGGCGTGGAACCTCGTGTTCGGCGTGCTCGCCGAGCCGCTCGACTTCTTCCCGCCCTTGTCGGCGATGCTCAACGGCGTCTACCTGATGCCCGGCGTGGTCGCCGGGCTGCTGGTCCGCCGGCCCGGCGCGTCGATCTTCGCCTCGACCCTCGCCGCGGCGGTCAGCATCCTGCTCGGCTCGCCCTACGGCGGGATCATCGTGGTCTACGGCCTGGTGCAGGGAGCGGGCGCCGAGCTCGGGTTCCTGCTCACCCGGTACCGCTCCTTCGGCCTGGGCACCGCACTCCTGGCCGCCGCGACCGCGGGCCTGTCGACGTCGATCCTCGACAACGTCCTCTACTACGCCGAGCTCTCCTTCCTCGGCTACCAGCTGCCGTACACGGTGTTCACCGTGATCTCGAGCATGCTGCTGGCCGGCGTCGTCGGGCTGCTGCTCGTCCGTGCCCTGGCGCGCACCGGAGCGCTCAGCTCGTTCGCCGCAGGCCGCACCCGCGCCTGACCCGGCAGGTGACCACCACGCGGGGGCCCGCGCCGATCCGGACGGAGGCCGGCCCCGTCCGGATCGTCGCCCGGGGCCTCGGCGTCCGCCACGCGTCCCGGCACGCCTGGGCGCTGACCGGCGTCGATCTGGTCGTCGAGCCCGGCGAGCGGATCCTGCTCACCGGCGCGTCCGGGGCGGGGAAGTCCACGCTGCTCGCGGCGCTGGCCGGCATCCTCGAGGCGGAGGGCACCGAGGTGGCCGGCGAGCTCACGGTCGACGGCGCGTCGCCCCGGGACGCCCGTGGCCGGCTCGGCATCCTCGCCCAGGACCCGGACAGCCAGCTCGTCATGACCCGCGCCGGGGACGACGTCGCCTTCGGGCTGGAGAACGCGGGCATCCCCGCCGAGCGGATCTGGCCGCGCGTGGACGAGGCGCTCGCCGCCGTCGGCTTCCCCTACGACCGGGACCGCCCCACGCAGGCGCTGTCCGGCGGGGAGAAGCAGCGACTGGTGCTGGCCGGCGTGCTGGCCCGCCGGCCCGGCCTGGTGCTGCTCGACGAGCCCACGGCCCAGCTCGACCCGCCCGGCGCCTCCCTGGTGCGCGCGGCGGTGGCCCGGGCCACCGCCGACCGCAGCGCCACCACGATCGTCGTCGACCACGACGCCGCTCCCTGGCTCCCGCTGGTCGACCGCGTCGTCGAGGTCGTGGCCGGCGGCGTCGTGGAGCACGGCCCCGGCTGGCGCCCGGCGTCGCGCACGGCCGGCCTGCACCTCCTGCCGCCCCCGGACGGACCGGTCCTGCTCACGGCACTCGGGGCCGGCTTCACCTACCGGGGGGCGACGGCTCCCGCCCTGTCGCGGGTCGACGTCCCGGTGCGGGCCGGCCGGGCCCTCGCGGTCACCGGCAGCAACGGCACGGGGAAGTCGACCCTCGCCCTGCTGCTGGCCGGGCTTCGGGCGCCCACCACGGGGCGGGTCGAGGCGGCGCCGGAGCTGACCGAGGGGGTGCGGCGGGGGCACCGTGAGCCGCACCGCTGGCGGGCCGGGGAGCTGGTGACCCGGATCGGCACCGTCTTCCAGAACCCCGAGCAGCAGTTCCTCACCGGCCGGCTGCACGACGAGCTCACCCTCGGGCCGCTGCGGTCGGGCGAGCACGCCGCGGCGGCCCGGGCCACGGCCGAGGAGCTGCTGGAACGGCTGGGCCTGACCGCGTTCGCCGACGCGAATCCGTACACCCTCTCCGGGGGACAGCAGCGCCGGCTCTCGGTCGCCACGGCGCTGGCCACCTCGCCGCGGGTCCTCGTGCTGGACGAGCCGACCTTCGGCCAGGACGCGGCGACCTGGCGGGAGCTGGTCACCCTGCTCGCCGAGCAGCGGGCGCGCGGCTGCGCCGTCGCCGTCGTCACGCACGACGCCGACCTCGTCCAGGTGCTCGCCGACGACCGGATCTCGCTGTGACCCCGTCGTTGACGCTGGGGCCGGTCGCGGGCACGCCGCTGAGCCGGATGAACCCGGTCGCCCTGCTCACCGCGATGATCGTGGTGACGCTCGTCCTGATCACCAGCCTGGACGTCGTCACGCCCGCGGTCGTGGTCGCCGCCGAGCTGTGCCTGCTGCCCGCCGCGGGGCTCACCGACCTCCGCGACCTCTGGCGGCGGACCTGGCCGCTGCTGCTCGGCGCCGGATCGGTCGGCATCGTCAACGTGCTGCTCGGGGACGACGCGACCGTCGTCACCGGGGTGGGGCTCGCCCTGCGCGTCGTCGGGCTGGCGCTGCCGGGGGTCCTGCTGGTGGCCGCCACCGATCCCGTGCGCCTGGCCGACGCGCTCACCATCCACTGGCGGGTGTCCACGCGCTTCGCGTTCGGGGCGCTCGCGGCGATGCGGCTGGTCCCGCTCCTGATCGCCGAGTTCGAGTCGGTCCGGCTGGCCCGCCGCACCCGCGGCGTGGAGGCCGGCCGCAATCCGGTTGCCCGGGCACGGCTGCTCGCGGGCGTCGCGTTCGCGCTGCTCGTGGGTGCCGTCCGCCGCGGTTCCCGGCTGGCCACGGCCATGGACGCGCGGGGCTTCGACTCCGGCATCCCCCGGACGAACGCCCGCGGCTCCGAGCTGCACCGGCGGGACGCCGTCCTGGTGGCGGGCACCGTGGGTGTCTGCGCGGTCGCGGTGACGCTGAGCGTGCTGGCCGGCGCGTGGTCACCGATCTTCGTCGGCTGACCGGCGCTACGGTGCGTTCGTGAGCCCGACCCGCTACGTGGCGCTGCTGCGCGGCATCAACCTGGGCCGGGCGCGGCAGGTGGACATGACCCGCCTGCGGGAGATCCTGACGGCGCGCGGGCACGAGGCGGTCCGCACCCACCTGCGCAGCGGGAACGTCGTCCTCGACAGCCCGCTGGCCGAGGCCGAGCTCGCCGCCGACGTGAGCACGGTGATCGGCGAGGAGTTCGGCTTCGACGTCCCGGTCGTCGTCCGCACCGGGACGGAGCTGGCGGCCGTGGTGGCGGGCGATCCGTTCGCCACCGTGGCCACCGATCCGGCCCGCTACCTGGTCACGTTCATGACCGAGCCGCCCGACCCCGCCGGTGTGGACGCCCTCCCCGAGACCGACAGCGGCGACTACCTGGTCCGTGGCCGCGAGCTCTACCTGTGGCTGCCCGACGGTATCCAGAACACGCCACTGGCCTCTTGGAAGTGGGACCGGCTGCTCGGCCGGCCCGGGACTGCCCGCAACTGGAACACGGTGGTCAGGCTCGCGGAGCTCGCCGGCTGACCGGCGCGCGCCGCCTCGGCCGTCGCCCCGAGGGGTGACACGCGTCGCAGGAGGTTTGGGAGCGTGCCAGCAGACGCATACGGGACTGTTCGGCCGGTCATCCTCCTCGGTGGCCCGAGCGCAAGGGGAATCCACGTGACAGGGCAGACGGCTGAGCCGATCTGGCCGTCGGCGTCCCCTCCGGAGGCCACGGCCGCCCTGCACTGGGAGCTGCGGGACGTCGCGGAACTCCCCCGGGTCCGCGCGGAGCTGCGGCGGCATGCGACCAGCCCGGCCGCCGGCCGGATGGACCCCGACCTGGTCGACCAGATGATCCTCGCCCTCGACGAGATGGCCTCGAACGCGCTGCGGCACGGCGGGGGCAACGTGCAGGCCAGCGTCCGTCAGACCCACGACGCCTACCTGCTGGAGGTGTCCGACTCGGCGGCGACCGCCCCGCCGGCGCCGGCGGTCGGCCGTGATCCGAGCGAGGGGGGCCTCGGGCTGTACCTGATCGCCGAGCTGTCCACCCGGCACGGCTGGTACGTCAGCGATGCGCACAAGCACGTCTGGGCCCTGCTGCCGCGGCACTGACCGGCGGCTACCCGTCCACGGGCAGAAGTCGCTCCGGGCCGGCCTCCCGGGGCCGCGGCCGGTCCTCCAGGTGGAGCCGGATGGCCACGAGGGCCACGTCGTCCTGCAGGCCCTCCGGCTGCAACCGTTCGATCACGGCGTCGCAGAGGTCGGCCAGCGGCTCGTCGGCGAGCTCGGCCAGGACCGAGCGCAGCCGCGTGGTCCCCTCGTCGAGGGACAGCCTGCGGCCCTCGACCAGTCCGTCGGTGTAGAGCAGCAGGGTGGAACCGCGGCGGACCGTGACCACCGAGTCGGTGCGCCGCGCCGAGGGCTCCACGCCCAGCATCAACTCCGCGCGCCCGTCTGCCAGCTCCTCGATGCGGCCGTCGTGGTGCAGCAGCAACGGCGGCGGGTGGCCGGCGTTGGACCATCGGAGCCGGGTCCGGCCGGCCGCTCGATCCTCAGGGGTCTGCTCGATCCGCGCGATCGCCACGGTCGCCATGGTCCCCATTGCCAGCCCGTGGATGGCCGCGTCGAGCTCGGTGAGGATCTCGGCCGGGGAGATGCCGTCCCGGTAGCCGATGCCCCGCAGCATCCCGCGCAGCTGGCCCATGGCCGCGGCCGCCTCGGTGTCGTGCCCGACGACGTCGCCGATGACCAGCACCGTGGCCGCCGACGGCTGCAGGAAGGCGTCGTACCAGTCGCCGCCCACCTGCGCCGCCGCCATGGCCGGCCGGTAGCGGACCACGATCTCGGCGTGGTCGGGCTCCGGCGGTGCCGTCAGCAGACTGCGCTGCAGCCCCTCCGCGATGCGGCGCTGCTGCTCGTAGAGCCGTGCGTTGTCCAGCGCCAGCGCGACACGGTCGGCCACCTCGCGGGCGGCAGCGACGTCCTCGTCGTCCATGGGTGGCCGGTCGGCCCCGCTGTACAGGGTGACGGCGCCGAGCACCCGCCCGCGCGCGGTGAGCGGCAACAAGGCCGCCGATCGGGGATCCAGCCGATCGAACAGCTCCCGCGCCTCGGCCTCCGGAATGGGGCGTGCCGCGATCTCGGTCATGTCCGGGACCAGCAGCACCTGCCCCGAATGCAGGATCTGCAGAAGTTCGGGGGTGGGCTGGAACGACGAGACCCGCAGCTCGACGTACCGGGCCACCGTCGGCCGGACGGCGGCGTCGCGATGCCACGTCCCGTAGTTCCGGAGGCGACCGTCCTCCTCGAGGAGCGCGACGACCGACCAGTCACCCAGTTCGGGGACCAGCGCCTCGGCGACCTGCAGGCTCGCGTCGTCCTCGCGGACGCCTGAGCCGAGGCTCCTCGTCATGAGCGCGCTCACCTCGGCCACCAACGTCAGCCGAGCGGCGCTGCGCCGGGCCCGCTCCTCGGCGGCCCGCCGGTCGGTGACGTCCAGGAAGTAGACGGACAACCCGTCGGGACTCGGCCAGGCGCGGACCTCATACCAGGCGTCCAGCGGCGGCGGGTAGTGGGCCTCGAACACCCGCTCCTCGCCGGAGGCTGCGGCCCCCCGGTAGTGAACCTCGAAGGCACTCCCCACCGCGGCGGGGAAGAGCTCCCAGATCGAACCGCCGAGGAGCTCCTCGCGTCCCCGGGCGAGCAGACGCTCGGCCTCCGCGTTGACGTAGGTGAAGCGCCAGTCGCGGTCGAGGGCGAAGAACGCGGCGTTCATCGCCTCGAGCACCCGGGCCACCCGGGCGTCACCGTGCCGCTGCCGGGTCGTGTCGTAGGCGGCACCGAGCAGGCGCACCGCGACCCCGTCGTCATCGGCGAGGACCCGCCCGCGGCCCTGCACCCAGCGGGTCTCACCGGTCGGCAGGACGATGCGGTACTCGATGTCGAGGGCACCCTGCTCGGCGATCGCGGCCTGCATGGCGTCCTGGGTCCGCGTCAGGTCGTCGGGGTGCAGCCTGGCGAAGAACGCCTCGATCGCGCCCTCGAACGTTCCCTTGTCATAGCCGAAGAGCTCGATGAGCCGGTCGTCCCACGTCAGACTCCCGGCCACCAGGTCCCAGTCGAAGCTGCCGATCTCCGCCGCCTCGATCGCCAGCTCGAACCGCAGCCGTCGGGCCTCGAACTCCGTCGCCAGGGCGTCGAGGTCACGCTCGACGATCGCCTCGGCCCGGACACCGGCCTCGTCGGCGGAGCCCGGGACGGGCTCGGAGGCGTTCACCCGTGGTTCCTTCCACAACGGGCCGGTCGCCACACGCGACGCAGGGGACCACCCGGTGCCTTGGACGTCCGTCCCATCCGCATCCGCCGGCCCGCAGGAGCCGGGCACGCCTGTCGGGTCGGGATCCCGGGGTGGTGGACCCGGCCCCCGAACGACGCCGAGGCGGGCGCCCCTCCGCGGAGCCGGACCCGGTGTGGGTCCGTTCCCGGATGGACGCCCGCCTCGCGGTGCGTCTTCCTCGTCGTTCCGGCCGATCCGACGTCGTCCGCGCATCGACGCTCCCGTGGCGGCCGGACCAGGGACCGGATCCGGCTGCTCGAGCTTCCGTCCCGTCCGGTCGGGGGACCGGCGGTCTGCACGACGTTCGCCGCCCGGCCAGGTTCCGTCCGGTCAGAGATCCGGGGACGACCGCGTCGTCCCTCCCGGACACCGGAAGGACCTGTGGTCCGCCGCGGCGACGGATCCGGCCGGCCGTGCCGACGGCGCCGCGTCGATCTCTGCCTCCCTGGAGGGTCCGCGCGCTGCGAGGAGCAGTCGGCGGTGGGTCGAGGCGAGATGCGTACTGCGGAGAAGTCGGTCGGCGGCAGGAGGAACACCGTCGGGGCGGAGCCAGGAAGTGCGCGTGCAGGGTGCGGAAGTGCTCGGAGCCGAGTCCCGGTCGCGGTCACCCGGGGAAGGAGAGTGACCGGTCACGGCGTGCTCGGGGCGGTGCGGGGGACGGCGTCCAGCGGCTGGGTGCCGTGGTCGCGCTGTGGTCAGCCGGGCGGTCGCGGCGCCCGGCAGGGGGGTGGCCGGGGAGAACCCCGGGCCCGGTAGGGGGACGGGTCCCCCCGCGCCCGGGCCAGTCCCGTCGCCGTCGGGAAGGACCGTGCCGGCCTGCTGGAGGACCGCGGGGGCCGCTGTGGCCAGCCGGTGGGCTGAGGCGTCCGTGCTGACTGCACTGGAACGCGGGGGCCGGCTGGCTCACTCGCGACCGCCTGCGGAGCCGGCGGACGGTGCCCGGGGAGGGCGGGAGGTGCTACCGGCTCGGCGGGAAGGGACGCCGGTCCGGGAACGAGCGCCGCGACGGGGGAAGACGTCACGGGCTGGACTGTGGGGGTGCTGGGCAGCTCGGTCAGCACGACGGGACCGTCGACGAACCGGAGGGAGATCGGGGCCGCGGGGCGGGGCAGCGGGGCGGCGGACCAGGCCAGGTACTCGCCGCGGACGCCGGCGCCCCAGAAGGCGATCCGCCGGTGCAGCGCGGTCAGGAGGCCGGCCGGGCGGGGCCTCGGTCCGCGGCCGGCGACCGGGTCCGGCGTGCCGGCACCCGGCCGGGCGGTCGCCGTGGGAACCGGCGCGGACGGGGCCCAGGCCAGGTACTCGCCGGCCGGGCCGGCACCCCAGAACGCCACCCGGCGGGTCACCCGGGCGAGGAGACCGTCCGGCGTCGCGGGGACGACGGCGGGAACCGGCGCGACCACCGGCCGCGCACGGAAGGGAGCCGGTGCCGGGCGGGCCGGCGGGGCGGGCCGGACCGAGCGCAGGGGAACGGGGCGGACGGCGCCGGACCGGTAGGCCGCGGCCCGCGCGGCGGCGACGTGCCGCGGGTGCGGGCGCCGCCGCGCCGTCCCACCGTCAGCGCGGTCGAGGACGTCGATGAGCCCGGCCAGCGTGCGGCCGGGATCGCGTCCCGTCAGGTCGGCCGGCATGCGCGCTGCGGCGGCCGGGGTGGGCCGTTCCTCGCTCATGTCGCCTCCTGCAGGTAGTGGCCGCGGCTGGGGAAGGTGCCGCGGACAAGGAGAAAACTAGGGACCCGGCGCCTCCGGGCCCCGCTCCTGCGACACCCTGCGGCGGGCGCGTGACCCAACCGTTGTGGAGGGCCTGCGGGCGGGCGGGTGACCGGTCCTTCCCGGCGAGCACTTGTCGACAAGCCGTGCCGGCTGAGCGTGGAATTCGCTGGTCGGGGCTGCGGTCATCCCGGCGGGGACCCGGCGCGCGCGGCGTGTCGGCCTCCTGGAGGCCGGTCCGGGGAGGCGCCGGGGCGGCCGGCACCGGCTGCGAGGATCGACCGGTGCCCGTTCCCATCCCCCTGGTCATCGACACCGATCCCGGCATCGACGACGCGCTCGCGATCCTGCTCGCCCTCGCCAGTCCCGAGGTCGACCTCCGGCTGGTGACGACGGTGCACGGGAACGTGGAGCTGGCGCAGACGACGGAGAACGCGCTGCGCGTGCTGCACCTGGCCGGGCGCTCCGACGTGCCGGTGGCCGCGGGGGCTGCCGCGTCGCTGGTCCACCCGCAGCCGGAGCGGGCCGGGCACGTGCACGGCGCGGCGGGGCTCGGCGGGGTCGAGCTGGCACCCTCCCCCGCTGCGGTCGACCCGCGGCCGGCCGTCGTCGCGCTCGCCGAGCTCCTGCTGACGTCGCCCGAGCCCGTCACCGTCGCCGCCGTCGGCCCGCTGACCAACCTGGCGCTGCTGCTGCGCGTCTTCCCCGACGCCGCCGCGCGCATCGGCCGGCTCGTCGTCATGGGCGGCTCGGCGACGCGCGGCGGCAACGTGACCGCCGCCGCGGAGTTCAACGTGTGGGCCGACCCGGAGGCCGCCCAGGCGGTCCTGGGCTCTCCGCTGCCCACCGTGCTGGTCGGCCTGGACGTCACGCTGGCCACGGTGCTCGACGAGGGCGGCATCGCCCGGTTCGCGGCGGCCGGCCCGATCGGCGCACAGGCCGCGGCGATCCTGCAGCAGTACCTCGACCATGCGCGGTCCGCCTACGGCACGGCCGGCGTCGTCGTCCATGACGCCCTGGCGGTCACCGAGGCGATCCGGCCCGGCTTCCTGGGCACCGTCCGCCGGGACGTCGTCGTGGACACCGGGTTCGGGGCCGGCCGCGGTCAGACGCTGGTCGACCGGCGCACCGTGTCCGGCGCAGCCACCGCCGTCGACGTGGCCGAACAGGTGGACGGCGCCGTGGCCGCGGATTTCCTCGTGAGCCGCCTCTCGGGTCTCGACCGCCGGTAGCGGCGGCGGATCAGGGCGCCCGGTGCCGCCACGGGGGACGACGGCACCGGGGCCGGCTCAGGCGTTCTCCAGGCGCTCGGTGGGCTGATCCGGTCCGTCCTCCGCGGCGCAGCCCACCGCGTCTCCGGCGCGGGCCGGATCGTCGACGAGCTTCCGCGTCATCACCATCAGCGCAGCGTCGGCCGCGGCGGGCGACGGGGGGTGGGTCGGGTCCCGACGAGCCCTGATCAGCAGGTCCACCACCTCGGCGACCGGGACGCCGTGGCGTGCGGCTGCCAGGGCGAGCATGCTCCACGCCTGCTCCGCGTCGCAGCCGTGGACCGCCATCAGCACGCCGCGGGCCCGGTGCAGATCGGTACGGCTGAACGTCCACGACCTGGCCTGCGTCGCGCGGGTTCCCGGAGCGCCGTCGTCCGCCGCCCGGGTTCCCGGAGCGCCGCCGTCCGTTCCGTCGGGCGCCGCACCCGCGCCCGCCTCCGGCAGGACGGGGAAGAACGATCTGAGTCCGGTCATGTCGAGCAGGCGGGTGACGACCCTCGACATCCCGCCCAGGACGAGCCGCGTGGCGAACTGCGCCTTGGCGTGGGCGAGGACCGCGAGCGCCGTGCAGCTCATGAACGTCACGTCGGAGAGGTCGACGACGACGACCTCCAGCGGCTCGGTGGCCAGGCGCCGAAACTGCTCGCGCAGGCCATCGGCCGCGAACGTGTCCACCTCGCCGGCCACGTGCAGCACCATCCCGACCGGGGGCTGCAGCCGGTTCGTGGTCGTCAGATCATGGTCCCGCTCCCGTGCACATCGACTGGATCGACGTGCTGCCGGGTCCGGGGCAACACAGCGGTGGAGCCTCTCGCTGACCGCCCAGCCTAGCCACGGCCGGGTGCGGGCGACACCCGGCCGGAGCTGTTTCAGGGAGCAGCGATGGTCCGGTCGTCCATGGAACCATCGACCACCGCAGCCGCCACGGCGGTCAGGGAAAGGCCGGAACGACGGGCGTACGAGCGCATCCGGACGAACGCCTCGGCCACGCCGATCCCGGCCCGGGCCGCCAGCACACCCTTCGCCTGCTCGATGAGCACCCGGCTGTGCAGCGCTGCCTGGAGCTGCACGGACAGGGTCGTCTGTTCACGGAGGTTCCGCTCGTGCAGCAGCCCGATCGTCGCGACGTCCGCCATGGCCTGCCCGATCGCGATGTGCTCGTCGTCGAGGCGGCCAGGTTCGGCGGTGAACAGGTTCATCGCGCCCACCACCTGGGTGCGCAACCGCAGGGGCAGGGCATGGGTGGCGAGGAAGCCGGCTGCCACGGCCACCGGGGTGAACGTCGGCCACCGCTGGTAGGCCTCAGACAGCTCGACGTTGACGACCTGCCGGCCGGTGTCGAAGCAATCCAGACAGGGACCCTCGCGGACCTGCAGCTCGAAGACCTCGAGCTCACGGGCCTCCTCCATCGTCGAGGCCACCAGTCGGAGGGTGCCTCGCTGATCGGCCAGCGTCAACCCGGCCGCGTCGGCTCCGAGCAGCTCCACCGACCGGTCGGTGAGCGTCTGGAGGAAGTCCACCGGGTCGAAATCGTCGACCAGCGTGTCTGCGAGCTCGACGAACACCTGTCCCAGACGCTCGTATCCGTCCATCCGAATCTCCTGTCCGAGCCTCGCTGGAGCAGCGGCGAAGCCCCCCTCCGCACGTCAGTACTCGTGGATCCGGCCCTAGTCGTCGTTCGAGAACCGCGCCACGCCGGTCAGGACGTCCCGGGCGAGCGCACTGATGGGGCGACCCGTGGCGTAGGCGCGGGCCTGTAGGAGGGCGAGCGCCTGGGCGAGCTGAACACCGGCCTGCACCGAGACCATTCCGGTCGCCTGGTGCACCTCGGCCCGGTCCTCGACCACGTGTATCGACCCGAGCGGGCCGCCCGCATCCGGATCGAGGGACTGCAGGTGCAGGAGGACGGCCGTGGCGGCGTCCGCGAACGACAGCGCCTCGGCGAGTTGCTCGTCGGTCAGCCCCCCTGCGCGTTCCCGGTACAGGTCGAGCACTCCGAGGCGGATGCCGCCCATGCGCAGCGGGAACGCGAAGACGGCCCGCACCCCCGCGTCCAGGGCGCCCGCGGTGAATCCTGGCCAGCGGCCGGTCCGGTCGCGACGAGATCCGGTTGCAGGACCGGTCGGCCCGTCCGGGAGGCATCCACGCACGGCCCCTCCCCCAGCGTGAACTGGAGATCCTCGAGTTTCGCCGCCATTCCGTCCGTGACGGCAACCGTCCCCGCCGGCCCGTCCTCGGACATGAGCACGATGCCGACACCGCTCACCGGCAGCGCCCGGCAGCAGGCCGTGACCAGCCGTTGCGGCACGTCGCCGCTGCCCTTCCCTGACTCCGAGACCCGGGACAGGATCTCGGCGGTCCGACCCGACGCCACCGCTCACCTCCCGTGCCCGACCGGCGCCCGGTACGAGAGCCAGCGCCTCGGGGCCAGTCTCCGCGCCGGTCCCGCCCTGCGGAAGGTCTACGCGAGAGCCGCACCGGGTCAGTCAGCAGTGCGGCGCGCTCCCTCCCCCGTGGACTCCACGATCCCCAGGGCGATGTCGCGGAGCTTGCGGTTGTAGCGCTGGGACGCCTCGCGCAGGATCTCGAACGCCTGCTCGGCATCGACGCGGCGCTGGGCCATCAGCACGCCCTTCGCCTGCTCGATCACCGCGCGCGACTCCATGGCCACCCGCATGTTGCGGGCCTGCTCGCCGAGCTGGTGGTGCGCGTCGGCGTTGGCGACGGCGACCGCGACCACCTCGGCGACGTCCAGCCCCGCCCGCAGCGACTCCGGGCTGGCGAAGGCTGCGGGCCTGGTCGAGTAGTTGTTGAGGGCGCCGATCCAGGAGCCCTGATACGGCAGCGGAACGGACAGCGAGCTGCGGACCCCGGTCTGCTGGACGCGCGCGACGTAGTCCGGCCAGCGCTGCTCGGTGCGCATGTCGTCCACCCGGAGCAGCACGCCGCCGCGGCCGGCGTCCATGCAGGGCCCGGAGCCCTGCTCGTACTGGAGCTCGTCCGCGGCCAGTGCCATCTCGCCGTGGTGGGCCGCCGTGAACGCCTTCTCGCCCCGGAGCAGGGTGATCGACGTGGCCTCCGCGCCCGGGATGCCCCGCGCCGCGATGCGGGTGATGTCGGTCAGCACATCGTTCAGGGCGCGGTCGACCAGCACGACGCGGCTGAGCTCGCGCAGTATCTCCTCCACGCGCACAGTGTGCCTGGCGGGGGTCGCGGACCACCTCCCCCTCTGCGCGCCGGAGCCCCATCGGTCAGGATGGACTCGGCCGGGTCCCGAACCGGCTCCCGCCTGCCGTGCGGACGTCGAAGGGGAGGCGATGGTCGAGGCCGAGGACACCTGGCCGTGCGTGCCGGTCCCCTCCGTCCCCGGCGACGTCTGGCACTGGCAGCTAGAGACCATGCACACGGTCTCGCGGGTCCGCTCCGACCTCCGTGCCCGCATCGCCCACCCCTCGGTGTCCTCCGGGTCCACCGACGACGCACGCGACGGCCTGCTCCTGGTCTTCGAGGAGCTCGCCTCCAACGCGCTGCGCCACGGCGGCGGCGACGTCCGGGCCCTGGTGGTCGCCGGTCCCGGCGGATGGCTGCTGGACCTCAGCGACGAGGCGCCGGACCGCCCCCCCGTCCCCGCCGTCGACCGCGACCCCGCCCTCGGTGGGATGGGCCTGCACCTGGTCGCCCAGCTCTCCACCGACTTCGGCTGGGAGCGGCGCCCGGGTCGCAAGCACGTCTGGGCCCGGCTCCCCTCCGGTCGCGGCGAGACGACCGAGCGGCGGCGCGGCCAGCTGCCCGAGCCCCGCTCCGGGGAGTTCCGCAGGGACTGACCGCCGAGGTCACCGCCGGGCCTTCTCCACCGCCGTCCGGAAGCGGGCGGCGTCCTCGCGGACGGCGAGCATCGGTTCGAGCACCTCCTCCTCGGCCACGGTGTCGACGGCGGCCCGGAGGCGACGGCCCGCCGCCCGGCCGCGGCGCCGCGCCCGCAGGCCGACCAGGGGGCGGCTCACGAAGGCGAGCAGGACCCCCGCGAGCAGGCCGGCGATCACCAGCAGCGTCGGCAGCGGCACCCCCTCCACCCGGGGCAGGGGCACGACCTCGTCGAGCTGGAACAGCCCGAGCACCACCAGCGCCAGGAGCCAGAGCGCCCCGACCAGCGCGACGGCGGCCAGCAGCCACTGCAGCCCTCCGACGGCGCGCTGCCAGAGCGGGGTGCGATCGGGCCCCAGGTCGGTGCCGGCCACCACCTGGTCGAGGCGGTCGGCCAGCCGGGCCTCCGAGGTCTCCACCGTGCGGCGCAGATCGTCCCGCCAGGCCTGCGGCAGGTCCTCGCCCGCGGCGTCGCGGGCCCGCCGGACCGCCGTGGCCACGCCTGCCAGCTCCACGGCGCCCGCGGGCGGCAGGGAGGTGCGCGCCCGCTCGTCGCCGAGGTGCAGCCGCTTCAGCGGGTCCGGTCGGAGTTTCCGGGTCCACCGCAGCAGCGGCCAGCCGGTGTGCTGGACGCCGGAGCGGAGGGTCGACCGCTCGACGGCGGCGGTGACCGTCGGGACCCCGGCGGCGTCGGCCAGCGCATCGCCCAGGTGCTCGACCAGGTCGTCGGCGTCCCGGCGGTCCAGCGGCCGGGCGTCGTCGCCGGCGTGCGCGCCCAGGGCGACCGCGGCCCTCCGGACGTCGGCGGTGAGCCGGTCCGTGGCCGCCCTCCGCGCCGCCACGCGCCGCGCCAGCTCCCCGCGGAGCTCGGCCACCCCATCACGGGTGCGGGCCGAGACGGCGAGCAGCGGCGTCGCGGCCAGCCCCTCCCGGTCCAGCAGGGCCCGGAGATCGGTCAGGCACTCCTTGGCGGCGACGGCGTCGAGCCGGTCGACCTGGTTGAGGACGACGAGCAGCACTCCCGCGTGCCCCGCCAGCGGCGCCAGATACCGGTCGTGGACGGCGGCGTCGGCGTACTTCTCCGGGTCCAGCACCCACACGAGCACGTCCACCAGCTCGACCAGCCGATCGACCTCGAGCCGGTGCTCCAGGCGCACGCTGTCGTGGTCGGGGAGGTCGAGCAGGACCAGTCCGTCCAGTGCGGGCTCCGGCGGATGCCGGTGACGGCGCGGCACCTCCAGCCAGTCGAGCAGCCGGTCGGCCCCGTCCTCGGCACCACCCCACACCGTGGCGTGGGCGACGCCGGTGGTCGGCCGCCGGACCCCCGGCAGGCTGACCTCGCTGCCGGAGAGAGCGTTGAAGAGGGTCGACTTCCCGCTGCCGGTCGCACCGGCCAGGGCCACCACCGTCGCGTCGCCGAGCGCCGCGCGGGCACCGGCCTTGGCGAGCAGCGAGCGGGCCGCGGCCACCTCCGGTACCTGCAGGCGCCCCTCGGCGACCTCGACCGCCTCCCGCAGGGCGGCCAGCCTGTCCGCCAGCGGCGGCTCCCGGCGGATCACGAGTCCGCCTCGCCGGCGCTCGTCGGCCTCGTGCTCCCGGATGCTCTGCCCACCGGTGAACTCGCGCGCTCGTTCATGCGGCGGCCCGGCGGGCCGCGCCGAGCGCCCGGACGGCGGCCCGGAGCTCCTCGGCGGCACCGGGCCCTGGCGCCACGGCGGCGAGCCGACCGTCGAAGCGGTCCTGCTCGTAGCGCAGCAGCTCGTCGGCGCGCGCCTCGAGGTCCTCCCGCGCGCGGGCGGCCAGCGACCGGACGGCAGCGTCACCGAACACGGCCTCCAGCACGCGCTGACCGACCGCCGTCGTCCCGCCGGCCACGGCGATCTCCCCGCCGGTCAGTCCGCCGGTCTGCGCGAACACCGCCACCATGACCGCGGCACCGGCCCCGTTGACGCCCCAGGAGAGCACCCGGGCCTTCGAGCGCTTGTCGGCGCCCTCGTTGCGGACCAGGTCGAGCACCGTGCCCTGCCAGTCCCGGACCTGCGCCGCCGCCGCCTCGGGGAAGTCCGGGCTGGCCTGCTCCAGTTCCCGCTCGGCACCCCCCAGGAGAGCGGCACCTCCCGGCAGCGACCGCCACGTCGTCACGGTGCGCTCGGCGGCCCGGTCAGCCTCGGCCCGCAGCAGCCGTTCGACGCTGTTCTCCAGGGCGCCCTGCAGTCCGTCGGCCGGCGTCGGCCGCCCGGTCAGGGCACTGGTGAGCCGGTCGCGCAGCTGCCCGACCTGGGTCTGCAGCGTCCGCATCCACTCGCCGGTGCCGACGAACTCCTGCCACCGGGCCAGCACCTCTCCCCGCAGCAGGCTGCCGCTGCGGACGCCCTCGTCCACCCCGGCGCGGGCCGAGTCGTAGGCGGCGGTCGCGGCGTCGTGCAGCGCCCGGGACGCGCCGTCCGTGGCCTCGATCGCGGCCGCGACCCCCGCGGCCCGCTGCTCCAGGCTGTCGAGCGCGCCGGTCAGCGTCTGCCGGACCACGGCGGCCCGGGCATCCTGGTCGGCGGCGAGGGCGTGCAGCCACTCCCGGAGCGGCCCGACCTGGTCCTCGGGCAGCCGCCCCTCGGTCAGCGGGCGTTCCTCGACGACGAACAGCCGGGCGGTGGAAAGACCGGCGCGCTCGAGCATCCCGGCGAGGTCGGCCGCCACCTCCCCGACCGCCTCCGGGGGGACGCGGTCGAGGACGACGGCCAGCGCCGTCCCCCGCTCCTGCGCCGTGCGCAGCACGTCCCAGGGGACGGCGTCGGCGTAGCGGGACGCCGTCGTGACGAACACCCAGAGGTCCGCCGCGGCGAGGAGCTGGCCGGCGAGCTCACGGTTGGACTCCACGACGGAGTCGACGTCGGGAGCGTCCAGCAGGGCCAGGCCGGCGGGCAGGTCGTCCCGGACGACGAGCTGCACGGTGCCCGGACCGCCGGAGGCGCCGGTGACGCGGGGCAGACCCGGGAGCACGCGGTCCCCGGAGAAGGCGGGCAGGTCGGCGGGGGCGCAGACCAGCACCGGTGACCGCGTGGTGGGTCGCAGCACGCCCGCCGTGGTCACGGGCGCGCCCACCAGGCTGTTGACCAGCGTGGACTTGCCCGCCCCGGTCGAGCCGCCGACCACCGTGAGCAGCGGCGCATCGAGGTCGAGCAGGCGCGGCAGGAGGTAGTCGTCGATCTGGTCGGTGACACCGTGCGCGGCACGGCGAGCCGCATCGGCCTCGGGAGTGGCGAGGCCCAGCGGGGCGGACGTGAGCTGGTCGCGCAGCGCCGTCAGGGCATCGGGCAGCCGGAGCAGCGGCGGGGCGGTCACACCCGCTTCCTGCCCGGCGGGCGCCGTCCCTACCCGCGAAGGCCGGGAGGTGAGTCGTCCGCCTTGCTGGCCCGCTCCTCGCGGAGCGCCTGGAAGACGCGGCGACGCACCCGGTCCTGGTCCTTCTCCTGCATGTTCGTGAAGCGGATCGACATCACCCACCGCGCGCCACGGGCCTGGGTCCGCACCACCTCGGCCTTGGTCTTGATGGCGCCGTCCTCGAGCGACAGGGTCAGCAGGAGCTGCACCCCCGCTTCGGGCGGCGCCCCGAACCCGTCGAACTCGGCGCGCAGGCCGGCCTCGCTGACGTCCACCGTCGTCCCCTTGAGGTCGATGGCCCCGTACTCGGCCTCGACGGGAACGGTCACCCGGCCACGGACCGCCTTGCGCCGTTGGCTGTTCTCGGCCGGGCCGGTGATCCGCAGCCGCCACCGGATCACGGCGCCCTGCTCGACCTCCGTGACCTCCGCGGGGACGGCGCGCTGGCTGTCCTCGCCCTTCCAGTAGACCTCGACCACGTCACCGGTCTTGACGACGACCTGCTCGACGAACTCGCCGACGGACGGCCGGAGGGAGATGACGCCCTCGTGCACGACCTCCACGCGCGCCGTGACCGAGATGCCACGACCGCTGAGCGTGACCTCTGCCTCGGTCTGCTCCACCGGGTGGTCAACACCGGGAACGCTCATTCGTCCTCTCCACTCCTGTGCCGCGGGACGCACTGGCCGATGCCTTCGGTCCCGCGACCCGCCGGTGGGAACGGTAACCGCCGGGGTCGCGGGCCGACCACGCCGCCTGCCCGACGCGCCGGGCGGGCGGCCTGACGCACCCGGCCCACCCGGTCATCGGCGTCCCGGGGGCATCCGTCGAGGACACCGCCCGGACGCCTTCCGGGGAAGCGGGACGGCGGTCCTTTTCGGAGTCGGTGCAGCCGGCACGGGATGTCCGGGTCAGCGCACGGGGTGTCCGGGTCAGCGCACCGGGTGTCCGGGTCAGCGCACGGGGTGGGGCAGGGCCCGTCCGATCTCCGCACCGGGCGGGGGGACGCCGTCCGGTGCCCCGACCGCGTTGCGGGTGACCTTCGCCCGGTACAGGTGGCCGTCCGCCTGCGACATCAACTCCGCGGGGTAGGCCTGCTCGCCCGAGGCGACGGCCACGCCGAGGGAGAGGGTCAGCTCGCCGGGCGCGAACCGTGGCGGCTGCAGCCCGGCGGCCTCGCACCGCAACCGCTCGGCCAGCTCCACCGCGCGCTCCAGATCGGTTCCCGGCAGCAGCACGGCCAGCTCGTCGCCACCGAGCCGCGCGACGACGTCGTCCCCCCGGACCCGCTCGGCCAGCAGCGCAGCGACCCGGGTGAGCGCACCGTCGCCCCCGGCGTGCCCGTGCCGGTCGTTCACCTGCTTGAAGTGGTCCAGGTCCACCAGGACGACCGCGACGGAGGTGCCACCACGACGGGCCTCGGCACAGGCGGATTCCAGTTCGGCGTCCCAGCGGCGGCGGTTCGCCAGTCCGGTCAGCGGGTCTTCCTGGCTCAGTCTCTGCAGCTCGGAGAGGAGCGCCGCGGTGCGGCGCTGCTCCTGCTCGAGCCGCAGCCGCGTCTCGAGTTCGCGCAGGGCCAGGCGGTACCGGTGCACGTGCGCCACGAGGGCGACGAGCGTGGCGGTCGCGAGGTAGAACGCCGCGATGGCCAGGGCACGGACCGGCAGGGCGGTCGGCGCGAGGACCACGGCACCGGCGAGGGCCAGCCACGTGGCGACCACCAGCCCGATTGTCCACCGGGGGTGCGAGGCGAGCAGGCAGCCGCACGCGTTCAACGCGACCGACAGGCCCAGGACGTAGGGCTCGACGGTGTCGACCTGCGGGATCATCCATACCACCGCGGCCTGCACCACGGCGAGGATCACCACGGTGAGCAGCTCCGGGTGGCGGCGGCCGACGGGGTGGCGCCACAGCAGCCAGGCCGCGATCCCCATGGGAGCCAGACCGGCCAGGCGGACGACGAGGAAGGACGGCGCGAGGCCGGGTTCCAGCAGGAGATCGAAGCCGGACCACGCGGGGAAGACGACCAGGGCAGCCACGGCGACGATCAGGCCGGACGTCCGGGCCCGACCGCTCATCGCCTCGCGCAGGCGATCGGCCACGGCGACGTCACCACGGGCCTCCACGTGTCCGACATCGGCACCGGGCCGGCTGCGCCTGAGCCCGCGGGGTCCGCCCGACCCTCGTGGGTGACCGGCCCCGTGCGGCGTCCCCCCGGCGTCGGTCGATGCGGCACGGCGTCAGCCGTTGCGGCGGGCGGTCCAGGAGCTGACGAAGTCGCGCAGGCTCCTGGTCGGCCGCAGCCACGCACCGTCCGGCGGCAGGGCGTCGAGACGGACGCGGTCCAGCGGCTCGGTGAACGCCCCGGGAACGTCCTCGATGTCGATGAACTGGAGCAGGTCGGAGCTGATCGCGTAGCCGGCGACCTCGCTGAAGGCCACGACGACGACCTGGGTGCCCTCGCGGACGAGCTGCTCCAGCGGTTCGGCGAAGTTCCGGCCGTCCCCGGAGAACACGACCAGCCGGCGCAGGCGGTGGCTGTGCGCCCGCACCGCGATGTGGTCGAGCATGTCCTGGTCGATGTCGTCGTCCGGCTGGGTCTTGGGCCGGGCGAAGACGGCGAAGCCGAAGCCGCGCAGCGCCTCGACCCAGCGCTGCAGCGTGCCCGGCTGCGGCGGGATGTTGGCGAACACGCAGGCCTCGACGTCGGAGGCGTCCGGTTCCGTGGGATCGCCGGCGCCCTCGACGAACCAGGCGGCGATGGCGTCGAACCGCGGGCGGGAGGCGGCGGTTGGCCGCGCGCCGATCACCGTCGACAGGGTCATGTCGATGTTCGGCGCGTCCCAGATGAGCAGGTCCAGGGCCGGCCGGACGCGGCCGTCCGCGCCGGCGCCGGGATCGGGCAGCGTCCCGGAGTCGGTCGGGGTCCCGGGGGCGAGGGTGTCGGACACGGGAGCAGTGTGCCGCGCCCCGACGTCGTCGGTGACGTGCGGTGCCCCGCCCGGGTCCATGGCCGGGTCCGTGACCGGGTCCGCGGCCGGGCCCGTCGGGAGCGGCGAGAAGCGCGGCGGACCGCCTGGCGCCGTCGCCCGGCGGCCCGGACGACGGCCGATCACCCGGCGTGGATCGCCGCGCCGGCGACCGCCAGGGCGCACAGGTCGCCGCCGGCCGCCTGCACCCGGCGCACGAACCCGGGAACCGCGTCGGCCGGCATCGCCTGACCGAGCAGCCAGCCCTGGGCGAGGTCGCAGCCGGCATCGCGCACCATGCGCAGGTGCTCCGGGGTCTCGACGCCCTCGGCCACCGAACGGATGCCGAGCGTGCGGGTCAGGCCCACGATGGCCGCCAGGACCGCCCCGCTCTCCCCCGCCGCAGCCCGCTCCGCCGCGTTCAGGAGCGAGCGGTCGATCTTCAGCGTCCCGATCGGGAGCGCGAAGAGCTGAGCCAGCGACGACCAGCCCGTCCCGAAGTCGTCGATCGCCACGCGGACGCCGAAGCTGCGGAGCACGGTGAGCTGGTCCTCCGCGCGGGTCGGGTCCTCGGCGACCGTGGTCTCGGTGAGCTCGAGCACCAGCTGGTCCGCCGGCAGGCCGGACTCCCGGAGGGCCACTCGGACGTCCCGGACCAGCGTCTCGGCCGAGAAGTGCCGGGCGCTGACGTTCACCGACATCCGCAGCGGCAGGCCCTCGGCTGCCCACTCCGCGGCCCGCCGGGTCGTCTCGCGCAGCAGCCACCGGGTGATGGGGATGACCTGGCCGGTCTCCTCGGCGACGGAGAGGAAGGAGTCGGGTGGCAGGAGGCCCCGCTCGGGGTGCTGCCAGCGGACGAGCGCCTCCACGCCCTCGACCTCGCCGGTGTCCAGTCGCACCACGGGCTGGTAGTGGACGACGAGCTGGTCGATGGCGTCCTCCCGCAGGCGGGTGGCCACCTCCAGGCGCCAGCGAGCCGCCTCGCGCAGGCCCGGCGAGAACAGGTGGACGCGGTCGCGGCCGGAGCCCTTGGCCGCGTACATCGCCGCGTCGGCGTCGCTGAGCAGCTGGTGCGCGTCGTCGGAGTCGGGCCGCGAGACGGCGACGCCGATGCTGGCCGAGACCGGGACCGTGATGCCGGATGCGACGAAGGGCAGGGCGAAGGTCGTCTGCAGCCGGAACGCGAGCGCGGCCGCCTCCGAGGAGTCGCAGCCGCGGGCGAGGACGACGAACTGGTCGCCACCGAGCCGTCCCACCACGTCCCCGGGCCGGACCTGCTCGGCCAGCCGGGCCGCGACCTGGCAGAGCAGCGCGTCACCGACCTCGTGCCCCAGCGAGTCGTTGACGGTCTTGAAGCCGTCCAGGTCGAGCACCAGCAGACCGGTGGCGCCGGTATCGCTGCTGCGGTCCGTGAGCGCGTCCCGGATGGAGCGCAGGAGGGAGCTCCGGTTCGGCAGGCCGGTCAGGTCGTCGTGAGCGGCCTGCCAGGCCAGCGCCTGCTCGCTGCGCACGCGGGCCGTGATGTCGGTGTGGGTGACGACCACCCGGGAGGCTCCGATCACCCGCGAGGCCTGCAGCCGGAACCAGGCGGTCTCCTCGCCCATCCGGCAGGAGTAGTCGTGGTCGAACGTCGCCGTCGCGGGGTAGGCGACCCCGCCCTCGGTAGGCTCCTGCACGAGACGGCGCATCGCCGCGTCGATGACGGCGTGGTCGGCCGGGTCCAGCCCGATCCTCATCGCGTCGAGGTAGTTGTCCCCCACACCGCCGGGTTTGTGCCCGTCGGACCGGAAGACCTCGCCGTTCACCTCCCAGGCCCGGTTCGCGTTGATGATGCGGCCGTCGCCGTCCACCAGCACCGTCGCCGACGGGAGCGCCTCCAGCACGTCGGTGAGCTCGCGCACCTCCGCGTCCCGCTGCTGGTCGCTGCGGAAGTGGTCGTCGACGTCCCGGAAGAAGACCGCGAGGCCGTCCTGGTCGCGAAAGGCCCGGATCTCGTACCAGCGCTTCTGCGGCGCGTAGAAGTAGGTGAACTGCCGCGCGAGGCCGTCGGTGAACGCGCCGCGGAACTGCTCCTCGATGAACGAGCCGCGGGCGTCGGGGAAACAGTTGAGCGCATGCTGGCCGATCAGCTCATCCGCGGTGCGCTCCATCAGCGCCTCGGCGGCGGAGTTGAGGTAGCGGAACCGACCGTGCGCGTCGAGACGGTAGACGGCGTCCGGGACACCGGCCAGCGGGTCGGAAGCACCCGCCTGTGACCCGTCGTCGTGTTCTCGCACGCTGCCCGCTCTCGTCCAGTGCATCGGTCCGCAAGAAATTGCGGCACAGGACCGTCCCGTCCGGGGAAGGGGCGGCACATGAATTACATCGAGGGTAGTTCGTTCCGCGGCGTTTCAGACAGCCCCGACTCGAGCGCGCTCGATGATCTCCCCGACCGCGGTTCCCGCCGGGAGCGTCCCGAGGACCGCGCCCCAGTCCCCGCCCAGGCGAGAGGCGCAGAACGCGTCGGCGACCGGCTCCGGGGCGTTCCGTAGGAGCAGCGACCCCTGGAGACAGAGGGCGAGAAGTCCGGCGAGTCGCCGCGCCCGGAACGGCAGTTGCCCGGGGTCGCCGAGCTCGGCGTGCAGTCGTTTGACCGCGTCGTCGAAGCGGGGATCGGCGCCGCGGGCGAGTTCGATCTCGTCGGTGACCGCGGCCAGCGTGTCCGAGGAGCGGCCCATCGCCCGCAGCACGTCCAGCGCGATGACGTTGCCCGAGCCCTCCCAGATCGAGTTCAGCGGCGACTGCCGGTACAGCCGGGGCAGGCCCGACTCCTCGACGTAGCCGTTGCCGCCCAGCACCTCCATCGCCTCCGCGACGACGCCGGGGGTGCGCTTGCACACCCAGAACTTGGCGGCGGCGCCCGCCAGGCGCAGGAAGGCCGACTCCCCCGCGTCCAGCGCCGCGGCCAGCCGGATGGCCAGCGCGGTGGCCGCCTCGCTCTCCACGGCCAGGTCGGCCAGCACGTTCTGCATGAGCGGCTGGTCGGCCAGCAGCGCACCGAACGCGCGGCGGTGCCCTGCGTGATGGATGCCCTGGGTGAGCGCGGCCCGCACGGTCGACGCCGAGCCCAGCACGCAGTCCAGCCGCGTGGTGTTGACCATCTCGATGATGGCGGGCACGCCGCGGCCGGGCTCCCCCACGAGCCAGCCCGTCGTCCCCTCGAACTCGACCTCGCTCGAGGCGTTGGACCGGTCGCCGAGCTTGTCCTTGAGCCGCTGGAGGCGGAAGACGTTGCGGCTGCCGTCGGGCAGCACCCGGGGGACCGCGAAGCAGGAGACCCCCTCGTCGAGCTGCGCCAGGACGAGGAACAGGTCGCTCATGGGCGCCGAGGTGAACCACTTGTGCCCGGTCAGGGCGTAGCTCCCGTCCGGCCGCGCGACCGCGCGCGTCGTGTTGGTCCGGACGTCGGAGCCACCCTGCTTCTCGGTCATCCCCATTCCGGCGATCAGGCCGGTCTTCGTCCCGGGCTCGGCGAGGCCGAACTGGTAGTCGAGGCTGGTGAGGCCCGGCTCGAAGCGGGCGGCGAGCTCGGGGGTGCTGCGCAGCGCCGGGACGGCGGCGTAGGTCATGGTCACCGGGCAGGCATGGCCCATCTCGACCTGCGTCCAGCCGAAGTAGCCCACCGCGCGACGGACGTGCGCGTGCCGGTCCCCGGCCCGGGACGCCGCCCACGGGGCGCCGGCCAGGCCGGAACCCACGGCGGTGCGCATCAGCTCGTGCCAGTAGGGGTGGAACTCCACCTCGTCGACCCGGTGGCCGTACCGGTCGTGGGTGCGCAGTCTCGGCGGGTTCTCGTTCGCGACGCGTCCCCACTCCTGCGCCTGCTCGCTGCCGGCCAGGCGTCCCAGGTCCGTCAGCGACTCCAGCGCGGCGGCGTCCGCATGCCGGAGACAGGCCTCGGCCAGCGCGGCGTCGCCGGAGATCGGGTCGTGCCCCGACAGCGGCGGGACCTGGTTGGTGACCTCGTGCGTGCCGCTCATGTCGGCACCCTACTCATCAGTAGGTAGTGCCGCGGCCGCCCGGTGGGCGCCGCGTGAGGGCAGTCCGGGCGGGTCTGTCCCAGCCGCCGCGCCACTCCGCCGGAGCCACCGCGCAACCGCCGGAGCCACCGCGCCACTCCGCCAGAGCCACCGCGCAACCGCCGGAGCCACCGTGCACGGGGGCTCTCGCAGTGGGAGGGCGGCTCCGCCGGCCGCCGTCCGCCATCAGGCGGGCGGGCCGCCCAGGAGCAGCTGGCGCAGCAGGTGCATCGCCATCGTGACGGATCGTTCCCGCACCGCCGTCCGTGAGCCCGCCAGCCGGAGCGCCCGCGCCTCCTGCCCGTCCGGGCCGGCGACGCAGAGGTGCACCGTCCCGACCGGCTTGTCCGGCGTTCCCCCGCCGGGCCCGGCGATCCCGGTGATCCCGACGCCGATGTCGGCACCGAACCGCGCCCGGGCCCCCTCGGCGAGGGCCACGGCCACCTCGGGGCTGACCGCCCCGTGCGCGGCGAGCATCTCGGCAGGGACGCCGACGAGCCGCTCCTTCGCCGAGTTCGCGTAGGCGGTGATGCCCCCGAGGACCCACCCCGACGAGCCCGCGCGCTCGGTCAACCGCCCGGCGAGCAGACCGCCGGTGCAGGACTCGGCGGTGGCCACGGTGAGCCCTCGGTCGGCGAAGGCGCCCGCGACCAGGTCGTCCAGCGTGGGGCCGGTCGAGAACAGGGCGTCCCCGTGGTTCTCGACGAGGGCCGCCAGCAGCCGGTCGTAGGCGCCCTGGGCCTCCGGTGCGAAGCGGGTCACGATCTCCAGCTCGCCCTCACGCATGCAGGTCGTGACCTCGAGGCCGGCCAGGTCCGGCTCGACCTCGCGGAGGGTCACGGCCAGTTGCGCCTCGAGCGTGCGCCACAACCGGACCGTCTCCTGCCGGAGCTCCGCGCCCCCTGCCAGGGCACTGCGGACCGGCTCGGCGTCGAGCGCCGCCGGCCACATGCCGCGCAGCTCGGGCGGCGGGCCCGGCAGCACCAGGACGACGGGACCGTCCCGCCCGTCGGCGGGCGGGACGACCAGGCCCGGCGCGGTGCCGACCGGCTCGAGGACGACCGCGCCGGCGGGGACCAGGGCCTGCTTCCGGACGCCGGCGGCCATGGCCTCGGGCGTCGTCGACCAGCCCCGCGCTGCCGTGAGCCGTTCCACGATGGCCGCGATGCGCTGCTCCAGGGCCGGGTCGAGCGATGAGGGGCGACCCTGGAACCCGCCGACGACCTCCGCGGTCAGGTCGTCGGCCGTGGGACCGAGCCCACCCGTGGTGATGACCAGCGCCACCCCGGTGCCGGCGAGGAACCCCAACGCGTCCCGGAGGTCGCCGGGCCGGTCACCGACGACGACCACGTGCCCGACGTCGATCCCGAGGAGGCGCAGCTGCTCGGCCAGCCAGGGGCCGTTGCGGTCGGGGACCCGGCCGGTCAGCACCTCGGTCCCGGTGACGACGATGCCTGCGCGCGTGACCACGCTGGCGACCCTAGGTCGGGCCGGCGGGAGGAGCAGCTCGGGCCCGGGCCCGTTTCCGGGACCCCCGACCGGGGAGCCGCACCGGCCCGGGGGCCGGTCACGGATACCGTGCGGACGAGAGAGGTCCGGCCCGCGGACCACCGGAGCGCGCAAGGAGGAGCCGTGAGCGTCCCGTCCCACCCCCGGTCGCCCGGAGATCCGGCCGATCCCGCACAGCCCAGCACCGCGGAGATCCCCGTGGTCCAACCGACTGCCGCCCCGGTGACCAAGCAGCTTCCTCCCCACCCGGGTGCCACCTCGTTCGGAGCCACGGCCGTCGGAGCCCAGCCGGTTCCGTCCGTCCAGCCGCCGCCGCAGCCGACCGGGCCGGTGGACTGGGTGCCCGGGCTCCCCGGCCTCGGGACCCCGCCGCCGCCACCTCCGCCGCCCGCCGCCCCGCAGTCCGCCGCCCCGCCGGCACCGGTCTCGACGTGGCCGGAGAGCCTCGAGTCGGACGACGCCCCCCGGGAGCGCACGAAGGCACGGGCGGCCCGGCTCCCCCAGGACCGCAGCGCCCTGATCGCGGTGGGCCTGGCCGCGCTGGCGATGCTGGTGCTCCAGCTGGGTCTGGCGCTCGACCTCGGCTCGCAGTCGCTGTGGGACGTCGTGCCGCTGTGGTCGGCCTTCGCCACGGCCGCCGTCCTCGTGGGGCTGCTGGCCCTCCTCTACGCGTCCTCGCCGGGCGGGCGCCCGCGCGCCGGTCAGGCCTGGCGGATCGGCGCCGCCGGGCTGGTCTGCCTGTCCGTCTTCTGGCTGCTGGTCGCCCTCCCCCGGGCGGACGGCGACCGCGGTTTCCTGCTCACCGCCGCGCTCGGCCTCCTCGGCGCCGCACTGTGGACCGGCGCCAAGCGCGACTGACCAGCGCAACCACGACGAGCTGACCGGAGTCAGTCGTCGTCGGACTCGCTCGACGAGGCCGACGTGGACCCCGCCGCACTGGAGGACGTCGCGCCGCTCGTGGGTGCGGTCGACGGGGTCGTACTGCCCGGGGAAACGCTCTCCGTCGGGGTGGCCGACGTCGTGGTCGAGGGCGCCGCCGCGGAGAGCACCGGGCCGCTCGGGGACGCCGGTACCGCGGTCTCTTCCGGCTGCGTCGGTGCCGGCTCGTCGACCACCGCGGCGACCGAGGGCGCGGAGCCGCCGCGGCTGGGGCCGGTGCTGGCCGCGGGCGGAGCCACCGCGTAGGTGACGACCACGGTGTCCCCGACGGCCAGGGACGTGCCGGAGGGCTCGACGGCGGTCACCCGGTCGGGCGCGGTGTCCGCGGTGACCAGCTCACGGAGCTCGACGTTCAGGCCCAGGGCCGTCAGCCGGGCCGCGACGTCCTCGACCGGGCGGCCGATGTAGTTGTCGGCATCCAGGACGATGCTGCCGCTCTGCACCTGCTCGGCAGCCGACGCGGTCGAGGCGGGTGGCCCGTCGGACAGGGCCTGCAGCAGGGCGGCCGCGATGCCTGCCCCGGCGAGCAGGGCCAGCAGCGGCAGCAGGACCGCCGCGACGCGGCGCCGGCTGCGGCCGGCGGGGGAGCGCGTGGACCCCGGCCGCCGGTGTCCGGCACCCGCGGCCCGCTGCCGGGGCAACGCGCCGGTGGCGGCCAGCGGGACGGAGACGGTCGCCGGGGCGTCGGCCAGGCTGCGCCCGGCGAGCACGTCGTCGATCGCCGCGGCGAAGGCTGCGCCGTCGGGCAGCCGGGCGGCGGGATCCTTGAGCAGGGCGCGGCGGATCAGCCCGCGGACACCGGCAGGCAGGTCCCCCGGCAGTGGCTCGGGGTCCTGCTGCACCTGCTTCAGCGCGATGGTCACGGCGTTGTCGCCCTCGAAGGCGGGGTGCCCGGTGAGGCACTCGTAGCCGATCAACCCGAGCGCGTAGACGTCGCTGGCCGGTGTGGGGGACCGGCCCTCGGCCTGCTCCGGCGACAGGTACTGCGGCGTGCCGATGACCTGCCCGGTCCGCGTCAGCGCGACGCTGCGGGCCGACCACGCGATGCCGAAGTCGGTGATCTTCACGCTGCCGTCAGGGCGGACCAGGATGTTCCCGGGCTTCACGTCGCGGTGCACCAGGCCGGCACGGTGCGCCTCGCCGAGGCCGAAGGCGGTCTGCCGGAGCAGCGAGAGCGTGGTCGCCGTCGCGAGCGGCCCCTCGCGTGCCACCAGAGTGGAGAGCGGTTCGCCCTCCACGAGTTCCATGACCAGGTAGGCCAGGGTCTCGCCCGTGCCGTCCTGCGCGATCTCCTCGCCGTAGTCGAAGACCGCGGCGATGTTCGGGTGGCTGAGTGAGGCGGCGTGCTGGGCCTCCGCCCGGAAGCGGGCCAGGAACGTGGGGTCGCCGGTGTACTCGCTGCGCAGCACCTTCACGGCGACCGGCCGGTGCAGGGCGATGTCCAGCCCCCGCCAGACCTGTCCCATACCGCCGGCGGCGATCAGTCGGTCCAGTTCGTAACGGTCCCCCAGGCACCGTCGACCTGGTTCGACCACGGGGGCAACTCCTCGTTCTGTCCGGCCCGGCTTCAGGCGGGCTGCGACGCTGCCGCCCCGGGGCGCATTGGTCTCCCTGTCCCTCACTGTCCATTCGGGGCCCGGATTACACATCGCGCACGCAGCCCTAGCGGCGGACGGGGCGACCCGATTCCCGTCTGACCTGCCCCAACCCGCGCATCCGGCGCGCCGACTGCGGGGCGTGCCGGACCGACCACGACGTCAGCCCTCGAAGAGGCTGCGCCCCCACCAGTCCCCGTCCCCCTGGACGCCCGGCGGGCAGGCGAACACGGCGGAGGACGTGTGCCGGATGTACTCGCTCATGGTGTCGAGCCGCAGGTTCTTCTGGACCTGGACGAACCCGGTCGCCGGATCCCGCTGGTAGGCGATGAAGAACAGGCCGGCGTCGAGGCGGCCGAGCCCGTCGGAGCCGTCGACGAAGCTGTAGCCACGACGCAGGATCGCCGTCCCGGAGTTCGCGGGGTTGGCCAGGAAGACGTGCGAGGTCTCGGGGATCGCGAACTCGCCGTCCGTCTGCCTCGTGAAGTCGACGGGGTCGAACTCGCGCCGCTGCCCGAGCGGGGCGCCATCGCCCTTGGTCCGGCCGATCGTCCGCTCCTGCTCGTCCAGCGACGAGGTGTCCCAGGGCCAGACGAGCATCCGGATCCGCCGCGTGACGAGGTAGGAGCCCCCGGCGAGCCAGTCGGCGCCGCTGTCGCCCGTCCCCACCCAGACGAAGCGCTCGAGCGCCGCGCTGTTCTCGGCCTTGAGGTTGTTCGTGCCGTCCTTGAAGCCGAACAGGTTCCGCGGCGTGGCCTGGCCCGTGCTGGTGGACGACGTCCGGCCGAACCCGAGCTGCGACCAGCGGACGCTCACCACGCCGGCACCCAGGCGGACGAGGTTGCGGACCGCGTGCACCGCGACCTGCGGATCGTTGGCGCACGCCTGGATGCACAGGTCGCCGCCGCTGATGGCCGGGTCGATCTGGTCACCGGCGAACGACGGCAGCGCCGTCAGCGGTGCCGGCCGGCGGGCGGCCAGGCCGAACCGGTCGATGCCGTCGGCGGCCGCGAACAGCGTCGGCCCGAAACCGATGGTCAGGGTGAGCCCGGACGCCGGGAGTCCGATCGCCTCCCCGGTGTCGTCCGGCGGGGCGTACTGCTCGCCGTCCACGGCGCCGACCGGGCCGGCGTCCCGGCCGGCCGTCATCCGGCGGGCCGCCCCGGTCCAGGCCTTCAGCATCTCGACGAGGTCGGCACGGCTGTCGGTGGCGACGTCGAAGGCGACGAAGTGCAGGTGGTCCTGGGCCGGCGTGACGATCCCGGCCTGGTGCCGGCCGGTGAACTCGACGGCGTCGTCGGGACCGGGACCGGAGGAGGACGCGGTCTCCAGCGTCGACCGCCCGATCAGCCCGCCGGTCGCGCCCGCGGCCAGCACGCCCGCGGTACCGGCGCCGAGCCAGCCGAACAGCCGTCGGCGGGAGACCCCGGCCGGCGGCTGCTGCTCCGGCTGCGCGGAGTCCTGCTGCGTGCTCACCGGCTCACCGGTCCGCGACGACAGCTGCCACCTGGCTGACCGACTCGGTCAGGGCGGTGACGCTGTCGCTGAGCGCCTTGAGCTGTTCCTGGCTGAGCTGGTCGTGCAGCAGCCAGCCGTCCCCCGAGCGGTGCTTCTCGAGCTCGGCCTCGGTGCTCGCGAAGCGCTCGTCGATCTCGGCGACCAGGTCCGGGTCGGCTTCCTCCAGGTAGGGACGCAGCGCCTGGACGGCGGCCTGCGAGCCCTCGAGATTGGCCGCGAAGTCCCACAGGTCGGTGTGCGAGTAGCGGTCCTCCTCGCCGGTGATCTTCCCGGTGGCGACCTCGTCGAGCAGGGCCTTCGCACCGTTGGCCAGCTGCAGCGGGTCGAGCGTCGTCTCGTTGGCCAGGGCCACGATCTCCTCGACGTCGGTGAGCAGCTGGTCGGCGTACGGGCCCATGTCCGAGACGTCGCCGGTCTCCCACAGCGCCTTCTCGATGCGGTGGTAGCCGGTGAAGTCCTCGCCTTCGGCCTGGTCGCCCTCGCGGCCGTCGATGCGGGGGTCGAGGTCGCCGAAGATCTCGGCGACCGGCTCGATCCGCTCCCAGTAGGTCCGCGCCACGGGGAAGAGCGCCTTCGCCCGCTCGATGTCGCCGGCCTTCACGGCCTCGACGAACGCCGTCGTCTGCTCGGTGAGCGCCGTCGTCTGGCTCTGCACGTAGCGCTGGTAGTCCTGCGCGGCCCGGGCCAGCGACTCGTCCTCGGACAGCTGGGTGGACTCGCCCGTGACCGTGAGCGGGGAGCGGATGCCGTCGCCGATCATCCCGGGCTTGCAGGCGGCCTCGTACTGCCCGGCCGGCAACTCCACCAGCAGCGGCCGGCTCAGGCCCGGGGCGATGTTCTCGACCTCGGCCATGACGCGGTCGCCCTCGGCGTAGACGTAGAACTCGGTGACCTTGCTGCCGCCGTTGGTCACCTCGAACTCGTGCGTGCCGGCCGCGAGCTCGGTGGCCTCGACGTCGCAGGAGTCGTCGGAGGCGGCCACCGGGATGGTGTCGGCGGCGGTCGCGTCGGCGTCCTCGGACCCGCCGCCGCACGCCGCGGTCAGGACGACGAGCGCGAGGGCGGGGAGCAGGGCGCAGCGGCGGTCAGGAAGGGACATGCTGCGGGGTCTCCGAGTTCGGGAGGGCGCCCGGGGCCACACCGGCCCGGGACGAGACGGCGGGACGGGACGGCCGGAGGACGGCGAGGGGGACGAGGTGGACCGTGGCCTCGAGGCCCCCGCGGAGACCGGTCGGGCAGCTGGCGCGGACGGCCTGACCCATGCGGCGACCCGATCTGCTGACGGCGGACCCTCACCGAACGACGAAGGCAAGGCTCACCTTACCTAGCTGCCTGGGATCCGCCCCGGCCGGTCCCGGCCACCGCTGCGCGGGCGCCGCCGCTCGTGACAGGGTGGCGGCGATCAACGACCTCCAGGGAAGGCAGGGCGACGATGTCGGACACCGTGACGAGGGACGACGCCGGCGGGGTCGCCACCCTCACCCTCCAGCGGCCGGCGCTGTCCTCCGCACTGCGCCGGGATCTGCTCGACGCGGTCCGGGCCGTCGGCGCCGACGAGTCCGTGCGCGCGGTGCTGCTGACCGGATCGGGACGCGCGTTCTGCGTCGGCCAGGACCTCGCCGAGCACATCGAGTCGCTGCGCGGGAACGCCGCGACGTCCCTCTCGGTCGTCGAGGAGGAGTACAACCCGCTGATCCTGGCCCTGGCCGGGCTGCGCGTGCCCGTCGTCGTCGGGATCAACGGCGCCTGCGCCGGAGCGGGGCTGGGCATCGCCCTCGCCGGGGACCTCCGGGTCGCCGCGGCCGGGGCGAAGTTCACGACGGCGTTCACCGGGATCGGTCTGTCCAGCGACTCCGCCCTGGCGGCCCGGCTGGTGCACTGCGTCGGTGCGTCGCGGGCCACGGAGCTGCTGCTGCTGCCCGAGCCCTTCTCCGCGGAGACGGCCGCGCAGTGGGGCCTCGTCCACCGCGTCGTCGCACCCGAGCAGGTGCTGCCGGAGGCCCACGCCCTCGCGTCGCGGCTGGCGACCGGGCCCACGGCGGCCTACCGGGCCGTGAAGACCGTGCTGGCGACGGCGGCGACGGACCCGCTGGAGGAGACCCTCGCGCTCGAGGGCCGGTTGCAGACGGAGCTGGGACAGACCGCCGACCACCACGAGGCGGTCGAGGCGTTCCTGGCCAAGCGTCCGCCGGTGTTCAGCGGCCGCTGAGCACCGGGGGCCGTCGTGGGCCGCTGCCGGCGAAGCGGGCGCGTCGCGCCAGGTTGTGCTCCTGCCGTCGGGGCGAGCTCCCCCACCCGGCGACAGGGCGTCAGGGCCGGTCCGCGGGCGAGGCGCCCGCGGACGTCAGCGGGCGAGCGTGGCGCAGGCGGGGCAGACGTCGCGGGCCACGAGCGGCCACCGCTCCTCGGGCGAGACGCGGGCGAGCGATCCGCACACCGTGAGCTCGCAGGCGCCGTCCAGTTCCGCCGGGGAACGGTGCACCTCGACGGCGTGCCACAGGGCGGCGGTCGGGCCGTGGGCGCGGCTGCGGGCGGCGGCGTAGACGATCGTCTGCAGGCTCATGCCCACAAGGTCGGCAGACCGCGCGTGCAGCTTTACGGTCCCGGCCGGATTCCTTCCCCGATAGGGGTGGAGCACGGGTTCCGAGACCGGCACGCGCCGTCGCCGCCACGGGGGCAGGATGCCGTCATGGAGGTGCTGCCATGGAGCTGATCAAGCACGGCCACGCGTGCGTCGTCCTCTGCGAGGAGGAGCGCCGGCTCGTGATCGACCCGGGCGTGTTCACCGACCCGGCCGCCTTCGACGGCGCCTCGGCCGTGCTGCTCACCCACGAGCACGCGGACCATTTCGCACCCGACCGCCTGCGGACGGCGCTGGAGGCGGACCCGGGGCTCGAGGTCTGGACGAACTCCTCGGTGGCCGGTCTGCTGGACGGGCTCGGGGGCCGGGTCCACGTGGTGGGCCACGGGGACGCCGTGACGGTCGCCGGCTTCGACGTGCACGTCCACGGGGAGCTGCACGCGGAGATCCACCCGGACATCCCGCGGATCCGGAACATCGGTTTCCTGGTCGAGGGCCAGGTATTCCACCCCGGTGACGCGCTGACCGTCCCGGAGGAGCCGGTGGCGACCCTGCTGCTCCCGCTGCACGCGCCGTGGGCGCGGACCGGGGATCTCATCGACTACGTGCGGGCGGTGCACGCCGACCAGGCGTACGCCGTGCACGACGGCCTGCTCAACGACGCCGGTCTCGGTGTCGTGAGCGGCCTGCTGGGCGAGCGCGGGCCGGGTACGCCCACGCCGCTGGCCCGGCTGACCCCGGGGGACTCGGTCGAGCTCTGAGAGCCCGGCGGTGAGCCCCCCGGGAACGGCTCAGCGGATCGAGCCGCGGGACCGGCCGGAGATGCCCTCGGCGACGCCGATCAGCAGGACGGCGGCGACGACGGCCAGCACGAAGCCGACGAAGTTCAGCTCGGTGATGCTGCCCATGCCGATCAGGCTGGCGAGGAAGCCGCCGATGATGGCGCCGGCGACACCGAGCAGCAGGGTGGCGAGCATGCTGAGGCGCTGCTTGCCCGGGACGATGAGGCGGGCCAGGACGCCGATGACGAGGCCGATGAGGATGAGGCCGAGGATCTGGATCACAACGTTCTCCTTCGTTCGACCGGCGCGCAGCGGTCCGGCCCATCGCCGGGCGCGCCGCGCCGGTGCACGGTGGAGGCATGTACCCCCTCCGGCCGCGCTGATGCGCATGTTCCCCCGATCGTGATCTTCGCGATAGAGCTCAGCCCGCGTCGCTGACGCGGGCCACGTGCGCCGGCACCTTCTCCAGCTCCGCGTCGACGGTCCGCTGCACGAGCCGCCGGAGAGCGCCGCGCTGGAGCCGGCGGACGACGCGGCCTCCGCCGGTCGGCTCGTGGGTGATGGCGATGGACACCCGGGTGCCGCCCGACGCGGTGTCGGCGAACTCGAGGCGGGTCGTCCAGGTCTCCGGCGTCAGGACCAGCCGGGTGGTGACGAGGACCTCCGGCTCCCAGGCGACGATCTCGCCGCGCGGCGCCCCGGCGGCGGGCTCGGCTCCGTCGAGCCGGCCGGGTGCGCAGACGAACGTCGTCCCCACGTCGGGACCCCCTCCGGTCGCCGCGAGCACGTAGGACACGTCGCACACCGCGCAGTAGGGCTCGAGCACCGCCAGGGCGCGCCAGACCTCGGCGCGCGGCTGCGGGACCTCGCGGACGCCGCTCGCGGTCGTCGTGGGCGGGGAGGCAGCCACCTCAACGACCGCCCACGGAGACCTCGAACTCGACCTGGCTCACGTCCGGGCGGAGGCGGGAGAAGCTGTGCACCAGCGGGCGACCGCCGCTGTCCCGGACGGTGGTCCGGACGACGAGCAACGGCGAGCCGGCCACGATCCGGAGCAGGTCCGCCTCGTCCGGGGCGGCGGTGCCGACGTCGACGACGATCCGCGCGTGCGCCAGGTCGGCCGCGTACTCCCGCCGGAGGAAGTCGTAGAGCGAGCCGTGGCCGAAGTCCTCCTCCGCGGCGCGGGGGAACATCGTCGCGGGCAGGAAGCTGTGCGCGACGTGGTTGGGCTCGCCGTCGACACTGCGCAGCCGTTCCAGCTCCACGACGTCGGCGGCGCCCTCCAGGGACAGCTCGACCGCCACACCGGCCGGGGCGGGGACGATCCGCTGGGTGAGCACCTTGGTGCCCACCTGGGCGCCCTGCTCGCTCATCACGGAGCTGAAGCCGGCGATCCGGTGCACGAAGCTCTCGCGGTACTCGTGCCGGATGGCGGGCCGGGTGACGTAGGTGCCCCGGCCCTGCTCGCGGACGAGGTGGCCGTCCGCGACCAGGCCGTCGACGGCCCGGCGGAGGGTGATCCGGCTGACCCCGTACTCGGCGCAGAGCACCGGCTCCGGCGGGAGCAGGGTCAGCTCGGGCAGCGCCGTCACGCGCCGCCTGAGGTGCTCGCGGACCGCGAGGTACTTCGGTCCGGCAACGGGATTGACCACGGGCCAAAGGTACGGGATGGCAAGACGTCTGGTCGTCATGTCGTATGAGACGTCCGTAACGCTGGGCGGGGACTGGCCCGACACGCCGGTGGCCGGATACATCAGGACGTCATGACGTATCGTCGGCCGCTCACCCATGCGAGGGGAGCTGCCGGTGCGCATCGGTGTCCTGACCGGCGGGGGCGACTGCCCCGGCCTCAATGCCGTCATCCGTTCCGTCGTCCGTACGGCGACCACCCACTACGACAGCGAGGTGATCGGTTTCCGGGACGGATGGCGTGGCCTCCTCGAGGACCGGACGACGCCGCTGGACATCGCCGCCGTCGACGGCCTGCTCACCCGCGGGGGGACGACGCTCGGCTCCGCCCGGGTCGCCCCGGAGCGGCTGGACGCCGGGATCGCGGAGATGAAGGGCGTGCTGGCCCGGCACGGGGTCGACGTCCTCATCCCCATCGGCGGGGAAGGGACGCTCACCGCCGCGCACCTGCTGTCGCAGGCCGGCGTCCCGGTGGTGGGCATACCGAAGACGATCGACAACGACATCGACGAGACGGACCTGACCTTCGGCTTCGACACCGCGGTCAGCATCGCCACCGAGATGATCGACCGGCTGCACACCACGGCGGAGTCCCACCAGCGCGTGCTGCTCGTGGAGGTGATGGGCCGGCACGCCGGGTGGATCGCGCTGCACGCCGGCCTGGCGTCCGGGGCGCACCTCACGCTGGTGCCGGAGGAACCGTTCGACATCGACGAGGTGTGCCGCCTCGTCACCGCCCGGTTCGAGCGCGGCGACTCGCACGTGATCGGGGTCGTCGCCGAGGGCGCGACGCCGCTGCCGGGCACCATGCCGCTCCGCGACGGCGGACTGGACGAGTACGGGCACCGCAGGTTCACCGGGGTCGCCTCGCAGCTGGGCGAGGAGCTGGAGCGCCGCACCGGCAAGGAGGTCAGGACCACCGTCCTCGGCCACGTGCAGCGCGGCGGCACGCCCACGTCGTTCGACCGCGTCCTGGCCACCCGGTTCGGCCTGCACGCCACGATCGCGGCGCACGCGGGCGAGCACGGACAGATGGTGGCGCTGCACGGGACCGAGATCGAGCTGGTACCCCTCGCCCGCGCCGTGGCCCGGCTCAAGACCGTGAGCGCCTCCCGGCTGGCCGAGACCGGCGCCTTCACCGGGTGAGCCGGCGGGGGCGCGCGGTCGCGGAACCGCGGAGTCCGGAACCGGGGGATCGCGTGAACGGTCCGCCGGCGGGTAGCAGCAGCTCGCAGCATCGCGGTGCGCCGTCGCGGCGGCAGGAGACCGGGAACGCATCGTCACGGGTGCGATCCGGGCCGACCCCGGACGGGAACGCTCGGTGCGGCGATTGGCCCATCCGGCGTTCCCGGGCGGAGGATCATCCCGTGACCGACTCGGACTGGCGTTCCCGCAGGTGGGACGCCACGCACCAGCGCATCTACCGGGCAGCGATGGAGCTCTTCGCCGAGCGCGGGTTCGAGCGGGTGAACGTCGGGCAGATCGCGGCCGGTGGCGGCGTCTCGGTCCCGACGTTCTACGCGCACTACCCCAGCAAGGAACACATCGTCATGCAGCTCCCCACCACGGAGCAGATGGTGGCGCTGCTGTCCACGCAGCCCAGGGAGCTGCCGCTCCGCGACCGGCTGGTGGGACTCGCGTCGGTGTGGCTCGCGCTGTGGGGTCCCGAGGACCGCGACGACATGCTCGCGCGCTGGCGCATCATCGCGTCCACCCCCGCCCTGCGCACGCGGGCCGCCGAGTTCGAGCGCACCACCGCCGAGATGATCGCCGGTGCCCTTGCCGGGGCGACCGATGGTCCGGTGCGTCAGTCCGACGTGATCCTGGTCAACGCCTACATGGCGGCGTTCACCTCGGCGCTCCTGAACTGGGCGGACGGCCACGGCGAGCGCAAGATCGAGGAGCACGTGGACGAGGCGTTCGAGACACTGCAGGAGCTCTGAGCCGCCCGCTCGCACCCCTACCCGTCACCGCGGGGATCGCAGCTCCACCACGGTGACCTCCGGCCGGGCCCCGATCCGCATCGGCGGCCCCCAGTACCCGGCCCCGGCGGTCACGTAGAGCTGCGTGTCCCCGTGCCGGGACAGTCCCTCGACCGCGGGCTGGTCCAGGCGGATGGCGTAGTCGAAGGGCCAGAGCTGTCCGGCGTGGGTGTGGCCGGAGATCTGCAGATCGACCCCCGCCGCCCGGGCCTGGCCCACCATGTACGGCTGGTGGGCCAACAGCACGACTGGGACGGCGTCGTCGCGCCCGTCGAGGGCCGCGTCCAGATCCGCGCCGTGACCGGGCAGGCCCGATCGCGCGGCCGTGCGGTCGTCGATGCCGGCCAGGTCGACCCATGCGCTCCCCCGCCGGATCGGCACCCGCTCGTTGCGCAGCACGTCGATGCCCAGGGTCGGCAGATGGCGCAGCCACGCTTCCGTGTCCACGAAGTACTCGTGGTTCCCGGTCACGAAGAACACGCCCTGCTCACTGACCAGGTCGGCGAGCGGGGTGACCTCGTCCCGCAGCTCCGGGAGCTCGCCGTCCATCAGGTCACCGACGATCGCGACGACGTCGGGCCGCTGCTCGTTGACGAGCTCGACCAGCCGCTCGAACCGCCGGCCGCCGTATGTGGCCGACAGGTGCGCGTCGGAGAAGGTGACGATCCGCAGGCCGTCCAGCGCCGGGTCCAGGCCCGCCAGCGTCACCGGCACCCGACGCACGACCGGCGAGGAGTTGGCGAAATCTGCGCCGCTACCGGCCGTCCCGAGGGCGACCACGCCTGCCGTCGCGGCCAGGCCGCGCGCGAGGAACACCCGCCGGGACGGGGAGGTGACATCGCGATCCTCCCGGATCGCAGCGGCTACGACATCGCTGTCCTCCCGGACAGCACCGCCGCCAGGTGCCGTTCCCTCTTCGCGATGAGCCGCTGTGTCGAGCCTGCGCGGGACCCTTCGGGCCCCACTCGGCTCGAGCTCCATGGGTTGCGTCTCGCTTCCACGTTCCGCGTTCGTCCCCCCTCGGCGTTGAGCCGCCCCACTCGTCTCGAGCCTGACATCGCTGTCCTCCCGGACGGCACCGCCTCCGGGTGCCGTTCCGCGGTCCGGCTGAGCCGTTGTGTCATCCCTGCGGGCTCCGCTCGGGCTGACCTCCGCCGGTCCTCTTCTTGTCCAGAGCCTCGCCAGGAGCCGGACGGGTTCGAGGGCGAGGAGGGCGAGGAACGTGTAGAAGGCGAGGCCCAGCCAGCTGTAGGCGACCCAGTCCAGGGGGGCGGCCGCGTCCATGGGCAGCGTGCGGCGCAGCAGGATGGCGAGCACCGGCAGCAGCATGAGCACGACGACCAGCCAGGTCAGCCGCCGCCGCGTCCGCCCCGGCTCGGTGGTGCTGCGCACCAGCCGCCACCACAGGTACGAGTGCAGCAGGAGCATCGCCAGCAGGACGACGGTGCCGAAGCCCAGCAGACCGACGATGTTCAGTGCAGACCTCCCGGTCGGGGCGCGGTACGGGGCACCGGTGTCGGGCCGGAACGCCGGCCGTGCGACGACCGTGGTTCCCGGGTGGTTCCACGACGGAGGGCCGTCCGGCGTTCCCGACGGCGTCAGCGCGTCGCCGCCGACGCGGCACCGCTCCGGCTCCCCGGCCGCGGCTACGGTGAGCGGCGATGCCCTCCCGCCGTTCCGCCCGCCGCCGGTGGGCTCTTCCCGCGGCGGCGCCCTGGGCGACATGGGCAGTTCTGCGGGCGACGGGTTCCGAGCGTGGCTTCCCGCTGATCCCGGCGCTGTCCTTCACGCCGTACGCGGCGGCGTCCGCGGTCCTGCCGTTCGCCCTCGCCGTCCACGCCCGCTCCCGAGCCGCCGCGCTCGTGGCCGCGGGATCCGGCGCGGTCCTCGCCGGCGCCGTTCTGGTCCCCGCCCGCCGCCGGCCGCCGGCATGCCCCCCGCCGTCCGGTGCGCGGCTGCGCGTGGCGACGGTGAGCCTGCGCCGCGGGCTGGTGGCACCCGGCCCCGTGCTCGAACTGGTCCGGCGCCACGACGTCGACGTCCTCGCCGTGCAGGAGCTGACACCTCGCGCCGAGGCGGCTCTGCGGGCGGCGGGCATCCACACGCTCCTGCCGCACGGACACGTGCTCGCCGCCCGTCCCGGCCAGGTGCTCTCGGCGTCAGGCGCGGTCTGGACCCGTGTGCCCGTCACCGGGCGGGGCGAGGTCCCCGGCGAGTTCGAGCAGCCGACCGTCCGGCTCGCGGGGAGCACGGCACCGGCCGTCGAGGTGACCTCCGTGCACACGTTCCCCCCGGCGACGTCCCCCGCATCGGTCCGGCGCTGGGCGCGGGACCTCGCTTCCCTGCCGGCCCCCGCGCCCGACCTGCTCCGCGTGCTGGCCGGTGACTTCAACGCGACGTTCGACCATGCCGCGCTGCGGGCGGTGCTCGGCCTGGGTTACGACGACGCCGCACGGGCCGCGGGAAAAGGCCTGGCATGGACCTGGCGGCCGCTCCGGCTGCGGTTTCCCCGGCTCGTCCTGGACCACGTGCTGGTGGATCCGCGGATCACGATCGCGTCGGTCGACGTCGTGCCGGTGTCCGGCAGCGACCACCGGGCCGTCGTCGCCGAGCTCGTCCTCCCCGGCGGCTGACCGTTCCGCGGGATGTTCACCGAGGGGCGCCGATGGGCACGGCCCTCGGACAGCGGTGCCCATCCGAGGCGCCGCGCTGAGGGGAGATACCGATGTTGAGCGAGCGAGAGGTCTCCGCCGCGGTCGGGAGCACCGCCTACGGCGCCAACGGGGACAAGCTCGGCACGGTCGAGCACTTCTTCGTCGACGACCGGACCGGCGCCCCGACCTGGGTGTCGGTGATCACCGGCCTGTTCGGCACCCGGCACTCCATCGTCCCGGCGGTGGACGCGACGTTCGACGACGGATCCCTGCACCTGCCCGTGACCACCGACGCGGTGAAGAGCGCGCCGGCACTGGCCGGTGAGCACCTGGACCCGGCGGAGGAGGCCGAGCTCCGTCGGCACTACGGCATCCAGGAGGCCGGCGCCCAGGACGCCGGTATCCAGGACGCCGGCCTCCGGGACCCCGGACCTCCCGACCGGGAGCCCGCCGCCGGTGCCCCGGGCTGGCTGCCGCCCGTACCACCGCCGACCGAGCACCGGCACGAGGACGCCGACCTGCACAGCGGACCCGTGGACGGCGGGCGCCCGGACGACCGCCCGGCGGACGACCTGGAGAGCACGAGGGTGATGGCGGCGCCCACGCAGGAGATCCCGGTCGTCCCGCCGCCGCCGGAGGGCGCGGAGCACGGCACGGAGGCGACCGCCGGCGCCATGACCCGCAGCGAGGAGCGGCTGGTCGTCGGTACCGAGCGCGTGGCCACCACGCGGGCCCGGCTGGTGAAGTACGTGGTGACCGAGGAGGTCCAGATCACGGTGCCCATCCGCCGCGAGGAGATCCGGGTGGAGGAGGTGCCGCTCGACGCCCCCGATCCCGGGTCCGGAGAGTCCCTGCTCCCGGCCGACCACCTGCCCGCCGGGGAACGCGCGCGGGCCGGCGACTTCACGCCCGGCGGGTACGACACCGGGGGCTACCAGGTCGCCGACGGCCTGCCGGACGAGATCGTCCTGCACACCGAGCGGCCGGTGGTCAGCGTTGAGGTCGTCCCGGTCGAGCGCGTGCGCCTGCGCACGGAGACCGTCGAGGGGCAGGAGCGGGTCACCGAGCAGGTGCAGCGCGAGCAGATCGTGCTGGACGAGAGCTCGTCGCCCCGACTCAGCCCCAGCTGACGACGAGCTGCGGCCGGTTCGCGGTCGTCGCGTTCTCCCGGGCGCCGTAGAGCTGCCAGTAGGGGGTGCCGCTGCCCTCCGTGCGGTCGCGCAGGACGAAGCCGGAGTTCGTGCCGGCGTAGAACGAGGCCACCATCGACGTGACCGTCCACTCCTGCCATCCCGCCGCCGCCACGGACGTGCTCCCCACTCCGGGGACCGTCGAGGCGGGCATGTTGTTCCAGTGCGTGGCTGCCTCCGACCACGCCGGTGCCGCCGGATCGACGCGATAGACGTCGATGATCCGACCCGCGTCGGGGTCGTGCGCGTGGAGGCGGAGCGTCGCCGCTGTCACCACGCAACGAGCCGCGAGCGCAGGCAGGGTGAACTTCACGTACACACGGCCGTTCGCCCCACTCGCGGAACCGACTCCGGTGTCGCCGCTCGTGCCGTACGTCGTCGTGGGGTTCGTCTGGTACGTGGTCGTGTCGGCGCTCGCGCTGAGCGTGGAACTGCCCGGCGACGCGCAGAAGGTCGCCGCCGTGCTCGCGGTGTTGCCCGTGTCATCGGTCTGCGCCGTGAACGCCGCCGTCGTGGTGTGCTGGGCGAGCAGCACGGTGAAGGCGGCGGCCGCGCCCAGCACGGCCAGCCGCCGTCCCGAGCGCACCATCCGTCGTCGTCCCCGACGCCCGGTTCCGTCGGCGCTCACGGCGCCTCCGTCCGCCAGGTGAAGCCGAAGGACGCCGACTTGCCGGCGGCGGCCGGCACGTCCTGCACGGTCAGGCGGAAGCGGAAGCTCCGTCGCTCCTGCTCGTCGGACGGGTTCCAGGTGAAGCGCCCGCTGGCGTAGTTCGAGTGCGCCGAGGCGAAGTCGGCCAGGGTTCCGCTGTAGACGCTCTCGGAGGCCGCGAAGCTGCCGCAGCCGCCGAACGCACCGCTCGCGGCGCTGCCCATGTGGACCGTGAGGTCGAGGTACGGGGCCAGGGCTCCGCTCGCCGCCGCCGCGTACAGCAGCACGGGTCCCGGATTGTCGGCGCCGTCGTAGCTCACCTCGATGCACCGGTCGAGCGGGACGCCCGGCAGCATGGTCTCCCCGGGGAACATCGCCGTCCCCTCGTCGCTGTCGCTGAGCTCCACCTCGATGTCGGGCACGGGCGGCTCCTCGACCGGCTCCTCCTCGGGCTCCGCGACGAGCAGGACAGGCGGTTCCTCCACCGGCGGCACCTCGGGTGCCGGGGTGGGGGCGGGCCGGGACGGTCGTCGTCCCTCGGTGGCCGAGGGTGCCGCGGTCCCGATGGGGACGTAGTCGGCGAGGACCTCGCTCTCCTCGACGAATGCCGCCTGCGAGCCGGACACGACCAGCAGGGCGACGAGCGTGAAGGACAGCGCGAAGGCCGAGAGCTGGATGGCCAGGCCGTTGAGCGAGAAGCGGAGGCGCTTGCCCTTCGCCCGGCGCACGGGCTGCGCGCCCGTCCGGCGGAAGAGGCGGAGCGTCATGCCGGCCCGCCCGCCCCGGTGCGCGCGTCCTCGGTGGCCCGCCCGGCCTTCCGGCTGCGCTTGACCTCGTACATGAGCTGGTCGGCCTGACCCAGGAGGCTGTCGAGGTCGCGCTCGCCTGGCTTGGCGTGCGCGGCACCGATGCTCACGCCGATGCGGGCCATGCCGGCCTCGAGGAGGAACGGCTTGCCGACCTCGATCTCGATCCGCCGGCCGAGCCCGGCGAGGTCCTCGTCGGAAGCGCCCGGCGCGACGACGACGAACTCGTCGCCGCCCATGCGTCCGAGGACGCTGTCCGCACGCATGGCGCTCTCAAGCCGGCGGGCCACCTTCTCGAGCAGCTCGTCACCGGCCGCGTGGCCGAGGGTGTCGTTGACGCCCTTGAACCCGTCCAGGTCGCAGAAGAGCACGCCCAGGTGACCCGGGATCTGCTCGGCGGTGAGGACCAGCCCTCGCCGGTTGAGCAGCCCGGTGAGCTGATCGCGGGTCGCCTGGTCCTGGTACGTCTGCTTCAGCAGCTCGAGCTGCTGCACCAGGACGGCGTTGGCGAGACCGACCCGCGCCTGGGCGACGAGCAGGTCGAGGGCCTCGACGCGGCGGGCCACCTCGTCCTCGGGACCGGTGACCCGGGCGGTGAACGCGTAGGCGTCGCCACCGGGCACGTCCAGGTCACGGGTGAGCAGGACGGTCTCCTGGCCCTCATCGAGCAGCGTCTCGTCGCCGGTGGCCGCCTCGTCGGCATCGGACACCGTGTGGACCGTGCCCGCCGCGTCGCGGACGGCGACCTCCGTGGCGCCGAGCTGGGCGGCACCGGCCGCCAGCTGGGCCACGACGGCGGTGACGTCGAGCGGGAAGATGTCCGCGGTGATCGCCGAGAGATCACCGAGCAGGCGGGCACGGTCGTCGGCCGCTTCCCGCGCCGTCCCCAGCTGCCCGACCTGGGCGACCAGGTGCTCGGCGAGCATGGCGACGGGGATCGTGGCCAGGAGCAGCGTCGGCATGGCGACGACGAGCACGGTCAGCGCGTCGTCCGGGGCCTGGTCGGGGAAGACGACGGCGAGGGCGCCGAGGGCGACCGAGCTCATCGTCCAGAGGCCGGCCAGCCCGCTGAGACCGAACCAGAGAGCGGCCTCGAGGAACGGCAGCATGAGCAGGACCAGCGCGAACGACCGCGGCGGCAGGCCGGCGAAGGCGATGACGCCGAGCACGATGACCGCGTCGCCGATCGTGCTCGCCGCGGCGAACGCCGACCGTCGTCCCTGGCCTGCGCGCGCGGCCCGGCCGGTGAGGACGGCGAGCAGCACGAGGACGGTCGCGGCGGCGACCGCGAGCGGCAGCACGATCTCGCGCTCGAGCTCGCTGCCGTCCGTGGGCCGGTAGCCCGCTCCACCCAGCAGGAGCAGGGCGACGGCGACGAGCCGGATCTGGCGCAGGGCGCGCTCGGCGACGGACCGGCCACGGTTGCGCCGGTCCTCGCGCTCGGCCCGCCGGTCCTGCGTGGTGACGCCGCGGCGCTTCATGACAGGCCTTCGAGGAGGTGGACGGTCCGGCGCTGGGCGGCGATGCTCTGCGCAGCCAGCCGCTCGAGGACCAGCCCGTGCAGTGTCTCCGGCAGCAGCCGTCGTCCCGCACCGCCACGCCGGTCGGCACGGCTGCCACCCGAACGGCCCAGCAGCACCTCGGCCGGGTTCACCCGGCGGCCGGAGGCCCACGGATCGAAGGCGGGGTCGAACGAGCGGGGAGCCAGGATCAGGACGACGAGGAGCGCGACGGCGGTGACGCCCAGGTGCGCGACCCGCCCCTCCGAGAACCACAGCGACGGGCGGCCCACCCAGGGAACGGCCAGCACGGCGGCGCCCTGGATGTTCTCGGCGTGCAGGAACTCGCTGTCCGGAACGCTGTTGGCGTCACCCTGCGTGCGGAACGTGCCGTCGGGCAGCTGCTCGACGATGCGGTGCAGGACGCGGACGTCGTCGGCCCGCTCGAAGAGGACCACGGTGTTGGGGACGAGCTCCTCGTCGGAGACCGGCCGGATCATCACCACGTCGCCGGGGGTCACGAGCGGTTCCATCGACCCGGAGGTCACGAGGGTCGGCGACCACCCGATGAAGGCCCAGGGGAGGGCGATCCACAGCGACAGGCTGCTGACCATGGAGATCATCAGCATGCTGACCGTGCCCGCCCCGTAGAGGACCGGCCGGAGCCACGGCCTGGCCGCCGGCTTGGCCGTGACCGGGGCGGCGACCGTGGTCTCCGTCGCGGCCTTGGCCGCGGCCGCGGCGGCCGCCGCCCGGTCCGCGGTGGTCAGCTGGTGCGCGTTTCCCACGAGAAACCAAAGGTCGAGGTCTTGCCGGCGGCCGCGGTGTTGTCCTGTACCGAGATCTCGAACCGGAAGGTGCGGGTCTCGGGGCTGCCGATCGGGTTCCAGGTGGTCGCGCCGGTGGCATGGCCGGCGTGGGTGGTGGCGAAGTTGCTCAGGGTCCCGGAGTACACGGTTGAACCGGAGGTGAATCCCGTGCAGTCGCCGAAGACGGGGGTGTTGTCGGTGCCCATCTGGACCGTCAGGTTGAGATAGGGCGTGAGGGTCCCGGTGGGCGCCGCGCTGGCATAGAGCAGCACCGCCGTCGGGTCCACGGTGCCGGTGTAGGTGACGTCGATGCACCGCTCGACGGGGGCGCCCGGCATGAGGTTGGTGACGCCGTTGAACATCGCCGTGCCGGCGTCGGTGTCGGTGAGCGCGATCGCCGCGCTGGTGACCTGGTTGGTCGAGTTGTCGTTCTGCGCCACGAACGCGGCGCGCGACGAGGTGACGACGAGGAGGGCGATCAGGATGAAGGTCAGCGCGAAGGCCGACAGCTGGATGGCGAGACTGTTGAGCGAGCGGCCGCCATGGCGGCGCCCGGCCACCGGGACTCGCGGATCGCTGCTGCTCATGCCCTCCTATCGGGCGACAGCGCCGGTCACTTGAGTCGCTACAGCCAACTCACCCGTCCGGGTTGATTCCGGTACGGGAGAGCCTCGCCACCATTGACACGGCCGGATCAGGCCAGGCGCCTCAACCGTTCGACCGCTTCCCCGAGCACGGCGTCGCTCTTGCAGAAGGCGAAGCGCACCAGGTGCCTGCCGAGGTGCGCGTGCTCGGCGGCGTAGAACACCCCGCTCGGGACGGCGACCACCCCGGCGCGCTCGGGCAGTGCGCGGCAGAACGCCAGACCGTCGCCGTCGGGCTGGACGCCGCGGACGTCCACGGTGGCGAAGTAGGTCGCCTCCGGGCCGATCACCGGCAGTCCGGCGTCCCGGAGACCTTCGACCAGCACGTCGCGGCGGTACTCGAGGTCCTTCGCGGCCGCGGTGAAGTAGGTGTCCGGCAGCCGCAGCCCCGCCGCGACCGCCGGCTGGAACGGCCCGCCGCTGACGTAGGTGAGGAACTGCTTGGCCGTGCGGACGGCGGCGACCAGCGGTGCCGGGCCGCAGATCCAGCCGATCTTCCAGCCCGTGACGTTGAAGGTCTTGCCCGCGCTGCCGACGACCAGGGTCCGCTCCCGCATGCCCGGCAGCGTGGCGATCGAGATGTGCCGGGCGCCGTCGAAGACCAGGTGCTCGTAGACCTCGTCGGTGAGCACCAGCAGGTCGTTCTCGATCGCGTGCACGGCGAGGACGACGAGCTCCTCGGGGGTGAAGACCTTGCCGGTGGGGTTGTGCGGGGTGTTGACGAGCAGCACCTTCGTGCGAGGCGTGATGGCGGCCCGGAGCTCGGCGGGGTCGAACGTCCAGCGGCCGCCGCCGTCGGCCGGCGGGCGGAGGGGGACGGGCCGGGCCACACCGCCGGCCATCGCGATGCCTGCCGCATAGCAGTCGTACATGGGCTCGAACACCACGACCTCGTCGCCGGTGTCCAGCAGCGCGAGCAGGGCGCCGGACAGGGCCTCGGTGGCACCCGCGGTGACGAGGACCTCGTCCGCGGGGTCGTAGGCCAGGCCCCGGAAGCGCCGGGCGTGGTCGGCGATCGCCTGGCGCAGCTCGAGGGTGCCCGGCCCGGGTGGGTACTGGTCGGCGGCGGTGCCGATCGCGGCCCGAGCCACGTCGAGGACCTCGGGGGGACCGGGGTAGTCGGGGAACCCCTGCCCGAGGTTGACCGAGCCGGTGGCCACCGCGAGCGCGCTCATCTCGGCGAACACCGTCGTCCCGAAGCCCTGGAGCCGGGCCGTGAGGTGGGGTGCCCTGGTCACGGGGCGCCCGCCAGGCTGAACCGCACCGTGCGGCCCGCGACGTCGGCCTCCTCCAGCCGGACCTGCACGCGGGTGCCCGGCGTCAGCCCCTCCCCGGTACAGCGGCCGCGGACGGCGTGGCCGTCGAGGACGACGGTGCCGCGACCGTCCTCGGCGTCGACCACCACCGCCGCGAAGATCTCGCCTTCCCGGCCGCGCAGCAACCAGGCCTCGGTCGCATCGAGGACGGCGCGCTCGACCTCCCGGGTCCGCCGGTCGGACGCCGCCATGAGCGCGGGGAGCTCCGGCAGCGCCGCCCGCAGGTCGGCTGCCGGCTCGGACCCCGCGGCCAGCGCCAGGCACACCTCGGTGCCGAACCGGTCGACCAGCCGGCGCAGCGGGGCAGTGACGTGCGCGTACGGGGCGCCGACGCCGCCGTGCCCGGGCTGCTGCGGTGGCGTGCCGTCGAACGGGGTGTAGGCGGCCCCGCGGAGCAGGATGCCCGCCTCGTCGAGGAACGCCGCCGCGCCGGGCTCGCTCGGGTCCAGGCCGGAGATCACCGTCCCGGGGGAGGCGCCGTCCGGCCAGACGACCCCGAGTGCCGGCGCCAGGAGGCGCAGCCGCTCGACGTCCTCCGGCCTCGGCGGTGGAAGCGTGCGCAGGACGCCGACGCGGCCGTCGATCATGAGCGCCGCCGCGCACCGGCCCGTGAGCAGGGAGATCTGCGCGTTCCACGCCTCGACGGGCAGGTCGCCGCGGAAGACGACGGTCCAGCTGCCGTCCGCCGTCGCCCGCACCTCCTGGTCGGGGGTGCCGAGCTCGATCGCGCCGCGTTCGGCCGCCCGCTCCTGCAGCAGGGCGCCGATCCGGGGCAGCAGGGCCAGCGGCTCGGGCAGGGTGCCGGCATCGGCCTGCGCCTGGACGGCGGGATAGTCCAGCTGCGCGCGGCTGCGCACGCGGCCCCGGTGCACCCGGACCTCGACCGGTTCGCCGTCGGCGTCCAGGTCGATGGTCCAGACAGCGGCCGGCCGGACCCCGTCGGGGAGCAGGCTGGCCGCCCCTTCGCTGAGCTCGGGCGGGTGGAGCGGGGTCCGCCGGTCGGGGCTGTAGAGCGTCTGCCCGCGGCGCCGGGCCTCGCGGTCGAGGGCGCTGCCGAGCCGGACGAAGGCTCCGACGTCGGCGATCGCGTAGGTGACCCGGTAACCGCTCCCCCGGGCAGCCAGGTGCACGGCCTGGTCCAGGTCCCGGCTGCCGACCGGGTCCAGGGTGACCAGGGGGACGTCGGTGGCGTCGAACTCGGGCAGCGGTGGCTGGGTCGCGAGCCGCAACGCCTCCGCCAGCGCGTCCGCCGGGAACTCCTCCGGCACCTCGAACTCGGCACGGATGGCGGCGAAATCGGGCTCGGCGTCGGCGGCCGACGGCCAGCGAGGCACCCGGATCGGGGGACGCACGGATTCGACCACGACCATCCCTTCGCACTCGGAGCGTCCGCCAGCCTGACAGAGGGCTCCGCTGCCCGCGTTCCACGTGGAACCCGCCGTCCCGCACTAGCCGATCCGGACGTCCTCCATGCCCTCGACGGCCACGACGTCCCCGCGGTGGAGCTGGCGCCCTCGCCGCTCCTCCGGCTCGCCGTTGACCCGGACCGCGCCGGCGAGCAGGACGTCCTTCACCTGGGCGCCGGTCGGGACGGCGTCGACCAGTTTGAGCAGCTGACCGAGCCGGATGGTGTCCTCGCCGGAGCGGAGATCGACGGTGCGCACGCGGCCAGTGTCCGTCAGGCCGGCTCGAGGACGTCGCCGGTGCGCACGGTGCCCGGCTCGAGGACCCGTGCCGCGATCGCGAGGTCGCCGCCGCGCTCGCGGTGGATCGTCTTCAGCACGCCGGTGTCCCGGCCGATCCCGCCCGGCTGGGGGCGGGTGACCATGACGCAGCGGGGGATGGGCGTGCCGACGACGATGGTGGCACCGCCCAGCCGCAGCCGGGCGCCGAGCAGTTCGTCCTCCCCGGCGCCCTCCAGCACGACGTTGGACCGGAACCGCCGGCGGTCCCAGCTGCCGAGCGTGCCGGTGGAGACCAGCGAGAGCCGGCCGTCCGCGTTGTCGTGGAACGCACCGCCGGCGGCGCCCTCCCAGTCGTGCCAGCGCTTGGGCGCCTCGGCCAGGTCGTCGTCCGGGCTCTCGTAGCGACGTCGTTCGGTGACCTCGGCCGCCGACCGGAGCGCCACCGGGCGGCCGAGCCAGGCGGAGAGCGCGGCGTCGTCGGCGGTCACGGTGCCGTCGGGCAGCACGATCTCGACGCCGCCGTCCGGCCGTGTCCGGGCGGCCGCGAAGAGGAGGTCCGGCTCCCGGCGTGCAGTGAGCCCGAAGCCGCTGGCGACGTCGAACAGCGCCCACTGCCGGTCGCCGGTGATGCCGCCCGGGCCCAGCTCGGCGGCGTCCAGCCGCTCGCCCTGCAGCGACTTCACCGGGAAACGCCACAGCTCGACGACCCGCACGTCAGTGCCGCCGGGTCGGCGTAGGTGTCCAGGCGAGCGTCCAGGTGCCGGACCACTCCCCGCCCGGTTCCAGGACGACGAGGTCGACGTGGTCGGCCAGCGCGTTCGGAGGGGACGTCATCGGCTCGACGGCCAGGCTGCGGCGGTGCTGGCCTTCGGGGAACTGGTCACCGCTGTAGATCTGCAGCCACGACCACTGCTCGTCGACGGCCAGCTCGAGCTCCCCGGCCGGGCCGCGCAGCCGTACCCGGGCCCAGCCGTCGTCGTCCCGCTCGAGGTCGGTCAGCGGGGTGTCGAAGGCGCGGTGCCCGATCCGGCCGACGTCCCCGTGGAACCGGTGCCGCTGGCCCGTCGGCAGGCCGCCGTCCGTCTCCAGGGTCGTCCGTGCGCCGACGTGCAGCTCGGCCGCGGAGATCCCGCCGTCCTCCGCGGCCCCCACGTGCAGGTACGGATGCATGCCGACGGCGACCGGCGCCGGCTCGGACCCGGCGTTGCGGACCCGCACGGTCACCGCGAGCCGGTCCGGCGCGAGCGTGTAGTCGACGGCCGCCGCGAGCCGGAAGGGATAGCCCGGGCGGGGCTCCAGGGTGAGGCCGACCGTGGTCCGATCGGCTGTCTGCTCCAGAGCGGCCCAGGACTGCCAGGCGACCAGCCCGTGCAGGGCGTGCGGCTGATCGGTGGATCGGATGTCGAGCTGCAGCTCGCGGCCCTGCCACGCCCAGCGGCCGTGCCGGACGCGGTTGGGCCAGGGCAGGAGGACCGCACCGCGGGAGCCACCGGCCACGGCGCCCGCGGGGTAGCCGTCCAGAACGTCCCAGTCGCCGACGACGAGGCGGCGCAGTCCGCCGCCGCGGAGGTCGAGCGCCAGCCGGGCGTCCCCGGCTCGCAGCACCACCTCGGTGGGCTCGGTGGCCGGCCATGCCGTCATGGGTCCTCCTCGGGTCGGGGCGCTGCCGGTCACTCCATCACAGCCGCGGGCTGCTGGGTCTCCAGCGGCTCGGCGCGAGCGGGCAGCAGCGAGATGCGCACGAGGCCGGCGGCGAAACGGGCGAGATCGTGGTCCGGGACCAGCGCGGCGAGATCCTCGCCGTCGTCGGGGAGGCCCACCCGCCGTGCCCCGGCGCGGGCACGGTCGTCCAGGTACGGGCGGACCCACGGCCAGACGGCCTGCACCTCACGGAGGAACACCGCCGCGCCGGTCGGGCCGATGCCCTTGACCTCCTGCAGCAGCCGGCCCGCCGTCGCGACGTCGCCGTGGGCCTCCTGGCCCAGTCGACGGAGATCGCCGCCGTACCGGTCGAGCACGAGCTGTGCCATGTCCCGGAGCTGCGTCGCGGTGCGTTCGTCGTAGCGGCGGTACCCGCCGCGGCCGAGGGCCTGGATGAGGCCCGACCGGGCAGCGTCGCGCATCGGCTCCGGGCCGGTCCGGCCTCGCGCGAACAGCTCCCCCGCGGTCGCGACGGCGATGTCCGCCCCGATCCGCGCCGAGAGCAGCTGAGCCAGGACGAGCAGCTGGAACAGCGGGGCCGGCTCGTCCGTCAACCGGATGCCTGCACCGTCGGCGTAGGTGGTGCCGTACCGGTCGAGGACGGCGCGGGCGGTCTCCTGGGCTGGACTCACCCGACTACTCCTACCCGACGATGCCGTCGATCCCTCCTGTCAGAACTGCTCGGCTGTGGATGACGGAGTTCCGTCCACAGGGGCTCTGACCTGCTATTTCTGTCGTAGCGAACGTCTACTCTTCGCTCATACGTTCGAGTCATCGCGGTGAGCGGAGGTAGGAGGTCGGTGTCGTCGTGGACCTCTGTGCTCCAACAGATCGCGGAACTCGACCCGCGCGACTTCGACCCGGCCGATCTCGCGGACGAGCAACTCCGCGAGACCATGCCGCTCACCCAGGTCGCGATCAACCGCCTGTCGGCCGTCCTCACCCGCTGCGTGGCCGCCGGTGGTGATCGGCAGGTCCACGCGGCTGACGGCATGGGCACGATGAAGACCTGGTTGACCGCGCACTGCCGGCTCTCCGGCGCGGAGGCGACCGCGCTGGTCCGGGCCGCATGCCGGCTTCCTTCGATGCCGGAGCTCCAGGCGGCGTACGCGGCCGGTGCGGTCGGTTCGGCGCACGTGCAGATGGTGACGGCGGCGGTGACCCCGGCGCGGATCGCGGCGGCGGCCGATGCCGGGATCGATCTGGCCACCACCGACCAGGTGCTGACCGAGGCCGCGCGGGTGTTGGGCCCGGAGGACACGGCGAAGGCGGCGCGCCGCTGGGTAGCCGGAGTCGACCCCGACGGACTGCTCGACGATTCAGCCGGCCTCCCCCGGGTGCTGCGGATGGCGTCCAGCAGCGGCGGGCCGGTGTACCTGACCAGGCACCTCGACCCGGTCGGCGGGGAGACGGTGCACGCCGCGCTCGAGGCCGTGATGAACGGATACCGTCCGGCCGACGACCGGCGGAGCCATGCCGAGCGCCAGGGCGATGCCCTGGTGGAGCTGTGCCGGCAGGCCCTGGCCGGCGGTTCTCTGCCGACGGTGCGCGGCGAGCGGGCGCAGGTTCGGGTGAGCATGGACCTGCAGGCGCTGTCTGCCGAGCGGGGCTTTGCCGAGCTGCCCTTCGCCGGCCCGATCACCGCCGAGACCGCACGGCGGCTCGCCTGCGACGCCTCAGTGGTCCGGATCGTCACCGGTCCCAGCGGTCTGCCGTTGGACGTCGGACGCGAGCAGCGCACCGCGTCGGCCGGTATCCGGCGCGCGATCGAGGTCCGCGACGTCCACTGCGTGTTCGCCGGTTGCCGGGCCCCCGCGGCCTGGTGCGACGTCCACCACGTCATTCACTGGGCCTTCGGCGGCGTGACCTCCCGCGACAACGGCGCCTTGCTCTGCGAGCGACACCACACCGCCGTGCACGAAGGCCGGTTCAGCATCGCCCGCGCCCCCGGAACCGCGGTCTGGCACACCTTCCGGCCGGACGGCACGGAGATCCTGATCCGCGGGAAGAGCCCGTGACGACCCGTGGCACCGGCCGGAGATGACTCCTGCCGGTGCTACTCAGATCGCGGGTGTGCACGTGACCCGGAAGAACTCAGCCCCGGATCGCGGCTCGGATGTCGCGGAACGACGGGTTGCTCATGAACTTCTCGCCGATGCGCACGGTCGGCACGAGTTCGTCGCCGTCGTTGACCGACCGCACGATCGCGGCCGCCTCACCGTCCTCCCAGATGTTGACCGCATCGAACGGGATGCGGGCCAGCCGGAGCCGGACCTTGAGCCGCGCGGAGAACGGGCATCCAGGTCGCCAGTACAGCGTCATGGCTTCGGTCAACGAACCTCCCAGCGCCGTCCGGACCTCAACGCTGGGCCCGACCGGCGCCAGGCGCAAGGCCCGGTTCACGGGGCCGGGGGGGCCCGCTCGAAGAACAGGGAGTCCCCGGCGTTCGCGTCGGCGACATAGGCCCCGAACGCCTCGGTCGGCCGGTAGCCCGCCCACGTGTACAGGGCGATCGCCTCGGGCTGCCGGGGACCGGACTCCAGGCGGAGCGTGGTCCAGCCGCGGCTCCGGGCGTCGTCCTCCAGCGCCGCGAGCACCACCTTCGCGATGCCCCGCCCGCGCGCCGACGGCACGACGTACATGCGCTTGAGCTCACCGACGCCGTCCGCGATCGCGCGGAGCGCCCCGCAGCCGATGGCCGCCCCGTCCTCGTTCCGCGCCACCAGCACGATCGCCAGGTCGGCCGCCGAGGGGGGCGTGCCCGGCTCCGCGGCACCGTCGTAGCGCGCCCGGAGCTCCGCCTGCTGCGCGTCGGCCAGCCGCCGCACGTCGGGGTCGTCCCACTCGGCCGGCGCCAGGCGGACGAAAGAGGCAGTCGGCAACGGAGGATCGCCTTCGCGGGGTCAGAGCGGATGGGGCGCCGAAAGTACCGCGGGTACGGTCGCGGCACCGCCGTCCCCCGAGGAGAACCGTGCTGGTCGACCGTGAACTGCCCACCCAGGAGGCCCGGGACCTCGTCGCCCTGACGCGCGAGCTGGCCGACGCCGAGCTCGCGCCCAAGGCGGGGCAGTACGAGCGGGAGGAGCGCTTTCCGCGCGAGGTCTTCCGGCTGATCGGCGAGGCCGGCCTGCTGGGCCTGCCGTTCGGCGAGGACGTGGGTGGCGGCGGCCAGCCCTACGAGGTCTACCTCCAGGTGGTCGAGGAGCTCGCCGCCTGCTGGGCCAGCGTCGCCCTCGGGGTCAGCGTGCACACGCTGGCCTGTTTCCCGATCAACGAGTTCGGCACCGACGCGCAGCGCAGCGAGCTCCTGCCCGACATGGTCGGTGGCGGCCTGCTCGGCGCCTACTGCCTGTCCGAGGCGCACGCGGGCTCCGACCCCGGCGCCATGCGCGCCGCGGCGACCCCGTCCGACGGCGGCTGGCTGGCCCGCGGCGAGAAGGCCTGGGTCACCCACGGCGGCCACGCCGACTTCTACTCGACGTTCCTGCGCACCCCCGCCGACGGGGAGCGCGGCATCTCCTGCTTCCACCTCACCCCCGACCTCGACGGCTTCAGCCCCGCCCGGCCCGAGGAGAAGATGGGGCTGACCGGTTCCACCACCGCGGCCATCCGGCTGGACGACGTCCCGATCCCCGCGGACCGGCTCGTCGGTGAACCGGGACGCGGGCTGGCCATCGCGCTGGCCGCCCTCGACTCGGGCCGACTGGGGGTCAGCGCCGTCGCAGTCGGACTGGCGCAGTCCGCGCTGAACGTGGCGATCGACTACGCACGTGACCGGGAGGCCTTCGGCCGGCCGATCGTCGAGCACCAGGGCGTCGCGTTCCTGCTGGCCGACATGGCCGCCGCGGTGGAGTCCGCGCGCGCCACCTACCTCGTGGCCGCCCGGCGCAAGGACGCCGGCAAGCCCTACTCGCGCCAGGCGAGCATCGCCAAACTGGTGGCCACCGACGCCGCGATGAAGGTGACCACCGACGCCGTCCAGGTGCTCGGCGGGGCCGGCTACACGCGCGAGTTCCCCGTCGAGCGCTACATGCGCGAGGCGAAGGTCATGCAGATCTTCGAGGGCACCAACCAGATCCAGCGGATGGTGATCGGCAAGCACCTGGCGAAGGAGTCCGCGGGCGGCTGAGGACGACGCCCCGAGGCCCGCTTTTCGTCGGGAGCCGGGTGCAGAGTGCCGCCATGGCCTCCTTCGCCGACGTCGAGTCCGAGGAACCCGAGTTCGCCGCGCGGGTCCGCGCCGCCTTCGACGCCCGCGCGCACAAGTTCCTCGCCACGCTGCGCGCCGACGGCTCACCGCGGATCAGCGGGATCGAGATGAGCTTCGTCGGCGGAGAGCCGTGGCTGGCCGGCATGCCCGCCTCGGTCAAGTTCGACGACCTGCGCCGCGATCCCCGCTTCGCCCTGCACAGCGGGAGCGCCGAGCCCGACGTGTGGAGCGGCGACGCCAAGCTCTCCGGCCGGGCGGTTCCGGTCACGGGCGATGCCGAGCGCGCCGCGTTCGCCGGGGACGCCGGGATCGCGCCCGAGCACATGGGGTTCGAGCTGTTCCGGATCGACCTCGAGCAGGTCGTCCTCGTCGCGCTCAACGCCGAGAAGACGGCGCTGGTCATCTCGTCGTGGCGGCCGGGACAGGGCCTCACCACGGCGTTGCGTTGAGGCGCACCGCGTTCCACGTGGAACCGGCGGCCACGAGACGGTGGACCGCAGCGCTCCGTGGCATGACACTGGTGCCCCCCGCACCTGGAGATCCGCGATGCCCCAGCCCCACCTGCGGGCGGCCGACACCGACCGCGCCGCCGTCGCCACCGTCCTGGGCGAGCACATGTCCGCCGGCCGGCTGACCCTCGACGAGTACGACGAGCGGCTGACCCGCGCCTACGCGGCCCGCACCTTCGGCGAGCTCGAGGCACTGACCGCGGATCTTCCCCCCGTGAGCACCGGCCGCGCGGTCGAGACCGCACCGCACACCGAGCCGGCACCGGCGCCCGCCGCGGGCGCGGCTACCTGGCAGGGCGCCGATCCCCACTCGTGGCGCAGCTGGATGAGCACCTCGTTGATCGTGATCGCGATCTGGGCGACGATCTCGCTGGCCTCCTGGGAGCTGCTCTACTTCTGGCCGGTCTGGGTCATCGGCCCCTGGGGCGCCGTGCTGCTGGCGCAGACGCTCATGGGCGGCACCGACGACGGCGGGAAGCGGCGGCAGCTCGGGACCTGACGACCTGGGGACTGAGGACACCGCCCGCAACGCACACCGCCCGGCACGGAGGCCGGGCGGGGATCGGGTGCTGGTCGTTCGGGTGGGCAAGGGGGGACTTGAACCCCCACGTCCTTTCGGACACACGGACCTGAACCGTGCGCGTCTGCCATTCCGCCACTTGCCCTGGCGAACGTGGACATTATCAGCCCGGAGGCCGTAGCCCGGGCGGGGGGCGGTCGTTGCACCCGGCGCACCGCTACTCCTGCAGGTCCTGCGGGGCGTCGCGAGGCTCCGGGCCGGTCGGGGGCCCATCACCCGGCTACGATCACCGGTGGCACAGCGGGACGTCCGGCCGAATGCGAGGGAGCGACTGTGGGTGTGCTGCAGCGCTTCGAGCGACGACTCGAGGGCATGGTCGGACTCGCGTTCGCCCGCATCTTCAAGGGCAAGGTGCATCCCGCGGAGATCGCGAAGGCTCTCCAGCGCGAGGCCGACGAGCAGCGCTCCGTCGTCGGGGAAGGCCGCGTCCTCGCCCCCAACGTCTACGTGGTGCGCCTGGGCGAGGCCGACTTCGGCCACCTCGGCCAGTGGTCGGACCAGCTGGCCGCCGAGCTCGCGGACATGGTCACGGAGCACATCGACGACGAGGGCTACCAGGTCTTCGACAAGGTGACCGTGCGGCTCGAGCGTGACGACGACCTGCCCACGGGCGTCTTCGAGGTCAGCTCGCAGGTCGCGGACCCGGCCCGCCCGCCGTCCCGGGACGACGTCGCCGTGGCCGCGCCGCCGATGCCCTCGTCCGCCGCGCACCCGGCGCTGCCCCCGCTCCCCCCGCTGCGGGGCCGCGTCGCCTCCGACACCGGCAAGCAGAATCCCTCCATCGTCGGGCGCGCCGGCTCGCGGCCCGGGGTCACGCACGTGCTGGTCGTCGACGGCCCGGGCACGCGCCACCAGCTCACCACCGGCCGGAACGTGATCGGGCGGGGGACCGAGGCCGACATCCGCCTCCCCGACACCGGCGTCAGCCGCAAGCACGTCGACGTCGTCCTGGACGCCGGAACGGCGACCGTCGAGGACCTCGGGTCGACGAACGGCACGCTCGTCAACGGGCGCCGCGTCAGCCGCCTCGCCCTGGCCGACGGCGACGTCATCCGCATCGGCCACTCCGTCCTCGTCTACCGGCAGGACGGCGCGTGAGCGAGCTGGCGCCCTCACGCAGCACCACCGCACCGCCGGCTCCGAACACACCGGGCGCGGTGCGCGGATGACTGCCGAGATCGTCCTGCAGATCTTCCGGTTCGGCTTCCTGCTGCTGCTCTGGCTGTTCATCTTCGCGGCCTTCCGCGTGGTCCGCGCCGACCTCTTCGGCGGCCGGGCCGGCCGCGTCGCCGCGGTGCCGCCCCGGGCCGCCGCCGCGGGCAAGAAGCGGGGTCAGCGCGGCCCCAAGACCCTGGTGGTCACGGCCGGCCCCCTGAGCGGCACCAGGATCACGCTCGGCGACCAGCCGATCCTCATCGGCCGTGCCGACGACTCCACTCTCGTACTGACCGATGACTTCGCCAGTTCCCGGCATGCGAGGCTGACCAACCGAGGGGGCCAGTGGTACGTCGAGGATCTCGGCTCGACCAACGGCACCTACCTCGACCAGCAGCGGGTCCAGGGCCCACTGCTGGTCAACCCCGGCCAGCCGATCCGCATCGGCCAGACCGCAATGGAGCTGCGTACGTGAGCGACGTGAGCGAGCGTGCGAGTGAGCGAACGGGCGCGGCGGCGTCGCGAATGCCGTTCATGAGCACCGGCGAGGAGGAGGACGCGTGACCCTGGTCCTCCGCTACGCGGCACGCTCGGACCGCGGCCTGATCCGCGGCAACAACCAGGACTCCGTCTACGCGGGACCCCGGCTGCTCGCCGTCGCCGACGGCATGGGCGGCCACGCGGCGGGGGACGTCGCCAGCAAGGTGGTCATCGCCGCCCTGGAGCACCTGGACGACGACGCGCCCTCCGGCGACATGCTGCAGGCGTTGCGCCAGGCGGTCTTCGAGGGCAGCGAGCACCTGCGCGAGGTGATCCGGGAGTCCCCCCAGCTCGAGGGCATGGGGACCACCCTGACCGCGATCCTCTTCGCCGGCGGCCGCCTGGCCCTGTGCCACGTCGGGGACTCCCGCGCCTACCTGGTCCGCGACGGCCAGCTGTCCCAGATCACCCACGACGACACGTTCGTCCAGACGTTGATCGACGACGGCCGGATCACCGCGGAAGAGGCCAACAGCCACCCGCAGCGCTCGCTGCTGCTCCGGGCCCTGAACGGCCAGGACGTCGAGCCCGACCTGTCCATGCGGGAGGCCCGCGCCGGCGACCGCTATCTGCTCTGCTCCGACGGTCTCTCGGGTGTCGTGAGCGAGGACACGCTGGCCGAGGCCCTGAAGGACCCCGATCCGCAGGCGACGTCGGACCGGCTGATCGAGCTCGCCCTGCGCAGCGGCGGGCCGGACAACGTCACCGTGATCGTCGCCGACGTCGTCGACGACGGCGGCCGCGGAGGCTCCCTCATGGAGCCGGTGATCGACGGCGCGGCGGGCGGCAACGTCGGCCAGCGTCAGGTCGACGGGCGCTCCGCCGCGGGCCGCGCCGCACTCGCTGATCCGCCCGCGCCACCCCCGCCGACACCGACCCCGTCGACGGGCGGTGGCTCCTCCGCCCGCCGCCGCCCGCTGCGACTTCTCCTGGTGGCGGTAGCTGTCCTCGCAGTGCTCGTGGCGGGGTCGGTGCTCACGTACAACTGGGCCCTGGGGCACTGGTTCGTCGGCGTCGACGGCAGCGGGGACGACGAGCAGGTCGCCGTCTTCCGCGGACTGGACGTCTCGGTCCTCGGCTTCGACCTGTCCGAGCTGGACAGGAGCACCGATCTCCCGGTCACCGACCTGACCGCTGCGGCGCGCAGCCGTGTCCGCGGGGGCATCACGGCTGACGACGAGCAGGACGCCGAGCGGATCCTCGCCGCGCTCGGTGAGCAGCGACTGCCGGTCTGCCGCACGCCGGGCACTCCCGAGGCCTCCGCCTCGGCGACCCCGTCCTCCGCACCGGCACCCCTGCCCTCCGCACCGGCGGACCCGGCCGTGCCCGGCGCCCCGGCCACCACGGCGGCTCCGGACGCCACGACCTCGGCCTCTCCGACGCCGGCTCGGACGCCGGCGTCGTCCGAGCCGGGGGTGGACTGCCGGGAGGCGGACTGATGAGCGCCGTAGGCCCCGGGTTCCCCACCGGAGGTGCGTTGATGAGCGCCGCAGGCACCGGCTCCCCGCCGGGGGTGTGTTGATGGCCGGGCCCTCGACCGATCCGCGCGCACCGACGGTCGGCACGCCCCCGCCCAGCCGGCGGGGCACGGAGGCCGCCCTGCTCGCGTTCGCCGTGCTCATCACGGTCGTGGCGCAGTGCATCGTCGACCTGACCATCACCGGGGCGCTGCGCAGCGAGCTCGCCCTGTTCGGGGTGTGGTTCAGCGCCCTGTGGGCGGTCGCCCACCTCGTGGTGCGCCGCTGGGCCTCCTACGCCGATCCGCTGCTGCTGCCCGCCGTCGCGCTGCTGAGCGGTCTCGGCCTCGCCGTGATCCACCGCCTCGACCTCGCCGCGGAGCAGGTCAACAGCACGGTCACCCGGGAGGACGCGCCCGTCCAGCTGGTCTGGGCGACCCTCGGCGTGCTGTTCTTCGTCGCCGTCCTGGTCATCGTGCGCGACCACCGGACGCTGTCCCGCTACGCGTACACGCTCGCGCTGATCGGCATGGCCCTGCTGGCCCTGCCGGCCCTGCTGCCCGCGTCGATCTCCGAGGTGAACGGCGCCAAGATCTGGATCCGCCTCGCCGGGTTCTCCATCCAGCCCGGTGAGTTCGCCAAGATCTGCCTCGTCGTCTTCTTCGCCGCCTACCTCGTCGACAAGCGGGACGTCCTGGCCCTGGCCAGCCGCCGCGTGATGGGCCTCGAGCTGCCGCGCGGCCGTGACCTGGGCCCCGTCCTGCTCGCCTGGGTGCTGTCGATCCTGGTCCTGGTCTTCGAGCGCGACCTGGGCAGCTCGCTGCTGCTGTTCGGCATCTTCGTCGTCATGCTCTACGTGGCCACGGAGCGGTCGAGCTGGCTGCTCATCGGCGTCGGGCTGTTCGCCGGCGGCGCCCTGATCGCCTACCAGATCTTCGGTCACGTCCAGCAGCGCGTGGACACCTGGCTCGATCCCTTCGCCTACCAGGACGACGCCGGCTACCAGCTGGTCCAGTCGCTGTTCGGCCTGGGCACCGGCGGCCTGTTCGGGGCGGGCCTCGGCGGCGGCCGCCCCGACCAGGTGCCGATCGCCAAGAGCGACTTCATCGCCTCGGCCATCGGTGAGGAGCTCGGGCTGTTCGGGCTCGTGGCCGTCATCATCGTCTACCTCGTGCTCGTCGAGCGCGGGCTGCGCACGTCCCTCGTCGTCCGGGACGCCTTCGGCAAGCTGCTGTCCGCCGGCCTGGCCTTCGCGGTCGCCTGGCAGGTGTTCGTCGTCCTCGGCGGCGTCACCGGGCTGCTGCCCCTGACCGGCCTGACGACGCCCTTCGTGGCGTACGGCGGCTCGTCCCTCGTGGCCAACTTCGTGCTCGTGGCGCTCCTCGTGCGCATCAGCGACGCCGCCCGCCGTCCCGCGACGCCGCAGGCCGCCCCGCCGCCGCGTCTCGGCGACGCCCCCACCGAGGTCGTCACCCCGTGAACGCCCCCCTGCGCCGCGTCGCGATCAGCGTGCTCGTCCTCTTCACGCTGCTGATCGTCAACGTCAACTACATCCAGGTCGTCCGGTCGGAATCGCTGCGCGAGAACACGAGGAACACCCGGGTGCTCGTCGACGAGTACGCGCGGGAGCGCGGATCCATCGTGGTGGCCGGCAACGAGATCGCCGTGTCCGCCCCGACCGACGACGGCCTGAAATACCTGCGGCAGTACCCCGAGGGAGGGCTGTACGCGGCAGTCACGGGGTACTACTCGCTGATCTACAACACCGCCGGCATCGAGCGCGCCGAGGACGACGTCCTGTCCGGTGACGACCCCCGCCTCTTCGTGCGCCGGCTGGCCGACCTGTTCACCGGGCGCGACCCGGCCGGCGGTGACGTCGTCCTGACCCTGGACCCGGCCGTGCAGGCGGCGGCGATGGCCGGCCTCGAAGGGGTGACGGGCGCGGTGGTGGCCCTCGACCCGTCCACCGGCGCGATCCTGGGCATGGGCAGCACCCCGACCTACGACCCCAACCTGCTGTCCAGCCACGAGCCGGCGGCGATCCGCGAGTACGCGGAGCAACTGGAGGCCGCGGAGCCCGATCCCCGCACCAATCAGGCGATCCGCGAGAACTACCCGCCCGGCTCCATCTTCAAGGTCATCGTGTCCGCCGCGGCCCTGGAGGACGGCTACACCCCGCAGACCGTCGTCCCGGCGCCGGCGGAGTTCCCCCTGCCCAACAGCAGCCGGGTGATCCCGAACTTCAACGGGTCGAGCTGCAGCCCCACGGGTGAGCAGCCGCTGATCGACTCGCTGACGATCTCCTGCAACACCGCCTTCGCCCAGCTCGGACTGGAGCTGGGCGAGGACCGCGTGCGCGAGATGGCCGAGGCCTTCGGCCTGGACGGTGAGAAGCGGGCGATCCCGCTGGAGGTCGTCGACAGCCACGTCGGCGACATCGTGGACGCCGCTGCGCTCGCGCAGACGTCGATCGGTCAGCGCGACGTGCGCGTGACGCCCCTCCAGGCGGCCATGATCGCCGCCGCGGTCGCCAACGACGGCAGCATCATGGCGCCCTACCTGGTCGACCAGGTGCGGGCTCCGGACCTGACCGTCCTGGACCGCACCCGGCCCGACGAGTTCCGCCGCGCGGTGTCGGCGGACGTCGCCGCGCAGCTCACCGAGATGATGGTCAGCGTCGTCGAGAAGGGCAGCGGACGACGGGCGCAGATCGAGGGCGTCCGGGTGGCCGGCAAGACCGGTACGGCGCAGACCACGGACGCCCCCGACCACAACTGGTTCATCGGCTTCGCGCCCGCCGACGACCCGAAGATCGCCGTGGCGGTCTTCGTCGCCAACGGCGGGGGTACCGGCGGGGACGTGTCCGCCCCCATCGCCCGCGACGTGCTGCAGGCCTACCTCGAGGGGCAGGAGGGCTGATGGCGCTGTCCGTCGGAAGTGTGCTCGCCAACCGCTACGAGATCACCGCACCGATCGCCGTCGGCGGGATGGGCGAGGTCTGGCGCGCACGTGACCGGGTGCTGGACCGGGTCGTCGCGGCCAAGGTCCTCAAGAGCGAGTACATGAGCGACCCGAGCTTCCTCGCCCGGTTCCGCAACGAGGCCCGGCACACCGCCGCGCTCACCCATCCGAACATCGCCTCGGTCTACGACTACGGCGAGACCCTGGACGACACCGGCACCCAGCAGCTGGCGTTCCTCGTCATGGAGTTCGTCGAGGGCCATCCGCTGGTCACGATCCTGCACGACGAGCACCGGCTGCCCGCGGACTGGACGCTGCACGTGCTCAGCCAGTCCGCGGACGGGCTGTCGGCCGCGCACAAGGCCGGCGTCGTGCACCGGGACATCAAGCCCGGCAACCTGATGGTGCGGCCCGACGGCGTGGTCAAGCTGACCGACTTCGGGATCGCCCAGGCCCGGGACGCCGCACCGCTGACCCGTACCGGCATGGTCGTCGGCACCGCGCAGTACCTCTCCCCCGAGCAGGCGCAGGGCCTGGAGGTCACCGCCGCCTCCGACGTCTACTCGCTCGGCGTGGTCGCCTACGAATGCCTCTCCGGCGAGCGCCCGTTCGACGGCGCCTCGCAGGTGGCCATCGCCCTCGCCCACATCAACCGGCCGCCACCGCCGCTGCCGGCCGACGTGCCGCCGGCCGTCCGCCTGCTGGTGGAACGTGCCCTGGCCAAGGACCCGGCCGACCGGTTCCCCGACGGCGGCGCCTTCGCCGAGGCCATCCGGCGCGTGGCCGCGGGCGGCGCGCTCGCGGCCGTGGCCGGACCCGTGACGGGACCGGCGGCGGGGCCGGCCACCAGCCCGACCCAGATGGTCGCGGGCGGACTGGCCGACGCCCGCACGCAGGTGCTGGCCACGACGGGCGCCACCGCCGTCGCCGGGGCCGGCCTGCTGGGCCCGGGCACCGGGCCGGGCCGGCCGATGCCGCCGCTGCACGCACCGCCGGAGGACGACGACGAGTGGGGTGCGGACGCCGAGCCCGCCGACGACCGCCGCCGCGGCGCGCGCATGGCTCTGATCGCGCTCGGCCTCGTGGGGCTGCTGCTGCTCGGTGGGGGCGCCTACTACCTGCTGACCAGCGGGAACCGCGGCCGCGAGCCTGCGGCCGATGCCACCCCGGCCACCACCAGCGCCGCGGCCAGCGGGATCCTGCTCGACTCTGCCCAGTACGTGGGCCGGCCGGCCGACGCCGTGCGGGGTGAGCTGGAGGCCCTGGGGCTCGCCGTGAGCCTGGTGGCCGCCGACGCCGCCATGCTCGAGGAGCTCGGCCGGGAGTTCGACGCCGGTGCCGCTGTCCGGCTCGAACCCGCCGACACGACCGTGCCGCCGGCGAGCACGATCACCGTCTACTGGACCGAGGACGCGTACGCGCCCGAGGCAGACGTCGAGCCCGCGCCCACGAGGGAGCCCACGACCGCGGCGCCCACCACGAGCGCGGCCCCCACCACGAGCGCGCCACCGCCGTCGACGGCGTCCAGCAGCTCGTCGGCCGCGGCAACGACGACCACCCCCCTCCCGGGCACGCCGGCGCCGAACCCGGAGCCCCCACCCCCGGAGCCGGAGCCGGACCCGACCGACCAGGCGGCTGCCCAGGAGGAGACCGGGTGAGCGCACTCCTCCGTGCCGCCCGGGTATCCGGCCGCCCAGCGGTTACGCTGCGGGGCGGCTCCGTGCACCCACGGCAACGTGCGTGCCTGCCGGCCGTGGTCAGCGCTGCATGCCCGGGCGCCGAGGCCTCCGCCATTCACCCGGGCGCCGAGGCCTCCGCCATTCACCCGGGCGCCGAGGCCTGCGCCATGACGACGCCCCGCACCGCCCGAGAGGACCCCCGATGACCACCCCGCAGGTGCTCGGCGAGCGCTACGAGATCGGTGGCGTGCTCGGCCGCGGTGGCATGGCCGAGGTGCACCGGGGCCGCGATCTCCGCCTCGGCCGCGAGGTCGCCGTCAAGGTGCTGCGGGTGGATCTCGCGCGCGACCCCTCCTTCCAGGTCCGGTTCCGCCGCGAGGCACAGGCCGCCGCTTCCCTGAACCACCCGGCGATCGTCGCCGTCTACGACACCGGCGAGGACCGCACCGCCACCGGGGCCACGCCCTACATCGTCATGGAGTACGTGGAGGGCGACACCCTCCGCGACGTGCTGCGCCGTGAGGGGCCGCTCTCCCCCGAGCGCGCGATGGCCCTCTCGGCCGACATCTGCGGGGCGCTGGACTTCAGCCACCGCAACGGCATCGTGCACCGCGACGTGAAGCCCGGCAACGTGATGATCACGCCCCAGGGCACCGTCAAGGTGATGGACTTCGGCATCGCGCGGGCGGTCTCCGACTCGGCGGCCACGATGACCTCCACCGCCGCCGTGATCGGCACCGCTCAGTACCTCTCGCCGGAGCAGGCCCGCGGTGAGGGTGTCGACGCGCGCTCCGACGTCTACTCGATGGGCTGCATGCTCTACGAGCTGGTCACGGGCGCCCCGCCGTTCACCGGCGACTCCCCGGTCTCCGTGGCCTACCAGCACGTCCGTGAGGACCCGCGGCTGCCGTCGTCCATCAACCCGCGCATCCCCGCCGAACTCGACGCCATCCTGCTCAAGGCGATGAGCAAGAACCCGGCGAATCGCTACCAGTCGGCCGCCGACATGCGCAGCGACCTGCTCAGGGCCCTGGCCGGGCAGCGGGTCGAGGCGACACCCGTCATGGGGGACGCCGAGAAGACCGCGATCATCAGCGCGCCGCCCGGCGGCTACGGCTCGGCGGGATACGGCTACCGCGACGACGAGGACTGGGGCGACGAGGACGAGGAGGCACGGCGCCGCAAGCGCCGGATCATCGCGATCGTCTCGGTGCTGGGGGTTCTCCTCCTGGGTGGCGTGATCACCGCCGCGATCCTGCTCAACAGCAGACCCGAAGCACCTGCCGCCCCCGCCACGGTGGCGGTCCCGACGGTCGCGGGCAAGGACGAGCCGACGGCGCGGGCGGAGATCGAGGCGGCGGGTCTGCAGGTCGGCACCGTGGCCACGGAGGCGAGCCCGACCGTGGCCGAGGGTCTCGTGATCCGGAGCGACCCGGCCGGCGGCGCCCAGGCCGAGGAGGGGGACACGGTCAACCTCTTCCTCAGCGGCGGGCCCGACACGATCACGGTGCCCAACGTCGTGGGCCTGACCGAGGACCGGGCGATCAGCACGCTCGAGGCCGAGGGGTTCACCAACGTCACCGCCGTACCGGCCGACTCGCTCGAGGACGAAGGAAACGTGGTCGGCATCAGCCCGGGCGAGGGGGAGCAGGCCGCCCCGGGCTCGCCGATCCGTCTCCAGGTCTCGACCGGGACGATCGAGCTGCCCGATGTGGCCAACCGGACCGAGGCGGAGGCCCGCGACGCACTCGTCGAGGCGGGCTTCAGCGCGGGTCAGATCAGCACGGGCAGCGTGGAGCGCGACGACGTCCCGCAGGGCACGGTCGTGGGCACGGAGCCCGGGCCGGGCGCCGACGTCGCGGCGGGCGAGGACATCGTCCTGCTGGTCGCCGTCCCCACCCCGCCGGAGGACCCGGCCCCCACTCCCACACCCACGCCGACGGCGACACCCACCCCCACCGCCTGAGCGGACGACCGAAGGCCTCCTCCCGAACCGGGAGGAGGCCTTCGTCGTCGATGGAGCGGGGCGGGGGCCCGCCCTCAGGCCACGGCGCCCGAGAGCCGGCGGGCGGCGTCCCCCGCCTTCTGGACGACGGCCGGATCGGGCGCCAGGCCGCAGGCGGCGAGCCAGGTGGCCAGCATCTGGTGCCCGCCCTCGGTCAGGACCGATTCGGGGTGGAACTGCACGCCCTCGATCGGCAGCTCGCGGTGCCGCAGCGCCATCACGATCCCGGACGGGGTGCGGCCGGTGACCTCGAGCTCGTCGGGCACGGTGGCGGGGTCGACGGCGAGGGAGTGGTAGCGGGTCGCCGTGAACGGCGACGGAAGGCCGGCCAGCACGCCCCCGCCGTCGTGCAGCACCTGGCTCGTCTTGCCGTGCAGCAGCTCGGGCGCCCGGACCACCTCGGCGCCGAAGGCCTCCGCGATCGCCTGGTGGCCGAGACAGACGCCGAGGACCGGTACGCCGCCCTCAGCAGCGGCCCGCACCATCGGGACGCTGACCCCCGCGCCGGCCGGGGTTCCGGGGCCGGGGGAGAGCAGCACCCCGGCGACGTCGAGATCGGGCAGCTCGTCCACGGTGACGGCGTCGTTGCGCCGCACGATGCAGCGCACGCCGAGCTGCCCCAGGTACTGGACCAGGTTGTAGACGAAGCTGTCGAAGTTGTCGACGACGAGAACCGGGCGGTCGGCGGTCATCGCGGGCCGGCGGCGGGGTGCGGGGTCACGGGGCTCGGTCTCCGGGGGACGACGGTCGGCGGGTGGGCGGGCAGGTGGCGCATGCCGTCCACGGCTCAGCCGGCGGACGCGTACTCCAAGTCGAGAGGGCCATCGTAGGCGGGCAGGACGACCTCGTTCCGCTCACGGACCTCGAAGGTGAGCCCGAAGGCCTCCACCGCCTGCTCGAAGACCCGCACCTGCGGAGAGGCGGCCAGCTGGCTGCGCACGGCGGCCGGGTCGGCGATGGCGGTGACGACGAACGGCGGGGAGTACGTCCGGCCCTGCAGCAGGAGGGTGTTGCCCACGCACCGCACGGCGCTGGTGCCGATCAGCCGGCGGTCCATGATCGCGACGCCATCGGCGGCTGCCGCCCAGACGGCGTTGACGACCGCCTGGACGTCGGACTGGTGGATGACCAGGTCGTCGGGGCGGGCGTCCACCGGCAGGCTGCCGTCCGGCCGGGACGGCGCGTCGTCGAGGGTGATGACCACCCCGGGTCCGACGAGCTCCACCAGTGCGGCGGAGAGCGCGCCGGCGGCCCCCGCCGATGTCGCCGCGGCCACCGCACCGTCGCGGGACGCCGCCTGCTCGGTCAGTCGCTGCACCTCGCGCTGCAGTTCGGCCAGCTGCTCGTCCTGGCGGGCGACGACCAGGTTGCGCTGGCGGATGAGTTCCGAGAGCTCGGTCGTCTCCCCGGCCCGGAGATCGGTGCCGTGGGCGGTGCGACCCGAGGTGGCGAAGAGGAGTCCGGCGAGGAGGGCGACGACCGGGACCAGCACGGTCCAGACCGACGGTCGGCGACCGCGCAGGAGGGAGGGCGTCATCTGTCCTCCTCGCTCGCGGGTCGGGCACGGGTGCGGCACGCGCACCCGGTACACGGCCGGAACCGTCGCCTCGTTCCCCGGCAGCTTAGGCTGGGGGCAGTTCCGGTCGGGGTTGCCAATCCGGCCGCCGGGAGGGAGTACGCGCGGTGCCCAAGTCCAAGGTTCGCAAGAAGTCGGTCTACACCCCGCCGGAAGGTGTGCAGTCCGGTCAGCCCCGCGCGCTGCAGCCGAGCCCGCGCTGGTACGCGCCGGTGATGGTCGCGCTCATGCTGCTGGGTCTGTTGTGGATCGTCGTCTACTACGTCGCGGGCGACCGCATCCCGTTCATGGTGTCGCTGGAGGCGTGGAACTTCGCGATCGGCTTCGGCCTCATGGTCGCCGGCCTCGTCATGTCGATGCGCTGGCGCTGACCGCCCGTACGGCGCCTCAGGCCCTCGTCCCCACCCGGGGACGGGGGCCTTCGTCGTCCCCGGGGTCGACCCGCAGCGCCGGCCCCGGGAGCGACGCGGGGTCACCGCCGGCGGGGAGCGGACCGGCGTCCAGCCGGGACCGGGTCACTGTGCACAGACGAACGCTTCGTCCACAGGTCGACATGGCGCTCCACCCCCAGGGTTGTCCACCGAGTGTGGAGAGACGGAACGGACCCGAACCGCTCTGACCTGCGAAGACGCTCGCCGTGGGACGGATGTGACGCAGCTCCACGGCCGTAACTACATCCGTGTGAGTCTGTCCCCAGCTGTGTACCCAGCTGTGGACATAGCGACATGGGGCGGGCCGAGTCGACATGGGATGGAGCCCGATTTCGCCTTCTGACCTGCGGCGACACGTGCGCCGGTCACCCTGCGGAGCCGCCCGCGGACGGAGCGGTCCGGATCAGGACGATGCCCACCTGTGGACCGCGGCGGCCGTTCCCCCGTGGACGACGGTTCGCCCTGACGGCCGCCGTCACTCCTGGACCGTTGCTCGCGCTTCCGGGGTCCTGCACGACTCCCCCAGCGCGTGAAGGACTCCCACAGCGCCCCCGCCCGGGGTCCGGAGAGCCGACAGCCCCCGGTCACGAGGACCGGGGGCTGCTACGACTACGACGGCGGTGCGCTGCGGAGGAGCGCCGGGTTACACCAGCTCCAGGACGGTGGCGTTGGCCATGCCGCCGCCCTCGCACATCGTCTGCAGCCCGTAGCGCGTGCCGGTCGCCCGCATGCGGTGGACCAGCGTCGTCATGATGCGGGCACCGGAGCCGCCCAGCGGGTGGCCCAGCGCGATCGCGCCACCCACCGGGTTGAGCCGGTCCGCGGGGGCGCCGAGGTCGGCCAGCCAGGCCATCGGCACGGGCGCGAAGGCCTCGTTGACCTCGTAGATGCCGATGTCCTCGACGGACAACCCGGACCGCTGGAGCACCTTCTGGGTCGCGGGGATCGGCGCGGTCAGCATGATCACCGGGTCGGCACCGGCCATGACCGTCGTGTGCACGCGCACCAGCGGGGTGAGTCCGAGCTCGCGGGCCTTCTCGCTCGTGGTGACCAGCAGGGCCGCGGCGCCGTCGGAGATCTGGCTGGCGTTGCCGGCGCTGATGACGCCGTCCTCCTTGAACGGGGTCTTCAGCGAGGCGAGCTTCTCCATGGTGCCGCCGGCGCGGATGCCCTCGTCGGCGCTGACCACCGTGCCGTCGGGCAGGATCACCGGCGCGATCTCCTCGTCGAAGGCGCCGTCGGCCTGCGCCTTGGCGGCCTTCTCGTGCGAGGCGAGCGAGAACTCGTCGAGCTGGGTGCGGGAGAAGCCCCAGCGCTCGGCGATCATCTCCGCGCCGACGCCCTGGTTGGGGAAGACGCCGTCGTAGCGCTCGAGGAACCGCGGGCCCATCGGCATGCCCGTGCCTTCGACGGAATACGTCGAGCCCATCGGCACCCGGCTCATCGACTCCACGCCACCGGCCACGACGACGTCGGCCTGGCCGCTGATGACCGTCGCGGCGGCGAAGGCCACGGCCTGCTGCGAGGAGCCGCACTGCCGGTCGATGGTCGTGCCGGGCACGCTCTCCGGCCAGCCGGCCGCCAACGGCGCGTTGCGGCCGATGTTGAACGTCTGCTCGCCGACCTGGCTGACGCACCCCCAGAAGACGTCCTCCACGACGGCCGGGTCGAGCCCGGACCGCTCGGCCAGCGCGTTCAGCACGTGCGCCGAGAGGTCCACGGCGTGGACGCCGGACAGCCCTCCCCCGCGCTTGCCCACCGGGGTACGCACGGCGGCACAGATGACGGCATCTCGCATGGACCCACTCCTCCTCGACGAACGCTGCGGAACGGCTCCGGCACGCAGCCTGGGACGATGGTAGGACGTCCTCGCATCCGCTCCGGCCGGCCCTGGGAGGCTGGGGGCATGCAGTGGTCACCGCGGGCGGCGGAGACGGGGGCAGTGGCGGCCGTCGCCACCGGCCTGGCCCTGTCGGTCGTCCTGCTCGATCCCCCGGGGCGTGTCCTCGTCGGCGCGGCCGCGCTGCTCCTGCTGCTCCTGGTCGCCCACGACCTCCGGAGCCGTCCCCGGCTCAGTGCCGGCCCCGACGGCGTCGACGTCCGGACCTGGACCGGCCGCCGCCATCTGCCGTGGCCGCTGCTGCGCGTGCGGGTGCGGGTCACGCGCCGGCTGGGGGTCAGCAGCCGCACCCTGGAGCTGGACACCGCTGCCGGCCCGGACGACGACGGGGTGCTGGTCGTCCTGGGCCGCCGTGACCTGGGCGCGGACCCGGAGGCGGTCGCCCGGGCCCTGCGCGACCTGGACCCGCGGGCCTAGAGGCCGAGGACGGCGACCGTCGAGACGCCGAGCGCGAGGACGAGCAGGACGGCGACGAGCGCGCCCAGCCCCGCGATCTCCGCACCCGGCCGACGGCGCGTGAGCATCAGCACCCCCGCGGTGAGCGCTCCGGCGACCAGCCCCCCGAGGTGGCCGAGCAGGGAGACGCCGGGCAGGAAGCTGATGAACACGTTGATCGCCAGCAGCGTGAGCAGGCCACGGATCTCCTGGCGGCGCACCAGCATGAGCACGCCCAGGCCGCCCATCAGCCCGTAGACCGCCGTCGAGGCGCCCGCCACCGGCGCACCCGGGTTCCCGAAGAGCTGGATCGCGGTCGCGCCACCGAGGGCGGAGATCAGGTACAGCGCCAGGAAGCGCCACCGCCCGAGCTGCCGCTCCAGCTCGGACCCGAACACCAGCAGCGCCAGCATGTTCATCAGCAGGTGGACCGGGCCGATGTGCAGGAACGCCGCGGTCAGGAGCCGGTACGCCTCGCCGAGGTCGACCAGGAAGGGCCGCTGGTACAGGGCGGCGAAGACGGCGCCCAGGTAGTTGTCCATCGGGGAGTAGCCGTCGACCGCCGCGGAGACGGCGGTGACGGCGAACATCGCGACGTTGATCGCGATCAGGGTGAGGGTGACCGCACCCCACCGGCGCCCCGCCGCCTGCAGGCCGCTGCCGCGCCGGGGGGCGCGGACGGAGGCCCGCCCCTCCCGGACGCACTCCGGGCACTGGAACCCCACCGAGGCCGGGGTCATGCACTCCGGGCAGATCGGCCGGCCGCAGCGCGCGCAGGAGACGCCGGTGGGCCGGTCCGGGTGCCGGTAGCAGGTGGTGGTCGGGGGCGCCGGCTGGTGCTCGGTCAGCTGCGCTGCACCTCGACGGACTCGATCACGACGTCCTCGACCGGCCGGTCGTTGCGCCCGGTCGCCACCTTGCCGATGGCGTCGACGACGTCCCGGCTGGCCTGGTCGGCCACCTCGCCGAAGATCGTGTGCTTGCGATTCAGGTGCGGCGTCGGGCCGAGGGTGATGAAGAACTGCGAGCCGTTGGTCCCCGGGCCGGCGTTCGCCATGGCCAGCAGGTAGGGCTTGGAGAAGGCGAGGTCGGGGTGGAACTCGTCGCCGAACTGGTAGCCCGGGCCGCCGAAGCCCTGACCGAGCGGGTCGCCGCCCTGGATCATGAAGCCGGAGATGATCCGGTGGAAGATCGTGCCGTTGTAGAGCGGGTCCGTCGTCTTCTGGCGGGTCTCGGGGTGGGTCCACTCGCGACTGCCGTCGGCGAGGTCGGCGAAGTTGGCCACGGTCTTGGGAGCGTGGTCCGGGAACAGGTCCACGGTGATGTCGCCGTGGTTGGTGTGCAGGACGGCGCGCCGTGCAGGCGAGTTGGATTCGGTCACGCCGTCCACTCTGCCACCGATCCGCGGGGCACGATCGACCGGTCGGGGCTCCGCGACGGGCCGGGCGCCCTCCCCGCCGGTCCGGCCCACGGTGGCCTCCGGCGGCCCCAGGAGGCTAGGGAGCGACGAAGAGGAGCCGGTTGGGCGACTTCGCACCGGCCGACGTCACCGTGCCGGTCGTGGCCGTGGCGGTGAGGCGCGAGGCCACGGTGGCCGGGGTGAGGGACGGCGTCGTCGACAGGAGGAGCGCAGCGGCACCGGCCACGTGCGGCGCGGCCATGGACGTGCCCGAGACGGTGTTGGTGGCCGTGCCCGGCGCCGCTGCGGTGGCCCCGGTGTGCCAGGCCGACGTGATCCCGGCACCCGGCGCGAACAGGTCCAGACACGCGCCGAAGTTGGAGAACGACGCGCGCCGGTCGGTCTTCTCGGTGGCGCCGACCGTCAGCGCCGCCGGAAGGCGGGCCGGGGAGGTGTTGCAGGCGTTGGTGTTGCTGTTGCCCGCGGCGATCGCGACTGTCACGCCGTCATCGATGACCCGCCGCACGGCCGCGTCCATCGTCGTGCTGACGCCGCCGCCCAGACTCAGGTTGGCCACGGCCGGGCCGGTGGTGTGGTTGCCCACGATCCAGTCCAGGCCGGCGATCACACCCGACAGGCTGCCCGACCCCTTGCAGTCCAGCACGCGGACCGGCACGACGGTGGCCCTCTTGGCGACGCCGTAGGTGGTGCCGGCGACGGTGCCCGCGACGTGGGTGCCGTGCCCGTTGCAGTCACTCGTGCCGTTGCCGTCGGCGACGGTGGTGTGCCCGGACGTCAACCGGTCACCGAACTCGGCGTGCGGGGCGACACCGGAGTCGACGACGTAGGCGGTGACGCCAGCGCCCGCCGCGGTCGGGTAGGTGTAGGTCGTGCTCAGCGGAAGGGCGGCCTGGTCGATCCGGTCGACGCCCCACGTCGCGGAGGCCTGCAGGTCCGACGCGGTGACGACGCCGTCGGGCTCGACCGACAGCACCGCGGGGCTGCGCTGCAGGACGGCGATCGCCCGGTCGCTGAACTCACCCGCGAAGCCGTTGACCGCGGCGCGGTAGACGTGCGAGACCGCGCCCCCGGCCCGGCGGGACTCCAGCAGCGCGTCCCAGCCGGGCTGCAGCTGGACGATGACCCGCGTCCGGTGCTCCGGTGCCGCGACCGCCGTCGGCGCGGTGAGCGTCGACAACCCGAGGGTGGCCAGCACCCCGAGGGCGACGACGGCGGGACGCCGCGCGGAGGAGAGGAAGGTGGTGCGTCCGGCAGCTCGCATCGTCTGTCCCGCTCTGCGTGTGTCGCCGGAACCGTGGAGCTGGGCACCCGCGACCATGACTGTGTGCGAGTGGTTTATCACGCGACGGAGCGTCGAACGAGGGGGCTCGCCGCGCGGCCGGAATCGGCAGCCGTGTGGGCGTGGGTTGCCGGCGCGATGCGCGTCAGCCGTGGGTGGAGACGAGGGGAATCGAACCCCTAACCCCCGCCTTGCAAAGGCGGTGCTCTGCCAATTGAGCTACGTCCCCCGGGGTGGTGCTCGAGCCGGGCCTCAGCGTGCAGTAGGGGTGCTGACGGCGCCGGGGCCGCGGGTGGCCTCGTGCCAGAGGTTGTTCTCCGCCTTGCCGGACGAGCGCTTCCGGACGGCGGCCAGGGCGCCGGCCGCCACGGCGGCCAGCGCCAGCTGCTTCAGCACGCGGCGTACCTCCTCGAGTGCTCGGTGCACCGCGTTCACGGTGACCCATGTGGTGCCGCACCGGCGGCTTGCGCCACCGCCGAGCCGGCACACGGGTGGGCCTGGGAGGACTTGAACCTCCGGCCTCATCCTTATCAGGGATGCGCTCTAACCAACTGAGCTACAGGCCCGTGAACCTCGGAAAGCTTACCTGGGGGCGTCGACCACCTGGCCGAGGGGTGGAAAGCGGGGCGCTGCCGCCGCTCCAGCGGGTGAGGGGACCGGTGCGCGACATCGGCCGCAGGCGCCCTCGCATTGCGCCCGTCGTCCGACCATGGCCGGTGCTGCAGCACGAGCAATGCCCCCACAACACCCCCAATCCCCTCTGGACGCCGCGTGGCCCGGCCGGGGACGAACCTGTCGGGCCGAGTGGGCCCCGGAGGGGTCCGCGCAGGCACGACGCAGCGGCTCGTGCCGGCCGGGGACGGCCCGTGGCCGCGGTGCGACCCGGAGGGTCGCCATGTGCTCAGTCGCGCTCGGACAGCGTGAGCTCGAGGCCGCCGACGAGGTCGGAGCAGAGGTTGTAGATGAACGTCCCGACGGTGCACAGCGCCGTCATGAGCACGATGTTGATCGCCCCGATGACGGCCGCTCCGCCGAAGACCAGCCCAGGGGTGACCACGTCGCCGCCGAGCTCGCTGCCCGACGCCGTGCTCAACTGGCCGAACAGGTCGTTGAGCGTGTCGAACACCCCGAGGGCGCTGAGCACCCCGTAGAGCACGCCGACCGCCACCATCCAGATGAAGAACATGGCGATCGACAGCACGAACGAGATCTTGAACGCCGACCAGATGTCGACGTGCCGGAGCTGCAGGCGGGCGCGGCGCGGGCCACGACCACCCTTGCCGGCGCGGCCGCGGATCCGCGAGGCGACAGAGCCGGTGGCGTCGGGCGCACCCGGCGCGGAGGCGGCACCCGTGGCCGGCGCGACCGGCCCCTTGCCGGTCGCCGGGATCGGCGGGACCGGATTCGAGGAGACGGCCGGCTGGGCACCCGAGGCGGGGCCACCCGAGCCCTGTGCGCGGGCGGTGCCGGCACCCGGGATGGACTGCGTGGACGTGACCGGCGTGGCCTCGCCCGGGGTGCTGCCTCCCGGCGCGTCGTCGTCGCCGCCCCGGGAATCGGTGCGCACCGAACTCTTCGTCCGGTCGCTCATGCGCGTCTCCCGTTCCCCAGCGGCGCGGGCCGCTCCCTCGAGACCGTGGCCGAGAGGTGGCCGGTACGGCCGCCCGGACGCAGGTCAGTTCCGTGGCTGGACGGGCCGGACCCGGGTCCCCGTCGGTGACGACGGGGTTCCCGGTTCTGACCTGCCATTGCGGTCACACTAGGCCGCGGGCTCGTCATTGTCGGTAGTGCGCGCGATCGCCACGATCGATACGTCTTCCGGCAAGTTCATGAGCTTGACACCCATGGTCGCGCGGTCCTTGTTGTGCCGCACCCCGTTGACCGGGGTGCGGATCACGCCGCCGCTCGACGTGATCGCGTAGAGCTCGTCGCCGAGGGTCACCGCCAGGGCGCCGACCAGCGCACCCTTGCGGGCCTTCGGGTCGGCGGTGAGCACGCCCTTGCCACCGCGCCCCTGGTTCGGATAGTTCTCGATCCCGGTCCGCTTGGCGAAGCCGCGCTCGGTGGCGACCATGACGTCGACGCCCTCCTGCACGACCATCATCGACAGCAGCCGGTCGTCGTCGGACAGCGAGATCCCCCGGACGCCCTCGGTGGCCCGGCCCATGGGCCGCAGCGCGACGTCGTCGGCGGTGAACCGGATCGACATCGCCTTGCGGGTCACCAGGAGCAGGTCCTGGTCGGGTTCGATGAGCACCGCACCGACCAGTTCGTCGCCGTCGCGCAGGTTGATGGCGATCACGCCGCCCTGACGCGGGGAGTCGAAGTCGGTGAGCCGGGTCTTCTTCACCTGGCCGCGCGCGGTGGCCAGCGCCAGGTACGGGGCGACCGTGTAGTCCTTGATCTGCATGACCTGGGCGATCTTCTCGTCCGGCTGGAACGCCAGGATGTTCGCCACGTGCTGGCCACGGGCCGTGCGGTTGGCCTCGGGCAGCTCGTAGGCCTTGGAGCGGTAGACCCGGCCCTTGTTCGTGAAGAACAGGATCCAGTCGTGGGTGGAGCCCACGAAGAAGTGGTCGACGATGTCGTCCTGCTTGAGGGCCGCACCCATCACGCCCTTGCCGCCGCGGCGCTGCGAGCGGTAGAGGTCGCTCTTCGTCCGCTTCGCGTACCCGGTGCGGGTGATGGTGACGACGACCTCCTCCTCCGCGATGAGGTCCTCCATCGAGACGTCGCCGTCGTTCGCGACGAACTGCGTGCGCCGGTCGTCGCCGTACTTCTCGACGATCTCGGCCAGCTCGTCGTGGATGATCTGCCGCTGCCGCTCGGGGGAGTCGAGGATGGCCTGCAGGTCGGCGATGCGGGCCTCGATCTCGGCCAGCTCGTCGAGGATCCGCTGCCGCTCCAGGGCGGCCAGCCGGCGGAGCTGCATGTCCAGGATCGCGGTCGCCTGGATCTCGTCGATGTCCAGGAGCTCCATCAGCCCGCCGCGGGCGGCGTCCGCCGACTCGCTGTTGCGGATGAGGGTGATGACGTCGTCCAGGTGGTCGAGCGCCTTGGCGTAGCCGCGCAGGATGTGCGCGCGCTCCTCGGCCTTGCGCAGCCGGTACCGGGTGCGCCGCTGGATGACCTCGATCTGATGTTTCACGTACAACCGGATGAGCTCGTCCAGCCGCAGCGTCCGCGGGACGCCGTCGACGATGGAGAGCATGTTGCAGCCGAACGTCGTCTGCAGCTGGGTGTGCTTGTAGAGGTTGTTCAGCACGACCTTGGCGACGGCGTCGCGGCGCAGCGTGATGACCAGCCGGCGGCCGACCCGGTCGCTGGACTCGTCGGCGATCTCGCTGATGCCCTGCAGGCGCCCGTCCTTGACCGCCTCGGCGATCGCCTCGGCCAGGTTGTCCGGGTTCACCTGGTACGGGAGCTCGGTGCAGACCAGTTGGACGCGACCGCGGGAGTCCTCCTCGACCGTGACGACGGCGCGCATGCGCACCGAGCCGCGACCCGTCCGGTAGGCGTCCTCGATGCCCTCGCGGCCGACGATCAGCCCGTGGGTGGGGAAGTCCGGTCCCTTGACCCGCTCCATGCACGCGGTGAGGGCTTCCTCCGGCTCGGCGTCCGGGTGCTCGAGCACCCAGAAGACGGCGGCCGCCACCTCGCGCAGGTTGTGCGGGGGCATGTTGGTGGCCATGCCGACGGCGATGCCGGCCGAGCCGTTGATCAGCAGGTTCGGGATGCGCCCGGGCAGGACCAGGGGCTCCTGGTTCTTGCCGTCGTAGTTGGGCTGGAAGTCGACGGTGTCCTCGTCGATGTTGGCCAGCATCTCCATGGCCAGCGGCGTGAGTCGTGCCTCTGTGTAACGCATCGCCGCCGCAGGGTCATTGCCTGGGGAGCCGAAGTTCCCCTGCCCGTCGACCAGCGGGTAGCGCATCGACCACGGCTGGGCGAGCCGGACGAGGGCGTCGTAGATCGAGGTGTCGCCGTGCGGGTGGTAGTTACCCATCACCTCACCGACGACGCGCGCGCACTTGACGTAGCTGCGGTCGGGGCGGAAGCCCTGGTCGTACATCGCGTAGAGCACGCGGCGGTGCACCGGCTTGAGGCCGTCGCGAACCTCCGGGAGCGCGCGGCCGACGATGACCGACATCGCGTAGTCGATGTAGCTGCGCTGCATCTCCTGCTGGAGGTCGACCGGCTCGACGCGGTCGCGGGCAGGGGTCTCCGTCACGGTTCAGATCTCCACAGGTCAGTGCACAGCGGTGGACAAAGTCGCAGGTCAAGTGGCCCGTCGGAGTGTCGCGACAGGTTCTGGGACCCGGTCACGACGCGCCGGCGGACGGGGTCGGACATCCAGGCCCTACACATCCAGGCTCTACACATCCAAGAATCGGACGTCTCTGGCGTTGCGGGTGATGAAGCTCCGCCGGGCCTCGACGTCCTCGCCCATCAGCACGCTGAACAGCTCGTCGGCGGTCGCGGCGTCCTCGAGGGTGACCTGGAGCAGGATCCGGGTCTCGGGGTCCATGGTCGTCTCCCAGAGTTCCTTGGCGTTCATCTCGCCGAGGCCCTTGAAGCGCTGGATCGCGTCGTCCTTGATCTTCCGGCCGGCCTCGGCGCCGGCCTTGAGCACGGCTTCCTTCTCCCGGTCGGTGTAGACGTACTCGTCGCCGGTCTTGCCGCCCCACTTGATCTTGTACAGCGGCGGCTGCGCGAGGTAGACGTGCCCGGCCTCGACCAGGGGACGCATGAAGCGGAAGAGCAGCGTCAGCAGCAGGGTGCGGATGTGCTGGCCGTCGACGTCGGCGTCCGCCATCAGGATGATCTTGTGATAGCGGAGCTTCGACAGGTCGAACTCGTCGTGGATGCCGGTGCCGAAGGCGGTGATCATCGACTGGACCTCGTTGTTCTTGAGGACCCGGTCGATGCGTGCCTTCTCGACGTTGATGATCTTCCCGCGGATGGGCAGGATCGCCTGGAACATCGAGTCGCGGCCGGACTTGGCGGAGCCACCCGCCGAGTCGCCCTCGACGATGTAGACCTCCGAGTTGCGCGGGTCGGTGGACCGGCAGTCGGCGAGCTTGCCCGGCAGCGAGTTGTTGCTCAGCAGGTTCTTGCGGGCGAGCTTGCGGGCGTCCTGCGCGGCGCGGCGGGCGCGGGCGGCCGAGGACGCCTTGGTGATGACGATCTTGGCCTCACCCGGGTTGGCCTCGAACCAGTGCGTGATCTGCTCGTTGCAGACCCGCTGGACGAACCCCTTGACCTCGGTGTTGCCGAGCTTGGTCTTCGTCTGGCCCTCGAACTGCGGGTCGCCGAGCTTGACGGAGACGATCGCGGCGAGACCCTCGCGGATGTCCTCACCCGTGAGCTTCTCGTCCTTCTCCTTGAGGATCTTCTTGTCCACCGCGTAGCGGTTCACGATCGAGGTGAGCGCCGCACGGAAACCCTCCTCGTGCGTGCCGCCCTCGTGGGTGTTGATCGTGTTCGCGAACGTGTAGACGGACTCGGAGTACGCGTCGGACCACTGCATCGCGACGTCGAGGCTCATCGCCATGTCGTTCTTGCCCACGCCGTCGGCGGAGAAGCTGACGACGGACTTGTGGATCGGGCTCTTCTTTGCGTTGATGTGCTTGACGTAGTCCTCGAGGCCGCCGTCGTACCGGTAGGTGATCTCGGTGGCCTCGAACGCCTCGGCCTCGTGCCCGGGTGCCGGGGCCTCCTCGACGAGCGGGATCTCGTCGGCCAGGCCGGTCTCGACCTTCGTGTGCCCCGTGCGCTCGTCGCGCAGGACGATGGTCAGCCCCTTGTTGAGGAACGCCATCTCCTGCAGCCGGCGGCTGATCGTGTCGAACGAGTAGTGCGTCGTCTCGAAGATGTCGGCGTCGGCCCAGAAGGTGATCTGGGTGCCGCGCTTCTTGGTCGGGCCGATCTTCTCCAGGGCACCGGGCTTGGCCAGGTCGTAGTGCTGGTGCCACTCGTTGCCGTCGCGCCAGATGCGGACGTCGAGCGCCTTCGAGAGCGCATTGACGACGGTGACGCCGACCCCGTGCAGGCCGCCGGAGACCGCGTAGCTCTTGCCGTCGAACTTGCCGCCCGCGTGCAGGATCGTCATGACCACCTCGACGGTGGGCCGCTTCTCGACGGGGTGCATGTCGACCGGGATGCCACGGCCGTTGTCCTCGACCCGCACACCGCCGTCGTCGAGCAGGGTGACCCGGACCGTGTCGCAGTGCCCGGCCAGCGCCTCGTCGACCGAGTTGTCGACGACCTCCCAGACCATGTGGTGCAGCCCGCGCTCACCGGTGGAACCGATGTACATGCCGGGGCGCTTGCGCACCGCCTCGAGGCCCTCGAGCACGGTGATGGAGCTGCCGGAGTAGGCGTTCTGCGGGACTGCTTCGGTCTTGGGTCGAGCGACCACGTGGGGCCCTTCTGTCGCGCAACCGACGCCCGGCCCCCGGGAGGGAGACTCCCCTGACACGCGGGGTGGACGGCGCAGAGCGGCGCTGAGCCGGTTGCTGGCGGTTCCTGCTGTCCAGACTACCGGGTGGTCTGACAGGAATGCCGTCGTCCGCGCCCTGACGTCGCGCCTGCGCCTCTCCCGACTCCTCCGCCACCACCCGTGTCACCCCGGAGGCCGACACGCCGTCCTCGGGCGGTCTGGCGGCGACCCCCTAGTTCCTCGGGCCGGAAGGGCCGTCGCCGGTAAGGGAACTGGGGTCGAACCTCGGCGCCTCGGCACCCGTCCGCTTGTTGATGAGGACCGTGACGCCCCACAGGACGATGCCGATCGCGAGGAGGACACCCGCGATCCGGTACTGCTCGGCGGGCCGCCCGGCGAACGGCGTGGCCAGGAACGCACAGGCCAGCGCGCCGACCACCGGCAGCACCGTGGGGGTGCGGAAGTGCTCGGCGTCCACCGGGTCCCGGCGCAGCACCAGCACCGCCACGTTGACGACGGTGAACACGATCAGCAGCAGCAGCGCCGTCGTCCCGCCGAGAGCCGGCACCGCCCCCACGAACGTGATCAGCCCGAAGGCCAGCGCGGTGGTGAACAGGATCGCCGTCGTGGGCGTGCGCCGGCGGTGGTGGACCTTGCCGAGGAACGGCGGGAGCACGCGCTCCCGGCTCAGCCCGTAGACCAGCCGGCTGGCCATCAGCATGTTGATGAGGGCCGAATTGGCGACGGCGAACATGGTGATGACGCCGAAGAGGCCGATCGGGAAGCCGGGGGCGCCGGCCTCGACCACCTGCAGCAGCGGGGTGTCGCCCTGGCTCAGGGCCTCCGCGGGCACCAGCGCGATCGCCGAGATGGAGACGAGCACGTAGATGGTCCCGGTGAGCACGAGCCCGAAGAGGAGCACCTTGGGGAAGATCCGCCGCGGCTCCTTGCACTCCTCGGCCATGTTGACCGAGTCCTCGAAGCCGACCATCGCGAAGAACGCCAGCCCGGTCGCCGCGATCACCCCGCCCAGCAGCGACCGGTCGCCGGTGTCGAACTCGGTGACCCGCGAGAAGTCGCCCTCGCCGATCCCCAGCGCCCAGACGCCGACCCCGATCACGATGAGCAGCCCGCTGAGCTCCACGCAGGTGAGCACCACGTTGGCCTTGACGCTCTCCCCGACCCCGCGCAGGTTCACCGCCGCGACCAGCGCCATGAAGCCCAGCCCGATGAGCGTGATGCCCAGGCCCTCCTCGAAGCCGAGCCCGAACACGTTGGCCGCGTTGGCGCTGAACGCCCGGGCAGCGGTGGACGCCGAGGTGATGCCCGAGCTCATCACCGCGAAGGCGACGAGGAAGGTGAGGAAGTGGACGCCGAACGCCTTGTGCGTGTACAGCGCCGCCCCGGCCGCCCTCGGGTACTTGGTGACCAGTTCCAGGTAGCTGAACGCCGTCACCAGCGCGACCAGGAAGGCGACCAGGAACGGCAGCCAGACCACCCCGCCGACCTGGGCGGCGACCTGGCCGGTGAGGGCGTAGATGCCGGTGCCGAGGATGTCGCCGACGATGAAGAGCAGGAGCAGGCCGGGCCCCATCACCCGCTTGAGGCTGGGTTCGGACCCGTCGCGGATCTCCTCGTCGGTGCGTGCGGTGTCGGCCATCTGCGCCGCCTCCTGCTCGAGGTCCGCCCGGGCGCGAGGGGCCCGGGACGTTCCGATGCTGATGGCTGGGCCGCCCGCTGTCGACCCGAGGCGTCGCGCTGTCGACCGGACGGCGTCGCGCGGGGGCCGGGAGGCGCCGACACTCGGGGGATGACCCCACCGGACGCGCCCAGGACCTGCCTCGTCACCGGCGCGACGGGCTACATCGGCGGCCGTCTGGTGCCCGAACTGCTGGCGGCCGGGCACCGCGTGCGGGTCATGACCCGATCCCCGGACCGGCTCCGGGACCACCCGTGGGCCGGACGGGTCGAGATCGTGCGGGCCGACGCCGCGGACGCCGCGGCGGTCGCCACGGCCTGCGCGGGCGTCGACGTCGTCTACTACCTGGTCCATGCCCTCGGCGGCGGACATGCCTTCGAGGAGACCGACCGGCACACCGCCGAGGTCATGGCCAGGGCGGCGCGGGAGGCCGACGTGGGCCGGCTGGTCTACCTCGGCGGGCTGGAGCCCGAGGGCGAGGACCTCTCCCCGCACCTGCGCTCACGCGGCGAGGTGGCCTCGATCCTGCTCGCCTCCGGCGTCCCCACCGCGGTCCTGCGCGCGGCGATCGTGCTGGGCTCGGGCTCGGCGTCCTTCGAGATGCTGCGCTACCTGACCGAGCGCCTGCCGGTGATGGTGACGCCGCGCTGGGTGCACAGCCGGATCCAGCCGATCGCCGTCCGCGACGTGCTGCGCTACCTCGTCGGCTGCGCCACCCTGCCGCCGGAGGTGCACCGCTCGTTCGACGTCGGCGGCCCCGACGTCATGAACTACGCCGAGATGATGCAGCGGTACGCCGTCGCCGCCGGACTCCCCCGGCGGCGGATCCTGCCGGTGCCGCTGTTCACCCCGTCGCTGTCCAGCCACTGGGTCGGCCTGATCACGCCGGTGCCCGCCTCGATCGCCCGCCCGCTGGTCGAGTCGCTGCGCAACACCGTGGTCTGCCGGGAGCACGACATCGCCGAGTACGTCCCGGATCCGCCCGGTGGCCTGCTCGGCTTCGACGAGGCGGTCCGCCTCGCGCTGCAGCGGGTCAAGGACGCCGCCGTCGCGACGCGGTGGTCCTCGGCGTCCGTGCCCGGTGCGCCGTCCGACCCACTGCCGACCGATCCTGACTGGGCCGGCGGCAGCGTCTACGTCGACGAGCGCACGCGGGAGACCAGCGCCTCGCCCACTGCGCTGTGGCGGGTCGTGGAGGGCATCGGCGGCGACACCGGCTGGTACTCCTTCCCGCTGGCCTGGGAGGTGCGCGGCCGGCTGGACCGGCTGGTCGGTGGGGTGGGCCTCCGGCGAGGACGGCGGTCCCCGCACGACCTCTACGTCGGCGAGGCCCTCGACTTCTGGCGGGTCGAGGCGCTGGAGGAGGGCAGCCTGCTGCGGCTGCGCGCCGAGATGCGCCTGCCCGGGCTGGCCTGGCTGGAGTTCCACGTGGAACACGAGGGGGCCGCGAGCGGTTCGGAGGCCGACGGGAGGACGACCCGGCTGCGGCAGCGGGCCACGTTCGTCCCCCGCGGCCTGTTCGGCCACCTCTACTGGTGGGCGGTGGCCCCGTTCCACGGCATCGTCTTCGGCGGGATGCTCCGCAACGTCACGCGCGCAGCCGAGCAGGCCCAGCCGGCCTGACCCCTGCCGTTGCGGGTGTTGCTCCACCATTGCCGCTGCTGCAGCGCCCGCAATGGTGGAAGACCACGCGCAGTGACATGGCGGTCCTCCGGACCGCGTAACCCTTACCCGAGTCGACGTCAGACCAGGAGCTGGGCGGTGGCCAGCTCGCGGTAGAGCGGGCTCTCCTCGACCAGCTCGTCGTGCGTTCCCCTGGCCACGATCTCGCCGGCGTCCAGCACCACGATCTGGTCGCTGTCGCGCACGGTGGACAGCCGGTGCGCGACGACGAGGAGCGCCCGGTCGGCTGCGGCCGCCGCGAGGGTGTCCCGCAGCAGGCTCTCGTTGCGTGCGTCGAGGCTCGCGGTGGGCTCGTCCAGGAGCAGCAGCGCGGGCCGGGAGAGCAGCGAGCGCGCGATGGCCAGCCGCTGCCGTTCCCCGCCGGAGAGCAGTACCCCGTCGTCGCCGACGGGCACGTCGAGCCCGCGGGGGGAACGCTGGACGACGGGGGTCAGGCCGACGTCGGCCAGCACGGCCCACAGGTCGGGGTCGGAGACCCCCGGGGCCGCGAGCAGCAGGTTGTCCCGGATCGTGCCGGCGAGGACCGGCGCCTCCTGCTCGACGTAGCCGAGCCGCGCCCGGAGTGCGGCCCGGGGCAGCCTCCGGACGTCGGTCCCGGCCCAGCGGATCACCCCGCCCGTCAGCGGGTAGAAGCCCTCGACCAGGGCCAGGATCGTGGACTTGCCCGCACCCGACGGACCGACCAGCGCCACCCGGCTGCCGGCGAGGACGGTGAGGGACACCCCGCGCAGCACCTCCGTCCCGTCGGGATAGGAGAAGCGGACGTCGTCGAGCTCGAGCAGGGGAGTCGGGTCCCCGGGCGACGGCATCCGCGGCAGGGCGGTGGCCCCGCCGCGCTCCGGGTGCCGGTCGTCCTCCGGTGCGAGCGCCAGCACCTCCTGGATCCGCGCGAGCGCCCCGAGCCCGGTCTGCAGCTGCGTCCACGCGGAGATCGCCTGGCCCAGCGGCATGACCAGCAGGAACAGGTAGAGAATGAAGGCGACGAGATCGGCGACGTCGATCGACCCGGTGGCCACGCGGTACCCGCCGAGGCCCAGGACGGCGAGGAACGCGCCCTGGACGGCGATCGAGCTCGCCGGCGACACCATCGCCTCCACCCGGGCGACCTGCACACCGGCGTCGTAGGCCCGGGTCGCGCTGCTGCCGACGACGTCCACCTCGCGGTCGGTGGCCCCGCTGGCCCGGATGGTGCGGACGGCGGACAGCGACCGCTCGACCGCCGCGGTCATGGCGCCGACCTCCTCCTGCGCGCGCCGCGAGAGGTCGCGGATCCGCCGGACCACGGTGCTGACCACGGCGACGCCCAGGCCGACCGCGACCACGGTGACCAGCAGCAGCCACCCGTCGACCAGCGCCATGGCGATCAGGGCGCCGACGCCCACCACCACCGAGCCGGCGACCTCCACCACCCCCGACGTGACCGTGGCCCGCAGCAGGGTGGTGTCGGCGCCCACCCGCGACATCAGGTCGCCGGTGCGCCGCCGGTCGTACTCGCTGACCGGCAGCCGGAGCAGCCGGTCGGTCAGGGTCCGCCGGGTGGAGAGCACGACCCCCTCCGCCGTCCGCTGCAGCACGTACTGCTGGACCGCTCCCAGGAACGCGCCGGCGATCAGCACGACGAGGAGGACGACGACGGCGGGCAGCACCGACCGCCCGCCCCCCACGGCCGTGATGACCCGCCCGACCAGTGCCGGCTGCGCGAGTGCCGCCGCGGCGCCGGCGAGGGACAGGGCGGCCGCGACCGCCAGCGACCGCCGGTGCGGCCGGAGCAGCGGCAGGAGGTCGCGCAGCCCCGCAGCCGGCGGGACAGCCACTGAGTCGGGAGCTGCGGAGTCGGGAGCCGGCCCGGCGTCGCTGTCTGGCTCCGTGCTCACCGGGCTCGTCTCAGAAACCGGCGGCCAGCGCGTTGACCACCGCGTTGAGCAGGCGGGCGTGGTGTTCCAGCAGCTGGGGGCGGTGCCCGTCGGGGCGGACGGCGGCCAGGTGCCCGGCGGCGGTCCAGAACTCGTCGCCGTCGTCGGTGCCCAGGAGCAGGCCGTGCACCGCCGGGTCCTGGGCCAGCCGGCGGACCTGCGGGGTGTCCTCCGCGGCGAGCAGCTGCCAGCGGGTGTCGAAGGCCTCGTCGCCACTGGGGATCGGGACGAGCCCGCCGGTGCGGTGCTTCCAGAGCCGCGCCGGGGAGAGCCGCAGGCCGGGCACGGTGCCGAGCAGCGGGGCGGCCGTGACGGCGTACTCCGGCACCAGGTAGCGCCCCGAGGCGAAGACGATGTCGAACGCGACCAGGTCGAGGGTGCCGGAGCGTCCCCGGAGCACGCTGGCCGGGCGGTGGTCCTTCGTCGGCCGCACCGGAGCGGAGGCGACCAGGTCCCGGAGGACGGCGTCCTCGGGGGCGTTCCCGTCGGAGATGGTCCAGCCCTGCTGCAGCGCCCATCCCTGGGCGCCGACGGCGTCCCCCTCGTAGGTGAACACCTTCTCGACCTCGCCGGGCGCCCGCCGCCGCGAGCCGAAGAAGCCGCCGCCCGGCCGCTTCCCGGCAGGGGCGGGTGAGGGGTCCTGGGACGGCACCCCGGAGGGGCCACCGGCGGGCGGCAGGTGGTCCCGATCAGGGGTGGCGGGCGGCAGGTCCCGGTCGGGGGTGGCGGGCGGCAGGTCCCAGCCCGGCGGCGTCCACGTCTCGCGGTCGGAGGTGTGGTCGCTGTCGCGCGGCTTCATCCGGCGGTCCGCGATGTTGGGCTCGATGTCGGAGTCGCCGGCCGGCTCGTTCCCCGAGAGATGGGGCGGTTCCTGCCAGTCGCCGCCGTCGTCGGCGCCGTCTCGGTCACGCGGGCTGCTCATTCGTGCCTCTCCGTCATGGTGCTGTCCTCCGGGCGCGATCCGGACCTCGCGGTCCGGCCCGGCTAGCCGTACGTGTCCCGCGGCCCCCGCCCGCGGACCGACCGCGGGCCCTTCTTCCAGCTCGGGGCCGTCGGTCCGACAACGCGCAAGCGGGTCACCACGTTTCCGCCGACCTGCGCGTGCAGCCGGCCGAGGATCGTGGGCGCCATCAGCCGGAGCTGGGTGGCCCATGCCGTCGACTCGGCGACGACCAGCAGTTCGCCCTCGGTCAGGGTCTGCGGCCGGCAGTGGCCGGCGATGTCCGGGCCGACCAGCGCCTCCCACCGGCCGAAGACGGCGCCCACGCGGGTGCGCTCCGACCAGTCCTGCTCGGTGACCAGCGAGTCGACCAGCCGGCCGAGCGGCTGGGGGTCGTCGGCGCCCGGCCCGGCGCCGGTCCAGCGGCGGCGGGGGCCGGCGATCCGGCGGCGCGTGGGCTGCGGCCGGGCCGCCGAGGCGGCGCGCGCCGCCTCCAGGGCGGCGCGGGCGATGTCGCTGGGCCGCGCGGGCCGGTCCTCGGTCATGGCACCCTCCCCTCGGCGAAGCCGGCGCCGTCCTTCACCACGACCGCGTAGCCGTCGCCGACCTCGACGCGGACACTGCGCAGCTCCTCCGGGACGTCGTCGACCACGGCGGCGGTGATCAGCGTCTGCTCCGCCGAACGGGCGACCGCGGCCAGAGCCGCCCGGCGCTGGGTGTCGAGGGTCGCGAAGACGTCGTCCAGGATCAGGATGGGGTCCTCGCCCTCGGCCCTCAAGAGGGCGAACGTGGCGAGCTTGAGCGCCAGCGCCAGCGACCACGACTCCCCGTGGCTGGCGAACCCCTTGGCGTGCGCCGGGCCCAGGTGCAGGACCAGGTCGTCGCGGTGCGGGCCGACCAGCGTGATGCCGCGGTCCAGCTCGTCGCCGCGCCGCTCGGCCACCCGCTCCCGCATGGCCGCGGTCAGCTCGGCCGCGGAGGGCTGCGGTCCGGGCGCGACCGGGCTGCCGTCGCCCGCCGCCGGGACGGAGGACGAGTAGCCGAGGCCGGCGATCACCGCGCCCGCCCCGGCCACGCCGGCGTAGGACTCCGCCACGTGCGGGGCCAGGTCGGCGATCAGCTGCAGGCGCGCCGCCAGCAGCTGCCCGCCGAGGTCGGTGAGGTGGCCGTCCCAGACGTCGAGGGTCTCGATGGCCCTGCCCCGCGCCAGGCGCGCGGTCTTGAGCAGCGCGTTGCGCTGCTTGAGCACCCGGTCGTAGTCGCTGCGGACGCCGGCCAGCCGCGGTGTGCGGGTCACCAGCAGCTCGTCGAGGAAACGGCGGCGCTCGGTCGGATCGCCCCGGACGAGCGCGAGGTCCTCCGGCGCGAAGAGCACCGTCCGGACCATGCCGAGCAGCTCGCGCGGCCGCGGGAGAGGGGCGCGGTTGACCCGGACCCGGTTGGCGCGCCCCGGGTTGATCTCGATCTCGACCAGCAGCTCACGGTCGCCGCGGCGGAGCGCCGCCCGCACCACCGCCTGGGCGTCGCCGTGCCGGACCAGGGGCCCGTCGGCCGACACGCGGTGGCTGCTCATGGTCGCGAGATAGCCCACCGCCTCGACGAGGTTGGTCTTGCCCTCGCCGTTGCGCCCGACGAAGACCGTCGGCCCGGGACCGAGGGCGACGTCCACCTTCTCCCAGTTGCGGAACGACCCGAGCTGCAGGTGCCGGACGTACACCCGTCACCCGCCCCCGAAGGGCCGAGATGGCCATTGTGGCCCCGATCGCGGACGGCGGCCGACCGCCGGCCCGGCCACAATGGCCATCGTGGCCGGATAGGACGTGCGGTGCCTCACGCGGGCTTCTCGGCCTCCTGGGCCTGGACGGCCTTCACCGCGTGCCCGCCGAACTGGTTCCGCAGCGCCGCGACCGCCTTCATCGTCGGGGAGTCCTCCTGGCGCGAGGAGAACCGCGCGAACAGTGACGCCGCGATGGTCGGCATGGGCACGGCGTTCTCGATGGCCTGCTCGACGGTCCACCGGCCCTCGCCCGAGTCCTCCGCGTAGCCACGGATCTTCTCCAGCTCCGGGTCCTCCTGCAGCGCCCGGACCAGCAGGTCCAGCAGCCAGGAGCGGATCACGGTGCCCTGCGTCCACGAGGCGACGACGCCCGGGACGTCCTCGATCAGGTCGACGGCGGCCAGCAGCTCGTAGCCCTCGCCGTAGGCCTGCATCATCGCGTACTCGATGCCGTTGTGGACCATCTTGCTGAAGTGCCCGGCGCCCACCGGCCCGGCGTGCACGAAGCCGACGCCCGGCATCTCCTGGCCCGACTCGTCGACCGGCCGCGGCGGCCGCAGCGCGTCGAAGATCGGCTGCGCCTTGGCGACGTCGTCCTTGGTGCCGCCGACCATCAGGGCGTAGCCGTTCTCCAGGCCCCAGACCCCACCCGAGACGCCGGCGTCGATGTAACCGATGCCCTTCTCGCGGCACATCACGTCGTGCACCTGGTCGTCGGTGTACTTGGAGTTGCCGCCCTCGACGATCACGTCGCCCTCGCTGAGCAGCCCGGCGAGCTCCTTGACGGTGGCCTTGGTCGGCTCACCCGAGGGAACCATCACCCAGACGACCCGCGGCGCGGCCAGCGCCTCGATCAGGGCGGGCAGGGTCTCCACGTCCCGCTTGCCGGGTGAGTGGTCGTAGCCCACGACCTCGTGCCCGGCCCGGCGCAGGCGCTCGGCCATGTTGCCGCCCATCTTGCCCAGCCCGATCAGTCCCAGCTGCACGACGTCGTCCCCTCTCGGCGGTTCTCGAAACTCGGTCCCTCATCGTGCTGGCCGGGGCCCTTTCCCGCGAAGCGAGGAACAACCTGCCCGCGAAGCGGGGACAGCCGGCCCTCGGAAGCGGGAAGGACTGTCAGCCGCGGTCAGCCGGGCAGCCGCACCGGCATGATCAGGTACCGGTAGCTGCCCGGTCGCTCCGCGGGCTTCCCGTCGTCGGTCTGCTGCTCCTCGACACCGGAGAGCACGGCGGGCTTGAGCGGGCTGGTGAAGTTCATCCGCGCCCGCTCGGTGTGCACGGCGGCCAGGCCGTCGAGCAGGAACGTCGGGTTGAAGCCGATGGTCAGGGGTTCGCCGTCGAACTCGACGTCGCAGCGTTCCTCGGCCTGCCCCTCGTCGTCGGTGCCGCCGGCCCGCAGCGTCACCTGGCCCTGGGTGAACTCGCAGCGCAGGGGGGTGCCGCGCTCGGCGACCAGGGCCACGCGCTTGGCGGCATCGGTGAACAGCCCGACCGGCAGCGTCGCGTGCGAGGCGGACTCGCTCGGCATGATGGCCCGGTACTTGACGAACTCGGCGTCCAGGAGCCGCGTCGTCGTCTGCCGGTCCTTGCCCGACAGGCCGAGGATGCCCTCGCCGGCGCTGCCCGAGGACAGCGAGACGACGATCTCCGGGCCGCTGGTCAGCGTCTTCGCCGCGTCGGCGAGCGTCCGGGCCGGCACCAGCACCGCGGCGGACACCCCTGAGGTCTCCGGCCGCCAGGCGAACTCGCGCACGGCCAGCCGGTACCGGTCGGTCGCGGCCAGGGTGATCAGGTCGTCCTCGATCTCCAGCCGGACGCCGGTCAGCATCGGGAGGGTGTCGTCCCGGCCCGCCGCGACGGCGACCTGGCTGACCGCCTCGGCGAAGACGTCGCTGTCGACCAGGCCGGCGGAGGAGGGCATGGACGGCAGCGAGGGGTAGTCCTCGACCGGCAGCGTCGGAAGACTGAAACGGGCGTTTCCGCAGGTGATGGCCAGGCGGGGGCCCTCGGCGGTGATCTCCACCGGGTGCGGCGGGAGCGCACGGGTGATCTCGGCCAGCAGCCGGCCCGGCACCAGGACCCGTCCGCTCTCGGTGGCCTGCACGTCGACCTCGGCGCGCGCCGACACCTCGTAGTCGAATCCGGAGACCGACAGCGTGTTGCCGTCGATCTCGAGCAGGATCCCGGCCAGGACAGGTACCGACGGCCGCGGCGGCAGGCTGCGCGCCGTCCACGCGACGGCGTCGGCGAGCACCTCACGTGCCACCCGGAACTTCATCTCTCGACCCACCCCAGCCTCTGCCCGCCGCCCGGCCGGGGTCCCGCCTGATGGCGGGGCCCGGAGGGGCGGATCTTCTCGTCCGTCGGTGCACCCGGTCTCCGGCGTCCCCGCTCGTCCGGCCCCGGTGCGGTGCTCATCGTGCCTGCTGCGGCCCCTCGGGGGAACGCCGGTCCCTATTGGCGTCTCTTTGACCGCCCTGGGCACCTCTGAACGCACGGTCCCCACCCAGAGTGTGGTTCAAGGAATTCTCGATCCAAATAACTCATCTTCGTCATCACACGTGTGGAAGCTGGGGATCGAGGCCGTTCCCGCTGCTCAGTGGCCGAATGCGCCTGTTGGCCGGCTGTGGGTGGTGACCGTCCTTCCTGTGTCGACACGTGGACATCTCGACGGTTGTGCACCGTGACCGTCCGCCGTCCACCTGCTCTCCCCTGCCTCTCCCCGCTCCGTCCCCAGACCGGCGAGGGACCGGCAACAGGGGCGTCCCGAGGCGTGTCGGCCGAAGGTGCACGTCCGCGGCGTCCGCAGGCGTCCGAGGGCGTCCGCGCAGGTCAACGCCCGATTCCGGGAAACGGCCAGGCCCCGTTGACAGCCGCCCCGGATACCGGCTCCGTCGACCGGCCGAGCCGTCACACGGCTCCGGCAGAGATCTCCCCAGCCTGTGCACATTCCTGGGGACAACTTCTCGACGAGTCGACCGCGTCGGGCCGCCGACCGGCCGGGAAGGGCGGTGACGAACGGGTGTCCCCGAGGTGTCCGGCGGGATCCGCGGCTGTGGATAGTGACCGGCCCACGAACATGCTCCTCGTAGCAGGGGGACGGCACCCGTCGGGCCGGGTGGGGGCCGGAGGCTCCCGCGCAGGCACGACTCAACGGCTCCGCGTGCTGGGGGACGGCAATTGGAAGCGGTGTCGTCCGGAGGACGACGGTGTCACTGGCGGGCCCGGCTCTTGATCCGGGCGGTGAGCTCGGTGACCTGTGTGTAGGTCGCGCGGCGCTCGCTCATCAGGTTGGTGATCTTCTTGACCGCGTGCATGACCGTCGTGTGGTCCTTGCCCCCGAACGAGGCCCCGATCCGCGGCAGGGACAGCTCGGTGAGCTCACGGCACAGGTACATGGCGATCTGGCGGGCGTTGACCAGCGTGCGGCTGCGGTTGGCGCCCTGCAGCTCCTCCATCGTCACGGAGAAGTACTCCGCGGTCGCGGCCATGATGATCGCCGCGGTGATCTGCGGGCCCTGCTCGTCGCTGATCAGGTCCTTCAGCACGAGCTCGGCCAGCGGGAGGTCCACCTGCTGCTTGTTGAGACTGGCGAACGCGGTCACGCGGATGAGCGCGCCCTCGAGCTCGCGGATGTTGGTCTGCACCTTGCTGGCGATGAACTCCAGCACGGCGTCGGGCACCTGCAGCCGCTCGCCCCAGGCCTTCTTCCGCAGGATCGCGATGCGGGTCTCCAGGTCGGGCGCCTGGACGTCGGTGATCAGGCCCCACTCGAAGCGGGTGCGCAGCCGGTCCTCCAGCGTCGTCAGCTTCTTCGGCGCGCGGTCGGAGGTGATGACGATCTGCTTGCTGGCGTTGTGCAGCGTGTTGAAGGTGTGGAAGAACTCCTCCTGCGTGCGCTCCGCCCGCTCCAGGAACTGGATGTCGTCGATCAGCAGGAAGTCGATGTCCCGGAAGCGCCGGCGGAACTCCTCGGCCCGGCCGGAGTGCACGAGGTTGATGAACTCGTTGGTGAACTCCTCGGTGCTCACGTACCGGACGCGCACGTTGGGGAACATCCGGGCCGCGTAGTGCCCGATCGCGTGCAGCAGGTGGGTCTTCCCCAGCCCGGATTCGCCGTAGATGAACAGCGGGTTGTACGCGCGGGCCGGCGCCTCGGCGACGGCGACCGCCGCGGCATGGGCGAACCGGTTGCTGTTGCCGATGACGAAGGAGTCGAAGACGTACTTGGGGTTCAGACCCGGGTCCAGGCCGGCCGGACGGCGGTCGGCGAACCCTCCCCCGGCGTCCCGCCCGTAGCCGCCCCGGCTGTCGGGACGTCGGCCGCGGCCGTTCCCGGGCCGACCGGCGCGCTGGTCGGCGGGGACGTCGAGGTCGAAGGGCAGCACGTCGGCCGACGAGTCGTCCTCCGAGCCGCCCCAGTCGCGCCCGCCCAGACCGCCGGCAGCGTGCGTGCCGCCGGGCGGTTGCGTGCCGCCGGCCGGCTCCGCGGACCCGGTCCCCCAGGTCTGCGTGCTCCAGTCCTCGGGGGCTCCGCGGTCCACCGGCCGCGGCGTCGGGCCGTCCACCGACCGCAGTTCCCGGGCCTCGGCGTCGGAGCGGCCGGACAGCGCGTCTCCGGAGCCCCGGTCCCACGGCGGCGTCCCGACCGCGTCGGTCCGGACGCCGAACGCGCTCCGCCCGTCGTCGGCGCGGTCGCGGGTGGCGCGGTCCTCCTCGGCACGCTGCGCCTCGGCGTCGGACCAGGGACGGCGGGTGGGCTCCTCGTCGCGGGTGTCGGCCGGCGGCCCGGCCGGTGCGTCCTCGAGCTGCACGGCGACCCGGATGTCCCGGCCGAACTGCTCGGACAGTGCCTCGGCGAGCACTCGGCGCATCCGGGACTCGAGCACGGTCTGGGTGAACTCGTTGGGCGCGGCCAGCACCGCCGTGTCCTCGACCAGCCCGAGGGGACGGGTCAGGTTCAGCATCGCGTTCTGCTGCGGGGACAGACTCGTCGCCAGCCGTTCGCGGATCTGGTCCCAGACCGTTGCCAGGTCCAGCGTGGCGTCCGCCATGCGGCCCGTCCTCCCATTGCAGTCGACCCCGGTCGCCCCCGGGCAGGTCCCGGGACCGGTATCCCCGCGCGCTTCGTGTCCACCGTGGCGGTGCCCCGTTGTGGACGCACGGACACACTGGTTCCACACCGGTGTCCACAGGGTGTGCACGGCCGGGGACCGATCGTGCGGCGCTTCCTCCCACTCCTGACCGTGACCCGCATATCTGCTGGTCAGAGCCGGGATCTGGCTGAGGTTGCGCTGTTGCGGACGCGGTCGACCACCGGGATCGGCCCACCCGCTCGACCCTGTCCTGCGACCTGGGGCGACGGCGACGCTAACAGCCCCGTCCACAGCCCGGCAACGCTCGGGGAGACGGTCCCGGCGCGTCGGCGTCCCCAGCCGGTCCGCCCACCACGGCGCGTCCGCGTGCCCCGACGGGCCGTCCGGGGGGACCATGGGCGGTCCGCATGCGGCCGCCCGCCGGTCCTCGCGCTCTCTCGGTTATGCTGGCCTGAGTCTGTGGACGGCTCCGACGTGTGCCGGTCCGCAGAACCAGCTTCCGGGGTTGCCGGGGTGCGGCTCCGGCCGTTCACCGGTCCCCCGCGCGTCCCCGTCCACCGACGGGTACGCACCGTCGATGCCATGTAGTGGGAGTACTTCGTGAGCAAGCGCACGTTCCAGCCGAACAACCGACGCCGGTCCAAGACCCACGGTTTCCGGCTGCGGATGCGGACCCGCGCGGGCCGGGCGATCCTCGCCGGTCGTCGGCGCAAGGGTCGCGAGAACCTCTCCGCCTGACGTGTTGCCCGCGCAGGCCCGCCTGCGCCGGCGTCCGGAGTTCACCGCGGTCGTCCGGTCCGGCCGACGCGCCGGGCGACCGACCATGGTGCTCCACTACCTCCCCGAACGGCCCGCTCCGGCGGCCGGTGGCCCGGCGTCGAGCCAGGCGCCGCCGACCGGCCCGCGGGCCGGTTTCGTGGTCGGCAAGGCGGTCGGCAACTCGGTGGTGCGCCACCGCGTCACCCGCCAGCTGCGGGCCGCCGTCCGTGCCGAACTGCACCGGTTCCCCCCGACGGCCGACCTGGTCGTCCGGGCCCGGCCCGAGGCGGCCGCGGCAGGCTCGGCGGTCCTCCGGCGCGACCTCTCCGCCGGGATGAGCCGTCTCCTGGGCGACGGGTCGCGGTCCTCGTGAGCGGCGCCGCAGTCGATCGCCGCCGCTCCCCCGTCGGGCGCGCGCTGCTGGCGGCCATCGGTTTCTACTCCCGGGCGATCAGCCCTGCCCTTCCGCCTCGCTGCCGCTTCTACCCGACCTGCAGTGCGTACGCGGCCGAGGCGGTCGAGCGGCACGGCGCCTGGCGCGGCACCGGTCTCGCGCTGCGCCGGCTGATCAAGTGCGCGCCCTGGCACCCGGGTGGCTTCGACCCCGTTCCGGGTGTGGCCCTGCCCTCCCCCGGAACCGGAGAAGGCGGCCACTCGTCGAGCATCCCGGCGCCGTCACCGGCGTCCCCGGGCGACCGGCCCGATCCTCCCCACCGAGCCACCCCGACGGACCCCCGCCGGGCGAACGAGGAGTCCTCCGTTGCTTGACTGGCTGTACACCGGCATCTCCTGGGTGATGGCACGCTGGCACGCGCTGTGGAACCTGGCGTTCGGTGATCCGCCGGCCGAATCCGGCCTTGCCGGCCTGGCCTGGGTGCTGGCGATCGTCTTTCTGGTTGTGACGATCCGGATCCTGCTGTTCCCGCTGTTCGTCAAGCAGGTCAAGTCGCAGCGGGCCATGCAGGAGCTCCAGCCGGAGCTCGCGAAGCTGCGCAAGCAGTACGGCAGCGACCGCCAGGGCATGGCCGCGGCGCAGCAGGCGATCTTCAAGGAGCGCGGCGTCAACCCGCTGGCCGGGTGCCTGCCGATCCTGCCGCAGATCCCGATCTTCCTGTCGCTCTTCCACGTGCTGCGCCGCCTGGCGCCCGGGAAGCCTGGCCTCTACAGCTGGTCGCCCGAGCTCACCGACGAGGCGGCCCGCGCCAAGCTGTTCGGCGCCCCGATCTCGTCCTCGTTCGACATGTCGGGCGAGAAGGAGCGGGCGATCCTCGAGATCACCGGCGGCTCCTACGGCAGCATCCGGACCGTCTCCTTCGTGCTGATCGTGATCATGTGCTTCACGACCTTCTTCACGCAGAAGCAGATCATGTCGCGCTCGGGCCCGGTCGAGGGTCAGGCCGCCACCGTGCAGAAGTTCATGCTCTACGGGATGCCGCTGAGCCTGTTCGTATCCGGCTTCTTCTTCCCGGTCGGGGTCCTCCTCTACTGGTTCACCAACAACCTGTGGACCCTGGGCCAGCAGTTCTTCATCCTGCGCAAGCTGCCGCCGCCCGGATCGGCCGCCCACAAGGCCAAGGCGGACGCCGACAAGCCGTACGTGGACCCGAAGTCGCTGGCTCCCAAGCCCGGCGCCAAGCCGGTGCGCAGCAAGCCGGGACGCCCGGCGACCGCCACGCTGCCCGAGAACGACGCCGACGCTCCCGGCGCCACCGGCGCGGGGGACGGTGCGCCCGGAACCGCGGGGGACGGCAGCGGCAGTGGCGGTGGGTCCCAGGCCTCGGGGAAGGGCGCCGCGCCCCGGCCCGGCGGACAGGGCCCGGCCAACCGCGGCAAGCGCAAACGCCGCTGACCTGCACCGACGCCCCGCCTGCACCCGCCGGCCCACGACCACCGGGGATACCCCGGCCACCCGCCCCCACCTGGGAGGAACCTCCGTGAGTGCTCCACAGCAGCCGTCGTCCGATACCGCGGTGTCCGACACCACACTGTCCGACACCGCCCCGGCCTACACGGCGCCGGCGTCCTCGGCGTCGTCCGACGACCTCGACTCCCTGCCCGACGCCGACGCCGCCAGTGACGACGCAGTCCTCGAGGCGTCCGATGCCGGTACGCAGGAGGCGGGTGTGCCGCGTGCGGCTGCCGCGCAGTCCGAGGACGACGACGAGGACGACGAGGACGACGAGGACGACGACGACGGGGACCCGCTGGTCCGTGAGGGTGACGTCGCGGGGGACTACCTCGAGCGGCTCCTCGACATCCTCGACGTGGACGGCGACATCGACCTCGACGTGGAGGGTGACCGGGCGTCGGTGGCGATCGTCGGCGGCAACCTCACCACGCTGATCGGCCCCGACGGCGCCACGCTCGAGGCCCTCCAGGAGCTGACCCGGCTGGCCGTGGCGCAGGACACCGGCGTGCGCAGCCGGCTGATGCTGGACGTCGGCGGGTTCCGGGCCAAGCGGCGTACGGACCTCACCGCGCTGGCCGGCGAGGCAGCTCGGCGTGTCGCCCAGAGCCGGCAGCCCGAACGCCTGTCTGCCATGAACCCGTTCGAGCGCAAGGTGGTGCACGACGTCATCGCCGGAGTCAGCGGCGTCCACAGCGAGTCGGAGGGCGAGGAGCCGAACCGGCGAGTCGTGGTCCTGCCCGACAAGTGAGCGGACGCGCCTCCGGGCAGCACGGCGAACTCCCCCACCCCGCGGGCGGGGCTCCCGACGACCGCCCGCGGGGCGGGGCCGCCGGCCCCGTCGCGCCGGCGGCCGCGGCCCGGGTGTTCGCGGAGGCGCTGCCCGCGGCCGAGCGCTACGTCGCCCGGCTGGCCGGTGACGGCGTCGTCCGCGGCCTGATCGGCCCGCGGGAGGTCCCTCGGCTGTGGGAGCGGCACGTGCTCAACAGCGCTGCCGTGGCCGAGGCCGTCCCCCAGGGCGCCCGGGTCGTGGACGTGGGCAGCGGTGCGGGCCTGCCGGGCATCCCGTTGGGCCTCGCCCGGCCCGATCTGACGGTTACCCTGGTGGAGCCGATGGCCCGGCGGGTGGATTTCCTCGAGGAGGCCGTCGCCGAGCTCGCGCAGCTGGAGGCCGGTGCCCGCCTCGACGACCGCCCGGGGGGCAGCGTTGGTCCCCGCTGGCGGGTGGTGCGCGGCCGGGCCGAGGACCGGTCCGTCGTGGGCGCGGTGGGGACGGTCGACGTCGTCACCGCTCGGGCCGTGGCGCCGCTCCCCCGGCTCGTCGGCTGGTGCCGCGGACTGATGCGGCCCGGCACCCAGCTGGTCGCCCTCGTCGGCACGCGGGCGGTGGAGGAGCTGCCCGCGCTGCTGCCGGAGCTGGCCGCAGCCGGAATGCGCGACGTCCACGCCCGGGCAGTCGGTGCGGCGCTCGGCGACGCTGCCACTACCGTGGTGGTCATGACGCGTGGAGCGCGGTGACCGGGCCGCGCGCCGCACAGCCCGACCTTCTGTTCCACGTGGAACAGGGACAGCACTTCGATCGGTTCCACGTGAAACGGATCGTCAGGAAGGACCCGCGATGACCGACCCGGGTGAGCGGCTGCGGAGCAGTCTCGCCACCGACTCGGCATCTTCGGCCGGGTCGGACTGGGACAGCCCGATCGCCATGGAGGCGCTGCGCGCCACGCGCGTGCTCCATGCCGCCGATCAGGAGCCGTTCCCGGCGCCGAGCCGGATCCGGATCATCACGATCGCCAACCAGAAGGGCGGCGTCGGCAAGACGACGTCGACGGTCAACCTCGGCGTCGCCCTGGCTCTCTACGGGCTGCGCACCCTGGTCATCGACCTCGATCCGCAGGGCAACACGAGCACGGCTCTCGGTGTCGAGCACACGGTGGGCACCCCGTCCGTCTACGACGCCCTGGTCGGTGACAGCACGCTGTCCGAGGTGGTCCACCCGACGACGGCGAGCCCGAACCTGCGCTGCGTCCCCGCGACGATCGACCTCGCCGGTGCCGAGATCGAGCTGGTCTCCGTGGTCGCCCGTGAGCACCGGCTGCGCCGCGCGATCGAGGCGCACATCTCGGCCCTACCGGAGGAGCAGCGGCCGCACTACGTGCTCATCGACTGTCCGCCGTCCCTGGGTCTGCTGACCCTCAACGCCCTGGTGGCCGGCGACGAGGTGCTCATCCCGATCCAGTGCGAGTACTACGCGCTGGAGGGGCTCGGGCAGCTGCTCTCCAACATCGATCTGGTGCGGGCCCATCTCAATCCGGCCATCACGGTGCGCTCCATCCTGCTGACCATGTACGACGGCCGGACGAAGCTGGCCGACCAGGTCGCGGACGAGGTGCGCAACCACTTCGGGGACCTGGTCCTCACGTCGGTCATCCCTCGCAACGTCCGGGTCTCCGAGGCTCCGGGGTACGGCCAGTCGGTCCTGACCTACGACCCGGGCTCGCGCGGATCGACCAGCTACGTCGAGGCGGCCCGCGAGCTCGCCCAACGCGGCGCCGTCCTCCCCCCGCTCGAGCGGCCGGTCACCGCCGGCGGACTGCCACCGGTCCCCCCGGTCGCGGCGCTGATCCTCGGTGAACCCGCCGCCCCGACCGCCGAACCGTCCAGCACGCAGGAGAGCCAGTGAGCACCACCCTTCGCGAGGAGCGGTCATGAACAAGCGCGGCGGCCTGGGGCGTGGGCTGGCGGCCCTCATCCCCACCGGTCCGGCCCCCACTCCGGTGGAGCAGGCGGCGCCGGCTCTGGCGTCCGCCCCGGATCCGGACTCCGCGGCGACGACGCCTGCCCCGCTGAGCCCGGCGCCGACCGTCACCCTGGTTCCGGCGCCCGCCCCGTCCCCGGTGGCCGACGCCCGAGCCGAGGCCCGGGCCGAGGACGAGGGCGCGGTCGGCGTCCCCGGTGCCCGGTTGCTGGAGCTCGCGGTCGGCGACATCGTCCCGAATCCGAAGCAGCCGCGGCTGGCCTTCGACGACGAGGCGCTCGAGGAGCTGACGCACAGCGTCAAGGAGTTCGGCCTCCTCCAGCCGATCGTGGTGCGGGAGAACGCCGATTCCCCCGGGGGACGGGTCAGCTACGAGCTCATCATGGGCGAGCGGCGGCTCCGGGCCGCCCGGGCCGCCGGCCTGGACTCGGTTCCCGCCATCGTCCGGGACACCACGGACGACGCGATGCTCCGGGACGCGCTGCTGGAGAACATCCACCGCGTCCAGCTGAACCCGCTCGAGGAGGCCGCGGCCTACCAGCAGCTGCTCGAGGAGTTCGGCGCCACCCACGAGGAGCTCGCCGGCAAGATCGGGCGCAGCCGCTCGCAGGTGACCAACACGATCCGGCTGATGAAGCTGCCGGTGAAGGTGCAGACGCGGGTCGCGGCCGGGATCCTCTCGGCGGGTCACGCGCGGGCCCTGCTCGGGCTGGCCGACGCCGATGCCCAGGACGCGCTCGCCACCCGGATCGTCGCCGAGGGGATGTCGGTCCGCGCCACCGAGGAGGCGGTCGCGATGGCCGCCGCGGAGCAGCCCGCCGCCAAGCGCCGGTCCCGCAAGATCAGCGCCCCCGGGGTCGAGGAGCTCGGCACCCGGCTGTCCGACATGTTCGAGACCAACGTGAAGATCCAGATCGGCCGCGCCAAGGGCCGCATCGTCGTCGAGTTCGGTTCGGTCGACGACCTGCAGCGGATCATCGGTGTGATGGCGCCGGGGATCACCGGGCGCCGTCCGGACGCCTGACGCACCCGCCCCAGTTCACGCGCGGGCTTTCGTCACAGACGATTTCCCGCGCGATCCTCAGCGCGTGGTGCTCAGCGCGTGGTGCCGGCGCGGAGAGCGAGCAGCCGGGCGAGGACGTCACCGAGCTCGTGACCGGCGGCCTCGACCGCCATCGGGAACATCGACGTCTCGGTGAGGCCCGGGGACACGTTCACCTCGAGGAAGTGCACCTGCCCGTCCGGGGTCACGATCGCGTCGGTGCGCGACAGGTCCGCCAGCCCGAGCACCTCGTGCACCCGCACCGCCAGGGCGGCCGCCCGCTCGGAGACGTCGTCGGTCAGCCGGGCCGGCGCGTGGTACTCGGTGAGCCCCGGGGTGTAGCGGGACGTGTAGTCGAAGACACCGGACTCCGGCTCGATCTCGACCGCGGGCAGGGCCTCCGGGCCGTCGCCGAGGTCGACGACCGACAGGGCGAGCTCCACGCCCTCGACGAAGCGCTCGACGAGGACGGTGTCGCCGTAGGCGAAGCAGCTGACCATGGCGGCCGGCAGGTCCTCGACCCGGGTGATCTTCTGCGCGCCGAGCGCGGAGCCGCCCGAGGCGGGCTTGACCATCAGCGGCAGGCCCAGCCGGGCCACGATCAGGTCCAGTACCGCGCCCGCGCCGAGCTCCCGGAAGGTGCTGTGCGGCAGCGCCACCCAGTCCGGCGTCGTCACCCCCGCGGAGCGCACCACCGACTTGGCGGCCGGCTTGTCCCAGGCCAGCCGGCAGGCGGCGGCGGGCGAACCGACGTAGGGGACGCCGGCCAGGTCCAGGACGGCGCGCAGGGCGCCGTCCTCCCCCGTGGCGCCGTGCAGGGCGATGAAGACCGCGTCGGCGGGCGCCGCCGCGAGGCCGGGCAGCAGCCCGGCGTCCGCGTCCCGGATCTCGGCGTCGACGCCGGCGCGGACGAGCTCCTCCCAGACCTGGGTGCCGGAGGAGAGGCTGACCTCCCGCTCGAAGGTCAGCCCGCCGGCCAGGATGACGGCCCGCAGGGCGTGCCGGTCGACCTCTTCCGCCGCTGCGGAGGAGGGGATGGCGGTCTCGCTCATGGGCGGTCGTCCTTGCCGGTGTCACGGTTGGCGGGCCCGACGATCGTCTCGGCCTCGTGCCCGGGAACGGCGCCGCTGACCTGGCGGAACGTGCCCGTGTCGACGGCGTCGAACGTGGAGTGCAGGTCCAGCTCGGCCTCGATGACCCGGGCCAGCCGGCGCACGCCTTCACGGATCCGGTCGGGTTCGGGGTAGCAGTACGACAGCCGCATGTACTCGCGGCCGTTGCCGTCGGCGAAGAACCCGATGCCGGGCACGTAGGCGACGTGGGCGTTCACCGCGCGGGGCTGCATCAGCTTCGCGTCCAGGCCGTGCGGCAGCTTCAGCCACACGTAGAAGCCGCCCTCCGGCCGGGTCCACGCGGTGCCGGCGGGCATGAGCGCGGCCAGGGACTCCAGGCAGGCGTCGCGGCGTTCGCGGTACAGCTCGGTGAAGGTCTTGATCTGCTCGCGCCAGGGCTGGGTGTCGAGGTACCGGGCGACGGCGTACTGGGTGAGCGACGGCGGGCAGAGCACCTGCGCCTCGGTGGCGAGCACCAGCTTCTCCCGGACGGCGAGAGGAGCCAGCACCCAGCCGACCCGGAGCCCCGGCGAGAACGTCTTCGAGAACGAGCCGAGGTAGATCACCCGCTGATTGTTCCGGGCCCGCAGCGCGCGCAGCGGCTCGTGCTCGAACCCGAGCAGGCCGTAGGGGTTGTCCTCGATGATCAGCAGGTCGTACTTCTCGGCGAGGGCCACGATCGCCTCGCGGCGGGGCTCGGAGAGCGTCACGCCGGCCGGGTTGTGGAAGTTCGGCACGGTGTAGAGGAACTTGACCCGGTCGCCGTTGGTGCGGCAGTCGAGCAGGGCCTCCTCCAGGGCCTCCGGGATCAGCCCGTGCTCGTCCATGGCGACGTGCCGCACGCGGGCCTCGGCCGCCTGGAAGACGCCCAGCGCGCCGACGTAGGAGGGCCCTTCGGCGAGGATCACGTCGCCCGGGTCGCAGAACACGCGGGTGACCAGGTCCAGGCCCTGCTGCGAGCCGACCGTGACCACGACCTCGCTGGGCGAGGCGTCCGTGATGCCCTCCAGAGCCATGACGTCGCAGATCCGCTCGCGGAGCCGGGGATCGCCCTGACCCGAGCCGTACTGCAGGGTCTGGGCGCCCATCCCGGAGACCAGCTCGCCGATCATCGAGCCCACGGCGTCGAGCGGGAGCGCGGTGACGGCCGGCATCCCACCGGCCAGGGACACCACCTCGGGCCGGCTCACCACGGAGAACAGGGCGCGGATCTCGGAGGTCTTCATCCCGTGGGTCCGTGCTGCGTACCGGTCCGCCAGCGGGTCCAGCCGCGGGTGGCGCGGCACGACGTGGGGATGTGCACCGTGCGTCAGGTGCGTCCCCGGGGAACCGGGACCGGCGGGCGGGCCGGGCGGGGTGATGGCCACCCTCAGGAGTGTAGGGAGTGAAGCGGTGGGGGCAGGGCGGGACACAGTGAACGGACGGACCGGTTCGTGCCGAGTGGGCCCCGGAGGGGTCCGCGCAGGCGTGACGCAGCGGCTCAACGGCATCGGGGAACGGCCGTTGGCCGCGGCATCTCTGGCGAGCCGACGTACCCCAGGTTGTCGTGCCGAGTGGGACCCGGAGGGGTCCGCGCAGGCGTGACGCAGCGGCTCAACGGCATCGGGGAACGGCCATTGGCCGCGGCATCTCTGGCGAGCCGACGTACCTCAGGTTGTCGTGCCGAGTGGGACCCGGAGGGGTCCGCGTAGGCGTGACGCAGCGGCTCAACGGCATCGGGGGACGGCCGTTGGCCGCGGCATCTCTGGCGAGCCGACGTACCCCAGGTTGTCGTGCCGAGTGGGACCCGGAGGGGTCCGCGTAGGCGTGACGCAGCGGCTCAACGGCATCGGGGGACGGCCATTGGCCGCGGTGTCGTCCGGAGGACGACAGAGTCATAGCCGCCGTGCGATCCGGAGGATCGCCATGTCATCGTCATCGCAGCTCCCCCAGCACGAACGTGCCGGTGGGTGGGTCGGCGTCGGCGGGCAGGTAGAGCCGCTGGACGGCGGCCAGGACGGCCTGTGCGACGGCGCTGCGCACCCGGGCGTCGAGCAGCAGCAGCCGGTCGACCGGGTGCGAGAGGTAGCCGCAGTCCAGCCGGACGGCGGGCATCCGCGTCATCCGGAGCAGGTCCCAGGTCTTGGGGTGCGAGCCCAGGTCGAGCATGCCGGTGCGGGCGACCACCTCCCGGCGGACCAGGTTGGCGAACTGCTCGCCGAACGTGGAGGAGGCTCCCGAGCCGGTGCCGTAGTAATAGGCGGCGACCCCGCGGGCGTGCTCGGACCTGTGCGAGTCCAGGTGCAGCGAGAGGAACAGGTCGCCGCGGGCGTCGTTGGCGAACGCCGTCCGCTCGGCCAGCGAGGGGCCCTGGTTCCGGCCCCGGGTGAGGTAGACGGTGGCGCCCGCGGCGGCGAGCCGGCCCTCGATGCGGGAGGCGAGATCGAAGACCAGGTCGGCCTCGGTGGTCTCGCCGACCGTGAAGCCCGTCTCCTCGCCGCCGTGGCCGGCGTCCACGACGATCCGGCGCCCGATCAGGTGCGGGCCGCTGTCGACGAACGAGGCGCTCTGCCGCAGCAGCTGGGGCCGGCCGCCGGTCACCTTGCGGCCCAGTTGCCGCAGCGCCCGCAGGGTGGCGGGCCCGCACGTTCCGTCGGAGTTGAGTCCGTAGTCCCGCTGGAAGGCCCGGAGACCCGTCTCGGTCTCGGGACCCAGGATGCCGTCGGCGCGGCCGGCGTCGTAGCCGAGCTCCAGGAGGCGCTCCTGCAGGCTGATGACGTCGTCGCCGCGCATGGGCCGCTCGGGGTCGTAGCGCAGCAGCCGGTCGCCGAGGGACCACCTGGCCTCGTTCAGCGCACGGTAGGTCTCCTCGCCGACCCGCCCGTCCACGGAGAGGCCGCGGACCTGCTGGAAGTGGCGGACCGCGAGTTCGGTCGCGGCGTCGAACTCCGCGGTCTCGAGGGGGGCCGTGTCGAGCGGGGTGTGGCGGAGCGGAATGGTGTCCAGCGGCCCGCCAGGGGCCGTCGCCGTCGCGGATCGGGCCTCGCCGCCGAGGAGACCGAGGCTCCGCAGCGCGGCGCGCACGTCGGCGACGGCCGGACCACGGTCCCCGAGCCTCAGGATCTGCATACCGCTGTCGGTTCCCATCACAGCGCCGCTGGGGGACGCGAAGGCTTCGCCGTATTCATCGTGTGCCGATTGTCGTCCCCGCCGTCCCGACCGGCCCGGTGGGGTCTCCCCGGACGGCAACGGGCCCACCCGCCCGGGTTGGACGAATGGGCCCGTTCCCTCGCTTCGCTCACTCGGAGCGAGCCGGAGGGTGTGACTCAGAGGCCGGCGTAGCCGTTCCGGCTCCCCAGCGGAGCTGCGTTCAGATGTAGTCGGCGAGGTCGCTCAGGATGGCGCCCTTCGGCTTGGCGCCGATGATGCTCTTCACGGGCTTGCCGCCCTGGAACACGGTCATCGTCGGGATGGACATGACCTGGTAGTCCCGGGCGATCTGCGGGTTCTCGTCGATGTTGAGCTTGGCGATGGTGAGCTTGTCGCCGTGCTCGGCGGCGATCTCCTCGAGGACGGGGGCGACCATCTTGCAGGGGCCGCACCACTCCGCCCAGAAGTCGACGAGCACGGGCTTCTCGCTGCCGAGCACGTCAGTGGCGAAGCTGGTGTCGGTCACCGTCACGGTGTTGCCTGCCATCGGTCGTTCTCCCTCTGGTTCGACTGCTGGAAGTACCTGTGGGAGGAACCCCCAGGTCATCGGATCTATGCCCGCGGGTCAGCGCTCGTCGAAGGTCTCGGCGAGCCAGCGCTCCGCGTCGATCGCCGCAGCCGCGCCGGTGCCGGCCGAGGTGATCGCCTGACGGTAGATGTGGTCGACGACATCGCCGCAGGCGAAGACGCCGTCGATGTTCGTGCGCGTGCTCGGGTGCTCGACCTGGATGTAGCCGGCGTCGTCGAGCTTCAGCTGGCCGGCGAACAGCTCGCTGCGCGGGTCGTGCCCGATCGCCACGAACAGGCCGGTCACCGGGACGGTCTCGGTGGCGCCGGTTGCGACGTCGGTGAGTTCGACCCCGGAGACGGTGCTCTCGCCGAGCACCTCGGTCACCTGCTTGCCCAGCGCCCACCGGATCTTCTCGTTGTCCTGCGCGCGCTGCTGCATGATCTTCGACGCACGCAGCTCGGGCCGCCGGTGGACGACGGTGACGGTCTTGGCGAACCGGGTGAGGAAGGTGGCCTCCTCCATCGCGGAGTCGCCGCCGCCGACGACCACGATGTCCTGGTCGCGGAAGAAGAAGCCGTCGCAGGTGGCACACGCCGAGACGCCGCGGCCGAGCAGCCGGGCCTCGTTCTCCAGGCCCAGGTACCGGTACTTGGAGCCGGTGGCGACGATGACGGCGTGGGCGAGGTGCACCTCGTTGCCGACCTTCACGACCTTCGGGTCGACGGCGAGGTCCACCTCGGTGACGTCACGCGGGACCAACTCGGCGCCGAAGCGCTCGGCCTGCGTGCGCATGTCGTCCATCAGCTGCGGGCCCTGGATGCCCTCGGGGAATCCCGGGAAGTTCTCGACCTCGGTGGTGGTCATGAGCGCCCCGCCGAACTGCGAGCCCTCGAACACGAGCGGGTGCAGGTTCGCGCGCGCGGCGTAGGTCGCGGCCGTGTACCCGGCCGGTCCGGACCCGATGATGATGAGGTCGCGGATGCCGTCGTGCTCGGCCGGTGGGATCGCGGGGTTCCCGCTCGTCGTCACGGCCGGGCCGGGGGTCGGGTGATCGGAAGGCGAGGTCACGGGCGGCACAACGAGGATCGTAAGGGTCCCATTCCCCGTCGGCTCTCCGCCACCGGCGGCGTCAGCCGGCCGTCTGGACCTCGATCTCGGCGATGTCCGCGGAGAAGCCACCCTCGCTCGGCACGAGACCGGTGATCCACACCAGCACGTAGCCCGCGGTGGCCGGCTCGTCGAAGGAGAACTCCGTCGTCCCCTCCACGGTTCCATCGGCGGCCGGCGTGAAGCTGTCCAGGTCCGAGCCGGCCTCCTCGCCCACCCGGATCTCCACGGAGGCGCCGGGCCGGGTGCTGGTCACCGAGACGCCCGAGACCGACTGCGAGCCGCCCAGGTCGAGCAGGAGGCCGAGGCCGTCCTTGAGGTTGCCGAAGGCCGGCGAGCCCCGGTACTCGTACGTCGACCAGGCGGTCGCCGGGTCTCCGTCGAAGGCGAGGGGCACGTCCTCGGGATGGTCCGGGTCGCCGTCGCCCTGCGGGTCGAACACCTCGGCACTCGCGATCGTGGCCGGGGTCCCGGCGGGAACCGCCCCGGTCGAGCCGTCCGCGGGCGCGCTGGCCGACGGCGTGGAGCCCTGCACGTCGTCGTCGACGGACCCCGACACCGAGAGCAGGGCGTCCCCGATCCACCAGGCCAGGGCGATGACGACGGCGAGGGCGAGCAGCGGGAGGCCGAAGACCACGAGGCGGTGACGGCGGGCGCCGTCCTCCTCGTCCTCGGGGGGCAGGTCGTCGTAGCCGTCGTCGTACCCCGGCAGGGGCCGGTGCTCGAGCACCCCGAACTCGTCGTCGTCGTTCCGCTCCCAGGAGTGGGTCGCGGCCGGACCGGCACCGTGCCCGGCGTAGGCGCCGCCCGAGGGCGCCACCATGCCCGCGTCGATGGTGTCGCCGCCGAGCGCGGCGGACGAGAGGGGCGCGGCACCCTGGGTGAGGGGGCGCACCGGGGGGACCGGGGGAAGCGTGTGCGGGTCGAGGAGCACCGGGTCCGCCTCGGCCGCCTGGGCGGTATCGGTGGCCTCTGCGGCCTCGCCCGCCTCGGCCGGCGCTTCCGTCCGGCGGTCGCGCAGCCGGCGCAGCCAGCCGCTGTCGCTGTCCTCCGAGCGGGACGGGGTCGCTCCGCTGGACGCGCCGGTCCGGGCGCCGGCCCCGCTGCGGGGCCGCTCGGCGAGCAGCGCCGCCATGGCGGCCACGCTGGACAGGCCCTGGCCGGGCTCGGTGGACCGGGTGCGACGGACCAGTGCCACGAGGTCGGAGGGGCCACTGAGCGGTCGCGGCTCGGCGTCGGCGGGGTCGAGGCCGGTGAGGGCCACCTCGAGCAGCGCGCCCAGAGCGGCGATGTCGCCGTCGATGGTGCCGGTCGCGGCCGGGACGGCCCGCAGACCGACGAGTCCGTTGGGGCGGAGCACGACGTTCTCGGGGGAGAGGCCTCCCACGGCCAGGCCCACGCGGTGCGCCTCGGCGACACCCTCGGCCAGCCGCCGGAGGATCACGCGGACCTCGCGTTCGGGCATGGGCCCCTCGGCGAGGCGCTCGGCCAGCGTCTGGCCGTCGATCCACTCGTTGACGACGTAGGCGGCGCCGCCGGGCGTCTCGGGGTCGCCGGTTCCCTCGGAGGCGTCGTAGACCATCGCCAGCGCAGGGGTCGCCAGGCCGCCGGCGGTGAGCGCGCGGCTGATCCAGGCGTGCGCCGCCGGTCCGGCCGGGGTGTGCACCCGGACGGCGACGTCGCGGTTGAGCACCCGGTCCTTGGCGCGCCAGCTCCGGATGACGCCGGTGGCCGTGGGCTCGTCGGGGCCGACCTGGTCCAGTGGGCGGTAGCGGTCGGGGAGGCCGGTGGTCGTAGATGTCATCGACACTGTCGACCCCCGCTCCTTCTCCGGTCGCCGGGGCGGCTGCTCCGGCGGCGGCGTGTCGTCCCGCGAAGGACCGGTCATCCGTGTTCCCTCCGGGCCCTGATCGCTGCCAGTGGTTCCCGGATCTCCGGAACGCGGGCGACCACGAGACCTGCGAGAGCCGCGCCGCCGATGACCACGGTACCGATCAGCACGCGCGCGAGCGAGCCTGCCGCCCCGGCGCCGAGCAGGTCATCGGTCACGTTCAGGACAAGCCAGCCGATTCCGCCCGCCACGGCCGACACCGCGGCCATCCGCGCGACCGGTCCGAACGTCTCCCGCGTGCGCAGGGAACCCAGCCGCCGGCGCAGGGCCAGGTCGCCCAGCACCCAGCCGACGAGGTAGGTCACGCTGGTGACGAGCATCAGGCCGGCGACCACGTGCTCGGGTCCCACCACAGCGGGGACCAGCAGCAACAGCGGCACACGGACGACGATCATCGCGATCTGCAGCAGCGTCGGCGTCCGGGCGTCCTTCATCGCGTAGAAGACCCGCAGCTGCAGCAGCGTCGCCGCCATCGGCAGCAGGCCGAAGGCCCCCACCGCGAGGGCCGTCCCGATCCCCTCGGCCTCGGCGGCGCTGGTGTTCCCCCGCGCGAACGCCAGCATCCCCAGCGGGGGCCCGAGCACCACGAGCAGCGCCGTGACGGGGAGCAGGCCGAGCGCCGACAGCCGGGTGCCCAGCGAGAGGTCCTGGGTCACGCCGGGGACGTCGTGCCGCGCGGCGGCCCGGCTCATCCGCGGCAGCAGGGCGGTCAGCAGGGCCACGCCGATGATCCCGTAGGGCATCTGGAACAGCAGGCTCGCGTAGGAGAACGCGCTGGAACCCAGCCCGCCGTCCCGCCCGGCTTCGTTGGCGATGCGCATCGCCACGATGACGCCGACCGCGCTGACCGCCGAGTAGGCGAGAACCCACAGCCCGAGTGTGCCCGCCTCCCGCAGACCGGTGGCGTGCCGCCCCCAACGCGGCCGCACGGGAACGCCGGCGCCCTTCAGCAGGGGCAGCAGCACCAGCGCCTGCAGGGCGATGCCCAGGGTGGTGCCGACGCCGAGCAGCCACACCTGGCCGGGGGTGATGGTCGCCGGCGTCAGCTCGCCGACGCCGCTGGCGGCCATGAACAGCCCGCCGGTGACGATGACCACCACGTTGTTGAGCACCGGCGCCCAGGCGGGCGGCCCGAAGATCCCGCGCGAGTTCAGGATCGCCTGGGCCAGGGCTCCGAGGCCGTAGAAGACGATCTCGATCAGCAGGATCCGGGCCAGCCACGTGCCCAGCCGGACCTGGTCGGCGTCCCCGGTGATGCCGGACAGGGACGTGAGCAGCGGCGCCGCGAGGACGGCCAGGCCGGTGGCCACGGTCAGTCCCGCGATCCCGATCGTGGCCAGCCGCTGCGCGTAGGCGGTGCCCCCGTCGCGGTCCCGCTCCTGGGCATGCACGAGCAGCGGGACGACGACCGACGTCAGTACGCCGCCCAGGAGGAGCTCGTAGACGATGTTGGGCAGGGTGTTGACGGTGTTGTACGCGTCGTTGACCAGGCCCACGCCGAGGGCGGCCGCGAGGACCATCGTGCGGACCAGCCCGGTGATCCGGGAGACCAGCGTGGCGATCGCCATGGTCCCGGCCGCCCGCAGGATGCCGCGGCTCGCGCCCGGCGCACCCTCCCGCTCCGATGCCTCCTCGTCGGTCTCGCCGTGCGTCGGCGGTACCGGCGGCAGCGACGTCATCACCTGCGTGTCGTCGGCAGCCGGCACCCAGCGTCCGCGCGGCGGTGGCGCCGCCACGTGGGGCGGTGGCGCCGCCACGTGCGGCGGGGGCACCAGCGGTGCCTCGGCGACGGAGGGTTCCACCGCGGGCGCGAACGGCGTCGACCGCGGCGGGGCGGTCCGGTAGGGCGGGGGCGGGAGCGGCTGGCCGCTGGTCCGGGGCGGCCGCTGGCCGGCGCCGTCCCGGTCGGGGGTGAGCGGTCGCTGGTCGTCCGGGGCGGTCACACCGGGCTCCGGGTCGGCGGACTGGACAGGGGGACGCCCTGCGGCACCGTCTCGGGGAGATCGGGGGCCGCGGCGGCCCGGCGGCGGCGCAGCAGGAAGAGGACCAGGCGGCGCAGGAAGAGCAAGCCGAGGAGGGCCGCGGCGCCGAAGGTGATGATCAGCGAGATCGAGCCGTACGCCGTGCTCTTGACCTGCATCTGGATGCGCTCGCCGAGGAGAGCCCCGCCCGGCGTGGTCAGCTCGGCGGTCACCGCGAACCCGCCGGACTGCCGCACCTCGGTGTCCACCTGGAGCGTCGTCCGCTCGCCGGGCTCCAGCGACTGCGCGCCGATGTCGGCCACGAAGAGCCCGCGGCCGCCGCGCGTCTGGATGCGGAGCAGGACCTCCACGGCGAAGGGGAGGTCGTTCTGGACGGTCAGGACCAGCGGCGCGTCGCTCGAGGCGAGGCTGTAGGTCCCGTCCGCCGGCGCGAGGAGGGTCACCCGGCCGCGCAGGCGGTCCATCGCCTCGCGGAGGCCGATCGAGGCCTTCCGGAAGTTCTCCGGGTCGGCCCGCCAGGCCACCGACGTCGTCCGGGAGACCGCGGCGTCGAAGGTCGCGAGCGCGGCGTCCGCATCGCCGATGACGGCGCCGGCCAGGTCATGGCGAGCGGCGACGGCGGTGACCACATCGGCGAGACCGGCCTCGTCGAGCCGCACCGCATCGACCGCGTCCACCGCCTCGCCGGCCGGCGCGGACGGACTCGAGCCCAGCTCCGCCACCGACCCCGGACGCAGCCACGGCAGCTCCGCGGTGCCGGCCATCATCGCGCCGGCCCCGTCGGGACCCGCCTCGACGTCGCGGGGCGGGGCGATCAGCAGGGTCTGCTCGGTACCGGCCGGGGCCTGCATCGTGAGGACGGCGAGCTCGGCGAGGTAGCGCTGCTCGGCCAGGCGGGCCCCACCGGCGGTCTGCTCGGCGTTCCCGACCACGCGGCTCAGCGCGGCGTCGGCCACCAGGGCGTCGACCGGGCCGGACGCCGTGGCCACCGACGTGTGGGCGGCCGCGGTGACCCCCGCCAGGCCGACCGCAGACCGGCCCTCGCTCAGGCCGTCCGAGCCGAGCACCACCTGCTCGACCCCGCGGGACCGCAGCACGTCCAGCGTGTCGGAGCGGTGCGAGCCGCCCGCCGCCCAGGCGACGTCCGTGCGCGGCTCCACCTCGAGCGCCTCCGCGACGAGCCGCCCGCCCGGGCCGTTGCCCTCCGCACCGGCGTCCGGCCCGGCCTCCGGCGGAGCCGCGCCGTCCGGTGCGCCCTCGCCGTTCCCGGGCAGGCTCCGGACCAGGACGTCGGTCAGCCCCGCGGCGACGAGGGCGTCGGCGTCCACGTCCGCGTAGCTGAGCGCCACCACGTCGTGCACGTCCGCCAGCGCGCGCAGCCGCTCCAGGAAGAGGGACGCCGTCTCGGTCCCCTGGCCCGCGCCGTCCACGCCGTCGACCGCATAGGGCCCGGCGGCCATGATCGTGAGCTCCTCGACCAGCGCGGGGTCGACCGCGAGCGTGACCGGCAGCGCGGGCACTGGCTGGCCCCCGCCCGGAGGCACGGCTCCGGGCAGCCGCTCGAGCACCGCCACGACCCGGTCGAGCCGGCCCCCGGAGTCGATCGACGCGGCGAGGTCGTCGTCCCGGAAGCCGCCGGAGGCGGAGCGGTGCGGGCGCTCGACCACCGGCCAGAGCCAGGCGACGGCGGTCCGCGCGGTCGGGACCACCGGCTGCTGCACCACGTAGGTGGACAGCTCCCCGACGCGGCGCTGCTCGTCGTCGCCGACGACCCCGTTGACGTTGACCAGCACCGGGTAGACGCCGTCCTCCGCGATGCGCAGGTCGGCAGCGGGAACGGCGTAGCTGAACTCGACCTCGGCGCCGGGGGCCAGGCTGCCGGGGACGTCCTGGAAGGGGGCCAGGACGGTGGTCGCCGGGTCGGCATCGAGCTCTTCGGCGGCCAGCTCGGCGCGGCTCGTGCGGACGTCGCCCCGCTGCAGCCGGACGGCGAGGTCCGTGATCGTCGAGTTCCCGGCGTTGGTGAGCGTGCCCGCGACCGTGACGACGGCACCCGGCGTGACCGTCCGCGGTTCGAGGCGGCCGACGTCGATCCGGACCGGCCGGTCCTCGTCCGTGGCGTCCTCGGTGCCGGGGGGCGCCGGCAGCGCCGGTGCGGCGGCCGGGACCGGCGGGGCGGCACGCGCGGCCGGGGGGGTGCCGGTGGGCCCGCCCACCAGCGGGGCGACCAGCAGGGGGATCACGACGGCGGCGCGCAGCAGGGCCCTCGGCCGGGTGCGGTCGGCGCCTTCGGCAGCCGGTCGACCGGCTGCCGACCACCTCACGCTGGACCTCCTCGCCGGCGCTCGTCGGCCGCGTGAGGCGGGCCTGCTCTGCTTATGTCGACCTCGCAAGCTCGGTCAAGCGCTGTCGGCCAGCAGCGCGGGCGCGCGCTCGACCAGCGCCCGCTCGTCGGCGTAGGCCAGACGGGAGCTCAGCTCCTCCAGGGGCACCCAGGCGACCTCGGTCACCTCGATGTCGGCGTCGGAGAGGGCGCCGCCGATCGCACGGAGCAGGAAGTGGTGCACGGTCTTGTGCACGCGCCGCCCGTCGGCGACGAACCAGAAGTCGATGATCCCGAGCGGCGCGACCACCTCGCCGATGATGCCGGTCTCCTCCGCGACCTCGCGGACGGCGGTGTCCGCGGGCGTCTCGCCCTCCTCGATGTGGCCCTTCGGGAGGGACCAGAGGAGCCGGCCGCGACGGTCGGTGCGGCCGATCAGCGCGGCACGGGGTCCCGTTACGGCGTCCTCGGCCACCACCAGGCCCCCGGCGGAGGTCTCGTCGACCCGGCGCAACCGGCGGCCGGGGCGTCCACGCCCGCCCGTCCCAGCCATGTGAGCAGGGTAGCGCGCGTTCGGCGGCAGCTCCGGGAGCATCGCAGCGCGGTCGGAGCGGACAGGGAGTGAGCATCGCAGCGAGCGCCGGCGAGCGAGGAGCGGATCGACCGCGGAGGCGACGGTGACGAGGAGCGAGGAGCGGATAGGCCGCGGAGGCGACGGTGACGCCGAGCGAGGAGCGGATCGGAGCGCGGAGCCGGGCCAGGGGGGCTCAGCCGTCCCACTACTCTGGCTTGTAGTGTCCGCCACCCCTCCGAGTCGTCCCACGACAGCCGCGGGAACATCGCAGCGAGGAACGGAGCCGACAGGGAGTGAGCATCGCAGCGAGCGCCGGCGAGCGAGGAGCGGAGCGACCGCGGAGGCGACGGTGACGCCGAGCGAGGAGCGGACCGTGGCGCGCAGTGGGACCGGTGATGACCGCCCTTCCGGGGAGCCGGTCCCCCCGGCCGTGCAGGCGACCGTCCGCGAGCTGGTGGACCTCTCCCCCGTCCTGACCCGGCTGGGCGCCCGCTTCACCGCGGCCGGCTTCGAGGCCCATCTGGTCGGTGGCTCGGTGCGCGATGCGCTGCTCTCGGCGGCGGCGGCGGACGGCGGGCGGGCGGGGACGAGCACGAAGCCCGGGGACCTCGACATCACCACCGACGCGCGGCCGGAGCAGATCCTCGACCTGCTCCGCGGATGGGCTGGTTCCACGTGGAACACCGGCATCGCCTTCGGCACGGTGGGCGCCGAGGTGTCCGGCGTCCGCGTGGAGATCACGACGTTCCGGGCGGACCGGTACGACCGGGAGTCGCGCAACCCGGAGGTCGCCTGGGGCGACTCCCTCGTCGACGACCTGGTGCGCCGCGACTTCACGGTCAACGCGATGGCGGTGTCGCTCGGCCCCGACCGCACCGTCACCGACCCCTTCGGCGGGCTCGGCGACCTGCTGGCCAAGCGGCTGCGGACGCCCGGCGCCGCCGTCGACTCCTTCGCCGACGACCCGCTGCGGATGCTGCGCGCCGTCCGGTTCGTCGCCCAGCTCGGCCTGACGCCGGACGGCGAGGTCGTGGCGGCGATGACGTCGCTGTCCGGCGAGCTGGCGCGGATCACGCCCGAGCGGGTGCAGGTCGAGTTGTCGAAGACGCTGCTCCAGGACTCCCCCCGGGCCGCGCTCGAGCTGTTCGTGGACACCGGCCTGGCCGACGTCGTCCTGCCCGAGCTGCCGGCGCTGCGGATGGAGATCGACGAGCACCACCAGCACAAGGACGTCTACACGCACTCCCTGACCGTGCTGGACCAGGCGATCGAGCTGGAGAAGGCCGATGCGGAGGCCGAGTCGCCCGACCTGGTGCTGCGGCTGGCCGCCCTGCTGCACGACATCGGCAAGCCGGCCACGCGGCGGCACGAGGCGCGCGGCCGGGTGTCCTTCCACCACCACGAGGTGGTCGGCGCCAAGCTCGTCCGGAAGCGGCTCACCGCGTTGCGGTACTCCAAGGAGATCGTGGAGGCGGTCTCCAGGCTGACCTTCCTGCACCTGCGCTTCCACGGGTACGGGCGGGGCGAGTGGACGGACTCGGCGGTGCGTCGCTACGTGACCGATGCCGGCGACCTGCTCCCCCGGCTGCACAAGCTGGTGCGCTCCGACTCGACCACGCGCAACAAGCGCCGGGCGGCGGCGCTGTCGGAGACCTACGACTCCCTCGAGCAGCGGATCACGGAGATCTCGGAGCTGGAGGACCTCGCGCGCGTCCGGCCCGATCTCGACGGCAACGCGATCATGGAGCTGCTCGGGATCGGGCCGGGGCGCGAGGTCGGCGAGGCCTGGAAGATGCTCAAGGATCTCCGGCTGGAGCGCGGGCCGCTCTCCCGCGAGGACGCCGAGGCGGAGCTGCTCGCCTGGTGGGCCGCGCGGAGCTGACCCGCCGCTCCGACCCGTTCCGTTCCCGAGCAGCATGGCGACATGAGCGACGACATCTGGCCCGTGGTCCATGCCGAGCGCCGCGCGCTGGCCGAGGACCTCTCCGGGCTGACGCCGGAGCAGTGGCGGACGCCCTCGCTCTGCCCGGGCTGGACCGTGCACGACGTCCTCGCGCACATGGTCGCGACCGCGAAGGAGACCCCGCCCGCGTTCTTCGCCGGCATGGTCACGTCCGGCTTCCGCATGTCCCGGTTCACCGAGAAGCGCATCGCCACGGAGCGGGCGGGCGGGCCGGCCGCGACCCTCGCCGCTTTCCGGGCCGTCGAGACCGCCACGTCCGCGCCGCCCGGACCGAAGCTGAGCTGGCTGGGCGAGGCGATGGTCCACGCCGAGGACATCCGCCGTCCGCTGGGCATCCGGCACGACTACCCGCTCGCGGCGGTCACCGCAGTGACCGAGTTCTATGCCGGCTCCAACGTCCTGATCGGCGGGAAGCGCAGGGTGGCCGGGTTGACGCTGAAGGCCACCGACACCGACTGGGCGCACGGCAGTGGACCAGTGGTGGAGGGCCCGGTCGCGTCCCTCATGCTGGCCACGACGGGACGCCGGGCCGCCCTCGAGGACCTGAGCGGTCCGGGTCTGGAGACGCTCCGCTCGCGCTGACCCGCCCGTCGCGCTGCAGATCGCCCACGTCTCTGCCGAGATAGGAATCGTGCACGACGACGACGGCGACGCCACCTGGGGCCCGCCCACGTCCCCGACCGGCCGCGTGCCCCAGTGGGTTCTCGACGAGGTGGCCCGCCAGGCGTCGCCGCCCGTCCCGCCGCCGCCGCGCCGGCTGATCCGCCGGACGGCACGGCGGGCGCTCATGGTCCTCGTCCTGGTCTTCGCCCTGGGGATCGGCACGGCGGTGTTCACCGGTCCGGGTTCCTGGCCGGGGGCGCCGGTCCTCGGGGAGGCCGGGGGATCCGACCCCGGCCCGCTCGACGCCGGGGGCGGGGAGCCCCCGACGGCGCCGCCGTCGTCGGCCGCCCGGTTGCCGGACCGTCCGGAGCCCGGGATCGAGGCCGCCCGGAAGCCGAGAGGGGTACCGCCCCCGCCGCCCCCCGAGGGCGGTGCGCACGGGTTCGTCAATTTCCAGACCGACGGAGTCACCCCCGTCGCGTACGACCCGTGCCGCCTCGTGCACTACACGATCCGCCCGCACGGCGGACCGCCGGAGGGCGAGGAACTGGTGGTCGAGGCGGTGGCGCGGATCAGCGAGGTGACCGGGCTCCAGTTCGTCTACGACGGGTTCACCGACGAGGTCCCCGAGGCCGAGCGCGAGCTCTACCAGCCGGACCGGTACGGGCCTCGCTGGGCACCGGTCCTGATCGCCTGGGAGACCGAGGAGGAGAACCCCGCGCTCGCCGGGGACGTCGTCGGCGAGGCGGGCAGCGTCCCGGCGTCCCTGGGGGACGGGCCGCGGGTCTACCTCAGCGGCGCCGTGTCGCTGGACGCCCCGCGCCTCGGGGAACTCCTGCGCGGGCGGGACGGCCGCAGCGTGGTGCGGTCGATCATCCTGCACGAGCTGGGCCACCTCATCGGCCTGGCGCACGTGGACGACGACCAGCAGCTCATGTTCCCCGAGGCCCGCCGGGAGGTGCCGGACTTCGCCGCGGGGGACCTCACCGGGCTCGCCGCCCTCGGCACCGGGGCGTGCGTCCCCGAGCTCTGACCCGGCCGGCCCCGGTCAGTGCCGGCGGGTGATGTGCGCGTAGGCGGCTGCGCCGGCCAGGTAGCCGGCCCCCACGGCGACGAGCAGCGGGTAGGAGATGCCCGACGGCGGCAGCAGGAGGGCCGCTCCGACCAGCGCGGCCACGAAGGCGACGTTGACCAGGGTGTCGTAGACGGAGAACACACGGCCCCGGTAGTCGTCGGCCACCGACTCCTGGAGCGTGCTGTCGACGCAGATCTTCACCGCCTGGCCCACGAAGCCGATCAGCAGGCCGGCCAGGACCGTGGTCGGTGGGAGGGGCAGCACGAGGGCGACCTGCGCGAGCCCGCCGCCGGTCAGCAGAACCGTGATCCACCGCTGCTTGCCGATGTGCCGGACCACCCAGGGCGTGACGCCGGCCGCGACCAGGGTGCCGACCGCCCCGGCGGCGAGCACCTCCCCCAGTCCGACCAGGCCGGCGGGGAACAGCGGGCCCCACGACGTGAACGTGTTCCGGTAGAGCAGCAGGGTCATCAGCGTGAGGAAGCCGTAGCCCAGCCGGTGCACGCCGATCGCCAGCAGCGCGGCCGCCGCCGGGGGACGCTCCAGCACGTGCCGGGTCCCGGCGACCATCCCGGCGGCGACATCCCGGGCGGACAGCCGGGCGGCGAGCGTCGCGGAGTCCGGGCCAAGATGCGCCCGGTCCAGCCCCGCGACGACGGCGGCGGCCCCGAGGTAGGGCACCACGGCGCACAGCGCCAGGACGGCGTAGCCGGGATCGGTCGCCCCGGTCAGCTGGAGCAGTGCCAGCGCGACGCCGCCGCCCACCACGGTGGCCACCGAACCCGCCGTCGTCGACAGGGCGTTGGCGGAGACGAGGGACGGCTCGTCGGTGGTGTGCGGCAGACCGGCCGAGAGGGCGGCGAGCACGAAGCGGTTGACCGAGAAGACCGCCAGCCCGGCGACGTAGAAGCCGGTGCCCTGGACCGAGGCCAGCACGAGTGCGGCCACGACGGCCACCAGCCCGGCACGGACGACGTTGGCGTGCAGGAGCACCTGACGGCGGCTCCAGCGGTCGAGCCAGACGCCGGCGAAGGGCCCGACCAGCGAGTACGGCAGGAGAAGGACGGCGAAACCGGCGGCGACGTCGAGCGGGTCGGCAGCGCGCTGGGGATTGAACAGCACGGTCCCGGCCAGAGCGGCCTGGAAGACGCCGTCCCCGAACTGGCTGAGCAGCCGCGTGACCAGCAGCCGCCGGAAGTCCCGCCGGTGCAGGACGTGGCGGATGGTCGTCCGCGCCTCGGCCACGCGGTCACCCTAGGGGGCGGCACACGTCCGCACGGTCACGGCCGAGCGGCGATCCCGAGCTCCGCCGACGCCGACCTGGCCTCTTCCACGAGTGGGGCGGCGATCCGGTACGGGCCGGCCCGAGGTGGGGCACACTTGTTGCCGATGTCCCCGCCCCCCGTGTCCCCCGATCCCGAGTCCAGGCCGCCCGCGCGGCCCGTGACCGGTCGGCGGCGCACTCCGGCGGTCCCCGCCCTCTCGACCGGCAGCCTGGCCGACGTCCGTCCGGGCTCGCTGCTGGTCGCTCTCCCGACGCTGAGCGATCCGACGTTCGCCGGGACGGTCGTCTACGTCCTCGACCACTCCGACACCGGCACCCTGGGCGTCGTCCTCGGCCGCCCCAGCCAGGTGGAGATCCGCGACGTCCTGCCCGGCTGGTGCGACCTCGCCGTCGAGCCCGGCGTCTTCCACGTCGGCGGGCCCTGCGAGACCGACACGGCGCTCTGCCTGGCCGCTGCCTCCACCGCGGAACCCGGTGACACCGGGCTGCGCCGCGTGGCCGGTTCGGTGTACCTCGTCGACCTCGACGGTGACCCCGCCGATCTCGTGGGCCGGCTCGACGGGCTGCGGGTCTTCGCCGGCTACGCGGGCTGGTCCGCGGGCCAGCTCGCCGGGGAGATCGCCGAGGGCGCATGGGCCTGCGTCCCCGGCCGGGCGGAGGACCTGCTCACCCCGGCCGCGGGACCCGAGCTGTGGCGTGCGGTGATGGGCCGCCAGACGGGCCGGCTGGCCGTCCTGTCCACGGCTCCGGCGGACCCGTCCGCGAACTGAGGGTGCCGGGACCGGGCTCCATCTGGTAGGAAGAACCCCGGGAAGGGGCGGTCTGGGGAAGAGGCCGCCCCTTCCTGCTGTCTTCGTGCAGGCTCCCGGGACGACCCGGTCGCAGCCCCGGAGCTGGCGGATGGGGCTCAGACCCCGAACGCGGCCGCGAGGTCTGCGTGGTCGGCGACGTCGGCCGTCTCCTCCTCGGCCGGGACGGCGAGCCGCCGCGGGCCGTGGTCCGACAACGTCACGGTGACCTCGAAGCTGGTGCCGGGCATCGGCGTCACGAACTGGGTGAGCAGGTCGTCGGAGGCCCCGACGGCCACCGTCCGCCCGTCCTGGAGGGCGAACAGCGACGTCAGCCGGCTGTCGATGGAGCGCTGCCCCTGCCACGTGTAGCCGGTGCCCTGGAAGGCCCGCGGGTCGTCGTCCGTGCGGGCCGACAGGTTCAGCAGGATCTCCACGAGCACGTCCACGAGGAGCGGGGAGTCCTCCGCGGTCGTGACCGGCCGGCGCAGGTAGGCCGCATCCGGGACGCCCGCGCCGGCCAGGGACTCGGCCAGCCCGGGGACGTCGCCGAACCAGATCTGCTCGGCCGTGAAGAACATCGTCCGGGTGTCGTCGGGGCGCCCGTCGCTGAAGCTCGTCACCGCCTGCGCCCGGCCGATCGAGCGCCGGAAGTCGATCTCGCCGGTCAGGGTCAGCACGGCCGCGTCGCTGTAGGGCGCCGTGACCACGAGGTCGGCGCCGCCGCGCTCGAGGTTGCGGTGCAGCAGGCGGGCGAGCGTCCGGGCCTCGGCCACCGTGACCGGGTCCCCGGGGCGGCGGTCCGCCTCCTCGGCGGCCGAGCAGGCGGGCAGGAGCGCCAGCGCCAGCGCCAGGGCGAGGAGCAGCACACGTGCCCGGGACCGCATGCCGTGCAGCGTAGGCAGCGATGAGCGATCGACCCGGCAGGACGCGTCAGGGCCCGCACCCGGCTGGCGGGTGCGGGCCCTGACGGGGTGCGTACGGGACGGGCGTCAGCGTTCGATGTCGCCCCGGATGAAGGCCTCGACGGCGTCGCGGGCCTGGCTGTCGTCGTACTGCACGGGCGGGCTCTTCATGAAGTAGGACGACGCGGACAGGATGGGGCCGCCGATGCCCCGGTCGAGGGCGATCTTGGCGGCGCGGACGGCGTCGATGATGATGCCGGCCGAGTTGGGGGAGTCCCAGACCTCGAGCTTGTACTCCAGGCTCAGCGGCACGTCGCCGAACGCGCGGCCCTCGAGGCGGACGTAGGCCCACTTGCGGTCCGAGAGCCACGGCACGTGGTCCGAGGGGCCGATGTGCACGTTGCCGGCGCCCATGTCGCGGTCGACCTGGGAGGTGACGGACTGGGTCTTGGAGATCTTCTTGGACTCCAGGCGCTCGCGCTCGAGCATGTTCTTGAAGTCCATGTTGCCGCCGACGTTGAGCTGCATGGTGCGGTCGAGCTGGACGCCGCGGTCCTCGAAGAGCTTGGCGAGGACGCGGTGGGTGATGGTGGCGCCGACCTGGCTCTTGATGTCGTCGCCGACGATCGGCACGCCGGCGGCGGTGAACTTGTCGGCCCACGCCTTGGTGCCGGCGATGAAGACGGGCAGCGCGTTGACGAACGCGACCCCGGCGTCCAGAGCCGCCTGGGCGTAGAACTCCGCCGCGTCCTGCGAGCCGACGGGCAGGTAGCAGACCAGGACGTCGGCGCCGGACTCGCGCAGCGCGGCGACGACGTCCACCGGCTCCTCGTCGGACTCCGCGATGGTCTCGCGGTAGTACTTGCCGAGGCCGTCGAGGGTGTGACCGCGCTGGACGGTCACCCCGAGAGGCGGCACGTCGCAGATGGTGATGGTGTTGTTCTCGCTGACCACGATGGCTTCCGCCAGGTCGAACCCCACCTTCTTGGCGTCGACGTCGAAGGCGGCGACGAACTCGATGTCGGAGACGTGGTAGTCACCGAAGCGCACGTGCATCAGGCCCGGCACGGACGTCGTCTCGTCGGCATCCCGGTAGTAGTGCACGCCCTGCACCAGCGATGACGCGCAGTTCCCCACGCCCACGATGGCCACTCGAACCGAACCCATGGCAGTGCTCCTCGCTCCTGGTCGTTTCCTGGTTGTCCGCGCCCTGGTCCCAGAGCCCGCGTCAGTCCCCGTCGTTGTCGTGGTCGATGCTCGTGACCCGGCCGGTGACCGTGTCCACCTCGACATCGGTGGTCGAGCCGTCGTCGTGCAGCAGCGTCACGTCGTACCGGAGGCCGGTCGGCTCGTGGTCCTCGTCCCACTGGACGACCCGACCGGGAGCGGCGGCCTCGACCGCGACCGCCGTCGCCTGGTCGAGCGTCAACGGCGTGCCCTCGGGCGCGCCGGCCGACGTCGGGGAGCCGGTGGCCGTGCCCGGCGTCGCGGAGTCGGTGGTCGTGGCCGACGCGGCGCGCGGGAAGTACACCGTGTCCGAACCGGCGGCGGAGCCGAGCGTGTACGCGCCCAGGCCGATGCCGGAGGCGACGGCGGCGGCGAGGCCGAACCCGAGAACTCGCCGGGAGGATGCTGAGGGACGGATCATGATCGTCGTCCTTTCTGGTCGGGCCTGTCGGGTCCCGGTGACCCGGCAGTGCGCCTGCCAGAAACTCTCGACGTCCGCGCGTCCCCCCAGTAGCCACCCTGGGTGGTGGACCACCGACACCTGGGCGTCGACCGTGGACACCTGCGGAAGGGGCGGGGTCAGAGATCCCGGCGGCTGACGAGGCCGAGACCGAGGACGCGCTCGACCAGCTTGACGCGCTTCTGGTTCTGCGGGAGGTCCTCGATCTGGAACTTCTGGAAGAGCAGCCGGAGGTGGGTCTTCACCGCGTCGACGCTGAGGAACAGCTCGTCGGCGATCTGCTGGTTGGAGGCCGGGGTGGCGTACGGGTCGTCGTGCTTGTACGGCCGGCACAGCGCCATGACGATCTGCCGCTGGGTCGGCGACAGCGACGCCGAGGTGACCAGCTGCTCCCCCACCGTCGTCAGCTGGGACGTGGCCCGGGTGGTGTCGCTGAAGCGGAAGGACGTCGAGCCGAGCACGAACGTGTCGCCGTCGCGCAGCCGGCGCCGGCCGTTGAGGCGGTCCCCGTTGAGGAACGTTCCGTTCCGGGACAGGCCGTCGTCGACGAGCGTCCAGTCGGAACCGACGAGGTCGAGACCGGCGTGGACCCGCGACACCCGCTCGTCCCAGGGCAGCCGGATGTCGCAGGCGGAGCTGCGCCCGATGGTCACCGAGGTCTTGGCCTGGAGGGCGAGGAACCGCTGGGCCCCGGTGTCGTCCCGGTACACCAGGAGCGGACCCTCCGTGCCCGCGCCGGTCATCGCCCACCGCGCATGGGGGTCACCGTACGACCGGCGGTGCGCTCGCGGGGCTTCCCGAGCGCTCGCTGCCACTAGGCTGACCGCCCCGGTCCGGCCCGTCGTCCCTGGCGGCGCCCCGCGCCGGGGCCGGACCACGGGACGACGCGAGGCACGCATGGCTGCGCTCATCGAGGACCACGGCATCATCGGCGATCTCCACACGGCCGCGCTCGTCTCCACCGACGGCGACATCGACTGGCTCTGCCTGCCGCGGTTCGACTCGCCCTCGGTGTTCGCCTCGATCCTCGACGACGAGCGCGGCGGCCGGTTCACCGTGCGGTGCACCGGCGCCACGCGGGTGAAGCAGATGTACCTGCCGGATTCGAACGTCCTGGTGACCCGGTTCCTGGGCGAGCAGTTCGTCGGCGAGGTCGTGGACTTCATGGTGCCGCACGAGCAGGGGTCGAGCAGGCGCGGTGCCAGCCAGCTCGTGCGGCTGGTGCGCGCCGTCCGCGGGCGGGTCGACGTCGACATCCGGTGCGCGCCGGCCTTCGACTACGCCCGGGCGCGGACCGAGGTGGAGATCGTCGAGGGGTCCGGCGCCTTCTTCTTCTCCCCGCTCGCCCAGCTCGTCCTGCGGTCCACCGTGCCGCTGACCGCCGACGCGTCGGCGGCCGTGGGGCATCCGGTGCTCGAGGAGGGCGAGAGCCTGGCGCTGGCCCTGTCCCGCTGGGGTTCGCCGCACCCGCTGGAGATGGGCGAGGTCCAGGACCTGCTCGCCGCCACGCTGCAGTACTGGCAGCGGTGGGTCCGCCAGTCCCGGTACCGCGGCCGCTACCGGGAGATGGTGGAGCGGTCCGCGCTGACGCTGAAGCTGCTCGTCTACCAGCCCACCGGGGCGCTGGTCGCGGCCCCGACCACGTCGCTGCCGGAGGCGATCGGCGGCACCCGCAACTGGGACTACCGGTTCACCTGGGTCCGCGACGCCGCGTTCACCGTGTACGCGCTGATGCGACTCGGTTTCACCGAGGAGGCCGGTGCCTTCATGGACTGGCTGGAAGCCCGGTGCATCGACGCCAGCCCGGAGAAGGGCCTGCACATCCTGTACGGCATCGACGGGGACGTCGTCGGCACCGAGTCGACGCTGGACCACCTCCGCGGGTACCGGGACTCGGGTCCGGTGCGGATCGGGAACGGCGCCGCGCACCAGCTGCAGCTCGACATCCTGGGCGAGGTCATGGACTCGCTCCACCTGTACGACAAGAACGGCCGACCGGTCTCCTACGAGCTGTGGACGGCGATGTGCCGCCAGCTCGACTGGCTCGAGAAGCACTGGGAGGAGCCCGACTGCGGGGTCTGGGAGGTCCGCGGTCCCAAGCGGCGTTTCACCTACTCGACGCTGATGACCTGGGTGGCGTTCGAGCGGGCCGGCCGGATCGCCCGCCGCCGCGGCCTCCCCGCGCCGCTGACCGCCTGGCGCCAGGCGGCCGACCGGGCCTACCTGCAGATCCAGGAGCACGACTGGAACCCGGAGATCGGCGCCTACATGCAGTACCCGCACTCCACGACGCTGGACGCCGGGGCGCTGATGATCCCGCTGGTGGGGTTCACCGGTGCGGAGGACCCCCGCTTCCTCTCGACCCTGGGCCGCATCGAGGCGGAGCTGGTGACCGACAGCCTGGTGCACCGGTATCACGCCGACGGCAGTGACGGTTTCGACGAGCCGGAGGGCACCTTCAACCTCTGCTCGTTCTGGTACGTGGAGGCGCTGACCCGGGCAGGTCGGATCGACTCGGCCAGGCACACCTTCGAGAAGATGCTGACCTACGCCAACCACCTCGGGCTGTACGCCGAGGAGATCGGCGCATCCGGTGAGGCGCTGGGCAACTTCCCGCAGGCCTTCACGCACCTCGGCCTCATCCGCGCGGCCGTCAAGCTCGACCGGGCGCTGGCGGCCTCCGGGCGTTGACCATGGCGGCCTGCCGAGGCAGGCCCGAGAGCTGGCAGGTGATCATGTCCGGGTCCCCGAAGGAAGAGTCGCTCCCCTCCGCGTGGGCGCGGGCGCGGGTGCAGGTGCTGCCGGGGGCGGGCCTGGTCGACCGGCGCGGCGACACCCTGCTCGTGGTCCCGGTGCTGTCGACGGCCCAGCACGAGCGGGTCCGCGAGCTGGTCGAGCTGTGCGCCCGCCCGGACCCGTCCGGGCATGTCCGCGTCGACGCGCTGCGGGCACTGCTGACCCTGCGTCCCTCGGGCGAGCTGCCCGGCTTCGCCCTGCTGATCCGCACCGGATCCGCGCTGCGGGCCTTCGTCCACGGCCCCGTGGGCATCCTCGTCGACGGACGCCCGCAGGAGCGACCGGGTGCGGGGGCCGGCGGGACACTCGGCGAGCACGTCCTCGAGGACGGCGCGTGGCACGAGGTGACGGTCGCGGCGGCCGGGGACCCCGCGCCGCCGGGGATCGCCGGCATCCTGCCGTTCGACCTGGAATCCGGCACGGTCCCGGGCGCCGGGGTCACCCTGCACCGCGTCGCGGCCGGGCGGGCACAGCCGCCGCTCGCCGCACAGCGGCCGGCGGCGTCACCCCCGGAGCGGGTGCCGACGTCGTCGACGGCGCTGCGGCCGGCGGTCCGGTTCCGGACGGTCCTGCTCGGGGAATGCGCCGCGCCGGCGCCGGACGGCGAGGC
>NZ_SPQL01000010.1 GCF_004570385.1 Blastococcus sp. CT_GayMR19 | reverse complement strand
GATCTCGCCGCCCACGGAGCGACCGCCCAAGGCCGCCCCGGCTCCGGAGTACGTCCGGCCGTCCCAGCGCCGGGCGGAACCCGCGCCCGCCGCTCGGCCGGCGGCCGCGGCGCCCGCGGCGAGCAGTGACGACTGGCCGGAGACGGTGCAGCCCGGGGCGGGGAGCCGCTCGGCCCCGTCCCGTCCGACCGCGGGAGCCGGCGTCCCGGCCCGGGGTCCCGCGTCGGAACCTGACGTCCCGCTGCCGCCCGAGCCGACCGACGACGAGGACTACCCGCACGCCGCGCAGCCGACCGCCGTCCGCGCCGCGGTCGATCGCACCGAGGCTGCCACCCGGGGAGAGGTCGCGCCTGCGGGCGGCCCCCCGCGAGCGGCCGCGGAGTCGGCGCCCGCTCCGCGGGGCGGTGAGCCGACGCCCGTCGTCTCGGCGAACCCGGAGCCTGCGGCTGCCGACGGCGAGCTCACAACGACCGACGTCCGCCGCGTCTGGCCCGAGCTGCTCTCGGTGGTCAAGCGGCACAAGCGCACGACCGAGGCGCTGCTGAAGAACGCCCAGGTGCACAAGCTGTCGAACGGCGTCCTCACGCTGGCGACGTCGTCCCCGGCGCTGGCCCGGCGGCTCGGCGACGACCTCAACCGGGACGTCATCCGCGAGGCGCTCAACGAGCTGCTCGGGGTGCGCTGGCGGGTCGACGCCGTCGTCGAGGGTGCGGACGCCCCCGCCGGACCCGCCGTCACCCCCGAGGTGGCGCGGGAGGCGGCGCGCGTCGCCGAAGCGGCCGAGGCGCGCGAGCTGATGGCGGAGCGGGCGGCGGACCAGTCGGCCGGCGGGGACGGCGAGCCCGAGCCGGTCGTCGATCCCGAGCAGGCTGCGCTCTCCCTGCTGAAGGCCCAGCTCGGCGCCCATCCGGTGGACAGCTGACATGAACCGACCCGGCGTACTGGATGACGACGAGCAGGCCATCGTCGAGGCGGTGGCGCACTGGGTGGACCGCGAGGTGCGGCCGCATGCGGGGCGGCTCGAGCGCGAGCACGAGTACCCCGAGGCGCTGATCGCGCAGATGAAGGAGATGGGGGTCTACGGGCTCGCCGTCCCCGAACGGTGGAGCGAGTCCGCCGTCTCGGCCCGGTGCTTCGCGCTGGTCACCGCCGAGCTGGCCCGCGGCTGGATGAGCCTGGCGGGCGCCATGGGCGGGCACAGCGTCGTCGCCACCCTGCTCGCCCGATTCGGCACGCCCGAACAGCAGGAGCGCTGGCTGCCGCGGATGGCCACCGGCGAGGTGCGGGCGACGATGGCGCTGACCGAGCCCAGCGGCGGCTCCGACCTGCAGGACATCCGCACCCGGGCGCGCCGGGACGGCGACGGCTACGTCGTCGACGGCAGCAAGACCTGGATCACCAACGCCCGGCACGCCGGCCTGATCGCCACGCTGGTCAAGACCGACCCGGCGGCCCGGCCCCGTCATGCGGGCATCAGCATCCTGCTCGTCGAGCCCGGCCAGGTGGACGTCTCCCGCGACCTCCCGAAGCTCGGCTACCGCGGCGTGGAGTCCTGCGAGCTGTCCTTCGCCGGGTCGCGGGTGCCGGCGTCGTCGCTGCTGGGCGGCGAGGAGGGCCGCGGCTTCGCGCAGTTCATGTCCGGCCTGGAACTGGGCCGGGTGCAGGTGGCCGCCCGCGCGGTGGGGGTCGCCCAGGCGGCGCTGGACGACTCCCTCGCCTACGCGCAGCAGCGCGAGACGTTCGGCAAGCCGATCTGGCAGCACCAGTCGGTGGGCAACCTGCTGGCCGACATGGCGACCAAGGTGCACGCCTCCCGGCTCATGCTGCTCGACGCCGCGGCCAGCCTGGACGCGGGCCGACGCTCCGATCTCGAGGCCGGCATGGCGAAACTGTTCGCCTCGGAGGCGTGCATGCAGGTGGCGCTCGACGCGGTGCGCATCCACGGGGCCGCCGGCTACTCGGCCGAGGTGGACGTCGAGCGCTACTTCCGGGACGCCCCGCTGATGATCGTCGGCGAGGGGACCAACGAGATCCAGCGCAACGTCATCGTCCGCCAGCTGATCGCCCGGTCCCGCGAGGGCTGAGCCCGCGGCCTCTTCCTGCGCATTGCGGCTGGTGTTCCAGCGTTGCCGGTGCTGCAGCGCGCGCAATGGCCGCAGAGCACCCGCAATGCGGGGCCGAGCGGTTGGTGGGCGGTTCGAGCCCCGGCGTGCCGCTGCGCGTCGTATCCGCGGCCTACTCTCGTGACATGTTCCCCGGAGGCCAGCCCGACATGGCGCAGCTGTTGAAGCAGGCGCAGCAGATGCAGCAGCAGTTGGTCGCCGCGCAGGAGGAGCTGGCGCGCACCGAGGTCATCGGCACAGCCGGCGGCGGGTTGGTGTCGGCGACCATGACCGGCGACGGCGAACTGACCGCGCTCACCATCGCGCCGGCCGCCGTCGACCCCGAGGACCTCGAGACGCTGCAGGACCTCGTCGTCGCCGCCGTGCGCGACGCCAAGCGGGCAGCCGACGAGCTCGCCGCCGGCGCCATGGGCCCGCTCGCGGGTGGCCTGGGTGGGGGTCCGGGCGGCCCGCTCGGACTCCCCGGCTTCTGACCGCCGACCCCCGCAGAGGAACACCGTGTACGAGGGCGCCGTCCAGGACCTGATCGACGAGCTCGGGCGCCTGCCCGGGGTCGGCCCGAAGAGCGCCCAGCGGATCGCCTTCCACCTGCTGGCCGCCGAGTCCGCCGACGTCAGCCGCCTGGCCGCCGCCCTGAAGCGGGTGCAGGAGGAGGTCCGCTTCTGCGTGACCTGCTACAACGTCGCCGAGGCCGAGCAGTGCCGGATCTGCCGCGACCCGCGCCGCGTCGACGACATCCTGTGCGTGGTCGAGGAACCCAAGGACGTCGTCGCCATCGAGCGGACCCGTGAGTTCCGCGGGCGCTACCACGTGCTCGGCGGCGCGATCAGCCCGATCGACGGCATCGGCCCCGACGACCTGCGGGTCAAGGAGCTCATGACCCGGCTGATGGACGGCGCCGTGACCGAGCTGATCATCGCCACCGACCCGAACCTCGAGGGCGAGGCCACGGCGGCCTACCTGGCGCGGCTGGTGTCGCCGATGGGGCTGGCGGTCTCCCGGCTGGCCAGCGGTCTGCCGGTCGGTGGGGACCTGGAGTACGCGGACGAGGTCACCCTGGGGCGGGCCTTCGAGGGCCGACGCCGCATCGACGCCTGACGACAGCCGCGGGAGCATCGCAGCGAGGGACGAGCGAGGAGCGGACCGCGGCGCGGAGTCGGGCCAGAGGGCTTCGCCTGACGGGAGCCGCCGGTATCGGCGGCAGAGGTTCACGTTCGCGCCGCAGTCACGACGCGGTAACAGTGCTTTCGCAGAACTCCTTACTGCTGAGACACCGTGTTAGACCTAAATCCTCCACTGGCCAACAGGCGGTCGCGTGGCGCCTGGTGCGCCCGCGAGCCGCCGTCTGAAGACGAGGTAACGGATGAGATCCGGTTCGAGCAACCGTCGGCGCGTGGTCGCCACCGCGGGTGTGGCAGCGACGGCCCTGGTGCTGGCCGCGTGCGGCGGCGGTGACGGCGACGGCGGTGGGTCCGACGGCGGCAGCAGCGGCGGCGGTGCGGTCACCGTCGGCACGACCGACAAGGTCACGACGCTCGACCCCGCGGGCTCGTACGACAACGGCTCCTTCGCCGTCATGAACCAGGTGTTCCCGTTCCTGATGAACACCCCGCTGGGCAGCCCGGACGTCGAGCCCGACATCGCCGAGTCGGCCGAGTTCACCGCGCCGACCCAGTACACGGTGACCCTCAAGCCCGGCCTCACGTGGGCCAACGGCAACGACCTGACCAGCTCGGACGTCAAGTTCACGTTCGACCGCCAGCTCGCCATCGCCGACGAGAACGGCCCGTCGTCGCTGCTCTACAACCTCGAGAGCGTGGACGCTCCCGACGACACCACCGTCGTGTTCAACCTGAAGTCGGAGAACGACCAGGTCTTCCCGCAGATCCTGTCCAGCCCGGCCGGCCCGATCGTGGACGAGGACGTCTTCTCCGCCACCGAGCTGACCACCGACGACGAGATCGTCGACGGCAACGCCTTCCACGGCCAGTACGTGATCACCAGCTACGACTTGAACAACCTGGTGTCCTACGAGGCGTACCCGGACTACCAGGGCCTGCTCGGCGAGCCGAAGACCGAGCAGATCAACGTCAAGTACTACGCGGACGCCTCGAACCTGAAGCTGGACATCCAGGAGGGCAACATCGACGTCGCCTTCCGCAGCCTGTCCGCCACCGACATCGAGGACCTGCGCGGCAACGACCAGGTGAAGGTCGTCGACGGGCCGGGCGGCGAGATCCGCTACATCGTCTTCAACTTCAACACCCAGCCGTTCGGCGCGACCACGCCCGAGGCCGACCCGGCCAAGGCGCTCGCCGTCCGTCAGGCCGTGGCGCACCTGCTCGACCGCGAGGAGCTGGCCGACCAGGTCTACAAGGGCACCTACACCCCGCTGTACTCCTTCGTCCCCGAAGGCCTGACCGGCGCCACCGAGCCGCTCATGGAGAAGTACGGCGACGGCTCGGGCGGTCCGGACGCCGACAAGGCGGCCCAGGTCCTCGAGGCGGCCGGCGTCACCACGCCGATCACGCTGAGCCTGCAGTACTCCAACGACCACTACGGGCCGTCCTCGGGCGACGAGTACGCGCTGATCAAGGACCAGCTGGAGTCCAGCGGCCTGTTCACGGTCGACCTGCAGACCACCGAGTGGGTCCAGTACTCCAAGGACCGGACGGCGGACGTGTACCCGGCCTACCAGCTCGGCTGGTTCCCGGACTACTCCGACGCCGACAACTACCTGACGCCGTTCTTCCTCACGGAGAACTTCATCAGCAACCACTACACCAACCAGGAGGTCAACGACCTGATCCTCCAGCAGGCGGCGACCCCGGACGCCGCCGAGCGTCAGGCCCTGATCGAGCAGATCCAGGACACGGTCGCCGACGATCTGTCGACGGTGCCCTACCTGCAGGGTGCCCAGGTCGCCGTCACCGGAGCGGACGTGGAGGGCGCCGAGGACACCCTCGACCCGTCCTTCAAGTTCCGGTACGGGGCCCTCAGCAAGGGCTGATCCGAGCCGGCTGAGAAACTCTGATCGACGGCCCCGGGTGACCCGCTCCGTGCGGGTCACCCGGGGTCCGGCTCGTTCGGGCCCGAAATCCAGGTGGGAGAGATGACCACGACGACGACCGAGCTCACCGGCAGCGGTGCGGCTCCGGACGCCGCGCCCGCGCCGTCCGCGAAGCGCCGAGGCGGAGGCGGTGGGCTGGGCACGTACCTGCTGATCCGCTTCCTGCTGATCTTCCCCACCGTGTTCATCCTCGTGACGACGGTGTTCTTCCTGATGCGCTCGACCGGTGACCCGATCACCGCCGCGCTGGGTGGCCGGCTCACCGGCGAGCAGCTGGCCGAGCGGGTGCGGGCGGCCGGCTACGACCGGCCGCTGCTCGTGCAGTACGTCGAGTACCTGGGCAACGTGTTCACCGGGGACTTCGGCTCGGCGATCAGCGACCGCCGCCCGGTGACCGAGATCCTCACGACCTTCGGCGCCGCGACCCTCGAGCTGGCCTTCTACGCGTTGCTGGTGGCCTTCGTCGTCGGCATCCCGCTGGGCCGGCTCGCCGCCTACCTGCGCGACAAGTGGCCCGACGCCGTCCTGCGGGTGTTCGCGATCCTCTGCTACGCCACTCCGGTCTTCTTCTTCGGCATGCTGCTGAAGCTCGTCTTCGCGGTGAACCTGGGCTGGCTGCCGGTCGCCGGGCGGGCGTCGACCGGCGCGGACATCCAGTTGCAGACCCTGGACAGCTCGACCGGCATCTACCTGATCGACGCGATCGTGCTCGGCGACGGCGAGGTGGTCACCGACGTCCTCGAGCACGCCGTCCTGCCGGCGATCGCCCTCGGCCTGCTCACCGCGGGCGTGTTCCTCCGCCTGGTCCGCACCAACGTGATCGGCACCCTCGGCATGGGCTACGTGGAGGCGGCACGCTCCCGCGGGGTCGCCGAGCGACGGTTGCTCAGGAAGCACGCGTACCGGCCGGCGCTCATCCCGATCATCACCGTCATGGGCCTGCAGATCGCGCTGCTATTGGGCGGCGCGGTGCTCACCGAGACGACGTTCGAGTGGAAGGGTCTGGGCTTCCAGCTGACCGAGTACCTGCAGGCCCGCGACTTCGTCGCCGTCCAGGGCATCGTCGTGCTGCTGGCCGTCATCGTCGCGGTCACCAACTTCATCGTCGACGTCATCGCCGCCCTCATCGACCCCCGGGTGAGGTACTGATGAGCACCGCCGTCCTCACTCCCGCCCCCGACACCCACCGCGGCTGGCGCCGCCTGCCGCTGATCCGGCAGCTGCAGCAGAGCGTCGGGCTGCAGCGCGGCATGCTGGTCGCCGGCCTGGTGCTCAGCGGCCTGTTCCTGCTCACCGCGGTCCTCGCGCCCGTGCTCGCGCCCTACGAGTACAACCAGCTGCGCGACCCGGCGGGCCCGTTCGGCGCCCAGCAGGAGCCGTCGTCCGCGCACTGGCTGGGCACGACGGTCGGCGGCTACGACGTCCTGTCCCGCGTCGTCTGGGGCTCGCGGACGGCGCTCTACGTCATCGTCGTCGCCATCGTCCTGTCGATCTTCGTCGGCGTGCTGCTCGGCCTGGTCTCGGGCTACTTCGGCGGCTGGCTGGACCGGGTCCTGATCGTCGTCTGCGACGCGATCTACGCGTTCCCCACCCTGCTGCTCGCGATCGTGGTGGCCATCGCCATCAACGGCGGGCAGTCGAGCATGTGGGGCGGCATCCTGGCGGCCGCGATCGCGATCACCGTCGTCTACATCCCGCAGTACTTCCGGGTGGTGCGGGCGGAGACGGTCCGGATCAAGGCGGAGGCCTTCGTCGAGTCCGCGAAGGTCATCGGCGCCGGGCACTGGCGGATCATGACCCGCCACGTGCTCCGCAACGCGACGCGGACGCTGCCGCTGATCCTGACGCTCAACGCCTCCGAGGCGATCCTCACCCTCGCCGGCCTCGGCTTCCTCGGCTTCGGTATCGAGCCGAGCTCCGCCGCCGAGTGGGGATACGACCTGAACCGGGCGCTGGCCGACGTGTCGAGCGGCATCTGGTGGACGTCGGTCTTCCCCGGTCTGGCCATCGTGCTGGTGGTGCTCGGGCTGACCCTGGTCGGGGAGAGCCTCAACGACCTGGCCGACCCGAGGCTGCGCACCCGGCGGCGCGCGGTCGCCTCGCGGGCCGACGTCGCCGAGTCCCCGGTGGTTCCCGGTGGCTCGCTGGCTGCCGGCCCCGGCGGGCTGGCCGGTCTCGAGGGTCCCGACGAGGGAAGGCGGTTCGACCAGTGAACGCCGCGAGAGCGACGCACGAGCGAGCATCGCAGGGAGCGCCAGCGACCGAGGAGCGGAACGAGTGCGGAGCCGAGCAGTGAACGACGTCGTGGGCATCGAGAACCTGTCGGTCAGCTTCGCCACCGACATCGGCACCGTGGACGCCGTCCGCGACGTCAGCCTCGGGGTGGCCGCCGGCGAGGTGCTGGCCATCGTGGGGGAGAGCGGCAGCGGCAAGACCGTCACCGCGCGCAGCATCCTCGGCCTGCTGCCGGAAACCGCGCTCACCCGCGGCGCGATCCTGCTGACCAGCAAGGACGGCGCGACGACCTCCGACGTCGTGACGCTGTCCGGCGCGCGCCTGGGGGAGGTGCGCGGCCGGGACGCGGCGATGGTCTTCCAGGAGCCGTCGACCGCGCTGAACCCGGTCTACCCGGTGGGCTGGCAGATCGCCGAGGGGCTGCGCGCCCACGGCAAGTACAGCCGCAAGGAGGCGCGGCAGAAGGCGATCGACGTCCTGCGCCGCGTCGGCATCCCCGACCCCGAGCACCGCGTCGACCACTATCCGCACCAGTTCTCCGGTGGGCAGAAGCAGCGCATCGTCATCGCGCAGGCACTGGTCCTCGACCCCGGCGTGATCATCGCCGACGAGCCGACGACGGCCCTCGACGTCACCGTGCAGGCCGAGATCCTCGACCTGCTGCGCCGCTGCCGCGACGAGTTCGGCGCCGCGATCGTGCTGATCACCCACAACATGGGCGTGGTCGCCGACCTCGCCGATCGGGTGGCCGTCATGTACCAGGGCCGGATCGTGGAGCAGGCCGACGTCCGCTCGCTGTTCGCCGCTCCCCAGGACCCCTACACCCAGCAGCTGCTGGCCGCCGTCCCGCGGCTCGGGCAGGGCGTGGCCCGCACGCGGGAGCGGGCGGCCGCCCGGCCCTCCGGATGGCAGGAGGCGGCGCCGATCGTCGCCGCGCGGGACCTCCGGATCGTCTACCCCGGACGGCTGCGCCAGCCCGACTTCGTCGCGGTGGACGGCGTCGGCTTCGAGATCCGGCCCGGCGAGGTGCTCGGCCTCGTGGGGGAGAGCGGCAGCGGCAAGACGACCATCGGCCGCGCGATCGCCGGGCTGACGAAGGTCACCGGCGGCTCGCTGCAGGTGCTCGGCGCGGAGATGAACGGCGTCAAGGAGAAGGCGTTCCGGCCGGTGCGCGAGCGGATCGGCTTCGTCTTCCAGGACCCGGCGTCGAGCTTCAACCCCCTGCTGACCATCGCCGAGGCCGTGGCCGAGCCCCTGGTCGTGCACAAGCGCTTCCCGAACGCCGCCGCAGCACGCGCCCGGGTCGACGAGCTGCTGGAGCAGGTGCAGCTGCCCAAGGCGTTCGGGGACCGCTTCCCGCACGAGCTCTCCGGCGGGCAGCGGCAGCGGGCCAGCCTCGCCCGGTCCCTGGCGTTGGAGCCGGAGCTCCTGATCGCCGACGAGCCCACCTCCGCCCTCGACGTCTCGGTGCAGGCGCGGGTGCTGGAGCTCTTCGACGAGCTGCAGCGCGAGCACGGCTTCGCGGCGTTGTTCATCAGCCACGACCTGGCCGTGGTCGACCTCCTGGCCGACCGGATCGCGGTGCTCTACAAGGGCAGGCTGGTCGAGGAGGGCACGGGGGCCGAGGTCCTCGGGGCGCCGCAGCACCCGTACACCCAGCGGCTGCTGGCCTCGCTGCCGGTTCCCGAGCCCGACGAGCAGGCCCTCCGCCGCGGGGCCTGGGAGCGGCTGCGCGCCGCCGACTGACCGGAACGCCCGTCGGGGGAGCTACTCCAGGACGACGTCGTCGCCGCGGCGGAGCGCCCGGCGGACCCGGAGCCGAAGCACCCGGGCGTAGGCCTGCACGAACTGCGTGTAACCCGGCGTCGGCCCGTGATAGCCCAGGAACCCGTGCGGGCCCTCGACCATCTCGCCGGTGCGGACGTCGTAGCGGCTCTGGTGCCACGGGCAGACCAGGCAGCCCTCGGCGTCGAGGGTGCCCTCGGACAGGTCGGCGAGCTGGTGCCGGCAGCGCCGGGAGACGGCGAAGTACCGGTCGTCCCCGCGGTTGCCCACCGCCCAGTCGCCGGCCCGGCGGACCGTCCCGGGCGGCAGGTCGGCGGCGGGGATCCGGTCGGGTTCGCTCACGGGTGCTCCTCGGCGGTGGGGACGGCGGATCCGCCCTACCCCGCGCGCCGCCGCCGGACGCCTCGCACGTCGGTAGGGTCGAAGATCCGTTCCGCGAACACGCCCAGGAGGTGCCGTGCGCCGGCTTCCCGTCGTCCTGGGCGCGGCCGCCCTGCTCCTGCTGAGCGGCGGCCCGGCGCAGGCCGAGGATCCGTTCCTGCTCGACGAGCCGCTGGTCGACGAGGCCGCGGTGATCGGTGACGAGGCGGCCGTCGAGGACGCGATCGACGCACTGCAGGCCGAGGACGGCACCCAGCTGTACGTGGTCTTCGTCGACTCCTTCGAGGGCCTGGGTGCCGGCGAGTGGATGCAGTCGACCGGGAACCTCTCCGGACTCGGCGGCGACGACGCCCTCCTCGCGGTCGCGGTCCAGGACGGGGACTACGGCTTCACCCTCCCGGCCGCCTCCGAGCTCTCGGTGGACGAGGCGAACTCGCTCGCCCGCGAGTACGTGGCGCCGGAGTTCACCGAGGACGACTGGTCCACCGGCGCCGTCGCGTTCGCCGACATCCTGCGCACCGGGGAGGCCCCCGCCTCGGCGGGGTCGGGAGATTCCGGTGGGGGCGGCGGGACGCTGCTCGTCCTCGGTGCGATCGCCGTCGCCGGTGGCGGGGCCTACCTGGTGTCCCGGTCGCGCCGTCGGAAGCGCGAGGCGCAGCCGCCGCCGGTGGTCAGGCTGGAGAAGCCCGACCCGTACGCCGGGACGACGACCGAGGAGCTGCAGGGCCGGGCGAGCAACGCCCTGCTCGAGCTGGACGAGGCCCTGAAGACGTCGCAACTGGACATCGACTACGCCCGCGCGCAGTACGGCGAGGACGCCGTGACCGGCTTCGACACGGCGCTGGCCACCTCGCGCGACGAGCTCGCCCGGGCCTTCGCGCTCCGGCAGCAGCTCGACGACGATGTCCCGGAGGACGAGCCGACCACCCGGCAGATGCTCGGGGAGATGCTGAAGCTGACCGAGGCCGCCGACGCCCGCCTCGACGCGCAGGCCGAGGCCTTCGAGCGGCTGCGCGACCTGGAGAACACCGCACCGGCGGTCCTCGAGGCGCTGGCTCCGCGGATCGCCGCGCTACGGGAGCGCATCCCGCAGGAGGAGCTCCGCCTGGCCGACCTCCGCAGCCGCTTCGCCGAGTCGGCGCTGGCCCCCGTCCGGGACAACGTCACCGAGGCCACTGCGCGCCTGGCCGCAGCCGAGCAGGAGGTGCACGAGGCGCTCGACGCCCTGGGCGCCGGCCGGCCCGGGGACGCCGTCGGCGACATCCGCGCGGCGGAGGACGCCGTGGCGCAGACGACCACGCTGCTCGACGCGGTCGGCCGCCTGGCCACCGACCTCGAGGCGGCGGGCGGCCGGGTGGCCGCCGTGCGGGCCGAGACGGAGAAGGACCTCGCGGAGGCCCGCGCGCTGGTCGCGTCGGGCAACCGCAGCGGGCTCGGTCCGCAGATCGCGCGGGCGGAGGCCGCGCTGACGTCCGCCGACGCGGCGATGCGACCGGCCGACGGGTCCCCGGCCGATCCGCTGACCGCGCTGCGGCAGCTGGAGGAGGCCGACATCGCGCTCGAGCAGGCGCTGTCGGTGGCCCGGGACGCCCAGACACAGATCCGCCGGGCGGCCGCGGCGCTCGACCAGGCCGTGCTGACCGCGCGCTCGACGATCGCGGCCGCCGCCGACTTCATCGACACCCGCCGGGGCGCGGTCGGCCCGGAGGCGCGCACCCGCCTGGCCGAGGCGCAGCGCCACCTGGACGTCGCCGTCGACCTGGGGCGGGACGACCCGGTGGCCGCGCTGCGCGAGGCGCACCAGGCCACGACCATGGCGCAGCAGGCGCTGGACCGGGCCCAGGACGACGTCGGGCAGTGGTCGGGGGGCGGCGGTGGATACGGCGGGCCCGGGGGCTACGGGGGCGGCTACGGCGGTGGCCGGGGCGGCGTCGACCTGGGCAGCCTCGTGCTCGGCGGGATCCTGGCCGGCGGGAACCGGGGCGGTGGTCTCGGAGGCGGCTTCGGCGGTGGCTCGGGTGGCCTCGGCGGCGGTGGCTTCGGCGGCGGTGGCGGTGGCCGCTCGGGCGGTGGCCGGCGCACCGGCGGGGGGAGCTTCGGCGGCTCGCGCCGGGGCGGACGCACCGGCGGCGGCCGGTTCTAGTTCCCCTCGCACGGAACTCCCTGGGAAGTGTCAGTCCCCGGTGGGACGGTTCGCTTCCCCGACGAAACGAGGAGACGACATGCCCACCCGTGACACCCCCTGGCCCAACGGCACGCCCTGCTGGGTCGACTACGGCGCCGCCGACATGGACGCCACGAAGGCCTTCTACACCGACCTGTTCGGCTGGACCTTCACCGAGAGCAGCGGCGACGAGTACGGCGGCTACATCAACGCGCTGAAGGACGACCGCCAGGTGGCCGGCTTCGGCCCGCTGATGGGCGAGGGTGATTCGCCCGCGTGGACCACGTACTTCGCCGCGGACGACGCGGCCGCGATCGCCGCGAAGATCAGGGACGCCGGGGGCGCGGTCGTCATGGAACCGATGGAGGTCGCCCCGTTCGGGACGATGGTCATCGCCCTCGACCCGCAGGGCAACAGCTTCGGGCTCTGGCAGTCCGCCCAGCACACCGGCGTCCGGGTGCACAACGAGCCAGGTGCGCTGGCCTGGAACGAGGCGATGGTCGACGACACCGCCTCGGCGAAGCAGTTCTACTCCGCCGTCTTCGGGTTCACGTTCGACCAGATGTCCGCGGAGTTGGCCGGCGAGGGCATGGACTACGCCACCTTCAGCACCGGCGGGAACCCGCTGGGCGGGCTCGGTGCCTCGGATCCGAGCATGCCGAAGGGCTGGCTGACCTGCTTCTCGGTCGCCTCCGCCGACGAGACGGTGGCGACGGTCGCGGCCAAGGGCGGCAAGGTGACGATGCCACCGATGGACACGCCGTTCGGCCGGTTCGCCATCGTCGAGGACCCGTGGGGCGCGCCCTTCGAGGTCATGCAGGACCCGCCGGCGTCCTGACCCGCGCACTCCGGCCGGCGCGTGTGGGGGCGCGTCGGCCGGGGCCGTGCCGGGTCAGCCGCGGAGCTGGCCGTAGGTGTGCTCGGGGCGGAACCGGACGACGAGCCGCCGGTCGGACACCATGGCGCCGCGGTACTCGTCCCAGTTCTCGTGCTCGCCGCTGATCCCGCGGTAGTAGGTGATCAGTTCCTCGACCGTGTCGTCGTGCGCGTCGGCGGCGACCGGGGTGAGCTCGGCGGTGCCCTCGACGGCGACCCAGGTCCAGAAGTCCTTCGACGCGACGTGCAGGGTCACCCTCGGGTCGGCCCGCAGGTTGCGCGTCTTGGCCCGGCTGTCGGTGACGGAGACGCGGAACAGCTGCTGCTCCGGGTCGTAGGCGTAGCCGACAGTGGACAGCTGGGGCCGGCCGTCGCCCTTGACCGTGGCGAGCACGCCCCAGCGGTGCTCGGTGACGAAAGCGAGCATGCGGTCGTCGATCGTCACCGCTGCCTCCCGCGAGGCTTGAGGGGAACCGGTGGCAGCGGCGGGGCCTCCAGTCGCGCGCCGTCGTAGCCGATCACCGGACCGAACCGGTCGGCCTCGCCGTTCCACTGCTCGGCGTAGTCGGCGATCTCCTCGCCCGACCGGCCGACGAAGTTCCACCACATGACGATGCGCTCCTCGAACGGCTCGCCGCCCAGGAGCATGAGCCGCGTCGGCCGGCCGTCCGCGGTGGCGCCGCCCCGCAGGCGGAGGGTCCGCCGGCCGGTGCCGAGGTAGAGCATCGCACCGGTGGTCAGGGGTGCGCCTTCGATCTCGGCGGCACCGGAGGAGGTGAGCACTCCGTACTCGAAGCCCGGGTCCAGCGGGATCTCGACGTCCGAGCCCGGTGCCAGCTCCAGGTCGGCCCCCATCAGGGCCGTGTGCGCGGTGGCCGGCGAACGGGCACCGCCCAGCTCGCCGACGAGCACGGTGGCCGTCATGCCGTCCGAGGTGAACCCGGGCAGCGCGGCGTGGTGCTCGAACGTGGGCGGCATGTCCCGGACCGCGTCCGGCAGGACCACCCACAGCTGGACCCCGTGCAGGAGACGCGGGTGGCTCACCGGCGACTGCTCCGAGTGGGCGATGCCCAGGCCGGCGGTCATCAGCGGCAGCTCCCGCGGACCGAAGGTGACGTCGCTGCCGAGGGAGTCCCGATGGTGCACCGCTCCCTCGAGCAGCCACGACACCGTCTGCAGGCCGGTGTGCGGGTGCGGCGGCACCTGCATCCCGGCACCGGCGGCGATGTCGTCGGGCCCGTAGTGGTCGACGAAGGCCCAGGCACCGACGAGCCGCCGGCCCAGCGTGGGGAGCAGCCGGCGGACGCGCGTGCTCTCGCCGAGCAGCACCTCCTTGCCCGGCAGCAGGTCCAGCGCGGGGCCGGCCGAGGTCTGCTCGAGGCCGCCCAGCTCCTGGGCGGACGGCCGTCGGTCGAGGTTGCTCATCGCCCCTCCGTTTCCGGCCCCCGAGGGGCCAAAGTGGCCATTGTGGCCGCTAGGAGTCCTGGCCAGTCTCGCCCCGAACCGTCCCGTGCGGAACGGTCGGGCCGGAGACGCGCTGCGCCGGGATCGAGCCGAGCCGGCCGGCCTGGAAGTCGGTGAACGCGTCCATGACCTCCTGCCGGGTGTTCATGACGAACGGCCCGTACATGGCGATCGGCTCGCGGATCGGCGCACCGCCGAGGATGACGACGTCCAGTGCCGGGGTCCGCGACTCCTGGTGGACGGCGCCGTTGACCGTGACCGTGTCGCCGGGGCCGAGGACGGCCAGCTGGCCGGTGCGGATCGGCGCCCGGTCGATCCCGACCGATCCGGCGCCCGACAGCACGTAGACGAGGGCGTTGAAGTCGCGCCGCCACGGCAGGTCGAGCGTCGCGCCGGGGGAGACGGTGGCGTGCACCATCGCCATGGGCGTGTAGGTCGAGCCCGGGCCGGTCCGGCCGGCGACGTCCCCGGCGATGACCCGCAGGAACGCCCCGGCGTCGGGGCTGGCGAGCAGGACCGAGGCGTCGGCGCGCAGGTCCTGGTAGCGCGGCTCCACCCACTTCTGCGCCTTGGGCAGGTTGACCCACAGCTGCAGGCCGTGGAACAGGCCGCCGCTCAGGACGAGGTGCTCCGGCGGCCTCTCGATGTGCAGGACCCCGCCACCCGCGGTCATCCACTGGGTGTCGCCGTTGCTGATCGTGCCGCCCCCGCCGTGGGAGTCGGCGTGCTCGAAGGTGCCGTCGATGATGTAGGTGACGGTCTCGAAGCCGCGGTGCGGGTGCCAGCTCGTGCCCTTGGGCTCCCCGGGTGCGTACTCGACCTCGCCCATCTGGTCCATGTGGATGAACGGGTCCAGGTCCTGGAGGTCGACGCCGGCGAAGGCGCGGCGGACCGGAAAGCCCTCGCCCTCGAAGCCGGACGGCGCGGTCGTCACCGAGCGGACCCGGCGGCGGACCGTTCCCGGGGCAGGCACGGGCACGCGCGGCAGGGTGGTGGTGTCCTCGACGGTCACGGCAGGCATGCCGGCCTCCTTGGTTGAGGTCTCAACTAACGCTCACTGTAGCGCAGGCGGGAGCTGATCTGTTCCCTCTACGCGCGATCCCGCCTTCCGACGTTGATCATCGGATTGCTGCCGCGGGACACGCCGTCGCCCGGCGTGTCAGCGGGCAACCACCCGATGATCGACTCGAAGAGGAGCCTCGCGACGGCGGGTTGCCCCGTCGCCCCGAAACGCGCAGTTCACACGCTCTTACTAGGTTCGCCTTCATGGCGGACCTGTTCGACGGCTACCCGCTCGGCGACGTGTGGGACGAGATGTTCGGCGAGGTGGGCCGGGCCCGCCCCGCCTACGCCGGGTTGTTCGCCTCGATGCAGCCCATCGACGGCGACGAGCTCGCCGCCCGGGCCGACGTCCTGTCGCAGACCTATCGCGACGCCGGCGTCACGTTCGCGCACGCCGGCGAGGAGCAGCCCTTCCCGCTCGACATCGTGCCGCGGGTGCTCGGCGCCGACGAGTGGTCGGTCATCGAACGCGGGGTGGCCCAGCGGGTGCACGCGCTGGAGGCGTTCCTGGCCGACGTCTACGGGGCCGGACAGTGCTTCACCGACCGGATCGTGCCGCGCAGCGTCGTCACCACCAGCGCACACTTCCACCGCCAGGCGCACGGCCTGGTGCCGCCGAACGGGGTGCGGGTGCACGTCAGCGGCATCGACCTGGTGCGCGACGAGGCCGGCGACTTCCGGGTGCTGGAGGACAACCTCCGCTCGCCGTCGGGCGTCAGCTACGTCATCACCAACCGGGCGGCGATGAGCCAGGTGCTCCCGGAGCTGTTCGCCGACCACCGCATCCAGCCGGTCTCCGACTACCCGAGCCGGCTGCTGGCCGCACTGAAGGCCTCGGCCCCGACCGGCGTCGCGGACCCGACGGTCGTCGTCCTCACGCCGGGTGTCTACAACTCCGCCTACTTCGAGCACGCACTGCTCGCCCGCCAGATGGGGGTCGAGCTCGTCGAGGGCCGGGACCTGATCTGCGCGGGCAACCAGGTGAGCATGCGGACCACGGACGGTCAGCAGCGCGTCGACGTCATCTACCGGCGGATCGACGACGAGTTCCTCGACCCGGTGCACTTCCGCCCCGACTCGGTGATCGGCTGCGCGGGCGTGCTCAACGCCGCCCGGGCGGGCCGGGTCACCATCGCGAACGCCGTCGGCAACGGCGTCGCCGACGACAAGCTGCTGTTCACCTGGGTGCCCGAGCTGATCCGCTACTACCTCGGCGAGGAGCCGGTGCTGGCGAACGCGGAGACCCACCGGCTGGACGACGAGGACACCGTCGAATGGGTGCTGGCCTCCCTCGACCAGCTCGTGCTCAAGCCGGTCGACGGCTCGGGCGGCAAGGGGATCGTCATCGGCCCGCGGGCGGACGAGAAGACCCTCGGTGAGCTGGCGGTCAAGGTGCGGGCGCGTCCCCGGGACTGGATCGCGCAGAAGCCGATCGGGCTGTCCACCTGCCCGACGCTGGTCGGGGGGCGGATCGCTCCACGGCACGTCGACCTGCGCCCGTTCGCGGTCAACGACGGGGACAAGGTGTGGGTGCTGCCGGGTGGGCTGACCCGGGTCGCGCTGCCGGAGGGGGAGCTGGTGGTCAACTCCAGCCAGGGCGGCGGCTCGAAGGACACCTGGGTGCTGAGCCCGCCGCGGCGGGGCGACGGGGTGGGTGGGGAAGGGGGCACAGAGCCAGACCTGACGACCATCGAGTTCACCGCCGCCGACATGCCGGAGGACCCGCCCGCCCAGGATCCGGGGCCGCTGAACGACACCGTCGTGGGCCAGTCCCAGCAGCAGCAACAGTCGGGGGTGCGGCCGTGCTGAGCCGGATCGCCGAGTCGCTGTTCTGGATCGGCCGCTACGTGGAACGGGCCGACGACACCGCCCGCATCCTCGACGTGCACACGCAGCGGCTGGTCGAGGACCCGTGGATCGACGAGCGCCGGGCCTGCGCGAACCTGCTCGCGCTGATGGGGTCCCCGACAGCCGTCGGGGTGGTGGGGCGGGAGACAGCAGATCGTGAGGCCGACACCGAGCTGGTTCTCGACACGTTGGCATTCGACCGCACCAGCCCGAGCTCGATCGTCGGGGCACTGTCCGCGGCCCGGGAGAACGCCCGCGGGGCCCGCGAGGTGCTGAGCGCCGAGATCTGGGAGTCGCTGAACGTCACGCACAACGCCCTGCCGCAGCAGCGGACGATGGCCCGCCGGTACGGGCCCCACTCGCTGTTCCGGTTCGTCCGCGAGCGGTCGGCGATGGTCTTCGGCCTGGCCGACGCCACCATGAGCCGGGACGAGAGCTGGCTGTTCCTGATCCTGGGCCGCTCGCTGGAGCGGGTGGACATGACCTCGCGGATCATCTCGACGCGCGTGCTCGCCGGGGACGCCGCGCCGTCCTGGACCCTGGTGCTCCGCTCCACCGGCGCCTACGAGCCCTACCTGCGCACCTACCGCGGGATGGTCAACAGCAGCCGGGCCGCGGAGTTCCTGCTCCTGGACCGGCTGTTCCCCCGCTCGGTGTTCGCCGCGCTCGAGCAGGCCGAGGCGTGCCTGGCCGAGCTCGAGCGGTCCACGATCCGCGACGCGGCCCGGATCGGGGTCGCCGGCGAGGCGCACCGCATCGTCGGCCGGGCGCGCACGATGCTCGAGTTCATGGGCACCCCCGAGCTGCTGGCGCAGCTGCCCTCCCGGCTCGAGGAGCTGCAGCGGATGTGCTCGGCGGCCAGCGCCGCGGTGACGCACCGGTTCTTCACCGAGCAGGCCCCGCAGGTGTGGGTGCCCGAGGAGGCCGGATGAGCGGCTCCATGACCGAGCCGGCTCCGCCGGGCGGGAGCGAACGATGACACCGACGCCGCAGAAGCAGAGCCAGAGCCAGGGGGCGGCGCCGGCGCGCACCGCCGGCCACCGCTGGCGGCTGCAGGTCGTGCACCGCACACGGTTCCACTACAGCGGTCCGGTGCGTTCCTCCTACAACGAGGCCCGCCTGACCCCGGAGAGCAGCAACCGCCAGACGACCCTCCGGTCCCGGGTGGAGATCGAGCCGGCGGCCAGCGCTTACGCCTACCGCGACTACTGGGGATCCACCGTCACCGCCTTCGACCTGCACAGTCCGCACGCCGAGCTGGTGGTCACCGGCACGTCGATCGTCGAGGCGGGACCGGACCTCGCCGGGCACGACCGGGTGGGCTGGAGCGGGCTGGGCGCGCGGGAGGTGCGCGAGCAGTTCGGCGAGCTGCTGGCACCGACCCCGCTGACGGCCATGGGCGAGGAGGTGGTGGCCTCGGCGCGCGACGCCGTCGGCGACGCACATCCGCACGAGGCGGGGCCCATCGTGTGCCGGTTCGTCGCTGAGCACATGGAGTACCTCTCCGGCTCGACGAACGTGAAGACCAACGCGATGCAGGCCTGGACCAAGGGCAAGGGCGTCTGCCAGGACATCTCGCACGTCACCGTCGGCCTGCTCCGCGCGCTGGGCCTGCCGGCGCGCTACGTCTCCGGCTACCTGCACCCCAAGCCCGACGCCAGGATCGGCCAGCCGGTGACCGGTGAGAGCCATGCCTGGGTGGAGTGGTGGGACGGCGGATGGAACGCCTTCGACCCGACCAACTCCGTCGACATCGGCACCCGGCACGTCACGCTCGGGCGGGGCCGCGACTACGGCGACGTCCCGCCGTTCAAGGGCCTGTTCTCAGGCCCGAAGAGCGAGGGCCACACCGTGACGGTGGAGGTCACCCGTCTCGCCTAGCGGATACTGGACCCGATGAGCACCCCCCTGAACCTGGTCAACCTCGAACGGGTGCACAAGGCACACGGCACGACCGTGATCCTCGACGACGTCTCCCTCGGCGTCGCCGCCGGCGAACGGATCGGTGTCGTCGGCCGCAACGGCGGCGGCAAGAGCACGCTCCTGTCGCTGCTCACCGGCGCCGACGAGCCGGACTCCGGCCGGGTCACGCTGCGGGGCGACCTGGCGATGGGCGTCCTCGACCAGACGGGCACCCTTCCCCCGGGGACGACGGTGCGCGACGTCGTCCTGCCGCCCTCGATGTTCGCCGCCGAGCACGAGTGGGCCGGTGACGCCGCCGTCCGCTCCGTGCTGACCGGCCTCGAGCTCGACCGGCTCGGGCTGGACGCCCCGGTCGCCCCGATGTCCGGTGGCGAGCGCCGCCGGGTGGCGCTGGCCGCCCAGCTGATCCGGCCGCTGGACCTGCTCGTGCTCGACGAGCCGACCAACCACCTGGACGTCGAAGGCGTGGCCTGGCTCGCCGAATACGTGCGGGCGCGCGCGGGCGGTCTCGTCGTCGTCACCCACGACCGGTGGTTCCTCGACGAGGTCTGCACCACCACGTGGGAGGTCGCCGACGGCAACGTGCACGCCTACGACGGCGGCTACTCGGCCTACACGCTGGCCCGGGCGGAGCGGGCGCGGATCTCCTCGGTCACCGAGGAGCGGCGGATGAACCTGGTCCGCAAGGAGCTGGCCTGGCTGCGCCGGGGCCCGCCGGCCCGGACCAGCAAGCCGAAGTTCCGCATCGACGCGGCGCAGGCGCTGATCGCCGACGAGCCGCCGGCCCGGGACACGATGGCGCTCAAGGGCTTCGCCGCACGCCGGCTCGGCAAGACGGTCTACGACGTCGAGGACGTCGACTACGCCGTCCCCACCGAGGACGGCCCCCGGATGCTGTTCAAGGACCTCACCTGGAACGTCGGCCCGGGCGACCGGATCGGCATCGTCGGGGTGAACGGCGCCGGCAAGACGTCGCTGCTCAGGCTGCTGGTCGGGGAGACGACGCCGGACGCCGGGAAGGTCGTCGTCGGGCAGACCGTCTCGCCGGCCTACCTGTCGCAGCACGTCACCGAGCTGCCGCCACGCGCCCGGGTGCTGGAGGCGGTGCAGGACGTCGCCCGCATCGCCCGCATCGGCAACCAGGAGATCTCGGCCTCGACCCTGGCCGAGCGGTTCGGCTTCGCCGCGAACCGGCAGTGGACGCCGGTCGGCGACCTCTCCGGCGGAGAGCGCCGGCGGCTGCAGCTGCTGCGGCTGCTGATGGCCGAGCCGAACGTGCTGGTGCTCGACGAGCCCACGAACGACCTCGACATCGACACCCTCACCGCGCTGGAGGACCTGCTCGACAGCTTCCCCGGCACCGTCCTGGTGGTCAGCCACGACCGGTACTTCGTCGACCGGGTGTGCGACAAGGTCGTGGCACTGCTCGGCGACGGCACCCTGGCCGAGCTGCCCGGGGGCGTGGAGGAGTACCTGCGCCGCCGGGCCGCCGGCGGTGCGCCCCTGACGACGGCGGCCGGCGACGGTGGGGCCCGCCCGGTCGGGACGCCGTCGACGTCCGGCGCGGCGGTGTCCGCGGCGGATGCACGGGCGGCGAAGAAGGAGGCCAGCCGGCTGGAGCGGCGGATGCTCAAGCTGGACGCCGACGAGAAGAAGCTGCACGAGCAGCTCGCCGCCGCCGCCGCCGACTACGCGAAGGCGGCCGAGCTCGACGCCCAGCTGAAGGCGGTGCACGCGGAGAAGATGCAGGTCGAGGACGAGTGGCTGGCCGCCACGGAGCTCGCCGAGGGCTGAGTGCCCGGCTCCGTCCCGCGGACCGGCAGGTACCTCCGACGAAGCTACGTCTCTGAGTGCTGGTGCACTCAGAGACGTAGCTTCCGGGAGGGTGCGTCAGGCGGCGGCGGCCTCCGCGTGGTTGCGCTGGATCAGCCGCAGCCCGACCACGGCCGCCGGGACGGCGCCGATCAGCGCGAAGCCGGCGTAGAGCAGCGGGGAGAACGTCAGCGCCATCGACAGGGCCAGGGCCGCCACGGCCGGGGCGAGCAGCCACCAGCCGGTGACCCCGGCCCGGGCGAGTCCGACGAGCGCGACCAGCGGCCCGAGCAGCCCGAGCAGCGTCACCGTGCCCACGACCGCCACGCCCGCCGAGCCGCTGACGGACTCGAACAGCGACAGCGCGGTGGCCGCGTCGAGCTCTCGGCCGATGGCACCGGTCCAGAAGTCGAACAGCACGTTCCCCGCCACGGTGACCAGGCCGAGCGCGGCCATCAGGGCGCCGACCACGGTGCCGATCCGGCCGCGGCGGCCGCGGACCAGCGCCGGCGCCGCCAGCCAGCCCAGGCCCAGCGCGAGATTGCCGTAGTGCAGCAGCAGTGCCGACAAGGCGGTCTGGCCCTCGTCCCGGGCCAGGGACTCGATGTAGTCGGCCGGGGCCATGGAGGCCTGCGGCGGAGAGGTGGCCAGGCCGGCGGCGTAGAGCAGCGAACCGGCGACGAGCGCGCCGCCGGCGATCGGCAGCAGCAGCGAACCGGCGCTGCGGGCGGGGCGCTCGACGGAGGAGGTCGAGGGGGACTGGGGCATCAGGTCGGAAGTCATGACCGAAAAGCTAGGAATCACCAGGGCTCCCGGGCGTCCGCCGGCACGGACCGACCTGGGTCCGTCGTCAGGGGGAACGGAGCTCCCGGCCGTTCGGCCGTGTGGGGGATGTCCGCGGGTCCGTGCGGCCCATAACGTGCTCGCCATGCCCCGCTGGCTCGCCTCGACGTCCCGCCGCCGCAGCCTCGTCTGGCCGGCCGTGGGGCTGGTGTTCGGCGGGATGTCGCTGGTCGAGACCGCCATCGACACCGTCTACGACTACGGCATGGTGACCGCGCTGCCCGGCGTCGCCGTCGGGCTGCTGCTGGCGCTCTGCCCGCGGGAGCCCGCGGCGGCCGCCGTCCTCGGCTCGCTCACCGTGCTGGCCAACTACGCGCTCGGCACTCCCGGGCCGGGCGGCGCCCAGCTGATCGGCATGGGCATCCTCGTCGGCCACGCCGCCGCCGTCCTGGCCGCGCGCCGCGGAGCGGTCGTCGCGCTCATCTCGACGCTGGTCGTCCTGGTCTCCGGGTTCGCGTACATCCCCTCCCCCTGGGAGGGCTTCTTCTACCTGCTCGTCACCGCTGCGGCCTGGGGCGTCGGCACGCTCGTGCGGCAGATGCAGGATCGGTCTCGGGAGCTGCAGGTGCTCGCCACGAAGCTCGCCGCCCAGCAGGAGGCGGTCGCCGCGTCCGCCGTCGTGGCCGAGCGTTCGCGCATCGCCCGCGAGGTGCACGACTCGGTCGCCCACTCGGTGAGCGTCATGGTGCTGCAGATGGGCGGCCTGCGGCGGCTGCTCCCGGACAAGCCCGACGCACAGGAGGTCCTGCTCGGCCTCGAGCGGCTCGGACGGGAGGCGGTCGACGAGATGCGCAGGGTGGTGGGCATCCTCCGTGAGGGGGCCGGCGGGGAGGCGGTGGCCGACCCCGCGCCCCAGCCCTCGCTGTCCCGGCTCGACGCAGCCCTCGACGAGCTCCGCGTCGGCGGGCTCCAGATCGAGCTGCACGTGACCGGCGAACCGGTGGAGCTGCCCCCGCTGGTCGACGTCTCCGCCGTGCGGGTGGTGCAGGAGGCGCTGTCCAACGTGCTGCGGCACGCCGGCGGCGCGGCCACCACCGTCGAGCTGGCGTACGCCCCCGACCGGGTCACCGTCACGGTCACCGACGACGGACGGCGCCGCCTGCCGCCGGTCGACCGCTCCGCGGAGACGGCCCCCGGCGGGCACGGCCAGCTGCACATGCGGGAACGGGTCTCGGTCGCCGGCGGAGCGCTCGAGGTCGGCCCCGTCCGGAGCGGCGGCTACCGGGTGCGGGCCTCGTTCCCCGTGCACGCTCCCGTGCCCCCCGCGCGCACCGAGCCGGCGGGAATGGCGTGACCATCCGGGTGGTGCTGGTCGACGACCAGGCGATGGTGCGCACCGGCCTGCGCATGGTGCTCGCGGCCGAGCCCGACATCGAGGTGGTCGGCGAGGCGGCCGACGGTGCCGCCGGGGTCCGGGTGGTCACCGAGCTGGAGCCGGACGTCGTCCTGCTCGACGTCCGGATGCCGGGCATGGACGGGCTGGAGGCGGCGCGCCGGATCCTCGCCACCGACTCCCCGACCCGGGTGATCGTGCTGACGACGTTCGACGAGGACGAGTACGTCGCCGCCGCGCTCCGGGCCGGCGTGAGCGGCTTCCTGCTCAAGGTGGGCCCGCCCGAGGACCTGGTGGTGGCCGTGCGCACCGTCGCGGCCGGCCAGGGGCTGCTCGACCCTGCGGTGACGCTCCGGGTGATCGAGTCCTTCGCCGCGGCGCCGTCGCCCGACCCGGCGCGGGCCGGCCAGCTGGCCCAGCTCACCGAGCGGGAGACCGACGTGCTCGGCCTGGTCGCCGCGGGGCTCACCAACGCCGAGATCGCCGCCCGGCTCTACCTGGGCGAGGCGACCGTCAAGACGCACGTGAGCCGGGTCCTCCTGAAACTCGGGCTGCGAGACCGCGTCCAGGCGGTGGCGTTCGCCTACGAGAGCGGGCTGGTGACGCCCGGCCGGTAACCTGGGGTCTCCGCCGGTCGTCTGCCCGACGTTCTGTGGTCGTCCTCGAGCCCGCCCCGACTCCCGGAGACATGTGACCGAGCTTGCGAGGGCACCGAGAGGCTCAGCACCCGTGGGCACGCCGCTGACGAGCGCCAGCGAGGAAGCGGCGTGACCTTCCTCCTCCTGCTGCACCTGCTGGCCGCGGTGCTCGCGCCGGTGCTGGTGCGGTGGTGGGGGCGGCAGGCCTTCCTCGTGCTCGCTCTCGTGCCGGGCGCGGCCTTCGGCTGGGTGCTCACCCGCATCGCCGAGGTCGCCGGCGGCGGGGAGGTGCGGGAGAGCGTTCCGTGGATCCCGGTCCTCGACCTCGACATCGCCCTGCGGCTGGACGCGCTCGCCCTGCTGTTCGCCGCGCTCGTCACGGGCGTCGGCGCCCTCGTCCTCGTCTACTGCGCCCGGTACTTCGAGCCGGACGACGACGGCCTGGGTCGGTTCGCCGCGCAACTGGTCGCGTTCGCCGGGTCGATGCTCGGCCTGGTCCTCGCCGACGACCTGCTCCTGCTCTACGTGTTCTGGGAACTGACCACCGTGTTCTCGTTCCTGCTGATCGGCGGCTCGGGCGGGCGGCTGGCCGCGCGCCGGGCGGCCAGCCAGGCGCTCGTGCTGACCACGGCCGGCGGGCTGGCGATGCTCGTGGGTCTGCTCCTGATCGGGCAGGCCAGCGGCTCGTACCTGCTCTCGGAGGTGGTCGCGGACCCGGGCGGCGGCACGGTGATGGTCACCGGCATGCTGCTCGTCCTGGTGGGCGCGGTGACCAAGTCGGCCATGGTGCCGTTCCACTTCTGGCTGCCCGCGGCCATGGAGGCGCCCACGCCGGTCAGCGCCTACCTGCACGCCGCCGCGATGGTGAAGGCCGGCATCTACCTCGCGGCCCGGCTGGCGCCGGGGCTCGCCGACGTCCCCGGCTGGCGGCCGGTCCTGCTCGGGCTGGGCCTGGCCACGATGCTCGTCGGCGGCTACCGCGCGCTCCGCCAGACCGACCTGAAGCTGCTGCTGGCCTTCGGCACGGTCAGCCAGCTCGGCTTCCTCATGGTCCTCGTGGGCGCGGGCAGCCGGGAGCTCGCGGCGGCCGGGCTCGTGATGACCGTGGCGCACGCGCTGTTCAAGTCCACCCTCTTCCTGACCGTGGGCGTCGTCGACCACGCGACCGGCACCCGGGACCTCCGCCGGCTCTCCGGCCTCGGCCGCCGGCTCCCCGTCCTCGCGGTGGTCGGCACGCTGGCAGCGGCGTCCATGGCCGGGCTGCCGCCACTGCTCGGGTTCGTCGGCAAGGAGGCCGCCTTCGCCGCGCTCTGGGACGCCGGCCTGGCCGACCGCACCGCGGCTGCGGTCGTCCTGACCGGGCTCGTCGTCGGGTCGGGCCTGACCGCCGCCTACAGCGCCCGCTTCCTCTGGGGCGCCTTCGCCCGGAAGCCCGGGCTCCCGGACCCGGCACCCAGCGAGCTGGCGCACCGGCCGGGCGCGCTGTTCCTCACCGCGCCGGCGGTTCTCGCCGTCGCCGGGCTGGCCGGGGGGCCGGGCAGCCCGCTCCTGGAGCCGCTCGTCGCCCGATACGCCGACACCCTGCCGCTGCTCGCCCCCGAGGCGGAGAAGCTGGCGCTCTGGCACGGCTGGCAGCCGGCCCTCGCGCTGTCGGCGCTGTCGCTGCTCGGCGGTGCGGCGCTGTTCGCAGTCCGGACCCCGGTCTCCGCAGCACAGCGGCGGGTCGCCGTCGGCGCCTCGGCGGACGAGGGCTACTGGAACGTGCTCCAGGGGCTGGACCGGCTCTCGGTACTGGTCACGGGCACGACGCAGCGCGGCTCGCTGCCCGCCTACCTCGGCACGATCCTCGTGGTCGTCCTGGCGCTGCCCGGCACGGTGCTGCTGACCCGCGCGCCCTGGCCGGGGGAGTGGCGGGCGTGGGACACCCCGGTCCAGGCCCTCGTCGGCGCGGTCGTGCTGATCGCGGCCGGTCTGGCGCTGCGCATCAACCAGCGGCTCTCCGCGGTGCTCGTCGTGGGGGTCACCGGCTACGGCGTCGCCGTGATCTTCGCTCTCCAGGGGGCACCCGACCTGGCGCTCACCCAGTTCATCGTGGAGACGCTGACCCTCGTCGTCTTCGTGCTGGTGCTGCGCAAGCTGCCGAAGGACATCTCGGAGCGGCACCTGCCCCGCGAGCGCGTCGTCCGCGGCGTCCTGGCCCTCGCGGTCGGCGGTTTCATGGGCGCGGTCGGGGCGGTGGCGCTCGCGTCGCGCACGGCTGCGCCCGTGTCGGTCGGTTTCCCGGAGCCGGCCTACGACTTCGGCGGCGGGAAGAACATCGTCAACGTCACGCTGGTCGACATCCGCGCGTGGGACACCCTCGGGGAGATCTCGCTCCTGGTCGTCGCCGCGACCGGCGTGGCCAGCCTGGTGTTCCTCCGGGGCCGCACCGGCGGCGTCGAGCGGGCGGGGGGCGACGTCCTCGCCGCGCCGGACGCGCCCGGTGGCCGCGCGCCGCGGGGCCGCTGGCTGGCCGCCAGTGTCACGCTCGACCCGGAGCGCCGCTCCGTGGTGCTCGAGGTGGTCACCCGGATCCTCTTCCACACGATCCTGGTGTTCTCGCTCTACCTGCTGTTCTCCGGCCACAACGAGCCCGGCGGCGGGTTCGCGGGCGGCCTCGTCGCCGGGCTGGCGCTGGTGCTGCGCTACCTGGCCGGCGGCCGCTACGAGCTCGGCGAGGCCGCGCCGATCGCGCCGGGTCTGGTGCTCGGCGCCGGGCTGCTCGTCGCCGGCAGCACGGGGGTGGGCGGCCTGCTGCTCGGGGCCGAGGTGCTGCAGACGGCGATCCTCGAGACGACGCTGCCCGTGCTGGGCGACGTCAAGCTGGTGACCTCGCTGTTCTTCGACACGGGGGTCTACCTGATCGTCGTGGGCCTGGTGCTCGACGTGCTGCGCAGCCTCGGTGCCGAGCTCGACCGCCAGGAGGACGAGGACGACCCGATCGAGCTCACCCCGGGGGAGGTCGTCGCCCGATGACCCCGACCGTGGTGCTGCCCGTCCTGATCGGCGGGCTCTATGCCGCCGGCGTCTACCTGCTGCTCGACCGGAGCCTCACCCGTGTGCTCCTGGGCTTCCTGCTGCTGGGCAACGCCACGAACCTGCTGCTGCTGTCGGCCGGCGGCCCGTCCGGGGGTGCGCCGATCGTGGGGATCAGCGAGCCCGAGGAGATGAACGACCCGCTGCCGCAGGCGCTCATCCTCACCGCGATCGTGATCACCTTCGGCGTGGCCGCGTTCCTCCTGGCGATGATCCACCGGTCCTGGAGGCTGGTCCGCGAGGAGGTCGTGGGCACCGACGAGGAGGACCGCCGGGTCGCCGCGCGGAAGGCGACCGACCGCGACGAGCTGGATCCCGACGACCTCGCCCCGGACGACCGGCCCGCCGCGCACGCCGACAGCCTGCACGCTCCTGGCGACGGGGACGCCGAGCCGCTCGCGGACGACGTCCACCTGCCCCGCCGCCGGGCACGCCGATGACCGGCGTCCTGGCGCCCCTGCCGGTGCTGCTCCCGCTGCTCGGCGCCGCGGCCGCGCTGCTGGTCGGCCGGCACCCGCACATCCAGCGCGCCCTCAGCCTGGTGGTGCTCGCCGCGGTGCTCGCCGTCTCGGTGGTGCTGCTGCTGACCGCGGACGCCGACGGCGCGGTGTCGGTCGCCGTGGGTGGATGGCGGGTGCCGCTCGGCATCGTGCTGGCGGTCGACCGGCTGAGCGCGCTGATGCTCGTCGTCGCCTCGACCGTGGCCCTGGGCGTGCTCGTGTTCGCCGTCGGCCAGGGCAACGCCGACGGGGACGAGGGCACGCCGGTCTCGATCTTCCACCCGACGTTCCTCGTGCTCGTGGCGGGCGTGAGCAACGCGTTCCTGGCCGGCGACCTGTTCAACCTCTACGTCGGCTTCGAGATCCTGCTGATGGCCAGCTACGTGCTCCTCACCCTCGGCGGCACCGCCCCGCGGATCCGGGGCGGGATCACCTACGTCGTCGTCAGCCTCACCAGCTCGCTGATCTTCCTGGCCGCCATCGCGCTCATCTACGCCGCGACCGGCACCGTGAACATGGCGCAGCTCGCCGTCCGGCTGGGGGAGCTGCCCGCCGGCACCCAGCTGCTGCTGCACTCCCTGCTGCTCATCGCCTTCTGCATCAAGGCCGCGGTGTTCCCGCTGTCGGCCTGGCTGCCGGACAGCTACCCGACCGCGCCCGCGCCGGTGACCGCGGTGTTCGCCGGCCTGCTGACCAAGGTGGGCGTCTACGCGATCATCCGCACCCAGACGCTGCTGTTCCCGGACGGGGCGCTGGACGACGTGCTGCTGTGGGCGGCGCTGGCCACGATGCTCATCGGCATCCTGGGCGCGGTCGCGCAGACCGACCTGCGGCGCATCCTGTCCTTCACGCTGGTGAGCCACATCGGCTACATGGTCTTCGGCATCGCCCTGGGGACGACGGCGGGCCTGGCCGGCGCGATCTTCTACGTCGCCCACCACATCGCCATCCAGACCACCCTGTTCCTGGTGGCCGGCCTGATCGAGCGCCAGGGCGGCTCGACCGCGGTGGACCGGCTCGGCGGGCTGGCCGGCAGCGCGCCGGTGCTGGCGGTGCTGTTCTTCGTGCCCGCGATGAACCTCGCCGGCATCCCGCCGCTGTCGGGCTTCATCGGCAAGCTGGGGCTGCTGGAGGCCGGCGTCGCGGTCGGTACCGGCCCCGCCTACGTGCTGATCGCCGGTGGCGTGCTGACCAGCCTCCTGACGTTGATCGCCGTCGCCCGCGTGTGGACCCGCGCGTTCTGGCGGCCGGCCGCGCAGGCCCCCTCGGAGGACACCGCCGCGGCGGCCGCAGCCGCCGCCGGCCCGGAGCGGGCGCCCGCGTCGGGTACCGCGGACGAGTCGGAGCCCGAGCCGGAACCCCAGCCCGAGCCCGAGCCGGAACCGGAGCTCATCGGCGCCGGTGCCTCCGGGGTGCGCCGGGCCGCCCGGCGGGCGGCCTGGCAGCGGCACACGGACGTGGCGACCGCGGCCTCGGCAGAGGGGCAGCCCGGCGAGCGCCGCGGGCTGCCGCGCGTGATGGTCCTGACGACGGGGGGAATGGTCGCGCTCACCGTGGCGCTCACCGGGATCGCCGGCCCGCTGTACGGCCTGGCCGACCGCGCCGCGGCCGACCTGCGCGAGCGCACCCCGTACATCGAGTCGGTGTTCGGCCCGCGGGAGGTGCCATGAGTGGTCCCGCCGCGGTCCAGCTCCGCCACCAGCTGCCCCTCCTCGGCTGGCTGGTGCTGGTCTGGATCCTGCTCTGGGGCACGTGGTCGTGGGCGAACCTGCTGTCGGGGATCGCAGTGGCCCTCGCCGTCACCGTGCTGCTGCCGCTGCCCGCGGTGGTCGGCGGGCTGCGGGTGCGGCCGGTTCCGCTGCTGGGGTTCCTCGGCCACTTCCTGCTGGACCTGGTGCTCTCGGGAGCCCAGGTCGCGTGGCAGGCGTTGCGGCCCGGCCGGCAGCGGCAGAGCGCGATCGTGCGGGTACGGCTGCGCACGGACTCCGACCTGCTCCTGACGATCATCGCCCAGACGGTGTCGCTGGTGCCGGGCTCGCTCGTCCTCGACCTCGACCGGGAGGAGCGCACCATCGCGGTGCACCTGCTGCACGTCCGCGACCTCGGGCACGTGGAGCTGGAGAAGGCCGGCGTCCTGGCCATGGAGGACCGCGTGGTCCGGGCCTTCGGGTCGACCGCGGAGATCGCGGCGCTCGACCCCGGCTCCGACCTCTCCCCGCAGGGACGGTCGACGCCGTGAGCGGGATGGACGTCGTGTCCGTGATCGCCTACGCCCTGCTCGGCGGCGGGGCGCTCCTCGCGCTGGTCCGGCTGGCCCTGGGGCCCTCACTGCTCGACCGGGTGGTGGCCACCGACACGCTGCTGGTGATCATCGCGGCGGGCCTGGCGGTCTACGCGGGTCTGGCGCGCGACCCCACCGTCGTCCCCGTGCTCGTGGTGGTGTCGCTGCTGGCGTTCGTCGGATCGGTGTCGATCGCGCGCTACGTCGGCGGGATGCTGATCCGGTCGGCCGCCGAGGAGCCGCCGCGATGAGCGTGGTCGTGGACGTCCTGGCACTGGGCTGCCTGCTCACCGGCGCCTTCCTGTGCCTGACCGCCGGGCTGGGACTGGTGCGCTTTCCGGACGTGCTCTCGCGGATGCACGCGGGCACGAAACCGCAGGTCCTGGGCGTGCTGCTGGTCATGGTGGGCGCCGCGATCCGGCTGCACGGCTGGTCGGCGACCTGGATGCTGCTGCTGGTCGCGGTCTTCCAGATGCTCACCGCCCCGGTCAGCGCGCACATGGTCAGCCGCGTCGCCTACCGCCGCCGGCACGTCCGCCGGGACCTGCTGCTCGTCGACGAGCTGCGCACGGCCGAGGCCCAGGACAGCGTCCACCGCGGGGACGAGCCCGCCGACGCCCCGCCGGACGGACGAGTTCAGCCCAGCTGACCGAGCCAGAACGGCAGGCCCTGGTCGTCCCGGCAGAGCGCCGACTGCCCGAACGACTGCCGCTCGATCTCCCCGGACGAGCCGCCGGCGGTCCGCACAGCCGCGACGGCGACCTCGATGTCGTCGACGGCGTACATCGGCACCGCCCCCGGTTCCGACGTGCCGCCACCGATGCCGATCATCGGGGTCGTGTTCTCGACCTGCCAGCCGTCGGGCACCCGGCCGGGAACGGCGGACCAGCCGAGCACCGCGTCGTAGAAGTCGCGGGCGCGGGCGCCGTCGGGCACCTGGAGGGTCAGGTAGGCGACGTCGCCCGGCCGCGGACCGGACTGCGCGGCCGGCGGCGGGGTCTGGAGCATCCAGCGGTGGCCGTAGGGGTCGACCACGACGCCGGTCCGCCCGTGCCCGGTGTCCTCCGCCGTGCGCTCGACGGTCGCCCCGGCGGTGTGGGCGCGGGCCATCGCGGCGTCGACGTCGGCGACCGAGAGGTGCAGCGAGACCGCGACCCGGCCGTCGTCCGGACCGGTCAGCCCGAGCTCGGGATAGGGGTCGGCGAGGTACAGGGTCGCCCCGCCGACCTCCATCTCCGCGTGCCCGATCCGGTCGTCGTCCATCACGTAGGGGTCGCCGACCTGCCGTCCACCGAACGCCTCGCCGTACCAGGCGATGGCCGAGCGCGCGTCGCGGACGACGAGGTACGGGATGAGCTGCGACATGCCGGGATCATGCACCGCCGACGCCGCGGCGTCCCGGGTCCGGTTACCGCTGTGCCCGGTTCACCGCGGAGACGACCGCCCGGAGGGAGGCGGTGACGATGTTCGGGTCGATGCCGACCCCCCACAGCACCCGGTCACCGACGGCGGTCTCGACGTAGGCCGCGGCCCGCGCGTCCCCGCCGGCCGACATGGCGTGCTCGGCGTAGTCGAGCACGCGGATGTCGACGTCGAGGCTGCGCAGCGCGTCGACGAACGCGGCGATGGGGCCGTTGCCACGGCCCTCGACGGTGACCGGGACGCCGTTGTCGGTCAGCTCCACCACCATCTCGTCGAGCTGCTCGCCGTGGGCCCGGTGGCGGTGGCCGGTGAGGGCGAAGCGGCCCCACGGTGCGTCGGGGTCGGGCAGGTACTCGCTGGTGAATGCCGCCCACATCTGCGCGGCGGTCACCTCGCCGCCCTCGTCCTCGGTGTGCCGCTGGATGACGGCGCTGAACTCGATCTGCAGCCGGCGGGGCAGGTCGAGGTGGTTCTCGGTCTTCATGATGTAGGCGACGCCGCCCTTGCCGGACTGGCTGTTCACCCGGATCACGGCCTCGTAGCTGCGGCCGACGTCCTTGGGGTCGATGGGCAGGTACGGGACGGCCCACGGCATCCGGTCGACGGTCGTGCCGGCGGCCTGCGCGTCGGCCTCCAGCGCCTTGAAGCCCTTGTTGATGGCGTCCTGGTGCGAGCCGGAGAACGCGGTGTAGACCAGGTCGCCGCCGTAGGGGTGCCGCTCGTGCACGCCGAGCTGGTTGCAGTACTCGACGGTGCGGCGGATCTCGTCGATGTCGGAGAAGTCGATCTGCGGGTCGATGCCCTGGCTGAACAGGTTCAGCCCCAGCGTGACCAGGTCGACGTTGCCGGTGCGCTCGCCGTTGCCGAACAGGCAGCCCTCGATGCGGTCGGCGCCGGCGCGGTAGCCCAGCTCGGCGGCGGCGACGGCGGTGCCGCGGTCGTTGTGCGGGTGCAGGCTGAGGACGACGGAGTCGCGCCGGCCGAGGTTGCGGTGCATCCACTCGATCTGGTCGGCGTAGACCGTCGGCTCGGCCATCTCGACCGTGGCCGGCAGGTTGACGATCACCGGGCGGTCGGGCGTCGGCTCCCAGACGTCGTTGACCGCGTTGCAGATCTCCACGGCGAAGTCGAGCTCGGTCCCGGTGAAGGACTCGGGGGAGTACTGGTACCGGATCTCCGTGTCGCCCATCTGCTCGGCCAGCTTGCGGACGAGCTGAGCCCCGTGGACGGCGATGTCGACGATGCCGGCGCGGTCGGAGCCGAAGACGACGCGGCGCTGCAGGGTGCTCGTCGAGTTGTACAGGTGCACGATCGCCTGCTTGGCGCCGCGCACCGACTCGAAGGTGCGCTCGATCAGCTCGTCCCGGGCCTGGGTCAGCACCTGGATGACGACGTCGTCCGGGACCAGGTCCTCCTCGACCAGCTGGCGGACGAAGTCGAAGTCGGTCTGGCTGGCGGCCGGGAAGCCGACCTCGATCTCCTTGTAGCCCATCCGGACGAGCAGCTCGAACATCCGCCGCTTGCGGTCAGGGGTCATGGGGTCGATCAGCGCCTGGTTGCCGTCCCGGAGGTCCACGGCGCACCAGCGGGGGGCGACGGTGCTGACCTTCTCGGGCCAGGTGCGGTCGGACAGGCCGACCGGGGGGAACGGGCTGTAGCGGTGGATCGGCATCCGCGAGGGCTGCTGCGGATTGCGGGCGTGCGGGTGGTCTGTGCTCACGGGGAGGCTCCTCAGGCGCGGGCTGTGCTCAGCTCCGGGGTGCGGTCAGCGGCGCCCGGGGACGCGCGAACTCCGCGGCGAGGGGGCCGACCTAGGAGAGGGCCTCGCCGCGGCCGATAAGCAGGAGGCTGCCGCGCACGGACATACGGTAACAGTGCCTCAGGCAACGTCGCAGTCGCACGGGCATCCCGGCGCGTGGACCGGCTTCCCCGATCGGTCGTCGAGCTCGTCGCAATGCGCCGGACAGGTGCAGTCGATTCCCTCGTCGAGTGCCCAGAAGTCCCCGGCGAATGCCCGAGGGTTCCCGGCGAGGGCCGCCCGTCTCCGCACCTGCGGGAACTCACCGGCGTCGGGCAGGTGATGGTCGTCCTGCGTGCCGCTGCGCCGGCGGGCGGAGTCACGGCCTTCCCGGTGCCGGTCGAAGGTGAAGGAAGGCCTGGGGCGGTCGAAGCGGTGTTCGTAGCGCCACCACCGCTCGTCAGCGTGCACCGTGTCGAGGTGGGCGGGGAACCGGCGGCCGCGGAGGTCGCGGACCCGGTCGGGCGCCATGGCGCCGATCTCCTGGCCGTCGCGGTCGAGAAATGCCAGCCGGAGGCCGGCAAGAGCGGCCGCCCGAGCGAGATCACCAGCGGGTAGGTCCCGTCGTCCGCTCTCGGCCTGGGCGACCGCGGACTGGGAGAGACCGCAGCGGTCGGCGAGTTCCCGCTGCGACAGATCGGCCAGCCGCCTGATTCGGCGCAGTGCCCCGGACAGGTCGAACGGGGCCACCGGGTCAGCCTGCCCCTGCAGGTCGCCTCGGTCCGCGCCCAGCGGCGGGATGTGGAGAAGCGGTGCCCTGTGGACGCAGGACGCCGGACGCCGCTGTCATGGCGAGGCCCGGGACGGGTGGCTGTCGCCCGTGCGCCTGCCGCGTCCGGCACCTCCTCGCGAGAGCTACGTCTCTGAGTGCCCATGCACTCAGAGACCTAGCGTGCGGAGAGGGCTGCCCAGCGGCCGTCCGGGGGATCAGCCGGCGGCCCGCTCGATCGCCCTGGTATCGATCGTCCTGGGGCAGCCGCGGGCCCTCAATCGGGCCTGGCGCCGGGAGGTCGCGGCCGCGCGTGGCGGCGCAGCACCACGGCGGGCAGGCCGAGGGCGACGCCGACGGCGGCCACCGCCGGCGCCAGCGGCACCAGGGAGATGAGTCCGGCCACCGCCAGCGGCGTGCCGAACATGGACAGCGCACGGAACGTCCCGCTGGCGGCGATGGCCTCCCCGCGCTCCTCCGGGTGGACCGACTCCGCCACCACCGCGGAGCCCAGCACCTGCAGCGTGCCCGCGCAGTACCCGCCGGCCGCCAGCACGAGCGCCGACAGGGGCACGCTGTCGGCCAGTGCTGCGGTGAGGGCGACGGCCGTGCCCCCGACCAGGATCGCCCCGAGCACGACCGGTGGCTGCCAGCGGCTGCGCACCCGCCCGGCGACGCCGGCGCCGATGAGCATCGCCCCGTTCGCGACCGACACGAGGGCGCCCACCGTGGCCGCGTTCTGTCCCGCCGCGACCATGGCGACCGGGACGTAGGACGTCAGCAGGGCCTGCCAGCCGCCGGCCGTCACGGCCGCACAGCAGCCGACGTCGACGCCGGGCCGGCGCCAGACGCGCCCCTTCGGCCGATCCTCGGGCGGGGCGAACGGCGGGAGCCGGTCGAGCAGGAACGTCGGGCCGATCGCGACCAGGCTGATGCCGGCGGCCACGGCGAGAGCGAGCACCGGCGTCTGCTCGGAGAGCACCCCTGCGATCACCGGTCCGATCAGCGAGCCGATGGCCGCGGTGAAGTTGACGACGGCCAGCCGGGGCGCGGCCCGTCCGGGGGCCCGGACCAGGTGGGCGGTGGTCGACGTCCAGTGGAAGGCGCGGGCGACACCCTGGAGCAGCTGCGCGACCACGAACGGCAGGACGGCCGGCGACAGCGCGACCAGGCCGCAGCTGAGCGCGAGGAAGAACCCGGCGGAGCTGATCAGGGTCCACTCCGGCACCCGCTTCATCAGGCCGCCGAGGGACAGGCGGCTGACGAGCTGGGACACCGCGGACACCGCGGTCAGGGCACCGATCTCCGCCGCCGAGTAGCCGGCGCGGATCGCCAGCAGGGGAAGGGCCACGCCGGCGACGCCGAGGGCGAGGCCCATGATCCCGGACGTCGTCGCGGAGGCGGCCAGGTCACGGGACCGCAGGCGACCCCAGAAGCTCTCCGGCTCGGGCTCCCGTTCCGTCACCGGCGGGCCGGCGCCGAACGGCCGACGCGAGATAGTTCGCCAGGCTCAGGATCGTCCACGGAGTGATCCCACCCCGTCCGCGCCGCCGATGCAAGCTCCGCGCCATGTCGGACCGTGCCCGTCGTCGGCGAGCGGCTGGACCGCGCGCACCGGTTCGGGCTCAGAACTCCTTGGCCAGCCGCATCCGCAGCGGCCGCCCGTCCGGATCATCGAGCAGCCGGTAGACCGGGGTCGCCCACAGCCGCGTGTGCAGCGGAAGCCGCTCCGCGCGGTGCGGTCGTAGCCGCCCTGCGGGTCGGGGGCCCGTCCGTCCCCCCTCGTGCCAGGCGTCCAGCGCGTCTGCGCTGGCCTTCAGCGACTCCACGAACCGCTCGGGGCCGAGGATCTCGTCGTCCCGGGAACCGTCGTCGGGCAGGTCGAGGTGCTCCCGGGCCAGTGCCAGGCGAAGGTCCCGGGCGAAGGTGCGCGCGCCGTCGCCCTCACCGCCGGGATCGAGGGGCTCCCGCGGATCCCGCGTCGTGTCCAGCACCGCGCTGGAGAGCTCGCTGTCGTGGGTCCAGGAGCGCCGGTTGAAGTTGTCGCTGCCCACGCTCGCCCAGGTGTCGTCGGCCACGCACACCTTCGCGTGCACGTAGACCGGCGTGCCCTGGTGGTTCTCCACGTCGAAGACGTGCACGCGGCCCTCGCCGGCCCGGCGGCACATCTCGATCGCCTGCCACCGGCCCACCAGCTGCGGCCGCTCGGCGAACGCGCTGTCCTGGTCGGGGATCCGCGGGACGACGACCACCAGGTTCAGCTCGGGGTTGTCCGCCAGCGCCTCGGCGAACAGGCGGGCGACGTCGGCGGACCACATGTACTGGTCCTCGAGGTAGATCAGCCGGCGCGCCCGCTTGATCGCCTTCGTGTAGCCGCGGGCCACCGACCGCTCGCCGTCCGGGGCGAAGTCGTACGGCGGACGGATGGCCGGGTAGGTCCGCAGGTTCTGCACGAACATCGGCCCGCACTCCGGCGGCGGCGGCAGCTGGTCGGGCAGCGGGTCGGCGTGCAGCCGCGTGTGGTGCAGCTTGTCGTGGATCCAGGCGATCGGGTGGTCCTCGTCGGGGCTGTTGGGGTCGTCCCAGCGCTCCCGGAAGACCGTGTCGATCGCGTGCACGGCCGGCCCGCGGATCTCCAGCTGCACGTCGTGCCACGGCGGCCGGTCGCCGTACGCCGCCGCCATGGGCACCGACTGCGGGTCGCCGCCGTGCCGTGCGTCGTCCCGACGTCCGTAGCAGAGGTCGATCCCCCCGACGAAGGCCACGTCCTTGGACGGGTCCTCGTCGTGCCGCAGGACGACGAGCTTCTGGTGGTGGCTGCCCATCCGCCGGATCCGCTGGTCGAGGATCACCTCGCCGCCGCCGTGCTCGATCTCGTCGTCCAGCGAGCGGTTGGCCTCCTTGTTCAGCGACATCCGGCTCATGTGCGACCGCCAGACGAGGCCGCGCACGCACACGCCCCGCTTGACCGCGTCGGTGAACAGCTCGGCCACGGTCGGCCCGTCCTCGCGCAGCCGCTCGTCGGGATCACCCCGCCAGTCGGTGAAGAACAGGTGGTCGCCGGCGTTCAGCGACCGCACCTCCTCGACCAGCCGGTCGAAGTACTCGACGCCGTGCAGGAGGGGGGTGGCGAGGTTCCCTGCGGTCCAGCCGGGCAGCTGCGTGTGCGGATTGCCACGCTCCTCCGCGCTGAGCAGCCAGGTCTCGGGATCGTCCACGCGATGATCACATCCCGCCCCGGTCCGGGACGCAAGCGACGTCACCCCGGAGGACCTCGGTAGCCTGTGGACCCGTGGCCCTCGTCGTCCAGAAGTACGGTGGCTCGTCCGTCGCGTCCGCCGCGCACATGAAGCGTGTCGCGGAGCGGATCGTCGCCGTCAAGAAGAACGGTGACGACGTCGTCGTCGTGGTCTCCGCGATGGGCGACACCACCGACGAACTGCTCGACCAGGCCAGCCAGATCACCGACGACCCGCCCGGCCGCGAGCTCGACATGCTGCTCACCGCCGGCGAGCGGATCTCGATGGCACTGCTGGCGATCGCCATCTCCACCCACGGCTACGAGGCGCGGTCCTTCACCGGCTCGCAGGCCGGTGTCATCACCACGTCCAGCCACGGCAAGGCGCGGATCATCGACGTCACCCCCGGCCGGCTGCGCGACGCGCTGAACGAGGGCTCGATCGTGATCGTCGCCGGGTTCCAGGGCGTCAGCCAGGACACCAAGGACATCACCACGCTCGGCCGCGGCGGGTCGGACACCACGGCGGTCGCGGTGGCCGCGGCGCTGCAGGCCGACGTCTGCGAGATCTACACCGACGTCGACGGGGTCTTCACCGCCGATCCGCGGATCGTCCCGAACGCCCGGCGGCTCGACACCATCACCTACGAGGAGATGCTCGAGCTCGCCGCCTCGGGGGCGAAGGTGCTCATGCTGCGGTGCGTCGAGTACGCCCGCCGCTACGGCATCCCGGTGCACGTCCGCAGCTCCTACTCACAGCTCCCCGGCACGATCGTGGCCGGCTCGATGGAGGACCTCCCGGTGGAACAGGCGATCATCACAGGCGTCGCGCACGACCGCAGCGAGGGCAAGATCACCGTCTACGGCGTGCCCGACCGGCCGGGTGAGGCGGCGCAGATCTTCCGCACCCTGGCCGACGCCGAGATCAACATCGACATGATCGTGCAGAACGTGTCGGCCGGTGCGAGCAAGCTCGCCGACATCTCCTTCACGCTGCCGGTCAGCGACGGCCCCGCCGCGATCGCGGCGCTGGAGAAGGTGAAGAACACCGTCGGGTTCTCCGACGTCAGCTTCGACCAGCACATCGGCAAGGTCTCGCTGGTCGGCGCCGGCATGCGCTCGCATCCCGGGGTGTCCGCCAGGTTCTTCGGCGCGCTGGCCGACGCCGGCGTCAACCTGGAGCTGATCAGCACCTCGGAGATCCGCATCTCCGTCGTCTGCCGCGACACCGACGTCGACGTCGCCGTCCGCGCGGTGCACGACGCGTTCGAGCTCGGCTCCGACGAGGTCGAGGCCGTGGTCTACGGAGGGACCGGACGATGAGCACCTTCTCGAGCAGTGGCCTGCGGGTCGGCATCGTCGGCGCCACCGGCCAGGTCGGCTCCGTGATGCGGGAGATCCTCGCCCAGCGGAACTTCCCGCTCAGCGAGCTGCGCTTCTTCGCCTCCGCCCGCTCCGCCGGCAGCACCCTGCCCTGGGGGGACGGCGAGATCACCGTGGAGGACGCCGCCACCGCCGACCCCACCGGTCTGGACATCGCCCTCTTCTCCGCGGGCGCCACCACCTCGAGGGCCCAGGCCCCCCGGTTCGCCGCCGCCGGCGTCACCGTCGTCGACAACAGCTCCGCCTGGCGCCGCGACCCCGACGTCCCGCTGATCGTCAGCGAGGTCAACCCGCAGGCGCTGGCCGAGATGCGCAAGGGCATCATCGCCAACCCCAACTGCACGACCATGGCCGCGATGCCGGTGCTGGCGCCGCTGCACGCCGAGGCGCAGCTCACCCGGATCGTCGCCAGCACCTACCAGGCGGTCTCGGGCAGCGGCGTGGCCGGCGTGGAGGAGCTCGACGGCCAGGTGAAGGCCGTCGTCGACAAGGCCGCCGAGCTGGCCCGCGACGGGTCGGCCGTGACCTTCCCCGACCCGGTCAAGTACGTGCGCCCGATCGCGTTCAACGTGCTGCCGCTGGCCGGCTCGATCGTGGACGACGGCAGCTTCGAGACCGACGAGGAGCAGAAGCTCCGCAACGAGAGCCGCAAGATCCTCGGCATCCCCGAGCTGCTGGTCTCGGGCACCTGCGTGCGGGTGCCGGTCTTCAGCGGCCACTCGCTGTCGCTCAACGTCGAATTCGCCCGGCCGCTGTCGGTCGAGCGGGCCACCGAGCTGCTGTCGACGGCGCCGGGCGTCGAGCTCTCCGACGTCCCCACCCCGCTGCAGGCGGCCGGCCGCGACCCGAGCTACGTCGGCCGCATCCGTCAGGACCCGGGCGCCCCCGACGGCCGTGGGCTCGCGCTGTTCGTCAGCAACGACAACCTCCGCAAGGGCGCGGCCCTCAACACGATCCAGATCGCGGAGCTCATCGCGGCGAAGGCCGCCGGCTGATCCGACGCGTGCCCGCGGGGTATGTGACGGACAGCCGCCGTGCGGACGTCCGTTCCGGCGCGGGTCCCGGGTGACCGGTCCCGCCGGCGCGTGGTGGCCGGCGCGGGCATCCGGCTCGCCACCGTCGGCGTGGTGGCCGCGGCCGCCTGCTACGTCGTCCTCGAGGTGGTGCAGAAACCGCCGCTGCACGGCTTCTTCGACCTGCAGGTCTACCGCGGCGCGGTGCTCTGGTGGTTGCGGGGCGAGCCGTTGTACGCGTTCGAGCTGGACTCGAAGGGGTTCACCTATCCGCCGTTCGCCGCGGCCTTCCTGGTGCCGCTGACCTGGCTGCCGGCCGGGCCGGTGGCGATCCTGGTCCTGTCGGCCTCCGCGGTCGTCGTGGTGCTGCTGACCTGGTGGCTCGTCGCGCCGGTGGCCCGGCGGCACGGGATCTCCCCGTGGTTCGCGGTGGCCCTCGCGGTGCCCGCGGTCCTCGCGATGGAACCGATCCGGCTGACGCTGGGCGAGGGCCAGCTGAACATGGTCATCCTCGCGCTGGTTCTCGCCGACGTCGTCGCCCTGCGCCGCGGCCGGGCCTGGTGCGGCGTCGGGATCGGCCTCGCGACCGCCCTGAAACTGACGCCCGGCCTGTTCCTCGTCCTCCTCGTGCTGATCGGCCGTCGCCGGGCCGCGGTCGTCGCCGCGGGGACGGCGCTGGGTGCGACGCTGCTCGGCTTCGTCGTCGACGCGGCCGCGTCGTGGGAGTACTGGACGAGCACCCTGTGGGACACCTCGCGGGTCGGCCGGCTCGCCAATCCTTGGAACCAGTCGGTCCTGGGCCTGCTGGCGCACGTGTCCGACCCCGCGCAGCCGGACCGCCGGCTCTGGGCACTGCTCGCCGCCGGTGTCGCCGTCCTCGGGCTGTGGCGTGCGACGCGGGTGTACCGGCGCGGAGACGACCTGACCGCCGTCACCCTGACGGGGCTGACCGCCTGCCTGGTGAGCCCGATCTCGTGGGTGCACCACCTGTACTGGGTCGTCCCGGGGGTGGTCCTGCTCGCGGACGTGGCAGCCGGGACCCCGGTGCTGGGCACGGTCTCGCGATGGTCGCGGGACCGCCCGCGGGCCCTCGCCCTCGGGGCCGGACTGCTCGCCGTCGCCGTCGCGGTCCCGTTCCTCCTGTCCACCTACTGGGCCTTCGTGCCCGCTCCCGGGAGCCCGACCTCCGTCGCCGTCGACATCGGAGGGCGGAGCGTCTGCACCTGCGCGATGCTCGCGCTGCTGGTGCTGCTCCCGGCGCGCGATCTCACGGGGCGGACGGCCAAGAGCGTGCTTGTGGCCCCTACGGCTTCACGTGCCGCAGGGCGAAGTCCAGCGCGATCCCGACCTGGCGGATGGTCTCCTCGATGACCAGCGAGCCGTGGCCGGCGTCGAACCGGTACACCTCGTGCTCCTTGCCCAGCTCCTCGAGGCGGGTCAGGTAGTTGTCGATCTGCCGGATGGGGCAGCGCGGGTCGTTGGCGCCCGCGACCACGAGCACCGGCGCGGCGACGGCGTCCACGTAGGTGATCGGCGAGGACCGCACGTAGACGTCCCGCACCTCCTCCGGTGACCCGCCGAACAGCGCCCGGTCGTAGGCCCGCAGACCCTCCATCTCGTCCTCGTAGGCGGCCAGGTAGTCGGCGACCGGCACCTCGGCGATGCCCGCGGCCCACCGTTCGGGCTGGGTGCCGAGAGCCAGCAGCGTGAGGAACCCGCCCCACGACCCGCCGGAGATCAGTGCCCGCTGCGGGTCGACCACCCCCTCGCCGACCAGCGCGTCGTGGACGGCGCCGATGTCCTCGAGCTCGGTGAGCCCCGGGCGCCCCGTGAGCGCGTCCCGCCAGGTGCTGCCGTAGCCGGTCGAGCCGCGGTAGTTGACGTGCACGACGGCGTAGCCCGCGTCGACGTAGGCGGCCCGCCGGGCACGGTAGGAGTCGTCGTCGGCCGACTCCGGGCCGCCGTGCACCAGGAACGCCGTGGCGTACGGCCCCGGCCCCTCCGGACGCACCAGCAGCGCGTGCACGTCCCCGCCCGGGCCGGGCACCCAGCGGTCCTCGACCGGATAGGCGGCGGGCGGCTCCTCGTCGCCGACCGACAGCACGACCGGCCCGTCGGCCCGGCGGATCACCGGCGGCCGCGCGGACGACGACCAGGCCAGCTCCACCGTGCCGTCGGGACGCGCGGTGGCCCCGCGGACGACGCCGGGCGGGGTGTCCAGCTTCTCCAGGGCTCCCGTGGCCAGGTCGTAGCGGTACAGCTCGCTGCGTGCGGCGTGGTCGTGCCCGACCAGCAGCGCCGACCCGTCCGGGTAGAAACCCGCCGTCACGTCGCCGGGCAGGTCGAGGTGCAGCTCGGTCTCGGTGCCGGCCTCGACGTCCCAGATCAGCAGCTCCTCGCGGCCGCGCCGCTCGTGGCCCACCAGGAGCCGGCGGTCGTCGGGCAGCGGGCCGAACTCCAGGGCGTGCAGGCCGAGCCCCTCGCCGTCCCACTTCTCGGCGACGACCGTGTCGTCGGCGGTGCGGAGCACGCGCAGGGCCGGGTACCGCGGGTCGCCGTGCTCGGAGTGGGACAGCACGAGCAGCTGGTCGTCCCGGGTGAGTGCGTCGACGCTCGCCGGGTCGGGGTGCCGGTAGATCACCCGCGCCGGGCCGCCGTGGGGGGCGAGCCACAGTTCGCTGCCGTCGTCGGTCGAGCGGCCGATCGCCACCAGGGTGCGGCCCACCTCCAGCCCGGCGGGATAGGCGGGGCCGACCTCGTCGACGGCGACGGCGTCCGGACCTCCGGCGAACGGCTGGGTCCGCCAGACCCCGAACTCGTCCCCGTCGCTGTCGGCGAACCACCAGATGGTGTCGCCGTCCGGGCTCAGCGTGGCCATCAGCGTGCCGTTGGGGCGGTCGGTCACCCGCCGGTGCTCGTCGGTGCGCCGGTCCCACGCGTACTGCTCGACGACGCCGCTCAGGTCGGAGGTGTACAGGCAGCGGTGCGGGGCGTCCTCCGCCCAGCCCGGGAGGGAGACCCGGGGCGCCCGGAAGCGGGCCTGCCACCGGGCGGTGACCTCCGGGGAGAGGCGGGGGGCGGGACGGGGCTCGGCACTCACCCGGTCATCCTCCCCGTCCACCGCACCGGCAGGAACGTCGGCCCAGGTGGCCGGGAACGACTCAGGGGCCGCCGGTGGCGGCCCCTGAGAGTGGTCGGGGTGACAGGATTTGAACCTGCGGCCTCGTCGTCCCGAACGACGCGCGCTACCAAGCTGCGCCACACCCCGAGGTCGTGGGAGGAGTCTAGCGTCCGCCGCCGCCGGCTCCGGCGGCGGGCCGGGCGGACGGACGCACTCCGCGCGGTGCGGCTCAGGCGGCGCGGGCGGTGAGGGTCAGCAGCGTGGCCTCGGGCGGGCAGGCGAACCGTGCCGGGGCGTAGGGGCTGGTGCCCAGACCCGCCGAGACGTGCAGCCAGGTGCCGGCCGGCCGATCGGGCGTGGGCTCGGCCCAGCGGTGCAGCCACCGGGCCCGGTCGCGGTCGATGCCGCAGTTGGTGACGAGCGCACCGTAGAACGGGATCCGCAGCTGGCCGCCGTGCGTGTGGCCGCAGAGCAGCAGGTCGTAGCCGTCGGCGGCGAACCGGTCGAGCACCCGCGGCTCGGGCGAGTGCGCGAGCCCGATGCGGACCTCGGCGGAGCGGTCGGCCGGCCCGGCCACGTCGTCGTACCGGTCCAGCTTGAGATGCGAGTCGTCGACACCCGCGAGGACGATCCGCCGACCCCCGACCACCAGTTCTCCGGCGGCGTTGGTGAGATCGAGCCAGCCGCGGGCCAGCATGCCGTCGCGCAGGCCGCGCCAGGGGAGCGGATCGCCGTGCACCCGCTTGTGCTCGGTCACGAAGTACTTGAGCGGGTTCTTGGGCCGGGGGGCGAAGTAGTCGTTGCTGGCCATCACGAACGCGCCCGGGCGGTCCAGCAGCGGCTGCAGGGCGCGCAGCGTGCCGGGCACCGCGTCGTGTCCGGCCAGGTTGTCGCCGGTGTCGATCACGAGGTCGGGCTCGAGCGCCGCGAGGGAGGCCACCCACTCCTGCTTCGAGCGCTGTCCGGCGGTCATGTGCAGGTCCGAGATCTGCAGCACGGTCAGCGGGGCCGAGCCGGGGGCGAGCACGGGGACGTCGAAGCGCCGCAGGGTCCAGCGGGTGCGCTCGTAGAGGCCGGCGTAGGCGGTGACGGCGGCGCCGGTCGCGACGGCGGCAGCGGGGACGGCGGTGTACCAGCGCATGATCGGCCAGCCTACGGTCCCGCGACCGGAGCCCCCCGTGCCAGGCTGGGGACGTGCCCCCATTGAAGGAACAGCTCCGCGCCGACCTGACCACCGCCATGAAGGCCCGCGACGAGCTGCGCACGGCGACGCTCCGGATGGTGCTCTCCGCGGTCAGTGCCGAGGAGGTCTCCGGCAAGGAGGCCCGCGAACTGACCGACGACGAGGTCCTGGGGGTGCTCCGCCGGGAGTCCAAGAAGCGCCGGGAGGCCGCCGAGGCGTTCGGCTCCGCCGGCCGCGCCGAGCAGGCCGCCCGCGAGCTGGCCGAGGGGGAGGTGCTCGCGGGCTACCTGCCCGCGCAGCTCGAGGACGCCGACCTCGCCGCGATCGTCGCCGATGCCGTCACCCGCACCGGGGCAGCCGGGATGAAGGACATGGGCAAGGTCATGGGCGCCGTCCAGGGCGTCGTGGCCGGCCGGGCCGACGGCGGGCGGGTCGCCGCGGAGGTACGCCGGCAGCTCGGCTGAGCGCCCCGTCAGTCGTTCCGGTTCCCGTTTCCGCCGCCTCCGCCGTTGCCACCGTTCCCGCCGCCGTTCCCGCCGCCTCCGTCGCCGTCGCCGTCCCCGTCGGGGTTGGGCGTGCTCTCGGGCGCGGCCGGTGTCTCGGGGGCCGGCGGGGGTGCCTGCGAGCCGTTGCTGACCTGGATCGTGACGACCTGGTTGAGCACCGCCCGGCCACCGGCCGGCGGGCTGGTGCCCAGCACCGTGCCGGCGGGCTGGTCACTGTCGACCTCCCGCGTGGCCGACTGGAAGCCGGCCGACTGGAGGGCGGACGCGCAGCCGCGCTCCGAGTTGCACGACGGCACGACCCGGGTGTTGCCGTTCTGCACGGTGGGGTCGGCCGGCGGGAAGGGCGCCATCGGCTGACCGGTCAGGATGGGGGCCATGGCGTCGTGCCAGATCGTGGCGCCCTTGCCGCCGCCGAAGCCGCCGACGTCCTGGTTCCTCTTGGGGTTGAGCACCATGACGCTGGCCGTGTACTGCGGGGTGTAGCCGACGAACGCGACCGAGTAGTTCTCCTGCGACGTCCCGGTCTTGCCGGCGATCTGGTGCCCGGGCACGAAGGCGCGTGATCCGGTCTGGCCGGAGAAGCCGGGCTCGACGTCCTTGCGCAGCATCTGGTTCAGGGTCGTGGCCACACCCGGGGGGATCGCCTCGGGCGTGCAGTTGTCGTTCCTGACGACGGGGTTCCCCTCGTCGTTCTCCAGCGGCTTCCCGTTGCGGTCGAGGATCGCCGTGACCGGGGTGGGGTCGCACTGGGTCCCGCTGGCGGCGAGCGTGCTGTACGCGCTGGCCAGGTCCAGGGGGCTGGTCGGGTAGGGGCCGAAGGTGAACGACCCGTTGTTCTCCGCCACGATCTGGTCGCCGGGCGGGCTGACGAAGTTCATGCCCATGCGCTCGGCCATGCGGACCGGCGTCTCGACACTGCCGAGCACGTCCTCGAGGGCGAGGAAGTAGGTGTTCGACGACATGTAGAGCGCCCGCTCGAGGTCGAGCGTCGCCGAGTAGCCGGAGCCGGCGTTCCGCACGTCGTAGGCGTTCCGGCCGTCCTTGTAGATGCGCGAGACGTACGGGTCGGACGTCGTCTGGGTGAAGTACTGCGAGTACCCCTGCTCGAGCGCGGCGGCCGCGACGAAGGTCTTGTACGTGGACCCCGCGCCCTGGCTGTAGGCCGCGTTGAGGATGACGGACTCGCACAGGTTGGGGTCCTCGCAGCCGTACTGGCGGTTGACGCTCATCGCCAGCAGGTGCCCGGTGCCGGGCTCGACCGCGGTGTACATGCCGGCGAGCTCTGCGCCCATCGGCAACGTGTTGAGCACCGCCTGGTCGCCGGCCGCCTGCATGTCGGGCCGCAGCGTCGTCTGGATCGTCAGCCCGCCGTTGTTCAGCTCGGTCGGGGTGAGACCGAGGGTGCCGGTCAGGTACTCGAGCACGTAGGCGCAGAAGAAACCGCCGATGACCGCGTAGCGGCAGCCGTTCGGCGGGTTCACCCCGGGGACGACCGCGACCGGCTGGGGCGAGATGTCGGCGAGCTCCTGGTCGGTGATGTGGCCGAGGGTGTGCATCCGCTCCAGCACCTGGTTGCGGCGGATCTGCGCGTTCTCGGGGTTGTCGATCGGGTCGTCGTTCGCCGGGCTCTGCACCAGCCCGGCGAGCATGGCCGCCTGGGGAAGGGTGAGGTCGATCGCGTTCACGCTGAAGTACTTCTGCGCCGCGGCCTGGATCCCGTACGCGCCCTGGCCGAAGTACACGATGTTCAGGTAGCGGGTGAGGAGCTCGTCCTTCGAGTACTTCTCCTCGAGCGCGAGGGCCAGCCGGGCCTCCCTGAGCTTGCGGCCGACGCTCTCCTGGACGGCGGCCTGCCCCTCCTCGGGCGTCGCCGCCGTCTGCAGGAGGGTCTGCTTGACCAGCTGCTGGGTCAGCGTCGAGCCGCCTTCCCGGACGCTCCCCGCCGCCACGTTGGTGATCAGGGCGCGCATCGTGCCCTGCACGTCCAGGCCGTTGTGCGCGTAGAAGCGGGAGTCCTCGATGTCGACCAGCGCCTGCTTCATCACCTCGGAGATCTGGTCGGAGGCGGCCGGCGTGCGGTTGTTCTCGTACAGGTTCGTGATCAGCGACCCGTCGGCGGCGAGCACGCGGCTGTTGCCGGTCGGCGTCTTGTCGGTCAGCTCCACCGGCAGGGCGTCGAGCAGGGACGCCGAGTTGCGGGCCACCACCCCGGTGCCGCCGACCCACGGCAGCAGCAGTCCGGCCAGCAGCGCTCCGGCGACGACGACCGTCGCGGCGAGCTTCGCGATCACACGGGTCCGGGACTGCACATTCTCCGACATCGCAGGTGAATGTACGTGCCGAACGCGACACCCCGCCTGGCTCAGGGACGGCGCGCGGGCAGCACCCGGGTGCGCGGCGTGCCGGTCGGCGTGTCCGCGTCGGGGCCGGTCAGCTCGGCGCCCATGGCCCGCAGGCCCTCGAGGTCGTGCACGTCGCCCGAGGTGGCCGGCACGGTCCGGACGCAGACCTCGGGGTGCGCGCTGGTGAAGCGGTCCGCGAGGTGCTGCTCGCGGGCGGCCTGCACCATCCGCTCGGCGTGCACCCGGAGGGCCGCGGCGGCGAGCTCGGCCCCCGCCCCGCCGGCCTCGGTGACCTCTTCCGCGGCGCCCTCGGCGCGGGTCGCCGACAGCGCGGAGGTCGCGGGCGGGTGGGTCCGGTTCAGCACCAGGCCGGCCAGCGGCATGCCCTCGGAACTGAGCCGCTCGACGAAGTAGGACGCCTCCCGCAGCGCGTCCGGCTCGGGCGTCGCGACGACGACGAACCACGTGCCCGGCCGGTGGAGCAGCTCGTAGGTCGCCGTCGCCCGTTCCCGGAAGCCGCCGAACATGGTGTCCAGCGCCGCGACGAACGCCGAGATGTCGCGCAGCAGCTGGCCGCCGAGGATCTTGCTGATGATCTTGGTGAAGAACATGAACCCGGCGCTGGCGAAGCGCAGCCCGGCCCGGCCCCCCACGCGGGCCGGCGCGGTGAGCAGCCGGATCATCGGGCCGTCGAGGAAGCGGCTCATCCGGTTCGGGGCGTCGAGGAAGTCCAGCGCCGACCGCGACGGCGGGGTGTCGACGATGATCAGGTCCCACTGCTCGCTGGCCCGCAGCTGCCCCAGCTTCTCCATGGCCATGTACTCCTGCGTCCCGGAGAAGGAGGAGGAGAGGGACTGGTAGAAGGGGTTGGCGAGGATCGCCTCGGCCCGCTCGGGCGTCGAGTGCGCCACGACGACGTCGTCGAACGTGCGCTTCATGTCGAGCATCATCGCGTGGAGCTCGCCCTTCGCCCCCGGGACGTCGACCTGGCGGGGCTCGTTGTCCAGCTCCACCAGGCCGAGCGACTGGGCCAGCCGCCGCGCCGGGTCGATTGTGAGGACGACGACCGTGCGCCCGGCCTCGGCGGCGGCCAGGGCCAGGGCTGCCGACGTCGTCGTCTTGCCCACGCCTCCCGAGCCGCAGCAGACGAGGATCCGGGTGTCGGGGTCGGCGATCAGCGCGGCCAGGTCCATCGGCGCCGCCAGCGGCGCCGGCCGGGCGGGACGGGCCGGCGCGCGGGTGGCGCGGGGCTCCGCGACCTCCTCGGCGCTCACGCGATCTCCCCTCTCGCTCCCGCGGGGCGCTCCGCTCCTCGTTCGTTCCTCACTGCGGTGCTCACGCCCCTGTCCGCTCGACGACCTCGGCGCGCAGGTGGTCCTCGAGCCGGGCGGCCTGCTCGAAGAGCGAGCCCAGGTCCATCGGGCCGGCCATCAGCGGCAGCTCCACGATCGGGCGCCCCAGCGCCTCCACCTCGTCCCGGAGGGCGTCCTGCGAGGCCCAGCGCCGGGCGTGGTCGACGACCTCGGCGGCCAGCGCGTCGGCGACGGCCGGGCCGCCCGGCAGGTGGGCGGCAGCCAGGGCGGGGGCGAGGTCGGCGCCGGTCAGCAGACCCCGGGCTGCGCGGTTCAGCTCGGCCGGCGGCAGCACCGGTTCGGTGGCCATGTTCACCACCACCGAGCCGAGGGGCAGACCGGCCGTCGTCAGCTCGGCGATCGCGTCGGCGGTCTCCTGGACCGGCATGTCCTCCAGCAGCGTCACCAGGTGCACGGCCGTCTGCGGCGAGCGCAGCACGGCCATCACGCCGTCGCTCTGGGTCTTGATCGGGCCCGAGCGGGCCAGCTCGGCCATCTCGGCGGTGACCCCGAGGAACCGCGTGATCCGGCCCGTCGGTGGAGCGTCGACGACGACGGCGTCGTAGACGGGGCGGCCGTCGTGGCGCCGCGTCACGGCCTCTTTGATCTTCCCGGTGATCAGCACGTCGCGGAGACCGGGCGCGATGGCCGTCGCGAAGTCGATCGCGCCCATCTTCCGCAGCGCCCGGCCGGCCCGGCGGAGGTTGTAGAACATGTCGAGGTAGTCGAGCAGCGCCTCCTCGACGTCGATCGCGAGGGCCTTCACCTCGCCGTGCCCGCGCGCCACGGCCACGCGCCGCTCCTCGTAGGGCAGCGGCGGGGTGTCGAACAGCTGGGCGATGCCCTGCCGACCCTCGGTCTCGACGAGGAGCACCGAGCCTCCCCCGGCGGCGAGGGCCAGGGCGAGGGCCGCGGCGACCGTGGTCTTGCCGGTTCCGCCCTTGCCGGTGACGACGTGCAGGCGCACGGAGGAGGACGGCACGGAGGACGGCGCTGGGCTCACCCGGCCCAGCCTAGGAGCACCCACGGGGGACCGGCTTCCTGTGGCCGGACGGCCACCCGGCGCCGGTGCGGGCCGCGCCCTCCCGGGGCTGCGCTACCGTCCGACGCATGACCGAAGCTGCCCGCCGCAAGTGGGAGTACGCCACCATCCCGCTGCTGATCCACAACACCAAGGCGATCCTCGACTCCTGGGGCGTCGACGGGTGGGAGCTGGTGACGGTCCTGCCCGGCCCCACCGGTGCCGACCAGCTGGTCGCCTACCTGAAGCGCCCGGCGTGACCACCCCTCCCCCCGCGGCGGAGGAGGGCTGGAACGCGCGGCTGGCGAAGTTGGGCATCCGGCTGCCGCCGGTCGCGGCTCCGGTCGCCTCCTACGTCCCCGCCGTCCGTGCGGGGTCGCTGGTGTTCACCTCCGGCCAGCTCCCGTTCGTGGACGGCGGGCTCCGGCGCACCGGCAAGGTCGGCGGCTCGGTGGACGCCGAGGCAGCGGCCGCCGACGCCAAGGTCTGCGCCCTCAACGCCCTCGCCGCGATCGACGAGCTGGTGGGCCTGGACTCGGTGGTCCGGGTCGTCCGGGTCGTCGGCTACGTGGCCAGCGCCGAGGGATTCACCGGGCAGCCGCGGGTGATCAACGGCGCGAGCGAGCTGCTGGGCAAGATCTTCGGGGAGGCCGGGCAGCACGCCCGCAGTGCCGTGGGGGTGGCCGAGCTCCCGCTCGGCGCCCCGGTGGAGGTCGAGCTCACCGTCGAGGTGAGGCCATGACATCGGCGTCCTCCGGACGCCAGCGCGGCCGGACTTCGGCGCGCGCCACGACGAGCGTGTCCCCGTGCCCCCGGCGGGAGGCCTCCGGTACCCGCACCGTGGCCACCGCCTTCTCCGTCGGCGTCCGATGACCAGACCCGCCGAGCCGAAGCAGGCATCCACCGTCGTCCTGCTGCGCGACGGCACCCCCGGACTCGAGGTCTACGTGCTGCGCCGCACCCGCGGCATGCCGTTCGCCGGAGGGATGACGGCCTACCCGGGCGGCGGCGTCGACGAGCGCGACGCGGACGTCGAGATCGGCTGGATCGGGCCCACCCCGGCGGAGTGGGCCGCGGCGTTCGGCTGCGACGAGCGGTTGGCCCGCGAGCTGGTCTGTGCCGCGGTACGGGAGACGTTCGAGGAGGCCGGCGTCCTGCTGGCGGGGGACTCCGAAGGTGCCGTCGTCCCCGATGTCTCCGGTGACGACTGGGAGGAACAGCGGCAGGCCCTGCTGTCCCGCGAGTTGTCCCTCACCGAACTGCTGGCCGGCCGCGGGTTGTCGCTCCGCGCCGATCTGCTGCGGCCCTTCGCGCACTGGATCACCCCGCCCGAGGAGCCCCGGCGCTACGACACCAAGTTCTTCGCGGCCGCGCTCCCCGTCGGGCAGGAGGCGCGCCACGTGTCGGGGGAGGCGGACGAGGCCAGCTGGCTCACGCCTGCCCAGGCGCTTGCCGAGATGAGCGCGGGCATCCGGCCGATGCTGCCGCCCACGATCCACACCCTTGCCCAGCTGGAAGCGTTCCCCGACGTCGCAGCGGTCCTGGCCGGTTCGCCGCCGGAGCCGTTGCGCCCGATCAGCCCCGTCTTCACCGAGGAGGCCGACGGCCGGTGGGCGGTCCTCCCCGACGGGACCCGGATCCGGATGGTCGTGCCGTTACCTTCGTGACGCTCCGCGTCACACCGCGGCCAATGGCCGTTCCCGGCCTGCGCTGAGCCCTTGCGTCGCGCCTGCGCGGACCCCTCCGGGGCCCAGTCGGCCCGACAACCCGTCAAGCGCCAGCCGGTGGCCGTTCCCGGCCTGCGCTGAGCCCTTGCGTCGTGCCTGCGCGGACCCCTCCGGGACCCACTCGGCCCGGCAACCCGTCAAGCGCCAGCCGGTGGCCGTCGCCGGCCTGCGCTGAGCCGTTGCGTCGTGCCTGCGCGGACCCCTCCGGGGCCCACTCGGCCCGACAACCCGTCAAGCGCCAGCTGGTCCCCGGCTGCAAGGCACGAGAGCCGGGTTACGACCGCGAGAGCCGCCCTGCAGCGCGGCTCCGGCGGTAGTACGGCGGCTCTCGTCGCGCGCCAGGTGGCTGAACGACGAGAGGCCCCGCACCGGATCGGTGCGGGGCCTCGTCGCGGGTCAGTGCTGCTCGGTCACCTCGCGCGGCGGCGGAGGCGCTCCTCGTCGAGGACGACGACCGACTTGCCCTGCAGCTGGATCCAGCCGCGGTGCACGAAGTCCGCCAGTGCCTTGTTCACGGTCTCGCGGGAGGCGCCGACGAGCTGGGCCAGCTCCTCCTGCGTGAGGTCGTGCTTGACGCGCAGGCCCTCGTTGTCGCGGCTGCCGAAGCGGTCCGCCATCTGCAGCAGTGCCTTGGCCACCCGGCCGGGGACGTCGGTGAAGATCAGGTCGGCGACCGAGTCGTTGGTACGCCGCAGCCGCCGGGCCAGCACGCGCAGCAGCTGCTCGCCGATCTCCGGGTGCGCCTCGATCCACGGGCGGAGCATCGACTGGGGCATCCGGGCGAGCTTGACGTCGGTGACGGCGGTCGCGGTGGCGGTCCGCGGGCCGGGGTCGAACACCGAGAGCTCACCGAACTGGTCGGACGGGCCCATGACGGCCAGTACGTTCTCGCGGCCGTCGGGGGCGCGGCGGGACAGCTTGATCTTGCCGGTGAGGACGATGTACAGGCTGTCGCCGGGCTCACCCTCGCTGAAGATCACGCGGCCGCGGGGCAGGGTGATCGTCTCCAGCCGGCTGGCGACAGGGTCGACAGCGTCTTCCGAGAGTCCCTGGAAGATCCCGGACTGGGCCAGCACCTCGTCCACTACACGTCCTCTCACGCACCGACGGACGCGCGCAGCGGCGTCCGTGTCCGGAGGGAGTCTAGGCGGCTGTGCCGTCTGTCACCCGATCGGTGGGTGGATCCGTCCCCCCTCCGAGCGAGAGGCCCGTGCCATGCCGCCCGTGGACGCCGGACGCAGCGCCGGCTCAGACGAGCGGCGGGTTCGCCGACCGTTTGCGCCCGCCCCGGCGGCGCCGCCAGAAGAACAGGGCCCGGCGGATGCCCGACGTCGCCAGCGTGTCGACCTCGCCGGGGGTCGCGGTGTTGAGGAACTCGGCGACCTCGCGGGGGCCGGCCGGGCGGCGGAGGGGCTCCTCGACGCGCTCCATCACGAGCAGGAACGCGATGAGCAGCGGCGGGAAGAGGATGACGCTGAAGGCGACCATCGCGACCTCCTGGACCGTCGGGGTTCGGCAGGGCGGCCATGACAAGGAAAGCGCCCGGGACACCCAGGGTACGGCGCGAGGCGCGCCGGTTCCTGATGACGCCGGGAACGGGAGTTCCGACGGCGGTTCGGGGTGCGGGCGGACGGGCGGCGGGTCGTGCTCCGGAGCAAGGCGTCAGTGGGTCCGCCTACCCTCGACGGCGTGTCGATCCCCGCGTCGGAGCCCGCCCCCGAGGCCGTCCAGGAGCGGGGGACCCCGCTCGCCTACGCGCGCCCCGCCCGGCTGCGTCGCCCCACGCGTGCGGCTCTCACCGGGAGCTCGCCCTTCGATCCCGCGGAGACCGCCCTCTCCCGCACCCGCCGCGCCCGGCGCATGGCCCGCGAGCTCGCCGTGATCCATCCCGATGCGCACTGCGAACTCGACTTCACGAACGCCTTCGAACTCCTGGTGGCCACCGTCCTGTCGGCGCAGACCACCGACAAGATGGTGAACAAGGTGACGCCGACGCTGTTCGCGAAGTACCCGGACGCCGTCGCCCTGGCCGGGGCCGACCGCGACGAGCTCGAGGCGATCCTCAAGCCGACCGGGTTCTTCCGGGCGAAGGCGAACTCGGTGCTGGGGCTGAGCGCGGTGCTCGTCGAGCGGTTCGACGGGGAGGTCCCGGGCCGGATGGCGGACCTGGTGACCCTGCCCGGGGTGGGCCGCAAGACCGCGAACGTCGTGCTGGGCAACGCCTTCGGCGTTCCCGGGCTCACGGTGGACACCCACTTCGGCCGGCTGGTCCGCCGGTTCGGGTGGACGGCCGAGGAGGACCCGGTCAAGGTCGAGGCGGAGGTGGCCCGGTTGGTGCCGAAGAAGGAGTGGACCGACTTCAGCCACCGGGTGATCTTCCACGGCCGCCGGGTCTGTCACGCCAAGAAGGCCGCCTGCGGTGCCTGCGGGCTGGCAGCCTGGTGCCCGTCCTTTGGCATCGGGCCGAGCGACCCGGAGGTCGCACTGAAGCTCGTCAGGACGCCGACCGCCTCGGACACCGAGTGACGCGCGCCCGCCTCGTCACCGCGGGGGTCGCGCTGACCGCTGCACTCTCCGGCTGCACCGCCGGGCCGGACGCCCCGGACAGCCCGCCGGCGGCGGAGAGCGCCCTGCTCCCGTGCCCGGAGCAGGGCGACGAGCCGGCCGCGGGTGGCGGCGCGCTGCCCGCCCTGTCCTTCTCCTGCCCCGGCGGTGGCGAGCTCGATCTCGCCCGCGCGCCCGGAACGCCCACGGTGGTCAACCTCTGGGGCAGCTGGTGCGGACCCTGCCGCGAGGAGCTGCCGCTGCTCCAGGAGTTCGCGGACGGCGCGGGTGACCGGGTCCGGGTGCTCGGCGTCATAAGCAAGGACGGGCTACCGCAGGCCGAGTCCTTCGCCGCCGACGCCGGCGTCACCTTTGCCAGTGCCTTCGACGGCGAGGGGGAGCTGATGGCCGAGCTGGGCCTGAACGGGCTGCCGTACACGGCGTTCCTCGATGCCGACGGCCGGCTCGTGCACAGCGAGCTCGGCCCGGTCGAGTCGGCGGACGAGCTGCGCGGGCTCGTCGCGGAGCACCTCGGGGTGCCGCTGTGACGTCGGTGCCGGGCGAGCAGGGGACGGACGGCCTGCCGGACTACCTGGTGCGGCTGCTCGACGCCGCCGTCGACCCGCCGCTGCGGCACCGGATGCCGAAGGCGACGTCCACGGCCCGCCGGTCCGCGGTGCTGATCCTCTTCGGTCAGGGCCCCTCGGGGCCCGACGTCCTGCTCATCGAGAAGTCCGCGCACCTGCGCAGCCACGCGGGCCAGCCGGCCTTCCCCGGCGGGCAGGCCGACCCGGGCGACGACTACCCGGTCGGGACGGCGCTGCGCGAGGCGCAGGAGGAGGCCGGGATCGACCCGGAGGGCGTGCGCGTGCTGGCCACCCTCCAGGAGCTCTTCCTCGGGCCGTCGGACAACCTCGTCGTCCCCGTCGTCGGCTGGTGGGACGACCCCCGTGACGTGAGCGTCGGCGATCCCCGGGAGGTCGCCCGGGTGGCCCGGGTACCGCTGGCCGACCTGGCCGACCCGGCCAACCGGTTCCGGGTCGGCCACCCGTCCGGCTACATCGGGCCGGCCTTCGCCGTCGCGGACATGCTGGTGTGGGGATTCACCGCGGGGCTGCTCGAGGCGATCCTCGAGGCGGCCGGTCTCGCGACGCCGTGGGACGAGGACGACGTGCGGCCGTTGCCGGCGTCCGCGATCCGCCCGTACGCGCTCCCCGGGTCGGTCGATGCCGGCGGGGAGGAGGACGCCGCCGCGCCGACGGTGGCCGATCCCGCACCGGACGGCCCTCCGACGCGTACGGTTCCGCCCCGATGAGGGGGCGGCGGACGGATTCCGGACGGCGGGGCGGCGGGCTGCTCCTCGCCCTGCTCGTGCTGCCCGCCGTCCTGGCCGGGTGCGGGGGCGAGGCCGAGGCCCCGCAGGCGCCGCCGTCCGCAGGGCCGGACGTCGGCACGGTGACCACCGCCGCCGACGGGGTCCAGGAGATCACCCTGCAGACCCAGGACGACTACGTCTTCACCCCCGACACGTTCACCGTGGACCCCGGACCCGTCCGCCTCACCGTGGTCAACGTGGCGAAGGACCTCACGCACAACTTCCGCTTCACCCCCGACGAGGTCCCCGCGCCCATCGGCGCGGAGATCCCCCTCCTCACGGCGGGCCAGGAGGTGACCATCGAGTTCGAGGTCACCGAGCCCGGGGACTATCCGTTCGAGTGCAGCTTCCACATCCAGCTCGGCCAGGTCGGCACCATGACGGTGCGCAGCCGATGACGACAGTGGCGGGAGCATCGCAGGGAGCGCCAGCGACCGAGGAGCGGACCGGCTCCGGAGTCGAGCAGGGGGTATAGCGTTCGGTGTCCGTCGTCGACCTGGTGCTGATCGCCCTCGCCCTGCTCTTCGCCCTCTCCGGCTTCCGGCGCGGGCTGCTCGTCTCCGCCACCTCGATCGTCGGCTTCGTCGTGGGCGCGGTGCTCGGCGCCCAGCTCTCGGGACCGGTGGCCGACCGGATCGACGGGTCGAGCATCACCCGGGTCTTCGCCGCTCTCGTCGTGGTGCTGGCGGGGGCGTTGCTCGGCCAGATCCTCGCCGGGGCAGCCGGCCGCGCGCTGCGCACCCGGGTCACCTGGGAGCCGGCCAAGATGGTCGACTCGGCGGCCGGGGCTGTGGTCTCCGCGGTCGCCGTCCTGCTGGTCGCGTGGATGGTGGCCTCGCCGCTGGCCAGTTCACCCTTCCCGACCGTCGCGGGCCAGGTGCGCCAGTCCGCGCTGGTCCAGGCGGTGGACCACGCCGTCCCCGACGGCGTCCGCTCGGTGTACGACTCGCTGCGCACGGCGATCGACCGGCGCGGGCTGCCCGACGTGCTCGACCCGCTCACCGCGACCGAGGTTCCGGACGTCCCCCCGCCCGACGAGACGCTGGCGAACAGCCCGGTGGTGGCCTCGGTGGAGGGCTCCGTGGTGAAGATCAGCGGAGTCGCCCCGTCCTGTTCCCGGCAGATCGACGGCTCGGGCTTCGTCTACGCCGCGGAGCGGGTGATGACCAACGCCCACGTGCTGGCCGGCGTGACCGATCCGGTGGTGACGGCCGAGGGGGATGAGTACGACGCGACCCCGGTCTTCATCGACGAGTTGCTCGACGTCGCGGTGCTCGCCGTTCCCGACCTGCCACAGGTGCCGCTGGACTTCGCGCCCGCGACGGCCGAGACCGGCGACGACTCGATCATCATGGGGTACCCCGGCGGCGGGCCGTTCTGGGTCGGGCCGGCCCGCGTGCGCGAGCGCGGCGAGATCAGCGGGCCGGACTTCCGCGCCACCACGAAGGTGGTCCGTGAGGTCTACGCACTGTTCGGCACGGTGCGGGCGGGCAACTCGGGCGGGCCGCTGTTCGCTCCTGACGGGAGCGTCCTGGGCGTCGTCTTCGCCTCGGCGATCGACGACCCGAACACGGGGTACGCGCTCACGGCCCAGCAGGTGGCCGACGCCGCCAGGACCGGCAGCACGGCCCAGACCCCGGTCGGCACCGGCCCCTGCGAGTAGCCGTCACCGCCGGGTGGTCAGGCCTGGGCCCACTGCGCGACGGCGGCACTGACGACGTCCGGTACCTCCTCCTGGGGGAAGTGGCCGATCTCCGGCAGCTCCCGCCACTCGTAGGCGCCGGCGACGTACCGCCCGGACCCCCGCGCGGTGGACGGCAGCACGCAGGTGTCCAGCTCGCCGTGCAGCTGCAGCGTGGGTGCGGTGACGGGGGCCGCCATCCGGCGGGCGTAGCGCAGGCCGTCGGGGCGCAGCTGCGAGCGGGCGGCCCAGCGGTGGTACTCCATCGCCCCGTAGGCGGCCTGCGGGATGCGCGAGGCCGACCGGTAGCGGGTCACCGCCTCGGCGAAGTCGGCGGTGTGGGTCCACGCCGGTCCCGACCATCGCTGCAGGAGATCGGCGACCGGGTCGTCGTCGGCCCGGGTGAGCATCCGCTCGGGCAGCCGGGGGACCTGGAAACGCAGGAAGTAGCGGGACGCGCGCCGCTGGGCGCGGTCGGCCATGCCGGCCCGGAGCCGGCGCGGGTGCGCCATGGAGAGCACGACCAGGCGGCGGACCATGCGCGGGTGCAGCGCGGCGGTGGTCCAGCCGAGGAGCCCGCCCCAGTCGTGGCCCACGACGACGGCGTCCTTCTCACCGAGCGCGCGGACCAGCGCGGCGACGTCGGCCGACAGCGTCGGCAGGTCGTAGCCGCGCGGGGGCTTGTCGCTCGCCCCGTAACCGCGCAGGTCCGGGGCGACGGCGTGGAAGCCCGCCGCCGCGAGGGCGACGAGCTGCGACCGCCAGGTCCACCAGAACTGCGGGAAGCCGTGCAGGAGCAGGACCAGCGGCCCCTCGCCGGCCTCGGCGACGTGCAGTCCGATGCCGTTGGCGGAGATGGTGCGGTGCGTCCACGGGCCGGGGAGCAGGACGCTGGTCGCGTCGGGACGGCCGTCCTCGGGGACGGTCATGGCCGGTTACCCCTGATCGGACCCTGGCGCCCCGCTCAGACCTTGTAGGAGGCGTTGCCGCGGAGCTTGACCTGGCCGTTGCTGACCTCGGGGACGGAGCGGTGCCGCTCGCCGGGCGCCTCGCGGTGCAGCACCTCGGGCAGGTCGTGCAGCGTCTCGAGGGTCCGCTCGGGCTTCTCGATCTTCTTGAGCAGCCGCATCCCGATCAGGGCGGCGATGCCGGCGAGCACCAGCAGGAAGAGCGTCACGATGCCGTAGGACACCCAGCGCGGCAGGCCCAGCGCGGTCAGCGCCTCGGCGATGGTGACGAACAGGTAGACGCCGGCGAACGCGGCGAACACACCGGCGGCCGCGAACATGCCGACGCTGATCCCCGCCTTCTTGGCCGACCTGCCGATCTCCGCCTTGGCCAGCTCGATCTCACCGCGGACCAGGGTCGAGACGTCGGCCATCGCGCTCTGCACGAGGGTGCCGACGGAGGGCTCGTCGGCTACCGCGGCCCCGTCGGTGCGGGCCGGGGACACACTGTGGGCCACGGGAGCTCCTTCTTCGTCCGGCCCCGAGGGGTCGGGGTCGTCTGCTGGTCAGGGGAATCGTGCCCCACGATGCGCGACGGCGCGTCCCCGCATCCCCCGGACGGGACCGCCGCATGCCGGAACCCTGCCCCCCCCGCGGCCGAAATGGCCATCTCGGCCGCAGGAGGGGTCGGTCAGTCCTCGGACGGGGCGGCCGGCAGCTTGTCCTTGATCATGTTCATCACCGACGAGTCGGTCAGCGTGGTGACGTCGCCCAGCTCCCGGTTCTCCGCGATGTCCCGCAGCAGCCGCCGCATGATCTTGCCGGACCGGGTCTTGGGCAGCTCCTGCACGACCATGATCTGGCGCGGCTTCGCGATCGGGCCGATGTCCTTGGCCACGTGGCTGCGCAGCGTCTGCACGAGCTCGTCGCCGGAGTCGGTCCCGCTCTCCCGGAGGATCACGAACGCGACGATGCCCTGGCCGGTCGTGGGGTCGCTGGCCCCCACGACCGCCGCCTCGGCGACCGCCGGGTGGCCGACGAGGGAGGACTCGACCTCGGTCGTCGAGATGCGGTGGCCGGACACGTTCATGACGTCGTCCACCCGGCCGAGCAGCCAGATGTTGCCGTCCGCGTCCTTCTTGGCGCCGTCCCCGGCGAAGTACACGGTCTTCCCGAAGCGGGACCAGTACGTGTCGACGTAGCGGTCGTCGTCACCCCAGATCGTGCGCAGCATCGACGGCCAGGGCTCGGTCAGGACGAGCAGGCCGGTCGAGTCGTCGCTGAGCTCGTTGCCCTCGTCGTCGACGACCTTCGCGGCGATGCCGGGGAACGGGTGCTGGGCCGAGCCCGGCACGAGGCTCGTCACGCCGGGCAGCGGGGTCAGCATGTGCGCGCCGGTCTCGGTCTGCCACCAGGTGTCCATGATCGGGCAGCGGCCGCCGCCGATGTTCTTGTGGTACCAGAGCCAGGCCTCGGGGTTGATCGGCTCGCCGACCGACCCGAGCAGCCGGAGCGACGTCAGGTCGAAGCCCTCGGGGACGTCCGCTCCCCACTTCATGAAGGTGCGGATCACCGTGGGGGCGGTGTAGAGGATGGTCACGCGGTACTTCTCGATCAGCTCGAACCAGCGGCCGCGGTGCGGGGTCTCCGGCGTCCCCTCGTACATGATCGACGTCGCCCGGTTGGCCAGCGGGCCGTAGACGATGTAGCTGTGGCCGGTCACCCAGCCGACGTCGGCCGCCGTCCAGAACACGTCGGTGTCGGGCTTGAGGTCGAAGACAGCCCAGTGCGTGTAGGCCACCTGGGTCAGGTAGCCGCCGCTGGTGTGCAGGATCCCCTTCGGCTTCGCCGTCGTCCCCGACGTGTACATGATGTAGAGCGGGTGCTCGGCGTCGAAGGCCTCCGCCGTGTGCTCCGACGACTGCTTCGCCACCACGTCGTCCCACCACAGGTCGCGGCCCTCGCTCCAGGCGACGTCCTGCCCGGTGCGCTTGACCACCAGCACGTTGCGCACGCCCTCGGTGCGCTCGACGGCGTCGTCGACGGCGGGCTTGAGCGCGCTGGCCGAACCGCGGCGGTAGCCACCGTCGGAGGTGATGACCAACGTGGCGCCGGCGTCGGTGATCCGGCTGGCCAGCGCGTCGGCGGAGAACCCGCCGAACACGACCATGTGGACGGCGCCGATGCGGGCGCAGGCCAGCATCGAGATGACGGCCTCGGGGATCATGGGCAGGTAGATGGCGACGCGGTCGCCGGCCTGCACGCCCAGTTCGGTCAGCGCGTTGGCGGCCCGGCAGACCTCCTCGGTGAGCTGGGCGTAGGTGAAGGTGCGGGTGTCGCCCGGCTCGCCCTCCCAGTGGTAGGCGACCTGGTCGCCGTGGCCGGCCTCGACGTGCCGGTCGAGGCAGTTGTAGGCGACGTTGAGCTTGCCGCCGACGAACCACTTGGCGAAGGGCGGGTTGCTCCAGTCGAGGACCTCGTCCCACGGCGTCTCCCAGGTCAGCCGCCCGGCCGCCTTCGCCCAGAAGGCCGGCCGGTCGCCCTCGGCCTCGGCGTAGACGTCGGGGCCGACGTTCGCCTGCGCGGCGAGCTCCTGGGGCGGTTCGAAGGTGCGGGCTTCCGTCGCCTGGGTCTCGCTCATGCGCTGCCTCCCGGATCGGGCGTCGCCCGGGGACGGCGACGCGGCGTGGCTTCCGCCACACCGTATGACCCCGGGTGGTCCGGCGTCTTGCGGTGAGGCAAACGAGAGACCGGCGCTCGCAACGGTTGCCCGGCGGCGTCGGAGAGACTGGCCCGCGTGACGCTGCCGCCGGGGCCCCAGGCCGCGGTCGCGGCCCGCCTGCCGGGTGCAGCCGGGCTGGGGCTCGTCGCGCCCCCGTCGGCGGCGTCGATCCCCGTGGCCGCGCTGGCCGATCCCGCCCGGACGGCCGGACTCGTGGCCGCGCGGGCGCGGGCGCTCGGCCGGCCCGAGCCGCGGGTGGCCGCGACGGTGTGGTGGTACTCGGCCTCGGCGGTCCTGCTGGCCCCGCCGCTCGCCGGGCTGGTCACGGGGGTGCCGCTCTCGGCGCGACCGGCCGATCTCTCGCTGTCCTTCGCGTCCGGGGGGCTGCCGGTCGCGGCGACGTCGTCCGCCCTCGGCTCGGAGCTGGCCGCGGAGCTGCGGGAGACCCTGACGGCGGTCGTCGGCGCGGTCGCCGAGGCCGGGCGGATGCGCGAGGCGCCGCTCTGGGCGGTGGCCACCGACTCACTGGCCGCCGGGCTGCTGGGCCTCGGGCGGGCGCTCCGCGACGTCCCCGGGATCACGGCGCTGGCCGCCCCGCTGGCGGCGGCCATCGGTACGCCGCTGCCCGTGCCCCGGTACGTGGACGTCGGAGGTGCCCGCTTCGTGCGGCGGGCCTCCTGCTGCCTGGTCTACGAGCTGCCGGGCGGACCGCTGTGCACGTCCTGCCCGCGACGCCTCCCGGCCGAGCGGCAGGTCCTGCTCGAGCGGGCCGCGGCCCGGTTCTGAACGGGCGGTTCCGAATGCCTCGCACAGCGGCAGCGGCGGGGCGATGATCGCGGTGCCGGGAACGACAGGGGAGGCCGGATGAGCGTCATGCCCGCCGTGTTCTTCGGGCACGGCAACCCGATGAACGCGCTGGAGAAGAACCGGTACACCCAGGCGTGGCGGGCCTTCGGCCAGGCGGTGCCCCGGCCCCGGGCGATCCTGGTGATCTCCGCGCACTGGTACGTGCACGCGACCGCCGTGACGGCGATGCCCCGGCCGCGCACGATCCACGACTTCTTCGGCTTCCCGCGCGAGCTCTTCGACGTCGACTACGCCGCGCCCGGACTGCCCGGGCTGTACGACGAGGTGGCCGACATCGTGCACCCGACCTGGGTGGGCGCCGACCTGGACAGCTGGGGCATCGACCACGGCGCCTGGTCGGTGCTGATGCACGCGTTCCCGGACGCCGACATCCCGGTCGTCCAGCTGTCGATCAACGCGCTCAAGTCCGTCGACTACCACCTGCAGCTGGGGGCCGCGCTGGCTCCGCTGCGGGCGGACGGCGTGCTCGTCGTCGGCAGCGGCAACGTGGTGCACAACCTCGGCGGGGTCAGCCGCGCGCTGCCCGACGCGGGGTTCGACTGGGCGCAGCGCTTCGACGAGGAGGCGAAGGAGCTGATGCTGACGAACCCGACCGAGGTCGGCCGGATGGACGCGCACCGCGACTACGACCTCGCCGTCCCGACCCCGGACCACTTCCTGCCGCTGCTGTACGTCGCCGGGGTCGCGGGGGCGACCAGCACCCGGGCCGAGGTACTCGTCGACGGCTACGCCTACGGCTCGCTGTCCATGACCTCCTACACGGTGGGCATGACCACGCCACCGGCCCCGGACGGCGTGGGCTTCGCCGCCCCGCTGCCCGAGGGCCCACCCGCGGACGGGGCCAACATCTAGCCGACGTCAGGAACTGCGCACGTGCGGCCGGAGCAGCGCGGTGACCGTGTCCGGGTCGTCGGCGAGGAAGGAGACCCGGGACACGGCATGCTCCTGCCCGTCGACGTCGACGACGGCGGCCGGGGAGAACCGCAGCTCGACCCGGGTCTCTCCCATGCAGGCGACGACCAGGCCGTCGCCGTCCACGGCCACGTTTCTTCCGGTGCCCGTTGACGACGATCCTCCGCACCGAGACCAGCGAGTCGAGCGGGACGCCGGCCGAGTGGAAGTGCCCGAACCGCAGCACGAGCGCACCGTCGCGCAGCAGGTGCGGGTGCTGGCCCAGGCTGAGGAAGAACCCGAGGAACGCCAGCAGCCCGTAGACCCCCACCACGACAGCACAACTACTTTTCGGTACGGCTGGTTCTCAGTCGCTGTCCTCATCCGGTCGTGCCGCCGGTCCGGGCCGCCCGTCGAGGTCGACGACGTCCCCGATGACGAACACCGCGGGCGGTCGCACGCCCTCGTCGACAACCACCCGGGGCAGCGCGGCGAGCGTCGTCCGGATCGTGCGCTGGGTCGCCGTCGAGCCGTCGGCGACGATCCCGACCGGCGTGTCCGGTGACCGGCCGCTCTCGACGAGGACCGCGGCGATGGCCGGGGCGGTCTCCACGCCCATGAGCACGACGACCGTGCCGCGCAGCCGCCCGATCGCCGCCCAGTCCACGAGGGAGCCGGGGTGCCCCGGGGGCAGGTGGCCGGAGACCACCACGAACTCGTGGGTGAGCCCGCGGTGGGTCACCGGGATGCCGGCCAGCGCGGGGACCCCGATCGCGCTGGTCACCCCGGGCACCACCTCGACGGGGACCCCGGCGGCCGTGCAGGCGGCGATCTCCTCCATGCCACGGCCGAACACGAACGGGTCCCCGCCCTTGAGCCGGACCACCCGCTTCCCCGCCAGGGCTCGCTCCACCAGGATCTCGTTGATCTGCTCCTGGGCCATCGACCGGCCGCGCGGCAGCTTCGAGGCGTCGATGACCTCCACGTCCGTCGGGAGCGAGGCCAGCAGCGACAGCGGCGCCAGGTGGTCGGCGACGACGACGTCGGCCTGGGCCAGCGCCTGACGGCCCCGCACGGTGATCAGGCCCGGGTCGCCGGGGCCACCGCCGACCAGGACGACGCCGCCGGACCGTCGTCCCGGCGCCGGCCGCCCGGCCCGGTCGGCGATGCTGCCGTCGGTGAGCCCGCTGACGACGGCGTCGCGGACCCCGACCGCCCGCTGCGGGTCGCCGCCGCCGTGCACGCCCACGACCAGCTCACCGTGCCGGCCGACGGCGGGGGTCCACGCGCTGGAGGCGGACCGGTCGTCGGCGCGGGCGCAGAAGATCCGGCCCCGTTCGGCCTCCTCGGCCACCGCCGCGTTCACCGCCGGGTCGTCGGTCGCGGCCACGGCGTACCAGGCGCCGTCGAGGTCCCCGGGCGCGTAGCGGAGGCGGACCCAGGTCAGCCGGCCCGGCTCGACCATGGCCTCCAGGGCGGGCGTCACCTCCGGACTGACGACGGTGACGTGCGCGCCCGCCTCCAGCAGCCCGGCCACGCGGCGGTGGGCCACCTGTCCGCCGCCGACCACGACGACCCGCCGGCCGTGCAGCCGCAGGCCGACGGGGTAGACGACCCCGGACTCCGGGCCGACAGGGGTCGCGTTCATGCGCACAGGATTCCAGCGGATTGTTACGGGGGCGCGGGCCGCCCGTCGCGACGCCCGGCACGGGGCGGCCTCTACCGGGGGAAGCGAGGCGCGCGGGCCTGACCGGACGGCGCGACGCGCCTACCCTTGCCGGGGCCGGACGTCGAACGAGGAGGAACGAGCTGTCCGAGGACACGACCGGGACGGACCCCAGCCCGCAGGACGCCGTGCTGCTGTTCGTCGGCGGACCCCTCGACGGGAGGGTGGAGATCAGAGCGGCGCGGCACGGGGAGCCGCTGCCGATGATCACGCACGTCCACCTCCACGACGGCCCCAAGGTCGTCCACCGCTACGACCTCGAACCCCTCACCGAGCGCGTGGGGGTCTACAACCTGCGTCCGCCGGTGCGCCGGCGTGCCCGGGACGCGTCCGTCGACGAGTCCGTCGCGGACTGATCCGCCGTCGCGCCGACCGGTCGGCCGTCGTCGTCCCGCCGGCAGCGGTGCCCGCGGGTCACCAGCCCTGGACGCGGCGGGCCTCGGCGATCACCCGGTCGAACCGCGCCCGGTCCAGCGCCGCGCCCTCGCGCCGGACCGCGGCCGGGCGGAGCACCAGCAGCCGATCGAGCCGCACCTCGCTGGGCCGGCCCCGGGCATCCCAGGCACCGCTGCCGATGTCGGTCCACACGCGGCCGTGGCGGGCCTCCTCGGCGGCGTCGCGGTCATGGTCCTGACTCGTGAGGAGCAGGCCCAGCAGGTCCGGGCCCCGGCGGCCGATGACCAGCACCGGGCGGTCCTTGCCCCGTCCGTCGCCCTCGTCGTAGGGCACCCAGGCCCAGACGACCTCGCCTGGATCCGGCCGGCCGTCCTCGCGCGGCCCGTACTCCACGTCCGGGGCGGCCGGTCGCGTTGCCGCCGGCCGGGCCCGGCGCACGCCCTCGGGTTCGCCGCCTGACCGGGTGGTCCCGGGCCGGCTGCGCAGCAGCCCCAGCAGCGCCGTGCCGAGCCGTCCCGCGAGGTCCCGGGCCCGTCGGTCGCGCCGCCCGTCCGCCATGACCGAACGGTACGGAGGACGTGCCGGACCGGCGCGGGGTGGCCATTCGGCCGGAGCGACGGCGTCGCGCCTGTAACACGTGACACATCGGCACCAATCGGTCACTCCGAGGTGTGAGGGCGCCGATAACAGGGCACCATCAGCGGCACGGGGCGGCCCTGCCGGGCGGGCGCCTCCAGGAGATGGGGGACTCCATGATCTCGGCCGACCCGCTGCCGCTGACCACGCTGAGCGCGCGTCCGGTCCAGGCCAGCGTTCTCGCCGCCTTCCAGCTGGTCGAGGACGCGCACTACCTGGGCTCCCGCCGCCGCCCCCGACGGGGCCGGGCGCGGATCCTCGCCGAGCGCGCCGTGGCCGACCGCCGCCTCGCCCGGGACCTGCGCGCAGGCTGACCCGACTGCGGGCCGGTCAGGCCACGCAGAACTCGTTCCCCTCCGGGTCGGCCATCGTCACCCAGGCGTGCGGCCCCTGGGATGCCCGCCACAGCTCGGTCGCCCCGAGCCCCACGAGCCGGGTGACCTCGGCCACCTGCCGCTCGGGCCCCACGCGGACGTCGAGATGCATCCGGTTCTTGCCGGCCTTCGGTTCGGGCACCTCCTGGAACAGCACCCGGGGCCGGCCGGGCTCGGGGGAGGTGATCGCGGCGCCCGCCCGCCAGACGAGCGCGCCGCGGTGGTGGGCGGTCTGGTCCTCGGTGGCGTGCCCCGCCTCGACCATCCGCCGGATGAACGCCTCGTCCTGCGGCTCCACCTCCCAGCCGAGGGCCTCGGCCCACCAGTCGGCGAGTTCGTGCGGGGAGGAGCAGTCGATCGCGATCTGGAAGTCGAACGCCATGGCGGGACGCTAGAACAGGCCTCCGACAGTCGGTCGGAGTTCGAGCGCGCGGCCCGCCTCGGCGCGGCCCGAGGGTGCCCCGCCGGGTCGCCCGTCGTCGGGCTAACGTCCCTCCCCGTGCCAGCACAGTGGAGTTCGCCGGTCCGCTACGTCGAGTGCGACCAGCAGGGCGTCGTCTTCAACGCGCACTACCTGACCTGGGCCGACGAGGCGTCCAACGCGTGGTGGGCCACGCACGGCCTGCCCTGGAACGAGCTCGTGGCCCGCCGGATCGACCCCGTGGTCAAGGCCAGCACCCTGGAGTGGACGTCGTCGGCGCGCTGGGGCGACACGGTCACCGTCGACGCGGACACCGAGAAGATCGGCCGGACCAGCGTCACGGTCCGCTTCACGATCCGCGTCGGCGAGCGGGTGTGCTGCGTCGTCCGCAACACCTACGTGTGCCTCGACGACGGCCGGCCGGCCCCGTGGCCGGACGACGTCCGGGCGCTGCTCACCGACGGCTGAGGACCGCCGCGGTCACGCTTTCGGGGGACCGCCCCAGCCGGCCTTCTCCTGGCCGGTCAGGTCCGCGATCGCCTCCATGATCCGGTCGGTGACCTCCCGCCTGGCCCGGCCGTTGCCGGCCTTGCCCTGGTGCTCCGGGAACGTCAGCGGCTCACCGAAGGTGACCGAGAACCGGTGCGGACGCCAGTAGCGCGCGCCGATGGGCTGGATGCGATCGGTGCCGGTGATGCCGACCGGGACGACGGGACACTCGGCGGTGAGGGCCAGCCAGGCCACGCCGGTCTTGCCGCGGGCCAGCCGGCCGTCCTTCGAGCGCGTGCCCTCGGGGTAGACGCCGAACCCGCCCCCGGCCTTCAGCACGGTCATCGCGGTGTCCAGCGCCTCCTGCGCCGCGCGGTGGGTCTGCCGCTCCACGGGCAGTGCGCCCAGGGCGGTGAACAGCGTCTTGGTCAGCCAGCCGCGGAAGCCCGGGGTCGTGAAGTACTCGGACTTGGCCAGGTAGCCCACCCGCCGGGGGGACATCAGCGGGATGGCCATGCTGTCGATGAAGGAGAGGTGGTTGCTGGCGATGATGAACGGGCCGCTGGCCGGCACGTTCTCCCTGCCGCGCACGTGCGGGCGGAACGCGAGCAGGAACAGCGGCCTCAGGATCAGCCGCGCGATGAGGTAGACCACGCCGCGCTTCCCCTCCTCGGGGTACTCGCCCCCGCCGGCGACTGGTGACGGCAGGTGGCGACGGCATTCTCCCGAACGGGCGCGCAGAAAGCCGAATCGGGCCCCGGAGGCGCGCGCGCCGCGGACGGCCGGCGGTCAGGGCAGGTGCGGCGTCGGCGGGCACGCGTCCCGCAGGATCGCCCGGATCTCCTCGGGCAGGCGGGCCCCGCCGGTCGCCGACTCGGTGATCGCACGCGCGACGTCGCGGATCTTGCGGTGCGTGTGGCTCGAGATGTGCCCCAGCAGATCGAACGCGGTCTGATCCCGGCAGCTGGTCAGCAGCATGAGGATGCCCTTCGCCTGCTCGATCACGGCCCGGCTGGCCATGGCCGCGCGGAGCTGGCCCACCTCGGCCTCGAGTGCCCGCGTCCGGTCGCCGTCCGACCCCGGGGGGCGCCCGGCGGTGATGTCGGCGCACATGCCCTCGACCGCGGTCACGCCGGCCTCGTCGAGCTCCGGCTCGCCGACGAGGATCACGGCCCGCGCCTCGCCCGCCGTCCGGACCTCCAGCGCGAAGGCCCGCCCCGCGCAGGCCGCGGCGAACGCGTCCAGCGTGCGGACCCGGTCGTCGGGGTGCTGCCAGTCCACGAACGCCTCGGTTCCGGGATCGGTGGTCCCGGGGTCGATCCCGAGGACGGCGAACATCTCCGGCGACCACGACCAGGCGTCCGTGGCTCGGTCGTACCGGAAGCGGCCGGCCGCCCGCGACCCACCGTCACGCGGTCCGCCCGGGTCCGACGCCACCGGTGGCGTGGCCCTCCGGGGGCTGGGGGTCGTGGCCACCCCCGGTCGGGGATGGTGGGCGGTCGACGCGCCGGAGGTCGGCCGGCGGGGCGGGGCCGAGAAGGACATCGCCGTCTCCCTCGTCACGGGATACGCGGACGGTACGACGAGCACCGGTACTGCGGCGGCTGGAAACGGGTGGTCCGGCGCCGGAGCGGTCAGCTGGACGTCGGTGCGGCGTCGCGTCGTCACCGGTCGTGCGGTCGAGGCGACCCAGCGCTCAAGGGCACCCGGCGTCCGCCACCCGGGGCGTCACCCCTCCGCGGCCGCCGTCCCTAGGATCGGCGGTCATGCGCCTGCCCGGCCGTTACGACGGCGTCGCCCGGCCGATCGTCACCTACGGCAGCAATCCCGTGCTGCACCGGCCGTGTGCGCCGGTGACCGTCTTCGACGAGGCGCTGCGCCGGCTCGTGCTCGACATGTTCGCCAGCATGAGCGCGGCCGACGGTGTCGGGCTGGCCGCCAACCAGATCGGCGTCGACGCCCGGGTCTTCGTCATCGACTGTCCCGACGCGGACGACGAGGACGTCGTCGGATACGTGGTCAACCCCACGCTGACGGTGCTCGGCCCGGTCGGCGAGGAGCCGGCGGAGGAGGTCACCGAGGAGGGGTGCCTCTCGGTGCCCGGCCCCTACGCCGAGCTCCCGCGCGCGTTCCGGGCACGGGTGGACGGCGTCGACCTCCGCGGGGAGCCGGTGTCGATCGAGGCCTCCGGCATGGCTGCCCGGTGCCTCCAGCACGAGATGGACCACCTCGACGGCACCGTCTACGTCGACCTGCTGACCGCGGAACACCGGGAGCGCCTGCTGGCCGAGGCGGCGGGTCCGGGAGGCGACCTGCCCGCCTGATGTGTGGACCCGATAGGTCACGGGGCATCCCATTGCGCATGACCGAGACCGCGCCACTCCGCGCCCTTGCCCTCGTCTGCAGCCTCAAGGCCTCGCCGGCGCCGTCCAGCAGCGACCTGATCGCCCGTCAGCTGCTGGAGGAGCTGGGGACGCACGGCGTCACCGGCGCCGTGGTGCGGGTGGTCGATCACGACGTGAAGCCGGGCGTCGAGCTCGACATGGGCGAGGGCGACGCCTGGCCCGCGATCCGCGAGCAGCTGATGGCCGCCGACATCCTCATCGTCTCCACGCCCACGTGGGTCGGGCACATGAGCAGCGTCGCCCAGCGGGTCCTGGAGCGGCTCGACGCCGAGCTGTCGGAGACCGACGACTCCGGGCGCCCGCTCGTCACCGGCAAGGTCGCGGTGACCGCCGTCGTCGGGAACGAGGACGGCGCCCACAAGATCACCGCCGACCTGATGCAGGCGCTGGACGACATCGGGTTCACGATCCCTGCCCAGGGCGGCACCTACTGGAACGACGAGGCGATGGGCTCGCGCGACTACAACGACCTCGACGAGACCCCCGAGGCCGTGGCCTCGACCAACGCCACCCTCGCGGAGAACGCCGCCCATCTGGCACGGCTGCTCAAGGCGTCGCCCTACCCGGGCAGCTGAGCCGGGCTCAGGCGGCGACGGCCTCGGCGGGTTCGGCCACGGGGGCGGCCTCCCGCCGGTCGGACCTCCGCCGGAGCCGCAGTCCGGTCACCGTGACCAGCGCCAGGCCGATGACCACGGCGCCGTAGACGACGGCCGCGGTCTGCAGCCCGATCTCCGCGGCGGCGAAGCCGGCCAGGATCGCCGGGACGCTGTAGGCGAGATAACCGACGACGAAGACGCTGGACAGCAGGCCGGCCCGCTCGCCCGGGGCGACTCCGCGGGTCACCGTCGCCATGGCGCCCAGGAAGGCTGCGCCGAAGCCGAGGCCCGAGACCACGGCGGCGGCGAAGAACACCGTCACGGAGCCGGTCAGCAGGGAGGCCACCGTGCCCGCGACGCCGGCGGCGAACACGAGGGCACCGACGACCATGGCGCGCTCCCCGGCCAGCCGGCGGGCCAGGACGGCCCCGATCGCGGCGGTCCCCTGCATCGCGAGGATCAGCAGGGCGCCGGCCAGGTCGCCGTCCATGGCGAAGACCTCGTCGGCCAGGGACGGGCCCAGGGCCAGGTAGAGACCGCCGAGCGCCCACGTCGCGACGAGGCACGGGAGGACGAGGAGGAAGTCGCGCCGCTGCGCGGAGGGGACGTGCACCTGGGGACGCAGCGAGGCCAGCGCGCCGGGTGTGCGGGGCGAGGACTCCGGGAGCAGCAGCACGCCGCCCGCCGCCAGCACGAGCGCGACGGTGAGGACGCCGAACACCCAGGTCGTCGGGTCGGGGACGAACTCGACGAGCAGGCCGGCGCCCAGGGCGCCGATCGACAGCCCGAGTCCGGGAGAGGCGCTGTTGACGAGGGCGCCGAGCGGTCGGTCGCTGCGCTGGAAGTCCAGCAGCGCGGCACCGAGCGAGCCGGTGAGCGCGCCCATGGACAACCCCTGCACGACGCGTGCGGCCAGCAACCAGCCCACCCCGTCGGCCGCCAGGAAGATCACCATGCCGGCCGCCTGCAGCAGCAGGGCCGCGAACAGGACGGGGCGTCGGCCGATGTGGTCGGACAGGGCGCCGACGACGAGCAGAGCGGCGAGCAGGGCGAAGGCGTAGACGCCGAAGACGACGGTCAGCACGCCGTCGCTGAAGCCGAACTCCTGCTGGTAGACGCGGTAGAGCGGGGAGGGGACGCCGGAGGCCGCCAGCACCAGCAGCAGCAGGACGGCGATCGACCAGAAAGCCGTCGTGCGCGGAACGCGAGGGGCCACGACCGAGGACAAGCCCGGCCGGGAGCGGAGCATTCCCGGCGCGCCGGTGCCGCGGCGGACCGGCGGGTCAGGCCGCTGCGTCGAGATCCATCCAGACCCGGCGGCGGCCGGCCCGGGTGCGCTCGGAGGCCATGGCCGCGACGCGGCGGCGCTGCTCGGCTGTGGCGACGTGGTTGACGACCGCGATCTCGGCCTCGCGGATCGCCCGCTCGACGGCGAACTCCGCCGGCGTCGACGGGTAGGACTCGGGCGGCTCCGGGGCCTCGCCGGTTGCTGGACGGGCGTAGGGGCTGTCGGGGGGCAGGGAACCGCTCACCCGGCCGTAGGTGCCGAGGACCAGCAGCGTCAGTCCGGCGCCGATCGAGAAGAAGACGTTGGTCATCTCGAAGGCGAGCACGTTGAAGCCGGTGCGGAGCACGGCGAGGTGGACCAGCGCGGAGAGCAGGAACAGCGAGCCGACGACGATCATCACCGTCGAGGCGATCCGCGCCCCCCGGACGGCGGCCGCGATGAGGACGACCGCCGTGACCACCGAGACGGTCGACAGCAGGCCGTTGGACGACATCCCGAGGATCGGCTCGCCGCTGGTGGAGAAGAAGTCCAGCCCGCCGGCGAAGCCGAGCAGGCCGAAGACCAGCACCACGAGGGCGACGGCCACGGCACCCAGCCGGTGCACGGCCAGGACCCGCTGGCCGGGGTCGCGCCCCGAGGCGCCGTTCGCCGTGCGCGGGTGGAGGGAGAGGCGCAACTGCATCGGAGACTCCCGGGAACGGAGGGGTGGTACACCCTTCTTCGCCCGCCGGCACCGGGTGGATGCGGTCGGCGGCCCGGCTCGGGAAAGGACGGCGCCCCGGCTCCGGGAGGGACGGCGGCCGGCGGGGGAGGACGGAGCCCGGCTTCGGGAAGGACGGCGCCCTGGCGTCGGGAAGGACGGCGCCCCTGTCGCCGTTCCAGAAGGCATGACGCAGTTCGACCTGCATGCGGAGTTCCAGCGGGCAGAGTTCTCCCTCGCGATGTCCAAGCCTGCCGAGGCCGCGCGCATCCTGGAACGCGTCGTGGCGGCCGAGCCGTCGAACCGCGCCGGCCTGGAGCTGCTGGCCCGCGCCTACTTCGGCGCCGCCCAGCTCGGACCGGCCGAGGACGTGCTCACCCGCCTCGTCGCCCTGGCGCCGTCCGACGCGTGGGCCCGCCGTGCGCTCGCCCGCACGCTGGACCGGCAGAGCCGGGCGGACGACGCCGCCGTCCAGCACCGCATCGCCGACGCGCTCGGCGCGGCCTGATCGCCCGCATCCGGTGGGGCCGTCGCCCGGCGGCGGAGGGTGACGCCGCGCCGCGGACAGGCGCACGGGACCGGCTCCGGGCGGAGGACCGGCCGGAGTGGGGTACCGAGCGGTCATGAGCATCCTCGGACGACTGATCGGTTCAGCAGAGAACGCCACCCGCGGCGCCACCCGCGGCGCCGCCCGCGGCGGGCGGGGCGCCGCCCGTCCCAGCCGGCGGACGGCACAGCCCACCGGGCGGGGGCTACGCCGTGGTGTCGGCCGCGGCCGGGCGGTACCCGCGCGCTCCAGCGGCCTGGGCGGCCTCGTGCAGGGGCTGCTCCGGCGGCGCTGATCGTTCCCGGCGCGACTCGCGGTCACGCAGCCGGGCCGCGGCTGCGGACCGTGCGGAACCGGCGAGCGGGGCGCCTCGTACCGTCGACGGCGTGACCATCCCCGTCCGTGCCGGCGCCGCCGGTCCCGGAAACCGCCCCGGCGCCCCCGACCCGCTCGCCCCGCTGCTGGAGCTGCCCGGCGTGCGGGACGCCTCGGACGCCGCTCGTTCCGCCGTCGACCGGCTGCTGCGGCACAAGGTGCTGCGCCGCGAGTCGGCGGGCGTGAGCACGGAGTCGGCGCTGCGGGGTGCGCGTGCCTCCGCGGCGCTCGAGGGCGTGGACGTGCCCCTGGCCGACCTTCGCGCGGGCACGGTCGACGACCCGGTCGTGCAGGGGTCGCTCCGCGTCTCGGCGGCCCTCGGCGGCATGGTCGAGACCTGGCCGCGCGCACCGGGCCAGGTCCTCGCCCGGCTGCACGTGCTGGCCGCGGCCGACCTGGTGGACGCCGCCTCGCTCGGCCGGCCCGCGCCGCACGCCGGCCCCCGGTTGTCCGGGCTGCTCTCCCTGGTCGCCGGGGGGACCGCCGCGCCGGCCGTCGTCGTGGCCGGCCTGGTGCACGGCGAGCTCGCGGCCCTGCGGCCGTTCGGCACCTCCGACGGGGTCGTGGCACGGGCAGCCGGCCGTCTCACCGGCATCACCCGCGGCCTCGACGCCAAGGCGGTCTCCGTGCCGGAGGTGGGCTTCGCCGAGCTGGGTCGGGAGGCCTACGCGGCGGCGCTGGCCGGGTACGCGTCCGGGGAGCCCGCGGGTGTGGCGGGCTGGCTGGTGCACTGCTGCCGGGCGACCGAGCACGGCGCCGTCGAGGGCCTGGCGATCTGCGAGAGCCTGCTGCGCGGCTGAGTGCCGGCGCCAGCCGCCGGGGCTCAGTCCGCGGTCTTCACCTCGTATATGCCCTGGGCAGGCAGGCGAGCTGACGGGCATTGAGCCCGGTGGTCGCCCATTCGCGCTCCTGCCGGCCGGGTGGGTGGGCGGACAGCGTCCTGATGGGGGAGCGCGACGTGTAGGACAGGGTCAGCGAGTACCGGTCACGCCGAACGGGCGGCATGGCCCGGTGGAACAGGTTGCGCGGGTCGGCGACGACACACGTCCACGTCGGCCCGGTACCGCGACGCCATTCCGAATCCGGGACCTGCCGCCGGATCGCCTCATCGCTGACGTAACCGGAGACGTAGTGCAATGAGCGGGTCAGGTCCGCGGTGTATGCCCGGTCGACGTACTCGAAGGGGCCGCCGTCCTCGTCGACGTCGTTCAGCCAGATCAGGAACTTGAGCATCCGGCGGTCCTCGACGTCCCGGTGCCACTGGCGGACGCCGATCGCCTCGCCCGTTGCCCGCTCGCATCGCACGCTGGCGCCGTTGTAGCGGGCCGGCAGACCGATGTAGCTCTCGACCATGTCCAGGATCTGCTCGTTCAGGCCCCACTGCCAGACGGCGGATTTCTCGATGACCCAGTCCCGGGGAAACCGGACCGTGGACGCGTCGCTCCGGGAACTGTGCGAGAACTGGTCCTGGAGCGCTCGTGCACCGGCTTTCAGCTCGGCGGTGCCAGGGAGATCGAGGGCGTCCAGCGAGGTCACCGACGCTCCGCGGGTCCGCACCCCCGCCAGGACCGCCTCGTGCTCGGGAGGCAGGACGGGCAACCGCGGCTCGAACTGCCGGAGGCGGCGTTGGTGGCGGCTGTCGGCCAGGAGACGCAACGGGGCCACCCGGGCCAGCACCTCCTGCTTCGCGTGGCCGGGCAGCCGGGCAGCGGTTTCCAGCACGAATGGCCCCCCAAGTTCCGGTAAGGGCCGGACCCTACTGTCGAGCGGCGGGCTCGGGTACCCCCCCGACGCGTCCGTCACCGACACGACGCGTGGACGATCCGGAAGGGCCCGCGTCGCCGGCGACGGAGCCGTCGCCGGCATCCCTGGCGACCGGGCGGTTGCCGGCGCCGGATGCTCAGTGCGGGTGCAGCGTCACGCCCACGACGGCCACGAGAGCGACTCCGCAGGCCCCGATCGCCGCGGCGGTCAGCCATTCACCGGTGAACGCGGCCAGGCCCGCGGCGACGAGCGCGACCACCCAGGGGCCGGACAACGAGATCGCGAGTCCGATCCGCGCGGACCGTGGCCGGGGGCGCCGTGGCCGGGGTGCGGTGCGGGCGGTCTGACCGAAGAGCACGGCGCCGGCGAGGACGGCCAGCAGGCCCAGCCACGCGAGGACGACCGTGAGCACGACGGCAGGATGAAGCACCGCGCGGCCGGCGCGGGGGTGCCCCGCCGGAGCGTCAGGCTCCGCGGCGCCGCCACCGGCCGCTGAGGGGGCCGGGCGCGTCGGCCGCGGCCACGAGGGCCGCCCGGAGCGCACGGTGGCGGGCGTACCAGGCCAGGCCGACCACGGCCGCGCCGACGCCGACCGCGGCGCCGGTCACGACCGGGGCCGCGGGCACGGAGAAGCGGGACCGCATGCTGACCGGGCGCGTGAACTGGAGCACCGGCCAGCCGTGCTCGAGCGCCGCCTTGCGCAGGCCGCGGTCGGGGTTGACGACCGTGGGGTGCCCGACGGCCGACAGCATCGGAAGGTCGGTGACCGAGTCGCTGTAGGCGTAGCAGTCCGCCAGGTCGTAACCGCCGTCGTCGGCGAGCCCGCGCATGGCCGCGGCCTTGTTCTCCCCGTAGGCGTAGAAGTCGATCTCGCCGGTGTAGCGGCCGTCGACGGTGACCATGCGGGTGGCCACGACGCGGTCGACCCCGAGCATCTCGCCGATCGGGGCGACCATCTCCTCGCCGCTGCTGGAGACGATCACGATCTCCCGACCGGCGGCGCGGTGCTCCTCGATCAGGTCGGCCGCCTCGGCGTAGATCAGCGGGTCGACGATCTCGTGGAGCGTCTCGCGGACGATGTCGTGCACGGTGGCGGCGTCCCAGCCGGTGACCATCGCGGTGAGCTGGGCCCGCAGGCGCTCCATCTGCTGCGCGTCGGCGCCGGCGAGGGAGAAGACGAGCTGCGCGTAGGCGGTCTTGAGGACGGCGCGCCGGTTGATCAGCCCACCGTTGAAGAACGGCCGGCCGAAGGCCAGGGTGCTGGACTTGGCGATGACCGTCTTGTCCAGGTCGAAGAACGCCGCTGCGCGGGTCACAAGGCACGACTCTAAGTGGACCGACTGACAGCGGCGGATCCCGCGCGCCGTCCACACCCGTTCGGGTCATCCACAGTTTCGGCGCCGGCCTGGCACTGTCTGCCCACCGTCGGGTGGGCTCGGGGCCGTGTCGACCGCCCGCACCCCGCCCGCCCGTCCGCTCGTCGTCAGCAGCGACGAGGAACTGCTCGACGATCTCTTCCGGCTGCTGGCCGCGGCGGGCACCGAACCCGAGCTGGCCACGGGCGGTCCGGCGTTGCGCCGGGCGCACCGGGAGGCGCCGCTGGTCCTCCTCGGTGCCGACGCGCTGAGCGGCGGTGCCGTGCGGGCGCTGCCGCGCCGGCCCGGGGTGGTCGTCGTCTCCGGATGCCCGCTACCGGCCGCGGGTTGGGCCGCGGCGGTCGAGGTGGGCGCGGAGCGCGTGGCGGTGCTGCCGGAGGACGAGGCCTGGCTGCTGTCCCGCTCGGCCGCCGCGGCGCGGGCGCCTGCGGAGCGCGGGTGGCTGGTGGCCGTGGGTGGCAGCTGCGGAGGCGCCGGCGCGAGCACCCTGGCCGCCGCGGTGGCGCTGGCCGCGGCGCCCGGCGTGGTGCTCGTCGACGGCGACCCGTGGGGCGCGGGGCTCGACCTGCTCCTGGGTGCCGAGCGGGCCGAGGGGCTGCGCTGGCCGGAGCTGGCGGGCCTGCGGGGACGCGTCGACGGGGACGCACTGATGGCGGCCCTGCCGGAGGTCGGCGGCGTCCACGTCCTCGCGGCGTCCCGTTCGGCTCCCGAGCCGGTCCCCGTCGAGGCGCTGACGGCCGTGATCGACGCGGCCCGGGCCGGCGGCCGGCCCGTCGTGGTGGACCTGCCCCGCCAGGGGACGGTCGGGGGACCGGCCGTCGAGACCGTACTCGCGGACGCCGACCTCGCGGTCCTGGTGGTCCCTGCCCGGCTGCGGGCGGCCACGGCGGCGCGACTGCTGGTGGAGGCTCCCGGCTCGGGTTGGGCGGAGGCCCGGCTCGTCGTCCGGCAGGTGGCCGGCGGCCTCTCCCGGGACGAGGTGGCCGACGTCGTGGGGCGGCCGGTCCTGGGCGGCCTGCCGCACGACCGCAGCGTCGTGCCGCGAGGGGAGCGTGGTGAGCCGCCCGCGGTCTCGCCGCGGTCCCCGTTGGGCTCGCTCGCCCGCCTCGCGCTCGATGCCATCTCGCTCGATGCCCTCGCGCCGAGGACGACGGGGTGAGCGCCCCGGCCCTCCTCGACCGGGTGCGCGCCCGCCTCGCCCTGGAGCAGGGGCCGCCGTCCCGGGCGGGCGTGGCCGCGCTCGTCCGTGCGGAGACCGGAGGCCTGCTCGGGGACGACGAGGTGCTCCGGATCGTCCGGGACGCCGTCGACGAGCTCGCCGGAGCCGGCCCGCTGGAGCCCCTGCTGCGAGCCCCCGGCGTCACGGACGTCCTGGTCAACGGACCCGGACAGGTCTGGCTGGACCGGGGTGCCGGCCTGGAGCGCACGGACGTCTCGTTCGCCGACGACGACGCGGTCCGCCGGCTGGCGGTCCGGCTGGCGGCCGCTGCGGGCCGGCGGCTGGACGACGCGTCGCCATGGGTGGACGTCGGTCTCCCCGACGGCACCCGGTTGCACGCCGTGCTGCCGCCGGTGTCCTCGACGGGCACCTGCCTGTCGCTGCGGGTGCTGCGCCGGTCGGTGCACACCCTGGACGACCTCGCCTCGCTCGGCACCCTGCCCGGCGCGAGCGAGGAGCTGCTGCGCGCGCTCGTCCGGCGGCGGCTGGCCTTCCTGATCACCGGTGGCACCGGCTCCGGGAAGACCACGCTGCTGTCGGCGCTGCTGGGCGAGGTCGATCCCGGTGAGCGGATGGTGCTCTGCGAGGACGCGACGGAGCTGGCGCCCGCACACCCCCATGTCGTCCGCCTGCTCGCGCGCCCGGCCAATGTCGAGGGCGCGGGGGAGGTGACCCTGCGCGACCTCGTGCGCCAGGCGCTGCGGATGCGGCCGGACCGCCTGGTGGTGGGCGAGGTCCGCGGGGCGGAGATGACCGACCTGCTCGCCGCTCTGAACACCGGGCACGACGGGGGCTGCGGCACGCTGCACGCCAACCGGCCGGCCGAGGTCCCCGCCCGGCTGGAGGCGCTCGGTGTCGCCGCCGGGCTGGGCCGCGAGGCGGTGCACAGCCAGCTGGCCGCTGCCCTCGCCGTCGTGGTCCACCTGCGGCGGATGCCGGAAGGCCGCCGGGTGGCGGAGATCGGCGTGGTTCAGCGGATCGGGGACCTGGTGACGGTCGAGCCGGCCTGGAGCGCCGACGGACGGCCCGTCCCGGCCAGGGGCCGCCTGGAGGAACTCCTGGCCCCGGCCGGCGGGGAGGCGCCGTGACCGGCGCACTCCTGTCGGCCGCCCTGGCCGTGCTGCTCTGGCCGGATCGGCGCGCGGAGCGTTCGCGGCGGGCGGCTCGGCTCGGCTTCTCACCGGTCGGGAGGCTCGCGCACGTGCCGCGGCTGGACGAACCTGCGGTCCCGCTGCTCGCGGCGGCCGGGACGGTCGGGATGGCGGCGGTGCTGAGTACCCCGCTCGTCGCCCTGGTGGCGGGGATCGCCGCCCTGGTCGGTGCGCGGTCATGGATGGCCGCCCGCCGCGACCGGACGGAGGAGGGCCGGCTCACGGGTCTGGCGGAAGGGCTCGGCGCACTGGCCGCGGAGCTGCGCGGCGGTCGGTCGCTCGAGGCGGCGACGACCGCCGCGGTGGCCGCCTGCGCACCAGCGGAGAGCGGCCGGGCCCTCGCCCGCGCCGTCCGCGTACCGGCGCCGGCGTTCCGGTCGCCCTCCAGCACCTCCGGCGCGGACGACGCGGTGGGTGCCGCCCTCGACCGGCTGTCGGCGGCCGTGCTGCTCAGTACCCGGACCGGCTGCTCGCTGGCCGACGTCGTCGGCGCCGTCGACGACGACCTGCGCGCCCGCCGGAGGCAACGGCAGGAGCTCCGATCGGCCACGGCGGCCCCGCGGGCCAGCGCGATGCTGCTGGCCGGCCTGCCGCTTCTCGGGCTGGCGATGGGCAGTGGCATAGGCGCCGACCCCTGGCGGGTCCTCACCACCACCGGCTCCGGCCAGGTGCTGCTCGTGGCCGGGGCCGCGTTCGAGCTCGCCGGCCTGGCGTGGTCGCGCCGCCTCGTGCAGCGCGTGCTGCGGTGATCGGCGCACGTCGGTGAACTCTCAGCCGCCCTGGCCGGTGCTGCTCCTCTGTGCGGTCGCGCTCCTGCTGTGGGTCTCCCCGCGTGATGCCGTGGCCCGGCGGGCCCGCACGCTGCACTTGCGGGGGGAGCCGCGGCCGGCCGGGACGTCGTCGGGAGTCGGTCCGCTGGCCACCCCGCGGGGCCGTCGATGGGCCCTGGCAGGGGCGGCCGGCCTCGCGCTGGGGATCCTGGTCGGCGGGGGACCGGGCGCGGCGGTCGCGCTCGGGGTGGCCGTGGGTGGTGAGCGGCTGCTCCGGACACGGGGAGCCGACGACCGGGCAGGAGCGGCATTCGTCCGCGAGCTGCCGGCAGCGTGCGACCTGCTCGGGGTCTGCCTGAGCGCGGGGGTGCCGGTCGCCGGTGCGCTGGCCGCGGTGGGGGAGGCCATGCCGGCCCCGTTGGGACCGGAGCTGCGCGGGATCGCGTCCCTCTACCGGATGGGCGCCGACCCCCGGCGGGCCTGGGCGGACGTCCCGTCCGAGCTGGCCGGTCTGGGTCGGGTCCTGGTCCGGGCCGGCGAATCGGGCTCCACGGTGGCGCCGGCGCTGCGGGCCCTCGCCGCGGACGGCCGAGCGGCTGCCCGTGCCGCGACCGAGGCGGATGTCCGCCGCGCAGGGGTGTGGATCCTCGCGCCGCTCGGCCTCTGCTTCCTGCCCGCGTTCGTCTGCCTGGGCGTCGTTCCGCTGATCCTCGGGATCGCCGGCGACGTCTTCGGCTGACCGCCGTCGTCCACAGCGGCGGCCGCCCTCCACAGATCCGCGCAGCACCTGGGAAGCCGTCTCCGCGACGGCGAGGGTCGACGCAGAAGGCCCGGACGTCGGGCCGCGACCGGAGGAGGCACCCATGACCAGCAGGCAGGCACGACCTGGCGAGACCGAGGCGGAACCGGACGCACCGGCCGGTGCACGATCGCACGAGGGCAGATCGAATGTGCTCACGCGGCGGTGGCGGGCGGTGCGGGCGACCGGGGAGGCCGGCATGAGCACCGCGGAGTACGCCGTCGGCACGGTGGCGGCCTGCGCCTTCGCGGCGGTTCTCTACCGGGTGGTCACCGGCGGCTCGATCGTCACGGGGCTCACCGACCTCGTCGAGTCCGCGCTCGCGACCCTGTCCTGACCGGTGTGCCGCCCCTGCACCGGTCGGCGACGGTGCCGCGAGGCCGGGATGGTCACCGCGGAGACGGCCGTCGTCCTGCCGGTGCTGCTCCTCGTCCTGGCGGGGGCCGTCGCGGCCGTGACCGTGGTGGGCGCCCAGCTGCGCTGCGTGGACGCCGCCCGCGAAGGCGCGCGGGCGGCGGCGCGCGGCGAGGACGTCGCGACGGTGCGGGCGCTCGTGCTCCGGGCGGCTCCGGCGGGCACGACCGTCTCGGTGGCGCTCGACGGCGAGGACGTGCGGGTCGGCGTCTCGGGTCGGATCACGCCGCTCGGCCCCGTGCCGCTGGGCGTCGACGTGTCGGCCGAGGCGGTGGCGCGGCTGGAGCCGGCCGTCACCGGCGCCGGCGCCGGCGCCGGAGGGGGAGCCGGAGCCGTGGCCGGGGCTGGGTCTGGGGCTGCGGCTGGGGCCGGGGCTGGCGTCACGGCCGGAGGCAGGGGCTCGGGCGGGTGAAGCGGCTGTCCGGGGAGCGGGGGTCCGCCACCGTCTGGGTCGTGGCGCTCGCCGGCGTCCTCGCTGTCGTGGGGATGGCGGTCGTGCTGTTCGGCGCCGCGGTGGTCGCCCGCCATCGTGCCGGCGCCGCGGCCGACCTGGCCGCCCTCGCGGCGGCCGGGCGGGTGGTCGTGGGCGATCCCGGCGCCTGCTCCGTCGCGGCGGACGTGGCCGACGCGAACGCGGCCGAGCTGACCGGCTGCACGGTGGGCGGGGGAGCGGTCGTGGAGGTCGCCGTCAGCGTGCCCGTGCGGCTGGGGCCACTCGGGCTGCGCGCTGCGACGGCGCGGGCCCGAGCCGGGCCGGTCCTGCCGGGGGCCGCGGCCTCACCAGGCCCCGGACGCGCCGGCCCGCACCGCTTCCCGGCGTCCGGGGACGGCGGCGGCGACGTTCGAGGCGTCGTCGTCGTCGAGCGGGCCTTCGGCGGCGGCGAGCTCGTCGAGGACCACGTCCAGCACCCGCACCGCACCCGCCTTGTCGAGGGGATCGTTGCCGTTGCCGCACTTGGGCGACTGCACGCACGAGGGGCAGCCGCTCTCGCACTCGCAGCTGGCGACGGTGGCGCGGGTGGCCTGCAACCAGCGCCGGAGCACCGCGAAGCCGCGCTCGCTGAAGCCCGCCCCGCCCGGGTGCCCGTCGTAGACGAAGATCGCGGCGGCCCCGGTGTCGGGATGCAGGGCGGTCGAGAGCCCCCCGAGGTCCCAGCGGTCGCAGGTCGCCAGCAGCGGCAGGATGCCGATCGCCGCGTGCTCGGCGGCGTGCAGCGCACCGGGGAGCTCCACCTCGTCGACCTCGGCCCGCTCCACCGCGAGCGTGTCGAACGTCAGCCACACGCCCCGCGTACGGAGCTGCCGGGCCGGCAGGTCCAGGGGGAACTCGGCGAGCACCTCCCCGGTGCCGAGGCGACGCCGCTGGTAGGCGACCACCTGGTTGGTCACGTCCAGCACGCCGGTGTGCGCGGTCACCGCACCGAGCCGGCGGGTGTGCTCGATCGTGACGATGCCGAGGTCGGTGACGTCCCGGGCCACGGTCGTCCACTCGGGGTTGTCCGCGTGCACCACGGCGCACGCGTCCTCGACGTCGAACTCGTCGACGACGAAGGTGTCCCCCCGATGGACGTAGAGGGCGCCGTCGTGGACGGTCGAGTGCGCGGCGTCGGCGTCCACCGTGCCGAGCAGCCGGCCGGTCGCGGCCTCGATGATCGACACCGGCTCCCCGCCGCTGCCGCGGATGTCGACGTCGGGTCGTCCGCGACCGGCCCAGTACCAGCCGGCCGGCCGCCGCCGGAGCTGCCCGGCGGCCACGAGCTCCTCGAGCTGCGCCTCCGCGACCGGCCCGCCGAAGTCGTCGAGGTCCGCAGGAGCCAACGGCAGCTCCGCCGCGGCGCAGCACAGTTGCGGGCCGAGCACGTAGGGGTTGGCCGGATCGGTGACGGTCGCCTCGATCGGCCGGCCGAAGACCGCCCGGGGGTGGTGGGCGAGGTAGTGGTCCAGCGGGTCGTCCCGCGCCACGAAGACGACGAGCGACTCCTTCTGCGCCCGGCCCGCCCGGCCGGCCTGCTGCCACAGCGACGCCAGTGTCCCCGGGTAACCGGCGAGCACCACCGCGTCGAGCCCGGCGATGTCGATGCCGAGCTCCAGGGCGTTCGTCGTCGCCACACCCAGCAGGTCGCCGGCCGAGAGGGCCCGTTCCAGCTCCCGCCGTTCCTCGGGCAGGTAACCGCCCCGATAGGAGTCCACCCGCCGGACCAGGTCGTCGCGCCCCCGTTCGTGCAGCAGCCGGCGTGCCTGGTCGGCCACCGACTCCGCGCTCCGCCGCGACCGCACGAACGCCAGCGTCCGGGCACCGCGCTCGACCAGGTCGGCCAGCAGCGTGGCGGCGTCCGCGGCGGCCGAGCGCCGCAGCGGTGCCCCGTGCTCGCCGGTCCGCTCGGTCAGTGGCGGCTCCCACAGCGCGAACGTGGCGCCGGGCCGGGGCGAGCCGTCCTGGGTGACCGCCTCCACGGGTGCACCCACCAGCCGGCTCGCGGCGGCGGCCGGCTCCGCGACCGTGGCCGAGGCCAGCACGAACACCGGCTCGGCGCCGTAGCGGCGGCAGATCCGCCGGAGCCGGCGCAGCACGTGCCCGACGTGGGAGCCGAACACCCCGCGGTAGGCATGGCACTCGTCGATCACGACGTAGGCGACCCGCCGCAGGGTGCTGGACCACTTCTGGTGGGCGGGCAGGATCCCGCGGTGCAGCATGTCCGGGTTGGTGACGATCCAGCGCGAGTGCCGCCGCACCCAGTCCCGTTCCTCGCCGGGGGTGTCCCCGTCGTAGGCCGCCGGGCGCACGGACGGGTCGGCGAGCGCCGCGACCGACGCCAGCTGGTCCCGGGCCAGCGCCTTTGTCGGCGCGAGGTAGAGCACGCAGGCGCGGGGGTCCGCCTCGAGCCGGGTCAACGCCGGCAGCTGGTAGGCCAGCGACTTCCCCGACGCCGTCCCGGTCGCCACGACCACGTGCCGGCCGTCGTGCGCGAGCTGCGCAGCATCCACCTGGTGACGCCAGGGTGCGCGGACACCGCGTTCCTCCAGCCGGTCGCGCAGGGCGGGGCTGACCCAGGCCGGCCACGGCAGGGTGCGGCTCTCCCGGACCGGTACGTGGTGGACGTGGGTGACCGGGCGATCCTCCTCGGCGGTGCGCGCCAGCACCGACGCCAGGAGGTCGGCCCCCGGTGGCACGCCCCCGGGAGGTGTTCCACCGGAACGAGGACCACCCGACGGGGCGCCGTCCGTGCCGGAGGGGGGCGCCGGCCGGAGCGGGTGGAGCGTGGTCATGGAACCTCCTCGCCGGCGCTCGTCTGCCCCGTGCCCCACGGGGTCCGTGTCTCCGAGTGACCTCGCACGCGCGGTCACGGGTCCACTGTCACACCTCCGGGCAACCGGCGTGCGGAGAGAATCCCAACCATGTGATCCCGGCAACAGAACGTCGTATACGTCTGCACACGCTGTGATCTCACTTACACTCGCGCCGCGCTCCGGTATGCGGGAACTTCCGCGCCGGAGCTTCCGCCGATCCGGGTGCACGCACGCCTCCCGGTGGCCGCCGACGCTTGGAGGAATACATGCCCGACAGTTCGCTGTCCGGCGGGGACATGGCGCTGGTCGCCGTCGTCCTCGTCGTCTCCCTCGCTGCCCTCGGTTTCGCCGCCTATCTGGTCAAGGCCGTCCTGGCCGCCGACCAGGGCACGGTGAAGATGCGCGAGATCGCGCAGGCGGTGCAGGAAGGCGCGGCGGCCTACCTGAAACGGCAGTTCCGCACGCTCGGTGTCTTCGCCGTGATCGTGTTCGTCCTCCTGCTGGTCCTCCCGGTGGCCGAGGGTGGCTGGGGGACCCGCGCCGGCCGGGCCGTGTTCTTCCTGATCGGCGCCCTCTTCTCCGCCTCCGTCGGCTTCATCGGAATGACGCTCGCGACCCGGGCGAACGTGCGGGTCGCGGCGGCCGCACGTGGCGGGGGATACCTCCCCTCGTTCCGCATCGCCTACCGCAGCGGCGGCGTCGTCGGGATGATCACCATCGGCCTGGGCCTGTTCGGGTCGGCCCTGGCGTTGCTCCTGTTCGACGAGACCGCGCCCATCGTGCTCGAGGGCTTCGGCTTCGGCGGCGCGCTGCTGGCCATGTTCATGCGCGTCGGCGGCGGCATCTTCACGAAGGCCGCCGACGTCGGTGCCGACCTGGTCGGCAAGGTCGAGGCGGGCATCCCCGAGGACGACCCGCGCAACGCCGCGACCATCGCGGACAACGTGGGCGACAACGTCGGCGACTGCGCCGGCATGGCCGCCGACCTCTTCGAGTCCTACGCCGTGACGCTGGTCGCCGCGCTGATCCTCGGTCAGGTCTTCTTCGGCAACGTCGGCATGGTGTTCCCGCTGCTGGTCGCGGCCATCGGCGTGATCGCCTCCGTCGTCGGCGTGCTGGCGACCAAGCCGAGCAAGAACGACGCCAGCGGGATGGTCCCGATCAACCGGGGCTTCTTCACCTCCGCCGCGGTGTCGCTCGTGCTGGTCGCGGGGGCCTCGTTCATCTACCTGCCCAGCGTCGCCGACGTCCCGGACCTGTCGGTCAGCCCGCAGGTCCTCGGCTTCGTCTCCGTGCTGATCGGTGTGGTCCTGGCGGCGACCATCCAGCAGCTCACCGGCTACTTCACCGAGACCAGCCGCAAGCCGGTCAAGGACATCGGCCGCAGCTCGCTGACCGGCCCGGCGACGGTGATCCTCTCCGGCATCTCCCTCGGCCTGGAGTCGGCGGTCTACGCGGCCCTCCTCATCGGCGCCGGCGTCTACGGCGCGTTCCTCATCGGTGGCGGTGCGGCGCTCTACGCGGTCGCGCTGGCCGGCTGCGGCCTGCTCACCACCGCCGGTGTCATCGTCGCGATGGACACCTTCGGCCCGATCAGCGACAACGCCCAGGGCATCGCCGAGATGTCCGGTGACATCGACGAGGCGGGCGCCCGCGTGCTCACCGACCTCGACGCGGTCGGCAACACCACGAAGGCGATCACCAAGGGCATCGCGATCGCCACGGCGGTGCTCGCGGCGACGGCGCTCTTCGGCTCCTACAACGCCCAGGTCCAGGTGGCGCTCGACGAGGCCGGGGAGACGCTCGGCGACGCGTTCAGCCTGGTCAACCCGAACAACGTCGTCGGCGCGGTACTGGGCGCGGCGGTCGTGTTCTTCTTCTCGGGCCTCGCCATCAGCGCCGTCTCCCGCGCGGCCGGACGGGTGGTCTTCGAGGTCCGGGAGCAGTTCCGCACCAAGCCCGGGATCATGGACTACACCGAGCGGCCGGACTACAGCGCCGTCGTCGACATCTGCACCAAGGACTCCCTGCGCGAGCTGGCCACACCCGGGCTGCTCGCCGTCCTGGCACCGGTCGCCGTGGGCTTCGGCCTGGGCATCGGCCCGCTGGCGGCCTACCTGGTCGGTGCCATCGCGGCGGGCACGCTGATGGCGGTCTTCCTCGCCAACTCCGGCGGTGCCTGGGACAACGCGAAGAAGATGGTGGAGGACGGCGCCTACGGCGGGAAGGGCAGCGAGGCGCACGCGGCGACCGTCATCGGCGACACCGTGGGCGACCCGTTCAAGGACACCGCCGGTCCGGCGATCAACCCGCTGATCAAGGTGATGAACCTGGTCGCGCTGATCATCGCCCCCGCCGTGGTCGGCATGACCGTGGGCGACGACGCCAGCACCGGGCTGCGGGTGGCGATCGCACTCGGCGCGGTGCTGGTCATCGTGGCGGCGGTCGTGGTCTCCAAGCGGCGGTCGGTCGTGGTCGGGGGAGCGGCGACGGACACGTCGGACGCGCTCACCACCAGCGTTCCCTGATCCCGGCACGCCCGCGATCCTCCGGCCGGCAGCTGCCCGGCCGGAGGATGGCGGCGCGGGCTGTGGACGAGGTCCCCGGCTGTGGACGGCGCGCACCCGCGATCGCCGTCCAGCTCTAGCGTCGCCTTCTCCGGTCCGCCGCCCTGGGCCGGCGACGACGCCGGGAGGCCTGGATGTGCTCGACGATCTCCGTGCAGCTCGACGCATTGGAGGCGCTCGCGGCCGAGCTGTCCGCGCTGGCCGTCGAGCTCGACGACGACGCGGACCTCTGCCGCCACCGGGCCGGTGCCCTGTCCGCAGCCCTCGACGGGCACGAGGGCTGGGCCGCCGGTGCCACGGCGACTGCCTGGGGATCGCTGACCGCGGTGGTCGCGGCCCGCACCGCAGCGGTCGCCGCCACGCTGACCGCGGCGGCAGCCGCCTACCGCGCGGCGGACGCGGCCCTGTCCGAGGGAATCGGCGCGCGCGAGCACGGGGTTCCGGAGGGCCCCCGGTGACCGCGCCGGTGAACCTGCCGGCCGAGGCGAGGCTCGTCGCCGTCGCCGCGTGGGACGTCCCGCCCGTGCGCGGCGCGGTGGCCACGCTCGACGCCGTCGCCGGGCGGCTCCCGGTGTGGCGCGCCCGGCTGGCCGACGTGGCGCGGGCGCTGGAGAGTGCGGACTGCTGGTCCGGCCCTGCCGCCCGGAGCGCCGCCTCCGCCGTGTACGACCTCTCCGCGGTCGCCACCGCGGTGGACGCCGCGCTGCAGGCATCTCTGGACGAGTTCGAGCGCATGTCCCGCGAGGCGGATGCCGCGCAGGAGCACGCCACCGAGGCGCTCGCGATGGCGCGGACCCTCGACGGCGGCCCGGCCGCACCAGCGCCCGGCCGGCTCGCCGAGACCATGGCCGAGCTCCTGGGCCTGCCCGCTCCCGACCCGGGCCCGGCGCTCGGCGCGGCCGAGGCGGCCCTCCGCTCGGCCGCCGCCTTGGCCGACGCCGCTGCGGCGGCCGGGACCGCCCTGGCCGGGCTCGGCGTCCGGGACGCCTTCGCGCCGGCGGACTTCTGGGACCTCGCCGCCCGGATCTCCCTCGTGGGTCCGGTCGCACCGCCGGTGGGCCCCTCCGGCAACGATCCCCGGGAGGTGGCGGACTGGTGGGCCGGGCTGTCGGCGGGCGCACAGGTGGCCGCCCTCCGGGCCGCGCCGGGCGCGGTCGGCGCCCTGGACGGCGTCCCGGCCTGGGCGCGCGACCGGGCCAACCGGCTCGTGCTCGACCGGGCCGGCCGCCACGGCACGTCGACGGCCGCGACGACGGCCCGCGCCGTCGCGGAGCGGATCGCGGTCGAGGAGGCCGCCGGGCGGGACGTCCAGCTCCACCTGCTGGACCTGGAGGCGGCACAGGTGGTCCTCGTCCTCGGCGACCTGGACACCGCCGAGGCCGTCGGCCTCCTCGTGCCGGGTGTGAACAACTCGCCGGCGGACCTCCCCGGGCTGGTCGGCGACGCCCGGGACGTCGCGACCGCGGCACGCGGCGCCGACCCAGGTCTCGACGTCGCGACGATCGTCTGGCTCGGCTACGCGTCGCCGGACAGGCTGATCGACATGGGACGGCGGGCCGCCGCCTCGGACGGCGGTCCGCATCTCGCCGCCGCGCTGGACGGGATGGCGGCCGCCCGGCTCGCGAGCGGGACCCCACTGCCCCGCACCACCCTTCTGGCCCACAGCTACGGCACCGTCGTCGTGGACGAGGCCGCCGATGCGCCGGGCCGGCTGGCGGCCGACGCCGTCGTCCTGCTCGGCAGTCCGGGGATGGAGCGGGAGGGCGCCGGCAGCCTCGAGGTCCCGGAGGTCTACGACGCCGCCTCGGCGGGCGACCCGATCTCCTGGTTCGGGTACTTCGGCAGCTCGACCTGGGCACCCCCCTACGGGTCGACGGGCCTGCCGGCCGACCGGTCCATGGGGCACTCGGACTACTACGACCCCGCGTTCCCGACGCTGGCCGCGATCGGGGGCGTCGTGGCGGGCGACCGGCCCACCGACTGACCTGCCGGCGGGGGTGCCCGTCCGGTGCCGGGAGCGGTCTCGCGCGTTCCCGTCGGGCCCCGACGGCACGCCCACGGAGGGTCGCCCCCGGCGCCTTGTCGCCACAGTGGCTTACCGTGGCCCGCCGAGGGGCGTTTCCGCGGCAGCGCCCACCGGTCCGGGGCGGCCGGTGCCAGGGGTCCGGTTTCCGGCGCCCCGGTATCGAGCACCCGCCCGCATCCAGCCGGCCGCAACGCTGCACCGAGCCGTACCGACACAGCACCACCGCAGCACCACCGACAGGAGCACCGTGCCCACGAAGACCAGCGCGACCGGAAGCGAGACCACCGACGCGACCGCCGGCGGCACCAAGGTGCCCGCCCGTGGGAAGACGGCCGCGTCCGGTGGCAGGCCGCTGGTCATCGTGGAGTCGCCGACGAAGGCGAACAAGATCGCCGGTTACCTGGGGTCGGGCTACGTCGTCGAGGCCAGCGTCGGGCACATCCGTGACCTGCCCCGCAACGCCGCCGACGTGCCGGCCGAGCACAAGGGCGCCGCGTGGGCACGGCTCGGTGTCGACGTCGACAACTCCTTCGAACCGCTCTACGTCGTCAGCCCCGACCGCAAGCAGCAGGTGAGCCGGCTCAAGCAGCTGGTGAAGAACGCCAGCGAGGTCTATCTCGCGACAGACGAGGACCGCGAGGGCGAGGCGATCGCCTGGCACCTGGTCGACACCCTCAAGCCCCGCGTCCCCGTGCACCGGATGGTCTTCCACGAGATCACCCCCGAGGCGATCGCGCGCGCCGTGGCCAACCCCCGCGAGCTCGACACCGCCCTGGTCGACGCCCAGGAGACCCGCCGCATCCTCGACCGCCTCTACGGCTACGAGGTCAGTCCGGTGCTGTGGAAGAAGGTGCTGCCGAAGCTCTCGGCCGGACGGGTCCAGTCGGTCGCGACCCGCATCGTGGTCGAGCGCGAGCGGGAGCGGATGGCGTTCCACGCGGCGGACTACTGGTCGCTCGAGGGCACGTTCGAGGTGCCGCGCAAGGGCGCCGCCACCGACGAGGGCGAGCCCACCGCCGTCAGGGCCAAGCTGGTCAGCGTCGACGACAGCCGGGTCGCCACCGGCAAGGACTTCGACCCGGCGACCGGCCGGGTCACCGGCGAGGTGGTGCACCTCGACGAGGCCGGCGCCCGCGGGCTCGCCGCCCGGCTCGAGGGCCGCCAGGTGAGCGTCAGCCGGGTCGACGAGAAGCCCTACCGGCGCCGTCCCTACGCGCCGTTCACCACCTCCACCCTGCAGATGGACGCCGGGCGCAAGCTCGGCTGGTCCTCGGCGCAGACCATGCGGGTGGCGCAGCGGCTGTACGAGAACGGCCACATCACCTACATGCGCACCGACTCCACGAACCTCTCGCAGGAGGCGATCAACGCCGCCCGTTCGCAGGCCCGGGAGCTGTACGGCGACGCCTACGTACCGGCCGAGGCGCGCCGGTACAAGAGCAAGGCCAAGGGCGCTCAGGAGGCGCACGAGGCGATCCGCCCGGCCGGTGACAACTTCCGGACGCCGGGCCAGCTCGCCTCGCAGCTCGCCCGCGACGAGTTCCGGCTCTACGAGCTGATCTGGCAGCGAACGGTCGCCTCGCAGATGGCCGACGCCGTCGGGCAGACGGTCAGCATCCGGCTGGCCGGCCGCAGTGCCGCCGACGAGGCCGTCGAGTTCACGGCCAGCGGTCGCACGATCACGTTTCCCGGCTTCCTCAAGGCCTACGTCGAGTCCCAGGACGACGCGGCGGGCACGAACGGCGACGACGAGCCGGGCAGCGACGACGCCGAGCGCCGGCTGCCCCGGCTGGAGCGGGGCCAGCAGCTCGACACGCGCCAGCTCGACGCGAAGGGGCACACGACCAGCCCGCCGTCCCGCTACACCGAGCCGAGCCTCGTCGCGCGGCTGGAGGAGCTCGGCATCGGCCGGCCGTCCACCTACGCGTCGATCATGCAGACCATCCAGGACCGCGGGTACGTCTGGAAGAAGGGCAACGCGCTGGTGCCCACCTTCATCGCGTTCGCCGTGGTCAACCTGCTCGAGCAGCACTTCGCCCAGCTCGTCGACTACGACTTCACCGCCTCGCTGGAGGAGGAGCTCGACGAGATCGCCGGGGGGACCCTGCAGCGGGTCGACTGGCTGACCGAGTTCTACTTCGGCGGCGCGGGCCGCGGCACCGGCGGCATCGCCGAGTCCGGCGGTCTCAAGCAGATCGTCGGTCAGCGCCTCGAGGAGATCGACGCCCGCGGCGTCAACTCCATCCCGCTGCGCGCGACGGGGCCGAACGGCCAGCCGGTCGTGGCGCGGGTCGGGCGCTACGGCCCCTACCTGCAGGCCGGTGGGGACGACGGTCCGCGGGTCAGCATCCCGGAGGACCTCGCACCCGACGAGCTCACCAGCGAGAAGGTCACCGAGCTGCTGGAGGCGCCCTCGGGCGACCGCGAGCTCGGCACCGACCCGGAGTCGGGTCACCCCGTGATCGTGAAGGCCGGCCGCTACGGGCCCTACGTCACCACCGTCGTCCCCGAGGGCAGCAAGGACGCCCCGCGGACGGCCAGCCTCTTTGCCTCGATGGCGCCGGAGACGCTCACCCTCGACGACGCCCTGCGGCTCCTGACCCTGCCGCGGGTGGTCGGCGCCGCGCCGGACGGCGAGGAGATCCAGGCGCTCAACGGGCGGTACGGCCCCTACCTCAAGAAGGGCACCGACTCGCGGTCGCTGCCCGGCGAGGAGGCGCTGTTCACCACCACCCTCGACGAGGCGCTGGCGATCTTCGCCCAGCCCAAGCAGCGCGGCCGCGCCGCGGCGAAGGCCCCGCTCAAGGAGCTGGGCGCCGACCCGGTGACCCAGGGGCAGGTGACCGTCCGGGAGGGCCGGTTCGGCCCCTACGTCACCGACGGCGAGACGAACGCCAGCCTGCGCAAGGGCGACGACGTCGAGACGATCACGATCGAGCGGGCCGCCGAGCTGCTCGCCGACCGCCGCGCCGCGGGCCCGGCGAAGAAGAAGAAGGCCGCGAAGCAGGCCCCGGCGAAGAAGGCGACCGCGAAGAAGGCCCCGGCCAGGAAGGCGACGGCCAAGAAGGCCCCGGCCAAGGCGTCCCCGGCCGCGCCGGTACCGGCCGGGAGCTGAGGAACCTGTGGGCGAGTCCGGCCGCTCGGCCGCCTGGGCCGAACGGGCAGACTCCTTCGGGTCCGTCGCAGCCGAGTACGCCGTCCTCCGCCCGACCTATCCGCCCGACGTCGTCGGCTTCCTCGTCGGCCCCGACGCGTCGGGCGGCTCCGGCCGTCGGGTGCTCGACGTCGGGGCGGGAACCGGGCTGCTGACCGAACTGCTGGTCGCCGCGGGCCACGAGGTGGTGGCCGTGGACCCGTCCGCGGCGATGCTCGAGCAGCTGGCGCTGCGGCTGCCCGACGTGACCACCGCCGTCGCGCGCGCCGAGGCGCTCCCGCTGCCCGCCGCCGATGTCGACGTGGTGACGGCGGCGCAGGCGGCCCACTGGTTCGACCCGGCCCCCGCCGCCGCCGAGATGTCGCGGGTGCTGCGGCCCGGCGGCACCGTCGGTCTGGTCTGGAGTCTCCGGGACGACCGGGCGCCCTGGGTCGCCGCGCTCAGCGCGATCCTGGCCGCCGAGAACGTCGACCGGTTCCGCCCCGCGGCGGTGGCCGAGGCGTTCGCGCGGGAGCTCGGCGCCGACGTCCGGTCCACCGAGTCGGTCTTCGTGCAGCGGGCCACGCCGGAGGACGTCGTCGCCGGCTTCGCCACCCGCAGCTACGCCGCCGCCATGACGGAGGACCGCCGGGCGGCGTTCCTCGGCGAGATCCGCGAACTGATCGCCACCCACCCGGACACCCGCGGCCGAGAGGTCGTCGACCTGCCGCACGCCGTCAGCGCCTTCCGGCTCACCCCTCGCTGAGCGGCTCGGGGCCTCCGAGGGGTCAGGACGGGCGGGACCCGACGGCGAAGATCCGCCGGAAGGGCAGCAGGGTCGTGCCGTCCGGCCGCTGGGGATAGGCCTCGCGCAGCGCCGCGGCGTAGGCGGCGGTGAACTCGGCGCCGTCGTCGGCGCGGAGCTGGGCGAGGACCGGCCGGAACGTGGTGCTGCGCACCCAGGCGAGCACGGGGTCGGGGCCGGTGAGCACGTGCACGTAGGTCGTCTCCCACACGTCGGCGGCGAGGCCGGCGGCGGTGAGGACGTCGTAGTACCCGGCCGGCTCGAGGACGGCGTCCGCCGCGGGCGCCACGCCCGCCAGCTGCGGGGACCACCGCGGCGAGCGGCACAGGTCGGCCAGCAGCGTGTGGGTGGGGGAGCGGAAGTTGTCCGGCACCTGCACGGCCAGCTCCCCACCGGGGGCGAGCCGGCCGGCCCACCGCGCCATCAGCTCCTCGTGGCCCGGCACCCAGTGCAGCACCGCGTTGCTGACGAGGACGTCCACCGGTCCGGGCGGCTGCCAGTCCCGGACGTCGCCGGCGACGAACTCGATCCGGCCGGGGACGGCGTGCGCGGCGGCCGCGGCCAGCATGGCGGCCGACGAGTCCACGCCGATGACCCGGGCACCGGGCCAGCGCTGGGCCAGCGACGCGGTCAGCGCCCCCTCGCCGCAGCCCAGGTCCACCACCGTCGCGGGCGCCTCCGCGGCGATCCGGGTCACCAGCTCGGCGAAGGGCCGGGCGCGCTCCCCGGCGAAGCGCAGGTAGCGCACCGGGTCCCAGGCCGCGGAGGGGCCGGACGACGTCCCGGGCGCCTGGCGCGTCGTCGACTGCTCGGTGCCGTCCACTGGCGCCGACCCTAGGTCCGGGGCCGTCGGGCCCGGCGCACCGGGTCGCGCCCGCATCCCCCCGCGGGCGGAAATCTGCCGGATCCGTCGTTCCCGCCCGGTACCGTGACCCCGACGCGGGACAGCTCCGCCCCGCCGCACTCCGACCATGGGAGCCCCGATTCCGTCCGACCCGACGCCCCCGGCGCCGCCGCCTGACGATGTGGCGGGCGTGCGGCCGGACGAGCGGATCGCCCTGCCGGCGGACGGCCTGCCGCCCGCCGGGACACCGGTGCCGCCGGGCGCTGCGGACCCCCTGGCGGACCTCGACGGCGGGTCGGCGTCCGATCCGGGCGGGGCGGCGTCGGAGACGGGCATGGGTGGCGTGGGCCTGGTCGCGAAGCTCCGGGCCGTCCTCCGGGTCCGGGACTTCCGGAAGCTCTGGCTGTCGATGTCGCTGTCGAGCTTCGGTGACTGGCTGGGCCTGCTGGCGATCACCGCGACCGCGACCCACCTGGTCGAGGGGTTCGCGGCCGCGAACTTCGCGCTCGGCGGCGTGCTGCTCTTCCGGCTGCTCCCGGCGATCGTGCTCGGCCCGCTGGCCGGGGCCATCGCCGACCGGTTCGACCGGCGCAAGACGATGGTCATCACCGACGTCATCCGCTTCTCGCTCTTCGCGTCGATCCCGCTGGTCGACAACCTCGTCTGGCTGTTCGTCGCACAGTTCCTCATCGAGGCGTTCAGCCTGTTCTGGATCCCGGCCAAGGACGCCGCCGTCCCGAACATGCTGCGCAAGGACCAGCTGGAACCGGCCAACCAGCTGTCCCTCGTCACCACCTACGGGCTGACCCCGGTGCTCGCCGCCATCGTCTTCGCCGTGCTGACCAGCCTGGGCGGTCCGTTGTCGGACCTGCTGCCCTCGGTCGACGAGGTGGACCTGGCGCTGTTCCTGAACGCGCTGACCTTCCTGGTCGCGGCGGTGGTCATCTGGAACCTGCCCTCGATCAGCGGCCGACGGGCCGCCGGCGCGGCAGCCCCGCAGGAGACCTTCTTCAGCTCGCTCAAGCACGGGTTCTCCTTCGCCGGGCACACGCCGATGGTCCGGGGGCTCGTCGTCGGCATCACCGGCGCCATGGCGGCAGCGGGCGTGATCATCGCGACGGGGCAGGCCTTCGCCAACGCGCTCGGCGGTGGAGAGGCGGCCTACGGCCTCCTCTTCGGCGCGGTGTTCGTCGGCCTGGGTGTCGGCATCGCCTTCGGTCCCAGCATCGCCCGCGACCTCGCCCGCGAGCGCATCTTCGGCGTCGCCCTCGTGGGCGCCGGCGTGATGGTCCTGGTCATGTCCTGGACGTTCACGCTCTGGATCGCGTTGCTGCTCGTGGTCCTCATGGGCTTCTTCGCCGGCATCGCCTACCTCGCCGGCTTCACGCTGCTGGGGACGGAGGTCGCGGACGAGATCCGCGGCCGCACCTTCGCCATCGTCCAGTCCCTGATCCGGGCCGCGCTGATCCTGTCGCTGGCCGTCGTGCCGTTCGGCGTGGGGCTCATCGGCCGGCACCAGGTGGACCTCGGTCCCATCACGGTCCCGCTCACCGGCGAGCGCATCATGCTCTTCGTCGCCGGTCTGCTGGCCGTCGGCGTGGGCGTCCTGGCCTACCGGCAGATGGACGACGGCCGGCCGGTCCCGCTGCTGGCCGACGTCGTCACCGCCCTGCGCCGGGACACCACGGCCCGCCGTCGGCTCGCCGGTGGTGGGGTGCTGATCGCGTTCGAGGGCGGCGAGGGCGCCGGGAAGTCGACCCAGGTCCGCCGCCTGCAGGAGTGGCTGACCAACGAGGGCCTGGTGTCGCGGGCGACGTTCGAGCCCGGCGCCACCCCGTCCGGCGCGGGCATCCGCGCGATCGTCCTGGACCGGGCGCACGCCGGCATCGCCTCGCGCTCCGAGGCGCTGCTCTACGCCGCCGACCGGGCCCAGCACGTGCACGACGTCCTCCGGCCCGCGCTCGATGCCGGGGAGGTCGTGATCACCGACCGGTTCGTCGACAGCTCGCTGGCCTATCAGGGCGCCGGCCGGACGATCCCGCTGGACGACGTCCGGATGCTGTCCCGCTGGGCCACCGAGGGGCTCCAGCCCGACCTCACCGTCCTGCTCGACCTGCCACCGGAGGTGGGCCTCGCCCGGGCCCGGGGGCGGGCGGTCGCCGACCGGCTGGAGTCCGAGTCGCTCGACTTCCACCAGCGGGTGCGTGGCACGTTCCTGGCGCTGGCCGAGAGCCAGCCCGACCGCTACCTCGTCCTCGACGCGCGGCGGAGCCCCGACGAGCTCGCTGCCGCGATCCGGGTCCGCGTGGCCGACCTGCTGTCGGGTCTGCCGCTCCAGCAGATCCTCCCGCCGGACGACGCCGCCGATTCCCGCGTGGACGGTGCGCTGGCGGGATCGGCACCGCACCACCCGCACGCCCAGACCGGCCCGACCCCCCAGTTGCACCCGTGAGCGAGGAGGCGGCGTGACGGCAGCCGACGACGTCTGGGCCCAGGTCATCGGTCAGCCGGCCGTCGTCGCCGAACTGCGGGCCGCCGTCGCGAGCCCGGCCGCGATGACCCACGCCTGGCTGTTCACCGGACCGCCCGGCTCCGGCCGGTCGGTGGCCGCGCGTGCGTTCGCCGCCGCGTTGCAGTGCCCCGACGGCGGGGACGGCACCTGCCACGAGTGCCGGACCGTGCTGGCCGGCACGCACGCGGACGTGCAGAGCGTCGTGCCCGAGGGGCTGTCGATCGGCGTCGACGAGGTGCGGCAGATCGTCCGCATCGCCGGTCGTGCGCCGTCCCGCGGCCGCTGGCAGGTCGTGCTCGTCGAGGACGCCGACCGGATGACCGAACAGGCGTCCAACACGGTGCTGAAGATGCTCGAGGAGCCCCCGCCGCGCACCGTCTTCCTGCTCTGCGCGCCCAGCCTGCATCCCGACGACGTCCCGGTGACCATCCGCTCCCGCTGTCGCGTCGTCGGTCTCCGCACACCGCCCGCCGAGGCGATCGCCGAGGTGCTCGTGCGCCGCGACGGCGTCGACCCCGCACTGGCCGCGTGGTCCGCGGCGGCCGCGGGTGGCCACGTGGGCCGGGCGCGGCGGCTGGCGCGCGACGAGGAGGCGCGGATGGCCCGCAAGGCCGTGCTCGACGTCCCCCTGTCGCTGATGTCGCTGGCGGCATGCCTGGACGCCGCCGCCGACCTGGTCGGGGCGGCCAAGGACGAGTCCGATCAGGCCGCGGGGGTCCTCGACGGCGCCGAGACGGAGGCGACGAAGGCCAGCCTCGGCTTCGGGGCGCGAGGGCCGGGTGTGGCCGCAGCCAGCCGGGGCGCCGGCGTGCTGAAGGACCTGGAGAAGCGGCAGAAGTCGCGTGCCACGCGGCTCGGGCGTGACTCCCTCGACCGCGCGCTGGTCGACCTCGCCGGGCTCTACCGCGATGCGCTGGTGCTCGATGCCGTGTCGTCGGAGCCCGCCGCCGAGGTGCCCATGCTGCTGCATCCCGACCGTCGCGCGGACGCCGAGGAGCTGGCCCGCCGGATCGGTGCCGAGGGGGCCCTGCGGCGCATCGACGCGCTGCTGGCCTGCCGGACGGCGCTGGAGCAGAACGTCAAACCGCAGATCGCGTTCGAGGCGCTGACGGTGGCGCTCCGGCTGCCGGCCTGACCCGGCCGGGAAGCCTTCCCGGGCATCCGTGGCCCTCCGCGGGACGGGGCCGGCGGTGTCGTAGGCTGTTCGGGCACGTCCGCCGCCTTAGCTCAGTCGGTAGAGCATCTCACTCGTAATGAGAAGGTCGTCGGTTCGATTCCGACAGGCGGCTCGCGTTCGACCAGGGGTTCCGTCCTTCGGGACGAGACCCCTGTGTCGTCTCCGCGGTCCGTGATCCTCACCCGGTCCGGCGAGTGCCCGTGAGCGGATCGGCGGCCGCTCGGCGGGTCACAGCGGCGCGTTGTCCGGGCAACCCTCGCCACTCCTCAGGTACGTGACCGAATCCGGCCCTGGGGAGGGGGCGGGCCCGTCCGTGGCCACGCCCTCATCGACGGCGCCCACCTTGACGCCGTCGGCATGGATCTGGGTGCCGCCCAGAGGCACCTCGACGGTGAGGGCCGTTCCGGTGGACACCGATCCCCGGGCAACCACCGTGGACCCCTGGCGGAACTCCACGTCGATGAAACCGTCGTCGGGGGTGTCGCTCGAATGCCCCTGGCAGTACGCCACCCGGTGCATGCGTGGCTCCTCCGGCGATCCGCATCCGGCCAGGGCGGACAGGCAGAGCAGGAGCACGGCGAGCACCGTCCCGCTCGCTGCACGCGGGAGGCGGCCGTGGTTGCGCAGGCCCTGTGCCGTCACAGTGATCACCTCCGGGCGCAGCGTAGGGGCGCTGCACCCCGGTCGGTCGACGCACGCCGGTCTCTGGAGCCGGTGTTCTCGCAGTGCGATCCCGCGGTGGACGGCTGTCGGGAGGCGACGCGCTCTGCGGTGCTGCGGGAATCGCCGCTGCTCAGCGGCGCGCTGCCTCCGGTCCGCCCGGCTTCCCGGTATCCGGACGCCCATCTCGCTCCGTGTGAAACGGGATCTGGCTCAAGTCCGGGATGCCGATGCCGAAAGTGCTGACAGATATCGGTGAGCACGGCTGCGACCGCGGCCGGCCGATCGGACGTCCGGTGCCCTGGCACCGTCGGCGCGGGAAAGGCACCAGATGACACCCCTCAAGCGATCCGTCCGCTCGAACGCGGCAGTCCTCACCGGCATCGTGCTGCTGAGCGGCTGCGGCACAGCAGCCACCGGGGAGACGGGCGCACCGGAGCCCATCAGCATCGCGATCGGAGAACCGGTCAGCCCGCTCCTCACCGCCAACACGGTGGAAGAGAACGGCACCCAGGTCCTCGAATCGCTGTTCACCGGACTGGTCGAGTACGACACGGACGGTGCGGTTCGCTACACCGGCGTGGCGGAAGACATCGAGTCCGAGGACAGCGTCACGTGGACCGTCCGGCTGCGCGAAGGCTGGTCCTTCCACGACGGGACGCCCGTCACGGCCGAGTCGTTCGTCGACGCCTGGAACTACGCGGCCTACAGCCCCAACGCGCAGGAAGGGTCCTACTTCTTCGCCAACATCGAGGGCTTCGGCGATCTGCAGGCCCCGACGGACGAGGAGGGCGAACCCACCGGCGACCCCGCCGCCACCGAGCTCAGTGGCCTCCGGGTCGTCGACGACGAGACCTTCACCGTCACGCTGAGCGCGCCGTTCGCGCAGTTCCCGGTCACGCTCGGCTACAACCCCTTCTTCCCCCTGCCCGAGGCGTTCTACGAGGACCCGGAGGCGTTCGGCGTCCGGCCCATCGGCAACGGTCCGTTCCGGGCAGCCGGCGATTTCGTCTCCGGTGAGGGGATCACGGTGCTGGCCTACGAGGACTTCGCGGGCGAGCAGCCGGCCTCGGTCGAGGCGGTCGAGTTCCGGGTCTACGGCGACACCGACACCGCGTACCTGGAGGCCCAGTCCGGTGACCTCGACGTGCTGCCGAGGATCCCGGCCGACGTCGCCGGCACGGCCCCGGACGAGTTCGAGGGCCGGTACGTCGAGTCGGCGGCCTCGGGCTTCACGTTCCTCGGCCTGCCCCTGTACCGGGAGCGGTACGCCGACCCGCGCGTGCGCCAGGCCCTGTCGCTGGCCATCGACCGGGAGACGATCGCCGACAAGATCTTCTCCGGCACCCGTCTGGCCGCCGCCTCGGTCGTGCCGCCGGTGGTCGAGGGGCACCGTGCGGACGCCTGTGACGCCTGCGTCCTGGATGTGGACCGGGCCAACGAGCTGCTCGACGAGGCCGGCTTCGACCGCACGCAGCCGATCGAGCTGTGGTTCAACGCCGGTACGGGGAACGAGGACTGGATGGAGGCGATCGGCAACCAGCTGCGCAGCAACCTCGGCGTGGAGTTCGTCCTGAAGGGCGAGCTCGCCCCGCCGGAGTACGGCCCGCTGCTGGGTGCCCAGGGCATGTTCGGTCCGTTCCGCATGGGCTGGGCCATGGACTACCCGAGCCCGCAGAACTTCCTGGAGCCGCTGTACGCCACCGACGCCGGTGCGAACTTCTCGTTCTACAGCAACCCGGCCTTCGACGAGCTCGTCGCGAAGGGCAACGCGGCCGCCACCAGTGACGAGGCCATCGGCTTCTACAACCAGGCGGAGGACGTGCTGCTCGAGGACATGCCGATCATCCCGCTGTTCTTCGACGTCACCCAGTCGGTCCACTCCGCCGACGTCGAGGGCGTGGTGGTCGACGCGTTCGGCCGGGTGGACACCACGTCGCTGACCGCGGTCGGCTGACCTCCTCCACCAGCGCACGGCGGCCCCCACCTCACGTCGAGGTGGGGGCCGTCGTGGCGTCGCGGGCCGGCGGCGAGATCCGGCGTACGCGGGTATCGGCGCCGTCGGTCACCGGTCTGGGCCGGATCTCGGCGATCGACCGAGCCCGGGACGGCGGCACGCCTCAGGAAGGCGCGCCGCCGTTCGTTCCCGGCGACTGTCGGAGCCGACGGGTCAGGTGTGGTAGTTCCCGTCCTTGGCGCGCTGGATCGACGCCGTGATCTCGGCCTCGGCCGCCTCGCGGCCCACCCACTCGGCGCCCTCGACCGACTTGCCCGGCTCGAGGTCCTTGTAGGTCTCGAAGAAGTGCTGGATCTCCAGGCGGTCGAACTCGGACACGTCGTTGATGTCGGTCAGGTGGGCCATCCGCGGGTCCGTCGCCGGCACGCAGAGCACCTTGTCGTCCCCACCCGCCTCGTCGGTCATCCGGAACATGCCCAGCGCCCGGCAGGTGATCAGGCACCCGGGGAACGTCGGCTCCTCGAGCAGCACCAGGGCGTCGAGCGGGTCGCCGTCCTGGCCCAGGGTGTGCTCGATGTACCCGTAGTCCGCCGGGTAGCGGGTCGAGGTGAACAACATCCGGTCCAGGCGGATGCGTCCGGTGGCGTGGTCCAGCTCGTACTTGTTTCGCTGGCCCTTCGGGATTTCTACCGTCACGTCGTACTGCACGGTCGTAGTCTGACCCATGGCGGCCCGTCGCGATCGACGGGCCGCTTTTCTGGGGGGTGGGCACCATCGCGTCGAGTGGCTCGACGATCGTCGTCACAGCGAAGACCGGACGGTTCCGGCGCCGTATGACGATGCTCGTCCTGGCCGTCGTCCTGCTGCTCGCCGGCGGCGGCATGGCCCTCGCCGGCGTCTTCGACGGCGGGGGTGGCACCGGCTCCGGCGCGGTCGCGGCGGACGAGCCGCGGCTGCCCGAGCTCGGCGACGCCACACCGGTCCTCGCCTCCCTGTCCGAGGACGCCCCGGCGCCGGACCCCGACGTCCTGACCGGCGTACTCACCCCGCTGCTCGCCGCGCCCGCGCTGGGCGCGGGTGTCTCGGCGGTGGTCACGGACGTCGCCTCGGGGGACGTCCTGCTGGACCGCGACGCCAGCGACCCCGCGACCCCCGCGTCCACCGCCAAGCTGCTGACCGCCGTCGCCGCGCTCACCACCCTCGACCCCTCCGACACCCTCGAGACGACGGTCGTCGCCGGTGCCACGCCGGGGGAGGTCGTCCTCGTCGGCGGCGGTGACCCCACGCTGTCCCGCACCGCTCCCTCCCAGACCTACCCGGGCGCCCCGACGGTCGCCGAGCTCGCCACCCAGGTCGTGGCGGCCCTGCCGGCCGGGACCCCGGTCACGCGCGTCGTCGTCGACAGCTCCCTGTTCAGCGGGCCGCTGACCGCCACCGGGTGGGGGCCGGCCGACGCGCCCTCCAGCTACGCCGCCCCGGTGACGGCCTCGGCCGTCGACGGTGCCCGGGTCAGCCCCGGCTCGCAGGCCCGCAGCGGGCAGCCGGGGCTGGACGCCGGCTCGGCCCTGGCCGACGCCCTCGGCGCCCCCGGCGCGACGATCGTGCTGGGTCAGGCGCCGGATGGTGCGGAGACGCTGGGCACGGTGCGGTCCGCGTCGATCGCACGTCTCGTCGAGCAGATGCTGTCGCAGTCGGACAACGTGCTCGCGGAGTCGCTGGCCCGCCACGTCGCGCTCGCCCGCGACCTCCCGGCCAGCTTCGAGGGTGGCGCGCAGGCGGTCACCGAGGCGCTGACCGATGCGGGGGTCGACGCCGCGGGGGTCAAGCTCTCCGACGCCAGCGGCCTGTCCCGTCTGGACCTGGTGCCCGCGTCCGTGCTCGCCGGCGTGGTGCAGGGGGCCGCCGACGGCAGCATCGAAGGCGCTTCGGGGCTGCTCTCGGGCCTGCCGGTCGCCGGCTACGACGGGACGCTCTTCGACCGGGGGGACGACGACCCTGCGACGGCGCCGGGCACCGTCCGCGCCAAGACGGGCACGCTGCTCGGCGTGCACGCACTGGCCGGGACCGCTGTCACCGCGGAAGGGCGGCTGCTGGCCTTCGCCGTGGTGGCCGACGGCGCGACGGGCAGCGAGGCCGCGACGGAGGCGGTCCTCGACGACATCGCCGCCACGCTCGCCGGCTGCGGCTGCCGCTGATCCGGGCCGCCGACCGGCAGGCCGGGACGCCGCTCCGCGTACCGTGAGGCGGGATGTGCCTTCCAGCGTGGCGTAGCCACTCCGCTCCTGCACCGGAGGTGGGACGGGATGTGCCTTCCAGAGTGGCGTAGCCACTCCGCTCCTGCACCGGAGGTGTGACGATGAGCAGCGCCTCCTCGATGGTCGACTGGGCCCTGGCCGGACGCACCGCCCGCCGCCTGATGAGCCCGGGTCCGCAGACGACGCGGGAGGACGCCGCCGACGTCGTCCGCGAACTGCACGAGGCGGCCGCCACCGCCGTGGCACACGTCCAGGCGCTGACCGGGCTGAGCCCCGTGCCGGGCGGCCCCGTGCCGGAGGTCGTCGTCGTCGACCGGCCCGGCTGGGTCGACGCCAACACCGCCGGCATGGCCGCGCTGCTGGACCCCCTGGTCGACGCGCTGGCCGAGAAGCAGGGCAGCCGCCCCGGGGCGCTGGCCATGGCGGTCGGTTCCCGCGTCACCGGCGTCCAGGCCGGCGGGCTGCTGGCCTTCCTCTCCTCCCGCGTCCTCGGTCAGTACGAGGTGTTCGGCAGCGGTGGCCGCCTGCTGCTCGTCGCCCCCAACATCGTGGCCACCGAGCAGAAGCTCGGCGTCGACCCCACCGACTTCCGGCTGTGGGTGTGCCTGCACGAGGTCACCCACCAGCTCCAGTTCACCGCGTTCCCGTGGCTCAAGGACCACCTCGAGGCCGAGATCGCGCAGTTCGTCGAGGCCACCGATCTCGACGCCGACGTCCTGCGCGAGCGCCTCCAGGACGTGCTGCGCAGCCTGGCCGACGCCGTCCGAGGAGGCGAGGGCCAGTCGGAGGGCCTCATGGCGCTCATCCAGGACCCGGCGCAGCGCGCCGTCCTCGACCGGGTGACCGCGGTGATGAGCCTGGTCGAGGGGCACGCCGAGTACGTCATGGACGGCGTCGGCCCGGACGTCGTCCCCTCGGTGCGCACCCTGCGCAAGCGGTTCGCCCAGCGCCGCAAGGGCCGTGGCCCGTTCGACCGCGTGCTGCGCCGGCTGCTCGGGCTGGAGCAGAAGATGAAGCAGTACGCGCAGGGGCGGGTGTTCGTCGGCGGGGTCATCGACCTCGTCGGCATGGAGGGGTTCAACCGCGTCTGGGACGGCCCCGCGAACCTGCCCCGGATCGAGGAGCTGACCGCTCCGGCACTGTGGGTGGAGCGGGTGCTCGGCCGCCCGGCCATCCCTGCCTGACCCTCGTGGTCGGTCCGCCCCGGGCGGTCGCGGAGCTGAGGACCGCCGTCCGGAACGGGCTGCGCGCGTTCCCGCAGCCGGTGCTCGTCGCGTGCAGCGGGGGAGCCGACTCGGTGGCGCTGGCGGCCGCGCTCGCCTTCGAGGCGCGGGGCCGGGTGGGCGGGGTGACCGTCGACCACGGCCTCCAGCACGGCTCCGCGGAGCGCGCCGACCGGACCGCCGCACTGCTGCGCGACCTGGGCCTCGATCCCGTCGTCGTCCTGCGGGTGTCGGTCGGCGGCGACGGGGGACCGGAGGGTGCGGCCCGCTCCGCGCGCTACGACGCGCTGGACGCCGCGGCGGAGGAGCACGGCGCCCGGATCGCGCTCGGCCACACACTGGACGACCAGGCCGAGACCGTGCTGCTCGGACTGGGCCGCGGCTCCGGGCCGCGGTCCGTGGCGGGGATGGTCGAGGACCGGCCGCCCTACTGGCGCCCGCTGCTCGGCGTCCGGCGGGCGACCACCCGACAGGCCTGCGCCGACCAGGGGCTGACGGTGTGGGACGACCCGTGGAACGACGACCCGGCCTACACCCGCGCGCGGCTGCGCGCCGAGGTGCTGCCGCTGCTCGAGGACGTGCTCGGCGGCGGCGTGGCGCCGGCGCTGGCGCGCACCGCCGGGATGCTGCGCGAGGACCTGGACGCGCTGGACGCGCTGGCCGAGGCGGAGTTCGCCGCGCTGACCGCGGGGTCCCCCGACGGCAGCCTGCCTGTCGAGCCGCTCGGGTCCCTCCCCGCGGCTCTGCGGCGGCGGGTGCTCCGCGGCTGGCTGCGCGCGGCCGCGGTGCCGGACGTCCAGGCGGTGCACCTGCACTCGGTCGAGGCCCTCGTCACAGGCTGGCGGGGGCAGGGAGCGGTCGACCTACCGGGCGGCGCAGGCGTCGTCCGGGCGTCTGGCAGGCTGCTCCTGCTGTCGGCCCCGGACCGGGGCGGCCGACCGGATGCACCCGACGATCTCGAGGAGCCCACGCGTGACTGAGCCTGCGAGCACCCCCGCGGGGCTGGGTCCCGATCACGGCTACGGGCCGGACATCGACCACGTCCTGCTCAGCGAGGAGCAGATCCAGGCCAAGATCCGCGAGCTCGCCGAGCAGGTCGCCCGCGACTACGCGGGCAAGGAGGTCCTGCTCGTCGGCGTCCTGAAGGGCGCGGTCCTCTTCATGAGCGACTTCGCCCGGGCGCTCCAGCTGCCGACGCAGATGGAGTTCATGGCGGTCTCCAGCTACGGCTCGGCCACCAGCTCCTCCGGCGTGGTCCGCATCCTCAAGGACCTCGACCGCGACATCACCGGCAAGCACGTCCTGGTCCTCGAGGACATCATCGACTCCGGGCTCACGCTGTCCTGGCTGCTGAAGAACCTCGGCGGCCGGTCGCCGGCGTCCCTGGAGGTCTGCGCCCTGCTGCGCAAGCCCGACGCCGTCAAGGTCGAGGTCCCGGTCAAGTACGTCGGGTTCGAGATCCCCAACGAGTTCGTCATCGGCTACGGCCTGGACTACGCCGAGCGCTACCGGGACCTGCCCTACATCGCCACCTTGAAGCCAGAGGTCTATGCCTGACGTCGCCCTCCGGGCGACACCGCTCTGCGATCTGTCGTCCTCCGGACGACACGGCGACCAAGTGCCGTCCCCCTGCTGCGTCGAGCCGTTTCGTCGCGGCTGCGCGGGACCCTTCGGGCCCCACTCGCCACGACCCTCGCGGGGCGGCTCGCTTCCCGCGCCGTGACCGGGTTACCTCTCCACTCGCGTAGCGCGGCTTCCCGTGTCCCGGCCGGGAGGGCCTCCGGCCCCCCGCGACCGGGCCACACCCCAGGGGGTCACCTGCAGCTTGCGCTCAGGGGTTTCACAGGCTGCCCGGTGTACCGTCGATCACGACGACGCTGCCCCCAGCGCCGGGGTTCCTGCCCGGGTGCAGGCGGTGTCCCCGAACGATCAGGAGGGTCGACGGGCAGGCCGGTCTCCCGGCGCCCGGCATCGGTGTATGGAACGTAAGAAGATCTTCCGCTCCGTGTGGTTCTGGGTCGCGCTCTTCGTCCTGGTTGCCCTCGTCTCCTCCACCTTCTTCAGCGGCAGCGGTGCCCATCAGGAGGTCTCCACCTCCACGGCGCTCGAGCAGTTCGAGCAGGGCAACGTCGAGTCCGCGACGATCAACGACAAGGAACAGACGCTCGACCTCGAGCTGGACAACGAGGTCGACGGCAGCAACCAGATCACCGCGTCCTACCCGCTCGGCGCGTCGGACGACGTCTTCGACCTCGTGGCCGGGACCGGCGAGAACGGCGGGGGCGTCGACTTCGACACGAACGTGACGCAGCAGAGCCTGCTCGTCAGCATCCTGATCAGCTTCCTGCCGTTCGTGATCCTCCTGCTGCTGCTCTTCTGGCTCTTCAACTCCATGCAGGGCGGTGGTCGCGGGGTCATGGCCTTCGGCAAGTCGAAGGCGAAGGCGGTCAGCAAGGACACGCCGAAGACGACCTTCGCCGACGTCGCCGGGGCGGACGAGGCCGTCGAGGAGCTCTACGAGATCAAGGACTTCCTGCAGAACCCGGTGAAGTTCCAGGCGGTCGGCGCCAAGATCCCCAAGGGCGTGCTGCTCTTCGGTCCGCCCGGGACCGGCAAGACCCTCCTCGCCCGCGCGGTGGCCGGCGAGGCCGGTGTGCCGTTCTTCTCGATCTCGGGCTCGGACTTCGTCGAGATGTTCGTCGGTGTCGGCGCCAGCCGCGTCCGTGACCTGTTCGAGCAGGCCAAGAACAACGCGCCCGCGATCATCTTCATCGACGAGATCGACGCCGTCGGCCGGCACCGCGGCGCCGGCATGGGCGGCGGCCACGACGAGCGCGAGCAGACGCTCAACCAGATGCTCGTCGAGATGGACGGCTTCGACGTCAAGGGCGGCGTCATCCTCATCGCCGCCACCAACCGGCCGGACATCCTCGACCCGGCGCTGCTGCGCCCCGGGCGGTTCGACCGGCAGATCGCCGTCGACCGGCCCGACCTGATGGGCCGCAAGGCGATCCTGTCGGTGCATGCCAAGGGCAAGCCGCTCGCGCCCGACGTCGACCTCGAGACGATGGCCCGCCGGACGCCCGGGTTCACCGGCGCGGACCTGGCCAACGTGCTCAACGAGGCGGCGCTGCTCACCGCCCGGCACAACCGCTCCCTGATCGACGACGCCACCCTCGAGGAGGCGATCGACCGCGTCATCGCCGGCCCGGAGCGCAAGACCCGGGCGATGAGCGAGAAGGAGAAGAAGGTCACCGCCTACCACGAGGGCGGCCACGCGCTCGTCGCGCACGCGCTGCCCAACCTGGACCCTGTGCACAAGGTGACGATCCTGCCGCGCGGCCGCTCCCTGGGGCACACGCTGGTCCTGCCGACCGAGGACAAGTACACCCAGACGCGCTCGGAGATGATCGACACCCTCGCCTACGCCCTCGGCGGGCGCGCGGCCGAGGAGCTGGTCTTCCACGAGCCGACCACGGGTGCCGGCAACGACATCGAGAAGGCCACCTCGATGGCCAAGGCGATGGTCACGCAGTACGGCATGAGCGCCAAGCTCGGTGCCGTGAAGTACGGGCGGGACGACGCCGAGCCGTTCCTGGGCCGCGACATGGGCTCCCGCCCGGACTACTCGGAGGCGGTGGCCGCCGACATCGACAGCGAGGTGCGCGCGCTGATCGAGGCCGCCCACGACGAGGCGTGGGAGATCCTGGTCGAGTACCGGCCGGTCCTCGACCAGCTCGTGCTCGAGCTGATGGAGAAGGAGACGCTCTCCAAGGACGACATGGCGCGCATCTGCGCACCGGTCGCCAAGCGGCCCTCCCTCGCGCCCTACAATGGGTTCGGCAAGCGGACGCCCTCGGACGAGCCGCCCGTGCTCACCCCGGCGGAGCGGGCCGCGCAGAACGGCGGCGGCGCGCACGCCCACGGTGGGTCCACCCCGGTCGGGGACGTCGGGGCGCCGGCTCCCCGATGAGGAACGTCCCGGCAGAGCCGCTGGGGCGCGGCGTCGAGCCCGGCACGGTCGACCTCGACCGGGCGGCCGCCGCGGTGCGGGAGCTGCTCCTCGCGGTGGGGGAGGACCCCGACCGGCCCGGCCTGCAGGACACCCCGGCCCGCGTGGCGCGGGCGTACGCGGAGACCTTCGCCGGGCTCGGGCAGGACCCGTACGAGATCCTCGCGACGACGTTCGACGAGGACCACGACGAGCTGGTCCTGGTCAAGGACATCCCGATGTACTCGACCTGCGAGCACCACCTCGTGCCCTTCCACGGGGTCGCGCACATCGGCTACATCCCGGGCGAGGACGGCCGGGTCACCGGGCTGTCCAAGCTGGCCCGGCTGGTGGAGGTCTACGCCCGGCGTCCCCAGGTGCAGGAGCGCATGACCAGCCAGATCGCCGACGCGCTGGCCGACGTCCTCAAGCCGCGGGGCGTGCTCGTCGTCATCGAGGCCGAGCACCTGTGCATGGCCATGCGGGGGATCCGCAAGCCCGGGGCGACGACGGTGACGTCGGCGGTCCGCGGGATCTTCCGGGACAACGCGCCGACGCGCGCCGAGGCGATGAGCCTCATCCTGGGCCGATGATCACCGTGCCGCGCCCGGGGCGGTGCGTGGTGATGGGGGTCCTGAACGTCACGCCGGACTCGTTCTCCGACGGCGGCTGCTTCGCGGACGCTGAGTCGGCGATCGCGCACGGGCTGGAGATGCACGCCGCCGGTGCCGACTACGTCGACGTGGGCGGCGAGTCGACCCGGCCCGGTGCCGACCGCGTCGACGCCGCCGAGGAGTGCCGCCGGATCCTCCCGGTCATCCGGGAGCTGTCCTCGGCTGGGGTGCGCACGAGTGTGGACACGACCCGCGCCGAGGTCGCCGAGACGGCGATCGCGGCCGGCGCGAGCCTGGTCAACGACGTCAGCGGGGGCCTGGCCGACGCCGGGATGGCGACGCTGGTGGCCGACGCCGGCGTCCCCTGGGTGCTGATGCACTGGCGCGGGCACAGTCGCGAGATGTACGCGGCTGCCCGGTACGGCGACGTCGTCACCGAGGTCTGCGCCGAGCTCACCGCCCGGGTGGAGGACGTCGTCGCTGCCGGGGTTCCCCCGGAGCAGCTGGTCCTCGACCCGGGGCTCGGGTTCGCCAAGAACGCCGACCACAACTGGGCGCTGCTCGGCGGCCTGGACCGGCTGGTGGGGCTCGGCCTGCCGATCCTGCTGGGTGCCTCGCGGAAGACCTTCCTCGGCCGGCTGCTCGCCGACGCCGACGGCAAGGTGCGCCCGGCCGAGGGGCGCGACGCCGCGTCGCTGGCCACCACGGTCCTGGCGGCCGAGGCCGGGGTGTGGGGCGTCCGGGTGCACGACGCCGCCGCCTCCGTGGACGCCGTCCGCACGGTCGAGGCCGTGCGGGCCGCCCGAGGGGCGCGCCGTGGCTGAGCCATCCGCCCACCCCGCCCGGGACCGCATCGCCGTCCGGGGGCTCCGTGCCTACGGCCACCACGGGGTCTACGCCTCCGAGCGCCGGCAGGGGCAGTCCTTCTCCTGCGACGCGGTCCTGGAGGTCGACACCCGGCCGGCGGCCGACACCGACGACCTGCAGCGGACGGTCAACTACGCCGAGCTGTCCCAGCGGCTGTACTCGGTTCTCGCCGGGGAGCCGGTGGACCTGCTCGAGACGCTCGCCCAGCGGCTCGCCGACGTCTGCCTGGCCTACGAGCTCGTCGACGCGGTCGAGATCACCGTGCACAAGCCCGAGGCCGACCTCGGTGTCCCGTTCGACGACGTCACGGTGACCATCCGGCGGGAGCGTCGCCGGTGACGCGTGCGGTCCTCTCGCTGGGCGCCAACCTGGGTGACCGCGCGGGTGCACTGCGCACCGCACTGGCCGCCCTCGCGGGCGACGGCCTCGTCGCCCGCTCCACCCTCTACGAGACCCCACCGTGGGGGCCGGTGGAGCAGCCGCCGTACCTCAACGCGGTCGCGATCGTCCGCGGCCCGCGCGATGCCGTCGGCTGGCGGGCCCGCGCGCACGAGCTCGAGCAGGCCGCCGGACGCACCCGGGACGTCCGCTTCGGCCCGCGCACCCTCGACGTCGACGTCGTCACGGTCATCGGGGACGACGGCGCGCCGGTGCTGTCCGACGACCCGGAGCTGACCCTGCCGCACCCGCGCGCGCACGAGCGGGCCTTCGTGCTGGTCCCCTGGCTGACCCTGGACCCCGGCGCGGCTCTCCCCGGCCACGGCAGGGTCGCCGACCTGGTCGCCGCCCTGCCACCCGAGGACGTCGCCGCCGTCACGCGCTGGGAGCATCTCCATTGAACCCGGTCGGCCGGCGTGATCTCGCCGTCCTCGCCGTCGGTCTGGCCGTGGCCTCGTGGCTCCTCGTCCGGGCCTTCTACGGCGAGCTGCCGCCGCTGGACTGGTGGCTGCCCGCACCCTTGGCGGTGCTCGCCGTCGGCGAAGCCCTGTCGGCGCGCACCGTCCGCACGCGGCTCGCGGCGATCCGGGCGCTCCGGGCGTCGCGCGGCACCGCGGCCAGGGCGACGACCGGGTCCGTGCGGCCCCTCGAACCCATGCTCGTGGCCCGCCTGGCGGTGCTGGCCCAGGCCAGCGCCTGGGTCGGTGCCGGATTCGCGGGGGTCTGGGCGGGCGTGCTCGCGTACGTGGGTCCCGCGGTCGGCCGGCTGCAGGAGGCCGGCGGCGACACGGGAACCGCGGTGATCGGGATCGCCTGCGCCCTGGGCCTGGTGGCCGCGGCGCTCGCGCTGGAGTCCGCCTGCCGGGTCCCGCCGGAGGACCGCGACCCCACCGAGGGCGTCAGCGCGTAGCGGCTCTGCATCCTGTCGTCCTCCGGACGACACCGCTGTGACACTGCGTTCCTCCGGACCGCACCGCGGCCACGAGCCGTCTCCTGCGCCGCTGAGCCGCTGCCCATGTCCTCGGCGGGAGGCCTCCGGCCCCCGCGCCGAGTCCACGACGACGTGGTCGTATCAGCCGTGGGCTGCGCCCGCGACCTCCGGGACCGACCCCTCCACGGAGCGGCGCAGCGCAGCGTGCAGGGATTCCGGGGTGAGGACGCCGAGGAAGCGGTCGCCGTCCAGCACCGCCACCCAGCCCGCCTCGTGCTGCAGCATCGTCGCGAACGCCGTCTTGAGCGTGGCGTCGGCCGGCACCCAGGCCTCCATGCGGTGCCCGGCCGACCCGACCGTGCCCGCGCCGGTGGCGCGCTCGGCGGAGAGCCAGCCGTGCAGGTTCCCGGAGTCGTCGAGGACGACGGCCCAGCGTGCGCCGACCCGTTCCATCGCCGCGCGCGCGTCGGCCAGGCCGTCGGCCACGTGGACGAACGGTGGCCGCTCGAGATCGGCGGGATCGATGCCGGTCACCGCGAGCCGCTTGAGCCCCCGGTCGGCGCCCACGAAGTCGGCGACGAAGGCGTTGGCCGGCTTCCCCAGCAGCTCGGCCGGGGTGGCGAACTGCTCGACCTTCCCGCCGCTGCTCATGACGGCGATCCGGTCGCCGATGCGCACCGCTTCCTCGATGTCGTGGGTGACGAAGACGATCGTCTTGCGCACGGTCGCCTGCAGCCGCAGGAACTCCGACTGGAGCCGCTCGCGCACGACCGGGTCGACGGCGGAGAACGGCTCGTCCATCAGCAGGACCGGAGGATCGGCGGCCAGCGCCCGCGCCACCCCGGCACGCTGGCGCTGACCGCCGGAGAGCTGGGCGGGGTACCGGTCGCCGTGGACGGCGGGGTCGAGGCCGACGATGCCGAGCAGCTCGTCGACGCGGTCGCGGATCCTCGTCCTGTCCCAGCCGAGGAGCCGCGGGACGGTGCCCACGTTGGTCCGCACGCTCTGGTGCGGAAAGAGCCCGACGCTCTGAATGACGTAGCCGATCCGGCGCCGGAGCTTGTCGGGATCGGCGCGGGTGACGTCCACGCCGTCGAGCAGGATGCGCCCGGTCGTCGGCTCGATGATGCGGTTGATCATCTTCATCGTGGTCGTCTTGCCGCACCCCGAGGGGCCGACCAGCACGGTGAGTTCGCCGGCGGCGAAGGTCAGGTCCAGTTCGGCGACGCCCACGGTGCCGTCGGCGTAGACCTTGCTGACCCCCTCCAGCCGGATCTCGGCGGCCGCACCACCGGTCCCGTCGTCCGTGTCCGGCCGATGGGGAGGCTGCGCAGTAGCGTCCACGGGGTGACCCTTCTGGGATGCGCCCGGTGGTGAGCGCTGCGGCGGAGGCCGGTGGCGCGGTGCTCGCGGTGGACGAGGCGCCGAACCCCTGGATCGATCCTTCCTACGTGACCGAGAACTGGGACACCATTCTGCGGTACCTGGGCGAGCACATCCGGCTCACCCTGGGCGCGGTGGTCCTCGGCGCGCTGATCGCGCTGCCCCTGGCGTTGCTGGCCCGGCGCAACCGCGTCGTCGCGGGGCCCGTGCTGGCGGTGTCCACGATCGTCTACACGATCCCGTCGCTGGCCATGTTCGCCTTCATCTTCCCGTTCACCGGGCTGTCGGCGACCACGGTGCTCATCGGCCTGGTCGCGTACTCGCTGGTCATCCTGGTGCGCAACTTCCTCACCGGGCTGCAGGGGGTTCCGGCCGACGTCCGCGAGGCCGCCCGCGGCATGGGCTACGGCCCGGTCCGGCTGTTCTGGCAGATCGACCTGCCGCTGGCCCTCCCCGCCTTCATGACCGGCCTGCGGATCGCCACCGTCTCGACCGTCGCCCTGGTCACGGTGGGCGTGCTCGTCGGGCACGGCGGCCTGGGGCAGCTGATCTACGGCGGGTTCAACGCGAACTTCTACCGGGCGGAGATCGTCACCGGCTCGGTCGGCTGCGTGCTGCTGGCCCTCCTCGCCGACGTGCTGCTTGCCGGCGCCGAGCGGCTGGTCACGCCCTGGGCGCGGGCGGTCCGACCGTGAGCGCCTTCGGCGAGGCGATGGTCTACCTCAACGACCCGTTCAACTGGACCCGCCGCGACGGGATCCTCGAGCTGCTCGGCGAGCACCTGACGATCTCCGCCGTCGCCGTCCTGGCCGCCTTCGTCATCGCGTTCCCCATCGCCGTCGCGCTCGGCACGTCCGGTCGCGGCGGCGGGGCGGTCGTGGTGGTCTCCAACGTCAGCCGGGCCGTGCCCACCCTGGCGCTGCTCACGCTGTTCGCCGTCAGCCCGATCGGCTTCGGCAACCGGGCCACCACGATCGCCCTGGCGGTCTTCGCGATCCCGCCGATCCTCGCCAACACCTATGTCGGGGTTCGTGGCGTCGACGCCGACGTGCGCGAGGCCGCCCGGGGGATGGGGATGAGCAGCGGCGAGGTCACCCGCCGGGTCGATCTGCCGCTGGCCCTCCCGCTGATCATGACCGGGCTGCGCACGGCGACGGTCCAGGTCGTGGCCACGGCCAGTCTCGCGGCGCTGGTCGGTGGGGGAGGCCTCGGCCGGCTGGTCCGGCTCGGCTTCGGCCAGCAGGACTACGGGCTGATCATCGCCGGGGCACTCCTGATCGCCGTCCTCGCGGTGCTCACGGAACTGCTGCTGGTGCTGCTGTCGTGGGTGGCGACCCCGGGTCCGAAGCGCTTCCCGTGGACGTCGGCGAAACGGCCCGTCCTCGCCGCGAGCGCCGAGCCCACGGCCAGCGGGGTGCCGCTGTGACCGGCGCGGTGCTTACGAATCGGTAACGGACGCCCCCCGCATTGCATTGCGTGCAACGGAGGGGGTTCCATGACCGACGCGGGAATCCTCCCGCCAGACACGCGTGGTGGCCCGGGGCCACCACGGGACACAGAAGGCGGGGCGTCCAGACATGCGCGCACGCATCCGGTTCATCGCACCACTCGTCCTGGCGCTCGCCGTGACCACGGCCTGCGGGGAGTCCGGCTCCTCGGGCACCGGCGGCGGCGAGGAGACCGACGCCGCCGCGTCGGGTGCGGCGTGCGCACCGGTCGAGGGTGAGCAGCTCGTCGTCCTCGAGGACGACCAGGGCCTGCAGAACGCCGACAACATCATCCCGGCCGTCCACGCCGCCACCGCGGAGGCCCAGCCGGCCCTCCTGCCCGCGCTGAACGCCGTCTCGGCAGCACTCACCACCGAGGAGCTGATCGGACTCAACGCCGCCGTCGACCTGGAGCGGCAGAGCGCCGAGGACGTCGCCGCGGCGTGGGTCGAGGAGAACGGGGTCACCGAGGGCCTCGAGCAGGGCAGCGGCCCGATCGTCGTGGGCGCGGCCGACTTCAGCGAGAACGTGATCCTGGCCAACATCTACGCCGGCGTGCTCAACGCCGCCGGATTCACCGCCACCGTCACCGAGGCCGGCAGCCGGAACCTGTACCTGGAGGCGCTGAAGGCCGGCCAGCAGATCCAGGTCGTCCCCGAGTACCTCGCCACGGTCACCGAGTTCATCGAGGCCGACGACGCGAACCCGGTCGCCAGCGGGGACGTCGACGAGACCCTCGCGGCCCTCGAGCCACTGGCCACGGCGGCGGGCCTGGCGTTCGGCGAGCCGTCGGAAGCGGCGGACCAGAACGCGTTCGCCGTCACCCAGGCGTTCGCCGACGAGCTGGGCGTGGCCACGCTGTCGGAGCTGGCCGAGGCCTGCGGCGACGGTTCGCTGGTCCTGGGCGGACCGCCGGAGTGCCCGACGCGGCCGTTCTGCCAGCTCGGTCTCGAGGAGGCCTACGGCATGGAGTTCGAGAGCTTCCGTGAGCTGGATGCCGGCGGTCCGCTGACCAAGGCGGCGATCCAGCAGGGCGAGGTCTCGATCGGGCTGGTCTTCAGCTCCGACGCCGCGCTCGCCCAGAACTGAGTCGGCAGGGCCGCCCTTCCCCCTGGGAGGGGTGGCCCCCGCTCAGTACCAGCCGCCGGCCGGGAGCTGCTCGCCGGCGGGGACCGGGGCGGTGAGCCGGTTGCCCTCCGGGGCCAGCGGGCACGACCAGCGCGGGTCGTAGGTGCACGACGGGTGGTAGGCGAAGTTGAGGTCGACCACCAGCCGCTCGCCGTCCCCGCCGAGGTCGGCGCCCTTGACCGTGTCCAGCAGGTATCGCCCGCCCCCGTACGTCGTCGCACCGGCGGTGCCGTCGCGCAGCGGCAGGAAGACCCCGCCCCCGTAGCCGCCCAGCCACCAGACGTCGATGTCGCCCAGCTCTCCGAGGGAGACGGTCCCGATCCGGTCCAGCGGGACGACGCCGTCGGCCGCCGTCGGCAGTTCCAGCCGCTGCGGGGCGGCTGGTCCGAGCGCCGGCTCGAAGCGGAGGGCCGGGTCGTAGTCCGCGAACGGGAGCCCCGCGAACGCCGCGCGGGCCGCGTCGTCCAGCGGTGAGTCGGGATGGGTCGCGAAGAGCTCGTCCCGGCCGTCCCGCCAGGTCCGCCAGCCCGCCTCGGGGTCGGCGGCGGCCCGAGCCGCGGCGAAGAGGGCACTCGTCCGCCGGCGCCAGTCGAGCAGGGTGAGCGACATGGCACCACTGTGGCAGCCGGCGCACGACGGCCGTGCCGCAACGCCCTTCCTGACCGTGCGTGAGCCCCTGACGCCGCTACGCTGGGTGTCATGCCCCCGCGCGAGGACGACATCGCCCCTCGCGTCGGCGCCCCTCGCTCGCGCACCCTGATCGTCGCCGGGGGCTTCGCCCTCGCGGCCGTGGCGACCCTCGCCGTCTTCCTCACCGACAACCCCCAGTACCTGCGGGTGGCCGTCGTGGCCGTGGCCTGGGCGTTCGTCCTGGCGACCTTCGCCGCCGGCCGGCGCGACACCGACCGGGTGGCCGCCTCGGCCCGCGAGGCGGAGCTGCGCCGGGCGTACGAGGCCGAGCTGGACCGGGAGGTGGCCGCCCGGCGCGAGTACGAGCTCGAGCTCGAGCACGAACTGCGCCGCGAGGCCGAGGAATCGATGCGGTACGAGCTCGACGCGCTGCGCGGTGACATCGCCGAGCTGTCGAGCCTGCGCGACGAGGTGGCACGGGTGTCCGAGCTGCGCGGTGATCTCGCCGCGCTCTCCGGCCTGCGTGACGACGTGGCCCGCGTCGCGGCTCTCCGGGACGACGTCGCCGCGCTGATGTCCCTGCGGCAGGAGCTCGGCCAGCTGGGCGACCTGCGCGCGGACATGGGCAGGCTCCGCGCGGAGCTCACCGAGCAGTTGTCGAGCGAGATGCTCGTCGAACGGATCGTCATGCGCACCCAGGCCAGCCGGCTGCCCGCGGAGCCGGGGCGGACGGACAGCGGACAGGGTCGCGCCCTCGACGGCAGCGGCTGGGCCGACGACGTCCCCCCGCGGGAGCTCACCGGCGGCTGGCCGGCGATCCGGTTGGACGAGCCACGCGAGACGCAGCACTTCGAGCAGGTCCGGGTCGAGCGGTCCGGTAGCCGGCCGCCGGTCCCTGGTTCCGCGGACGGCCGCACGTCCTGGCAGGTGTCCGCCGTCGAGCCCCGGCCCTGGGACGCTCCGCTCCCGACGCGGCACACCCCGGCCACCGGCGAGTGGTCGCCCGCCGCCGGGACCAGCGTCTGGCCGGCCGCACCGTCGACCGAGGCCGGATTCCTCCCGGAGGCGCACGTCGCGGACGAGCCCACCGGCCCGCCGCCGACGACGATGTCGGCGATCGCGCCGGCGTCGATCGCCCGTCCGCCGGCTCCCGTGGCGGCACCTCCCGCGACTCCACCCCCGCCCGCGTCGCCGTCGCCGCCGATGTGGCAAGCCCCCGGCCCGGCGTCGCCGCCCGTTCCCGCGGTCCAGGAGGGACGGCGCTCCCGCGCCGAGCTCCCACCGGTTCCGCCACCGGTGGCCCCGCCGTCCCCGCTCGACTGGCTGGCCGCCCGGTCGCTCCTCGACGGTCCGGCGCCGACGCCGTCCCGCCCGGAGGTGCCCCCGCTGCGGCGGCGGGCCGACGACGTGCTCCCGGTGGCCGAAGTCCCCGCCGAGCCGCGGACGGCGTACCGTCCGGCCGTCGCGCCGGGGCCGCCGTCCGTCCGGATCGACGACCGCGGTGGCTACCGCGTCGCGGTGCGCGACCAGGAACCCGCCACCGCCCCGGGGTCGGGGGAGGGCAACCGGCTGGCCGAGATCCTGGCGGAGAACGGCGTCACGCCGAGCTCCGGCGGTCGTCGTCGGCGCCGCTACCGCGACGAGGACGAGCCCGACGACGTGCTCGCCCGGGTGCTCGGCCAGAGCTGAGCGCTAGCGCCCGACCGAGAGCCGGCCGCCGTCGAGCACCAGCGTCTGCCCGGTGACCCAGCCGGCGCCGTCGCCGAGCAGGTACGCCGCCGCCTCCCCGACGTCCCGGGGCTCCCCGAGCCGGCCGGCCGGGTAGCCCGCGGCGACCTCCGCCTCGCGGCCCTCGTAGAGCGCCCCGGCGAAGCGGGTCTTGACGACCGCCGGAGCGACCGCGTTGACCCGCACCGCGGGGCCCAGCTCCACGGCCAGCTGCGTGGTCAGGTTGATGACCGCAGCCTTGCTGACGCCGTACGCGCCGATGTTCTCCGACGATCGCAGCCCCGCGACCGACGCGACGAAGAGCACCGAGCCGCCGTGCTCGGCCATCCAGGCCCGCCACGCCTCCTGGACCAGGCCCAGCGAGGACACGACGTTGGTGTCGAGGATCTTGCGGAAGGCGTCCAGATCCAGCTCGGTCAGCGGCCCGTAGACGGGGTTGACGCCGACGTTGCCGACGAGCATGTCCAGGCTGCCGAAGGTGTCGATCGCCGTCCGGACGGCGGTCGCCCGGTGGCCGGCGTCGCCGGCATGCCCGGGAACGGCGACCGCCACGTCGGGTCCGCCCAGTCCGTCGACTGCCTCGGCGAGGGCATCGGCCTTGCGCGCGGTGAGGACCACACGGGCGCCGCGGTCCACCAGGCTCCGCGCGATCCCGAGCCCGATGCCCCGGCTGCCGCCGGTCACCAGGGCGGTGCGTCCCTCCATCGTCCCCACGCTGCCTCCTCGCCGTCCCGGTCGTCGACGGTCACGGTAGAGCGGCCCCGCACGTGCCCTGGTCAGGGCTCCGCCCGCCCCGGGTGAGCCACCCCACACCCGGCAGACGTTGCGGAGGGCGAATCGGGGTTCCACACTCGCCATCGGCGATCAACGCGCGCGACACAGCCGGTTGCAGCGGGACGACGCCAGGCAGGACCCGCACCACCGCGACACAGCGCCATCCCTGCGGCCCACGACGATGTGGACCGCGACCGACGTCCGGTACCCGATCGGGACTGGAACGAGAGGTGCATCGATGCCTGCTCCCCGCAGGCCCGTCCGCGCTGCCGGACTGGCCCCTGCTTCCGCCGCGCCCGCCCGCCTCCGCGTGGGCATCATCGGCGCCGGCCGTGTCGGCGCCGTCCTGGGCGCCGCCCTCGCCGCCGCGGGTCACGACGTGGTCGCCGCGTCGGGCCTCTCCGCCGCCTCCGCCGAGCGCGCCGCGCGCCTGCTGCCCGGCGTTCCGCTGCTTCCCGCCGACGAGGTGGTCGCCGCCGCCGACCTGGTCGTGCTCGCCGTTCCCGACGACACCCTGTCCGGACTGGTCGCCGGCCTCGCCGAGACCGGCGTCTGGCGGGCGGGGCAGCTCACCTTCCACACCTCCGGCGCGCACGGCCTCGCCGTCCTCGCGCCCGCCGAGCGGGCCGGCGTCCTGCCGCTCGCACTGCATCCGGCGATGACCTTCTCCGGCGCCCCCGAGGACGCCGATCGCCTGTTCGGCGCACCGTTCGGGGTGACCAGCCGGGACGAGCACCGGCCGGTCGCCGAGACGCTGGTCCTCGAGATGGGCGGCGAGCCCTTCTTCGTGGCCGAGGACGACCGGCGGCTCTACCACGCCGCCCTGGTCACCGGCGCGAACCACCTGGTCACCCTGGTCGCCGAGGCCGCCGACCTGCTGCGGGCGGCGGGGATCGGCGACCCCGGCCGCGTGCTCGCGCCGCTCCTGACCGCGGCCCTCGACAACGGCCTGCGCCGCGGCGACCGGGGACTGACCGGCCCGGTCAGCCGGGGGGACGTCGGGACGGTGCGCCAGCACCTGGAGACCCTCACCGACCGCGCGCCCCAGGCGGTCGCCGCCTACGTGGCGATGGCGGAGCGGACCACGGAACGTGCCCTTGCCGCCGGCCGGCTGAAGAGGCACGAGGGCGCACCGCTCCTCGACCTCCTCGCCGCTGCCCGGGATCAGGACCCGGCGGGGTCGAGGTGACCGCCGTGATGGCACCGGTCGTCGCGGAGACCGCGGTCGACCTCCAGCGGCTGCGTCCGCAGCTTTCCGGCCCGGTGGCGCTGGTGCCGACGATGGGCGCGCTGCACGAGGGGCACCGGACGCTGGTCCGCGCCGCGAAGCAGCGGGCGGCGACCGTGGTCGTCTCCGTCTTCGTCAACCCGACCCAGTTCGGGCCGGGTGAGGACTTCGACCGTTATCCCCGTACCTGGGACGCCGACCTCGCCGCCCTGGCCGAGGAGGGCACCGACGTCGTGTTCCACCCCGGTGTGGACGACGTCTACCCCCCGGGCGCTCTCGGCGTCACGGTGCAGCCGGGACCGCTCGGGGACGTGCTCGAGGGGGCCGTCCGCCCCGGCCACTTCGCCGGCGTGCTGACCGTCGTCGCGAAGCTGTTCGGCCTGGTGCGCCCGGACGTCGCGCTGTTCGGCGAGAAGGACTACCAGCAGCTGACGCTCCTCCGCGCCATGGTGCGGGAGCTGGCGCTCGGCGTGGAGGTGGTCGGCGTGCCGACCGTCCGCGAGCACGACGGCCTGGCCCTGTCCAGCCGCAACCGCTACCTGTCCCCGGACCAGCGGGCGACCGCCGTGGCTATGTCGCGGGCGCTGCGCGCCGGCGCCGAGGCCGGGCCGAGGGGGGCCGAGGCCGTCCTCGCGGCGGCGTGGGCGGTCCTGGCCGCCCAACCGGAGCTGGTGCCGGACTACCTCGAGCTCACCGATCCCGATCTCGGTCCGGCCCCGTCCGCCGGCCCGGCCCGCCTGCTGGTCGCCGCCCGCGCCGGTACGACCCGTCTTCTCGACAACGTCGCGGTACAGCTGGGGGACCTCCGATGATGCGCACCATGCTCAAGTCCAAGATCCACCGCGCCACGGTCACGCAGGCAGACCTGCACTACGTGGGGTCCGTGACGGTCGACGAGGACCTGCTCGACGCCGCCGACCTGCTGCCCGGCGAGCAGGTGGCGATCGTCGACGTCACCAACGGCGCCCGCCTGGAGACCTACGTGATCCCCGGGGAGCGGGGGAGCGGCGTCATCGGCATCAACGGGGCCGCCGCGCACCTGGTGCACCCCGGCGATCTGGTCATCCTGATCAGCTACGGCCTGATGGACGAGTCCGAAGTCAAGAGCTGGATCCCGAAGGTGGTCCACGTCGACGGCGCCAACCGCGTCGTCGAACTGGGGAGCGACCCCGCGGCGCCGTCCCCGGGCGTGCTGGGGCAGGTCCGCGGCGACACCCTCGCCCGATGACGGCGGTCCTTCCGCCGCGGGCCGGCTGAGCCGTGCTGCTCACGGTCGACGTCGGCAACAGCCAGACCGTCCTCGCGACCTTCGACGGCGATCAGCGGGTGGGGTGCTGGCGGGTCACCACCTCGCCGCGGGCCACCGCCGACGAGCTGCGGATGCTGTGGCGTGGGCTGCTCCGCGACACCGAGATCACCGGCGTCGCGGCGTGCTCGACGGTGCCGAAGCTCCTGCCCGCGCTGCGCGAGCTGCTGGACTCCCTCGACGTGCCCGTGGTGCTCATCGGGCCGGGTGTGCGGACCGGCGTGCCGTTGCACGTCGACAACCCCCGTGAGGTCGGCGCCGACCGGGTCGTGACCGCACTGGCGGCGCACGAGCTCTTCGGACGGTGGCCCGACGGCCGGGGACGGCCGGTGGTCGTCGTCGACTTCGGCACCTCCACCAACGTCGACGCGATCGGGCCCGACGGTCAGTTCCTGGGCGGTGCGCTGGCACCGGGGGTGGAGGTCAGCCTGGACGCGCTGGCGACCCGGGCGGCCCAGCTGCGCTCCGTCGAGCTCACCGTGCCCGCACACGCGATCGGCAAGAACACCGTCGCCGCGCTGCAGTCGGGACTCGTGCTCGGTTTCGCCGGCCTGGTCGACGGTCTCGTCGACCGGATCGCGGCGGAAATCGTCGCCTCGTTCGGCGCGGCACCCGTCGTGGTCGCCACCGGGGGCCTGGCCCCGCTGGTGGTCGACAGCTGCCGCTCGGTCGGCGAGCGGGAGCCGGACCTCACGTCGCAGGGGCTCCGGCTCGCCTTCGAGCGGCACCAGTCCGGTCCCCACCCGGCCGGACGGCGCCCGGTCGCACCGTAGGCTGTCGCCCCGATGACTGAGGAACCGCCCCGCCCGTCCGACGACAGCGCCGGGAGCATCGCAGCGAGGCCGTTGGGAGTGGAGCGAGGAGCGGACCGGGGCGCGGAGTCCGACCCGTCGGCCCCGTCGACACAGTCCCCCGACGACGAACTGCCCGAGCAGCTTCGGGTCCGCCGGGCCAAGCTGGACCGCCTCCGGGCCGCCGGCGTCGACCCGTACCCGGTGACCGTCGAGCGGACCACGAGCCTGGCCGCCGTCCGGGCCGGGCACCCCGACCTGGAGCCGGACACCATGACCGGCCGGCAGGCGGGGGTCACGGGCCGGGTCATCTTCTTCCGCAACACCGGGAAGCTCTGCTTCGCCACGCTCCGCGAGGGCGACGCCGAGCTCCAGGTGATGCTCTCCCGCGACCGGGTCGGCGAGGAGTCCCTGGCCGCCTGGAAGGCCGACATCGACCTCGGCGACCACGTGCTGGTCACCGGCGAGGTGGGGACGTCGCGCCGCGGGGAGCTCTCGGTCTTCGCGGACTCGTGGCAGCTGACCGCCAAGGCGCTGCGCCCGCTGCCGGTGGCGCACAAGCCGATGAGCGAGGAGCTGCGGGTCCGCCGTCGCTACGTCGACCTCATCGTGCGCGACGAGGCCCGGCGAACGGTGCGCCAGCGGGCGCTCGTGATGGCGACATTGCGGGCGGGAATGGCGGCACGCGACTTCCTCGAGGTCGAGACGCCGATGCTGCAGACCGTGCACGGCGGCGCGACGGCCCGCCCGTTCCGGACGCACATGAACGCGTTCGATCTCGACCTGTATCTCCGGATCGCCCCCGAGCTGTTTCTCAAGCGCTGCATCGTCGGCGGGCTGGACCGGGTCTTCGAGATCAACCGGAACTTCCGCAACGAGGGCGCCGACAGCTCGCACTCCCCGGAGTTCGCGATGCTCGAGTGCTACCAGTCCTATGCCGACTACCAGGTGATGGCCACGCTCACCCGGGAATTGATCCAGGAGTGCTGTGCCGCGCTCTTCGGCGAGCACGTGGCGCGGCACCACGACGGCACCGAGGTCGACCTGTCGGGGGAGTGGCCGCAGGTGCCGCTCTACGGGATCGTCTCCGACGCGGTCGGGGAGAAGGTCACTCCCGAGACGCCCGTCGAGGAGCTCCGCACGATCGCCGCGCGCCACGAGGTCGGCATCGACCCGGCGTGGGGGCCGGGCAAGGTCGTGGAGGAGCTCTTCGAGGCGCTCGTGCAGCACACCCTGCAGGCGCCGACATTCGTCGTCGACTATCCGGTGGACACCTCCCCGCTGACCCGGGCGCACCGGTCGCAGCCGGGGCTCGCCGAGAAGTGGGATCTCTACATCGGCGGGATCGAGCGGGCCACCGCGTACTCCGAACTCGTGGACCCGGTCGCCCAGCGGGAACGTTTCACCGCCCAGGCCGCCCTCGCTGCCGCGGGTGATCCGGAGGCGATGGCGCTGGACGAGGACTTCCTCGAGGCGCTCGAGTACGGAATGCCACCGACCGGCGGTATGGGTATGGGTATGGACCGGCTCATGATGACGCTCACGGGTCTCGGAATTCGCGAAACCATCCTGTTCCCGCTGGTCAGGCCAATCACCTGAGCGTTTTCCTGTGAGACAGAACCGGTCCGGTTCGTTTCATTCGCAAGGATGACTCGCGCGAACTATTGGCGAAATGGCGCCGCGTTGTGATGTAATGGCTCCGTCGTCCCCACCGGGCGTCTATTCAGTTCGGCTCCCGGGCCGCTGCGAAGTGAGGAACCATAAATGGCGCGCAAGGTTCAGGTCATCCTGAGCGATGACCTCGACGAGAACCTGTCGGCCGACGAGACCGTGAGCTTCTCTCTCGACGGCACCTCGTACGAGATCGACCTGGCGGAGAAGAACGCCAAGGAACTGCGTGAGGTGTTCTCGCGCTACGTCTCCGCGGCCCGCAAGGTCGGCCGCGGAAATCGCGCCTCGGGCGGCGGCCGTTCGCGGGCCACCGGCGGGCGCATGGACCGCGAGCAGGCCGGCGCCATCCGCGACTGGGCCCGCAAGAACGGCCACGCGGTCAGCGACCGGGGTCGCATCCCGGCCAGCGTCGTCGAGGCCTACGAGGCCGCGCACTGACTCCACGACGTCGCGCGACGCAGCCGTACTGCTGATGTCCGTGTGACGTCCGCGCGTTTCGCGCGCCGTCCGGCCCGGTTCCCCGTCACGGGGAGCCGGGCCGTCGTCGTTCCGGGCTGACGGGCCGCGCGGACGACGGGAGGGCCGTGGGTGAGGAAATCAGTCCTCCCCGGCACCACCTGGGCCGATGGGCGGGGTGCCGACGCCGGCCCCGCCCGGCGGCGTCCCGTCCGCTGACGGCGTAACCGCACCGGAATTCCGGTCGGCACTGCCGAGGTTGGACAGGACAGCCGCGCACAGCCCCCGCCGGACGGCGACGGGACGTCGTGGTCCGCGACTACAGTGGAATGACCGGTGCCCCCAGCGCCGACGGATGTCGGGTGCCCCTTCCCCCGCCGGGAAGGGCAGTGCCGGACCAGCCGGTCGAAGGAGAAGCAGCAGATGTTCGAACGGTTCACCGACCGAGCCCGCCGCGTTGTTGTCCTGGCCCAGGAAGAGGCCCGGATGCTCAACCACAACTACATCGGCACCGAGCACATCCTCCTGGGCCTGATCCACGAGGGTGAGGGAGTCGCGGCCAAGGCGCTCGAGTCCCTCGGCATCTCGCTGGAGGGCGTGCGCCAGCAGGTGGAGGAGATCATCGGTCAGGGCCAGCAGGCGCCCTCCGGCCACATTCCCTTCACCCCGCGCGCCAAGAAGGTGCTGGAGCTGTCGCTGCGCGAGGCGCTGCAGCTCGGCCACAACTACATCGGCACCGAGCACATCCTGCTCGGCCTGATCCGCGAGGGCGAGGGCGTCGCCGCCCAGGTGCTCGTGAAGCTCGGCGCCGACCTCAACCGCGTCCGTCAGCAGGTCATCCAGCTGCTGTCGGGCTACCAGGGCAAGGAGCCGGCCGCGGCCGGCGGCCCCGCCGAGGGCACGCCGTCCACCTCGCTGGTCCTCGACCAGTTCGGCCGCAACCTGACCCAGGCCGCGCGCGACTCCAAGCTCGACCCGGTCATCGGGCGGGCCAAGGAGATCGAGCGCGTCATGCAGGTCCTGTCGCGGCGGACCAAGAACAACCCGGTCCTGATCGGCGAGCCCGGCGTCGGCAAGACCGCCGTCGTCGAGGGCCTGGCCCAGGCCATCGTCAAGGGCGAGGTGCCCGAGACGCTGAAGGACAAGCAGCTCTACACCCTCGACCTGGGCGCGCTCGTCGCCGGTTCCCGCTACCGCGGTGACTTCGAGGAGCGCCTCAAGAAGGTTCTCAAGGAGATCCGCACCCGCGGCGACATCATCCTGTTCATCGACGAGATCCACACGCTCGTCGGTGCGGGTGCCGCCGAGGGCGCGATCGACGCCGCCAGCATCCTCAAGCCGATGCTGGCCCGCGGTGAGCTGCAGACCATCGGCGCCACGACGCTCGACGAGTACCGCAAGCACCTGGAGAAGGACGCCGCGCTCGAGCGCCGCTTCCAGCCCATCCAGGTGGGCGAGCCGACGCTGCAGCACACCATCGAGATCCTCAAGGGCCTGCGTGACCGCTACGAGGCGCACCACCGGATCAGCATCACCGACGCCGCCCTGGTGGCGGCCGCGACGCTGGCCGACCGGTACATCTCCGACCGGTTCCTGCCCGACAAGGCGATCGACCTGATCGACGAGGCCGGCGCCCGCATGCGCATCAAGCGGATGACCGCCCCGCCGGACCTGCGCGAGTTCGACGAGCGGATCGCCGGCATCCGCCGCGAGAAGGAGTCGGCGATCGACGCGCAGGACTTCGAGAAGGCCGCGTCGCTGCGCGACAAGGAGAAGACCCTCCTGGGCGAGAAGGCCGAGCGCGAGAAGCAGTGGAAGGCCGGCGACATGGACGTCGTCGCCGAGGTCGACGACGAGCAGATCGCGGAGGTGCTGGCCAACTGGACCGGTATCCCGGTCTTCAAGCTGACCGAGGAGGAGACCTCGCGGCTGCTCCGCATGGAGGACGAGCTCCACAAGCGGATCATCGGCCAGGAAGAGGCCATCAAGAGCGTCAGCCAGGCCATTCGGCGGACGCGTGCGGGCCTCAAGGACCCGCGCCGTCCCGGCGGCTCGTTCATCTTCGCCGGCCCGTCCGGTGTCGGTAAGACCGAGCTGGCCAAGGCGCTGGCGCAGTTCCTCTTCGGTGAGGACGACGCGCTCATCCAGATCGACATGGGTGAGTTCCACGACCGCTTCACCGTGTCGCGACTCGTCGGTGCCCCTCCCGGTTACGTCGGGTACGACGAGGGTGGTCAGCTGACCGAGAAGGTGCGGCGGAAGCCGTTCTCGGTGGTCCTCTTCGACGAGATCGAGAAGGCCCACGCCGACGTGTTCAACACGCTGCTGCAGGTGCTGGAGGACGGCCGGCTCACCGATGGTCAGGGCCGGGTCGTGGACTTCAAGAACACGATCCTGATTCTCACGACCAACCTCGGTACGCGGGACATCTCCAAGGCCGTGGGTCTGGGCTTCCAGGTCGGGAACGACACCGCGAGCAACTACGAGCGGATGAAGAACAAGGTCAACGAGGAGCTCAAGCAGCACTTCCGGCCGGAGTTCCTCAACCGCATCGACGACATCGTGGTGTTCCACCAGCTCACCGAGAACGAGATCATCAACATCGTCGATCTCATGGTGGCCCGGGTCGAGAGCCAGCTGGCCAACAAGGACATGGCGCTCGAGATCACGCCCGCGGCGAAGAAGCTGCTGGCGCACCGGGGCTTCGACCCGGTGCTGGGTGCCCGGCCGCTGCGCCGGACCATCCAGCGCGAGATCGAGGACGCGCTGTCGGAGAAGATCCTCTACGGCGAGATCACCGCGGGCCAGATCATCGTGGTGGACGTCGACGAGGCCGAGGGTGCGGCGCAGAAGTTCACCTTCCGCGGCGAGCCCAAGCCGATCGCTGTTCCCGACACCCCGCCGGTCGCCCTCTCGGGCGCCGAGGGTTCGGGCGACGAGGAAGGCCCGGCCGCCAAGGCCGAGTGAGCCCGCACGACACCGGAGGCCGCTCCCACCGCGAGGTGGGAGCGGCCTCCGCGTTTGTGGTGGAGTTGATCATCGAGTTGTATTCGCTCGCTGCGGCGAGTCCCCGCGGGTCGGCGGCAACGACCCGATGATCAACTCTGGGGGAGGGTGAACCTGCCGTCGTCGGTCTGCTCGACCAGGCCGTCGGTGAGCAGGGAGTCCAGGCAGCGGGACCGCTGGACGGCGTCGTCCCAGGCGGCGTCGAGCTCGGGTGGCGCGACCGGCGCGTGCGCGGCCCGCAGCACGTCGAGCAGCCGCCCGCGCACCTGCCGGTCCGTGCCGGCGAACTTCTGCACCCGGCGCGGCGGTCCGGCGTGCGGCGGCCGGCCGGCCAGCTGCCAGGCGCAGCGCTCCCGGACGGGGCAGACGCCGCACCGCGGGGTGCCGGCCACGCAGACGAGGGCTCCGAGCTCCATGACGGCGACCGAGAAGCGCACGGCGCGCTCCCGCTGGGGTGGCGCCAGCGCGTCGATGTCGGCCAGGTCGGTGGCACGCGCGTTCCCCGCCTCTGCCCGTCCGTGCACCAGCCGGGCCACCACGCGCCGCACGTTGGTGTCCACGACCGCCTGCGGGCTGCCGTAGCCGAAGCACGCGACGGCGCGCGCGGTGTAGGTGCCCACCGCGGGCAGCGCCTCGAGCACGGCGACCTCGCTCGGGACCACTCCGCCGTGCCGCTCCACGACGGCGACGGCGGCCTCCCGCAGCCGCAGCGCCCGGCGTGGGTAGCCGAGCTTTCCCCAGGCGCGGATGACCTCGGCCGGCGTGGCCGCGGCGAGGGCGGCCGGCGAGGGCCAGCGGGTGAGCCAGTCCCGCCACACCGGCTCCACCCGGGCGACCGGCGTCTGCTGGAGCATGACCTCGCTGACCAGGACGGCCCACGCGTCGATGCCCGGACGGCGCCACGGGAGGTCCCGCGCGGCGCCGGCGTACCAGTCCACGATCACGTCGCCGGTGCTCCTCGGTCCGGGCACGGGGTCGGCGGGCACAGCATCGGATCGGTTCACGGCGGCTCCAGTGTGCCCCGGCGCCCGGCAGCGGCGTGCCGGACGCACCCGGCTCGTCGCGGGCTACTACCGTTCGCGGCGTGCTGCACCCGGTCGGCAAGCTGCCCGCTGCCGTCTACTGGCGGCGACGCCTGACGGTGCTGGCGCTGCTGCTCGCCGTCCTGGGTGGGCTGGGATACCTCGGCTTCGTCCTGCTGAGCAGCCGGGACGACGACGCCACCCCCGCCGCTGCGGCTGCGACGGGGGCGGCCACGTCCCCGGCCCGCCCGCCCGCGCTGGAACGGGTGGTCCCGTCCTTCGAGTCCCTCTCGACGCCCACCCCGCCGGCGGTGCTCGCGGCCGAGAGCGTGGCCGCACCGGCCGCACCGGCCGCACCGGCAGCAGGCGATCCCTGCAGCGACGACATGATCACGCTGGAGGTCCGCACACCGCCGGTGGTCGCGATCGGGAGCAAGCCGACGTTCGAGCTGCTGGTGGCGAACGTGTCCGCCGTGCCGTGCGTCCGGACTCTCGACAAGGGCCTCCAGGAACTCCTCCTGCTCGATGCGGCAGGCGCCCGCATCTGGGGCAGCAACGACTGCTTTCCCGAGGCGAGCACGGACAGCCGCACGCTGGCTCCGGGGGAGACCGTCGCGTTCCCCGTGCTCTGGGGTGGGCTGACCAGCGAACCGACCTGCACCGCCGCCCGTGCGGCGCCGCCCGCCGGGGCCTACCTGCTGCGAGGCCGTCTCGACACCAAGATCTCGGCGGACGTCGCGATCACCCTGGGGTGACGCGGACTCAGCAGCGCCGCAGGCGCTGATGACTCACCCCAGGTGCGCTCAGCTGTAGCGGTCGAGGATCGAGGTCTCGGCCAGCCGGGAGAGACCCTCGCGGATCCCGCGGGCCCGCGCCTCGCCGACGCCCTCGACGGTGAGCAGGTCCTCGATGGTGGCCGCGAGGAGCTTCTGCAGGCCGCCGAAGTGGTCGACCAGCCGGTCGATGATCCCGCCCGGCAGTCGCGGTACGCGGTTGAGCAACCGGTAGCCGCGGGGGCTGACGGGAGAGTCGAGAGCATCCGGCGACGTCGGCAGGCCGTAGCAGCGGGCCACGGCGGACAGGTCAAGCAGCTCCGTGGCCGTCAGAGCCCGCAGGTCGACGAGGACCTGCTCGATGGTGCGTGGCCGACGCACGCCGCCCGGCAGGTAGTCGCGCACCAGCAGGCCGCGGTCCTCCTCGACCCCGGCCAGCATCTCGTCCAGCTGGAGGGCGAGCAGCCGGCCGTCGGTGCCCAGCTCGACGACGAAGCCCTCGATCTCGTCGGCGATCCGGCGGACCATCTCCAGCCGCTGGCTGACGCTCATCGCGTCGCGGACCGTGACGAGGTCCTCGATCTCCAGCGCGGAGAGGGTGCTCGCCACCTCGTCCAGTCGCAGCTTGTAGCGCTCCAGGGCGGCGAGGGCCTGGTTGGCGCGGGCCAGGATCGTCGTCGGGTGCTCGAGGGTGTACCGGCGGCCGGCCACGTACACGCTGATGATGTGCATCGACTGGCTGACCGAGAGGACGGGGAAGTCGGTCTGGATGGCCACCCGCTCCGCGGTGCGGTGGCGGGTTCCCGACTCCTCGGTGGGGATCGTCGGATCGGGCATCAGGTGGACGCCGGCCCGCACGATCCGCGTGCCGTCGTAGGAGACGATCACCGCGCCGTCCATCTTGGCCAGCTCCCGGAGGCGGGTGGCCGACAGGGCGACGTCGAGGGCGAACCCGCCGGTGCACAGCGACTCGACCACCCGGTCGTACCCGAGCACGATGAGCGCGCCGGTGCGGCCGGCCAGGATCCGCTCCAGTCCGTCCCGCAGAGCGGTGCCGGGGGCGATGCGGCCGAGAAGTTCGCGTAGTGCGACCTCGGGGTCCACAACGGCGGGCACGAGCGCTCCTGACGGTCGAGAGGTGCGGGGGCCGAGTCTACGTGGCCTAACCCCCCGGGCACCGGGCTCGGGTCCCCGGGCCCCTGGCCCGGGGCGGCACCGTGCCCGGCGTACCGAGACTGTAGAGGGCTAGAACAACCGCGCGAAGGCGGAGCCCAGGTCGGGGACCTCCACCAGGCGCATCCCCGGGGGTGCCGAACCGGCGTCCTCGGGAACGAGTGCCACCTTGTATCCCTGGCGTGCGGCCTCGGCCAGCCGTCGCCCGGTTCCGCCGACCCGCCGGATCTCCCCGGAGAGGCCCACCTCGCCGAGCGCGATGGTGCCGGACGGCAACGCCCGATCCTTGGCCGCCGACGCGATGGCCAAGGCCAGGGCCAGGTCGGCGGCGGGCTCCGCGATCCGGACCCCGCCCACCGAGGCGGCGAAGACGTCGGCGTCACCGAGCTTGACCCCGCCGCGGCGCTCGACCACGGCGTTCACCATCGCCACCCGCTGCGCGTCCAGGCCGCTCACCGCCCGCCGCGGTGAGCCACCCCCGCCCGAGGTCGCGACCAGCGCCTGCACCTCCGCGAGGAGTGGCCGGCTGCCCTCCATGGTCACGGTGACGCAGCTGCCCGCGACCGGGGCCGTGCGACGGGAGACGAACAGGTGCGAGGGGTCGGGCACCCCGACGACGCCGGCGTCACCGATCTCGAAGCAGCCGATCTCGTCGGCCGGGCCGAAGCGGTTCTTGGTCGCCCGCACCAGGCGCAGGGTGGAGTGCCGCTCGCCGTCGAAGGAGATCACCACGTCGACGAGGTGCTCCAGCGTCCGCGGCCCCGCGATCGCGCCGTCCTTGGTGACGTGCCCGACCAGGATCGTGGTCATGCCCCGGCTCTTCGCCACGGCGCTGAGCGCGCTCGCCACGGCTCGCACCTGGGTGGCGCCGCCGTCGGTGCCGTCGACGGCGGGGGAGCGGACGGTCTGCACGCTGTCCAGGATCAACAACGAGGGGTTGACCGCCTCGACGTGCGCGAGGACCGCGGACAGCTCCGTCTCCGCCGCCAGGTACAGGGCGGGGTGCAGGGCCCCGATCCGTTCGGCGCGCAGCCGCACCTGAGCGGCGGACTCCTCGCCGGACACGACCAGGGCCGGACCGTTGGTGGCCGCGACCCGGTGGGCGACCTCGAGCAGGAGCGTGGACTTCCCGACACCGGGCTCGCCGGCCACCAGCAGCACCGCTCCGGGGACCAGACCACCGCCGAGAACCCGGTCGAACTCGTCGATCCCGGTCGGCACCGCTCGCGCGCCGGCGAGCTCGACCTCGGCGATGGGCCGGGCGGGGGCCGTGACCGGACCGGCGGACACCGCGCGCAGGGGTGCAGCCACCGCGCCGGATTCCGCGAGCGTGCCCCAGGCCTGGCACTCGGGGCACCGGCCGACCCACTTCGACGAGGCGTAGCCGCACTCGGAGCAGCGGTGGGACGGGCGGGCGGACTTCACTCCAGCGGACGGCACGCGGCGACGCTAACCGCCGGGTACGACAAGTCGGGGGAGGACGGGCAGGGCCGGGTCAGCCCTCGCCGCCCTCGCGCTGCTCGCCCTCCGCGCTCTCCTCGGTGCCCTCTTCGTGGTGGAAGTCGAAGGCCTCGCCGCGCTCCACGCTCTCCGACGGTGTGTCGACGGTGACGGGGAGGGTGATCTCGCCGGCGTTCTCGAAGGTCAGCGTCAGCTCGAGGTACTGCCCCGTCGTGAGCGCCTCGTCGAGATCGGTGAGGGTGACGGTGAGCTCGTCGCCGATGAAGACGGCGGAGTCCCCCGGGATCTCGATGCCGTCGGCGGAGGAGCTGCTCCCGGTCGAGCTGCCGACGCCGGTGGCCGTCGAGCCGTCGTCGAACTCGACGTCGCCGAAGCCCTCACCGCTGATGTCGACGAGGGTGTCGGCCTCGGTGCCGGTGTTGACGACGGCCACCTGCAGCTCGGCGTCGTCCCCCCGCTCGTAGAAGCCCTCGGTCGGCGAGAGGAACTGGGCCTGGCGGATGGTGAGGTCGCCGACCTGCCCCATCGCGCCGGTCTTGTCCCGCTCCTGCGTGGCGGTCTGGGTGACCTGCCCCGCGCTGCACGCGGAGAGCGCGACGGGGGAGAGGAGCAGCACGCCCATCGTGGCGGCGCGCAGCGCGCGGTTCACAGCCGTCGACCTCCACACACGTTACGGACCGGTCACCGCGGGATCGGCGACACGGGGTTCCGGGCGAGCGTATCGGGCCGCCCGGGGGATCCGCCCGAGGGAACACCGGAGCGCTCGCGCGTCCCCCCTCGGAGGGGCTCCGGTTCACGGTCCGGTGCGCATCCGCCGATGAGTACAGGAGCGATCGATCGGGCGGAGGAGGGTGCATGCGGACAGGTGTCGCTTTCGACGACGTCCTCACCGCGGCGCAGGCCGGTGCCGCCTGGGCCTTCGAGGTGCTGTACCGCGACCTGTCGCCGGTGGTCACCGGATACCTGCGGCTGCACGGTGCGGCCGAGCCCGACGACCTCGCCAGCGAGACCTTCCTCGGTGTCTTCACCGGCCTGGCCGGGTTCTCCGGGGACGAGGACGCCCTGCGCAGCTGGGTGTTCACCATCGCCCACCGCAGGCTGATCGACGACTGGCGACGGCGCAGTCGCCGTCCCCAGGTCACCGACGACGCCGGCGACCTCACCCTGCTCCCCGGCGGCGACGCCGAGGACGACGCCCTGATCCGTGTCGGCACCGAGGACGTCCACCGGATGTGCGCCGGGCTGCCCGACGACCAGCGCTCGGTCCTGCTCCTCCGCGTCCTCGCCGACCTGACGGTCGAGCAGGTCGCAGGCGTCATGGGGAAGTCGGTCGGCTCGGTCAAGGCGCTCCAGCGGCGTGGCCTCCGGACCCTGCGCGACCGGCTCGAGAAGCCGTCCGAAAAAACTTCCGGCGTCCGCGTACCCCTGGGGATCCGGCCGGCGATGACAGGGGTGAGATGACCACAGCAGCCGACGACTCCGCCGTCGAGGACGCCTTCGAGGCGATCCTCGCGGGCCGGCCCGTCCCCGAGAGGGCGGCCGGACTGGCCGCCTTCACCGGGGCGGTCCGGGCGAGCGCGACGACGCCGGGACGGCCCCATGCCGCCCTGGCGGAGCTGCTGGCCACTGGTCTTCTCACCGACCAGTCGAGCCCGTCCGTCCGGACGGCTACATCGGCCGGGAGCGTGCCCGCGCGGCGCAGCTCCCGCGTCCGGACAAGGAGACGTCCCGCCATGATCATCTCTGCCCTCTTCGTCAAGTTCCTGTCCGCGGGCGCCGTGGCGCAGGCCGCCACCGGCGCGACCGTCGCCGTGGTCGCCTTCACGGGTGTGGGTGCCGTCGGCGCCCTCCCGGACCCGGTCCAGGACACGTTCGCCACCGTCGTCGCCGACATCACCCCGATCGAGCCCCCGACGTCCGGAGAGACGACCGGGGACGTCGTCCCGGAGGAGCCCCTCCCCGAGGCCATTCCCGTCGCGGCGCCCGAGGACGCCGAGACCGGGACCACGGAGGGCACCGGGGCCGCGGAGGAAGCCGAGTTCGACGTCGCGGCATGGGCCGTGGCAGGACCGGAGGGTTACGACTCCTTCGGCGCGTGGCTCACCGAGGGCACGCACAAGGAGGAGTTGAAGGCCGTGCTGCAGGCCAAGGGCATGGGCCTCGGTGACGTGGTCAGCGGGCTGAGGAACGGCAAGGGCATCGACAAGGAGGTCCTCGCGGCCCTCGGCGTGGAGATCGACGACCCGGCCGCCGCTCCGGCCGAGCCGGAGCCCGTCGTGGACGAGGCCGTGGCACCGCAGCCCGAGGTCGCGGCGACCCAGGACTCCGGCCCGCGCAAGGACAAGAGCAACGGCAACAACGGCAACGGCAGCAAGCGCGGCAACGGCAACGGCAACGGAAACGGCAACGGCAAGAACTGAGTCGACCGGGCGGCCGGCACCCTGCCGGCCGCCCCCGGTTCAGGCGAGGGCGGCCCCGCCGGCGAGCAGCAGCACCACGTCGAGGACCGTCAGCAGCATCACCGCCGGGAACGCCGCACGGCGGAAGCGGGCGGTCGCCGCGAGGGCAGCGATTCCCACGGCGGGCAGGGCCAGCGCCAGGCCCGCCCAGCCGGCCGGCGTCGGTGACCCCTCCGGGCCGAGCACCAGGACGACCGAGGCGCTCCCCAGCAGCAGGGCCCCGGTCACCGCGGACACCTGGGCTCCCAGCCGGTGCGGCAGACCCCGCACCCCGGTCGCCGCGTCGTCCTCCAGGTCGGGTGCCACGTTCGCCAGATGGGCCGCTGCCCCGAGCGCCGCGCCCGCGGTGATCAGCCACCACGGGGCGAGCGGGGTGCCCGGCGCCGCGGCGACCACGCCGGCCGGCAGGGCGCCGAAGCCCACGACATACCCGAGCACGGACGCCGGTGTGCGCTTGAGACCCGCGTTGTAGGCCCACCCGCTGGCGACCAGCGCCAGCAGCAGCAGTCCGGGGACCAGCCCGAGCAGCAGCGACAGGACGACGGCCGTGGCTGCCGCGACGAGTGCCGCGCCGCGCAGCTGCGCGGGTCCCACGGCGCCCTGCACGACCGGCTTGTCGGTGCGCGCCACCGCTCGGTCACGGTCGGCGTCGAGCCAGTCGTTGCTCCATCCGATGGACGCCTGACCCGCGAGGACGGCCAACGTGAGCAGGGCGGTGCGGGAAGGGGAGACCCCCGCCGTGATCGCCAGGAGCGTGGCCACCGTGGTGACGGCGCCTGTGGGGCCGGCATGGGTGGCCGCGACGAGGGCCCGGAGGTACGGGAAGCGCCGCGCACCCACCGGCGACACCTCGACCATGACGCCGTCCCCTCCTGTGCGCTCGTCCTCCCGCGACTGCATCAGTTGCGCTCGCGCCCGCTAGGCACCGGCCACCTCCGGCAGCGGTGAGTTCATCACCTCCGCCCCGTCGGCGGTGCGCACCGAGATGAGGCGGACCTCCTCGCGCATCGCGGCGCTCGTCATCCGGCAGTCGACGGCGCCCGCGACGGCCTCGAACGACCCGGCGCCCACCTCCGAGCCGTCCTCGGCGACGAGTACGACCTGGTACGTCTCGCCCGGGGTCAGGCCGGTGATCTCCTCGAAGACCGTCTCGGTCCCCCAGGTGTGCGCGACGACCGAGGCACTCACGACCACGCCGTCCGGCACGTCGCTGAAGGTCACCGGTTCGTGTGCGCCGAGGGTTCCCGCGGCTCCTTGCTGTGGGCGGTCCAGCCATTCGGCGAGACCGAGCCCCCCGCCGACGCCGGCGAGGAGGAGTGCCGCACTCGCCGCCACGAGCAGCGGCCGGGCGAGCCAGGGTCGGGTCGACGACCCGGGGCGACGCGGCAGCGGCACCGCCGCACCGGGTGCGGACGATGCTCGGGCGTCCACGGACTCAGGAAGCTCGGAGGTGGCTGCGAGAACCCGCTCGCGCAGCGAAGCGGGCGGCTCGGCGTCCGTCCAGGACTGACCGCGCGCGTCGTCCTTGCCCGGCTCGAGCCCTGCCGTGCCGAGGCGGCGGAGCACTGCCGCCGCGCCCTCCCACTCCTCGCGGGCCGTCGGGTCGTCGCGCAGCAGCGCGGCGAACTCGGTCCGCTCCTGCGGCGTGAGGTCGTCGGCGAGTGCGGCGCCCAGCAGCTCGTCGCGCCGGTTGTCAGGCACTGTTATTCCGCCCCTCCTCGTCGAGCTCCTCCAGTATCGAGCGCATCGCGCGCAGCCCGTAGAACATCCGGGTGCGCAATGTCGGCACCGCCACGCCGGTGGACGCGGCCAGCTCCGCGTACGTGCGGCCGTCCAGGTGCAGGGCCGCGACCACCTCGCGGTGCTCGGGCGAGAGGCGGGCCAGTGCCTCGACGACGCGGACACGGTCGACGACGTCGTCCTCCGGGCCGGCGGTGACCGGACCAGCGTCCACGGCCACCTCGCCGATCACGCGCGGGCGCCGGCTCCGGGCCCGGTGCGCGTCCAGGACGAGGTTGCGGGCGATCGCGAACAGCCAGGTCCGGACGGACGCGCGATCCGGGTCGTAGTGGGAGGACGCCCGCCAGGCCCGGGTGAACACCTCCTGCACGAGATCCTCGGCGTCGGCCCGGTCGCCGACGGCGTTGACCACGAAGCCGTAGAGCACTCCGGCATGGTCGGCGTACGCCTCGTCGACGCTGAAGGGCACGACGTGCGACGCCCCGCTCGCCCGGGCCTCCGGGGTCACCGGGAGTCCTTTCCGGGATGACTCGACCGGCTCCGGGCGACGTCCGGACACATCTCACATCTCCTCCCGGACGTCGGCATCACGGGAGATACGCCGCGCCCGCGGCGTTCGTTCAACGGGGCACCCAGCAGAGGGATCACCCGAAGCGGTGAACGTGGACGGACCTGCCGGCGTACACCCCTCTGCCGCACCGTCGCGGAGCCCCGGCCCCGAGGGTCGGCCAGCCATCCCATGGAGGAACCATGCGTCTCACCCGTCGCAGCACGACCGTCATCGTGGCAGCCGCACTGATCGCCGCGGGGGTCGCGGCTCCCGCGGTCGCGTCCGGCGGGGACGACGACCGCGGAGGTGGCAGCTCCAGCGGCGACCGGCTCGACGCCGTCGGTTTGAGCAACGCGGGCAAGACGCTGGTCGCGTTCCGGACCACCGACGCACGCGACGCCCGCAAGGTCGGCGACGTCACGCTCGACGTCGACACCTCCCTGGTGGGCATCGACTACCGCGCCCAGGACGGCAAGCTCTACGGCGTCGGGGACGAAGGCGGCATCTACGTCCTCGACGCGAAGAAAGCCGGAGCGACGAGGGTGGGCAGGCTGACCGTGGCCCTGGAAGGCGCGCACTTCGGCGTCGACTTCAACCCGGCCGCGAACGCCCTCCGGATCACCGGCGACACCGGGCAGAACCTGCGTCAGCCCTTCGGCACCACGACCCCCGACGTCCCCGACGAGGCGACCGTGGCCGACGGGCGGCTGACCAACCCCGCGACGCCCCCTGCGACAGCCCTCGTGCCGGCGGGCGGGGTCACCGCGGCGGCGTACACGAACAACGACCTCGACGCCGACACGGCAACGGTCCTGCACGACCTCGACACGGCCGTGGACCAGCTCGCCATCCAGTCGCCGGCGAACGCCGGGACGCTCGCACCGGTGGGCAAGCTCGGCGCGGACGCCGGCCCGGACGCCGGCTTCGACATCTACAGCACCGTCCGGGACGGGCGTTCCGTGGCGGCACAGGGATGGGCGACCCTGACGGTGGGCGGCAAGAGCCGCATCTACTCGGTCAACCTGACCACCGGCCAGGCCTCCGACCGGGGCACGTTCCGCATGCCGGTCACCGACCTCGCGATCGGGCTCGACCAGCACTGACCGTTCCTCCCCCCTGATCCCGGGGAACGAACCGGGCCACCGGATCCGCACCGCGCGGGTCCGGTGGCTCTGTCGGGCTCGCCGGCCGGGATCGATGACCCGGTGGGCGCCGGATCCGGTCGCCGCTCCGCCCGATGGACCTCTGACCTGCGAGGACGGCTGACCGGACCGCCTCCCGCCGGCGGCCGTTCCGCCACTCCGATGGTCGGTCCGGGGTGGATGCGCGGTGCCCCGGCGGTCCCGCGGCGACCGGGTGGTCGAGCCCGGCACGCACATCGGCCACTCTCTGTCAACCCCTCGTGCCTGCCTGACCAGGCCGCTGACCTGCAGATTTACGGCCCCACGCCGATCCGTTCGTCAGTCTGCCGTGGTAACATTGGGTCAGCGAAAGGGGTCACATCCACATGGGCTTCACTGTCGGCGAGACCGTCGTTTACCCGCATCACGGTGCCGCGCTCATCGAGGCGATCGAGCAGCGCACCATCAAGGGCGTCGAGAGGGCCTACCTCGTGCTGAAGGTCGCCCAGGGCGATCTGACCGTGCGTGTGCCGGCCGACAACGCAGAGATCGTCGGCGTCCGTGACGTCGTAGGACAGGAGGGCCTGGACAAGGTCTTCGAGGTCCTGCGCGCGCCGCACACCGAGGAGCCGACCAACTGGTCGCGCCGGTACAAGGCCAACCTCGAGAAGCTGGCCTCCGGTGACGTGAACAAGGTGGCCGAGGTCGTCCGCGACCTGTGGCGCCGCGACAAGGACCGTGGCCTGTCCGCCGGCGAGAAGCGGATGCTCTCGAAGGCGCGGCAGATCCTCGTCAGCGAGCTGGCGCTGGCCGAGGGCACCAACGAGGACAAGGCGGAGATCCTGCTCGACGAGGTTCTCGCCAGCTGATCCCGCGCTCCACCGTTCGTCCACGACCACTCCCGTGCACGCTGTCGGCATCGTCGCAGCGGCCGGGAGTGGTCTGCGTCTGGGGGCGGACCGGCCCAAGGCGCTGGTCTCCCTCGGTGGCCGGGCGCTCGTCTGCTGGGCCGTCGACGCCCTGCGCGCCGGCGGGGTGAGCGACATCGTCGTCGCCGTTCCCGCCGACGAGCACGCCGCGTTCGCCACGGTCCTGCCGCTGGACGTACGGCTGGTCGCGGGGGGAGAGACGCGGACCGCCTCGGTGCGTGCGGCGCTCCGGGCCACGACCGAACCCGGCCGCCCCGCCGCCGACGTCGTCCTGGTGCACGACGCCGCCCGCCCGCTGACACCGCCCGCGGTGGTGGCCCGGGTGCTGGCCGCGCTCACCGCCGGTGCCCGCGCCGTCGTCCCGGTCCTCCCCGTGGTCGACACGACCGTCGTGGTGGACGACGACGGCATGATCACGGACGCCGTTCCGCGGGGGCCGCTGCGACGCGTGCAGACCCCGCAGGGCTTCGACCGCGCCTGCCTCGTCGCCGCCTACGACGCCCTCGACGACCCCACCGTGGACGCCACGCCGTTCACCGACGACGCCGCCGTCATCCGGGCCGCGGGCATCCCGGTCACCACCGTCGAGGGCCACGAACGGGCGGGCAAGATCACCGTGGCCCACGACCTCGCGGTCGCCGAGCTGCAGGTCCGCTCGTGAGTCATCCCCTGCCGAGGGTCGGCGTCGGCACCGACGTCCACCCGATCGAACCCGGCCGGACGTGCCGCCTGGCGGGCCTGGACTGGCCGGGCGCCGACGGCTGCGCCGGGCACTCCGACGGCGACGTCGTCGCCCACGCCCTCACCGACGCCGTCCTCTCCGCGGCCGGGCTCGGCGACATCGGGGGCCTGCTCGGCACCGACGACCCGCGGTGGGCCGGCGCCTCCGGGCTCGCCGTCCTCGAGCACGTCCGCGAGGTGCTGGCGGCGGCCGGCTGGCGGGTGGGCAACGCCTCCGTGCAGCTGGTGGCGACCACGCCGAAGCTCGGCCCCCGCCGGGCGGAGGCCGAGGCGGCCCTCTCGGCCGCGCTGGGGGCGCCGGTCAGCGTGGCCGCCACCACGACCGACGGCCTGGGGCTCACCGGGCGCGGCGAGGGACGGGCGGCGCTGGCGACCGCACTGGTGGTCCGCGGCGACTGAGTCGCCGGACGACCGTGCGCCCCTCAGGCGCGCAGGGCCTCCGACATCCGCTCGGCGAGGCGCTGGGCGTGGTGGGCGTCCAGCAGATCGTCGTGCTCCCCGGGGACGCCGACCACGCGGAGGTTCGGCGCCGCACGGCGCCACGCGAACAGCATGCACATGATGACGGGGAGACGGACGCGGGCGCGGAAGTACGTGACCGGCCCCTCGTAGCGCTGCCACCGGTACTCGTCGTAGACGACGACGCCGCCGCGCAGGGCCTGGCGGTCGGACGGCGTGGCCGACTTCCGGAAGCGGTCCCGGATGGCCTGCCCGAGGGTGCGGTCGTGGAAGGCCGGGATGAACAGCGCGATGAGGGTCGACGCCTTGCGGAGGAGATTCTCGAACCGCGTCAGGGAGCCCTTGGGCGGCCGGACGTCGAGCAGGGCGAGGTGCTCCGGGGTCCGGCCCGCCTCCGCCAGCTGCCGGGCCATCTCGAACGCCACCAGGCCGCCGAAGCTGAACCCGGCGAGCCGGACCGGGCCGGTCGGCTGGAAGGAGGACAGCTCCGCCACGTTCTCGGCGGCGATCTCCTCGATGGTCTTCGCCCGCCCGGAGGGGTCGATGAGCGATCCTTCGATGCCGTAGACGGTCGCGCGCGTGTCCAGGTGCTCGCACAGCCCCCGGTAGCCGTCGACGTCGCCGTAGACGCCGTGCACGAGGTAGAGCGGCGCCTCCGATGCCTCGCCCGCCTTCAGGACGGGGAAGCGGGAACCGCCCACCGCGGGCCGGCGCAGCGCCTCGGCGAGCCCCTCGACGGTGGGCGCCGCAAGGAAGGTGTCCACCGGCACCGGGCGGCGCAGCTCGTTGCGCAGCCGACGGAGGATCGTCATGGACTGGCGGGACGTCCCACCGAGGTCGAAGAAGTTCGCCGTGTGGTCGATGGACGAGACCCCGAGGACGTCGCGGAAGACCAGCGACACCGCGGCCGTCACCCGGTCCGCGGAGTCCGGCTCGCCGGCCGGCGCCTCGGCGGTTCGCTCCGCCGCCGCCCGGACGGCGTCCCGGATCGCGTCGAGGCTGCCCGGGTTCTTCAGCGCGGCGAGGTTGCGGACGGGAGCGCCGTTGACCGCGTCCCGGGCCGCCCGCTCCGACCGCTTGCCGTTATGCGTGGTGGGCAGCTCGTCGACGGGCACGACGACCTGGGGGACGTGCGCCGCGGAACCCTCGGTGCGCAGCCGGGCGCGGATGCGGGCGGCGAGCTGGTCGTCGAAGACGGCACCCGGGCGCAGGACGACCAGCAGCAGCAGCCGGGAATCGCTGCCGACGAGCTGTTCCACGGCCATGGAGTCGAGGACCTCCGGCATCGCCCGGAGGATGCGGTAGATCTCCGCCGGACCGATCCGGATGCCGCTGATGTTCAGCACGCCGTCGGAGCGGCCGTGCATCCGGGCGCCCCCGTCCCGGCCGATCGTGATCAGGTCACCGTGGGTCCACAGGCCCGCGTGGTCGGCGAAGTAGGCGTCGTGGAACCGCGACCCGTCGGGATCGCGCAGGAAGCACAGCGGCCGGGACGGGAACGGACGCCGGCAGACCAGCTCGCCCACCTCGTCGAGGACCGGCCGGCCCTCGTCGTCCAGGGCCGCGACGTCGAGGCCGAGGCCGATCGACTGGCACCATCCCCGCTCCACGGGACGCTCCGGATGACCGAGCACGAAGCAGCCGATGATGTCGGTGCCCCCGGAGACGGACTGCAGCGGGACCGGGCCGACCTCCCTCGCCACCCAGTCGAACTGCCAGTCGTGCAGGACGGCCCCGGTGGACAGGACGGCGCGCAGCCGGCCGAGGTCCACCTCGGCCGCGGGCCGGTAGCCGGCGTCCTGGCACAGCTGGAGGTACGGCGGGCTCGTCCCGAACACGGTGACGCCCTGGTCGGCGACCAGCCGCCACAGCGTCTCGGGGCCGGCGATCGGTCCGTCGTAGAGGACGACGTGCGCGCCCACGGCCAGCGCCGAGAGCTGCCAGTTCCACATCATCCAGGCGGTGGTCGTGTGGAAGTAGAGGACGTCGTCCGGGGTGAGGTCCCCGTGCAGCCGGTGCTCCTTGACGTGCTCGATCAGCGAGCCGCCCGCGCCGTGCACCATCGCCTTCGGCGGTCCGGTCGTCCCGGAGGAGAACATCACCCACAGCGGCTGGTTGAACGGCAGGCGCGGCCACGTCTCGGTCGCGGGCTCGGCGACCTCGGCCTCCAGCCGGCTCAGCCGGTCCACGGCCACGTCCGGAAGCTCGGGGAGGGGGAGGTCGTCCAGGACGACCAGCTGCCGCACCGACGGCAGGGCGGCGAGCAGCGTGGCCAGCAGGCCGCCGTCGGCGCTGTCGGGCATCTGGGTGCGGTCGACCAGGAGCAGGACGGGCTCGACCTGCTCCAGCCGCCCGATCAGCGCGGTGGGGCCCATGTCCGGCGTGACGGTGGACAGCGTGGCGCCCCGCGCGGCCACGGCGAGGGACACGCTCACGGCGCGGGCGTGGTTGGGCGCGATCACCGCGACGCGGTCGCCGACGTCGATGCCGAGCCGGCCGAGCACGGCGGCCGTACGGGCGACGGCGCCCCGGAGCTCGCGGCGGGAGAACTGCTCGACGCCGCCGGGGGAGGCGTGCAGCGAGGTGAGCGCGGGCGCGTCGTCGTCCACGCCGGGCAGCGGGCGCAGGAGGTTCTCCGCGTAGTTCAGCCGCACGCCGGGGAAGAAGACGGCGCGCTCGATGTCGTCGTCCGTGCAGACCTCCGTCGCCGACCCCTCCCAGGCCAGCCCGGACCAGTCGAGGAACGCGCCCCAGAAGTCGCGGTAGGAGTCGACGGACCACGCGTGCAGCGCCTCGGGGGAGCCGAGGAACTCCCCGGTACGTCCCTCGCACGCCTCCCGGAAGGCGGCGATCTGAGGCACTCGCCCACCGGTCCCGCGCTCGAGAGGGCTACGGACGGAGGTGCTCATCAGGTTTCTCCCACGATCATGTCTCGAACGACGAGGTCGACCTCGTCCTGAGGGGTGCGGATCACGACGCTGGCGACGTGACCGGGGCGGACGGCAACCGGGGCTGTCCACCACTCCCCGATGCGCCCGGCGGGCGCGACCGGGGTGGCCACCGTGACCGGGGCCTGCCGGAGGCCCAGGCCGAGGCCCTTGAGCACGGCTTCCTTCTGGGTCCAGCACCGGGTGACGGCGCGGAGGCGGTCCGCCGGGGGCAGGCCCTGGAGGGCGCGCTCCTCGGCCGTGGTGAGCCAGCCCTCGGCCGTGGCTGCCCGCGCGTCCTCGTCCCGGTGCTCCTGGACGTCCACGCCCACGTCCGACCCCGCCGCCACCGCGACGAGCCCCACCCGGCCACTGGCCGAGCAGCTGAACCGCAGGCCCCGGTCGGTCGGCAGCAGCGGCCGGCCGCCGTCCTCGACCAGGGGAACGCGGGCGGGGAGGACGTCGAGGAGGCCGCCGAGCACCTGCCGCAGCGCCCCCCGGAGCAGGATGCGGCGGCGGCGCACCGCATCGGTGCCCAGGGATGCGCGCAGCCGTTCGGCGTCGGTCAGGTGGGTCGCCGCGACGAAGTCCTCGTGCCGGCCGTCCGTGACGTCGATGCGCCAGACCCACACCGTCGGCAGCGGTGCCCGCCCGGTCGACCGGTGGGCGCGCGCTCCCCCGTGGACATCGGGGATCCGCGGCGGCGACGGTACTGCGGTCGCTCCGAGAAGGTGTGGCGCCGACAGGACGGTCGGTGGCACCTGTCACCCCGTGTCTCGGTCGGAAGAGGAGTCTGCAGTCCTGATCGTAGGTTTGGAGGGTGGCGACGGGAACCGGTCCTACTCCCACGGGTGACGCGGACACCGCTGGTCGAGGGCCGGACGGAGCCGCCGTCCGAGCGGGGCGACCGGCGGGGAGTCCGGGCCCCGCGGCGCGGCCGGGGGCGGTTGCCGGGCAGCCGAGCCGTCAGGGGGCGGGTGCGCCGGACCGTAGACTCGCGCCGGTGAGCCTCCGCCTGTACGACACGGCCGCCCGCGCGGTCCGCGACTTCACGCCGCTGCGTGCCGGTCAGGCCTCCGTCTACGTCTGCGGGCTCACCGTCCAGGGGCGACCGCACATCGGCCACGTCCGGGCCGCGCTCGCCTTCGACGTCCTGCGGCGCTGGCTGACCCACAGCGGGCTCGAGGTCACCTACGTCCGCAACGTCACCGACATCGACGACAAGATCCTGGCCAAGGCCGACGACCACGGCGTCCCGTGGTGGGCGTGGGCCTACGACAACGAGCGGGCCTGCACGCGCGCCTACGACGTCCTCGGCGTCCTGCCCCCCACCTACGAGCCGCGCGCCACGGGGCACATCCCCGAGATGGTCACGCTCATGGAGCGGCTGATCGAGCGCGGCCACGCCTACGCCGCCGACGGCGACGTCTACTTCGACGTCCGCTCGTTCCCCGAGTACGGGGCACTGACCGGTCAGCGCCTCGACGACCTGCAGTCGGCCGCCGACACCGAGACCGACGACCGGAAGCGGGACCCACGCGACTTCGCCCTCTGGAAGGCGCACAAGGACGGCGAGCCGGAGACCGCCTCGTGGCCGACGCCGTGGGGCCGCGGCCGCCCGGGCTGGCACCTGGAGTGCTCGGCCATGGTGGGGCGCTACCTCGGGGCCGAGTTCGACATCCACGGCGGCGGTCTGGACCTGCGCTTTCCGCACCACGAGAACGAGCAGGCCCAGTCCCGGGCGGCCGGCGACGCGTTCGCGCGCTACTGGCTGCACAACGGCTGGGTGACCCTCGGCGGCGAGAAGATGAGCAAGTCCCTGGGCAACACCGCGCTGGTCGACGAGGTGGTCCAGCGGGTGCGGCCGGTCGAGCTGCGCTACTACCTGATCGCGCCGCACTACCGGTCGGCGATCGAGTTCACCGACACCGCGCTGGCGGAGGCGGGCGTCGCCTACCGGCGGATCGAGTCCTTCGTCCGGCGGGCCGCTGAGCGCGTGGGTGCGGACGCCGGATCGCGCGTGCTCTGCGCCGAGTTCACAAAGGCCCTGGACGACGACCTCGGCACGCCCGCCGCGCTCGCGGCCGTCCACGACCTCGTGCGCGAGGGCAACACCGCGCTGGCCGACGGCGCCGACCGCGCCGTCGCCGGCACGCTCGGCTCCGTCCGGGCGATGCTCGGCGTCCTCGGTCTCGACCCGCTCGACCCCCAGTGGGCCGACGGCGGGGGCGACGACCGGCTGGCCCGGGCCACCGACGGCCTCGTCGCGCTGGCGCTCGAGCAGCGGCAGGCCGCCCGCGCCCGCAAGGACTTCTCTGCTGCCGACGCGATCCGCGACCAGCTCACCGCCCTCGGCGTCGTCGTCGAGGACACCCCGCAAGGACCCCGATGGGAGCTGAGCCGCTGATGGCCGGCAACAGTCAGCGCCGAGGCCGTACCACCGGCGCCGGCAAGAAGACCGCGACCGCCGGGACCGGTGGCAAGAACCGCCGGTCCCTGGCCGGCCGCGGTGCGACTCCGCCGGCCGAGGCCCGCCCGGGTCACCCGGCCCAGCGCCGGGCCGCCGTCGACGCCCGGCAGCGGGCCGACCGCGCCCGCGCCCGGGCGCGGGCGGAGGAGACCCCGGAGCTGCTGCTCGGCCGCAACCCGGTGGTGGAGGCCCTCCGCGCGCAGATCCCGGCGAACGCGCTCTACGTCGTCACCGGCGACAACCTGCGCACCACCGACGAGCGCATCGCCGAGGCCATGACCCTGGCGGCCGACCGCGGGCTGCCGCTGCTCGAGGTGGGCAAGGCCGAGTTCGACCGGATGTCGCAGGGCGCCCTCCACCAGGGCATCGGTCTGCAGGTGCCGCCCTACGACTACGCGCACCCCGAGGATCTCCTCGACATCGCGCGGAACTCCGGGCGCCCCCCGCTGCTGGTCGCGCTCGACGGCGTCACCGACCCGCGCAACCTCGGGGCCGTCGTCCGGTCCGCGGCCGCGTTCGACGCCCACGGGGTCGTCGTCCCCCAGCGTCGCGCCGTCGGGATGACAGCCTCGGCCTGGCGGACGAGCGCGGGTGCCGCCGCCCGGATCAAGGTGGCGCGCGCGGTCAACCTGCCGCGGGCTCTGGCCGGATACCAGGACGCCGGGCTGCAGACCGTGGGCCTGGCGGGGGAGGGCGACGTCGATCTGCACGAGTACGACGGCTTCGCCGACCCGGTGGTGCTGGTGGTCGGCGCAGAGGGCACGGGGCTCTCCCGGCTGGTACGCGAGCGCTGCGACGTCGTCGTGCGCATCCCGATCGACCGCGACACCGAGTCGCTCAACGTCAGCGTCGCCGCCGGCATCGCCCTCTACGCCGCGGCGGCCGCTCGCCGCTGACCGGGCGCCGGCGGAGCGGATGCTCAGGCGAGGACGACCTCGATCCCGGCCTTCTCGAGGGCAGCGAGGACGTCGGGATCGGCGCCGTCGTCGGTGATGAGGACGTCGACGTCCTCGGGTGCGGCGAAGCGGATCAGGGTCTCCCGCTCGAGCTTGCTGGAGTCGGCGAGCACGACCACGCGCTGCCCCGCACTCACCATCGACCGCTTCACCAGCGCCTCGTCCTCGTCCGGTGTGGTGAACCCGTAGCTGGTCGTGATGCCGTTGGTCCCCATGAAGGCGACGTCCACCCGGAGGTTGCTCAGCGTCCGGACGGCTGACTCCCCGACGGCGCACTGCGTCACGCCGCGGACCCGCCCGCCCAGCATGTGGACCGTGATGCCCGGCGCGGTCGCCAGACGGGCGGCGATCGGCACCGCGTTCGTCACGGTCAGCAGCCGCCGGTCCGTCGGCAGCAGCTCGGCCAGCGCGGCGGTCGTGGTCCCGCCGTCGAGGATGATGCTGCCGTTCGTGCCGGGCAGGAACTCCAGTGCCGCGGCGGCGATCTTGTTCTTCTGCTCCGCCAGCCGGCCGGTGCGCTCGCCCAGCCCGAGCTCGACGAGTGCCACCGCGTTCACCGGCACGGCGCCGCCGTGGACGCGGCGGAGCATGCCCGCGCGCTCCAGGACCGCGAGGTCGCGCCGGACGGTCTCGGTCGTGACGCCGAACTGCTCGGCTGTCGTCGTCACGCTGAGCCGGCCGCGCTGACCCACGAGCTGCGCGATCGCCTGCTGCCGTTCCTCTGGATACACGGAACTCCGGCCCTCCGATCCTCTGCGTGTCCGGTCCTGTGGCATGGAGCCTGAATCTGTTGTTTCGCGTTGGAATCCGTTGACAAGACTAGCGCCCGTACGTGACGCTGGTCACGTCCAGCCGCACCGTGGCCGCACGATCCCCCGCCAGGGGGAGACGGCGCCGCGCCGGCCGGGCCCCGGCGGCGGTGGTGCCCAGCCCGGCCGGGAAAGGCCGAGCGGAACGCGGGCGACTCGAAGTCCATCCGTCCCCACCGGGAGGAAAGCCAGTGAGCGCAACAACGTCGGCACCTGCGGGGCGCTCAGGCGCCAGGATCGCTGTGCAGAAGTTCGGCACCTTCCTGTCCGGAATGATCATGCCGAACATCGCCGCGTTCATCGCGTGGGGCATCATCACGGCGCTCTTCATCGAGAAGGGCCCGTTCCCGGTGGGCGGCCTCGGCGGCTTCGGGGAGAACGAGGCGGGCGCACCGAACATCGGCCTGGTCGGCCCGATGATCCGGTTCATGCTGCCGCTGCTGATCGCGGCGCAGGGCGGCCGGATGGTCTACGGCGTCCGCGGTGCCGTGGTCGCCGTCGTAGCGACCATGGGCGTCATCGTCAGCACCGATCAGCCGATGTTCCTCGGCGCGCTGATCATGGCCCCGCTCGCCGCCTGGGTGATGAAGCAGATCGACAAGCTCTGGGACGGCAAGATCAAGCCCGGCTTCGAGATGCTGGTGAACAACTTCTCCGCGGGCATCGTGGCGGCCGCGCTCGCCGTCGTCGGCTTCTTCGCCTTCGGCCCCGTCGTGGAGGCCGTGTCGCGGGCCCTCGGCAACGGGGTGGACTGGCTCGTCGACAACGGGGTGCTGCCCATCGCGAGCATCCTCATCGAGCCGGCCAAGGTGCTGTTCCTCAACAACGCGATCAACCACGGCGTGCTGACCCCGCTCGGTGTGCAGCAGGCCGCGGAGACCGGCAAGTCGATCCTCTTCCTGCTGGAGGCCAACCCCGGGCCCGGCCTGGGCGTCCTGCTCGCCTACATGCTGTTCGGCACCGGGATGGCCCGGAGCACCGCACCGGGGGCGGCGATCATCCACTTCTTCGGCGGCATCCACGAGATCTACTTCCCGTTCGTCCTGATGAAGCCGATCCTGCTGCTCGGCATGATCGCCGGCGGCATGGTGGGCATCGGGACCCTCGTGGTGTTCGACGCCGGACTGCGGGCACCGGCCGCTCCCGGTTCGATCATCGCGGTGCTGGCACAGACGCCGGGCGACAGCTTCGTGGGCGTCATCCTCTCCGTGCTCCTCGCCGCCGCGACGTCGTTCGCGATCTGCTCGCTCCTGCTCAAGCTGGACCGCAAGAAGGGTGGCGACCTCGGGGAGGCCACCGCCGAGATGGAGGCCATGAAGGGCAAGCGGAGCAGCGTCGCCGGGTACCTCTCGCCCACCGACGAGGCCCAGGAGGACCAGCTCGAGGCCGCCGGCCTGGCGCACCCCGGCACCCACGCCGGAGCCAGGAAGCCGATCCACCGCATCGCCTTCGCCTGCGACGCCGGCATGGGATCGAGCGCGATGGGCGCCTCGGTGCTCCGCAACAAGATCAAGAAGGCCGGCTTCACCGACGTGGAGGTGCAGAACGTGGCGATCGCCAACCTGACCGACGACGTCGACCTGGTCGTGACGCACCAGGACCTCACGCCGCGGGCCAGGACCATGTCCCCGTCGGCCGAGCACGTGTCGGTCGACAACTTCATGAACAGCCCGCAGTACGACGGGATCGTCGAGGAGCTGAAGACCACCAACGCCCAGGGCAGCTCGTCCTCGCGTTGACCAGACCCGGCCGGCCGGCTCCCGCACGGGCGCCGGCCGGCCGGCACCACTTCCAGGGGGTTCCATGAGCGATGTCCTCACCCGGTCCCAGGTCAAGGTCCCCGGCGACGCCCGGAGCAAGGACGACGCGATCCGCGAGGCCGGGCGACTGCTGGTCGACGCGGGGGCGGTGAGCCCTGCGTACGTGGACGCCATGTTCGAGCGGGAGAAGTCGGTGTCCACCTACATGGGCAACTTCCTCGCCATCCCGCACGGCACCAACGAGGCCAAGGACACCATCGGCCGGTCGGCCATCTCTGTCGTGCGGTACGACGCACCCGTCGACTGGGACGGCAACGAGGTGCGCTTCGCCGTCGGGATCGCCGGAGTGGACAACGGCCATCTGGAGATCCTGGGGAAGATCGCGATCGTCTTCTCGGACACCGACGAGGTGGAGAAGCTGCTCGCCGCCGGCTCGGCCGACGAGCTCTACGACCTGCTCCAGGCGGTCAACGAGGACTGACCGCAGGACGGCGGCCCCGTGCGGGTCACCGTCCCGCGCACGACCCCATTCGCAACCCGCGCTGCTCCCCGGCCGGGCCAAGAGGAAGGTGAGCCCATGAAGGTGCTGCGCTTCTACGCGCCGAAGGACGTCCGGATCGAGGACGTCCCGGAGCCCGAGTGCGGGCCCGACGAGGTGAAGCTGCGGGTCCGCAACTGCTCCACCTGCGGCACGGACGTCAAGATCTTCAACAACGGGCACCAGAACATCAGCCCGCCGCGGATCATGGGCCACGAGGTCGCCGGCGAGGTCGTCGAGGTCGGGGCGGACGTTCCCGGCTGGTCGGTCGGGGACCGCGCCCAGGTGATCGCGGCCGTGCCCTGCGGGGAGTGCTACGAGTGCCGCAAGGGCTGGATGGCCGTCTGCCAGAACCAGACGTCGGTCGGCTACCAGTACGAGGGCGGGTTCGCCGAGTACCTGATCGTGCCGCGGCAGGTGCTCAAGGTGGACGGGCTCAACCGGATCCCGGACAACATCGGGTTCGACGAGGCGTCGGTGGCCGAGCCGTTCGCCTGTGCGATCAACGCGCAGGAGCTGATCTCGGTGGCCGACGGCGACACCGTCGTCGTCTTCGGGGCCGGGCCGATCGGCTGCATCCACATCCGGCTGGCGCGCGCCAACGGCGCGAGCCGGGTCTTCCTCATCGACGTCAACGCCGACCGGCTGAAGATGTCGGCCGACGCGGTGCAGCCCGACGAGGTCATCAACGGCAGCGAGGTCGACGTCGTCGAGCGCGTGCTGGAGCTCACCGACGGGCGGGGTGCTGACGTCGTCATCACGGCGACCGCGGCGAACGTCGCCCAGGAGCAGGCGATCCGGATGGCGGCGCGGCGCGGGCGCATCTCGTTCTTCGGCGGGCTGCCCAAGACCAACCCCTTCATCCAGTGCGACTCCAACCTCGTCCACTACCGGGAGTTGATGCTCATGGGGGCGAACGGCTCGGCCCCCGAGCACAACAAGCGCGCGCTCGAGTACATCTCGACGGGGAAGGTGCCGGTCAAGGACCTCATCACCGCACGGCTACCCCTCGAGCGGGCCCTGGAGGCCTTCGACATCGTTGCGAAGGGCGAGGCCATCAAGGTCACGATCGAGCCCTGACCTATGACATTGCGATCCTCCGGATCGCGCCGTGACACTGCGACCCTCCGGGCCGCACCGTGACACTGCGACCCTCCGGGCCGCACCGCGGCCAGGTGCCGTCCCCGGCCTGAGCTGAGCCGCTGAGTCGCACCTGCGCGGAGCCCTCCGGGCCCCACTCGGCGCGACGACCTCCGTGAGCCTCGGGTCAGCCCAAGACCTGGGCGACCGTGTAGATGACCAGGCCGGCGAGGCCGCCGACCACGGTGCCGTTGACCCGGATCCACTGCAGGTCGCGGCCCACCTGCAGCTCGATGCGCCGGCTCGTCTCCTCGGTGTCCCAGCGTGCGACCGTGCTGCCGACGACGTCGGCGAGGTCGCCGGCGAACCGCTCGACCACGTAGCCGGCCATGCGGGTGCTCTGCCGCTGCACGAGCTCGCGCACGGTCGGGTCGGTCTGCAGCAGCCGGGCGCCGTCCCGGATCAGCGTGATCAGGCGCCCGCGCAGCTCGGAGTCCGGATCGGCGGCGGCGGCCACGATCGCGGTCTTGACGTTGCTCCACAGCGAGCCCGACCACGCACGGACGGCGGGGTGCTCGAGCAGCTCCCGCTTGAGGTCCTCCACGTGGGCGGCCGTCTCGGGATCGGTGCGCAGGGCGTGCACGTAGGCCCGCAGCCGGGCGTCGTAGGACCGGCGCAGCTCGTGCCGGGGATCGGCGCCGACCTCGTCGAGGAACACCTGGACGCCGGTGAAGGCCCGCACGAACACCTTCTCGTCCAGCCAGTCCGGCACCCAGGCGGGGGAGGCGTCGCCCAGCTGGGCCCGGAACACGACCTTGTTGTCCTCGAGGAAGCGGGCCAGGCCGCGCAGCGCCGCCGACAGCACCTCCTGATGGCGGTCGCCCTCGACGACGAGCTCCAGCGCCCGGGCCACGACCGGGGCGAGCGGGGTCTCGTGCAGCTTGCGGTCGACGAGCGCGGCGACGGCGGGCTGGACGTCGTCGTCCCGGAGCAGGTCGGTCAGCGCGGTCAGGGCCACCCCGGCGTCGCCGGCCAGCCGCTCGGCGCGGCCGGGCGCTGCCAGGAAGGCGCCCAGCCGGCCCGGGACGTCGACGGTGGCCAGCTTCTGCTCGACGACGTGCGTGGTCAGGAAGTTCTCCTGCACGAAGGTGCCGAGGCTGGCGCCGATCTGGTCCTTCTTCCGCGGGATGATCGCGGTGTGCGGGATCGGCAGCCGTAGCGGGTGGCGGAACAGGGCCGTGACGGCGAACCAGTCGGCGAGCGCGCCCACCATCGAGGCCTCGGCGGTCGCGCGCACGTAGCCGACCCATGCGCCGGCGCCGTCCCCGAGGAGGACGCAGGCGAGGAAGACGAGGGCGGCGGCGACGAACAGACCGGTCGCCAGCCGCTTCATCCCGGCGAGATCGGCGGCACGCTCCGGGTCGTCGAGCGAGCTCGCGATCGGGACGTTCGGTCGGGGTCCGGGCACCCGCACCAGCCTAGGGACCTGCCGGGGAGGGGGCCGGGCGGGACCCGTGCGGGCTCAGCCCGTCGTCCCCAGGGTCACCTCGACGGTCCGCGACTCGCCGTCGCGGCGCACCGTGAGCGTGACCTCCTCGCCCGGCGCCTGGCTGCGCACCGCGGCGGTCAGCTCGGTGGACGTGGTCACCGGGCGCTCGCCGACCGCGGTGACGACGTCCCCGGGCTCCAGGCCGGCCTCGGCGGCGGGACTGCCCGGCTCGACGGTCTCGACCCGTGCGCCCGCGCCCACCTCGCTGTTCTGGTCGTCCGCGTCGGTCCGGGCACGCACCCCCAGGAGCGCGCGGGTGGCGGAGCCGGTCTCGATGATCTCCTGCGCGATCCGCTGGGCGGCGTTGCCCGGGATGGCGAACCCGACGCCGATGTTGCCGCTCTGGGACTGCGATCCCGGCGCGCCGGACGCGACGGTCGCGATGGCGGTGTTGATCCCGATGACCTCACCGGCACCGTCGACCAGGGCGCCGCCGGAGTTGCCGGGGTTGATCGCGGCATCGGTCTGGATGGCGTCGATGACCGTCGCGTCGTCCTCCGTGGAACCGGTCGCGACGGCCCGGTCGGTGGCGCTGACGATGCCGGTGGTCACCGTGTTCGAGAGGCCCAGCGGCGCACCGATCGCGACGGCGACGTCGCCCACCTGCACCTCGTCGGAGTCGGCGAACGCGGCCGGGGTGAGCCCCCCGGCGCCGTCCAGCCGCAGGACGGCGAGGTCGGAGGCCGGGTCGGTGCCCACGATCGAGGCGTCGTAGAGGGAGCCGTCGGCGGTGCGGACCTGCACGGTGCCGGCGTCGCCGCCGTCCCCGGCCACGACGTGGTTGTTGGTGAGCACGAAGCCGTCGGCGGTGAGGACGACGCCCGATCCGCTCCCGGACGCCGAGCTGCTCGAGACGTAGACGGTCACCACGCTGGGGGCCGCCTTCGCCGCAGCCGCCGTCGCGGTCGTGGCCGTCTCCGGGTTCTCGATGACGACGTTCTGCGCGGCCGCCGCCGTCCCGCCCCGGGCGGCCGGCTCGTCGACCAGGGTGGCCACGCCGGCCCCCGCGCCGCCGCCGATCACCGCGCCGGCCACCAGGCCGGCCAGCCCGATGCGCAGCCGGCCGGCCCGGCGGGGTGCCGCCGGGGGACCGCCCGGGAACGCGGTCGTGCCGTGCGATCCCTGCGGGAAGGCGGGGGAGCTGTACGGGGTGTTCGGCCACGCGTCGGTCGACGGGGTGCCGGCGCCCGGTGCGGGCAGGGGCTGCCCCCCGTAGCCGGAGTAGGACGGCGTGGGCTGCGTCGGCTGTGGCTGCGGTGTCGCCCAGGCGTGGGACGGGGCGGGCGCCGCGGGCGGGCCGACCCGGGATGCGCCCGGCTCGTTGGCTGGTCCGACCGGGCCGGGTCCGTGGTCGCTCACTGCTGGTGTCCTCCCTCCGCGCGACCGTGCGGCCGCGGCGAGGACTCCACTGTCGCTCCCCGCGCTGGCTCAGCGCTGGAGGACGCCTGTGAGATTCCTGGACGCCGGAAGTTCCGCCGGCTCAGGCGCTCAGCCCACGGCGACGATCTCCTCCCGCGGGTCGAGCTCGGGGCGGTGCACCGGCGGGACGAGCGCCATGGGGGACGTGCAGTGGCGCAGCAGCCAGCGGTGCGGACCGTCGAGCTGGCGGTGCAGCAGGGAGCCGTGGCCGGCGCTGAGCACGACCAGCGGAGCCGGGCAGGTGGCCGCGAGCACCTGGCTGGCCGTCGCACCGGGCAGGGTGGAGCGGCGCACCTCCAGGCCGGGAAAGCGCTGCTCCCATTCCGACTCGTCCCCGGCCCAGCCGTCCGGCGCCGGCGCGCGCTTCCCGCGGATCTGCAGCACGGTCAGCGGCGTCCCGGCCCGTTGCGCCGCCTCGGCCGCGAACTCGGCCACCCGTTCGTCGTCCCCGGCCTCCCCGACGCCCAGGACGGCCGCGACCGGCCGGCCGGTGGCCTCACCGCGCGGTCGCGGGACGAGGACGACCGGCCTCGGTGACCGCGCCGACACCCGGACGGCGACGGGAGCGAGCACCCACTCGTCGGCCGCGCCCGTCGTCGACTTGCCGAGGACCACGAGCTGACTCTCGGCAGCCGCGGTCAGGAGCACGGTGGCCGCGTCGCCCGCGACGACCTCGGTCTCGGAGCGGAGGCCGGACTCGGTGTGCACGGCGACGGTGTACGCCTGCGCGGTGATCCGCCGTGCGTGCGGGGGAGGTGGGGAGTCCGCCGCCTCACGACGCCGGGGTGGGGAGGTGGCGTGCACGATGCGCAGGGGAGCGTTCCGCCGGGCGGCCTCCTGCGCGGCCCACCGGACCGCGCCGAGGCCGCACTCGGTGCCGTCGACACCGACCACCACCGCGGGGGGAAGTGGCTCGCCGGGCCCGGACGACCGGTCGGTGCGGACGTCGTAGTCCGCGGCGTCGGGCGGGGCGATCGGGGTCGACGTCGGCATGACGTACCTCCGGGAGCAGCGGGCCGGCCGCTGCCCAGCGTCCTCGCCCTCGCCCCGGCTGTGAAGAGCCCGCGACACACCGTCTCGTGTGCATCCCGCTACGCACCGGGGTAGTGCCGGACGGAGCGGGTGCCGGTGGACCGGAGACATCGGTCCGGTCGGCCCCCGCCGGTCCTTGTCCCGGCGTGCCATGGAGGCTGCCCCGTGCCCATCCGCGCTCCCCTTCCCCGTGTGCTGCTGTGGGCCGTCGTCCTCGTCGCCGGCATCGTCGCCGTCGTCGGCGGGCTGGCGTTGCGGGGGCCGGAGCTCGTGGCCGTCGGCGTCGCGGGGGTGCTGGCCGGCTGCATGGCTGCGGGCATCGCGCGTGAGGCGCCGCCGGGAGCCCGCTCCCGCTCCACGCTCGAGGCCGCGGCCATCGTCGGGGCGACGACCGTCGGAGTGCTCCTCGTCATCGCCGGGATCGCCGCCCTGGCGGGGGGCGCCGTGGCCACCCTGACCGTGGGCGGCGTCCTGATCGGGGTGCTCGTGGCCCGGCTGGCCCGGCGCGGCCCGGACGCGCGGTCGACGGCCGACCGCACGTCGGCTCCCCGCCATCCGAGCGCGGTCCGCCCGCTCCGCTCCGAGGCTCCCGCCGAGCTGGCGAGCCTGCTCCCGCCGGTGGCGGTCCTGACCACGGCTGAGCTGGGCGGGGAGTGGATGCGGACGAGCGCGATCCTGGCCGGCCGCCTCGATCCGGCGGCGCGAGAAGCGCTCGTGGTCAGGCGTGAGGAGGCGCTGGACGAGCTCGAGCGGCGGGACCCGGCCGGATTCGCCCGCTGGCTCGCGGCGGGGCCCACGCCGACCAGCGACCCGGCCGGCTACGTCCAGGGGCGGACCCTGCGCGGCGACCCGGCGGCGGACACCGACGCCGCCTGAGGCACCCGCCGCCCGCACGTCCCGCGGGACCTACGATCGACGCGGCCACCTCGGTGGTCCCGCCGACGTGGCGCAATTGGTAGCGCACCCGACTTGTAATCGGGCGGTTAGGGGTTCAAGTCCCCTCGTCGGCTCGATCGGCCCGTCCGAGGTCCCGTGCCCGCACCTGGACGTCCATCGCTGGTGGCGGCACGATGACGGGGTGAGCGGGGGGGCGGTGGCAGTCCCCTACGTCGGACGGGCGGAGCACCGCGCGACGGTGGCCGCGGCGTTCGCTGAGCCGGGACACGTGCTGCTCATCTGCGGCGAGGCCGGCGTGGGCAAGTCCTCCCTGGTCGCGGCCGAGCGGACGGGTGCGACCACCGAGGTCCTCGAGGGGGCCTGCCTGCAGCTGGCGGGGCAGCCACTGGCCCTGGCCGCGCTCGAGCAGGTCTTCGATGCCCGGGGCGGGTGGCCCGAGTCGGCCGACGCCCCGGAGCAGCAGTCGGCCGAACAGCGGCTCCGGGCCATCCGCAGCTGGGCCGACGCCCTGGTCCCGGCCGGCGCCGCGACGCCCACAACGATCGTCGTCGAGGACCTGCAGTGGGCGGACGAGACGACCTGCGACTTCCTGGTCTACCTGGCGTCCACGGCGGCCCGCCGGCGGCTCAGCCTCGTCATCACCCTGCGCGACGACGAGACGCCCCGCGTCGCGCGCGTGCAGCAGGCGTGCGCCGACCTCGCCCGGCTGCCGGGTGCCCGGAACATCGCGCTGCAGCGCCTCGGGCTGGACGACGCCCGCGAGCTCGTGGCGCTGCTGACCGGGTCGGCGCAGGTCGACGTCGGCGCCTGGTTCGAGCGGTCCCAGGGCAACCCCTACCTGCTCGGTGAACTGGTCCGGGACCCCGGCGCCCGGCGGGTCAAGGACGTGCTCCTGGCGCGGGTCAACGCACTCGGTCCCGACGCCGCCGAGCTGGTCCGGCTGGCCGCCGTCTTCGGGCTCTGGGTCGCGGACGCGCACCTGCACACCGCGTCGGTCCTCCCTCCGGGCCGCTATGCGCGGGCGGTCCGCGAGGCCGTGGACGTCGGCGTGCTCGTGGTGGAGGGCGCCGACTACGCCTTCCGGCACAGCCTGATGTGCGAGGCGGTGCTCGCCCAGCTGCTGCCGATCGAGCGGCGGATCCTGCACGAGCGGGCGGCGCTGGCCCTGGCCGACCGGACGGCCGACGACGTCGTCACGGCGGTGGCCGTGAGCGTGCACTGGGAGGCCGCGGGGATGCCCGAGCGGGCGGCCGAATGGTGCCTGCGGGCCGCGCGGAAGGCCCGTTCGCTGAACGCGTTCGCCGAGGCGTGGGGGCACTACCAGCGGGCTCTGGAGTTCGGGCGGCACGCGCCGGGGACGGGCTCCCTGGACCTCGTGGTCGAGGCGGCCGACGCCGCGCGGCTGGGCGGCGACCCGGCCGCCGCGGCGGCCCTGATCGAGGAGGCGCTGCGGACCGGGTCGGTCCGGGGCGCCGAACGCGCCACCGCGCTCGAGCGCCTCGGCTGCTTCCTGTGGGAGGCGGGCCTGACCGCCCGGAGCCAGACGGCCTACGCCCAGGCGGCCGAGGCGCTGGACACCGAGGTGACGGCCTGCCACGCCCAGGTGTGGGGGGCGATGGCACGGGGCGCCTTCATCATGGCCGAGTTCGACGACGCCGTCCGGCTGTCCGACCGGGCCGTGGAGGCGGCCCGCGAGCACGGCACGACGGCCGTCCTCGCCGATGCGCTCACCACCCGGGGGACGGCGGGCGTCATCCAGGGCGACGCGGCGGCGCTCGACGTCCTGCGGGAGGGCGTCCGCCTGGCCCGGGACGTGACCGACCGCGCGGTGCTGTGCCGCAGCTACGCGAACCTGATGGTCGCCTACGAGTACTCCGGCATGCCGAACGAGGCGTGCGCCGCGGCGCTGGAGGGCCTGGCCCTGCTTCCCGAGTACGGCCTCGAGCTGGCCGTCGGGGCGGCGCTGGCCTGCAACGCCGCGAACCTGCTGACCCGGCGCGGCCGCTACGTCGAGTGCGAGCAGCTCCTCGCCGGGCTCCTCGACGGCCGGGTCCTCCAGGGCCAGGGGCTGCACCTGCACCTGGAGCGGGCCGAGCTGCAGCTCCGCATGGGGGACGGCGCCGCGGCCCGTGCCAGCCTCGAGGCGGCGGCGCCGCTGCGGGACGCCGACGAGCCCGCCGTCGTGGCGGCGATGGCGACCGCGACGGCCGAGCTCCTCCTGCAGCAGCAGGACCACGACGGCTGCTACCGCACCGTCGACGAGGCCCTCCGCCGGCTGGCCAGCACGCAGGACCGGCACTTCGGCGTCGAGGTCGCGTGGATCGGGCTGCGGAACGAGGCCGAACGGACCGGCGTGCCCGGCCGCGCCGGCCCCGCTGCGACGGCGCGCATCGACCGGCTGGCCGCGGTCCTCGACGGCCTGGATCCCGGCGCCGACGCCGACATGGACCTGGCGGCGTTCTCCCGGAGCGCGCGGAACGAGCTCGCCCGGCTGCGGGGGACCGCGGACGCGGCCGGCTGGGCCGGCGCCGTCCGGCTGTGGCGGGCCGCCGAGCGCCCGCGTGAGGAGGCGTACTGCCTGCTGCGCCAGGCCGAGTGCCACGTCTCGGCCCGGCAGCGGGACAAGGCCGCCGCTGCGGCGAGCGAGGCGCGCTCGGTCGCCGGGCGGCTGGGCGCGGCCCCGCTCGTGGCCGAGATCGATGCCCTGCGGGCCCGCACCCGGCTGTCCGCGGCGCCCGCGCCACGGGTGCCGGCCGAGGAGCGTCCCTACGGGCTGACCGATCGCGAGTACGAGGTCCTGGCGCTGCTGGGCACGGGGGCGACGAACCGCCAGATCGCCCGCAGCCTGTTCATCAGCGATCGCACCGTGGGTGTTCACGTGTCCCGGGTGCTGCATAAGCTCCAGGTCACCAACCGTGCGCAGGCCGCGGCCGTCGCGGCGAAGGTCGCCCGGTAGGCGTCGACCACGCGCGCGGGAGGACACCCATGGCACCGATGAAGCTGTCGCTGTTCGGATCCGGGTCCGAGGAGGAGGAGACGGTCCAGCTGGACGACGACGACCTCGTCGGACAGCTCCGCAAGACCGTCGACGCCCACCCCGACCTCACCCTCGAAGAGGCGCTGCGCCAGGGGATCCAGCACGTCGTCGAGAACGGCCCGAAGAAGAGCGGCTGAATCGGGCGCCCTCAGCGCAGGCTGGGCTCGAGCTGCGCGCGCAGCGCCCGCACGGCGCGGCCGCGCAGCGGGCCGAGGCTGCCGCGCGGGATGCCCAGTTCCTGGCTCAGCGCGTCGTAGGACGCCGGCTCCCGCAGCAGCGCCAGCACGATCCGCCGCTGGGTGTCCGGAAGTGTGTCCACGGCGCGGTGCAGTTCCCGACGCAGCTCGAGGCTCATCAGTCCGGTGCCGAGGTCCCGCTCGTCCGGCGCGACATGGTCGGCGACGTCGTCGGTCGGGACGGCGCGCTGCTGGGAGCGCAGCACCGCGAGGGCCTCGCGTCGGGCCGTCGTCGCCAGCCACCCCGGCAGGCACCGCGGGTTCTCGATCCGGTCCGCGTTGCGCAGCAGCAGGACCCAGGTGCGCTGGACGGCCTCGTCGACGTCGGCGTCGCTGCGGAGGATCCCGCGCGCCGTCGAACGCAGCAGGGCGTCGTAGCGCCGCACCGTCGCCTGCCACGTGGCGTCGTCGCCGGCGGCCAGGGCGGTCAGCGGCCCCCGGTCGAGCTCGGCCGGACTGTCGGGGACGGCGTAGGCGAGAGCGGCGGTCATCGGAGGCTCCTTCGGCGTCGGTGCGGGACGCCGGGGAGTCTTCGGAGGAACGCGCCGCCTGCCGTCCGTCGGACGACGTATTCGGCGGCGCGAGAACTACGTACGTCGGAGCCGGCGGATACGCATCGACCGCGCGCACCGGGGCCCGCCGTGCCAGGGTCGAGGAAACCCCGCATGAGGAGGAGTCATCGTGAGCGACCACGTGTACAGGCTGAGCGAGATCGTCGGCAGCAGCCCGAACAGCGTCGACGAGGCCGTCCGCACCGCCATCGCCAAGGCCGCCCAGACGGTGCGGAACATCGAGTGGTTCCAGACCGAGGAGATCCGCGGTCAGGTGGTCGACGGTGACATCGCCTACTTCCAGGTCAGGCTGAAGATCGGGTTCCGCGTCGACTGAACCGGTGACTCAGTCGAAGCTGCCCGCGCCCCCGCGGCGATAGGGGGAGTGCCGCTCCACCCGGTCGCGCTCCGCCCGCTCCGCCCGGAGCCGGCCCGCGGTCCCGGGCGGATAGCCGGCCTTGCTCACGCGGTGCTCGATGGTCTCGGTCATGAAGGCGATCGAGAAGAGCAGCCCGAGCAGCAGACCGCCCGCGGCGGCCGAGATCCGGTAGGCCAGGGGCACGGGGACCAGCAGGCAGATCGCCACGACGGGCAGCATCTGGACGACGGCGCGGACGAGGTGCCGCAGGATCCAGCTGCGCCCGGTCGTGTCGGCGAGCACCCAGGGGGAGAGCTCGCGGGGGAGCCCGCCGCCGAGGGCGTACCAGACCCACTGCAGAGGGTTCGGCCGCCGTTTCTGCACCCCTTGACGGTAGGCCGCATCGCCCCGGCGTTGCTCTCGCGCGAGCGCGGGTGCAGACTCCCCGCACCGTTCCGCGAGGAGGTTTCCGTGCAGATCAGTTCGCTGCTGCGCCACAAGGGCCGCGAGGTCGCGACCATCGCCGGGTCGGAGAGCGTGCGCACCGCGCTCGGTCTCCTGGCGGAGAAGGGCATCGGCGCCCTGGTGGTGTCCGCCGACGGCCGGCACGTCGAGGGCATCGTGTCCGAGCGTGACGTGGCCCGGGGCCTGCACGACCACGGCGCGGGCCTGCTGGCCGAGCCGGTGTCGAGCCTGATGACGGCGCAGGTGCACACCTGCCCGCCGGACGCCAGCGTCCACGACCTCGCCCAGACGATGACCGACCACCGCGTCAGGCACGTCCCCGTGGTCGACGACGACGGCGTGCTGATCGGCATCGTCTCGATCGGCGACGTCGTCAAGGCGCGTCTCGACGAGCTCGAGGACGAGAAGAAGCACATGGTGGACTACATCCAGCACAGCTGAGGGCCCCGTCCGGCGGGACGACCCGCACGGGTCGTGAGCCGGCCTCAGGACCCGGGCCGCACCGGTCGGCGTACGGTGCGGCGGTGGACGAGCGTCGCCTGGGAGTGCTCGCCGGGCTCGGCGCCTACGCCCTGTGGGGGCTGTTCCCGCTCTACTTCCCGCTGCTCGAACCCGCGTCGGGCCTGGAGATCGTGGCGCACCGTGTCCTGTGGTCACTGCTGTTCGTCGGGCTGCTCCTCTTCGCCGTCCGGCGGTGGTCGCACGTGCGCGCCGCCGTCGGCGACCGCCGCACGCTGCTCGTCCTGGCCGGCGCGGCCGTGCTCATCGCGGCGAACTGGCTCGTCTTCGTCTACGGCGTGAACTCCGGGCACGTCGTCGAGACGTCCCTCGGGTACTTCATCAACCCGCTCGTGAGCGTGCTGCTCGGGGTCGTGGGCTTCTCGGAGCGGCTGCGTCCGTTGCAGTGGACCGCGGTGGGCATCGCCGCGGCCGCGGTCGCCGTGCTCACCGTCGACTACGGCCGCCCGCCGTGGATCGCGCTGATCCTGGCGCTGACCTTCGGGCTCTACGGCCTGATGAAGAAGCTGGTGAAGGTGGAGGCGGCGCCGGGCCTGTTCGTGGAGACCGCGCTCGTCGCGCTCCCGGCGGGGGTGGCGCTCGGGGTCCTGCACGGGTCCGGAGCGGGCACGTTCGCCCAGGTCGGGACCGGGCACACGCTGCTCCTGGTGAGCGCGGGAGCGGCGACGGCGATCCCGCTCCTGCTGTTCGCGGCGGCGGCCCGGCGCATCCCGCTGTCGACCGTGGGCCTCCTGCAATACCTGACACCGCTGATGCAGCTGGCGATCGGCGTCTTCGTCTATGACGAGCCCATGCCGCCCGCGCGGCTGGCAGGTTTCGCCATCGTCTGGCTGGCTCTGGCCGTCTTCAGTGCCGACATGTTGCGACACGCCCGGGCAAATAGTCGACGTGTCGACCTGGCGACCGTCCCGGCAGGTCTCTGACCGCCCTCGGCCCTCGCTCCGGCGGTGGTCCCGCAAGCGCCCCGGAACTGTCGTAGCCCGGCGCTACGGTCGGCCCCGAGCCGATCGGACAGCACCGTCGGCCAGGTCCTGGCAGGAGATGGACGAGTGATGATCGACGACCCCACCCGCGTGGTCTCCCCGCCCCGCGAGGCCGGGGCAGCGGACGCGTCCGCGCAGGTCGGCCCGCATGAGCTCTCCCGCCGTGAGCACGAGATGCTCGCCTTCGAGCGGCACTGGTGGCGGCACGCGGGAGCCAAGGAGACGGCCATCCGTGATCGTTTCGGCGTCCCTCCGACCCGCTACTACCAGGTGCTCAACGCCCTCGTCGACCAGCCGGCCGCGCTGGCCGCCGACCCGTTGCTGGTCCGCCGGCTCCGCCGGCTGCGCAGCGCGCGGCAGCGAACTCGTTCGTCTCAGGGTCCTGGGCAATGAGACTTGCAAGCATTAGATTTGCTCACCGTGGGCAGGCACGCGGGATCAGACAGTGACGGGCCGGACCAGGGGCATGCCCCGCTGATCGCGGGCCGCCGCCGGACCGACGTACCGGACGCGCTCTGGCGCGGAGCCGCGGCAGAGGTCGGCGACCATCCGACGCAGGCGGGCCGCGACCGCTCCGACCGGCGACGTGACGGCCTGCTCCCGGCCGGGAACGACCCGGCCCGCCGTCCGTCGGCGCGACCCGTGCCCGGCCCCTCGGGCGCCGATGTGCGTCCCCGCGAGGACGCCCGGCAGCTGTCCCGGTCCCGTCTTCCGCTCCCGCCGGTTCCCGCCTCCTCGCGCGGTGCGGCGCCCGCTCCGCGCGCCGCGGCGCAGGCCGGTCCGCTGACGACCGCCGCTCCCTTCCGTGCGGTGCCGTCCCCCGAGCCCCGCCCCGGCATCCTCGAGGTCGAGGCGTTCGGACCCTCGGGCGCCCCCTCGCCCAATGGTCCGTCCTCCCGCCCGGCGCACACGTCGAGCCCCGGCGTCAGCGTTCCGCGTCAGAAGGGTGCGGACGAGGCGCCCTCCGCCGCCTTCGAGGAGTGGACGCCCGCCGCCCGTGCGTTCGCGCCGTCCGCCGACCTCGCCGAGCCCGCGGGCGACCTGCTGGTCCGCCCCGCGCCTTCCACCACCGCCATCCCGGAGCGCTCGGTCAGCCGCCGCGGTCGCTCCGCCCGCGTACCCGCGGCACGCGCATCCGCCGCTCTCGTCGAGGACGAGGCCCTCGTCGAGGACGAGGCTCCCGCCGCGGTCTCCGGCCCCGGAACGGGTCCCGTCGGCGGTCGCGCCGCGATGCGGGCCGAGCGCCAGGCCGTCGACATGGCACGCCGGAAGGCCGTCAAGCGCAGCGGCGGCTCGACGTCCGCCCTTCCCGCCGACGACGACGACGAGCCGCGCCGGCCCCGCCGCGTGGTCCGGGGTCTCGCTGCCATGGCCGTCGTCGGCCTCGGGGTGCTGGGCGTCTACACCTACGTCTCGCCCCAGCCGCAGGACGCCGCGGCACAGAGCCCCGCGGTCACCAGCACCGTCCCGACGCCCGCGCCGCCGAGCGACCTGCCCGCACTCGCGACCGAGTCGGTTCCCGTCGAGCCCGTGGCCGCGGCCCCCGTGCGGGTGCCGGTCACGGTGCTCAACGCCACCGACATCACCGGCCTGGCCGGCAAGATCTCCACCGCCGTCGTCGGCGCCGGCTGGGAGTCCCCCGGCGTCGGGGCCTACGAGGGTGGCGACGTGGCCGTCTCCACGGTCTTCTTCACCGAGGGCGACGAGAACCAGCGCCAGGCGGCGCTCCAGCTGATCGAGCAGTTCCCCCAGCTCTCGGGTCCGGCCCCTCGCTTCTTCGAGCTCCCGGCCGAGCTGACGGCACCCGGACTGGTCGTGGTCGCCGCCGGAGACTGGCAGCCCTGACCGGCTGAACCGGCAGCCCTGACCGGCTGAACCGGCAGCTCTGACCGGCTGACCCCGGCGGCCGGTGCCGGCGGGCGGAACATGTACCGCCCGCCGACCGTTGGCCGCTGCGTGCGCGCCGCTTCCGGGCCCGTGCGTTCCCGCCCGCGCTCCCGCGCCCGCGCAACGCTCGTCGCCCTGCTTCCCCTGCTCCTGTCCAGCGGTCTGCTCGTGCTCGCTCCACCCGCGGCGGCCGCCGAGGACGTGTCGACCGAGGAGGCGCTGGTCGCCTCCGGCTCCGGCGCGGAGGCCGTCGAGCTCGACACCACCCTCTACCTCCCCGCCTCGGCGGAGGACGCGCCCGCCCCGGCGGTCGTCCTCGCCCACGGGTTCGGGGGCAGCAAGCAGTCGATGGACGCCGACGCGCAGGACCTCGCCGGCCGCGGCTACGTCGTCCTCGCCTACTCGGCCCGCGGGTTCGGCCGCAGCACCGGCCAGATCGGGCTGAACGACCCCCGCTACGAGATCGCCGACCTCTCCACCCTGATCGACCTGCTGGCCGAGCGCGACGAGGTCCTGCAGGACGACGACGGTGACCCCCGCGTGGGCGTCGCCGGCGGTTCCTACGGCGGGGCGCTGGCCCTGCTCGGCGCCGGCTACGACGACCGGGTCGACGCGATCGCTCCCCAGATCACCTGGAACTCCCTGACCGCGGCGCTCTTCCCGTCGCAGACCGGTCCGGTCGACGAGGCCGGCACGATCGCGGCAACGCCGCAGGACGCCGACGCCGGCGTCTACAAGCGGCTGTGGGCCGGGCTGTTCTTCGGCGTCGGATCGGTGCCCACCGGCGGGCTCCTCGACTCCTTCGGCGGCGGCGGTGGCGGCGGTTCGGGTACCGGGGCCGACGCCCCGGACCCCTCGCAGGTCGACCCCGCCTCGCTCGACCCCGCCCTGGTGCAGCAGTCCCTGCTGTGCGGCCGGTTCCGGGCCGACATCTGCGCCGCGTACCAGACCGCCGCGGCCACCGGGACGCTCACGCCCGAGATCGCCGCGGTCCTCGACCGCAGCAGCCCGGCGACCGTGCTCGACCGCATCGAGGCGCCGACCCTGCTGATCCAGGGCACCCAGGACTCCCTGTTCGGCCTCGGCCAGGCCGACGCCAACGCCCGGGGCATCGCCGCCAACGGGACGCCGGTCAAGGTGATCTGGTTCGCCGGGGGCCACGACTCGTCGGCCTCCGACCGCGTCACCGAGAACCTGCGCGAGCAGGTCGCGGGCTGGTTCGACTTCCACCTCCGGGGGGAGGGCGCCGACCCGGGCACCGGCTTCGAGTTCCCCGCCCCCACGGGACTGGGTGGGAGCGGCACCGGCTCGGTGCAGGGCGGCAGCCGGACCGTGCTGACCGACCGCTACCCCGGCCTCGACGGTGCGGACGACGCGCAGCGCACCGGCTTCGCGCTCCGCGGCCCGGCCCAGCCCGTCGTCACCCCGGCGGGCGGCACCCCGGCGGCGATCACCTCCCTCCCCGGCCTCGGCTCGCTCGGCGCGGCCCTGGGCGGGGTGGCGGTCGAGATCCCCGGCCAGTTCGCCGCCTTCGACAGCGCGGCGCTCGACGTCCCCGTCGAGGTCGTCGGCGCCCCCACCGTCGAGCTGGCGGTCTCCGCGCCCAGCGGCACCGCCACCCTGTTCGCGAAGCTCTACGACGTCGGACCGGACGGCTCGATGACCCTCCCGTCGAGCCTGGTCGCGCCACTGGCGCTGACCGGCCTGTCGAGCGATCCCACGGACCCGACCGAGGTCTCGGTGACGCTGCCCGGCATCGTCCACCGCTTCGAGACCGGCCACCGGATGCGGATCGTGGTCTCCTCCACCGACCAGGCCTTCGCCCTGCCGGCCGAGCCGGCCGTCTACACGGTCGGACTGGCCGGCCAGGGAGCGGAGGTGTCCGTCCCCGAGGTCGGTGGGCGGACCGAGTCCGCTGCCGGGAGCTCCCGCTGGTGGGTGCTGCTCGGGACGCTCGTCGGGCTCGCGCTGCTCGGCTGGCTCGCCGCTCTGCTCTGGGGACGGCGGCGCCGCCGCCGGGTCTCGGCCGTGGAGCCGGACGGCGAGGACGTGCCGCTGCGCTTCGAGGGCGTCACCAAGGCCTACAAGGACGGCTTCGTCGCCGTCCGCGACCTGTCCTTCGAGGTGCGCCGGGGGCAGGTGCTCGGACTGCTCGGGCCCAACGGCGCGGGCAAGACGACGTCGCTCCGGATGCTCATGGGCCTGATCCGCCCGACCGAGGGGCGGATCAGCATCTTCGGGCACGCGGCCGGACCCGGCGCGCCGGTCCTGTCCCGGCTGGGCTCCTTCGTCGAGGGCACCGGGCTGCAGCCGCACCTGTCGGGCCGCGACAACCTGACGCTCTACTGGGCGGCCACCGGCCGGCCCGCCGAGGACGCCCATCTGGACGAGGCGATCAAGGTCGCCGGTCTCGGGACGGCCATGGACAAGCGCGTCCGCAGCTACAGCCAGGGCATGCGGCAGCGCGTGGCGATCGCGCAGGCCATGCTCGGGCTCCCGGACCTGCTGGTGCTCGACGAGCCGACCAACGGCCTGGACCCGCCGCAGATCCACGCCATGCGCGAGGTGCTGCGCTCCTACGCCGCCACCGGCCGCACGGTGATCGTCTCCAGCCACCTGCTCAGCGAGATCGAGCAGACCTGCAGCCACGTCGTCGTCATGGCCAAGGGGCAGAAGATCGCCCAGGGCACCGTCGAGGAGATCGTCGGGACCGGGGGAGCGGTGTCGATCGGCCTGGTCGACGACAGCGACCTCGACCGCGCCATCGCCGTCCTCGAGGGTCTGCCCGGTGTCTCCGCGGACATCACCGACGAAGGCCTGGTGGCCGACCTGGACGGCACCAGCCGGGCGCGAGCCCTGTCCGCGCTGATCGACGCCGGCATCGAGGTCGACCAGTTCACCCCGCGTCGCCGCCTGGAGGACGCGTTCCTGTCATTGGTGGGAGAGAGCACGTGAGCGCCACCGAGGAGAGGGCCAGAATGGCCATGTTGGCCGCCGACCGGGACCAGGTCACCGACGGGACCCCGCACGTGCAGGCGACCGGCGCGGTGGCCGGCTACCGGCCCGAGCGGACGCTGCGGCTGTCGGTGGAGCTGCGGCGTCAGTTCAAGCGCCGTCGCACCATCGGCATCTTCGCGCTGATGGTGGCACTGCCGCTGATCCTCATCGGCGCCCTGCAGCTGGGCGCCAGCGAGGAGGCGGCGGAGAACAACCGGATCAACCTCGTCGACGTCGCCACGTCCAGCGGGCTGAACTTCACGCTGTTCGTGCTGTTCGCGACCACCGGCTTCTTCCTCGTCGTCGTCTACGCGCTCTGCTTCGGCGACACGGTCGCGAGCGAGGCGCAGTGGGGGTCGCTGCGCTACACGCTGGCGACGCCGGTGCCGCGCATGCGGCTGCTCCGGCAGAAGTGGTACGCGGCGCTGGTGCTGTCGGTCGGCGCGCTGCTGACGCTGGCCACCGTGGCCGTCGTGGCCGGCGGGATCGCCTTCGGCTTCGAGGACATCCAGACGCCGGTGGGCATCGGCATCGACCAGGGCGACGGGCTGCTGCGGCTGGCGGGGATGCTCGGCTACCTCGCCGTCCACCTGCTCGTCGTCGGCTGTCTGGCGTTCTGGTTCTCCACGATCACCGACGCCCCGCTGGCTGCGGTCGGCGGCGCGGTGTTCACGATGTTCGTGTTCGCGATCCTCGACCAGGTCGAGCAGCTCGGGGCGATCCGCGACTGGTTCCCGACGGCGGAGGAGTTCGCCTGGACCGACCTGCTGCAGACGCCGATCGACTCCGACGACCTGTTCCGCGGCATCATCCAGTCGCTGGTCTACTCGGCGATCTTCACCGCGCTGGCCTTCCGGCACTTCGCCCGCCGCGACGTCACCTCCTGAGCCGCCCGCTCAAGAGGTCCTGGCGTCAGGCGGCCACCCAGCGTTTGACGACGTCCACCACGGCCGTCTGCCGCGCGGCGACATCGTCGAGGTCCCGGAACGTGACGACGGCCCGGTCGGGAGCGACCCAGTCCAACTGCCCGGAGTCGTCGTCGAACCTGAAGTCGGCGGCGTCGTCCCGGACCTTGGCGCCCCGGTGCAGGACCAGCTGGAGCCGGTCGCCGGGCTGCAGGCGGAACGTCACGCGGTCGGCACCGGCGTAGCGGAAGCTCGGCGCATTCCACTTCACGTGCTCGGTGATCCCGTCGTTCGACGCGAGGATGGCCGCGCGCAACCGCTCGATTCCGGCCTTGAGCGGGTGCTCGAGCTCGGCCATGTAGCGGTCGACGTCGCCCGTGCGAGGTGGCATGCGGTCTCCCTCGGTCAGAGGCTGGCCCGGACGGCCTGCGCCCAGCCTTCACCCATCGCACCGGCGGTGGCGACGGCGTTGGGGACGGCGTCGATCAGCGTGGCCATGCCGTCGACCGCCGCACCGTTCGCGGTGATCCAGAGCCGGCCGACCGCGGGGGCCATCTCCAGGTCGCTGACGCTGTCGCCGATGGCGATCGCGTCGTCGGGGGTGAGGCCGCGGCGTTCGAGGTCCCACGCGATGGCGGTGCCCTTGGAGATCCCGCGCGGCATGAGGTGGAAGACGCGGGGCGGCAGCGAATCGCCGTCCAGCGTCATCCGGGACGTCGGGATGATGGCGCCGTTGTCCTTCAGCGTCAGCCACCCCGCGCCCCGTTCGGCCAGCCATGCGTCGACGGCGAGCGGGTCGACCCGGCCGCGCAGCAGCGCGTCCGCGTCGTGCGTGGTGTGCCAGGGCGCGTGCCACTCCAGCTGCCCGGGGTGCGCGGCGATCAGCTCCTCGACGATCCCGAGCTCGGCCATGGCCGCCATCGGCGTGCGGTCCCCGAACCCCTCGGGGAACTCGCCGCGCAGGCGGTGCAGGCCGCGGCCGGCGTCCCAGGCCACGGTCGCGCCCAGCTCGGCGATCGCGCCGTCCGCGGCGAAGATCCTTGCGGCCTCGATCACCTGCTCGAAGGTCCGGCCGCTGACCAGCACCAGCGGGACGCCGGCGCGGTGCAGCTCGAGCAGGGCGGCGGCCGGATCGGCCGTCAGATCCCGGTTCGCGGTGTGCCAGAACGAGCCGCGCGGACCGACCATCGTGCCGTCGAGATCGGTGTAGACGATGCGCGTGCTCACCGCCACATCCTGACGGCGCGAGGCGCGCGCCGTGGACTGGGTACAGTTCGGGGCGTTCCACTCATCCAGAGGGGCAGAGGGACACGGCCCGATGAAGCCCCGGCAACCGCCGCCTGCGTACTTGGCAGGCGGGAGGTGCCAATTCCGTCCCGCACGGCTCGACGGCCCGGTGCGGGAAAGATGAGGAGGTAGTCGTCGCATGACCCTGACCGCTCCGGGCTCCACCCAGGCAGACTCGTCCGCCGGGGGTCCCGTCCCACCCTGTCCCGCCCGCGGCCTGGTGTGCCGCAACTGCGGGGCGACCTTCGGCCTGATCGCCGAGCACGCCTGCGCCGAGTGCTTCGGCCCGCTCGAGGTCGACTACGACCCCGAGCTCATGCGCGCGGTCACCCGCGAGCAGATCGAGGCCGGCCCGCAGAACATCTGGCGCTACGTCGCGCTCCTGCCGGTCGGCCAGGACCCGGCCGACCGCGTGACGCTCGACCCGGGCCTGACGCCGCTTGTCCGCGCCGACCTCCTGGCCCAGGAGCTGGGCCTGACCGGCGGACTCTGGGTGAAGGACGACTCGGCCAACCCGACGCACTCCTTCAAGGACCGCGTGGTCAGCCTGGCCGCCACCGCCGCGAAGGGGCTGGGCTACCGCAAGATCGCCTGCGCCTCCACCGGCAACCTGGCCAACTCGGTCGCCGCGCACGCGGCCCGCGCCGGCCTGCCCTCCGTCGTGTTCATCCCGAGCGACCTCGAGCCGGGGAAGGTCGTGCAGTCGGCCATCTACGGGCAGACGCTCGTGGCCGTCGACGGCTCCTACGACGACGTCAACCGGCTGACCAGCGAGCTCGCCGAGACCGACGAGTTCGAGGACACCGCGTTCGTCAACCAGAACGTCCGGCCGTACTACGCCGAGGGCTCCAAGACGATGGGCTACGAGCTCGCCGAGCAGCTCGGCTGGCGGATCCCGGCCCAGGTCGTCATCCCGATGGCGTCGGGCTCGCTGCTGACCAAGGTGGACAAGGCGTTCCGCGAGCTGACCGCGGCCGGGATCGTCGAGGACACCGGGTGGACGATCTTCGGCGCCCAGTCGGCCGGCTGCGACCCGATCGCCACCGCCTTCGACAACGGCTGGGACGTCGTCAAGCCGGTGAAGCCCACCGGCATCGCCAAGTCGCTCAACATCGGCAACCCCGCGGACGGTCCGTACGCACTCGACGCCATCCGGCGCACCGGGGGCGCGGTCGGCCGGGTGGGCGACGACGCCATCGTGCAGGGCATCCGCGACCTCGCCCGGACCACCGGGGTCTTCGCCGAGACGGCGGGCGGGGTGACCATCGCGGTGCTCCGCCAGCTGGTCGAGGACGGCCGCCTGGACCCCGCGAAGGAGACCGTCGTCCTCAACACCGGTGAGGGACTGAAGACCCTCGACCCGCTCGAGCCGGTCGTCGGGCCGACCCACCGCGTGGAGCCCTCGCTGAAGTCGGTTCGTTCCGCCGGCCTCATCGCCTGACGCGTAGGGTTCCGGCTCACCGGATCCGGCGACGGGAGCGCCGCCCGATCCGGTATTCGTCCTGCGTGGATGCACTACTGCGCGCGCTCTTCTCATGTACCGTCTCGCGCGGTTCGAGTTCCACGTTCGTGTTCGACGGGCGGAAGAGCGAGTAACCCGGTTCTCCGATCGAGAAGGACCGTCCGCTACGCACGAACGCAGGAGCACACGTGGCACAGGGCACCGTGAAGTGGTTCAACGCCGAGAAGGGCTTCGGCTTCATCGCCGTCGACGGCGGTCAGGACGTCTTCGTCCACTACTCGGCCATACAGATGGACGGGTACAAGAGCCTCGAAGAGGGCCAGCGGGTCAACTTCGAGGTCGTCCAGGGTGCCAAGGGCCCCCAGGCGGACGGCGTCACCGCAGCCTGAGGTAGATCGTTCGTCGAGGCCCGGCCCCCGTCTCGGGGGCCGGGCCTCAGTGTTTCGGGACTGGACCGGGGGGTCGCGCCGAGTGGGGCCCGAAGGGTCCCGGGCAGGCGCGACGCAGCGGCTCGGCGCCACTGGGGAACGGCAATTGGCCGCGGTGTCGTCCGGAGGACGACGATGTGACGACCCCCCGTCCTTGCACTCGCCAGGGTCGAGTGCCAGACTCGTTTCTGGCACTCGGGGCACCCGAGTGCCAATCAGGTCGGAACGGTGAGGCATCGGTCGTGGGCCGCAGGAGCGTCCACATCGCTGGTGTCGTCCGTCGCGGGCACCAACCCGGCCGTGCAGCGATCAATGCATGGAGGACATCACCACATGGCCAAGATGATCGCGTTCGACGAAGAGGCGCGCCGTGGCCTCGAGCGGGGAATGAACATCCTCGCCGACGCCGTGAAGGTGACGCTCGGCCCCCGTGGCCGCAACGTCGTACTCGAGAAGAAGTGGGGCGCGCCCACCATCACCAACGATGGTGTGAGCATCGCCAAGGAGATCGAGCTCGAGGACCCGTACGAGAAGATCGGTGCCGAGCTCGTCAAGGAGGTCGCGAAGAAGACCGACGACGTCGCGGGTGACGGCACCACCACCGCCACCGTGCTGGCCCAGGCGCTCGTGCGCGAGGGTCTGCGCAACGTCGCGGCCGGCGCGAACCCGATGGCTCTGAAGAAGGGCATCGAGGCGGCCGTCGAGGCCGTCAGCGAGTACCTCCTCTCGACCGCCAAGGACGTCGAGACCAAGGAGCAGATCGCGGCCACCGCCTCGATCTCCGCCGCCGACACCGCCATCGGTGAGCTCATCGCCGAGGCGATGGACAAGGTCGGCAAGGAAGGTGTCATCACCGTCGAGGAGAGCAACACCTTCGGCCTCGAGCTCGAGCTCACCGAGGGCATGCGCTTCGACAAGGGTCACCTGTCGGCGTACTTCGTGACCGACCCCGAGCGCATGGAGACCGTGCTCGACGACCCGTACATCCTGGTCGTCAACTCCAAGATCAGCTCGGTCAAGGACCTGCTCCCGCTGCTGGAGAAGGTCATGCAGTCGGGCAAGCCGCTGGCGATCATCGCCGAGGACGTCGAGGGCGAGGCCCTCGCGACCCTGGTGGTCAACAAGATCCGCGGCACCTTCAAGTCCGTCGCCGTCAAGGCTCCGGGCTTCGGCGACCGCCGCAAGGCCATGCTCGGCGACATCGCCATCCTGACCGGTGGCCAGGTCGTCAGCGAGGAGGTCGGTCTCAAGCTCGAGAACGCCGACCTGTCGCTGCTGGGCCGCGCGCGCAAGTTCGTCACCACCAAGGACGAGACGACGATCATCGAGGGTGCGGGTGACGCCGACCAGATCACCGGTCGGGTGAACCAGATCCGCGCCGAGATCGAGAAGTCGGACTCCGACTACGACCGCGAGAAGCTGCAGGAGCGCCTGGCCAAGCTGGCCGGTGGCGTCGCCGTCATCAAGGCCGGCGCCGCGACCGAGGTCGAGCTCAAGGAGCGCAAGCACCGCATCGAGGACGCGGTGCGCAACGCCAAGGCCGCCGTCGAGGAGGGCATCGTCGCCGGTGGTGGCGTCGCTCTCGCGCAGGCCACCTCCGCGTTCGACAAGCTCGAGCTCGAGGGTGACGAGGCCACCGGTGCCAACATCGTGCGCGTCGCGCTCGAGGCGCCCCTGAAGCAGATCGCGATCAACGCCGGCCTCGAGGGTGGCGTCGTCGCGGAGAAGGTCCGCAACTCGGAGACCGGCTGGGGCCTCAACGCCGCCACCGGCGAGTACGTGGACCTGATCGCCAGCGGGATCATCGACCCCGCCAAGGTGACCCGCTCCGCGCTGCAGAACGCCGCCTCCATCGCGGCGCTCTTCCTCACCACCGAAGCGGTCATCGCCGACAAGCCGGAGAAGAACGCTCCGGCCATGGGCGGCGGCGGCGACGGCGGCATGGGTGGCATGGACTTCTGAGTCCCGCCTTCCCGTGACACCCAGCACTGCCCGGCAGGGGCGGTCCGCTTCGGCGGGCCGCCCCTGTCGGCGTATCGGCGTTCCGAAGGCTGTCGAGTGCGACGAACTCGTGGCCATCAGGCGCTGATGACCACGAGTTCGTCGCACTCGCCGCTGCCTCCGGTCACTCCTCCGGGGAGAAGACGCAGAACTCGTTGCCCTCCGGGTCGGCCAGCACGTCCCACTCGATGGCCCCGTCCGGTTCGGTGTCGGCGTCGCGGAGCCGGATCATCCGTGCCCCGGCGGTGAGCAGTTCGGACGTGTCCCCGACGACGTCGAAGTGCATGCGGTTCTTGACCACCTTGGGCTCGGGCACCGGCACGATCCACATCAGCGGACCGGCGCCGGACGGGTCGACGATCGGCACCGGCCAGTCGAGCGGACGCGTCCAGCCGTCCTCCTCGGGCTCGACGACGTCGCGCCGCACGTAGCCCAGGGCGGCGCACCACCAGTCGGCCAGCGTCTGGTGGTCGAGCGCGTCGAGGCAGAGGTCCTTGAACCGAGCCGGGGAGTCAGCCATGACCGCGCAGGGTAGGCGGCTCCCCGTGACCGTGATCATCGGGACCTCGGGCTGGCAGTACCGCGACTGGCGCGGGCTGTTCTACCCGCCCAAGCTGCCCCAGCGCCTGTGGCTCGAGCACTACGCCCAGTTCTACGCCACGGTCGAGAGCAACAACGCCTTCTACCGGCTGCCCGAGCACGCCACGTTCGTCGCGTGGCGCGAGCGCACCCCGCCGGACTTCCGGTGGGCGGTCAAGGCGAGCCGGTTCCTGACCCACATCAAGCGCCTGCGCGAGCCGCAGGAGCCGGTGGCCCGCCTGATGGGCCGGGCCGAGGGGCTCGAGCACCGCCTGGACGCGATCCTCCTGCAGCTGCCGCCGACGCTGAAGGCGGACGCCGACCTCCTGCGCGAGTGCCTCGCCCAGTTCCCGGCCGGCGCCCGCATCGCCGTCGAGCCGCGGCACGTGAGCTGGTGGACGGACGAGATCCGTTCCCTGCTGGAGCGCTACGGCGCAGCCCTGTGCTGGGCCGATCGCGAGGAGCAGGCCATCGCCCCGCTGTGGCGCACCACCGACTGGGCCTACCTGCGGTTCCACACCGGCAGCGGCAACTGGCGGTACCGCCCGGAGACCCTCGAGCTCTGGGCCGAGCGGCTGGCCGCGACGTGGTCCCCCGACGAGGACGCCCTCGTCTACTTCAACAACGACCCCGGCGGTGCCGCCACGATCGACTCCGTCGTCTTCGCCGACGCCGTCCGGCGGACCGGCCGGACGACGACCCGGGTGCCCACCGCCGACCAGGCCACCGGCCTGTCCTGGGACCCGGCGCAGAAGACCCCGGGCCTCCCCGCCCCGGCCTAACGCAGAACCGTGTCGTCCTCCGCGTGCCGGACGCCGAGCTGGTCCGCGGCCTCGCCGAGCACGGTCTGGACGGCGAGGGTGTCGGCCAGCGGCATCACGGCGCTCTCCGAGCGTCCCGCGCGCAGGCACTCGGTGACCTCGACCAGCTCGTGGAAGTACCCGCCGCCGGTGCGCGGACGCGTGAACGTCTCCGGCTCCGCGCCGTTGCGGTGCAGGACGAAGGTATCGGGGTGGTGGAAGCGGGGGAGGACGTCGATCCAGCCGTCGGACCCCAGGATCCGGGCCGAGCCGGGCAGCACCTGCCGCACCGAGATGACCAGGGCGGCGGACCGTCCGTCGCCGTGATCGAGCAGCAGGGACGCCTCGGCGTCGACCCCCGACGGGAACAACGAACCCGTCGAGAACACGCGATCCGGCGTCCCGAGCAGCATCTGCGCGAACGAGACGACGTACACACCCAGGTCCAGCAGCGCGCCGCCACCGACGCCGAGGTCGAACAGCCGGTGGGCCGGGTCGTACGGACGCGTGGTGCCCAGGTCGGCCTGGACGGTGCGCACGTCACCGATCGCACCGTCGGTGACGAGCTCCCGGAGGGCGACGACGGCCGGCTGGAAGCGGGTCCACATCGCCTCCATCGCGAAGACGCCGGTTTCCCGCGCGAGGTCGACGACCTCCCGGGCGCCGGCCGTGGTCGCGGTGAACGACTTCTCCACCAGCAGCGCCTTCCCGGCGCGGAGCGCGGCCAGCGCGACGGCGTGGTGCTGGGAGTGCGTGGTGGCGATGTAGAGGACGTCGACGTCCGGGTCGGCGATGACCTCGGCGTAGGAGCCGTACGCCCGCTCGATCCCGTGCCGAGCGGCGAACGCCGCCGCGCGCTCCTCCGAGCGGGAGCCGACCGCGACGGCCCGGGCCCCCTCGACCAGCGCCAGGTCCGCGACGACCTTGTCGGCGATGCGGCCCGGCCCGATGACGCCCCAGCGGATCTCCTCGTTCACGGTCCTCCTCGCTGGCGCTCGTCGGCGCGTGTCCGGCGTGCTGTGTCATCGCAGGCTTGCTCACTGCCGACGCTAGCGGGGCCGGGCAGACTGCACCGCGTGGCCGTGCTGATCGACACCCCGGTCTGGCACTGGCGTGGGCGGCTGTGGTCGCACCTGGTCAGCGACGTCTCCTACGAGGAGCTGCACGCCTTCGTCGCGCGGGAGCTCGGCATCCCGAGGCGCGCGTTCCAGGGCGACCACTACGACATCCCCGAGGACCTCTACGCGACCGCCGTCGCCGCGGGGGCGGAGCCGGTCGGTGCGCGCGAGCTGCTCAGCCGGCTGCTGGCGGCGGGGTTGCGGGTGCGGAAGCCCCGCGGCTCCTGAGCAGCGTCAGCTCGGCGGTCAGGTTGGCCCGGGCCCGCGCCGTCCACTCGTCGTCGACGGCGGGCAGCCGGTAGAGCTGCGGCAGGGCCAGCAACCGCTCGAGGAGGCCGATCCGCCCGGCGGTGAACTCGTCGTCGGACAGGTGGCCGTACTCGGCGCGCACTGCGGAGGCGTACGCGGCGTAGGCGTCCGGCGGCCCGGCGAGCACCGAGAGGTCCGCGTCGCAGAGGACGGCGCCGTTGGCGTCGCCGGGCGCGGGGTCGTGCCGGGCGGTGAGGAGCACCAGGCGCACCACCTCGTCGACGCGGGCCTCCGGGACCAGGCCGCGCAGGCCGGCCCGCGCGCGGTCGGCGCTCACCTGCTCGTTGTCGGTCCGCGTCGGGTCGTAGGCGATGTCGTGGTACCAGGCAGCGAGCGCGACCGCGGCGGGATCGCTCGCGGCACCGGCCAGCTCCCCGACCAGCCCGAGGACGGCGGCCAGATGCGCCAGCCCGTGGTAGCGGCGGTGCGGTTCGCTCCAGGCGCCGACGATCGCGGCCCACTCGGTGCGCGAGATGGGGGAGTCCCCCGCGAGGGCGGCCCAGGCGTCGAACCCGACCAGCGAGCCGGGCGCGGTCACCGGACACCGCAGGTGCGCAGGATCAGCAGGGCGAAGGCGCGGGCCGCCGTGACGACCTCCGCCACCGGCACCTTCTCGCGGGGACCGTGCGCGAGGTGGAGATCGCCGGGGCCGTAGTGCAGGGTCGGCACCCCGGCCGCGGCGTAGAGCCGCAGGTCGCTGCCGGCCGGGATGGCCTGCTCGGGGAGTTCACCCCCGCCCACGTCGGCCACCGCCGCCCGCACCATGGGCAGCAGGTCGTGCCCGGCCGGGAGCTCACCGCTGGCGAAGGCGCCGCCGGTCCAGGTCAGCCGGACGGGGTGGTCGGCCAGCCAGGGGTGGCCGGCACAGACCTCCGCCAGCCGTTCCTCGAACGCGGCCCGGGCGACGGGGACGGGCTCGCCGAGGCGCACGCCGAAGCGCCCCTCGGCGATCAGCCGGTCGGGCACCGACGACGCCCAGTCGCCGGCCCGCACGCGTCCGATCGAGAGCCCGTAAGGATAGGGGGAGTCGCCGAAGCGTGGGTCGGCGTCCTTCTGCCGTTCGGCCTCGAAGGCGCGCAGCTCCGCGTGCACGTCGGCGAACAGCTCCACGGCACTGACCCCCTGATCCCGGTGCGCGGCATGGGCGGCGCGCCCCGTCACCTCCAGCCGGAAGGTGAGGGCTCCGGCGTTGGCCGTGACGATCGCCTGGGCCGTGGGCTCGGGGATCACGCAGACGTCGCCGCGGTGCCCGCGCTGCAGCGTGGCCCACGCGCCGAGGCCGCCGTCCTCCTCGCCGACCACACCATGCAGCGCGACCGGGCGGACGAGCCGCACCCCCGCCGTCCGCACCGCGGCCAGGGCGGCGAGGGAGGCGACCACGCCGGCCTTCATGTCGCAGGCGCCCCGCCCGTGCACCGCGCCGTCGGCGATCCACGGCACGAAGGGGTCGGCCGCCCAGAGCGCGCGGTCCCCGGGCGGCACGACGTCCGTGTGGCCGGAGAGCACCAGCGCGGGGACGCCGTCCTCGCTCGCGGGCACGGTGCCGACCACTCCCCAGGCCTCGGTCCGCACCACCTCCTGGCCCGGTGCGTCGGGGGCGGCCGCGGCGGCGTCCAGGTCGATCGGCCAGCGGTCCACGGTGCAGTCCAGCTCCTCCAGCCACCCGGCCAGCAGGTGCTGCACCTCGCTCTCCGCCGCCGTGCCGCCGATCGACGGGACGGCGATCATCCGGCACAGCCGGTCGACCACCCACTCCTCGTCGACGGCGGTGAGCACCGCGGCCTCCGCAGCGGCAAGGTCGGCCATCCGCGGAGTCTGGCATGCGCCGCCGGGGCCACCGGGGGTGTGGCCACTACCTTGGCCGCCGTGACGCAGCCGCCGCCCCCACCCGGCTGGTATCCGGATCCCGCCGGCGGCGGGGACAGCCGGTGGTGGGACGGACAGGGGTGGAGTGATCACGTCCGGCAGGTCCAGCCCCAGCCTCCGCCGTCGGGCGCTCCGGTCGCGCCGGTGCCGGGCCCCTCCCTCTACGAGCAGCCGGTGCTCGTGGTCTCGCAGAAGACGAAGCTCATCGAGCTGACCAATGAGTACGCCGTCTTCGACGGCCAGGGACAGCAGATCGGCGCGGTCGTCCAGGTCGGCCAGAGCTCGCTGCGGAAGGCCGTCCGGCTGTTCTCGCAGTTCGACCAGTTCCTCACCCACCACCTCGAGGTGCGGGACGCGCGCGGGCCGGTGCTCGTCCTGACCCGGCCGGCCAAGCTGGTGCGCTCCCGCGTGCTGGTGACCCGGCCGGACGGCGCGTCCGTCGGCGAGATCGTCCAGGCCAGCGTCTTCGGGAAGATCCGCTTCGACCTGATCGCGAACGGCCACCTCGTGGGTGCGATCCAGGCGGAGAACTGGCGGGCGTGGGACTTCGCGATCCTCGACGCGGCCGGCACCGAGGTCGCCCGGATCACGAAGCGGTGGGAGGGGCTCGCCCGGACGCTGTTCACGACGGCCGACAAGTACGTCGTCCACGTGCACTTCCGGCTGCCCGATCCGCTGGCCGGCATGGTGATCGCCGCCGCGCTCACCGTGGACACCGCCCTCAAGCAGGACGACCGGGGGTTCAACTGAGCACATGACATCGCGACCCTCCGGGCCGCACCGCGGCCACGAGCCGTTCCCCGGCAGCGTTGAGCCGCTTCGTCGTGCCTGCGCGGACCCTCCGGGCCCACTCGGCACGACACCACACCGCGGCCACGAGCCGTTCCCCGGCAGCGTTGAGCCGCTTCGTCGTGCCTGCGCGGACCCTCCGGGCCCACTCGGCACGACACCACACCGCGGCCACGGGCCGTTCCCCGGCAGCGTTGAGCCGCTTCGTCGTGCCTGCGCGGACCCTCCGGGCCACTCCGCACGACACTGCGGCCAGGTGCCGTCCGTGCACCACTCGGCACGACATGACGTCTCGCGCAGGAGTAGCCTCGGAGACGTCCGGGCCGGGCTTTCTGTGTCCCCGGGTGCCATTTGGTTATCAGCCGCCGTGGACTACCGCCCCGACCTCGGTCGGGGGCCTGGAGCCGCGGTGTGCGTCTCGCCGCGAGGCGACCAGAGCCCGGTCCGGACCTCGCACGACCACGCGTTCCCGCCCCTCCGAGCGCGAACAGGCGCGATCTCCGCCCTCGACATGCCGTCGCACCGTCGCCTGCTTACGGTGGCCTCGTTCACACCGCCCTGAACGGGGGAGCCATGGCTGAGACGGTTCGACGGGACACGGCGCAGGTCGACGAGGAACCGCACAAGCTCCCGATCAAGACCCTGATCTCGGCGAGCGTGGGCAACGCCGTCGAGTGGTTCGACTGGACCGTCTACGCGACGTTCCTCGTCTTCTTCGCCGGCCAGTTCTTCCCGTCCGAGAACCAGGCGCTCGCCCTGATCGGGGCGTCCTCGGCCTACGCGCTGGCCTTCTTCTTCCGCCCGCTGGGCGGCATCCTGCTCGGCCGGTTCGCCGACCTGCGCGGCCGCAAGGCCGGCATGCTGCTCACCATCCTGCTGATGGCCGGCGGCTCGATGGTGATCGCCCTGCTGCCCACCTACGAGCAGGTCGGCTGGCTCGCGCCGATCCTGCTGCTGCTGGCGCGCATCGCCCAGGGCATGTCGCTGGGCGGCGAGGTCTCGAACGCATCGGCCTACCTCGGCGAGATCGCCCCGCCCGACCACCGCGGCCGCTACTCGTCCTTCTTCTACATCTCCACCGGGTCGGCGCTGCTGGCGGCGTCCCTGCTCGGCGTGCTGCTCACCAGCGTGCTCAGCGAGGAGCAGCTGCAGAGCTACGGCTGGCGCATCGCCTTCTTCATCGGCGGCCTGCTCGGCTTCATCGGCATGTGGCTGCGCCGCTCGCTGGTGGAGACCGAGCAGTTCGAGGAGAACGCGGAGAAGGCCCGCGCGACCAAGCACCCCCTGCTGCAGACGATCAAGCACTACCCGAAGTCCGTGGTGCAGCTCTGCGCGATCACGCTGCTGTCGACGCTGTCGTACTACACGTTCTTCAGCGCCCTCACGCCGTTCGCGATCACCTTCCGGGACGCCGCGAAGACCGACGTGTTCATCGCGCTGTCCATCGGCACCGCGCTGTTCGTCGCGCTCTGCTACCCGTTCGGCGCGATGTCCGACCGGTTCGGGCGCCGGCCGCAGCTGCTCGCCTGGTCGGGGGCGCTCGCCGTCCTCATCGTGCCGCTGTCGTTCCTGGTGCAGGACAACCTGTTCTCGCTGATCGTCGTGTTCTGCACCGGCCTGGGGCTCTACGCCCTGATGGCGTCGATCGCCCCGGCGATCATGAGCGAGCTGTTCCCCACGGAGCTGCGGGCCACGGGCATCGGCGCCTGGTACAACCTCACGGTCGCCTGCTTCGGGGGGACGGCGCCGCTGGTCATCACGGCGCTGTCCGAGGCCGGGCACCCGCTGTGGTTCTTCTGGTACGTGGCCGCCGGGGCGGTCATCGCCTTCGTCGTCATCCTGACGACCCTCAAGGAGACCAACGGCACCGAGCTCACCTGAGCGCAGCCGCACGGACGCACGACAGCCCCCGTCCGCGGAGGACGGGGGCTGTCGCGTGTGTGCGGGACGGGACCGTCAGTAGGTCTCGTCCGTGGTGGTGCGCTGCACCGGTGCGCCGGCGGCGGGTCCTGCGTAGCCGTCGGTGTGGGTGACCCGACGGCGCTGGCGCGGACCCCAGATGGCCAGCTCGAGCACGATGCCGAGCGCGCCGACGATCATGAGGATCCAGCCGACCACCTGCAGGTCGACACCGCTGACGTCCACCCGCAGGGCGAACGTGAGGATCGCGCCGAGCGCGAGCAGGACGATCGCAGTTCCGAGTCGCATGGCAACTCCCTTCGTCGCGGTTCCGGTGGAGCCGGGATCCCGGGCACGCCGAACCGGCGGCGGTCGCCGCAGCGACATCGTTCCCCCTCGCAGCGGATATAAGCGCAGGTGGCGAGGGGTCTCCCCCGTACGGGTGTGCCCTGAGGCCCTCAGCTGCGCCGAGCGGGACAGAAGTGCGTGACCTACCGATGCCGGGCGGGGCCCCTCAGGCCGACCGTCGACCTCGCACCCGGAGGACGACGAGAGGGAAGGAAGACGGCCATGAGCCCCTACTACGGCAACCCGGCACTCGACGCGGAGCTCGCCTACCGGCGCGAGGTGCTCCAGGCGTTGGGCCGCGGCACGCGGACCCGCCCAGGGGGCTGGTTCCGGAGCCGCCGGCGGACGCGCTGACAGCCGCCGTCGGGCTCGACCTGTCGGAGGACCGTGCCACGATCGCGGACGTGTTCCGGTGGGACGACGTGCCGATGGTGGGCCGGGCCGGGGAACTGGCCCGGCTCCTGGCGCACGTCGACCGGGCCGCCGAGGGCCGGACGTCCGGGGTGCTGCTCGCCGGCGACGCGGGCGTCGGCAAGACGCGGCTGCTGGACGAACTGACCGCGCGCGCCGTCGAGCACGGCGTGCACGTGCTCTCCGGACACTGCGTCGACCTCGGCGAGGTGGGTCTGCCCTACCTGCCCTTCGTCGACCTGCTGCGCCCCGTGGCGGCCGACCCCACGCTGGCCCCCACGGCCACCGCACATCCCGCCCTGGCCGCATTGCTGGCCGGGCGCCCCGGCCCGCCCGCACCGCCACCGGGCGCCGCGGAGCGCGGGGATCTCGACCGTCCGCTGCCGCATCGCGCCGCGCCGCAGCCGGTGGACGACGGACGGCTCCAGCTGTTCGAGGCCGTGGCGAGCCTTCTCTGCGAGCTGTCGGCCGCGGGCCCCATGCTCGTCGTGCTGGAGGACCTGCACTGGGCCGACCGGTCCAGCCGCGACCTGCTGCGCTATCTGCTCGCCCGCCTGGTCGACGAGCCGATCGCGGTGGTCGCGTCCTACCGCGCCGACGACCTGCACCGCCGGCATCCGTTGCGGCCACTGCTCGCCGAGCTGGTCCGGCTCCCCGGCGTCGAGCGGCTGGAGCTCGCGCCGCTGTCCGACGCCGAGGTGCGGGATCTGGTCCGCAGCCTGGCCGGTCCGGACGGTGGCGTGCCGGAGGCGACCGTGGACGACGTCGTGGCCCGGGCCGAGGGCAACGCGTTCTACGCCGAGGAGCTGCTCGCCGCGAGCCGGCGCGGCGAGACCCTGCCGCCGGCGCTCACCGACGTGCTGCTGGCGCGCGTCGAACAGCGCTCGTCCGAGGCGCAGCAGGTGCTGCGGATCGCGGCGGTGGCCGGGCGGCGGGTGCGCCACGAGCTGGTGTCCGCCGTCGGGGGACTGCCGCCGGACGGACTGGAGCGAGCGCTGGCCGAGACGGTGCACAACCACCTGCTGGTCGTCTCCGGTGACGGGCGCTTCCGGTTCCGGCACGCGCTGCTGCGGGAGGCCGTGCTCGCCGACCTGCTGCCGGGCGAGCGGGTCCGGCTGCACGCGTCGATCGCCGCCCATCTCGCCGCGACGCCAGGCGACGGGACCGCGGCGGAGCGCGCCCATCACGCCCGCGAGAGCAACGACCTACCGGCTGCGCTGACGGCGTCGCTGGAGGCGGCGGAGGAGGCCGGCCGCATCGGTGCGCCCGCCGAGCAACTGCAGCACCTGGAGACCGCTCTGGCCCTCTGGTCGGCCGTCCCGGACGCGGCGCGGCGGGCGGGGCGGGACCAACCGCGGCTGCTCTTCGAGGCTGCCGCGGCGGCGCGGAAGGCCGGGGAGCTTCACCGTGGCGTCGCGCTGCTGCGCTCGGCCCTGGAGGCGCTCGGGCCGCACGCCGACGCGGCGGAGCGGGCCCGGGTGCACTACACCCTCGCCCAGGCCCTGGACCGCATCGAGGACCTCGCGGGCGCCCGGCGCGAGAGCGAGGCGGCCCTGCGGCTGGTGCCGGCCCAGCCGCCGTCGGAGGTCCGGACGTGGGCCGTGGCCACGGCGGCGCGGATGAACTACTCCCTCGGCCGGATGGCCGACGGGGATGCGGCTGCGGAGGAAGCGCTGGCGGCGGCCGACGCGCTCGGCCTGGACAGCGCCTGGTCCGACACCGCCGTCTCCCAGGCGCGTGCTCGTGGCGACGGCGATCCGGTGGGCACCCGGCGCCGGATGGAGGAGGCGCTGCAGCGGGCCCGCCGCTCCGGCGACGTCGACGTGGAGATGCGGGTGCTGTACAACCGCGCCACCGTCGCCTTCGAGCAGGGGCAGATCGAGGAGACGCTGGTCTGGACCCGGCGTGCGGCCGCGCGCGCCCGGGAGCTGGGCCAGGAGTGGGCCTTCTATCCGGCGGAGCTGCGGCACCTGCAGGTCATGGCGCTCTACGTGGCGGGGGAGTGGGACGCCAGCCTGGCCGAGGCCGACGAGCTGGCGCGGGTGCCGGAGATGGCCGCGCACGTCCGGGCGGCCGGGCTGCTGGTGCAGGTCGGGCGGGGCGATCCGGCCGCGGTCGAGCGGCTGGCCTGGGCGCGCGGTCTCGCGCCCAGACTGAACACGCACATGCTGCTCACGCTCGTCGTCGCGGCGGCCGAGATCGACCTCGCCGCGTGGGAGGGCCGTCCGGAGACCGCCGTCGAGGTCGCAGAGCGCGCGACCCGCCGCCTCCGGGAGCTGTGGACCACCGATCACCTCGCCGTGCTCCGGCTGTCCGCCACGGCGCTGGCCCCGGTGGCCGATGCCGCGGCCGCCGCCCGGCTGGTCGACGACGCGGCAACGGCCGACCACTGGGCGGGCCGCGGCGGTTCCCTCGTCGGCGCCGCCCGATCAGCGGTCGACGTCTTCACCGCGGCCGTCGGTGAGATGGGCATCGAGGCCAAGGCCTGGCTGGCCCGCGTCGAGGCCGAGGCGGCCCGGCTCGAGGGCAGGGCGGCGCCCGAGCTCTGGCAGGCGGCGGTCGACGGGTTCGGCTTCGGGCACGTCTACGAGCAGGCGCGCTCCCGGTGGCGGCTGGCCGAGGCGCTGCTCGCTGCCGGCGACCGGGCCGGGGCCGCAGAGCAGGCGGGTGCGGCGCACGAGGTGGCCGTCCGGCTGGGGGCGGCGCCGCTGCGGACGGCGGTCGAAGCGCTGGTGCGGCGGGGACGGCTCGACGCCGACCTGCCCGGGGTCCGGCGCGGACCCGATCCGACGGCGGTGCTGACCCCGCGCGAGGCCGAGGTGCTGGCGCTGCTCGCCCAGGGGCGGACCAACCGCCAGGTCGGCGCGGCGCTCTACATCAGCGAGAAGACCGCCAGCGTGCACGTGAGCAACATCCTCGCCAAGCTCGGCGCGAACGGCCGCACCGAAGCGGTCGCGATCGCAAGCCAGCGCGGCCTCCTGCCCTGACCTCTGCAGGATCGCGCCGAGTGGGGCCCGGAGGGCTCCGCGCAGGCGCGATGAATGGGCTCAACGAATGGCGGGAACGGCTCCTGGCCGCGGTGTCGTCCGGCAGGACGACGATGTCAGAGCATGGTGCGGAGGCGCTCGCGGCGGGCACGGAGGACGTCGACCGAGGCGGACGCCGACGGCGGGCCGGGCACCGACTGACGCAGCTGGGTGTGGATGACGGCCTGAGGCTGTGAGCTTCGAGCCGCAACCCGGTTGACCAGCCGGTTGATCTCCCGGCGAAGCTCGGCGGCGTCGCGCCACGACCGGCCGGCGTCGTCCTCGTCGGGGTGGTCCTCGACGACCATGAAGTCGTCGCCGTCGTTCCGGTGGCTGGCGGCGATGCGCAGCCGCAGCTCGTCGTCCCGCTTGGACAGCAGCTCCGCAGTCTGCGCGGGGGTCAGCAGGCCCGGGATGCCGAGGAAGTCCTCGTCCTCGGCATCCACGACCACCGTCGGTCCCGAGCCCTCGCCGGTGTGCGCCGTGCCGCTGTGCAGCACGTGGGCGAACCGGGCGTCGGCCTCCAGCGCCTCCCACTGCTGCAGCGCGTCCGGGTCCTTCTCCTTCTGCGGGAGCGGCTCGAGGTCGAGCTCCTCACCGGTCTCGGTCTTTGGCGGCGGCATGACGTGGTTGCGCTGCTCCTCCATGGAGGCGGCCAGCGACAGCAGCGGTCGGACGGCGGGCAGGAACACCGTCGCCGACTCGTGCGAACCGCGGGCACGGACCACGCGCCCGACGGCCTGGGCGAAGAACAGCGGCGTCCGGTAGGAGGTCATCCAGGCGAGGACGGCGGCCCGCGGGACGTCGACGCCCTCGGAGATCATCCGCACGCAGACGGCGATCCGGGCCGACCCGGTGGCGAAGCGCTCGATCTTCTTGGAGGCCTTCGGGTCGTCGGAGAGGATCAGCTCGGCGGCCTTGCCGGTCACCCGGCGGACGATCTTGGCGTAGGCGCGGGCGTCGTCCTGGTCGCTCGCGAGGATCAGCCCGGCGGCGTCCGGCATGCCGCCCTCCTCGCGGAGGTGCGTGATCCGGTCGTCCATCGCGGCGATGACGTGTGGCACCCACTGGCCCTTGGGGTCCAGGGCCGTGCGCCAGGCCTGCATCTCCACCGACTTGGTGCCGGCGTCCGACAGCGAGGCGGCGACGACCTCGCCGGCGGAGTTCCGCCAGCGCGACGTCCCGGTGTAGGCGGCGAAGACGACCGGCCGGACGACGGAGTCGGCCAGCGCCTCCTTGTACCCGTAGGTGTAGTCGGCGCGGCTGACCAGGCCGATGCCGCCCTCGCCGTCGTCGCCCTCGAAGCTGTCCTCCTCGTACCGGACGAAGGGGATGCGCTCGTCGGCCTTCGTGCGGAACGGCGTCCCGGTGAGGCAGAGCCGGCGGGCGCTGAACCCGAAGGCCTCCTCGACCGCCTCGCCCCAGGAGAGACCGTCGCCGGCGTGGTGCACCTCGTCCAGGATGACCAGGGTCTTGACGGCGCTCGCGCGGGCGGCGTGCAGCATCGGCTTGCCCGCGACCTGGGCGTAGGTGGTGACGTAGCCCTGGGTGCCGGCGCGGACCGGGCCGACGGCGTTCGTCAGGCCCGGGTCCAGCACGATGCCCATGGCGTCGGCCGCGTCGGCCCACTGCAGGCGCAGGTGATCGGTCGGGCAGACGACGACGACGCGGGCGACCTCGCGCCGCGCGAGCAGCCGCGCGGCCAGCGTCAGGGCGAAGGTGGTCTTGCCGGCGCCCGGCGTAGCGGTGACCAGGAAGTCCTTGGGGGACTGCTCCTCGTACCTGGCGAGCGCAGCCTGCTGCCACGCTCGGAGCGGTCGGCTCGTCGTCTGCGGGCTCAAGGCCTCCGCTCGTGCTGCGCTCCCCATATCGGGGTCCATAGTGGTCGGCGCGAGAGCAACACGCCCAACCGGGGACCTGCCGCGCGCCTCCCCGCCGGCAACGTATGGGGCGCCGGTCCGGGCCGCTGAGCAGGGCGGATGCGCGGTGCGGCGGCAGGGTGTGGCAATCCTCATGTCGTGCCGGACCGGCACGTCACGCCCCGTCGGTCCCAACCGTCCCGCTGCCCACGACGGACCGGTCCACTGCTCCCGATCCGGCGGGTCAGCTCGTCGCCGAGGCCCGCCCGTGGTGGGTGTCCGACTCCTCGCCGTGCGGTCCGACGGGGCCCGGCCTCGGCCGGAGGACGAGCGCGGCGGCCACCGCGAGCAGCGTGACCGCGAGAACTGCCTCGAGCACCGGCTGACCGCCGGAGAGCAGCGTGTCGACCAGCTGGCCCTCGCTCTGGCTCGCGTTCCAGGTGGCGTGCAGGACGGCGACGGCGAGCACGCTGCCGGCCGTCGCGCCGAGCACCATCCCGATCAGGAGGCGGAGGACGACGGCGGCGATCAGCAGCACACCGATCCCGACCAGCACGGAGGACGCCGTGAGGTCGGTTGCGAACAGCATCGGCAGGTGGATGGCGGCGAACCCGAGCGCGGTCAGCAGGGCGGCGGGGAGCAGGCCGTAGCGCGGTTCCAGCCGCGTCTGGACGAAGCCGGCCCACACCGTCTCCTCCCAGAGGTTGATCACGACCACGGCGACGAGCACGAAGACGAGCGCGTCGACGAGGGCGCCGGCGAGGTCTCCGGTGCCGACGAAGCGGCCCAGCCCGGCGCCCACCGCCACGCTGGTCACCGGCATGCCCAGGACGACGACGGCCCACCAGCCGAGGCCGAAGCGCCACCGGACGGCCCGGGCGAGCAGCGCGCGGACCCCGGCCCGGCCGTCGGTGACGGAGACGACCCAGAGGGCGGTCGGGAGCATGACCAGCAGGGTGAGCGCCAGCGCGAACGGCTCGGACGGGATCTCGCCGCCGGGGAGCACGCCGTGGAACGTCAGGGCGGGCACCGCGAGCAGGGCCCAGCCGAGGGGCAGCGCCACGACCAGGAATGCCGTCACGGGCCGCCGGGCGGCGAAGGCGCGGAAACCCCGCGCGGGGCGGCGACGCGGACCGTCCGGCCGCCCGGCGGTGCCGGCCGGACCGCCGCCGGTGTTCTGGAAGTCGTCGACCGCGGACATGTCAGGACCTGCCTCCGATGCGCAGGGGAGGGGACGGGACGGCACGGGCCGGGAGCGGGCGGACCGGATGGACGCCGGCACCGGCGAGGGCCGCGGTGTCGCGGGCGAGGGCGACGGCGGACTGCGCCGACGCCTCGATGAAGCACAGGCAGCGCTGCTCTGCCGGGACCAGCCAGGCGCCGCACCAGCGGATCGGCGTGCCGCCCGCCTGGAGCCGCGAGACGGCGTGCTGCAGGGCGGCGTGCATGTCCTCCGCGTGCCCCGCTCCCGGTGGGCAGGCGAGGATCTCGACGAGGAAGACCGCCCGTCCGACGCCGTCGTCCCGGCCTGATTGCTCGTGCGGGGTCACCGGGTCACCGTGTTGCCGCGGCGGCCTCCGGGCATCGGGGAGATCCCGGATACGGGTACGGATCCCGGCCCGGGAACGTACGGAGTCGCTACCGTCAGGCCCCATGGCGAGAGCGGGTCCCGTGGGGTCACGACTGCCTGCGGAGCGCAGCTCCTTCATCGGGCGTCGCGCCGAGCTGGCGGACGTGCGGCGACTGCTCTCCGGCTCCCGCCTGGTCACGCTCGTCGGCCCCGGAGGCGTGGGCAAGACGCGGTTGGCCGTCCGGGCGGCCGCCGACCTCCGCCGATCCTTCCCCGCAGGTGTTCCGTTCGCGGACCTCGCGGCGGTGCCCGATCCCGCCTCGGTGGCCGGCCAGGTCGCCACCGCGTTCGGCGTGCGCGACCGATCCGGCCAGTGGCTGCCGGCCCGGCTGGTCGACGTCATCGCCGAACAGCAGGTCCTGCTCGTCCTCGACAACTGCGAGCACGTGCGCGACGCGGCGGCGGTCCTCGTCGACACCCTCATGACCGGCTGCCCGGGGCTCCGCGTCCTCGCGACCAGCCGGTCACCGCTCGACGTCGAGGGCGAGGCGTTGCTCCGGGTGCCGCCGCTGCCCGTACCGGGCGGCGCGAGCGCGTCGGGCGCGGCGGACGACGCCGTGCGGCTGCTGATCGAGCGGGCCACGGCCGCGGCGCCCGGTCTGGCCTGACGGCGGCCGACGCGCCCGTGCTCGCCGACGTCTGCCGGCGGCTGGACGGGCTGCCGCTCGCCATCGAGCTGGCCGCCGTCCGGCTGCGCACGCTCGGCCCGGAGGAGCTGGTCCAGCGGCTGGACGACCGCTTCGCGCTGCTGGCCCGGTCCGGGGCGGCCGGAGCCGAACGGCACCGGACGTTGCGCGCCACGATGCAGTGGAGCGCCGACCTGCTGTCCGATGCCGATCGGGTGCTCTGGCGCCGGGTCGCGGTGTTCGCCGCCGAGTTCGACCTGAGCGCGGCCGAGGCGGTCTGCAGTGACGGGATCCTGCCGCGGGCCGCCGTGGTCGGGGCGCTCGGGCGCCTCGCCGACGCCTCGCTCCTGGAGCGGACCCAGATCCGCGGCCGGCGGTGCTTCCGGATGCTCGAGTCGGTGCGGGCGTACGGCAGGGAACTGCTGGCCGCTGCCGGGGAGGAGCGCGCGCTGCGACGGCGGCACCGGGACTGGTGTGCCCGGGTGGTCACGTGGGCGGCGACGGACTACGTCGGCCCGGAGCAGGTGCGGGCGCTCGACGGACTCGAGGCGGTCCACGCCGAGCTCACCGAGACGCTCCGGTTCAGCGCGGCGACTCCCGGTGAGGAGGAGCGGGGCCTGCGGATCGCGGCCGATCTCTGGTTGTACTGGGCGGCTCGAGGACATCTCGGTGAGGGCCGTCGGCGCGTGGACGCGCTGCTCGCCGCCTGTCCGGCGGCCGGGGAGGCGCGGTCCCGAGGCCTGCTGGCTGCCGGCTACCTGGCGCTCGCGGCCACCGACCCGGAGTCCGCGGTGCCGCTGCTGGAGCAGGCAAGGGAGCTGGCGTCGCGGACCGGCCCTGCCCTCGTCGGCGCCCTGGCCACCCAGTACCTCGGTCAGGCCGCCCTGTTCCGGGGCGACCTGGCCACCGCCGACCGGCTGCTCCGTGCGGCGGCGGCCCGCTACGAGCGGACCGACCCGCGCTACCGGGCGTTCTGCTGGGCCGACGTCGGCGTCGTCGCGCTGCTCGCGGGGGACCTGGCGGAGGCCGGCGAGGCGTTCGACCGGAGTCTCGCCCTGGGCCGGAACGGGGACCCGTGGACGCGGTCCCACGCGCTCTGGGGTCTGGGCCTCGTGCGACTGACCGCCGGGGACCTCGTCGGGGCGACCCGCCACGAGCAGGCCGCGCTTCGGCTGATGCGGGAGGTGGACGACCCCAGTGGCACCGCGCTCTGCCTCGAGGCGCTGGCCTGGGCGGCCGCGGCCGAGGCGAACGAGGAGCGGGCCGCGCGGCTGACCGGCGCGGCCGATGCGGTGTGGCGGTCCATCCCGGCCCGGCTGCCCGCCCCGATGGGCGGACGGCGCGACGCGTGCACCGGCGCCGTCCGTGCGGCGCTCGGGGAACGCAGGGCCGCCGCGCTCCGGGCCGAGGGGGAGGCCATGGGCCGGACCGCCACGGTGGCCCTCGCGCTCGACGAGCGCGCGCCGGTGCCCGTGCCGCGGCACACAGACAAGGCCGGCGCGCTGACCCCGCGTCAGCGGGAGGTGGCCGCCCTCGTGGCGCGGGGGTTGACCGACCGCGAGATCGCCGACCGCCTGGTCATCTCGCCCCGCACCGCGGAGTCCCACGTCGAGCAGATCCTCACGCGGCTCGGGTTCCGGTCGCGCGCCGAGATCGCCGCCTGGACGGCGGAGCGGGCACTTCCGGGACGGTGAGAGTTCAGTCCGCCGGCTCGTCCACCCAGTCGGGGCCGTTGACCTCGCCCGGCCCGGCCAGGTCGGCGGCGTCGACGATCGTGTACGCGTAGCCCTGCTCGGCGAGGAACCGCTGCCGATGGGCGGCGTACTCGCTGTCGAGGGTGTCGCGGCTGACCACGGTGTAGAAGTGCGCCTGCCGGCCGTCGGCCTTGGGCCGCAGCACCCGGCCGAGGCGCTGGGCCTCCTCCTGCCGCGAGCCGAAGGTGCCCGACACCTGGACGGCGACCGCGGCCTCCGGCAGGTCGATCGAGAAGTTGGCGACCTTGGAGACGACCAGCGTCCGGATCTCCCCGGCGCGGAACGCGTCGAACAGCTTCTCCCGCTCGCGGTTGGTCGTGGAGCCCTGGATCACCGGGGCGTCCAGCGCGCGGCCGAGCTCGTCGAGCTGGTCGAGGTAGGCGCCGATCACCAGCGACGGCTCGTCGGGGTGCCGCTCCAGCACCCGGCGGATCACCGGCAGCTTCGAGGCGGCGGTCGCCGCGATCCGGTAGCGCTCCTCGGGCTCGGCGACGGCGTAGGTCATCCGCTCCTCGTCGTCCAGGGAGACGCGCACCTCGATGCACTCGGCCGGCGCGATGTAGCCCTGCGCCTCGATGTCGCGCCACGGGGCGTCGTACCGCTTCGGGCCGATGAGGGAGAAGACGTCGTCCTCGCGGCCGTCCTCGCGCACCAGCGTGGCGGTCAGGCCGAGCCGGCGGCGGGACTGCAGGTCGGCCGTCAGCCGGAAGATCGGCGCCGGCAGCAGGTGCACCTCGTCGTAGACGATCAGGCCCCAGTCCTGGGCGTCGAAGAGGTCGAGGTGCCGGTACTCGCCCTTCCGGCGGGTGGTGATGACCTGGTAGGTCGCGATGGTGACGGGGCGGATCTCCTTGCGCTCACCGGAGTACTCGCCGATCTCCTCCTCGGTGAGCGAGGTGCGGGCGATCAGCTCCCGCTTCCACTGGCGCCCGGCCACGGTGTTGGTCACCAGGATCAGCGTGGTGGCCTTCGCCTCGGCCATCGCGGCCGCGCCGACGAGCGTCTTCCCGGCGCCGCACGGCAGGACGACGACGCCCGAGCCGCCGGCCCAGAAGCCGTCCACGGCCTGCTGCTGGTAGTCCCGCAGGTGCCAGTTCGACTGGTCCAGCTCGATCGGGTGGGCGGCGCCGTCGACGTAGCCGGCCAGGTCCTCGGCGGGCCAGCCGATCTTCAGCAGCGCCTGCTTGAGCCGGCCGCGCTCGGACGCGTGGACGACGACGGAATCCGCGTCGATCCGGGCGCCGAGCATCGGCGCGACCCGCTTCGAGCGCACGACCTCCTCGAGCACCGCGCGGTCCGACGACGTGAGCACCAGGCCGTGCACCGGGTTCTGCGCCAGGGTGAGCCGGCCGAACCGGTCCATCGTGTCGGCGACGTCGACCAGCAGCGCGTGCGGCACCGGGTAGCGGGAGAAGCGCACGAGCGCGTCGACGACCTGCTCGGCGTCGTGGCCGGCGGCGCGGGCGTTCCACAGCGCGAGCGGCGTCACCCGGTAGGTGTGCACGTGCTCGGGGGAGCGCTCCAGCTCGGCGAACGGCGCGATCGCCGCGCGGCACTCCTTCGCCAACGGGTGGTCGACCTCGAGCAGCAGGGTCTTGTCCGACTGGACGATCAGCGGGCCGTCGCTCAAGAAGTTCCTCACGTCGTTACGGGGGGCGGCCGCGGAGGCCGGGAACGGGGTCCGGGGGACCTCTCACCGTAACCGCGGAAGCGGACCCGGGCTTCCCGCCGAGGACGAGGGATTCAGACCCAGGTGTCGCGGCGCAGCGGCGGGGGCTCGCCGCCGGGTCGCTGGGCCAGCACCTGGTTCACCCCGAGCTTGCCCGCGTCGAACGACAGAGCGCACGCGGCCATGTAGAGCCGCCAGACCCGCGCCCGCCCCTCGCCCGCCAGCTCGACCGCCGTGTCCCACTGCTGCTCCAGGCGGTCGACCCAGGCGCGCAGGGTCAGCGTGTAGTGCCGGCGCAGCGCCTCGACGTCCAGGATCTCGAAGCGCGTCTCGAGCGCATCGACCGTGTCGCCGAGGCTGATGAGCTCCCCGCCGGGGAAGACGTAGCGGGAGATGAAGCTGTCGTCGTCCCACGTCGACGGCCCGGCGGCCCAGGCGATGGCGTGATGGAGCAGCCGTCCGCCCGGCGCGAGCAGATCGTGCAGCGCGCAGACGTAGTCGCCCATGGCCACGCGGCCGACGTGCTCGGCCATCCCGATCGAGCTGATCGCGTCGTAGGGGCCGTCGTCCACCTCCCGGTAGTCCTGGATCCGGATGGTGATCCGGCCGGCCAGACCGGCCTGCTCGGTCCGCTGCCGGGCCAGCTCGGCCTGCTCGGCCGACAGCGTGATGCCGACGACGTCGGCGCCGTACGCCCGCGCGGCGTGCAGAGCCAGGCTGCCCCAGCCGCAGCCCACGTCGAGCAGCCGCATCCCGGGTGCGAGCCCCAGCTTCCGGCAGACCAGATCGAGCTTGGCGACCTGCGCGGTGTCCAGCCCGGTGCCCTCGTCGCGCCAGACGGCGCACGAGTACACCAGCGTCGGGCCCAGGACCAGGGCGTAGAAGTCGTTGCCCACGTCGTAGTGGTGGGCGATCGCCGCGGCGTCGAGGTCGGGACGGTGGTGGCGGATGCGGCGCGGCCGCGGGAACTCCTCGGGAGGCGGGGCGGGCGGCACCCCCACCGCGTGCAGCGCCGCCGCGGTGCGCCCCAGCTCCAGCCAGTCCCGGGCGCTCGGCCGCGGGAAGGCGGCCTGCGAGGACAGCCGGCCGCTCGAGGTCAGCGCCTCCAGTGTCGCGAAGACGTCGCCCTCCAGATCGATCTCGCCGGCCACGTACGCGCGGACCAGTCCCAGCTCGCCGGGAGCCCACACCAGCCGGCGCACGGCCTGGGGCGACCGGACGACCAGGAGCGGTGCGTCGGCCGGACCCGCCTCGGATCCGTCCCAGGCGCGGAGCCGCCACGGGGACTCCGGGGCGCCCAGCACCGTGCTCACCGCCCCCGCCAGTCGGGCGGCCACGGTTCCTCGCTCGGTCATCGCTGTCCGGCCTCCGCTCGGCCAGCCGGAGGCGCCCGGACGGGGGAGCGCGCGGACACGACCGGAAGAACGGTTGCACTCGTCAACCTAGGCCGGTCACGGCCTGCTCTGCAGGAGATTTACCGCGGTCAGGCGGTCCGGCCCGCATCCTCGGCGCCCTGCTCGACCAGGGCGACCGAGGTGATCCGGTGCACGGCGAACGTGGCGTTCTCGCCGCGCCGTTCGTCGTAGCCGGAGAGGAAGCCGCCGACCAGGGACACCGGCTGTACCACGCGCTGGCTGCCGCTGCCCTGGGCGTCGACGTAGCCGAGCCACACCGGCAGGCCGGCGCCGATGGCCCGGGACAGCAGCTCCAGCGTGCTCGCCGTCGTCACCCCGGGCACCGAGCGCACCGCCGTGCCGCGCCGGGCGGACAGCGCGGCGTCGCCGGCCCGCATCTCGCGGACGGTGGCCGCGAGCTCGGGTGCGGTGAGCGGCCGGGCGGCGGGCGAGGGGTCGCTGCCGGGCCGCCGTCCCGCGGCCCGGGGACGCGCGGCGGGCCGGGTGAGGACGGCGCCGCCCGGGTTCTCCCCGGCGGGGGCGTAGCCGGCGTCGCGGAGCACCGTGAGCACCTCGTCGGCACCGAGCCCGCTCACGAGCACCCCCGGCGCGAGGCGGCGCAGCTCGGCCGACGCGGCGCGCCGGTCGTTGAGCACCTGGGACAGCAGCCCGTGGTCGTCGGAGCGGACATAGGACTCGATGGAGCCGACCCGCAGCCGGCCGTGCTGGCGGGCGACGTCGTCGACCAGGTAGTCCAGCGCCTGGGGGACCGGGGTGCGGGAGACGCGGGTGAAGAAGTCGTGCAGGTCGGAGGCCGACCACCCGTGGTCCAGGGCGCGGCGGACGGAGGCCTCCGACACCCGGAAGACCGTCGCCCCGCCGGAGGACTCGACGTCGGCCACCACGGCGAGGGTGTCGGCGAGCTCGGACACCAGCGGGCCGGGGGCGATCAGGGAGAGGTCGGGCTGGGCGAGGACGTGGTCGACCGGCGCCGGCAGCAGTCCACGGATGCTCATCGCCGCGCCGTCCTCCCCGTGGGCCAGCAGCCCGCGGCCCGCCGTCGACAGCACGCCACCGACCACGACGCCGAGGCGGGCGGCCTCGGCGAGCATGGCCGGCACGGGCGCGAGGCGGTCGGCGCGCCGCGGGGTGCGCCAGCGCAGCAGCGACACCAGGTCGTCGGGGGCGAGACCGGAGCCGGGCGGGTACTCGGCCAGCACGGCGAGCGCCGAGCGGCGGATCGCCGGCGCGGTGTGGCGCACGAGGTCGGGGGAGAGCGGGTTGACCGCCTTGCCGGCGACGTCGCGCTGGCCCACCAGGGAGGGCAGCCGGACGCCGGTCAGCCAGCCCGCGGCCAGGGTCGCCCAGCGGTCGGCGAGGTCCTGCTCGCGCCAGATGTCGTAGCCGCGGGTGGGCAGCCACTCGTCGCGATGCGGGCCGCCGACGTCGAGCAGCCCGGCGGTGTAGGCGAGCTCGAGCAGCCAGGCGGCGTCCGGCTCGCCCACGTGCAGCTCGCGGGCCAGCCGCTTCTGGTCGCGCACACCGACGCCGCCGCTGCGCAGCAACCCGGCCGGCTCCTCCTCGAGGATGCCGAGCAGCTCACCGACCTTGCCCACGCTCTCCAGGGCCGCGCCGGCCGCCCGCCGGTCGACCGATCCCTGCTCGTGCGCGGTGACGGCCGGCTCGGGCCGCAGCCGGGGCGGGCCGAAGGGGGCGTCGCCGCGCAGGTGGAGCCCGATCTCGCGGGGTAGCTCGACGTTCAGGGCGTCGATGCGGGCGAGCAGACCGGCCGTCAGGAGCCGCCGCGCCGGCGTGCGGCCGCCGTCGGAGGGGATGTCGGGCAGGTGGCCGACCGGCCGCTCACCGGCCAGCCGCTCGAGCACCCCCCGCTCCTCGGCGTCGAGCTCGGCCAGGGTGGCCTCCAGGTCGCCGGGCAACGCGAGCCGCAGCTCGGACGCCCGGCGGCCCAGCCCGGCGGGATGGCGGACGGCGCGGCGCACGGGGTCGGGGGCGCGGAGCACGTCGTCGCCCCACAGCAGCGCGCGGGTGGTGAGCCGCTCCAGGCCGGCCGTCAGGACCTCGACCGGCACATCGGGCAGTGCGGCGGCGATCGCGTCGGGGGCCACGCCGTCGGTCGGGGCCAGGAGCACGACGTCCAGCACCTGCAGCGTCGCGGCGTCGAGCTCGTCGAGCGCCCGGTCGACCGACACCGGGACGGCGAGGCGGCTGGCCAGCGCCACGACGTCGGACGGCGCCGGGCGGGCGACGTCGGGCCGGGCCGCCAGCAGGGCGCTCAACTGCTCGTCGCTGCGGGTGCGCAGCCAGGCGGCGAGCGTCGCAGGAGGGTCGGTGGGCATCCGGTCCACGCTACGTCGTCGCCGCAACGGGTGCTGCCGCCCGGCCGGCCGGACGCCGTCGGCGGGCCCGGCCGGGGATCCCGGACGACCCGTCCGGACCCGCGAGGGGGAGAGTGCGTGCGCGCGGGGTAGGACCACGCGAAGATGACCCCGACGTGCACGCAGACGGTGCACCTGGACACGGAGGCGACATGGCCAAGCGCAAGACGAAGAACGCGCACCTGGTGGAGCCCACCTGGGGGCAGTCCGACACGGGCGGCCCGCCGCTGACCGAGTTCACCAGCCCGGCGGCCGGCTCGCTCTCGCCCTTCGGCGAGGACCACAGCTTCCCGCTGCCGGTCGAGCGGATCCGCTACGCGCACCCGACCGACAAGCCCAACCGGGCCGGTGTCCAGGTGGTGGAAGGCCGATGACCGCGCAGGCGACGCCTGAGCGAGCATCGCAGGGAGCGCCAGCGACCGAGGAGCGGAACGAGGGCGGAGCCGAGCTATGAACACTGCGCCCGCGCTGCCGTCCTACAGCAGCGGCACCTCCACGGTGCCCCTGCTGGGCGACACGATCGGGGCGAACCTGGATCGGACGGCGGCGCGGGTGGGCGACCACGAGGCGCTCGTGGAGTGCGCCTCGGGCCGCCGGTTCAGCTATCCCGAGTTCGTCGCCGAGGTGGACGCCTGCGCCCTCGGACTGGACGCGCTCGGGGTGCGCAAGGGCGACCGGGTCGGCATCTGGGCGCCGAACTGCGCCGAGTGGGCGTTCGTGCAGTACGGGACGGCGAAGCTCGGCGCGATCCTGGTGAACATCAACCCGGCGTACCGCACCCACGAGCTCGGCTACGTCCTCAAGCAGGCCGGCATCTCGGTGCTCGTGTCGGCGCCGCAGTTCAAGACCAGCGACTACCGCGCCATGGTGGCCGAGGTGCGCGGCGACTGCCCCGACCTCCGCGAGGTGCTCTTCCTCGGCGACGACGCCTGGAACGACCTACTGGCCACCGGCCGGGCCGGCGACCGGCAGAAGCTGGCGCAGCGGAAGACCGAGCTCTCCGCCGACGATCCCATCAACATCCAGTACACGTCGGGAACCACGGGCTTCCCTAAGGGCGCCACCCTCACCCACCACAACCTGCTCAACAACGGGTTCTTCGTGGGCGAGGGCTGCGGCTACACCGAGGCCGACCGGATCTGCATCCCGGTGCCCTACTACCACTGCTTCGGCATGGGCATGGGCAACCTCGCGGCCACCTCGCACGGCGCGACGATGGTCATCCCGGCGCCGGGCTTCGACCCCGCGCTGACGCTGAAGGCCGTGCAGGACGAGAAGTGCACGTCGCTGTACGGCGTCCCCACCATGTTCATCGCCGAGCTCGGCCTGCCGGACTTCGCCGACTACGACCTCTCCACCCTGCGCACCGGGATCATGGCCGGTTCGCCGTGCCCGGTGGAGGTGATGAAGCGGGTCGTGAACGAGATGGGCATGGCCGAGGTGACCATCTGCTACGGCATGACCGAGACCTCACCGGTGTCCACGCAGACCGGGGCGGACGACGACCTCGACCGGCGGACGTCGACCGTCGGGCGGGTGCACCCGCACCTGGAGGTCAAGGTCGTCGACCCGGCCACCGGGCTGACCGTCCCCCGCGGTGAGCCGGGGGAGTTCTGCACCCGCGGCTACTCGGTGATGCTCGGCTACTGGAACGAGCCGGAGAAGACCGCGGAGGTCATCGACCGCGCCCGCTGGATGCACACCGGCGACCTGGCCGTCATGGACGCCGAGGGCTACCTGAACATCGTCGGCCGGATCAAGGACATGGTCATCCGCGGCGGGGAGAACGTGTACCCGCGGGAGATCGAGGAGTTCCTCTACACCCACCCCGACGTCGTCGACGCGCAGGTGATCGGCGTCCCCGACGAGCGCTACGGCGAGGAGCTGATGGCGTGGGTGCGGCTGCGGAAGGGCGCCGAGCCGCTCACCGCGGAGAGCCTGCGGGAGTTCTGCGCCGGGAAGCTGGCGCACTACAAGGTGCCCCGCTACGTCAAGATCGTCGAGGAGTTCCCGATGACGGTGACCGGGAAGATCCGCAAGGTCGAGATGCGGCAGGTCTCGGTCGAGGAGCTGGGCCTGCAGTCCGCGGCCGCCGTCAAGAACGCCTGAGCCGTCCGGCCGGGGCTACGTGTCGGCCTTGACCTTCGAGGCCGGGGCGAGCCGCACGACCAGCTTCGAGACGAGGCTGCCGACGACGACCCAGATCAACGCGGCCAGCCCGTCGTTGATCGTCTCGGCGATCTTGGGGTCCGACGGGGTGAACAGGTCCCTGGTGAACCAGCCGAAGGTGTCCCGCCAGCCGGCGGTGAAGGTGACCAGGGGGTTCGCGGGGTTCGCCTCGAACAGCACGAAGACCGCGTGCGCCACGATCAGGGCGGCGATCACCGAGCAGACCACCCGGACGATCGTGGCGACGAGCTCGAAGGCGCGGGCGAAACCGTTACTGGCCATAACGGGCATCGTGGCGCAGCCCGGCCGGGGACGCGAGTCGCACCCGGCTCAGACCGGAGCGCAGGGGACGACGAGTGCGCGGTGGTCCGAGAGCGGCAGCCGCACCGCCTCACCGGGTCCGGTGGCGCGCAGGTTCCCCCGCACCAGCACGTGGTCGAGCTGCCGTCGCGGCCGCTCCACCGGGAACGTGTTGGCCGTCGCGATCGGGCGCAGGCCGCTGAGCCGGGCGGCCTGCCGGCGCTCCATGTTCAGGTCGCCCATCACCACGAGCGGCTCGCGGGTGCCGACGAGGGAGCGCATCAGCCGGCGCAGCTGCATGCCGTTCCACCCCGGGATGAACGACAGGTGCGTGTTGCACACCGTGAACTGACCGAACGGCCCCTCGAGCACCGCCGCCACCGCCACCCGCGGCTCGTCGCGGGCCAGGAAGGGGCGGCGGGTCACGGTGGACCACAACGGCACGCTGGTCCGCAGCGCGGGCAGGCGGACCACCCGCCAGGAGACCACCGGGTAGCGGGAGAGCAGGGCGATGCCGTAGGTGGCCGACCCGGGCTGCTCCTCGCCGGTCGCGGCCATCCAGGTGCCGCCGGGTGTGCCGTGCAGAGCGGCGACGAACTGGTGCTCCGGGGCCCCCATCGCCTCCGCGGCCACCGCCGTGAGGTCGGCACCCATCGACCGCGGCTGGTCCCGGTCCACCTCCTGCAGCCCGAGCACGTCGGCGTCGAGGCTCTTCACGGCCGAGGCGAGCCGGTCGACGTCGACGCGTCCGTCGTCGAGGGAGCGGCCGTGGAGGAGGTTGAAGGTCGCGATGCGCACGGTGCCGCTGTGCCCCGACCGGGGCTGTTCTACCGCCCGCGTGCGTGCCTGTGGTCGGCGCGGGTAGCAGGAGCGGCGTGCAGCCATCCGATCGCGACGAGATCCGTGACCTCCTGAAGCGCACGGCCGTCGCGCTCAAGGAGGGTGACGTGCCCTTCGCCCTGTGCGGCGGCTACGCGGCGTGGGTCCGCGGTGCGCCCGAGCCGGACCACGATGCCGACTTCCTGGTGCCGGAGGCCGAGTCGGAGCGGGCAGCGAAGGTACTGGCCGATGCGGGGCTCGAGGTGCAGGACCCGCCCGAGGACTGGCTGACCAAGGTCGTCAGCGGCAACTCCTTCGTCGACGTCCTGTGGCGCACCTGCGGCCATCCGGTGGAGACGGTCCTCATCGACCGGGCGGAGAACCTGCCGGTCCTGTCGGTGCACATGCCGGTCCTGCTGGCGACCGACATCGTCGTCACCAAGCTGATGGCCCTGGACGAGCACTACTGCGACTTCTCCCGGATGCTCCCCGTCGCGCGGGCGCTGCGGGAGCAGGTCGACTGGTCGGAGGTCGAGACGGCGGTCGCGGACAACGACTTCGCCGTGGTGTTCCTCGAACTGCTGGACCGGCTCGGAGTGGTTCCCCGCGAGAGCGCAGCGTGAGCACGCGGACGGCTCGGACGGAATAGCAGGTCCGGCTGGAGGGTCCGGCCGCTAACCTGTCGGCAGGGCGGCCCCCGGGCCGCCGTCGTCCTCCCGGCCCCGTGCCGGACCCGGCAGCGAGCAAGAGGGATCCAACGTGCCCACCGGCAAGGTCAAGTGGTTCAACCCGGAGAAGGGTTTCGGCTTCCTCGCGCGCGAGGACGGCCCGGACGTCTTCGTGCACAAGGACGCACTCCCGGCCGGGACCGCCGAGCTCAAGCCCGGTCAGCGCGTGGAGTTCGGCATCGTCGCGGGCAAGCGGGGTGACCAGGCGCTGCAGGTCCGCATCCTGGACCCGTTGCCCTCGGTGGCCGCCTCGGTCAGGGAGCAGAGCCGGAAGAAGCCCGACGATCTCGTCCCGATCATCGAGGACCTGATCAAGCTGCTGGACGACGTCGGCGAGGGCCTGCGCCGCGGCCGGCACCCCGACCGGGCCGAGTCGCGCAAGGTGGCCTCGGTGCTGCGCGCGGTCGCGACCGACCTGGAGAGCTAACCCGCGGGTGGGGCGCCGGAGGACGGCGTCCCACCCAGGTCGCCACCGGCCCGCACGAAGCCGACCGGCCAGGCGCCGGACCACTCACCGCAGTCGCCGCCCTTGTCCTCGACGATCACGAGGTAGAACGCCGGCGGGACGACGTCGGAGGTGTTGATCTCGGTCAGCTGGTCCTCGCCCGCCGGGACGTCGACCTCGCCGAGGATCTCCTCGAGACCCTCGTCGAAGACCTGCACGCTCCAGCCCCGTTCGGCGATCGCCTCGGGCACCGTCAGCGTGATGACGGCGTCCGGCGACACCTCGATGACCGGCGGGGCGTTGCGGTAGCGCACCCGCTCGCCGTCCTGGCAGTACTGCACCGGGCGGGCCGTGACGTCCTGCGCGCCGACCTCGACCCGCACGTCGCCCGGCGCGGCGGACGCGCTGCCTCCGCAACCGGCGAGGGCGAGGAGGGTCAGCGCGGCGGCGGCTCGTCTCACGACCACTGCGGCCCGACCGGGGTGGTCGGCGCCTCGGCCGGGACGACGGGCCGGGGGCGGCCGCGGTGCATGCTCCACAGCACCAGCCCGACGGCGACGGTCAGCAGAGCCGCCGCGACGGTGAAGCCGAGCCAGCCGGTCGGCGGCAGCGCGATCCCGAGCGCCCCGCCGATCACCCAGGCCATCTGCAACCACGTCTCCGAGCGGGCGAACGCCGACGCGCGCAGGCTGTCGGGCACCTCGCGCTGGATGATGGCGTCCAGCGACACCTTGCCGAGCGCATTGGTCACCGCGGCCACGAAGGCGACGACGGCGGCCATCGTGAAGCTGTAGAACACCGCGGCCAGCACCGTGACGGCGGCCGCGGCCCCCGCGGCGACGAGCACCAGCCGGTCCGGCGTCGTGCTGTGCGGGCGGGACCCGGCGGCGGTGCCGGTGAAGCTGCCCAGCCCGGCCGCCGCGGCCACGGCGCCGAGGGCGAGCGTGGCGTCCCAGCCGACGGCGAAGGTGGCCTGCACGAGGAAGGCGGTGAAGATCGTGAGGAAGCCGCCGAGACCGCGCAGCGCGGCCGTGGCCCGCAGCGCCAGCACCACCCGGGGGCTGACCTGCCGGCGGCGCCCGCTCACCACGGGGATCTCAGCGGTGGTCAGGACGTCGGCGGGCAGTTCGCCGGTGGGCACGTCGACGTGCCGGGGCAGCCGGACAGCGAGCACCCCGGCGGCGACGAAGACCGCGGCGGTGGCCGCCAGGCTCCAGTCGAACCCCAGCAGGGCGGCGATCCCGGCGCCGAGGCCGCCGGCGAGCCCTGCCGTCACCAGGCCGAACACCGACAGCCGGGCGTTCGCCGAGGTCAGGGACAGGGCTGTGGGCAACACCCGGGGGACGGCGGCGGCGCGGAGCACGTTGTGCGACTTCGACAGCACCAGGACGCCGAGCGCCGCCGGGTAGAGCCATGCGTCGTAGTAGTGGGAGACCATCACCAGTGCCAGCGCCGCCCGGCCGAACAGGCTGCCCGCGAGGGCCCAGCGGCGGCCGCGCTGCAGCCGGTCCAGGACCGGGCCGATGACCGGCGCCAGCAGCGCGAACGGGGCCATCGTCACCAGCAGGTAGAGGGCGACATTGCTGCGCCGGGCATCGGTCGTCGCCGCGAAGAAGAGGGTCCCGGCCAGGGACACGGCCACCATCGCGTCCCCCGCCATGTGCAGCGCGTTCACCCACAGCAGGTGGGTCAGCCCGCTCTCCCCGGCGCCGTCGGCACGGCTGGCCGCCCGCACCCGCCGGACCCCTGCCGCCGTGAGCTCGCGGGAGCGGGCGACGGCGACCCGCGTGACGGTCAGCCTCGGCGGAGCGGTGTCCGCGTTCCCCGGTTCGGAATTCGTCGCGGAATCCGTGGCGGAGGGCATCGGCCGGGTGGCCGGACGGGGGACGTCGAGGGGAGCCGTGTCGACGCGGTCCGGGTCGGCGGCGCTGCGCCTGCCGGACGCCCGCGGGCTCCGGCGCACACCGGGCGGACGGCGGGAGGCGGACACGGCTCCATGGTGCCGCACGATTCTGTGCGGGCGGGGCGTCGCCCCGATGGACGCGTCAGGGACAATGGCGGGGTGACCGAGCCCTCCGCACGTCCCCGGTCCGCGTCCGCAGCCGACGATGCGCTGGCCGCGGCGGTCGAGCTGGCCCGCGCCGCCGCCGTCGAGACCGCCGGCGACCCGGCGCTGGTGGGCGACCACCTGGGCGCGGCGCCGGAGCCGGTGGCGCCGGTGACCGGCGAGGTCGCGCCCGACGTCCTCGGGTCGGTCCTCACGCACACCTTCGCCAGCCGGCTGCCCGGCTATGTCGGGTGGCACTGGGCGGTGACCCTCGCCCGCTTCCCCGGCGACGACGCGGTGACCGTCGACGAGGTCGTGCTGCTGCCCGGCGAGCAGGCGCTCCTGGCTCCCGCGTGGGTGCCGTGGCACGAGCGGCTGCGTCCCGGCGATCTCTCCGTCGGCGACGTGCTGCCCTCCACCGAGGACGACCCCCGGCTGGTGCCGTCCTACGCGGCCGACGACGACTCCGCCGACGACCCGGAGGGCAGCGTCGTCGCCTTCGAGGTCGGGGTGGGCCGCGAGCGCGTGATGTCATGCGAGGGTCGGAGCGAGGCGGTGGACCGCTGGGCGGCCGGCGAGTTCGGCCCCGCGTCGTCGATGGCCCGCCACGCCCCGGGCCCCTGCGTCACCTGCGGCTTCTTCCTCCCGCTGGCCGGATCGCTCCGCTCGATGCTGGGCGCCTGCGGCAACGCCTACGCGCCGGCTGACGGCCGCGTCGTCACCGTGGACTACGGCTGCGGTGCGCACAGCCAGGCGACCCTCGTGCTCAGCGAGCCGGTCGCGGTCGTGACGTCGGCGCGCTACGACACCTCGGAGTACGACGTCCTTCCCGACTGAGACCGCGCGCTTTCCGACGGAGACCGCGTCCTGGCCGCGCCCGATCTGCTGCCGGCCGGGGTCAGACGAGCAGCGGGGAAAGGACGATCTCGGTGCCGTCGGGGCGGTAGGTGTGCCATCGGCCGTCGGGATCTCGAACGATGGTGAAGCCGTGGTGGACCTTGCCGTGGTGGCGTTCGCAGAGGAGCGCCGAG